>NZ_JBXART010000003.1:0-400715 GCF_058808495.1 Alcaligenes sp. GW821-FHT11D07
ACTGCTTGCTGTAGCGCTTAGAGGGAAAACCCTGTGTGTGCTGCAGCGAGAAAAGAACTATAGCACGATGAAATTCGGATGTGCAAGCATTCTCTGTCATATTTCTCACTATTTGATGAGTGCAGACCTGGAAAAAGAACGTAGCATATTGATAGATATAAGAAATAGCCCGAAAAAATAATTTTAACTATTTTCCTAGCTACAAGAGTCTGCATCCTGAAGCATCGCTATGAAAGCGTAATGCCTTGCTCCAATCGCCGCTAACTACGTATTTGCATGCAAAGCCAGATCACTATCTCCTCTCTATATAGAGTAGCTACCGGCAAGGCTTAGACGCCGCCCTAAAAATTTCGTCGTTCAGTCCCTTGCTTGCTTGCTTGCTTGCTTGCTTGCTTGCTTGCTTGCTTGCTTGCTTGCTTGCTTGCTTGAACTCAAACTCCCCCTCCACTGAATAGAGCTTGGCCCCTTTGCTCACAAATGAACCAGTCCACTTAACCATGAATAATTTGTTATTCCGCCAAAAGCATCTCCCCCAACTGATCTAATTAAGCGAAGAAGAATAATCGCAGGTAGGTAGGTAGGTAGGTAGGTAGGTAGGTAGGTAGGTAGGTAGGTAGGTAGTCAGACGAAACCCGCTCTGGGTCCGGGTACTGAAGGCTTGGGCGAGTCAGGCTGATTGCCGCAGGCGGAGTTGCAGTCGGGGAGGCAAGCAGTCTGCTGTTTGAGCCCAACGCTTGTGCTTGGTCCGGGGGACCGAGCACTGGGCGAGTTCAGACTGCGCCCCGAATGTGACTCCGACCAGGGTACCGGCGCTTAGCGCCGGCAAGCAGTCCGCCCGAAGCCTTCGGTACCCGGGCCCAGAGTGGCGGCTTACCGAGAGAGCCTACGGCTCCCCTCCTCTTCTTATCCCCTATATAGAGAGCGCCTTCGTTCTCCTCCTATATATAGAGCGCGAACACTCTCGCCCCTATGAAGCCACCGGCTTTTACAGGAGAGCAAAAAAAATCTTATAAATATGGACCGATGCAAAACACCTTCTATATAGAGAAGCATCGCCTTTTCCAGGATCAGAACCCTGCTTATGAAGCTAACCTGAGCAAAAGCACGCTCATCGCCACCTTCCTCTATATATATAGAGAAGCCCGCCCTTTCCAGAACAAGTCCTCTGTTATATGAGTGACATGAGCCAAGGCATCCTCTGCCACTATCTATATAGAAAGCAGCTCCCCCCATACCCATACCCATACCCATACCCATACTCAGACTCAGACTCAGACTCATCCCCCCAAGCACAACAAACTCCAACTCCCCACACTCCCCCATCTAAACAACAGCACATCCTCTCCCCTTCATCGTCAGCCCCGTTTTACGCCTCTTACGCCCCCAAGAAATAAGCTAATCCCCAATTCATCGTTATTTTCTATAGCTGCGTTCATTACCATTCCTTATGCACTTAATCCTCTAAGCAGGCCACTGCTTACTACAGAGAGCAATAATGATTAAACCTATCGTCATCTCCTTGGCATTTGCATTCAGCACGGTACTGGCCCCTTCTGCCTCCGCAGAGCCAGCAAACAGCGAATCAGCAGCCAAAGCGCCCGCCTTGATCTCGGCCTCCGATCTGGCTACTAAGCTGGATCAGGCGAATCTGCGTATTCTGGATATACGCACGGATAAAGAATATGCAGCGGGCCATGTGCCGGGCGCCGTTCATACCCCTTACGGCGCCTATCGTGGCCCTGCCGAAAATGCCGGTGCGCTGCGCTCCGAAGCAGACCTGTCTGCCCTGTTCAGCAAAGCAGGCATATCCAAAGACAGCTACGTTGTAGTGACTTACGCCGGTGCTAACCCAACCGACTTTGGTGCCGCAGCACGCGTGTACTGGACATTGAAAGCCGGCGGCCTGACACAGCTGTCGATTCTGGACGGTGGTTTGCAAGCCTGGGAAGCTGAAGACAAGCCCCTCAGCAAAGACACCCCAACGGTGACGCCAAGCGAATTTACCTACCAATACCGTCAAGACATGGTCGTCAGCACCCAAGAGGTCGCGGATTACATCAAGTCTGGTCAAGCTCCAGTCCTGCTGGACGCCCGCCCACCTGCCTTTTTCAAAGGGGAGCAGCGTGTTGATGCCGCAGCCCGCTACGGCACCTTGCCCGGTGCGCGCGAACTGGACTTCAACAGCTTTTTCCGCAGCGACAAACCCGTCCTGAAAGATACGGATGAACTGGTCAAGATCGTCAAAGAGCAAGGCCTGGATGACAAACCTACCGTCTCTTTCTGCAATACCGGACACTGGGCTGCTACCAACTGGTTTGTACTCTCTGAACTGGCTGGCAACCCGAATGTGAAGCTTTACCCCGAGTCCGTTGTGGAATGGAGCCGTAGCAATCTGCCCATGGACAATCAGCCCTCCCGCTTCGAGGTCTTGAAACTCGATGCCAAGCGCGCCCTTAATTAAATCGTTGGTATCCGAACATGCTTCTTCTAACTAGACTGGGCTTTATCCTAGCCAGCGTAGCCCTGATTGTCGGGGTCGCGCTGGTAGGCGGACTGCGCCAAGGATTGCTGGCCTTGCTGGGGATTGGCTTTGGTGCTGTGCTGCAGGGCGCGCGCTTTGGTTTTACCACCGGCTGGCGTAACTATATTGAACGCCGTGACCCTCAAGGGATCTGGGCGCAGATGCTCTTGCTGGTCCTGGCAGCTGCCTTCACCCTGCCCTTGATCGCCGATAGTGGTGGCGAACTGGTCGGCGCAATTGCCCCCTTGACCATTAGCCTGGTGCTGGGCGCCTTTTTGTTCGGCGCCGCCATGCAGCTGGCCGATGGTTGCGGCTCGGGAACGCTCTATAAAGCAGGCGCTGGCGCACCGATCTCCTTTGCCGTCTTGCCTACCTTTGCCATTGGCAGCTTTTTGGGCGCTTCGCATCAACCCGGCTGGATCGCTCTGGGCGGTTTGCCCGCCGTAGATCTGAATGTCTCTTTCGGTTGGCCAATTGCCTTGCTGATCACTGTCGTCGCATGTGGTGCAGTGTCCTGGTGGGTAGGCCGAGGCGCACGACGTCACCAAAAAGCACAGAACAGCAGTCCAGCAAAATGGGAAATGCGCTGGTGGATGGGTGCCTTGTTGCTGGCCGTCTTGTACGCCATTCACATGGTGGTTGCCGGACAACCTTGGGGCATCGTTTACGGCATTGGACTGTGGGGCGCGAAAGTATTCTCGGCTCTAGGCTGGTCCCCTGTGGGTGACGCCTTCTGGGGAGTTGCTCCGCATGCCCAACGTCTGGCGGAACCTGTCTTGGCTGACGTTACCTCAGTCACCAACTTTGGTTTGATTTTGGGTGCGATGGCCGCCTCTCGCTGGAACCATCCTGCCAATTTCAAGTCGCCCAACTCACGCACCTTGTGGGTAGGCGCGATTGCCGGCTTGGTCATGGGCTACAGTGCTCGTATGGCTTTCGGATGTAATGTAGGCGCATTCCTGGGGGGCATTGCCTCGGCCAGCCTGCATGGCTGGGTCTGGTTTGCACTGGCCTTTGCCGGGTCCATCATAGGCGTGCGCATTCGCCGCCGCGTTAACCCTTGAGTGGCGCAAGCATGAGTAAAACTACTTTCCGCCTTATTACCAGTACCTTCTGGCTGGTCGTCATCGCACTGGTGGTGATGGACAGCTTGCAAGACTACCCATATCGCCCTGAACCCGCCCCCATTGCCTGGGGTAGCGGACAAGCCGCCAGCGGTGGACACTGCTCGGGTCGATAGCTAGCGACTTCAGAACCAGATGGCCCCTGATCGGGAAAGCCCATGCAGCCAGATACATTGACTACATGAGCAAGCCTTCAGGGGCTTTTTCTTGGGCGATAAGAAACAGAACGCCTTACATCGCTAGCTCTGTTCCAGCTTTCTACTCGCGCCGTCCAGTTGGGCACGCGCCACAGCATGTTGATCCCCTATTGTGCCGTGCTAGCATCAGTCAGTTTTTCAACTAAGCGGCTGTCATGCTGAACTTCCTACGCTCCACTTTTATCCGCAGCCTGCGCATGTTCTATACCGTGGCACGAATCATGATTCCCATCATGATCGTGGTACGTATTGCTGCACAGTTAGGTTTGATTGAGCAGGCCGGAAAATTGATCGGTCCGGTCATGGCTTTGGTGGGCTTACCGGCGGAGGCGGGGATTGTCTGGGCAACGACCGCTCTGGCTGGAATTTACGCCGGCATCGGGTCGATGGCAGCCCTAGGCGATAGCTTGAGCTTTACCGTGGCTCAAATCAGCGTGCTGGGCACCATGATGCTGTTCGCTCACAATATGCCGATGGAACAGGCCATCGTTCGTCGAGCAGGTGCCAGTTTCTGGTTTACCGCGACTTTGCGCATTGTTTGTGCCCTGTTATATGGCGGTTTGCTGGCCTGGGGCCTGAACAGCACTGGGCTATTGCAAGAGCCCGTTTCACTAGCCTGGCTTTACGGGCAATCCAATGCGACACAAGGCGGCTGGCAAGGCTGGATTGATTGGCTGTGGGGTACCGCCAGCTCGCTGTTCATGACTTGGCTAATTATTCTGGGTTTGTTGCTGATCCTGTCCATACTGGAAAAAATCGGCTTCACCCGTTTGCTGACCAAGCTGCTACTACCCTTGCTACGTTTTTCTGGCTTGGAAGAGCGAGTCGCCCCAACAACTACGATTGGCGTCCTGCTGGGTCTGAGCTACGGCGGCGCCCTGATTATTGATGAGTCGCGCCAACAAAACTACAGCCCTAGAACCCGCTTGCTGGCTCTGTCCTGGCTGTCCTTAAGCCATTCCTTAATTGAGGATACTGTCCTTATTCTGGCTTTGGGTGCCAACATCTGGGTGGCTCTGGTGGGCCGGCTTGCGCTGACTTTACTGATTATTGGCCTGATGGCCCGTCTGACATTACCAGGTAGCGCCTTGTATAGACGCTACCTTGCTCCTACCCAACAACCTTGAAGCTGCTTAGGGGTTTTTAACCAGCAGATCCTGAAAGCGCTGATAAAACTTTTTGAGTTTGGGCGCAATCACCATCTGACAGTAAGCCTGTTCAGGATGGAGGGCGAAATAATCGCGGTGATAGTCTTCTGCAGGCCAGAAGGTGGGGCTATCGAGCACATGCGTCACGATAGGCTCGTCAAACTGCGATTTAATTTCTTCTATGACCTCAAAGGCCTGACGGCGCTGTTCGTCATTCTGGCAAAAAATAGCAGATGCATATTGAGGCCCTTGGTCGGCACCCTGACGATCCAGCGTAGTTGGATCATGGGTCAGGAAAAATACTTCCAGCAAGTCCCGATAGGAAATGGCAGATGGATCAAACTCCACCTTGACCACCTCAATATGGCCTGTCTGCTTTCCACATACCTGCTCATAGGTGGGATGATCAACGTGGCCACCGCAATATCCGGGCACCACAGACTGCACACCCTGCAAGGCTTTGAAAATCCCTTCTGTGCACCAAAAACATCCGCCACCTAATATGGCTGTTTCCTTCATGAGATCTCCTTTGTTGACGAATTGGCTAGACTCAGCAACCAGGCTGCAATAGCTTGTGCTTGCTCGGCACTGATACGATTTTGAGCAGGCATGGGAATGGCTCCCCAATTACCCCGGCTCCCCTGTTGAATTTGTCGCTGCAAATACGCTTGAGTCTCTTTGGCCGGACCTGCTGCATAGCGTTGGGCGATCTCCTTGAAAGGAGGGCCAACCCGCTTACGGTCGATCTGATGACAAGACAAGCACTGCGCCTGCACTAGCTCCATGAGAGATACCGTATCAGCCTTTGCCGCTAGATTAAAGCTCATCAGCCCACAAAGGACTACTAATGGTAAGCGGCTGGCCCAAGAGACTGAATGCAGCATGATCCTTCCCTTACAATTTACCAAGCCCTAGCCTGGGCTCGCAGTCACGCTATTATCTGATATTCATCTCTGTAATGGGCACGCATGTTAATTCACCCGCAATTTGATCCCGTCGCCATACAACTTGGCCCCCTTGCCATCCATTGGTACGGCTTGATGTATTTGGTCGGCTTTGGCCTGGTATGGCTGGTTGGCTCGGCACGTATTCGCGCAGGCAATGCCCTGCTGACTCGTAAAGACCTGGAAGACCTGATCTTTTACTGCGTCCTGGGCGTAGTAGCGGGCGGACGTCTGGGCTACACCCTTTTTTATCAGCCCTCTTACTATCTGTCGCATCCGCTGGAGATTTTATATGTCTGGCAAGGCGGCATGTCTTTTCATGGCGGCCTGATTGGCGTGCTGGTGACGATTGCTCTCTTTGCCCGGAATCGTCAGCGCCGTTTTCTGGAAGTCAGTGATTTCCTGGCACCGCTGATTCCGCTCGGATTGGCCGTTGGCCGCCTGGGCAACTTTATCAATGGTGAATTGTGGGGCCGCCCAAGCGATGTACCTTGGGCCATGGTATTTCCGCAAGTAGACGGCATTGCACGCCACCCGTCTCAACTCTACGAGATGGCGCTGGAAGGCATTGCTCTATTCATCTTGCTGTGGTGGTTTACCCGTCGCCCTCGCGCTGTGGGACAGACCAGTGCCCTGTTCCTGATCGGCTACGGCTTTTTCCGCTTCATGGTTGAGTACACACGCGAGCCGGATGGCTATCTGGGTCTGTTGAGTGCGGGCCTGTCGATGGGCCAATGGCTGTCACTGCCCATGATTATTGGCGGACTGGCACTGTTTGCCTATGCCAGCAAACAAGCTGGCACTCGCAGTCAGGGATAAAGAAAAGAAAAAAGCCCGTCCAGATTCTGGACGGGCTTTTTTTGTAGGTGCCCCACCATTGCCGTCAAGACCGGCATCCTGGAACCGAAGGTCCAAGATCGGTTGTCATCAGGCCAGCTTCGGGTTCGCCGCGAAGGACGATCGCTCCTATTGGCCAATCCAACAACCTGTATGCCAAAAGCATTGGTTCAAGGAATGTATGGTCGTGTCACGAACACGGCAGGGACTTACTGGGATGAGGCAGCCTGTGAGGAATAACAGGTGGCTGCCTTCAAATTAGTTCAACGCGAATTACCGGAAGGCTCCAGGACTTCGTCCATCATCGCGTTCATGTCTTCAATTTTACGCTTGAAATCGCCAAATGCAACATTAGCCAGTGGACCATCAGGTGCTTTAGCAGATAAAAACTCGCTGGCGATCTGAATAGCGGCCATAACAGCGATGCGTTCACTGCCCGACACACGACCAGAAGCCTTGATGGTCTGCATGCGCTGATCAACTAGTTTAACAGCATCTAGCAAGCGAGCTTTTTCAGAGGGTGGGCACGCCAGAGAATAATCGCGGCCCAACAGGGAAATATCGACTCGTTCCATGATTTACTCCTGTACCGCACCGGGTAGACGCATCAGGATCGAACCAATCTGGTCTCGAGCCTGTCCAGCCACATCGCGCAACACGCCCATTCCGGCTCGTGCACTATCCAGCTCACGTCGCAAAGCCATTACTTGCGCTTGTTCTTGCTCAAGCAGCCTTTTCAATTCAGCCTGATCGGCCTGCGCTTGCTGTTGTACCACATCCAATTGACGCTGATGCGATGCAACACCGGTGGACAAGGACTCAAACTCGTCCTGCTGGCGCCGGTTTTGCTGGCGCAAAGAGTCCAGCTCGGCATCCTGAGTTTTCAGACGAGCTAATAATTGAGCGCGTTCAGCGTGGAGCTGACGAGATTGCTCTACCAGTTGACCAATACGGTCAGCGAGAAAGTCGAGATCTTGCAACATGGGCCTTATCGTAAACCATTGCTAGCGTTACTGGGTAGAGGAATTTCATACTAATGATAACCTTTCACCCATCTTTCCATTACCTTTCAAATTTCTTTCAAAGCCCCTCATCGACCGGCCAACACGCTCCCAAAAAACCCTAAATTTCCCGAATTACCGGGAAAACCCTTAAAAACTAGGGTCATGTCAGGGTTTCCAGTCTGCAAGTGCTCCATTACCATGCGTCACCTCTGTTCAATGCAGTCGGCACAAGCAGAGAACTGGAGCCGTGCTCCTGAATAAAGAAGCTGACACAGGAAAAAAGGAAAACTTATGCGCAAGGCAGACAAGGAGAATCCACCTTATGCAAATTAAAAACAAACAGGACTTTTGGTCCGGGATTATGTTCATGGTCATCGGGGCAGGTTTTGCGCTCGGTGCTACCAGTTACTCAATGGGCACAGCCGCCCGTATGGGCCCTGGCTACTTTCCCTTTTGGTTGGGTGTTTGCCAATGCTTATTAGGAGCTGTTGTCACATTCAGTTCGATGTCTGCCAAAGCGGAAAAAACCGAAGTAGAGAAGTTTAACTGGAAAGTGGCCCTGGTTATCATCGGTGCGGTGGTAGTCTGCGGTCTGACCCTTAACTATTTAGGTGTCTACCTCTCCATTTTCTTGCTTGTTCTGATCAGCAGCTTTGCCAGCCACGAGTTCAGCTGGCCTGTTGCCCTGGCCGCAGCCTTTTTTCTGGTGCTGTTTGTCTGGGCAGCGTTCATCAAAGGCCTGGGGCTGGTGTTCCCCTTGTGGCCAAGTTTCCTGGCCTGATTGGGAGTGAACAGAAATGGAATTATTTGACAACCTGATGCTGGGCTTCTCGGTGGCGTTTACGCCCGAGAACCTGGCCTATGCTTTGCTCGGCTGCGTGCTGGGTACCTTGATTGGCGTGCTGCCGGGTATTGGCCCCGTGCCAACCATTGCCATGCTGCTGCCCATCACCTATGTGCTGCCACCCGTGGCAGGTCTGATCATGCTGGCCGGTATTTACTACGGCGCCCAGTATGGTGGGTCTACAACGGCCATTCTGGTTGCGCTGCCGGGGGAAACGTCAGCCGTGGTGACTGTGCTGGATGGACACCAGATGGCCCGTAATGGCCGTGCCGGTGCTGCCTTGGCAATTGCCGCTCTGGGTTCTTTCTTTGCTGGTTGTGTGGCCACCGTGCTGCTGGCTGCGTTTGCGCCCCCTTTGGCGGAGGTCGCCTTCAAGTTCGGACCGGCGGAGTATTTCTCCTTAATGGTCTTAGGCTTGGTCGGTGCCGTCGTGCTGGCATCAGGTTCCCTGCCTAAAGCCATCTGCATGATCTTACTGGGCCTGTTGCTGGGTATGGTCGGTACTGACGTTAACTCGGGCGTGGCTCGTTATGACTTTGGTATTCCAGAACTGCAAGACGGTATCGACTTTGCTGTCGTCGCCATGGGTGTGTTTGGTTTCTCCGAAATCATGAACAACCTGGAGCTAGGCGACCAGCGTGTCGAGATCACCGGCAAAGTGGGTTCGCTGTATCCCAACAAGCAAGAGTTCAAAGAATCCTGGCCTGCCGTTGTGCGCGGTACCGCCATGGGTTCGGTGCTGGGCATTTTGCCTGGTGGTGGCGCGGTCTTGTCTTCCTTTGCGTCCTACACCCTGGAGAAGAAAATCTCCAAGAACCCGGAACGCTTTGGTAAAGGTCACCCCGCTGGTCTGGCTGGTCCTGAGTCGGCTAATAACGCTGCCGCACAGACCTCCTTTATCCCGCTGCTGACATTGGGTATTCCTGGTAACGCTGTGACGGCGCTGATGATTGGTGCGATGACCATCCACAACATTCAGCCCGGTCCACAAGTGATGACCAGCCACCCCGAGCTGTTCTGGGGCCTGATCGCCTCCATGTGGATTGGTAACCTGATGCTGGTCATCCTGAACCTGCCTCTGGTCGGCCTGTGGGTGAAGCTGCTCAAAGTGCCTTACCGCCTGCTGTTCCCGGCCATCCTGGTGTTCTGCACGGTCGGTGTGTACTCACTGAACTACAACGTGTTTGATATTTTGGTCACGGCTGCCTTTGGTTTTGTTGGCTACGTGTGGTCCAAGCTGCGTTGTGAAGGTGCACCTTTGCTGCTGGGTCTGGTTTTAGGACCGATGATGGAAGAAAACTTCCGTCGTGCCCTGCTGCTGTCTCGCGGTGATTACACCACCTTTGTGACGCGTCCTCTGTCCTTGTCGCTGCTGGTACTGGCCGCCTTCCTGGTGGTGGTGGTTGCCCTACCCGCCGTGAAAAAGAAACGCGAAGAAACCTTCGTGGAAGAGGAATAAGCACACGCTGACATCCACTTCCCCTGCTCTGAGCTCAGGTAGCGACATCACCGCCCTCAAGCAGGATAGTTAAGTAAAAAGGCCTGATTTCGTATCTCCACGAAATCAGGCCTTTTCTTTTGTCAGCCAGCCTTGAACCATTAACAAGACAGTTTTAGTTGCTGGTCTATCAGCAAAGGTGTGCGAACTAGTTAGGACAGCTCACTTATGTATTACTGCCCACTTCATTAAGCCAACAATGCCTGCGTGCACTGCCTACCCAACATGGGAGCCAGAATAACTCCAGGGTGCGCCACCACCGCAAACAGATTTTCCATCCCCGCCACAAAATCACAGATAGGCACTTTGCCCTCTGTCATGGGGCGATGCCCCACTTCAATAGCACATATGGAAGGGGGCAGGGCCAGCTTGAACATACCCGTCAGGGTCTGACAGGTTTGCTCTGCCAAAGCCGGCAGGCCGGCCTCGCCCTGCTCCGGATAGTCAAAAGCAGATAGCAGCCCTTGGCCTCTGGCCGGACGCAACTCCAAATCCTGGGCGCACAGCAAATGGCGGACAAGGCTTTTATCCATCTCGATGCGCATCAATACTGCGGGCAGTGAATAAATTGGCAAGGACAGCCCAACACCGCTTAGCAAATCCACGGCGCCATGACCGTTAGCCAACACCACTTTGTCAGCCAAGACAGTCTGCCCCTGCACGCGCACACCTTGCACCCGCCCACCTGCATGATGCAGGGCCTCCACCTTGCCGGTCAGCACATGGGCCCCCTGCGATTGGGCTGCCAGAATCAAGGCACGAGCCAAATCAACTGGCTCCAGTGCGAAATCGTCAGGGGCCCACGCGGCCAAGGCCGGAGGGGCCAGCAAGCTGGGTTCTATTTCCCTTAACTGCTCCCTCGACAAGCTTTCAAGCGTGGAGCCCGCAGATGCATGATCCGCAATCAAATCAGCGGTTTCCTGCTCTGTCGCCCCCCATAGCAAAGCCCCACGAACTACTAAGGGCAAACTGCCCAGCTCCTGATCCAGACGTTTGAACTCCTCTATGGCGCTCAAACGCAAGGCAAAGGCTGCCGGATCATCGGAGGGGGTACTGGCGCTGGCCCCTACCCACCCAAAGGAAGCCTCTGTGGCAGTGGGGGCAGCGGTGGGTCCTTGATCAATCAAGGTGACCCGAGCCCCGGCTTTACTCAAATGCCAGGCAACCGACGCTCCCATCACACCACCACCGACCACCAAGACTTTGCATGTATGCGTCATACGTTTTTTTGAATCAATTAAAGAGAGATGGCCTGCTGGCTGCCTTACATCCCAGCCGCGGCCCTACACAGCTGCGCCAAGATAAAGCCTGAAAGCACAAACAACAAGGGCCTGAATCCCTTTCGGTAATCAGGCCCTTGTACTAGCGACATCCTGTTTTACATCGTGCCTTGGCGGCGCTTGTAAAAGTTACCGACATACATGGCCAACAAGACCAGGACCGTAGAGATCAAAATCATGATGATCCCCAAGGCAGAGAGCTTGCCCCACAAACCGTCTTCGGCATAACCCAGCACCTGCACGGCCAAGACCTCTGTGCCCGGCCTGGACAGCACTACCGAGACAGTCAGTTCGCGGATGAACATGGTGGCCATCAAAATCCAGGCCGACACCACGCCGGGAATCAGCAAAGGAATAATGATGCGCCGCATGGTGGTCCAAGAACTTGCACCGGCCACGGAAGAAGATTCCTCCAAGTGCGCATGTACTTGCACAAATGCTGCAGACAAAGGCCGAATGCCATAAGGCAGATAGGCGGCAATATAAGCCAGCAACAAGGCCGTGAGCGTGGCGTAGAGCGGTGTTTGCACAAAGAACCACATAAAGCCGATACCAATCACAATGCCTGGGAAGGAAAAGGACAGGAAACTCAAGGTGTCCAGCAATGCCGCCGCCCGCGTTCGCAGCTTGACCACGACGTAAGCGACAAACAGCGATAGCAGCACCCCCAGACTGGCCCCGACTACTGCCAGGAACAGACTGTTTTTCATGGCCACTTTGGAGATCGGATCTTCCAGCACATCAATCCAGTTTGCCCAGCTCATCAGAGAGAATGCGCGAGCACTAGGCACCATGGAGTACGGGATCATGGAGGTGTAGAGCAACACGGCCACCGGCAAGATCACCATCAGCAAGCTGATAAGACCCACGATGATGAACAAAGGCACTTTGGCACGGCGCAGTTCCAGCTGAGTAGGTTTGAAACCCCGGCTGGAAATGGTCACGTACTTGCTGCTTTCCGCTGTCATGTAGCGGTACAGCACGATCAAGGCAATAGAGGCGGACAGCACACTCATCCCCAGCGCCGCCGCTTTTCCATAATCCGGCGCAAAACCGGTGGAGATCATCTCAAAGAGATAGGTTGCCAGAACATCTACCCGGCCCGGCGTACCCAGTACTCGGGGCACGGCATAGGAGGCCAGTGCACGCACAATCGCCAAAATGAACGCTGCCATGATGGCAGGACGCAAAATAGGCAAAGTGACCCGTGTCAGCGTGCGCCACAAACCGCCCCCGAACACGCGCGAAGACTCTTCCATCGACACGTCAAACGAAGCCATGGCAGGCGCAATGATCAGATAGGCAACGGGCATGTTCAGCAAGCCCTCCACCAAAATCATGCCCCACAAGGAATAGATGTTCAGCGGTGCTTCCTGCAAGCCCAAGGTGTCCTGCAAGAACATATTGATCAAACCGTTGGACGGATTGAGCAATAAGGCCCAGCTGACCGAGAACAGCAAGTGCGGAATCATCATGGGCACAATGGACAGGACCGTGAACACACCCTTCATGGGCATATTCGTGCGGGTGTTCAAGTAGGCCAGGAAAACAGCCAGTGCCGTGGAAAACAAGGATGAACCCAAGACGAAAACCACCGTATTAAAGGTGACTTCCAGCAAGAAGGGATCGGTATAGGCGGCCACATACTTGGCCGTGGTGAAGGAACCAAACGCTGTCAGGCCCTGAGAGAAACTTCCCAGCAGCAACATCAAGACCGGACACAGGGTCAGGAAACCGACAATAAGAATGAGCGACCAGCTAAGTGGTCTGCGAGTGTTATTCATGATGCCTCGCCCTTATGCCGACAGCAGCATGCAGTGTTCAGGGTGCAGGTTAAAGCGCACGGTGTCGCCTTCCTTGACCTTCACATCGGGATCGATACACACCAGCAATTTTTCCTTGCCGACCTGAACCTCGGCCTCGTAGGACTCGCCCACAAACTCCAAGGCCAACACTTGTCCATGAAACAGGTTCTGGCCGGTTTCGCCCGACTGGCTGCTGACACGGATAAATTCCGGACGAATGCACAGGGTCACTTCGGTACCCACTGCCAGATCGCGCTTCTTGCTGTGCAATTGGCCCAGTTCGCATTCCACGATGGTGGAGTCCACGCGCTGTTCGCGCACGGTGGCACTGATCTGGTTTGCGCGGCCAATAAAGTCCGCTACAAAGCGGTGGTCTGCATCAAAGTAAATTTTCTCTGGCGATCCGATCTCCAGAACCTTGCCTCCACGCATCACGGCAATGGAATTGGACAAAGCCAGAGCTTCCACCCGGTCGTGCGTTACGTATACGGCCGTAATGTCCAGACGGCTCAAGAACTCGCGCAGCTCTTTGCGGGTTTCTTCACGCAGTTTGGCATCCAGGTTACTGAGCGGCTCATCAAACAAGATGACTTTAGGCTCGGCCACCAAGGCTCGTGCCAATGCCACACGCTGCTGTTGGCCACCGGACAGACGGGTCGCCGAACGCTGATCCACCCCTTCCAGCTGCACAAACTTCAGAATGTTGGCGACCTTTTCACGGATCACCTCTTTGCGCTCACCACGCACTTGCAGGGGGTAAGCAATATTGTCGAACACCGTCATATGCGGCCAGATGGCGTAAGTCTGGAACACCATGCCCAGACCGCGCTTTTCCACTGGCACAGCAATATTTTTCTCTTTGGACCAGACGATTTCGTCCCCAATGCGGATTTCACCTTCGTCTGGTGTTTCCAGGCCCACAATGCAACGCAGCAAGGTAGTTTTGCCGCAGCCGCTGGGCCCTAAAAGTGTGAAAAACTCATTAGCGGGAATCGTCAGGTTGATATTGTCCAAAGCTTTGAAGGTTTTGCCCTCTGAGACGTAGGTCTTGCTTAGGCCGGTAATTTCAATTTGCATAATGAGTAGAAATCTTCAGTAAAAAAGAGGCGAGGCGCCGAGGCGCCCCGTTCTTGGCGAACCAATAAATGTAATGACCGATCAGCGTACAGCGAAAATACGGCTGAATTCACGGCCCCAGCGGACCAGTTCCTCATCGCTCAAATCGCGAATTGGCTCAACCTTAGCTTGCTCAATACCAGCGACAGGTGGATGCACGCCGGGGGCCAGCACATATTCACCTACCTTGTTAGCCAAAATGCCCATGGCTTCGTTGCCCAGCCAGTAATCCAGGAACACACGAGCCGCATCGGGGTGTGGAGCGTTCTTGGTCAAGGCGATCGCACGGGGCGAACCCAGCAAAGGCTGATCCGACATAGGCCCCCAAGCCAATGGAGCCGGCGATTTGGTCACAATGTACTTGGGCATGGAAATAGCGATCAGCTTCTCGCCACTTTCAATGGGCGCAGGAGTGGGGCCGAATGAGGCCACAAACATGGGCTTGTTGGCCGCCAGACCTTTCAGAAACTGCATCCACTGCTCTTCGTCCGTGAATACTTTTTCCTTCAGACCAATCAACCAGCCAATAGTGGATGGGTGGTTGGACGGGTTGGCCATGACAATCTTGTCTTTCCATTTAGGATCAGCCAGATCTTCGTAGCGCTGAGGAGCGTCCTCGGGCTTGAGGTGGTCCGTATTATAGATATAAGACACATATTCAATGCCAAACTGAATAATGGAATCATCTTGCGTGGCCCACTCGGGGTAGCCCTGCACCGCTTCGGACTGATGCGGAATCAGAACGCCCTGCTCTTTGAGCAATTGCAGCATGGGCAGTGGTGCCTGAACCACGTCAGCCATCAATTTACCGGCGTTAAATTCGGTCAGGATGGTGGGGATAAATTTGGAGCTGGAAATACGGGTGTATTTGCCGTCTATGCCTTGAGCTTGCTTCAAGGCCTTCATGATGGGTTCAACCGCTGTAATGTTGGCGTAGAAAACAGCCTGGCCTTGAGCCTTCGCTTTTTCCAGTACTGCTGCATCTGCAGCCCATGCCGCCCATGGCAAAGAGGTACCCATAGACACCAGTCCAGTGGCACCTGCCATCTTCAAAAACCGACGACGGTCAAAAGTAGTCATAAGGTTCAAGTTCCAGTTAATTAGCTAGGAAATTATGTAGGCCCATCATAATCCAGACAGGCACACCCAATTTATTACAAATCTATGACAGGTTTAGAACATGAGGGGCCTGACGCCGTCAAGCATCAAACGCTGTGCCGCTTATTAGCCGCAGCGACAATCCAGCCAGACAAGCTGCGATAAGCTGTACATCCAGACCAATAATTACCTTTAAGGAGAACACCGCCATGAGTCCTTCCATTCAACCAAAATCCTATGATTCGGTCACCCCGCAAAAGGTGGCATTCATTGGACTAGGTGTAATGGGCTACCCCATGGCCGGGCATCTGGCAAAAGCGAGACATCAAGTGACAGTCTATAACCGCAACCAGGCCAAAGCCCAGCAATGGAGCGCAGAATTCAAACAGGAATGGGCGGCAACACCCGCGCGCGCTGCTGAGCAGGCCGATGTCGTCATGGCCTGTGTGGGTAACGATGATGATTTGCGTGCCATTTTCCTGGGACCGGAGGGCGCTCTGGCGGGAATGAAGACAGGCAGCTTGTTTATTGACCACACCACCGCTTCGGCTGATGTGGCAAGAGAGCTGGGTATCGAGGCTGCCAACAATGGTGTGTCCTTTTTGGATGCCCCCATTTCCGGCGGACAGGCTGGTGCACAAAAAGGCATGCTCGGCATTATGTGTGGTGGTCAGCAACACGATATGGACCGCGCACTGCCACTGATGATGAGCTACGCCCAGACCTGTACCCTGATGGGTCCCTTGGGTTCGGGCCAACTATGCAAGATGGTGAACCAGATCGCGGTGGTCGGCCTGTTGCAAGGACTGGCTGAGGCGATGGCCTTTGGGGAGCGAGCAGGTCTGGATATGGAGAAGGCGCTGTCGGTGCTGACCAAGGGCGCAGCGCGCAGCTGGCAGATGGAGGCAAAGGGCCCGACCATGCTGGCAAGAGACTTCCAGCCGGGTTTTACTGTGAACTGGATGTTGAAAGATCTGGATCTGGTGCAGCAAGAAGCCCAGCGTAATGGCGCCCAGTTGCCGGGCACCCATCTAATTCAGGAGCAATTTGCCAAGATTGCGGCCCAAGGCAATAGAGATCTGGATATCTCCACCCTGTTCAGCCTGCTGGCCCGCAATCCCGACGAGGCTTAAGCCGTCGGCCCGGGCTTGGGGGGTTCGGATACGAGCAGCGGTAAGCGCAAAGTTGCCTTCAAACCGTAGCCCCCCATATCGTTAGGCTCGCCATCTGTCAGGACAATCGTGCCGCCGTTGCGCTCCGCGTAGGCTAATGCAATGGCCAGGCCCAAACCGGAACCCGAGCCACGCCCCCCTTTACGAGCAGGGCCTCCACGGTCAAAGCGAACAAACACACTTTCACGCAAACTGGCTGCCAAGCCCATACCGTTGTCGGTCACGCTGATCCAGGCGCGTTTGTCATCCTGTCCGGCCGAGACCGTAATGGCACTGCCACTACCGGCATGGTTAATGGCGTTATGGATCAGGTTGGACACGGACTCATGAATCTCGGCATCACTGGCGTAGACCCACAAGGGGGCTTGCTCCCCCTCTTCTCCAGGTCCGATCCAGCCCAGGTCCTGGCGATGCTCGCGCGCCAGAGGAAGGTATTGCAGAACGACTTCTCGCCCCAAGCTGGCCAGATCAACTTGCCCCTGACTCATGGTGGTTGTATGACTGGCATGAGCCAAAGCCAGCAACTGTTCCGTCAAGCGAGTTGCCTGACCCAGTTGCTTGATAATCGCCCCTAAAGATTCCCGCACCCGTTCAATGTCCGGCTCACGGCGAGCATATTGAGCCTGGGTATGGATAATCGCCAGCGGGGTACGCAACTGATGAGAAGCATCGGCCAAGAACTGGGCCTGCCTGTCTAGTACGGAACGATACAGTTCAATATGGTGGTTGACAGAGCGCACCAAAGGCACGACCTCGCGGGGCACGTCGCGCTCATCCAAGGGCTGAAGATCGTCTACGCTGCGGCTGCGCACTTCCTGGCGCAACACCTGCAAGGGGCGCAATGCCCAAGCAACGGCGAACCACACCAGCAGCACGGCCACCACCAGCATGCGCAAATTGCGAAAGATGCCTTCACGCCAGGCTTCCTGCTGGGTGCGCAGGCGCAAGTCCATGCTTTCGCCCACCATCACCAGCACCTGACGGTGCTCGCCTTTGTAGTGCAAGTCCCGCCACAGGGCGACCATGCGCACGGTGTCATTGCGAAAATAGGAGTCGTAGAAAACAGGTACGCCTTCGTGGTCGGCCAGATTGGATGGTCTAGGCAGACCCTCCATACCTAATAAGGTACGCCCTTTTAGCTGCTTGGCATCTGCACCACCCAGATTACGCACCAAGGGAGTGACTTCTTCGACCCGAAAATATTTGCGATTGCCCGGTCTGGATTCCAGCATGACCTGGGCATAGAAGGGAGGATCAATACGCAAACTGCCGTCGGTATTGAACTCCACGCTGGTCTCCAGCACCTTGGCCGGTTCCAGCAAGGCGCTATCATAGACATTTTCCGTGACGGAATTCATGGCCAGGTAATCTTCCCAGCTGTCATACAAGAGCAGCGCCACCACCCCCGGGATCAGCAGTACCAGCAGCCAGAAGCGCAGACTGCCTTGCCAGGCATTGGCGGGGGGTGGAGAGGGCGTGCTCATGAAACGCCGGATTCCGCCTCAAGGACTTCCAACATATAGCCCAGGCCACGCACCGTCACGATATGCACATCGCTATTGGCCAGTTTCTTGCGCAAACGGTGCAAGACGACTTCAATGGCATCCGGGCTGGCATCGCTGTCGTGCTCAAAAACACGGGCGAACAGCTGGGATTTTTCTACCGGCATCCCTGAACGGCTGATCAAGACCAGCAGTGCCGCGTGTTCGCGCGGCGTCAGATGCACAATGGCGTTGTCCAATAAGAAAGCCCGGCTTTCCGGGTTGTATTCCAGCGAACCGCAGCTGACTACAGGGGCGACGCGCCCACGGCTGCGACGCACCAATGCCGCCAGACGAGCTTCGAGCTCTTCCAGGGCAAAGGGCTTGGTCAGGAAATCATCGGCACCCAGATTCAAACCGCGAACCCTATCCTGCAAGGCACCTTGAGCGGTAAGAATCAGCACTGGCGTGTGATCACCGCGTTCGCGCATCTCGCGCAGCAGCACCAGCCCGTGTTTATCGGGCAGGCGCAAATCCATGACGACCGCATCATACTCATGAGCCGCCAACAACACTTCTGCCGAGCGAGCATCGTGAGCGGGATCGGGCAAAAAACCACTTTGCGCCAAAGCCCGCTCCAGCCATGCGGCCATTTCCCGCTCGTCTTCAACCAATAATATGCGCATGATCCCTGCTATCCAGACTGTCTGCGTCAACTGCGCTTTGGAGACGCTGACGTAAGTAACGATTTTCCTGACGACGCCGGAACAAAATATCCGAGAGCTCGTTCAGCGCTTGCTGATAGACTTCCCGCTTGAACTCAATAACTGAATCAAGTGGCACCCAATATTGACTCCAACGCCATGCATCAAACTCCGGCGTCGTGGACGAGCGCAGGCAAACATCGCTGTCTCGCCCTACCAGCCGCAACAAGAACCAGATTTGTTTCTGACCCTTGTAGTGGCCGCGCGCCTCCCGACGTACAAAATGATTGGGCACGTTGTAGCGAAGCCAATCTCGCGTCCGGCCTAATATACGGATATGCTCAGGAAGCAAGCCCACTTCTTCGTGCAGTTCGCGGTACATCGCCTGTACGGGTGTTTCGCCGTATTTAATACCGCCTTGCGGGAACTGCCAGGCATGTTCCCGAATACGCTTGCCCCAAAAAACCTCGTTCTTGCGATTAACGAGGATAATTCCGACATTAGGACGGTAGCCTTCACGATCTAACATAGGCCACCTCTAACGAATTCAATACAATTAGATCTGATTATACGTACCTGACGAGTTCCCTACCATGCATGCAAGCCAGTATCACATTAATACCCTGAAAGAAGCACCTACCGAAGCCGAAGTTGCCAGCCATCAGCTGATGACACGGGCCGGTATGATCCGTAAAGCGGCCGGTGGTATCTATACCTATATGCCGATGGGTCTGCGCGTGCTGCGCAAGATTGAAAACATCATCCGTCAGGAAATGGACCGCTCCGGCGCCATTGAACTGCTGATGCCTGTGGTCCAGCCTGCCGAACTCTGGGTAGAGTCGGGCCGTTGGGAAAAATATGGTGATGAACTGCTCCGAATCAAGGACCGCCACCAACGCGACTTCGTTCTGCAGCCTACCTCTGAAGAAGTGATCACGGACATCGCCCGCAACGAGATTCACAGCTGGCGCCAACTGCCCATTAACTTCTATCACATTCAGACCAAATTCCGTGACGAACGCCGTCCACGTTTTGGCTTGATGCGCGGCCGTGAATTCACGATGAAGGATGCGTACTCCTTTGACCGTAACGCTGGAGACGCCCAGGCAAGCTACGACACCATGTTCGATGCCTACATGCGCATCTTCGGCCGTTTAGGTCTGAATTTCCGTGCCGTGGCCGCGGACACCGGCTCGATTGGCGGTTCGCGCAGCCATGAGTTCCAGGTCATTGCCGACACGGGCGAAGACTTGCTGGTTTACAACCCCGACACCGACTACGCCGCCAATATCGAACTGGCTCCGGCCCCCTGCCTGCTGGCCGAACGTGCCGCAGCCAGCGAAGCGCTGGTCAAGACCGCAACGCCAGACGCTCCAAAATGCGAACTGGTTGCTCAGTTCCTGGGCTGTGACCTGACGCAAACGGTCAAATCCGTCGTCCTGGCAACAGACCGCGAAGAAGACGGACAGAACAAGGCCACTGTATATCTGCTGTTGGTTCGCGGTGATCACGACGTCAACGACATCAAGGTTTCCAAGCTGGCTGGCTTTGAACAAGGCCACCGACTGGCAAGCGAAGAAGAAATTGTGGCCACCTTTGGCTGCAAGCCTGGATACCTGGGCCCCATCGGAACGCGTCAGCCCGTCCAAGTGATTGCCGACCTGACCGTTGCCAATATGAGCGACTTTGTATGTGGCGCCAACGAAGAAGGCTTTCATTACACCGGTGTTAACTGGGGTCGTGACCTGCCCGAGCCCATCAAGGCTGATCTTCGCAACGTCGTGCATGGCGATCCTGCCCCCGAAGGCGGTCAACTGGCCATCCAGCGCGGCATCGAAGTGGGCCACGTCTTCTTCCTGGGCGATACCTACTCCAAGAAGCTGAATGCCACCTTTTTGGAAACTGATGGTAAACCTGCCGTCATGCAAATGGGTTGTTATGGCATTGGCGTCAGCCGTA
The DNA here is from genome assembly GCF_058808495.1 of Alcaligenes sp. GW821-FHT11D07. Taxonomy (NCBI): domain Bacteria; kingdom Pseudomonadati; phylum Pseudomonadota; class Betaproteobacteria; order Burkholderiales; family Alcaligenaceae; genus Alcaligenes; species Alcaligenes sp. GW821-FHT11D07. Next base: position 20,733 of record NZ_JBXART010000003.1, read on the forward strand.
TTGCCGCCGCTGCCATCGAGCAAAATCACGACGAACGTGGCATTATCTGGCCCCGTGCCATCGCTCCGTTTGAAGTGGTGATCTGCCCTATTGGTTTCAACAAGAGTGATGCCGTACGCCAGACAGCCACCGATCTGTACACCCACTTGAAAGATCAAGGCGTGGATGTGATCCTTGATGATCGCGACGCACGTCCCGGCATCATGTTTGCCGACTGGGAACTGATTGGTGTGCCATTGCGCATCACCATTGGTGAGCGCGGCCTGAAAGAGGGCAAGGTTGAACTGCAAGCCCGCCGCGATGCTGAAAGCACTTCCGTGCCGGTCGAGCAGATTGCTCAGGCCAGCCTGGAGCGTTTGGCAACGCTGTAAGGCTCTCAAGCAGGGTGTGGCCGCTGGCCCGCCCTGCCCGTCAACACAAACTCTTTTACGAACGACATGCTTAATGACAAGTGGGACACCCAAGCCAAGCTGGATATTCGCGTATATTACGAGGACACTGATGCCGGCGGGATCGTGTATTACGCCAACTACCTGAAATTCTTTGAGCGTGCGCGCACAGAGTGGCTCAGAAACCTTGGTGTGAACCAATCGGATGTGGCGGAGCAGAATCAACGCCTGTTCGTAGTCAAGAAGGTTGAAATACAATATCTCAAACCTGCCCGGCTCGATGATTTGATCTCGGTGCGCAGCCGCATTACCCAACTGGGTTCGGCTACCATCCATTTTGAACAAGGTGCCCTGCGTGGCGGGGAACTGTTATGCCAAAGTACCATCCAAATTGTTTGCGTTGACGCCATCACGCTTCGTCCAAGCAAGCTGGACTCTGATTTACGTACCCTCTTGGAAAAGGTTCAGGACTGACCATGCAAGCTACTAGCGACCTGTCGCTGATTTCGCTACTTCTCGATGCCAGTATTCCCGTTCAGCTCGTCATGCTGATTCTGTTGGGAATATCGATTCTTTCGTGGGCCTATATATTCAGTAAGCGGTCTGCACTTAAACGCACGATTGAACAGACCCGCCGCTTTGAGGACGACTTTTGGGCAGGTGGCGATCTGGCCGTGCTGCAACAATCCATTTCCACACGCCGTGCCGAACACGGTGCTCTGGCACGAATTTTTGAAGCCGGCATGACCGAATTCATCAAGGCGCGTCGTGGCCAAAATTCCGGCCCCGCCTTGCTGGACGGCCCACGCCGTGCCATGCGTGCCAGCTACCAGCGCGAGATGGATACGCTGGAAACTCACCTGAACTTTCTGGCCTCGGCCGGTTCGGTCAGCCCTTACATCGGGCTGCTGGGAACTGTGTGGGGGATCATGCACGCCTTCATTGGTTTGTCGGGCATGCAGCAAGCCACCTTGGCTTCAGTCGCTCCCGGTATTGCCGAAGCGCTGATTGCAACCGCTATTGGCCTGTTTGCCGCCATCCCTGCTGTGGTTGCCTACAACCGCTTTACCAACGAGCTCGATCGTATCTCGATCCGCTTTGACAGCTTTATCGACGAATTCCTGAACATCTTGCAGCGGCAGGTGAACTGATGCCATCGATGCGTGGAAGCACCGGCCGTCACGGCCGGCGCATGAAAAACGAGATCAACGTCGTCCCCTACATCGACGTGATGCTGGTGCTGCTGGTGATCTTCATGGTTACCGCACCCATGATTACTCCTGGTCTGGTGGAGTTGCCTTCGGTTGGCCAAGCCTCCGAAGTGCCCGCCAAGCCAGTGGAAATCCAGGTTGACAAGGACGGCAAGCTGGCCATTCGCTTGCGCGATGCGGGCTCCGAGTTCATGAACATCGAAAAGTCCACCTTGCTCAATGAAGTGCGTTCCCGCATGCAGGCCGACAGTCCCGTTGTGATTGCTGCCGACGGCAAAGTTCCCTACGAGACCGTCATGGGCTTGATGGACGAGCTGCGCTCCAACGGCATCACCCGATTGGGTTTGATCGTCGATCGCAACAGCGAACCCGCTGCTCGCAAATAACCTGTGGCCGGAGGCTCTATGGGCCATCCGGCGCGAAAACCTGAACTGAATGAAGCACAGAACACGCAATACCCGCAATCAGGCGCTGCGCTCGCCTGAGCAAAAGGAAGATCGGCGCGGCTTGCTCATCGCCCTGGGTCTGCACGGGCTGCTGCTGCTCGCCATTTTGGCGGGCGCTCTTTTTTCTGCGCCCAAAACACCCAATGCGGTGCAGGTCGAACTGTGGATGGACGGTGTAGCACCGGATGCCGCCGTCAATGCGGACCCCGAAGCCCCCGAGGCCGAACCGGAACCGCAGCCTGAGCCTGAACCCGTCGTCGAGCCAGAGCCCACTCCCGAGCCTGAACCCAAACCTGAGCCACCGCCTGCTCCTACGCCGCCGCCTGAGCCCGCCAAAGTCACGCCACCTGCTGAGCCTGAAGTTGATCCCGAGATCGCTTTGGAGCAGGCTCGCAAAGAGCGCGAGAAAAAAGAGCGTGAAGAAAAGCTGGAACAAGAGCGGCAAGAAAAGCAGCGCCAGGACAAGCTGGCTGCTGAAAAGCGCGAGCGCGAACTGAAAGAAAAGCAGGAACAAGAACGCAAGGCCAAGGCTGAAGCCGACGCAAAAGCCAAGGCCGATGCGGAGCGCAAGGCCAAAGAAGAGGCCGATGCCAAAGCCAAGGCAGATGCAGAGCGTAAAGCGAAAGCCGACGCTGAAGCTAAAGCCAAGGCAGATGCGGAAGCCAAGGCCAAAGCAGACGCTGAGCGTAAAGCCCGTGCAGATGCCGCTGCCAAAGCCAAAGCTGATGCAGAACGTAAAGCCAAGGAAGAAGCCTTCCGCCGTGCCATGCGTGAAGGTGCACCAGGTCGCCCTGGTGGTACCGCCGACCGCAACCAGGCCGGGGGCGGTGGTGGTGATGGTGGCTATGCCGCCAAAGTGCGCGCTTGCGTGCAACCTGGCGTGGTCTACAGCACACCACCCCGTTCTGAAGTCCGTGGCAACCCTGCGCTGCAGTACCGCGTGGACCTGAATGCCGATGGCACACCGAATCGGGTTCAAATCAAACGATCGTCCGGCATCGCCCAGTTCGATGATGCCGTATCCAAGGGCCTTGCCCGTTGCAGCCCTTTCCCCAAACCGCCTAGCGGGCAGTATCCATCGTATATTGATGGCGAATACCGCATGTTCGATTAATCAGGAGATTGCATAATGACCGCCGCTACCTCTGCCCTGGCGACCTTTAGTCGTCATTGGCGCGCCACGGCCACCGGAGCGTTTGCCCTGGCCGCCGGCATGTTCGCCAGCCAACCGGCCCAGGCCCAACTGCGGGTCGATATATCAGGTGTGGGTGCTACCCAGTACCCCATCGCGATCGCCGATTTTGCTGACAATCCAGCCAGCCAGTCTCTGGCTGAAGTCATCCGCGCTGACTTGACCCGTTCGGGACAATTCCAATTGATCAATGCCACCGGTGCTGGTCTGAATGCGGAAAGCACAATTGCGTACGATGAGTGGCGCAATCGCGGTGCTGATTACCTGGCTTACGGCTCTGTCGCTCAAACCGGCGGGCAGTATTCCATCAGCTATCGCCTGGTGGACTCAGTACGTCAAACCCAGCTGGATGGTGTGGCATTTGCGGGCAGCGAAAAAGAACTGCGCCGTATTTCTCACCAGATTGCTGACCGGATTTATGAAAAAATTACCGGCGTACGAGGTGTTTTCTCCACTCGCCTGGCCTATGTGTTGCAGACAGGCAACAATTACGAGTTACAAATTGCTGACTCCGACGGGCAAAATCCGCAAGTAATGTTGCGTTCTAGACACTCTATCATCTCCCCAGCCTGGTCTCCTGACGGTAAAAAGCTGGCTTATGTGAGCTTTGAAAACGACAAACCTGTTGTATATGTGCAAACACTGGCCACCGGTAACCGCGAGCCCTTGGCCAATTTCAAGGGTAACAACAGTAGCCCTGCCTGGGCTCCAAACGGCAATCAGCTTGCTGTTGTGCTCTCCAGGGACGGTATTTCGCAGATTTACACGTTAAATGCAGACGGTTCCGGACTGCGTCGCGTGATGCGTTCGCCACTGATCGATACTGAACCTAGTTTTATGCCCGATGGCAACTCCCTTGTATTTGTGAGCGACCGTGGTGGCGCTCCCAACATTTACAAAGTGAGCCTGGGTGGAGATGATGCTCAACGCATTACCTTCAACGGGAGTTACAATATTTCACCGGAGGTCTCTGCGGACGGTACTAGGCTTGTATACGTCACACGCAGAAACGGTGCTTTCCGAATTGCCACTCAAGATATGGCATCAGGAGCTGAGCAACTGCTGACGACAGGTCCCGACGATCAGTCTCCGAGTTTCGCCCCTAATGGGATGCAGATCTTATATAGTTCTGTTCAGGGGGGCCGCAGTGTCCTAGCTGTGACATCGGTGGACGGTCGCGTTCGTCAGACCCTCTCGTCTTTGAATGGCAAAGTACGCGAACCCACCTGGGGACCATTTACCAACTGACATCCTGTGTGACTCTTTTTCAAAAGGAATTCAAATGAGCTCGCGCATTCTTAAAAGTCTTACCCTTGCCGTTATGGCTGCTGCCCTTGCTGCTTGCAGCTCGGTTCCTCTGGATCAATCAGGCTCCGGTTCAACCGGCGGTACTGGATCGGACTCTGCTAGCGCAGGCCAGATCATGGACCCTTTCAACCCTCAAAGCCCACTGGCACAACAACGCTCGGTGTACTTTGACTACGACAGCTACGTGGTTAATGACCAGTACCGTAGCGTGGTGGAAATGCACGCTTCGTACCTGAGCAGCCATCCTCAGCAAAACGTCCGCGTCGAAGGTAATACCGACGAGCGTGGCGGTGCCGAGTACAACTTGGCTCTGGGTCAGCGTCGTTCCGACGCCGTTGCACGCATGCTGGGTCTGCTGGGCGTGAGCAACAGCCAGATCGAAGCTGTGAGCTTGGGTAAAGAGCGTCCAAAAGCAACGGGTAACACCGAAGCTGATTACGCTGAAAACCGTCGCGCAGACATCGTTTACCAACGATAATTTCTGCATCGACCAAGTGGTTCCGACGCCGTGGCGGTTGTTAACGCCGCGGCGTTTTTTATCGGCGGCATGCCAGATCCACTGAAAATTCGTTATGCTGGACAGCGGGCTCGCCAGGCCGGCGCAAAGCCCCTAGATAACAGCCCCCGCCAGAGGGGAACCCGGCAGGTGAGGAGCCTGCGCACTGCGGATGCACAATTTTTAACGGACTTCACTATGCACGTTTACAAAAAGCCTTTTCGTCTCACGACGGTTGCTCTCCTAGCAACTGCCGCCCTGTTCGCCAGCCTGCCGGCCAAGGCCTTTGCCGATGACGAGGCCCGACGCGCCATTTTGGAGCTGCGGCAACAGATTCGTCAGATGAACGAGCAAAACGCCCAGGCTCGTCTGCATTTGGCTGACCAGATTGATACTCTGCGCTCTGAAGTTGTGACGCTGCGCGGCCAAGTTGAAAAACTGAGCTGGCAAGCCAGTGGCCAAGGTCAGGGCAATGCCCCCGCCGGGCAAGAAAGCCCGCACGCGGCAGACCCACAAGAACAAGCTGTCTTCGATAGCGCCATGGACGCCTATCGTGCCGGTCAATACAAACCCGCTGCTGATGCGTTCGCCAGCTTCCTGGCCGCCTACCCTTCCAGCGTACTGGCTGATGAAGTGCGCTTTTACGAAGGCAGCAGCCTGTATGCCATCAAGAGCTTCAAGACTTCCATCCAGAAACTGCAGGCTTTTGTAAAAGCTTCGCCACAGAGCCCACGCGCAGCCGACGCTTTGATGGTGACTGCCTCCAGCCAGATCGAACTGAACGATCTGAGCGGTGCTAAAACCACCTTGCAGCGTATTGTTAAGGACTACCCTCAGGCTGAAGCGGCCGAAACCGCACGCAGCCGCCTGAAACTGTTGGAATAAGCGTCCAGCATCCAAGGCCATACGGACCGGGTTCAAGCCCGGTCTGTTTTTTTCAGGCCACTGATCTGCCTGACTTTATATGCTTGCCATGACAAACCCTTTTGCAGATTTCTCCACTATCGAGCTGAACGCGCAAGGCTATCGCCATACTTTGGTCGATCAAGGCCAGGGCGAGCCTGTTTTACTGATTCACGGCTCTTTATGCGACTGGCGTTACTGGCGCTGGCAAATCCCCGCCTTTGCCGCCACCCATCGGGTTCTGGCCCCTAGCCTGCGCTCCTATTGGCCCGGCGCGCCCAGCCCGAATCACGTCAACCCTGCTTTGCACGCCGAGGACCTGCAGGCTTTGCTGGACATGCTGATCACACAGGAGAAGGTGCACATAGTGGGCCACTCCCGAGGCGGTCATGTGGCTCTGCTGCTGGCTCAGCGCATGCCAGAACGTGTTGCCAGCCTGACTTTGGCAGACCCTGGCTTCCCCACCCCTGGCGCGTATTCCTACGCCTCTTTATTCCAGCAAGTAGCCCAGCGTCTGGAACAGGGTGACCGTGATGCTGCCATGTCCCTGTTTGTGGACACCGTCAACGGCTCAGGCACCTGGAAACAAATGACGCGCTGGTTCCGCGAGATGATTCAGGACAACGCCCATACCATGCTGGACCAACAGCAAGAACCCGACCAAAGCCCGGTTTTGGACTGGCTCACACAGATGGATGCTCCTTTGACCTTCATCACCGGCGAGAACAGCCCTACGCGTTACCAGCACTGCATGAATATCATCCGTCAGCATCGGCGTGAGGACCAATTGCACCGCATTCCCCTGGCCTCCCACGGGATGAATCTGGCCAACCCGAAAGCCTTTAACCAGGCTGTTCTTGACGTATTGACGGCCTGACTCCCTACGCAAAGCTGGCCGCAAAAAGCGGCCAGCCCTATTTATCCATACAGACCGGATGTCATCAATACGCCTGAGTTTTCGCTGGGCGCAATTCGCACTCGGCCTGAACCTGGGTGTCGTCGGAAAGATGAAGGCTAAGGATAATGCGCTCCCCCAAAGCCAGGTCTTGTTTCGCCTGCCCCAGCATCACATGGTAGGCACCGGGTTTCAGACTCAACGTGCTACCAGCCGGAATCTCCAATTCCGATGCGTGGGACATGCGCGCCATACCGTCGCTTTCTGTCGTCTGATGCAGCATCGCGTGCCCAAAGGCTAAGGAGCTGGCCCCCGTCACAGCCACAGACTGTTCCCCTTGATTCTCCAGCTCCAGATACGCTGCTGACGGTGTCGGGTCTGGCATCATGCGCACCCAACATTGTTTGGCATGAACCAGGGTGCTCAGGGCGCGTACGGGTTCAGGCTTGCTATGGCTAGCATGCCCGTGCGCCATCACTGTGCTGGTCGATGCCAGCAAGCCCAAGGCAATAAGAATTGCGCTGCGTTTCATGATGCTCCTCGCTGTGTTCTGATCGATTGGAGTCGCCCGGCCCAAGAAGGCTCAGGTGCCAAACTATCCCGATACGCGGGACGATCTGATACAGTACCAGCCAGTATGCCTTTCTTACAACGGCCTTCTTTTCTGTGGCGATGTCATGACCAGCACACACACTGCACCCGAACCTAAAATCGATATTGTTCAGTTTCGTGACCTACTAGAGCGTCTGCATCCCTTTGCCGCTGTACTGGGGATTGATGTGGTGCACATTGGACATGACAACGCCTGTTTGCGCTTGCCGGAGCGCAATGCTCACCAGCGCATGGGTGGCATGGTCGCTGGCCCCATGTTGATGGGACTGGCCGATCTGGCGCTGTACGCTGCCGTTGTCGGTGCAACGGGCAATCCCGATGCCGTGACCTCCAGCCTGACCATCAACTTCCTGCGCAAAGCGCCTCCTGGCGACATTCTGGCCCATGCGCGGATTCACAAGACAGGCCGAACCTGCGCTGGGGATGTTTTGCTGGAACCCGCTAACGGCGGCCCGGCAGTCGCTCAAGTTATCAGTACCTGGTCCCTGCCACGCTCTAAATAAACCATGTTTGCGACGTCCAAATTGACCGGCCCGAGCCAACTCTGGCTGGCGGAGCTGCAATCCTCCTTGCGCCTGGGTGGGCCCTTAATTCTGACCAATCTGGCTCAGGTCAGTTTATTGGCTACCAATCTGATTTATATGGGCCGCCTGGGCCCCGATGAGCTGGCCGCGGGCTCCCTCTCGGCAAGTCTCTATCAAGCCTTCATGATCTTCAGCATGGGGCTGGTCTCCGCTGTAGTTCCCATGCTGGCCACCACGTTGGGGCGACGACTGCGCAATGTACGCGAGTCGCAACAAATCATTCGTCATGGATTTTTGACAGCCCTGCTGATCACCCTGCCCGCATGGATTGTGCTCTGGAATGCCGAAGACATTCTGCTGCTAATGGGCCAGGACCCAGCGGTGGCCGCACGTTCCGTGACCTATATGCATACCTTGCAGTGGGCCTTGCTGCCCTATCTGGGCTACATCGTGCTGCGCTCCTTTCTGGCGGCGATGGAAAAGCCAGGATGGACCTTGATCATTGCCCTGACCGCTATTGGCATCAATGCCCTGCTGGGGTGGCTGCTGGTGTTTGGCAATCTGGGCATGCCGGCACTGGGCTTGGCGGGGGCCGGTCTGGCGACCACCTTATCCAGTATCTTCATGTTTGCCGGACTGATCTGGGTCGTGTTGCGCGATCCACGTTTCAGACGCTATTACCTGTTTAACGATGCCTGGCAATGGAGCTTGAAGCGTTTATGGAAGATGTGGTCCTTGGGTATTCCCATTGCCATCACATTCACACTGGAAACGCTGGTCTTTTATGCCGCAGTCATGATGATGGGCGTGCTGGGCCAATCTGACTTGGCGGCACATGCCATTGCCATGCAGATCTGCTCAGTGTCCTACATGATTCCTTTGGGCTTTAGCCAGGTCGCCACCATACGTGTGGGACTGGCTGCGGGCCGCGTCGATCCTTTGGGTGCACGTCGTGCTGGCTGGATTTCCTACGTGCTGGGGGTCGGCTTTATGGGGCTGGCCGCTTTGGTGTTCTGGTTCGCCCCATTGACCCTGATTGGTCTATTCCTGGATCTGGACCTGACTGAAAACCAGCCCGTTATTGAACTAGCCATTACCTTCCTGGCCCTGGCCGCTCTGTTCCAGATCAGTGATGGAGCCCAAGCGGTGGCTGCAGGGATGCTGCGCGGCCTGCATGACACACGCATCCCCATGTTGCTGGCCTTGCTAGGCTATTGGGTTTTAGGCGTGCCTACGGGCTCTTTGTTGGCCTTCCAGTTCAATATGGGCGGTACGGGGATCTGGATTGGGCTGGTCACCGGTCTGTCTGTGGTGGCTGTGCTGATGACCTTGCGCTGGATGCGAGCCGCAACCCGCCTTGGCCGCAAGCGCCCCGCTCAGAGTAGCTAAGCCCCAAAAAACGGCCACGCATAACAAAGCCCCTTGTCGGAGACTCCGACAAGGGGCTTTGCTTATCTACAGACTGCCAGGCAGATTACTGCTTGGGCAGTTTGCTGGCCACGCCTTCCACGTAGTAATCCATGCGGTTCAAGGCGTCGTCATCCAGGAAACCGGATTCCAGACGAACCTTGCCGTCGTTGTCCTTGATAGGAGCCGCAAACGGTTGCAGGGTACCTGCTACGATTTCAGCCTGTTTGGCCAACACAAACTCTTTAACGTCAGCGGGCACTTCAGGGCCAAAGCCCTCCAAAGCAGCCATGCCGGACTTCAGGCCACCCCAGGTGCTGTCATTCTGCCATTTGCCATCCAGCACTTCAGTAGCTTTACGGGTGAAGTAATCACCCCAGTGGTGCGTTACCGCAGCCAACTGAGCCTTGGGGCCGAACTTGCTCATGTCGGAGTGGTAAGCGATGGCATATTTGCCGGCTTCCTCTGCCGCTTGAACGGTTGCCGTGGAGTCGGTGTGGTGAGTCACTACGTCAGCGCCTTGGCCCAGCAGGGTCACGGCTGCATCACGCTCTTTACCTGGGTCGTACCAGCTGTTGGCCCAGACCACGCGCACCTGAGCTTCAGGGTTCACGCTCTTCAAACCGATCGCAAACGCGTTAATGCCTTGCAGCACTTCAGGAATCGGGTGAGCACCCACGTAACCGACCACATTGGATTTGGTCATTTTGCCAGCCAGTACGCCAGCCAAGTAACGGGACTCGTAGAAACGGGCGTTGGTGGTCGCCACGTTAGGAGCAGTTTTGTAGCCGGTGGAGTGAACGAACTTCACGTCCGGAAATTGCTTGGCCACTTTCTGCGTCTGGTTCATGTAGCCAAACGAGGTCGTGAAGATCAACTTGTTGCCTTGCTGGGCCAGATCGCGGATCACGCGTTCGGCGTCAGCACCTTCAGGTACGTTTTCCACGTACTGAGACACCACACGGCCTTTCAGAGCCTCTTCCATTTCCAGACGGCCGATATCCTGCTGCCAGGTCCAACCGGCTTCACCGATAGGGCTGACATATACAAAGCCGATTTTAAGGGGTTCTTGCTCGGCCGTTTGAGCGGACACCGGCAAGGCAGCCAGGGGGGAAGCGATGGCAGCGGCCAAAAGGGCCTTGCGCATAAAGTTTCCAGTCATGTCAGTCCTCTAGTTGTTGGGATTGAAGTTTTTGCCAAGCGATGCAGGCATATTCAACCTGATCCAGTTAGCGTTTCGGGAAATTAAAACCAGCACAATAATGGTGGCCAGATACGGCATCATGGCCAGCAACTGCGAGGCTACCGGAACGCCCAGAGCCTGCGCATGGTAGGTCAGGATAGTGACCCCGCCAAACAAATAAGCACCCAGCATCACGCGCCAAGGACGCCAGGTTGCAAAGGTCGTCAGCGCCAAGGCAATCCAGCCTCGTCCAGCGACCATATTTTCAACCCACATTGGTGTGTAGACCAGGCAGATAAAAGCGCCGGCCAGACCACAGCACGCGCCCCCGAACATCAGGGCACCCAGACGGATATAGCGTACGTTGTACCCCAAAGAGTGCGCCGAGGCGGGCGATTCACCCACCGCACGCAGCACCAAGCCAGAGCGCGTCCGTGCCAGGAACAAGGCCACGGCGATACACAGGACCCAAGACACATAGACCATGTAATGCTGCTGAAACAGAGCAGGCCCGATCAGGGGGATATCTTTGAGCACAGGGATGGACAGCTTGGTCACCGTCAGGGAGTTGCCGGTAAAGGGCAAGCCAATATAGGCCGAGGCCCCTACCCCAAAAAGTGATAAAGCCAGCCCGCAGGCAATCTGATTCGCGCCCAACCACACCGTCAACCAGGCAAAGGCGGCGGCCATCACAGCACCCACTACCGCACCCAGCAAAAAACCCAAAGCGGGGCTGCCGGTCTGAACGGCAACAATAAAGCCCACGATGGCGGCCATGAGCATCATGCCTTCTGAGCCCAGATTGATGACGCCTGACTTTTCATTAATCAGCAGCCCCAAGGCTGCCAAAAGCAAAGGGGTACCTGCGTTGATGGCTGCGGCCAGCAAAGGTGCAATCGCGTCCATTACTTTCTCCAGACCAAACGCTTGGTGATGAGCACGTCACAAGCCAACAAGGAAAATAGCAAAATGCCCTGAAAAATACCGGTGATCGCATTGGGCAGGCCCAAACGACTTTGGGCCAATTCCCCACCGATATACAACAAGGACATCACAAAAGAGGAAAAAATCAGCCCCAGCGGATGGAGTCGCCCCACAAAGGCAACAATAATCGCGGCAAAGCCATAACCAGGGGAAATCGACGGAGTCAGTTGCCCAACAGGGCCCATCACCTCTGCTGCACCGGCCAGCCCGGCCAGGGCCCCGGAAATCAACAGGGAACTCCACAAGGCTTTACGGGAGGAAAAACCGGCATAACGCGCAGCCAGCGGTGCCATGCCGCCCACACGCAAACGGAAGCCAGCCATGCTGCGTGTCAGGAACAACCACGCGGCTACCGACGCAATCAGCGCCAACACAATGGCGCTATGCAAACGGGTACCGGGGATCACAGCAGGCAACAAAAACCCGTCTGAAAACAGGCTGGACTGAGGGAAACCAAAACCATCAGGATCACGCAAAGCGCCGTGCACCAGATAGCTGAGCAAATGCTGGGCGACGTAAACAAGCATCAGGGAGACCAGAATCTCGTTGGCATTGAAGCGGTCTTTCAAAAAGGCCACGATGGCAGCCCAAGCCATGCCCCCGAGCATGCCGCAAATCAGCGCCAGCGTAATCAGGAAAAAGCCGCCGTTGTCACCATCATCGACTTGCAGGATGAAAGCACCAGTTGCCAAAGCGCCAATTACTAACTGCCCTTCTGCCCCAATATTGAAAATATTGGCTCGGAAACAGATGGCCAGCCCCACGGAGATCAACAATAGCGGGATCAGTTTGACGCCGACCTCGGCCCAGCCGTTCAGGTCACGCAGGGGTTCCAGAAAAAAGACGTTCAGCCCAGCCAGCGGATTTTTCCCCAAGGACCAGAACAAAGTCCCGGCCACCGCCATGGTCAGCACAACCGCCAGGATGGGAGAACACCAGGCCATCAAGGTAGAGGGCGTGGCGCGAGTCTCAAGCCTGAACATGCTCTTCCTCCTCCCACAAACCGCTCATCCATTGTCCAATCTGATCAACACTGGCTTGCGCCACGGGAATAGAGGGAGACATACGACCTTTGGAGATAACAATCAGACGATCAGCAATCGCAAACAACTCGTCCAGCTCTTCAGAAATAACCAGCAGCGCACAGCCCGCGTCGCGCAAGGCCAGCAGTTCAGCATGAATCTGAGCAGCAGCGCCTACGTCCACCCCCCAGGTGGGTTGCGCAATCACCAGAATGCGCGGCTGACGGGTGACTTCACGCCCAATAATGTATTTTTGCAGGTTGCCACCGGACAAACTATTGGCCGCCGCCTGCTCACTGGCCGTTTTGACACGAAAGCGCTTGATGATCCCGCCCGCCAGACGACGTATGCTGGGAAAGCGCAAAAAGCCCCGTTTCACCGTTTCCGAATTCTGGTGCGAGAGCAATAAGTTCTGTGCCAGGGACAGCTCGGGGACAGCACCCCGCCCTAAACGCTCCTCGGGCACAAAACCCATGCCTTGATCGCGTCGCCAAGAAGCGTCACGCTGAGCAATAGGCTGACCATCCAGCAAGATGGCTTGGGCTTGTGCGCGAGTATCTTCACCGGACAAGGCCGCCAACAATTCTTGCTGACCGTTGCCGGATATACCGGCTACGCCCAGGATCTCGCCCTGGTGCAAATCAAAACTGATGCCCTGCAATTCACAGGCAAAGGGATGGGACTTGGGCAATTGCAGATTACGCACCTGCAATAGCGATCCCCCTTGCTGGGCATTGCGCTCACCCAAAGTCTGCGGCTCAGCGCCAATCATCAAACGAGACAGGCTGGCCGTGGTTTCCTGGCGTGGATCACAATAGCCCGTGACCTTGCCCATGCGCATTACCGTACAGGCGTTGCACAGTTCCCGGATTTCATCCAGCTTGTGACTGATATAGACAATACTGCAGCCCTCGGCAGCCAACTGGCGCAGCGTCCCGAACAAGCGGCGCACCGCTTGCGGCGTCAAGACCGAGGTGGGCTCATCCAGAATTAAGAGCTTGGGCTTGCCCAGCAAGGCGCGCACAATTTCCACCCGCTGGCACTCGCCCACGGACAAGGTATGAATATGACGCTGCGGGTCCAGGTCCAGCCCGTACTGACTGGCTGTTTCGCTGATACGCCCGGCCAGCTCCCGCATATTGGTTGACGCAGGCAGGCCCAGGGCAATATTTTCGGTAACCGTTAAGGTGTCGAACAAAGAGAAATGCTGGAACACCATGCCAATCCCTAACTGCCGGGCGGCGGCTGGGCTGCTGATTTGCACGGGCTGACCATTCCAGAGAATCTGGCCTTGATCGGGTTTGACCACACCGTAGATGATTTTCATCAGGGTGGATTTACCCGCACCATTCTCGCCCAGCACAGCATGGATCTGCCCAGGCAAGATAGACAAAGAAATATTGTCGTTCGCCACCACAGCCGGATAGGCCTTGGTAATGTTGCGAAGTTCCAGGCGTGGCACAGCCTTGGGGTCTACGGATACCGTTTGCTCACCGGACTCAGAAGAATGGCCCACGGGAGACGATAGGGTCATGGCTGTATCAGCAAAAAAATATAAAACGCCTGAGCAAACGTATCATCGCCTGCTCAGACGTACTAAAAAGGAAGAGGAAACTGCCGGGCTTAACGCTTGCCCAGAGCTTGCTCGATTTTCTTATCTGTTTTGTATTGGCTCAGGGAATATACCGCCCAGATTGCAGCAGGAATCCATCCAATGACGGTTAACTGCAAAATCAGACAAATAATGCCTGCGACGGGCCGCCCAATCGTGAAAAACCCTAGCCAGGGCAGCAGCAGTGCGATCAGTAAGCGCATGAGAACACTCTAAAAGAGAAGAAACGAGCGCTATTTTACCCTTTATTGACCCACTGAATCATTTGCATCCTAACAAGAGCAAAAAGCAGCCCCGGGCCCTAGTGCGGGAGACGGGGCTGCTTGGTCTGCTTGCCGTGAGCGAATGCGATTTACAGCAGCTCTTTGCGCAGTTGCGCAGCCGACTTGGGCGAGAGCAGGCCGGGAGGCACATCCAGCACGGTTTGCGCACCGACCTGGCCTTGCTGATTCATGCGGTAAGCCGCACGAGCGTAAGCCACCAACACGCTGGAAGTGAACTCGGGGTTGCTGCCCAGGTTCAGGGCGTATTCCACTACTTGCTGTGAACCGGCACCGGACTGACCGCTGCGAATCACAAAACCGCCGTGAGGCATGGCAGCGTGGTCACGAGCCAAGGTTTCAGCGTCGATAAAATTAACTTCCGTGTCGTAATCGGCGAAGTAGTCAGGCATGGTCACAATGGCGTCCCGCACAGTGTCAGCATTGGCGCCCTGCTCCAGCACCACAAAGCACTGACGCTTGTGTTTTTCGCGGGTGCTGAGCTCTGGCTGTTCGCCATCACGGACACGCTGTACCGCCGCTTCGATAGGCAAGGTGTACTGAACACCACCGGCCACACCGGCCACACGACGGATCGCATCCGAGTGCCCCTGGCTCAAGCCCTTGCCCCAGAAGGTGTAGGTCTGGCCCACTGGCAACACACATTCCCCGTACAAACGGTTCAGGGAGAACAGGCCCGGGTCCCAACCCACGGCGATCAGGGCCGTTGTGCCCGCGCCTTTAGCTGCCGCATCCACCGCCTCGTAGTACTCAGGGATACGGGCGTGGGTATCAAAGCTGTCAACAGTGGTGAACCAGCGGGCCAAGGCCGGGCCTTGCTCGGGCAGATCATTTTTAGAGCCACCACAGAGAATCAGCACATCAATATCCTTGCGGTACTGTTCGATCTGATCCAGAGCGCGCACAGGCACGTCTGCATTTTGCAGGCGCAGTGAAGCGGGGTCACGACGAGTAAAAACGCTGACCAGCTCCATGTCCGGGTTTTGTGCCAGGGCCAGCTCTACGCCTCGCCCTAAATTGCCGTAACCTGCAATACCGACACGGATTTTGCTACTCATGGTGTTTTCCTTAAAACTGATAAATAAGTGCTGTCAGAACTGCTGCGCTCTGAAGCGGCTCGCCTAGTCGCTGATCATGCGGGCCGCAAAGCCCATGAACAGCAAACCGACCGAACCATTGCCCATACGGGACAGACGCTGATGACGCCGGAAAATGCCTGCCAAACGGTCGCCCCCGAAAATCAGCAAGGACAGATAACAAATGCTGATTATTTCCACCACCAGCCCCAGCAACATGAAGGCCAGCCCGGTGTGCCCTTTGGAGGGGTCCACAAACTGTACGAAAAAGGACAGGAAGAACAAGATAGCCTTGGGGTTCAACAAGCTCAGGAACAAAGCTTTGCGAAAGCGGGTTTCGTGACGCAAACGCGTGTCCACGTTCTGAACCGGTCCCCCTTGGCGGAAAGCCGACTGTAGCAGTCGCAGGCCTAAATACAGCAGGTACGCCGCACCTAGCCAACGTATGCCCATATACAACATGGGCAAGGTCTTGAGCAGGGACGCTGCCCCCAGGGCCGTCAGCGTCATCAGGATGCCATCGCCCACCACCACGCCCAAAGCGGCTTTATAACCCTCGCGCACGCCATGCCCTGCACCGCTGGCCAGGACATACAAAGAATTAGGCCCGGGTAAAAGCACAATAAATACGGTGCCCACCACAAAGGCCCAGAAATTAAGAATACCGATTTGTTCGAGCACCCTGGCCTCGCTAAACGCAGCAGAATCCGCAATTTTAACGCCAAAAAAATGCCCCTGGCACGGGTGGGATGCCAGGGGCGATCAGGTCAAGTTGTAAGGTCTACGCGACCGGACTGACTCGGCCACGCATTACCAGACCTGATGGACTACGCAGTAACAAGTTCCTGGGTCTGGAACTGCTCCTGTTTCATGCTGCCTTCTTGCTGGTAACGAACATGCCAGGACAAGGCTTCTTCCAGGATGTGCGGCGTGTGGCCACCGCGCTCGCTGGCGCGTCCTACGTAGTCAAGCAAAGCGGGACGGTAATCGGGGTGAGCACAATTTTCGATAATGACGCGTGCGCGTTCGCGCGGTGCCAGACCACGCAAATCAGCCAGCCCCCACTCGGACACCAGCACAGCCACATCATGTTCAGAGTGGTCTACATGCGACACCATAGGCACCACACTGGAGATATCGCCGTCTTTAGCGACAGACTTGCTGACGAAAATCGACAAATGGGCATTACGGGCGAAGTCACCGGAGCCTCCGATGCCGTTCATCATGTGAGTGCCACAGACGTGCGTGGAGTTCACGTTGCCGTAGATATCAAATTCCAGCGCGGTGTTGATGGCAATAATGCCCAAACGGCGCACCAGTTCCGGGTGATTGCTGATTTCCTGCGGGCGCAGTACCAGCTTGTCGCGGTAGTTTTCCAGACCTTCCAGAAACTGCGACATTTTCGGGGCCGACAAAGTCAACGAAGAAGCCGAGGCAAAGCTCAACTGACCGGAATCCAGCAAAGCAATCGCGCTGTCCTGCAGGACTTCGGAATACATGCTCATGTCGTGGAAAGGCGAGTCCAGCAGGCCATACGTCACGGCATTGGCGATGGTGCCGATACCAACTTGCAAAGGCAGCAAAGACTGGCTCATACGGCCCGCGTCCACTTCGCCTTTCAAAAATTCAATAATGTGGCCGGCAATAGCCTGCGTTTCCTCATCAGGTGGCAGCACGCTGGAGGGGCTATCCAAAGCATCGGTAAGAACAATGCCCACGATGCGGGAGGGATCAACCTGGATAGCGGTGCTACCAATGCGCTGGGCCACATCGGTCAGTTCAATAGGCTGACGATTGGGGCGCGCTTGTGGAACATAGATATCGTGCAAACCTTCCATCGCCACGGGCATGCTCAGGTTTAGCTCAACAATGATTTGCTTGGCTTGCTGAGCGAAGCTGGCAGAGTTGCCCACCGATGTCGTGGGCACAATCGCCCCGGTTTCGGTAATGGCGACAGCTTCAATCACGGCGATGTCGATAGCAGGCAGATTGCCCGAGCGCATATGCTCGACGGTCAAAGACAGGTGCTGATCAGTAAACATGACCTTACCCTGATTGATATGACGGCGCAGCACCGAGTCCACCTGAAAGGGCGAGCGGCGGGCCAACACACCAGCTTCGGCCATCATGCCATCACTGTCATTACCCAGCGAAGCTCCTGTCACCACATTCAGTTTCAGTTGCTCAGTCTGGGCGCGTTCAGCCAAGGCACGCGGCATGACCTTACAGTCGCCTGCGCGGGTAAAACCACTCATCCCAACATTCATCCCGTCTTTGAAGAAGGCGACTGCCTCCTGAGCGGTCATGACTTTGCCTTCCAATTCGGGGGAACGAATGCGATCCTTGAACATCGTGTGCTCCTGTCTCTGTGTCATTGATCTACCTGTTGTTGCTTTCGGAAGGAGCCGGAGCCGAAAGCGCCAGGCGGGATCTTCACGCTACAGAACGATGTCACGCTTCAAAATACAGGCCGTATGAGCCACGCTTAAAAGCAGAAATCGCCCTGACAACAGGCGTTTATGTTTTTTGAACAAAGCCAGCATAGCATCGCCATAATGAATAAAATAACTACACAGAAGTCGTAAAAGTCATAGATAAAAAGGAACTTCCCCATGGACATCCGGTCCTTGCGATACTTCATTGAAACCGTTAAACATCAAAGCTTTACGCAGGCTGCGCAGAGTTTGAATGTGACGCAATCGACCATCAGCAAGATGGTGAAACAGCTGGAGGATGAGCTGGGAGAGCCGCTGCTGATCCGCGACCATCGGCAACTACAACTGACCGACTGCGGCAAAGTCGTGCTGGAGCGCGGTCAAGAAGTTCTGCAAAGCATGCAAGGCTTGCTGCGAGAAGTTCGTGAAGTACAAGCTCTGCAACGAGGCCGCCTGGAGCTGGGGATTCCGCCCATGATCAATGTGCTGTTTACGGAAGTGCTCAAGAGCTTCAAAAACCGCCATCCACAAATCGAACTGATCCTGCACGAAGAGACCGGCATGGGGATAGAACGCATGGTGGCTGCGGGCACGGTGGAAATGGGGCTAAGTATTCTGCCGCTAGGGCCGGAATTGAATGTATCGGCGACTCCTGTAGCCAAACATGCGGTTTGGGCGATTGGGCACAAGGACGCGCTGCTTGGCACGCAGAAGAAAATCAAGCTGCGGGAACTGGAAAAACACCCACTGATTTTTCTAGGCGAAGACTATGCCCTGACCCGTATGTTGCGGCGAGCCTTCGCCCACGCAGGCTTGCGGGCGACTGTTGCTGCACAAAGCAACCAGTGGGATTGGGTTGCTTCCATGGCACAAGCGGGAATGGGCGTCGCCCTGTTACCCCAGCCATTTCTGTCTCGGCTGGAACCTGGGGATTGGGTTGCCAAAGAAGTCGTGGACCCGGCCTTGAATTGGGAAGTCGCTTTGCTGTGGAATGGGCGGTATCTGTCACAGGCGGCCAGAGCATGGCTACAAGTCTGTGCGGATGTACTAGGCGGGAACTGGCCGGAGCTTGAAGGGGATCTGTAGCAGGGCTTGGATTAATGCATAGGCAATCTCCATAAAGCGCCACTGCTGCGGCCTGCGGGGGCGCCGGGCTTGACCACTTGCCGCGGGCTAGTCTGGAATCCGGGATGCAAGCCCCGTGCTGTTTGAGCGGGGCGCTTGTACTTGGTCCGGGGGGCCAAGTACCCCGGGAGTTCACAGGGCGCCCGGATTCCAGAACAGACAAGGGCACCGGTGCGCAGCACCGGCAAGTAGCCAAGCCCCGAGGCCGGGGCAGACGGCTTGAGTGGCGTCTTTCCTGAGACGACTTTTCGCCTAGTAATACAAACAAAAAAGAGCCACCCCAAACAGGGTGGCCCTCTTTAACAGCTAGGTCTAAAAATCAGAAAGACTTAAGCAGTCTCTTTCTCCGCTACAGGCTCTTCAACCTCAGTCGAGCTACGGATCAGGTAGTCAAAAGCGCTCAAAGCAGCCTTGGCACCTTCACCAGCAGCAATGACGATCTGCTTGAATGGCACCGTCGTCACGTCACCAGCCGCAAAAACACCGGTCAGCGAAGTAGCACCGCGAGCATCAACCTCGATCTCGCCGTGGCGCGACAAAGCAACATCGCTACCCTTCAGCCATTCCGTGTTCGGCACCAGACCGATCTGAACAAACACACCATCCAGCTTCAGGTTCTTGGCTTCCTGAGTTGCACGGTCCAGGTAATTCAGACCCACAACCTTGGTGCCATCACCCAGAACCTCAGTCGTCTGAGCCTGCATGATGATCGATACATTCGGCAAGCTGCGCAGCTTGGTCTGCAAGACCTGGTCAGCCCGCAAAGTATCGCCAAACTCAATCAGAGTGACATGCTTGACCAAACCAGCCAGGTCAATGGCTGCTTCCACGCCGGAGTTACCGCCGCCAACCACAGCCACATCCTTGCCCTTGAACAAAGGACCATCACAGTGCGGGCAGTAAGCCACGCCACGGTTACGGTAATCCTGCTCGCCAGGCACATTCAGTTCGCGCCAACGGGCACCGGTAGCCAAAATGACAGACTTGGCTTTCAGCTGAGCGCCACCATCCACATCCACCACAAGCTTCTTGCCTTCACGGCGAATGCCACTGGCACGGTGCAGATTCATGATGTCCACATCGTAGGTCTTGACGTGTTGCTCCAAGGCCGTCGCAAAGGCGGGACCATTGGTTTCAACCACCGAGATATAGTTCTCGATCGACATGGTATCCAGCACCTGACCACCAAAGCGCTCGGCCAATACACCGGTACGAATGCCCTTGCGAGCAGCGTACACAGCAGCAGCGGCACCAGCAGGACCACCACCGACGATCAGCACATCGAACTCGTCCTTGGCATTCAAGGCTTCAGCCCGAGCCGAGTTGTCGCCTGTGTCCAGCTTGGCCAGCAATTCTTCAGCACTGGCGCGGCCTTGATGGAACATTTCGCCATTCATGAACACAGCCGGTACGGACATGATGTTGCGCTGCTGAACTTCGTCCTGGAACAGCGCACCGTCAATGGCCACGTGCTTGATACGTGGATTGATGACAGACATCGCGTTCAGGGCCTGCACCACGTCAGGACAGTTCTGGCAGGACAGCGAAAAATAGGTTTCAAAAACATAGTCGCCGGGCAGATTGCGGATCTGCTCAATCACGGCGGCATCCAGCTTGATTTCATGGCCGCCCACTTGCAACAAGGCCAAAATCAAGGAGGTAAATTCGTGCCCCATAGGGATACCCGCAAAGCTCACGCTAATGTCGGTACCGGGACGGTTAATTTGGAAGGAAGGCTTGCGCTCTTGCGCATCCGCATCTTCGCGATAGCTGGTCTTGTCGGACAGACCATCAATTTCCTGCAGCAGTTCGCGCAGCTCAACGGACTTGGCGCCAGTATCCAGCGACGCAACGATCTCGATCGGCTGCGTGATCTTTTCGAGGTAAGCCTTCAATTGAGTTTTGATGTTTGCATCTAACATGTGAAACGCCCTTTATCCTGTACTGAACGAAACAACTTAAGGGTGCCTGAACCGGTCAGGCACCGGGTGGCGGCGCACCGCGCCGACCACCGCAATAGACCCGTGTTTAAAAGGTCTTAGATCTTGCCAACCAGATCCAGGGAAGGAGTCAGCGTCTTGGCGCCTTCTTCCCATTTGGCTGGGCAAACTTCACCGGGGTGAGCGGCGATGTACTGAGCAGCCTTAACTTTGCGCAACAGCTCGGAAGCCACACGGCCGATACCGTTGTCGTGGATTTCCAGAACCTTGATTTCGCCTTCTGGGTTGACCACGAACGTACCGCGCAAAGCGATACCTTCTTCTTCGATCAGCACGTCAAAGTTGCGCGACAGCTGATGAGTTGGGTCACCGATCATGGGGTAGTTAACCTTGCCGATGGCTTCCGACGTGTCGTGCCATGCTTTGTGAGCAAAGTGAGTGTCGGTGGACACGGAGTAAACTTCTACGCCCATTTTTTGGAATTCAGCGTAATGGTCGGCCAAGTCTTCCAGTTCGGTTGGGCAAACAAACGTAAAGTCGGCTGGGTAGAAAACAAAAACAGCCCACTTACCGGCAACGGTCTCGTTGCTGACTTCGATAAATTTGCCGTTGTGAAAAGCTTGTGCTTTAAAAGGTTTAATGACGGTGTTGATCAAAGACATACGTGCTCCGGTGAGTGATTAATCATTGATAGTGAGTTCATTATAGGAACCCCCTTCCAATTAGTAAAATTGATTAATGCAATAGTGTTCATTGCTATTAGCTATCGCGCTTTGCATAGAAATTCAATCCATGCGCAGCACAGGCTTATGCTAACAGAGCTAGATGACAGTGCAAAATCAGCGTTCAAGCTATAAGGCTATTTCGCTGGGCACCGTAGGGGAAGTCTGCCGGGCGGCCTCTAAACAGCGGGCAAAGTCACACCAAAACTGCGCATCGTCGCCTAAAGAGACGTTGATGCGTATATAAGTAGATGGTTGCTGTTGCGGGGAAAACAAGGCCCCGGGCACCAGCAAATGCCCCGGACGACCCAAATCACGCACGAGGCGCTCCGTATCCAAACCGGTATTCACCCATACAAACATGCCTGCTTGCGGGGGTGCATCGGGCGCCAGGCCCAATTGAGCCAGTTGATCCAGCGTGCGCTGCCTGTCACTATCCGCGTGACGCCGCAGCCGCTCCAAATGCTTGCGATAAGGCCCGTCTACCAAGACGCGGTGGATCACCCGCTCGCTTAGTTCAGGCGAGGTCAGGCCCGCCAGCATTTTCAAATTGACCAGGGCCTGCAATAAGTCGGGCGCAGCCGCCATATAAGACACTCGCAGGCCAGCCGCCATCACCTTGGAATAGCCGCCCACCAGAGTGACGCGATTGAGTTGATCCAACTGTGCCAGACGACACGCAGGATGAGCATGCAGCTCGCTGTAAGTGTCGTCTTCAATAATGTGGAAATCCCAAGTCTGAGCCAGAGTCAGAATGCCGTGAGCCACCGCAGGACTCAAGCTAAAACCTGTCGGGTTATGCACGACGGTATTCAAGATCACCAGACGTGGGCGATGCTCGCGTGCCAACTGTTCCAGTACCGCCAAATCCGGCCCATCAGCCCGACGCGGGACACTAAACACGCGGACGTCCACCACCGCCAGGCGAGCAAAGAGCAGATACCAGGCAGGATCTTCCACAACCACGGCATCACCAGGACGCAACCAGTGGCGCAAGAGCAAATCCAGCGCCTGGGTGACCCCACCGCATAACATCAGCTGGGTATCAGGATCGACCTGTATGCCACTGTCCTCCAATTGCCCCGCAATGTGCTGACGCAAAGGACGGTAACCATGCGAATGTCCGTAGCCCAGCAGGTTCGAGCCCGCACTGCGACTGACCTGCCGCAGTGCCGACAAAATCATGTCATTGTCCAGCCACTGTCTGGGAATGCCGGCGCTGTCGCTATGTCCCATGAAACTGTTCAACATCCAGTTCACATCGATCTTGCGCGGCTCGTTCTTTTCCACATGCAAGGACTCGGAACGCAAACGCCGGGGGCTGCGAACCCGCACGAAAAAGCCCGCGCCGGGCCGGGACTCCACCAGCCCCTGAGCCATCAATTTGTCGTAAGCCGCTACCACTGTATGAGTACTGACACCTGCAGACCGGGCCAGGCCTCGCACCGAGGGCAAACGGCTGCCGCCCCGATAGCGCAAATGCAGGGCTTGCTGCACCCAGGCGACCAGTTGATCGCTCAAGGTGACGTCCGAACTCCTGACGGGCTGCCAATCCAACCATTCCATGATGCGGGCCTTTCAAAGAAAAACTGACTGTAGCGGAGATTTGACCGATACAGCCTGAGCAAGTGATTGCCCAACTGTACAGCAACTGTATCGCTTATTTATTTTAAGCTCAAAGCTGTCCTGAACTTATTTTTCATTCGTGGTGATTTTCATGAGCCGCAGCGCCAGCCTTCCCCTTCCCAGTTCTGCCCCCGCCTTACTGATTTATCTGTACGCCTTTATCGGGGTCATGGTCTTTGCCTTTACCCTGCCCATGACACGGCTGGCGGTTCAAAGCTTTGATCCCTGGCTGATCGGGATGGCCCGTGCCAGTATCGCCGGCGTGTTTGCGGCAGTGATTCTATTGGCTACTCGCAGTCGTCGCCCTAACGCCGCAGAGTGGCGGGGAATTGGCTTGTCCTGTACTGGCGTGATCGTAGGCTGGCCCGTGTTCTCATCCATTGCCATGCAGACCGTACCGTCCTCCCACGGCGCCGTTCTGAGCGGCCTGATCCCCCTGGCGACCGCCATCGTCAGCGCCGCCCGTAGTGGCGAATCCCTAAGCCGTCGATTCTGGTTGCTGAGCTTGCTGGGGGCTTTGCTGGTGCTGCTCTACGCCATCTATATTGGCGAAGGCGCACTGCAAACCGGCGACCTTTGGCTGGCCTTGGCCGTGTTCATGTCTGGCGTAGGCTATGCAGAAGGGGGCCGCGTTGCCCGCACGCTGGGTGGTTGGCGCACGATTTGCTGGAGCCTGACCGCCAGCCTGCCCCTGACCATTCCAGCGACACTGTGGCTGGCTTTGCCCATGACCGAAGCGCCTTCCTCGCAATCGTTGATGGCGCTGCTCTACCTGGCCCTGTTCTCATCCTTGCTGGGCTTTTTCCCCTGGTACAAGGCGATGGCCATGGGCGGTGTGGCCCGTATTGGTCAGGTTCAACTGGCCCAGCCCTTTCTGACCGTACTGATTTCTGCCCTGTGGCTTAGCGAGCAAGTAGACCTGCTGACCTGGCTGTCTTGCGTACTGATTATTGCCATTATTGCGGCCAGCCGACGTGCCTGAAATAAAACTGGCAAGGCGGCTAAATACAGCAAGGGCATATTCACCTAACTAATACTTCGTTCCCTGCGAGGGCTCGCGCAAGCACACTGGCTCATCATCCCGTGAACCATGTAAGGCGATAAGGCGGCCCCGCAACGCTATTTCAAGCTGGGCCGGCACTGGTATTGCCGCAAGGACATCTGATCATGCCCGCCCAAGCCCCTGCTGCGCTTGCACTGAGCGCCCGGCCCCTGATGCTGTGGAAGCGACTGCGCGACGATTTACAGCAAATCGCGCACGAATACCCCGATGCCGTTCTGGCCAGTTCCTTGGCTGCAGAAGACATGGTGCTGTTTCACGCCATGTCCATCTACACCCCCGAATTGCAAACCGTCACTTTGGATACTGGCCGCCTGCACGATGAAACCTTGCAGCTGGGCAAAGATATTCAGCAGCACTACGAACGTCCCATTCTGTTTTTTCATCCTGATCCGGACCGCGTTCAGGAGCACGTTCAAACACATGGCACGCACGCCTTTTATGAAAGCGTGGAACTGCGTAAAGAGTGCTGTCAGATCCGCAAAGTCGAGCCCTTGCGCCGTGCCTTGCAGGGCCGGTCGGCCTGGATTACCGGCCAGCGCCGGGAACAAACAGCCAGCCGTACAGAACTGGCCAGCCAGGAATACGACAAGGTCTTTGGCCTGCACAAATTCAACCCCCTGATCGAATGGCACCAGGACGATGTCTGGACGGTGATCCGCGGGCTGGACATTCCCTACAACCCCTTGCATGACCAAGGCTACCCCTCCATAGGCTGCGAACCCTGTACGCGCGCCATCCGCCCTGGCGAAGACGTGCGCGCCGGGCGCTGGTGGTGGGAACAGCGTGACAGTCTGGAATGCGGCTTGCATGCCAGCAACCTGAACAGCAGCGTCAACACCTGAAGGAAACTCATGGGCGAACCACTCTCCACCCGTACTCACCTGGACTGGCTCGAAGCCGAGGCCATTTTTATTCTGCGCGAAATCGCCGCCGAAGCTGAAAAACCTGTGCTGCTGTTCTCGGGCGGCAAGGATTCTGCCGTTCTACTGCAACTGGCCCAAAAAGCCTTTGCGCCCGGCCCCCTGCCTTTCCCTTTGCTGCACGTAGACACCGGCCACAACTACCCGGAAGTGATCGAGTTTCGGGATCGGCGCGCCGCTGAATTGAATGCCGACTTGATCGTGCGCAGCGTGGAAGACTCCATCGCGCGCGGCACAGTCGTGCTGCGTCACGAAACCTCCAGCCGCAACGGGGCCCAGGCAGTCACTCTGCTGGAAGCCATTTCTGAATTTGGCTTTGATGCCTGTTTTGGCGGAGCACGCCGGGACGAAGAAAAAGCCCGCGCCAAAGAGCGCATCGTGTCCTTTCGCGATGAGTTTGGCCAGTGGGACCCCAAGGCTCAGCGCCCGGAGCTGTGGCACTTATTCAATACCCGCATTCACAAAGGCGAAAACCTGCGTGTGTTCCCCATCTCCAACTGGACTGAGCTGGATGTGTGGCAATACATACAACGTGAAGCCATTGATCTGCCGTCCATTTACTACACCCACTCGCGCGAAGTGGTGGAGCGACAAGGCTTGATCGTTCCCATCACCCCGCTGACCCCTTTGCAAGAAGGCGAAGCGTCCGAATGGCGTGATGTGCGCTTTCGTACGGTGGGCGATATTTCCTGCACCTGCCCGGTGCTCTCTACCGCCGCCTCTGTGCAAGACATTATTGCTGAAACAGCCTTGGCCACCATTACCGAGCGCGGCGCAACGCGCATGGATGACCAGACCTCCGAAGCTTCGATGGAACACCGCAAGAAACAAGGATATTTCTAATGAACACAGTCAATGATGCTTGGCTTCAAGCAGCCGATCAGGGCGTGCTGCGCCTGATTACCGCTGGCTCCGTGGACGATGGAAAATCCACCTTGATAGGCCGTTTGCTGGTGGACAGCCAAGGGGTGTTTGCCGACCAGATCGCCGCCATTCAGCGTTCCAAATACAAGCGTGGCGAAGACGCCGAGCCCGATCTGGCCTTGCTGACCGATGGGCTGGAAGCCGAACGCGAACAAGGCATCACCATTGATGTCGCCTACCGCTACTTTGCAACGCCCAAACGCAAGTTCATTATGGCCGACACCCCCGGTCATGAGCAGTACACCCGCAATATGATTACGGGTGCGTCCACTGCTCAGGCTGCCATTATTCTGATTGACGCTCACCGCGCCAAAGACGGCCAGCTGCTGACACAAACCAAACGCCACAGCACAGTCGCCAAACTGTTGGGGCTGCGCCATATTGTGGTGGCGGTCAACAAAATGGATCTGGTGGATTGGGATCAGGCCGTGTTCGACCGTATTCACCAAGCCTATCGCCAACTGGCAGAACAACTGGGCATTGAGCACTTTCACATCATTCCGCTCTCGGCCCTGAAAGGCGAGAACATCACCAAGGCCTCGCCGCACACATCCTGGTATACCGGGCTGCCACTGCTGCCTTTGCTGGAGTCGCTGGATTTGCGCGAGGACATTCAACGCCCTGCCCGTCTGTTTGTGCAGTGGGTGGCGCGCCACGGCGGTAGCAGTGCGGACGGTTTCCGTGGCTATGCCGGACAACTGAATGGCGGCCGCATTCAGGTGGGAGATAGTGTGCAGGTCTGGCCCAGCGCTAAAACAGCCGTTGTGACGCAACTGTTCCGCGCAGGCCAGGAGCAAACCCACGTCAGCGACGGGGATGCCGTCACACTGGTTCTGGACCGTGAGCTGGATATTTCCCGTGGAGACCTGTTGACGCTGGCACACGACGAAGTCAGCACCAGCAAGAACTTTGACGCTCAGCTTTGCTGGCTGGACGAGCAGGCTTTGAACACCACCCGCTCCTACTGGTTGAAGCAAGGCACACGCCTGACTCAAGCCAAAGTGCAGGCCGTCCATGCCCTGCGCGATGTACAGAGCCTGCAAGAACAAGAGGCGGCAGGCACGCTGGCCTTAAATGATATTGGCCGCGTTAGCCTGGTCACCCGCGACCCGCTGGTGCTGGATGACTACCAAGACCACTCCAGCACAGGATCGTTCATCTTGATCGATCCCAGCACCAACCAGACCGTCGCTGCCGGTCTGGTCCAACAGCGCGCTTAACGAAAAACTTGCGGCAGGCACCAGCCCTGCCGCAAGCGCTGCTTCAAGTTATAGAGGCGATTGCTTGCGGATCAACCGCAGCGGTTTTGCGCTGCGTCTGAGTTTGATAAAAGCCGCCAACACAATGCACGCACTGACACCCAAAGTCATCGCCAACTGGTAGCGGTATTCCTCCACCATGGCCATATAGACCAGCACCGCCAGAATCAGCACAATCGACAAATACGTCAGCCAGGGAAACAGCCACATTTTGAACGGCAAGTCGATGCCATTCTTTTCTGCAGCGCGCCGCGACAATAGTTGGGACACGGCAATGACCAAGTAGACCAGCAAGGCAATCGCCCCTGTCGTGGACAGCAAGAACGAAAACACCTGACCAGGCAACAGGTAGTTCACCAAACACCCTACAAAACCAGCCAGTGTGGACACGATGACGGCGTAATACGGAACTCCCTTGGACGATACTTTTGCGATGCAAGAGGGAGCGTCGCCACGGACGGACAAGGAATAAATCATGCGAGAGGCCGTATACAGACCGGAGTTCATGCAGGAAGTGACGGCAACCAGGACCACCACATCCACAATCAGCTTGGCCTCCGGTAATTTAAGTACCTCCAACGTGCGCTGAAATGAACCGACCTCCAACAATCGGGGGTCGTCATAGCCCACAATCAGCACGATCAAGGAAATCGACAGCACATAGAACAGGGAGATACGATAGACCACCAGATTGGTCGCTTTGCGTATTCTTTCTTGGGGTCTGTCTGTTTCGGCGGCAGCAATCGTCACGATTTCCGCCCCAAAAAATGAAAACATCGTGATCAATATCCCAGCCAACACCGCCCCCATGCCATGCGGCGCGAAATTGCTGAACACCGGAACCACTGGCACCTTACCGCCCTCTACCCAAGGCCAGAATCCGGTCAAGGCACAAATACACGCCACAATAAAAGCGATGATGGCCAGCACCTTGATCAAGGCAAACCAGAACTCAAACTCACCAAAGTTTTTGACGCTGAACAAATTCGTGGCCGACAAGGCAACCATGATGACAATGGTAAATGCCCAAGACGGTATGTCCGGCATCCATTGGTGCAAGATATTGGCGCCTGCAATGGCCTCTACAGGAATGATCAGACCCCAAAACCACCAGTACAACCAGCCGATGGAAAAGCCGGCCCA
The DNA here is from genome assembly GCF_058808495.1 of Alcaligenes sp. GW821-FHT11D07. Lineage (NCBI taxonomy): Bacteria > Pseudomonadati > Pseudomonadota > Betaproteobacteria > Burkholderiales > Alcaligenaceae > Alcaligenes > Alcaligenes sp. GW821-FHT11D07. The sequence continues at coordinate 49,431 of NZ_JBXART010000003.1, forward strand.
CGGTCCGATTGCCCGCGCTGCGTAGGTGGAAAACGAGCCACTATCAGGGTTGGCGACGGCCATCTCACCCAGCATGCGCATGACCAGTAATACCAGCGCACCCGTCAAGATATAGGACAGCACCGCCGCGGGCCCGGTTTTGGAGATGGCATTGGCTGATCCAATGAAAAGCCCGGCACCAATGATCCCCGCGATGGAGATCATGGACATCTGTCTTGAGTTCAGGCCGTGCGCGAGCGCACCCTGGCCTACCTGTTTCGGTATGGTCATTGTTGTCTCCCCGCTTTTATTGAATTGGCAGGAGAATCTTTCCCGCCTTGACCACCACCCACTGTTTTTTGCGTGGTGTGGGACCACGTCCGGCTGCGATACCCTTTATGGGTTTAAGCCCCTGCCGGTGGCAGACAAGGGCTTCTCCCCTTACCGTAGGATCTGCATCAAAGATCGAACTTCACGCCCTGCGCCAAAGGCAATTCACGTGAATAGTTGATGGTATTGGTGGCGCGGCGCATATAAGCACGCCAGGCATCGGAACCGGACTCCCGCCCCCCGCCAGTTTCCTTGTCCCCGCCGAAAGCACCGCCAATTTCCGCCCCGGAAGTACCAATATTGACGTTGGCAATGCCGCAGTCAGAACCGATTACCGACAGGAACGCTTCTGTTTCACGCAGGTCATTGCTGAAAATGGCGGACGACAAACCTTGCGGAACGTCATTTTGAATAGCCAGTGCCTCGGACAGATCGTCGTAGCTCATCACATACAAAATAGGCGCAAAGGTCTCGTGCCGTACCGTGTCGGTCTGCTGATCCATTTCCACAATGGCTGGCCTGACGTAATACGCTGAAGAAAACTCATCCTCCAGCACTCGTTCACCGCCAGTCACACGCCCGCCTTCAGAGCGCGCCGCATCCAGTGAAGATTGCATCGCCTCGAAAGCAGCCTGATCCACCAAGGGCCCCAGCAGCGTGCCTTCCTCCAAGGGATTGCCGATCTTGAGCTTGGCATACCCCTGCTTGAGTCGTTCCACCAGTTGCTCTTTGATGCTGTGATGCACGATCAAGCGCCGTGTGGTGGTGCAACGCTGCCCCGCTGTGCCCACTGCCGCAAAGACAATGCCTTGCACCGCCAGATCCAAATCTGCACTAGGCGTCACAATGACCGCGTTATTTCCCCCCAGCTCCAGCAGAACGCGACCAAAACGGCGCGCCACCCGGGGGCCGACCTCTCGTCCCATACGCGTGCTACCGGTGGCCGACACCAGGGCCACCCGCGCATCGTCCACCATGGCCTCACCCAGTTCACGGCCGCCAATAAGCACCTGACTCAGATGGGATGGCCCGGCTTCAAAACGGGCCAATGCCCGCTCGAATACGGCTTGGCAGGCCAGAGCAGACAGAGGCGCTTTTTCTGATGGTTTCCAAATGACGGTATCACCGCACACCAAGGCCAATGTGGTGTTCCAGGCCCAAACTGCCATGGGAAAGTTAAATGCCGTAATCACCCCCACCACCCCCAGCGGATGCCAGGTTTCCAACATGCGATGGCCTGGCCGCTCAGAAGCAATCGTCAGGCCATAAAGCTGGCGGGACAGACCCACGGCAAAATCGCAGATATCAATCATTTCCTGAACTTCGCCCAAGCCTTCACTGGTCACTTTCCCCGCTTCCAGCGAAATGATCTGTCCCAAGGCTTGCTTCTCGGCGCGCAGTTCCTGCCCCAGCAGGCGAACCAGTTCACCTCTACGGGGAGCGGGAACAGTACGCCACGACTGCCAAGCATGATGAGCACGGGCAATCGTCTCGTTGACTTCTTCATTGCTATGGGGCTTCAAGCTAGCCAGGATGCCGCCATCAATGGGCGACGTTACTGACATGCCGCCCTGAGCATCAAGAGCAGTTGTCACGCCCAATCGGGCCAAGGTGGAACGCGCGAGTTCGGCTGTGTGAGTCATGCATGTACCCCATAAAAAAGTGTGGAATATCGGCCTCCCAATGAGCTGCCATTCCTAAAGAAAAAAACTCTGTTGTCAGGGAAATCAGATCTGCCGCTGACAGTGATTAGCATCGGGCACCGACAAGGTGCGTCAACTGCGCGCCATACTCGTATGCCGCTTCCTTAAGGTATTTGCCAGAGGCTGGCTTGAGCGGAGTCACCGGCAAGGGCAGGTCCTCCAAAGCGCTGCGCCCCAAAATCAGATGCGCCAGCTCACGCCCAAAGATCGTGCCCGGAGCAATGCCGCGCCCGTTATAGCCACTGAATGACAAGACTTGCCGCTCCAGCTGGTGAAACCGGGGCAAAGCATCGGAGGTCGTACCTATCCATCCGTACCATTCATAGTCAAACTGCACGTCCCGCAAAGCTGGAAACAATTGCGTCAAAGCACGTTTAGCCCAGGCCTTATGCACGGACAGGCCGCTTTTACGTAATGCGCCCACGCTGCCGAACACCAGGCGTCCGGCCTGATCAAAGCGGTATGAGGACAAGACAGAACGCGTGTCCCAGGCTCCCTGCCCGCCCGGCAGGATTTGGGCGCGTAGCTCTGGGGCCAGTGGCTGAGTGGCCAAGTTGAAATAAGGCAGGCGTACTAGCTCGGCTGGCAGGGCTGGCCACACATCGCTGGTATACGCATTGGTCGCCACCACGACCCAGGGGGCCAGAACTTCACCCTCGTCGGTCTGCAGCACCCAGTGCGTCTTGCCATCCTCAACCCGCTTGACTGCGCTGCGCTCATGAAGTCGGGCGCCCGCATTCAGCGCGGCCTGCGCCAAACCACGAACATAGGCCAACGGTTGCAGCGTTCCTGCCCGCCGATCCAGCAAGCCGCCCGCATACGCCGTGGTTCCCGTCGCTGCAGCAATTTCCTGTTGATCTAGCAACTCCACCGGCGCGCCGATGTCACTCCACTGGCGCCAGCGCTCCTGAATATTGCGCAAACCGCGCTGTCCCACCGCGCAATGCAAAGTACCGGCACGCACAGCCTGGCATTCAATCTGATGCTGAGCGATCAAGTCATAAACGGCACCCGGTGCGCCACCCAGCAACTGCAACAAGCGATCTCCGTAATGCGAGCCCAGCGTCTTGATCAATACCTCGGGCATAACCCACAGACCAGCGTTGACCAGACCCACGTTTCGGCCCGACCCCCCAAAACCAATCTGCGCTCCTTCCAAGACCACCACACGAGCCCCCGCCTGGGCTAAATGCAAGGCGGCAGACAAGCCGGTGAATCCTGCGCCTATAACGGCCACATCCGCCTTGACCTGGCCTTGCAAGCGCTCGCACGCCGGAGCGGGTGGCGCAGAAGCCTGCCACAAGCCATGACTGCGCTCGTCCGCCCTCATGTTGCAGACTCCGTCAAAAAACGCTGATGCAAGGCGTGTTCTGAGCGTGCCTGAGCGACGCGGTACAGCTCAATTTCATCCAGCACGGGCCTGCCCAGACTGGCCTCAAACTCAGAGCGCGCTGCCTGCGACGCATAGGACTTCTGCTCTGCATCCCCCAGGTTCGACTGAAAGATGCCCGCCGCGCTAACAGGCAAAAAGTCTTCGTAAGTGATAGGCACCAGAGCCACGGCTCCTCGCTTGACCCACTCAGGAAGATTCCAAGGCCGCCCAGAAGCCAACAGCTGCTGCCAAGCCTTGTCGTCCTGTATCTGAAAGCGGAAGAAAGCCAATCCGCCTTCGTACATGGCGTACAAGTCATCAGGAAATTGCCTAAAGGCGTGTTGCAGGCGCTCGGTGTATGAACAGGTGTCCGCCCCTTGCTGCTCGGCGTCCCGAACCTGCGCCAACAAGCTGTCGTAAAGCGCTCTGCCCTCCTGAGTCAAGGCCACGCCGCGCTGCTCGATCTCGCCAAAACGGGCGGTATGAGAGCCTGCCTGGCCCTGTCCGGTAAATTCAATCTCCTCTTCCAGGGCCTTGAAGCTGGTCTGACGCAAGAGAATAGGATGCTGCCGACGTGGTGGCCCCTCGATAAGCTCTTTAGCGGGAATGCCCCGTTGCGGCATGGCTGCTTGTGCCGCGTCTATATCTAAAGTCCTGGGGGTCAGGTGATTGATGTGTGGCCCTTTGAAACAGACAACGTCCGCCACCAGCCGGTGCGCATCATGCAATTTGCGATACGTTTCATGATCCACCGTCGCCTCACGATGCCAGCAAAAAATCTCTGTGGCTGCGGCCACAAACTCGTCAAGCTGCGACTCGGTCAGACCACCCACAGCTTGTGCATGTGCCGCCAGTTCCAACAGACCCGGCGGGAAAATATTTCGCTTGGACAAAATAGCGGCGGCCTGCTCGCGCAACGGCTCATCCTCAACCAGCTCTAATCGAAGCAAAGAGGTAAACACCCGAAAGGGATTGATTTGCAGCGCTGCGTCATCAACAGGACGAAAGGCAGTGGAATGAACCGGGACGCCCGCAACAGACAAGTCGTAATAACCCACCGGATACATGCCCATCACGGCAAAGATTTGAGCAATGCCTTTCAATTCAGCCGGGCTGCCTACCCGGATGGCGCCATGCCGCTCCACATCCAGACGATTAAGCTCCGACTGCTGCTGCAGCGCTTTTTTCAAGGCCGGATCTGCATCAAGCACCTCTGCATTGATATCGTGCACCAGGCTCAGCAAGGCACCGTACTGCGGCACCTCTTGTTGATACATCACGGACATGGCGCGTGAGAACCGGGAACGGATTTCGTCCTTGGAAACAAAAAGAGGAGTATGCATAGATCCGCCAGCAAATTACTGGACCCGGCTGCCAAGCAAGGTCAGTCCATTAGTGAATCACTTCCACGCTGCCCCTGGCATCCAACAAGACCTGGGCAGAGAAAGGCCAAAACCTTAGAACCCTGAAATATTCAACTATCTTGCATACCATTCTGTGAGCGGGGGCGGGAGGGGTCAAACGATGATTCCAACTCAAGTCATTCCCAACTAGAATGATTCATCGTTTTCCCTTAGCAAATCCGCATGTCGATTCCCAAGCGTTTTCTTCCACCCATGCACGTTCTCATTGCCTTTGAAGCCGCTGCGCGGCTGGGCAGTTTCACGGCGGCTGCAGGCGAACTGAACCTGACGCAAAGCGCCGTCAGCCGTCAGATCCGGCTGCTGGAAGGGATACTCGGTGCGGATCTTTTCATCAGGGAACGCCAGACCGTCCGTCTGACTCAGGCAGGCAGCACCTACGCGCAGGAACTGAGTGATGCACTCAGGCGCATTGCTAGCGCAACCTTGGGATTCAAGGCCAATCCGCACGGCGGAACGCTTAATCTGGCCATCTTGCCAACCTTTGGGACTCGCTGGCTTGCGCCACGGCTACCGGAGTTTGTTGCCGCTCACCCAGGCATCACCATCAACCTGCTGACGCGTCTGCAACCTTTTGACTTCCAGATGGAGAATGTTGATGCGGCCATCCACTATGGTCTGCCCGACTGGCCGGGAGCCAATCTGGATTTTCTGATGTCGGAGACGGTAGTGCCCGCCTGTAGCGTTGCCATGCGCGAACAATATCAATTTCAGACAGCAGCGGATTTGCTCAAGGCACCCTTGCTGCATCTGGTCTCCCGGCCTGATGCGTGGGAGCGCTGGTTCAGCGTCAACGGCGTAGAAAGCGTGCGGATTCACGGCATGCTGCTCGACCAGTTTGCGCTCATTACGCAAGCTGCTATCTCTAGCCTGGGGATTGCCTTACTGCCTACTTTTTTGTTCAAGCAGGAGTTGGAACGGGGGGATCTTGTTGTCGCCCTGGACTCCCCCTGTCCGAATGCCGAAGCCTATTACTTGGCATGTCCTGCCGGGCGCGGCGACTATCCGCCATTGCTGGCTTTCCGGCAGTGGCTGCAAAGCGAAATTGCACGCGAGCAAAAACCCGCTTAGCAAGACCGGCCCGGCAGCCACACTGGGGCTTTAAGACTGGGCGCGCACCAAAGCCAGGGACTGCTCAGCAATGATCAGTTCCTCGTTCGTCGGAATGACCAGAACTCGCACCGGGCTGTCATCGGTAGAAATCACGGTTTCCCCTGCCTGATTGCGAGCCGGATCAATCTGCACACCCAACCACTCCAGATGCGCAGCAATACCAGCACGAATGGATGGGCTATGTTCACCAATACCGGCGGTGAATACCAAGGTATCCAATCCCTTCAACGCCACGCACAGGCCGGCCAGATTTTCTGCCGTGTAATAGCAGAAGTAGTCCACGGCCAACTTGGCGCGTGGATCATCCGAGGCCTCCAGCGCACGCATATCTGCTTGATCCCCGGACAAGCCTTTCAAGCCGGATTGGGTATACAGCACGGACTGAATCTCGTCGTGCTCCATGCCCTGCTCCAACATCCACAGCACGACGCCCGCATCCAGACGGCCGGGACGCGTACCCATAGGCAGACCATCCAAGGCCGTAAAGCCCATCGTGGTGTGAATGCTGCGCCCTTCTTTCAAGGCGCACGCAGAGGCTCCCGAACCCAAGTGCGCCACGACGACGCGGCCATCGGCCAACTCGGGCATCTGGCGCTGCAAATGCTGGGAAATATAGTGGTAGGACAGGCCATGGAAGCCATAGCGTCTTACGCCCTGCTCGTAGAAGCGGCCTGGCAAGGCAAAGTGCTGCAAATGCGGTGCATGCCCTTGGTGAAAAGCCGTGTCCAGGCAAGCCACCTGGAAGATTTCCGGGTAGTGCTCAAAAATAACGCGCACGGGGGCCAGATTATTTTGCTGATGCAAAGGAGCCAGCGGCGACAAGCTATCCAGATAGTCCAGCACCTGCGGGGTCAAGCGCACACTGCTGTCGTAGCGAGCGCCCCCGTGCACAATCCGGTGACCCACAGCAATGGGCCGACCCTCTACCTGTTCCAGCAACCAACGCGCCACCAAAGCCTGGGCGGTGTGCAGATCTTTGGCCTGTTCACCATCCAGATCCTGACGCACCATCGCCTGACCCTGAGCATCTTTCACTTTGAAAGCAGGTTGAGAACTGCCAATGCCCGATACCTGACCGCCAAACTCAAAGGCCAGTTGGTCGCCCGGCTGCACCTTGTACATATGGAATTTCAGGCTGGAGCTGCCTGCGTTAATGACCAGAATCTGCTCGCTCATGAGTTCTGAGCCTCCAGTGCAATTTTGCGCTCCAGGTAGCCCGCGTAGATGCTGGCAACCGCGCAGGAGGCCATGCGAGTCTGAGCGCTGTCTGCACGACTGGTCAGAATAATTGGCACGCGAGCGCCCATCACGATGCCAGCAGCTTGCGCCCCCGACAAAAAGGTCAGGTTTTTGGCCAGCATATTGCCCGCTTCCAGATCAGGAGCCACCAGAATCTGCGCCCTGCCTGCCACGGGCGAGACGATGCCTTTGATACGCGCCGCTTCAAGGCTGATGGCGTTATCCAAAGCCAAGGGGCCATCCAAGACACCGCCCGTAATCTGGCCGCGATCTGCCATTTTGCACAGCGCCGCCGCCTCCAGAGTTGTCGGGATTTTTTCAGTGACTTGCTCGACTGCCGACAAAATGGCGACCAGGGGAGTGCCCAGGCCCAGACCGTGGTGCAGATCAATGGCGTTTTGCACGATGTCCGCTTTAGTGCTGAGGTCCGGGAAAATATTGATGGCACCATCGGTGACAAACAACGGTTCCGGATAGCTGGGTACATCCATGATGAACACATGGCTTAGACGACGGCCGGTACGCAGGCCCTTGCCCTGGGTGCACAGCACCGCCTGGATCAGTTCATCGGTGTGCAAACTGCCTTTCATCAGCAACTGAGCGCGACCTGCCAACACTTCCGAGACCGCAACCTCTGCCGAAGCATGACTATGCGGGGTATCAATCACGTTTATGCCATCCAGGCTGTAGCCGTGCTCTGCAGCGACTGCATGCAATCGCGCCTGCGGACCCACCAGAACAATATCAAACAGCCCTTCCGAACGCGCCTGCAAGGCAGCGCCCAAAGACACATCATCGCAAGGATGAGCCACCACACAAATCCGACTGTGCTCTTTCTGAGCCTGTTTGATCAATCGGGAATAATGACTGGAAGGCCCAGTACGATCCGTAGCTGCCGGGGCCAAACCCAAGCCAACAGGGTGATTCATGATAGATGACTCCTTGTAGATGAAAGAAGGCTAACCCAACACTAAACCATTTATCTGTACGCCTGTCTTTGATTGCGAACAGAGAAACCTCAATATTTTGCCTATATAAGGTTGGCTCGCCGCTTAAATGAAGCATAAAGCTTAGGGAATTAAAAAATCCGGTTTACCCATGCGGTAAACCGGATTTTCAACAGGCTGTCATCGTTTATTCAAAAACCCGCGTTCAGGCAACTGCTGCAAATCAGACCTTACAAGTCTAAATCGCTCAAACTAGGGTGCTCATCAGGGCGACGCCCCAGGGGCCAATGAAACTTGCGCTCGGATTCCGTGATGGCCAGATCATTAATACTGGCGTGACGTACGGCCATATAACCGTGCTCATCAAATTCCCAATTTTCATTTCCATAACTGCGCCACCATTGGCCATATTCGTCATGCCATTCATAGGCAAAACGCACGGCAATCCGATTTCCATGCCAGGCCCACACTTCTTTAATCAGGCGATACTCACGCTCTTTTTGCCATTTACGCTCTAAAAAAGACTGAACCTGATCACGTCCCCACGGAAATTCGCTGCGATTGCGCCAGCGAGTATCAACGGTGTAAGCCTGCGACACCTTGACGGGATCACGGCTGTTCCAGGCATCTTCTGCGGCACGCACTTTCTGGCGAGCACTCTCCAAACTGAAAGGAGGCAGGGGAGGACGTTGTTCCATAGTGATCTCCTAGAAAACAAAAGTGGACCAGACAGTCTAGCGGCAATTCAGGCCGGGACACGTATCAGTCCGCATCAGCCCACGCAGCTTGCTCAAACTGGGTCACCAGAAAATCAATAAAGGCTTGCACCCGCGCAGAACGCGAACGACCGGGCGGGGTCAACAGATGCAAGGTCAGGCTGGGCAGGTCCCACTGCGGCAAGACCAGCTCCAGCGCCCCCCGTTCAAGCAGGTCTCCCAACAAGAATTGCGGCAACACCGTCAACCCCAGTCCTTGCAACAAAGGGGGAATCAAAGCCTGGGCATTATTGACTTGCAGAGCGCAAGGCACCGTCTGGGAATAGTGCTCCTTGCCTTGCTGAAAGCGCCAGACACTGCCCCGCCGTTCATAGGCATAGCGCAGGCTGATATGGCTGGCCAGCTCGCTGGGATGCGTCGGTCTGCCGTGCTGGGCCAGGTAAGACGGTGCGGCCACCAGCCGCAAACGCAAATTGCATAAACGACGCACCAGCAGGCTGGAGTCATCCATGGACGAAATACGCAAAGCCATATCAAAGCCCTGCTCCACGATGTTGACCTGCGCATCGTTGAAATGCAGGTCCAGCAGCACTGCCGGATGTTCTCGCATGAAGTCTGGCAACAAGGGGGCCAGATGCTCCAGGCCAAAGGACATGGGGGCAGCAATCTTGATACGGCCTTGCAGTTGCTCGCGCTGATCCCGTGCCAGGGCCTCAGCGCTTTGCCCTGCGGCCAGCAAAGCCTGCGCCTGCTCCAGGCTGGCTTGCCCGGTTTCGCTCAGAGACAAGCGTCGTGATGTCCGATGAAACAAGGACACTTGCAGCTGCTTTTCCAAGCGCGTAATGGCTTTGGAGACGGTAGGTTGCGACAAGCCCAGCACCTGGGCCGCCTGAGCAAAGGAGCCGGTTTCCGCTACCGTGGCAAAGATCGCCCATGCTTGTAAGTCTGGAAGTGTTTTCATGAAAAATTTGGAATGGATACTATGCAATTGATTCTATTTTATTCATACCACAAGAGGCCTAGAATTCTTTTTAGTATCTAATTTTCAGGAGCGCATCATGATTGAACATCGGCCTTTTGATCAGCTGGGCGGCGCAAACCACGGTTGGCTGGACGCCAAGCACCACTTTTCCTTTGCTAACTACTATGACCCTGCCCGCATGAGCTGGGGGGCACTGCGTGTCTGGAACGATGACACCATCGCGTCCAACACCGGTTTCCCACCGCACGATCATGCCGACATGGAAATCATTACCTATGTGCGCGAAGGGGCCATCAGCCACCAGGACAGCCTGGGCAATAAAGGACGTACCGAAGCAGGCGACGTGCAGGTAATGAGCGCCGGCACCGGGATTCGCCATGCAGAGTACAACCTGGAGTCCACCACCACGCGGATTTTCCAGATCTGGATTCAGCCGGAAAAACGTGGTCTGCCTCCTGCATGGGGTGCCAAACCTTTTCCCAAGGATGAGCGTTCGGGACAGTTTGTGGCCTTGGCCAGCGGCTTTGAGCAAGACAAGGAAGCCCTGCCGATTCGCGCTCAAGCCCGAGTTCTGGGGGCTACTCTGAAGAAAGGCCAGACCGCATCGCTGAGCTTGCCTGCAGACCATCTGGCTTATCTGGTATCAGCGCGCGGACGGGTTACGGTCAACGGTCTGGAGCTGAATGCTCGGGACGGTGCTGCGATTCGCAACGAGACCGGGCTGGAGATTGAAGCCCTTGAATATGCCGAGCTGGTCTTGGTGGAAACAGCGCAATAAGCCTATTTGGCGGGCTCTTGAAGGGGGCACTTTGCCGGTGCCCCCTTCTTTTATTTACCGGCTCAGCTTGCTGACCCGGCTTGCGGACAGTCCCTGCAAAGCATGGCTGCCGGAAATGCTGTCCAGCGCATCGGCAAGGCATTTTCTGGCCGTGTCATTGCCGCTTGCAACGTCAGTAAACCCGGCCATAAAAATGGGCCGGAAACATTCAAAAAACAGATCAAAGACCTCGAAACAACATCATTAAACTCTTTGTTCTTAAACTACAAAGATCTAATCTCATTAATATCGTTACAATTGTTGTAACATCAAATTTCAACATTCCCTTACTGCGCGCTAACGCACCGTGTCTTCTCCCCACCAGTATTTTGTTCTGATCGTCCCGGCCTGCGCGGCATTGCTGGGCGTCGCCATGATTTACTGCTGGAGCCGTTTACGCGACCATCGCTACCTGCTCTGGATTGCCACGGGCTATATCGTCACCGCCATTCCCATGGGCATTCACAGCTTGATGCCCAATGCTTTGCTGGCTCGCTGGACACTGCCTTTATCCACGATGTATCTGATCGGCGTATGGGCCATGTCCCATGGCGTTGCATTACGATTTTCCGGACGTGCTCATACCGGAATCGCCTGGCTCCTTATTATCAGCACCTTGTCGCTGCAGTTTTATTTCTCTGTATTGAACGATGAGCTCTGGCTGCGACTATTGATTCTGAATACGGGCCTTGCCCTGCTGGTCGCCCTGCCCGCGAAATCCATTCTGCGCGGCCGCAGCGCTACCTTGCCGCTGGCTACCTTGCTGCGCGCGTCCTACCTGACGGTACTGCTCTATGCCCTTGTTCGTGTCTTTGCATTGGCTACCCTGATCCCCCAGGAAACGCAGCCCGAACTGACACGCTCCGGTTTTTGGCTGGTGATGCTGGCCACCAATATGCTGATCAGCATCTGGCTGGCTCTGGCTATTTTGACCAGCACGGCCATGTCCATTGTGCAGACCCTGGATCAGGAGCGCAGCCGCGATTCTTTAACGCGCCTGTTAAACCGCCGGGCTTTTTTCGAGCAGGTTCAAAAACGTCTGGATATCTTCGGCCCCAGCGGTTGGGCAGTGATTACCTGCGACCTGGACCACTTCAAGCTGGTCAATGACACCTGGGGCCATGCTGCCGGGGACCGGGCCCTGAAAGAGTTTGGCGCTTTGCTGGCCCGCACGGTACGGCAGGATGATCTGGCCGCCCGCTTCGGCGGCGAGGAGTTCGTCTTGCTCTTGCGCAGTTCCAGTCTGCATACCGCGGTTCTGGTGGCAGAGCGCCTGCGCAGCAGTGTGATGAACCTGCACATCCACGCTACTGCCCACACGCTGACAGCCAGCTTTGGGGTTGTACAACTGAGCGGCAGCGTCGATATCAACCAGGCAATCGAACAGGCCGACAGGCTGCTGTACGAAGCCAAGCATGCAGGCCGAAACCGCGTCGTCTGGAAGGCTTCCTGAGCGGTTTTTGCTGCTTGCTGCTAACCTTACGGATTCTTTTTTGAGCCAGCCCTGTCAGAGGCTGTCCAATCGAACGATCACAGCACAGGACGGGGCATTGCATGCCCCCTAGGAGACCCCATGTCACTTACCGAACTTAGCGCCAGCGAACTGCTGGCCGGTCTGGAAAAAAGCCAATTCAGCGCCCGCGAAATTGCCGATTCTTTGCTCAAGCAATCGGAAGAAATGGCCCATTTAGGTGGCTTGGCACATTTGAACTCGGACTTGTTCTACCAGCAGGCGGATCAGTCCGATGCCCGCCGCGCTCGTGGACAAGCCTTGCCGCTGGACGGTGTGCCACTGGTCTTGAAAGACAATCTGAACACCACGGATATGCCCACCACCTCCAGCACCGGCGCGCTGCAGGGTCGTATTCCTTTGCAAGATGCGCAGATTGTCAGCAACTTGCGCAAAGCTGGTGCGGTACTGCCCGCCAAAGCCGTGATGCACGAGCTGGCCTTTGGCATTACCACTAACAATGCCACCACCGGCCCCAGCCGTAACCCCTATGATCCCGACCGCATTCCGGGCGGTTCTTCCGGTGGTACCGCCACCGTGGTTGCTGCACGTCAGTTCCCTGCGGGTCTGGGCACGGACACGGGTGCATCCGTGCGTTTGCCTGCTGCGCTTTGCGGTCTGTACGGCTTTCGCCCGACGGTGGGCCGCTACTCGGGCCAGGGCATTGTGCCGCTATCACCCACTCGCGATACAGCAGGCCCCATGACTCGCAGCCTGGCTGACATCAGCCTGCTCGATTCCTTGCTCTGCGAAAAAGCACCGTCCATTATTGCTACGCCCTCCTTGAACGAATTGCGTTTGGGCGTGCCGCGTGACAATTTTTGGAAGAATCTGGATGCTGGCGTGGCTGAGGTCACTTTGGGCTTTTTGGATGAACTGCAAAAAGCCGGTGTCACCCTGGTGGATGTAGACATGTCCCCGGTGCTGGCCATCAATGCCCGTGTCGGCATGCCGATTGTGCTGTACGAAACCCTGCAAACCTTGCCCCAGTACCTGGCAGAGAATAAATACGGCATTAGTCTGGATGAGTTGATTGCGGGTATTCACAGCCCGGATGTCAAAGAAATCTTTGATGCCATCACAGGCGACTACACCATCAGCCAGGAAGCTTACGAAGAAGCTTTGAACGTAGACCGCCCCCTGATGCAGCAAGCCTATGCCGAGCTGCTGCGTCACGCCAATGTGGGCGGGTTGATCTTCCCGACCACGCCATTGACCGCCTGCCGCATTGGCGACGATGAGACCACCCTGTTGAACGGCAAGGCCGTGCCCACCTTCAACACCTATATTTCTCGTACCGATGTAGGCTCCAACCTGGGCGCCCCCGGCATCTCCCTGCCTATCGGCCTGTCAGGTGGATTGCCCGTGGGCATGTTGATCGAAGCCGGTATCGGCGCAGATGATCAGTTGCTGGCTTTGTGTCGTGCCATTGATCCTTTGCTACCTGCAACACCGGCTCCGGACTTGAGCAAACGGGCTACAACGGCTTAGGCCATCATCAGAACCGTCCACGCAAAGTCAAAGTGGCATTACGGGGCTCGCCATAAAAGCTGCCCCAGCCTGGCGCACCAATGGTCTGGTAGTACTTCTTGTCGAACAGATTATTGACGTTCAAGGCTGCCGACCAGTTCTTGTTGACCTGGTATCCCACCCTGGCGTTCCACAAGGCGTAAGAAGCTTGAGCCACTTTGACACCGCGGGTTTCGGTATGACTGCCGCTTTGGAAGTTCACCCCTGCGCCCAGATTCCAGGCCGAGTAAGTCCCCGGTAACTGGTAGTCAGACCACAAACGGAAGATATGCTTGGGGGTTACCGTACGCCCGAAAGAAGTCGTCTGTACTTGCGTGTCGTCCAGGAACTTCAAGGTATTGAAGGTATAGCCAGCAAACAGCTGCCAACCGGGAGCCAGCTCACCGCTGATCTCGGCATCAATACCCTGACTGCGCACTTTACCGCTGGACAGGTAGCAAATATCGCCAACCGCGCAATTGCCCACCAAATCTTGCTGAGCCCGATTTTTCTGATCAATGCGGAACAAGGCGACAGACGTGTTCACCCGCCCATCCAACAGCTCACCCTTAACGCCCAATTCATAATTGGTGCCCTCAATAGGGTCCAGCACCTTGCCGGCCGCATCTAATGAGTTCTGAGGCTCGAAAATCTGCGCAATGCTGGCATAAGTGGACCACTCAGGGCTGAGTTCATAAATCAGCCCCCCATAAGGGGTGACCACGCCGTTTTCTTTATAGGGATCGGTGTAAGACAGCCCCGTATCACGATAGCGGCTGTTATTTTCATACCAGCTGATGCGCGCCCCGGCCACCAAGGTCAAAGGGTCGCTCAAACTGAAACGCCCCACCCCATACAGGCCCTTCTGCTTCATTTTTACAATGGTTGCCCCACCACGATACGAGTTCTCTCGCAACCAGTCATCCGCGGGTTCTGGCACATGAGGGTTCGGGTTCCAGACATCAATGGAATGATTCATGCGCGCCAAGGAAAAGTCATCCTTGCTGGTCAGATCATTGAGGCTTGCACCAAAACTGAGTGAGTGCTTGCGCCCCAGCGCTTCGAATGCGCCATTGACCTCCAGGTCCAAGGCCTTATTGCGGGTCGAAAAATCAAACACACCACCGGCCATCAGAAAACCCAGGCCCGTGGCTGGATTTACCGGGCCATCCATATAAAAGGCATATTTGGAGTCATTGGACTCTTGCGTACTGGTGCCCGTCAGACGCATTGACCAATCATCATTGAAGCGATGGGACAACTCCGCAAAAGCCGATGTTTGCGTACCATTCCAGCGGTTCCAATCCTGAGCCAAGGACGTTGACCGGCTCAAGCCCAGGTCATCCCCATTCGGGTAATGCGGCAAGCCATGAAAAAAGGGTTTGGAACGCAGCTTTTCGTAGCTCAAGCCACCGGTCAAAGTCGTATCCGGGCTGAAATCATAGCTAAGGGCGCCATACAGCACACCGGTGCTGCTTTCAGCGTGGTCATAGAAATAATCGCGCTCGTTGTAGCTGGCCACCGCTCGGCCCCGCAAAGCGCCGTCCTCACTTAAAGGCCCAGTCACATCCAAGTCAGCCCGATAGTTATTCCATGACCCACCGCTAAACATCATCTCAACCTGGTTTTCTGCCAGAGGGCGTTTGCGCACCAGGTTCACGGCGGCACTGGGTGACCCTGCACCTTGCAGCAGACCTGTAGCACCCCGGATGATCTCAACCCGGTCCAAAATTACCGTATTGCTGGTGAAACTATTGGCTTGGGGGTAATAGAAAGCGCGGTTAACGCCGTCAAATTGATAGCTATCCACCCGGAAACCGCGCGAAAACACATAGTTCCCGCCCATGGGGCTTTTATAAAGCGTCATGCCCGTGCTGTTGGCCAGCACATCGTCCAAGGTCGTGGCGTTCTGGTCATCCATACGTTGACGCGTCACCACTGTGACCGACTGCGGGATTTCTTTCAGACTTTGCTGACCTTTTCCTATGGTGACTGCCCGCGCGGTATAGCTACCCGTTCCTTCCGTTACAGGGTCTTTCGCCCGGCTTTTAACCTTGACCGACTCCAGCATGGACACGCCCGGCGACTGCTGGGGAACACGGCGCAAGTGATAGCCTTCACCGTTGCTATTTGCCACGGCCTGCAAGCCGGTACCACTTAAGAGCAGGTCCAGACCTTGTTCAGCGGTATAGCGTCCGCTCAGCCCCTGCGTCATGACCCCACTGGTCAAATCCGGGGAGGCCGCCACCGTCACCTTGGCCGCTACGCCGAACTGGCCCAATGCGGTATCCAAAGCGCTAGGCGCAATCGCAAAAGCGATCCCTTGCTGAGAGACTGCCTGAGCCCAGCTTGTTGCTGGCATGGCAAGCGGAGCAGCCACCAAAGCAAGGCTGATGGCAAGACGCAAACGCGTGGGCTGTGCGCGTGGCGTCGTCAACACGGCGAAGTGGGAGGAGGACTGACTTGGAGGCATGACTGAAATTCCTGGTTCGTCGAATAAGAAGATCAAACCCCGGGCGCCTCGGGGCTATCACTAGGTCTGACGAAACAGAATGAGAAATCTTCGGTGCTGTTACAAAATAAGGACGGCAAAACTTAGAAAGACGATTCGATGCGCGCTCTTATACCCGCCCTACGCTGACCCAATAAGGACTGCGGTATCTCACGCTCAAGTGCAGCACCCCAGCCAAAACCTCCAAGGCCTTGTCCGTATCATCAAGCCGAAACGCTCCCGACACGGTCAGATGGGCGACCTCGGCATCACAGCGTAAGAAACCAGGTCGATAACGGCCAAGTTCGACCAAAAACTGGTCCAGACGCATCCGGTCTGCCACCAACATGCCCTGGGCCCAGGATGGCCCTGAGCCTTCCAAGGCAGCTGCAGCAGACAGGCTGTGGCGATCAAACTCCAGCTGTTCACCGGCATGTACGACCGGAGCGGATTCTGGGGCGGCTGACCGCTCTACCCTAACTGCCCCTTCGAATACCGCCAGCCGTGTCATGGACTTGCCGCCATCCATCTGCCGAACCGTGAAGCGGGTGCCTAAGGCCGTCAGTACGCCATTGGGGGTGTCCACGGTGAAGGGGCGGCCGGCCACATCCTTGGCCGTACTGATCAGAATCTCACCCCGACGCAGTTCAATTCGGCGTAGTTGCTGGTCGTAATGCAGCTGCACAACAGAGCCTGTGTTCATGGTCAGCACCGTGCCATCAGGTAGCTTCACAACGTGCAACTCGCCCGTCGCGGTGCGATACACCTCATTGCCATCAAACAGCCCTTCTTGCATCCCAAGCAAGCCCAAGGAGCCTAGTGCCACGCCCCCCAGCATCCACTTCATGGCAGAGCGACGCGAACGTTGTTCGCAATAGCGCAAGATAGTCTGGCCGGCGACGGGCGCGGAAGCACTATTGCCGATAGCAGTATTCAAATTCTGACTGATTCCCTGCAAACGCTGCCAAGCCAGTTCATGGCGGGCATCAGCCTGCCTCCACTGCTGACACGCTGTTTGCGTTGCCGCATCCGGCCTGTCCCCGATACGCATCATCCACTGGGCTGCCTGCTTGATGATGTCAGGGTGCAAGGGTTCCGAAGAAGACATGTTCATGCGTATAAAACCGCATAACAGTGCTGCCAGGCTTTGACCATATCGCGCTGCACCGCCTGCACTGAAATCCCCAATGCTTGCGCCACCTGTTGGTAGGGCAAGCCTTCCACCTGCACCATTACAAAAACCCGCCGTACCCGTGAAGACAATTGCTCCATCATGCGACACACCGAGTCCAGCGCTTCCACGACCAGGGCGTGGGTCTCCGGGCTAGGCTCCGTTTCTTGACTGCGGGCGGCCAGGGTTTCCAGATATGCCTGCTCAATGGCCTGCTTGCGCCACTGATCGATCAGCAAGCGTTTGGCCACCGTGGTCAGAAATCCGCGCGGCTCGTTAAAAACAGCCGCGGACTGGCTACGAATCACCCGCTCAAACGTGTCATGCGCCAGATCAGCGGCATTGTCCGTATTGCCACTTAAGCGACGACGCAGCATCTGCACCAGCCAGCCGTGATGCTCGCGGTACAGGCTGACGAACTCGTCGGAGGAGGCGAAGTCAGAGGGGTTTGAGGTGGAGCTCATTCAAACGGTAATGGGAATGATTGCTAATTAAGAACGGTATTGTACCTGCACCAAAGCCAGATCGCAGTGACCCTATTGCAAGGTTTAAAATCTGTTGTTGTGCAGGCTATTTCCCGGTAAACGCGATCCCATTTTCTTAATTGATTCAAAGCTCAGCGCTGTCAGAACGTCGTTTTTCCTCCATGAAGGACGATGAGCAAACTGTCCCTTGGCCGCGCTCTACCCCCTGCACCCTCCCCTCAGATCCACGAGAACATGAATACACAAATTATTTTGCTGCGCGGTGTAATGCCCACAGGCAAGAACAAAGTCCTGATGGCCCCGCTACGTTCAGCGCTGGAAACAGCCGGACTACAGGAGGTCAGGACTTATATCCAAAGTGGCAATGTCATTGCCTCTACGGCGCTAGGCCAAACTGAACTGGAAAACCTGGTTCACCGGGTCATCAAAGCTGAGTTAGGGGGAGATATTCAGGTGGTGGCACGGACACCGGCTTACTTTTCTCAAGTAATGAACGGCAACCCGTTCAAAGATGAAGACCCGAGCCGGCTTTATTACACCTTGCTCAAGACGCAGCCTGAAAAGATCGTGTTGCAGGCGTTTCTGGATCTGGGGCACGCGCCCGATCGCGTCCAGGTGGTGGGAGATGTCGCCTATATCTTGTGTGCAACTAAATATAGTGAACTGAAAGCCAATAACAACTTCATCGAGAAAAAACTCAAGCTGGTTGCCACCACGCGCAACTTCAATACGATGAGCAAATTGCTGGCCTTAAGTACGGCGCAATAAACAGCCCATCAGGCTCCAAGCGCCTGCCTAGGGCCACTCTGGTGATCTCTGCCACATTAAGCAAGGTCGGCCCAAGAGCCTTGTAAAATCAAATACTTTGAGCAAAAGCCCGGCTCTTTTAGCGCTTTAGCGAGCGAATTCTGCCCGGGCTTCTCATCAGCAAACGCGGCCAAGCGCCCGCATTGTCTCAGTGGCCCAGGACAAATATGTAACAGTACTGGCCTCCTGCTCTTGAAATTAGTGAACTCGTCCCTATAATTAGCACTCGAAGGGGTTGAGTGCTAAACGCCTCGCCCCCCAATCGGACTCACAACTAAAGTCATATCTAACAGGAGTTTCTCCATGGCACTGCGTCCTTTGAACGATCGTGTGATCGTCAAGCGTCTGGACAACGAACGCACCACCGCTTCCGGTATCGTTATCCCCGAGAGCGCGACTGAAAAGCCTGATCAAGGCGAGATTCTGGCCGTTGGCCCTGGCAAGAAGACCGAAGATGGCAAAGTTCTGCCTCTGGATCTGAAAGTCGGTGACAAGGTTCTGTTTGGCAAGTACTCCGGCCAAGCCGTCAAGATCGACGGTGACGAGTTGCTGGTGATCCGCGAAGAAGAAATCTTCGCCGTGATCGAATAAGTACCGCCAACAAAAATTCAATAGGATTCAAACCATGACCGCAAAACAAGTGTATTTCGGCGACGATGCACGTACACGCATCGTACGTGGCGTCAACATTCTGGCTAACGCTGTTAAGACCACCATGGGCCCTAAAGGCCGTAACGTTGTGCTGGACCGCTCCTTTGGCGCTCCTACCGTTACTAAAGACGGTGTGTCCGTTGCTAAAGAAATCGAACTGAAAGACAAGTTTGAGAACATTGGTGCTCAACTGGTTAAAGAAGTCGCTTCCCGCACCTCTGATAACGCCGGTGACGGTACCACCACCGCTACGGTGTTGGCCCAGTCCATCGTTGAAGAAGGTCTGAAGTACGTTGCCGCTGGCATCAACCCAATGGACCTGAAGCGCGGTATCGACAAAGCCGTGGTTGTTGTTGTGGAAGAACTGCGCAAACTGTCGCGTCCTTGCACCACCACCAAAGAAATCGCTCAGGTCGGTTCCATTTCCGCCAACAGCGACCACTCCATTGGTGAGATTATCGCCAATGCAATGGACAAAGTCGGCAAAGAAGGCGTTATTACCGTTGAAGACGGTAAGTCGCTGGAAAACGAGCTGGACGTGGTTGAAGGTATGCAGTTTGACCGCGGCTACCTGTCGCCTTACTTCATCAACAACCCAGACAAGCAAGTTGCTGTGTTGGAAGATCCGTTTGTGCTGATTTTCGACAAGAAAATCTCCAACATCCGTGACCTGCTGCCCGTACTGGAGCAAGTTGCCAAGACCAGCCGTCCTTTGCTGATCGTTGCTGAAGACGTGGAAGGCGAAGCCCTGGCTACGCTGGTTGTGAACAACATCCGCGGCATCCTGAAGACCACCGCTGTCAAGGCTCCTGGCTTTGGCGACCGTCGTAAAGCCATGTTGGAAGACATCGCTATCCTGACTGGCGGTACCGTGATCTCCGAAGAAACCGGTATGTCTTTGGAAAAAGCGACTCTGGACGATCTGGGTCAGGCCAAGCGCATTGAAGTGGCCAAAGAAAACACCACGATCATTGACGGCGCTGGTAACGGCACCGACATCGAAGCTCGCGTGAAACAAATCCGCGTGCAGATCGAAGAGTCCACTTCCGACTACGATCGCGAAAAACTGCAAGAGCGCGTGGCCAAACTGGCCGGCGGTGTTGCTGTGATCCGCGTTGGCGCTGCCACCGAAGTCGAAATGAAAGAGAAAAAAGCCCGTGTTGAAGACGCGCTGCACGCCACTCGCGCAGCCGTTGAAGAGGGTATTGTTCCTGGCGGTGGCGTAGCCCTGCTGCGTACACGTGCTGCTGTGGCTCAACTCAAGGGCGACAACTCCGATCAGGACGCCGGTATCAAACTGGTACTGCGTGCTATCGAAGCCCCACTGCGCACCATCGTATCGAACGCCGGCGAAGAAGCCAGCGTCGTGGTTAACCAAGTGGCCAGCGGCACCGGCACCTACGGTTACAACGCGGCTACCGGCGAATACGGTGACCTGGTCGAGCAAGGTGTTCTGGACCCAACCAAGGTAACCCGCACTGCCCTGCAAAACGCAGCTTCGATCGCCAGCTTGTTGCTGACTACCGAAGTGGCCGTGTCGGAAATCGTGGACGACAAACCCGCTCCAGCCATGCCTGACATGGGTGGTATGGGCGGCATGGGTGGTATGGGCGGCTTCTAAGCCACTTATCAGCACCCAAGTCAGGGCGGGAATTGATCACTTCTGCCCTGGCTGCCACGCTTCAGTACCAAAAACCGGATGGATTTTTCCATCCGGTTTTTTTTCGCCCAAGCAAACCCCTATAATCAGGGCACCTTAATCTTTGTCTTCCTTCATGTCGGACTCTCCATTCAAAAGCAAAGGCGGTCTGGGCCGCTTGTTCAATGCCCTGCGCTACTCCAGCCAAGGCTTGGCCGCTGCCCTGCGCTATGAGGCCGCCTTTCGCCAGGAACTGGCATTGGCGATCATCTTGGCGCCACTGGCTTTCTGGTTGGGAAATAGCCCGCTGGAAGTCATGGCCTTATTGGCAACCCTGGTGTTTGTATTGGTGGTGGAGCTGCTGAACTCGGCGCTGGAGGCTTTGGCCGACACGATTACGCTGGAGCACCACCCTTTGATCGGGCGTGCCAAGGACCTGGCCAGTGCTGCTGTGCTGATGTCCCTTATTTTTGCTGGTGCCGTCTGGCTCAGCTTTTTGTATAGCCGTTTATTTTCCTGATTCCCATGACATTCATAGAAAAACTGAACCGTGCCTGGACTGACAACCAATCCATGCTGATGGTTGGCCTGGACCCGGACCCTGCCCGCCTTCCTTTGGAACTGGCTGGCAAACCCGGCGCGATTTTTGAATTTTGTAAGGCGATTGTGGACGTCACAGCCGACTACACCTGTGGAATCAAACCCCAGATTGCTTACTTTGCCTCGCAAGGTGCAGAAGACCAGTTGCAAGACCTGTGCGATTACGTGCGCAGCCGCTACCCCCACCTGCCTATTGTGCTGGATGCCAAGCGCGGCGACGTCGGTTCAACCGCCGAGCAATATGCCCGCGAGGCCTTCGAGCGCTACCGCGCCGATGCCGTCACTGTCAGCCCCTACATGGGCTACGACTCGGTAGAACCTTACCTGGAGTACCAGGACAAGGGCGTGATCGTGCTGTGCCGCACATCCAATCCTGGCGGCTCGGACCTGCAATTCATGGAAATGGCCGACGGCACCCCTTTGTACCTGCACGTTGCCAGCCTGGTAGCCGAAAAGTGGAACAAAAACGGCCAATGTTCTTTGGTGGTGGGCGCAACCTTCCCGGAAGAAATCGGCAAGGTGCGTGAGCGCATTGGTGATATGCCTTTGCTGGTCCCCGGTATCGGGGCTCAGGGTGGCGATGTGGTCGCTACTGTGGCTGCCGGCATGGACTCGCAGGGCAAGGGCATGATGATCAACTCCTCGCGTGCCATCCTGTATGCCAGCCGTGGCGATGACTGGCGTGATGCCGCACAAGCGGCGGCCACGGCCACGCGCAATGCGATCAATGATGCCCGTACCGCTGCAGGTCGCTAAACAGACCTTGCCGCCCTGCTGATGGCTGCTCCTTGCAGCAGCCTGGGCAGCACTTAAAACGGCACATAAAAACACCCCGTCGCTTGATCTCCAAGCGACGGGGTGTTTTTTTATAACTTCTGGCGTAACAAGACCTAGCGTCGGCCCTGATTGCGCCATTGCACCAGCTCTGGACTATCAGGCCCCAACAGTGTTTCCAGCGCCTGCTCGGTATGTTCGCCCAACTGCGGCGGAGCCATGCGATAGGTAACCGGACTATCTGAAAAACGCATCGGGCTGGCCGTCATGCTGACTTTGCCCGCCTGACTATGAGCCAGCTCGATACGAATATTTCTAGCCTGCACTTGCGGATGAGAAAACACCCCGTGCAGATCATTGATAGGCCCGGCCGGTACACCGATCTTATCCAGCAATTCCAGCCAGTACGCACTGCTGTGTTTTTGCATGGCCAGACTCAGAATCTGCTCCAGTTCATCGCGGTGTTTCACGCGTTGACTGTTGATGCGAAAGCGCTCGTCCTCAACAATTTCCGGATGCCCAATTGCGTCGCAATAAATCGCAAACTGGCGGTTATTGCCGATCGCCACAATGATGTGGCCATCTTCAGTCGGAAACACCTGGTAAGGCACCAGATTCTGATGGGCATTGCCTGCTCGCTTAGGAGCCTGTCCGCTGACCAGATAGTTCATGTTCTGGTTCGCCAACATGGCGACCTGGCAGTCCAGCAAGGCAATATCAATATGCTGCCCCAAGCCGCTGCGTGAACGCTCGAACAAGGCTGCCAAGATGCTGCTGGTGGCATACATGCCCGTCATCAAATCAGCGACGGCCACTCCGGCCTTTTGAGGACCGCCACCGGGTTTGTCGTCCCGCTCGCCAGTCAGGCTCATCATGCCGCCCATCGCCTGGATCATGAAGTCGTAACCTGGGCGCTCGGCATAAGGGCCGGTCTGACCAAAGCCGGTAATCGAGCAATAAATCAGCTTCGGGTTGATCTCTTTCAAGCTGGCGTAGTCCAGACCATATTTGGCCAAGCCCCCCACTTTGAAGTTCTCCACCAGAATGTCGCAGTGACGCGCCATGGCTCGCACCACATCCGCGCCTTCCTGGCTGGCAATATCCAGGCTGATGGACTGCTTATTGCGGTTGGCCGACAAGTAATACGCGGCTTCCGCCGTGTCTTGCTTGTCGGGTGTCTGCAAGAAGGGAGGCCCCCAGGCACGGGTATCATCGCCGGTTTCAGGGCGTTCGATCTTGTAGACACTCGCACCCAGATCGGCCAGGTTTTGAGTACACCAAGGGCCTGCCAGAATGCGGGTCAAATCCAGAACCCGAATACCCTCCAAAGGGGCAGGACGGGTAGCCTGCGGGGCGTGCTGATCGCTCACGTTACGGTGCTCCATTCAAAAACAATTAGTCCAGCGTGATATCAGCTTGTTTGATCAAGCTGCCGAACTTCTCGTCTTCCTGGCGCAGGAATTCAGCGTACTGGGCAGGGGTGGAGGAAATGATATCCACACCCTGACGGCGGAAGGTTTCCACGAATTCTGTTTCTTCGCTGACCGTTTTCATGGCCTGGCTCAAGCGATCAATAATTTCGCTAGGCGTGCCGCTGGTCACGTGAAAGCCAAACCAGGCGGTCACGGTATAGCCTTGGTCCAGACCCAGTTCTGCAAATGTGGGGACTTCAGGCAATAAGGACGAGCGCTCCGAACCCGATACCGCCAAGGGGCGCACGGTATTGGCGGCAATATGCGTAATCGCCGTGCCCATGCTGTCGAACATGAAAGAGATATGCCCGCCCAGCAAATCCGTCATGGCAGGTGCACTGCCGCGGTAGGGAGCGTGGATGACATCAATATTGGCCATCGTAGTGAAAGCCGCTGCGGACAGGTGGGAGGAGGAACCGTTACCGAAGGAGGCATAGGTCAACTCTTCAGGATTGGCACGCGCATAGCTGATCAACTCTTCGCCACTGTTGAAAGGGCTTTGCTTGGCATTTACTACCAGCACGTTCTGCCCTTCTGCCACCAAGGACACAGGGGCCAGATCCTTGACTGGGTCGTAAGGCAATTTCTTGTACAAGTGGTTATTAACCACTGCCTGCCCAACTGCAGCCAGCAAGATGGTGTAGCCATCCGGTGCAGATTTGGCCACCAGATCAGTAGCAATAATGCCGCTGGCGCCCGGTTTGTTTTCCACAATGATGATCTGGCCCAGATCCTTGGACAGCTGTTGGGCCACACCGCGTGCAATCACATCTGTCACACCGCCGGGCGTGAAGGGGACGATCAAGCGGATAGGCTTGTCCGGGTAAGCCGCCTGGGCTCCCAAGGAACAAAACAGCAGGCCCACTCCAGCCAGGAGGGGGGCGATCTTACGGGCTACTAACTTTTTCATGAATCACTCCACACTTATTTTGTTCGGTAATCGAACACCGATATTAATTGGCTAAGTCTTGTTTTTTTTACAATTTATCATCGATAATTCTTATTAATCCCTAGTGGTTCGATAATCGAACAAAACAAGCTCGGTGGTGGAGATCTGATAATGGTGACAAGTAAAGACACGATTCCGGCTGCGGACAGCTTCAAGGGCGATCCTGACTACATGCAGTCCCTGGCCCGTGGCCTGCAAGTCATCACCGCTTTTTCCGATAGAAGACGGCCCCTGCGGGCCGCAGAGATTGCCCTGAAAACAGGTCTGGCACGAGCGGTCGTTCAACGCTGCCTGTATACCTTGCAGGCCTTGGGCTATGCCCAGCAGGAAGGAGCGTTCTGGAAGTTGCGGCCCGCAATCTTGCAGTTGGGGCACGCTTATTTTTCGTCGACATCCATCGTCAGTCTGGCCCAGCCCATCCTGGACGATTTAAGCGAGCGTGTTGGTGAAACCTGTGCCTTGGCGCTGCTGGATGGGGACGAAATCCTGTATCTGGCACGAGCGCAGCGACAGCGTGTCTTGACCGTATCGTTGGGGCTGGGTAGTCGCTTGCCGGCTCACTGCACCTCTATCGGGCGCATGATGCTGTCCCAGCTTCCCCAGGCCAGACTGGATGCGTATCTGGACACGGCCCCCTTCAAGATCATGACGCAATACACCGCCCATACCCGCGAGGCTTTGCAGCGCGAGCTTAAGCAGGTGCAGGAAAAGGACTATGCCTTGATCAAGGAAGAACTGGAGCTGGGATTGACGGCGATTGGTGTGCCGGTGCGCACCGCCAGTGGGCGTGCCATCGCAGGGATGAGCATCAGCATCAAGAACTGGCAGGATTCGGAAGAGAAGCTGATTCAGCGCTGCCTGCCCGAACTTCGTTCGAGCGCCCGGCAGCTAGGTTTGATGCTTCCTGTCTAAACAGGGATCAGGCGGGGTTGAGCATGGTCAGCGCGTTGACCAAGGCGTACTCCACCGCCTGCTGGCGGATCTGAGCACGATCACCGTTAAAAATATGAGCGCTTGCACGGGTAACGATACCGTCGCCCCGGCGCTGTGCGAAACCAAAGCAAACCAGACCAACCGGCTTGCCCGCAGTGGCTCCGTCCGGACCGGCAATACCGGTGGTAGAGATAGCCAGTTCGGCACCCGCTGTGGATTCCAAGGTGCCTGCTGCCATTTCCATGGCCGTCTCTTCACTGACCGCACCAAAGCGATCCAGTGTGTCCTGATTCACCCTAAGCTCCTGGACCTTAGCCATATTGCTGTAGGTGACAAAACCTCGCTCGAACCAGGCGCTGGAACCGGGCAGATCCGTCAAGGCAGCCGCTAACAGACCACCGGTGCAGGACTCGGCGGTAGCAACCATCCAGCCGCGATCTTTCAGGGCTCTTCCCAAATTCAGGGCGGCATTGCCGTGCTCGTATTCGCTCATGAGAACACTCCAAAACGTACCAAGACAGCCATCAGCAACAAGGTATACCCCGCCGCCAGAAGATCGTCCCACATAACGCCAAAACCATTATGCAGACGACGATCAAAGTAACGGATCGGTGGCGGTTTGAGAATATCAAAGAAACGAAATAACACGAATGCGATGGTCTGGGCTAACCAGGTCTGGGGAATCAGCCAGAGGATCAGCCAGAACGCCACCATCTCGTCCCAGTTCATGCCGCTGTGGTCAGAGACGCCCAAATCGTAGCCAGTACGATGGCAAGCCCAACAACCAATGAAAAAACTGACAGGCAAAAAGATGGCCATTTGCATGTCCGACAGAACATGCAGCCCCAAGACCCACAAGACCCAGGCCAGTACAGTGCCCCAAGTACCGGGACCTGGACGCAAAACGCCTGTACCGCCACCAAAGGCGATCAGGCGCCACGGTTTTTTCACGACCCAGTCCAGCGTAGGACGCTGAATAGGATTTAAAGAAGGATCAGGAAATGTGCTCATGAAGCAGACTCAGCCACCAAAATGATCGAAACCGCCCTGGGCAGGGGCAGGATGCAGGCCCTGTTGATCACGCACATAAACCCCACTACCTGCCTGCATAGCGCCGATACGGCTCAGCAAGACGCCTTCACGCCGGGCCAAGCCCATGATGGACTCGCGCTGCTGGGGGTCAGCGGTAAAACACAGCTGGAAAACATCACCGCCGACCAAGGCCGCTTCACGCTGCAGATCGGCAGGCAAACCCTGTAGCGACTCATCCAAGGGCAAGGCATCCCAATCCAAGTGCGCAGCACATTGGCTGGCATGGGTGATATGGCCCAGATCCTGAACCAGCCCGTCAGACACATCAATAGCAGCATGCGCCAGCCCTGCCAGAGCATGCCCCAGGCGATAGGGAGGCCAAGGCTGCTCCAAGGCGCCACGGCTAGCGGCCAAGCGCTCAGGATCAGCAGCAAGACGTCCCTGCAAGAGACGCAAGGCAATATCTGCCGCGCCCAAGGTGCCGGTCAGCCAGATGTCGTCACCAGGCTTGGCCGCACTGCGCAGCAAAGCCTTGCCGGGCTCAACTTCACCCAAGACGGTAATGCTGATGAAAACGCCCTGCTTGCTGCGTGTGGTGTCCCCGCCAATCAAGGGACATTGCGCCTGATCAGCCAGTTGAAACAGCCCTTTTGAAAAGGCTGACAACCATTCAGGGCGAACTTCAGGCATGGACAAAGCCAAGAGGCAGGCCCGTGGCCGTGCGCCCATTGCACCCAGGTCGGACAGATTCACTGCCAGCGCCTTGTGGCCCAGCAGAAACGGATCGACGTCAGGAAAAAAATGCTGCCCCTCGATCAGGAGATCTACGCTGCTGGCCAGTTCCCAGCCCGGTGTAGGGGTAAAGAGAGCGCAATCATCACCCACTCCTAAATACGATTCAGGAGCGGGGCGATTGAAATACTGCTGGATAAGACCGAACTCGTTCAGCACGGCACGCCCCGTTTTAGCGGCGGGCCTGCTTGGCAATTTCGGGGGCGCGCACGTCGGCGGCCAGTTTGTCCAGAACGCCGTTGACGAATTTGAAGCCGTCCGTACCGCCAAAGGATTTGGCCAGTTCCACCGCTTCGTTAATGGCAACGCGATAAGGCACTTCGACGTGATGGACAAGCTCGTAGCTGCCAATCAGCAAAATGCCGTGTTCGATGGGAGAGAGCTCTTCCAAAGGACGGTCAACGTAAGGCAAAAAGCGTTCGCGCAGCACGGGAGCTTCGCGCATCACACCGAACAGCAAGGTTTTGAACCAGGCTGCGTCGGCTTCACCAAATTCTTCGTCACCACGAATATGGGCGTCGATAGAAGTGGCTTCTTGCAGGCCATCGGCCCCTCGCAAAAGCCAGGAGTAGATGCCCTGCAGGGCAAATTCGCGCGAGCGGCGGCGCGCGGATCGTCCGTTGGCCTTGCTGGCCGGGACTTTATTTGTCGTCGTCAAGATCTTCGTCCTCGTAATCTTCGTCCTCATCGTCGTCCAGCTCGGGTTCGAGGACGGCGATAAGATTGCCCAGTTCCACTGCTGTACGGGCGCAATCGCGGCCCTTTTCAGCAGCGCGAACTTCGGCTTGTTCATCTGTGTTGGTGGTCAGTACACCGTTGGCAACGGGAATGCCGGTTGCCAAGGAGACCTGTGTAATTGCCGACGCGCTTTCGTTGCTGACCACTTCAAAGTGATAAGTGTCGCCACGAATGACTGCACCCAATGCGATCAGGGCATCGAATTCGCCGGTTTCGGCCATTTGGCCCAGGGTAATGCCCAGTTCCAGCGCGCCGGGGACGGACAGTACCGTCACGTCACGCTCGTCCACGCCCAAAGCTTCCAGCTCTTTCAAGCAAGCTTCCAACTCGGTCAGACCGATGGATTCGTTGAAACGCGCACGCACAATACCAATGTGCAGACCTTCCCCGTTCAGGTCAGGGGTAACGATGTAAGGATTCATGTTGGAAGCTCCGCTTAGGATTGAGAATCTGGTTCGCTATGGTAACCCGTCACGGTCAATGCAAACCCTGCCATACTCGGCATTTTACGTGGTCGCGACATCAAACGGGCTTTACCAACATTGAGGTCACGCAAAATCTGTGCACCAATTCCATAAGTGCGCAAATCATTGCGGCTGGGACGACCACGGGGAGCTTGGGCCGGGCTATTTTCACCCCAGGCCTGGATCTGTTCAAAGCTTTGTTCTTCGGAATTCTGGCAGTTCATCAACAAAACCACACCGCTGTCCGATTTGGCCACTGTGCGCAACGCCGTAGGCAAGGTCCAGCTATGGCCAACGCTGTCTTCCACCAGAACATCCAGCACGGTAGTGGGTTCGTGCACACGCACCAGGGTTTCAACTTCCGGGCTGATTTCGCCGTGAACCAAGGCCAGGTGCAAGCCACCCGATGACAAGTCGCGATACGCGTGGCATTCGAACTCGCCATACGGCGTTTTGACCGGCTTGCTGTGCATGCGCTCGATCATGGATTCGTGTTCGCTGCGGTACTGGATCAGATCGGCAATAGTGCCCACCTTGATGCCATGCTCACGGGCAAACACCAGCAAATCAGGCAGACGCGCCATGGAGCCGTCTGGATTGAGCACTTCGCAAATCACGGCAGCAGGCGTCAGGCCAGCCATCGCAGTCAGGTCGCAACCGGCTTCGGTATGGCCGGCACGCACCAGCACCCCCCCTTTTTCTGCTTTCAAAGGGAAGATATGGCCAGGCTGCACCAGGTCCGTCGGGCGGGCATCGCGCGCCACCGCAGCTTGTACCGTGCGAGCACGGTCAGCCGCAGAAATACCAGTTTCCACGCCTTCCGCCGCTTCAATTGACACCGTAAAGTTGGTGCCAAAACGCGTCCCGTTACGTGTCGCCATCAAAGGCAGGTCCAGCTGACGGCAGCGCTCTTCGGTCAAGGTCAGGCAAACCAGGCCACGGCCATGGGTCACCATGAAGTTGATCGCTTCGGCATTCACGAATTCGGCGGCCATGACCAAGTCGCCTTCATTCTCGCGATCTTCCTCGTCAACCAGAATAACCATGCGCCCTGCGCGCAGTTCTTCAACAATCTCTGGAACGGGCGCGATAGGACTGGCGCCAAGTTGACCAGCGTCGGACTGAATTTCTTGATTCATCGTGCTCTTTGCTCAGACAGATAATAATTAAGGGCTATTTTACGACACCCAGGCCCCGGCGGGCAGCTTCATTAGTCGGTACACTTGAAGACCGTGCCAAACCGCCTAAAGCTCCTATGACCGAACCCATTTTGCCTGCTCTGGACGAAAAACGTCGACGCATCCAATCAATTGAAACGGGTTTTGGCCTGTTAAAAGCGCTAGTCGACAGCGGCAAGCCCATGATGCTGCGTGATCTGGCAACCCAGGCGGGCATGAGCTCGGCCAAGGCGCACCCCTATCTGGTCAGCTTCACCAATGTGGGGCTGGTGCAGCAAACCCCTGCAACGGGATTGTATGAGCTTGGCCCCTTTGCCTTGCAAATGGGACTGGTCAGCCTACAGAGCCAGAACCCGGTCAAGATCGCCCTGCCCCTGGTGCAATCCTGGGCATCGCGCATTGGTCATACCCTGGGTTTGGCCGTCTTGGGCTCGCACGGCCCCACCATGGTTCATATCAGCGAGGCAAGCTATCCGGTCCACGTCAATATGCGCTGTGGCACCGTCATGTCCATGCTGCACACGGCAACCGGTCACGTCTTTGCCGCCTGGCTGCCCCCCGAGGTAGCGCGTCACTACATCGAGCGTGAAGCTGGTGACAGCGCGGTGGTTACCAGTATCAGTCCGCTACGCCCCAGCCCCAAGGAACTGGCGGCCATGCTGGAAAAAATACGAGAACAAGGAGTAGCGCAAGCCTTGGGTAATCCTTTGCCCGGCATTGATGCCTTATCCGTACCGGTGTTTGATCACTCCGGGCAGATCGTCCTGGCCCTGACTAGCCTTGGCCCCAGCACGCTGTTTGATGCCAGCATCGACAGCCCTATCCTGGATCAGTTGCGCCAATGTGCCAACAGCATCTCGCATCAGTTGGGTTGGCGCGAGCCGCTGGGCACGCCGTCGCTCTAAAGCCAGGCTCAGTCACGACTGCAAACATTTGCACGAGCTGCAGCTACTTCAAGTTTGGCGTATTTGCATGCAAAATATCTGTTTAATCCGCCCGCCTTCTGTGGGCGATGTCTCGAGTGCGATGCTGTGCTAGAACAAGAACTGAAATTTTTTGTGCCCGAGAGTGCCCGTCCCGGTTTACTGACCGCTTTTGACGCTGTGCGCACGGGTAGCATTACCTTAAACGCCATTTACTTTGATACGCCCGAACGCGATCTGGCTCGCTCCAGCATCGCCCTGCGCTTGCGCAAAGAAGGCGATCAATGGGTGCAAACCGTCAAGCTGCCCGGCCCCGATACGCTGTCCCGGATTGAAATCAATCATCCGCGACCTGGCCCGGAGCTGGATCTGAGCCTGTACAAGAACACTGCCGCCCATGCCGCCCTGGCTCCGTATGCACAGCAGATTCAGGCCCGCTATCAGACCCGCATTCAGCGTGAACTGGCGCTGATCAAACAAGGCAGCTGTGAACTGGAGCTGGCCTACGACGTGGGTCACATTGAATCCCATGACCTGAAGTTGCTGGTAAACGAGCTGGAAATTGAGCTGATCAGTGGCCAAAGCGTGAGCATGTTCGAAGCAGGACAGCGCTGGCTTTATAAACATGGCCTGATTCTGGAGATGCGCAGCAAGTCCGAACGCGGTGATGCACTGGCCAGTCTGGCGGATCGCCGCCGGGCAAAGTCAGAAAGCCTGGATTTATCGCCAGAGCAAGTTGCAGCCGCCCTGACCCGCAAAGCCTACGATCTGCCCAAGCCCCACTTTGTCGATACGGAAGATCTGGAACAGTTTTACAGCTTGAGCGCGACCATGAGTCTGGAGCAAGTCATCCGCAATGCCGCCCTGCTGGCGGGTGTGGATGGCATACGTCCTGACTCATCACGGCAGGCAGACTATCTGGCTCTGATGCGAGTCGGACTGCGCCGCCTGCGCTCTTGCCGCAAACTGTTCAAAATGTGGCTCTCAGCCAGTGAAGGCTATGCCAACACCCGCCTGACTCACTACTTTGGGCTGTTTGGTCAGGCACGAGATCACGATCTGGTGCATCTGGAAATTACCCCCTTGCTGCTGCAAGCAGGCATGCCCGGCCCTGCTCCCGAGCCCATTCCCGCACATCTGGAACATGATCCTGTGCAACTGGCCAGCGCTGCCGAGTTTCAGTCTTTGCTGCTCAGTAATCTGCAAAGCCTGATTTGCGGGCCCACGCTGGAGCTGAATGGGGTGCCCCAAGCCGAGCATCTGGTTGAGGCACGTATCAGCCGGTGGTTTCAGACTATTCAGCTGCGCAGCCAGCGCTTTGCTCAAATCAGTCAGGACAAACAGCATCGACTGCGCAATCGCATCAAAAGCCTGCGTTACTGCCTGGAGTTTTTGCCCAGTGCAGCCGACAAGCAAGGACTGCACAAAGTGCTGCGCGAATGTCAGGCACTGATTGGCGCCGTCACGGATGTGGACGTAGCGCTGGACTGGTATGCCCAGCATGCCGCCAATCCGGAGCAGGCGCAGTTTGCCCGCGACTGGCTGACCCATGCCCGCCAGGGCCGCGCCGCACGCGCCCAGCATGCGCTAAACGCCCTGGATCAGCATCAGCCCCAGACAGAGCTGCTGCGACGCTAATAAAAAACGGCGCAAGCTCTTGGAGCTTGCGCCGTTTTTTTATCTAAGCAGGGCTGGAATCAGTCGTTCAGACCCAGCAAGGCCGAGGCAAACTCATGAGCCACAAAGGCTTGCAGGTCCTGCATGCCTTCGCCCACACCAATCCAATACACCGGAATCGGACGCACGCCTTGAGCACAGGCTGCGACAGCGGCCAATGTGCCGCCCTTGGCCGTACCATCCAGTTTGGTTACGACCAGACCGGTCAAGCCCAGAGCCGCATCAAACGCGCGAATTTGCGAAATGGCATTCTGGCCGGTATTGCCATCGACAACTAACAGAATTTCATGCGGCGCTTGGCCATCCGCCTTGCCGATGACCCGCTTGATCTTCTTGAGCTCTTCCATCAAGTGCAACTGGGTAGGCAAACGGCCAGCCGTATCCACCATGACCACACCCATATCGCGGGCCCGGCCTGCATGCACGGCGTCAAAGGCCACGGCAGCGGGGTCACCGCCATCCTGGGCGATGACGCTGACATTATTGCGAGTGCCCCACTCGATCAATTGCTCACGTGCCGCCGCTCGGAAGGTATCCCCCGCGGCCAGCAGAACTTTCGCGCCCTGCTCCTGAAAGGTATGGGCCAGCTTGCCGATCGAGGTGGTTTTGCCTGCGCCGTTTACACCGGCAATCATGACAACCAGTGGCTTAGCTGATTCCAGCGGGAAGGATTTCTCCAAGGGCTTGAGGTGATCCGTCAGGATTTCGCAAAGGACTTTTTTGACCTGGGCGGCATCGCTGATCTTTTCCTTGCGCACACGCGCACGCAAAGAGGTAATCAGTTTTTCTGTTGCTTCCACACCGGCGTCTGCCATCAACAAGGCATCTTCCAGTTCCTCAAACAGTGCTTCATCAACCTTCGCACCAACAAACAGGCTGCTAAGGCTTTGCCCGGTACGCGACAAACCTTTTTTCAGGCGCGACATCCAGGAGGTCTTGGCCACGACGGGAGCCTCCTCCTCAGACTGAGGGGCGGGGGCAGGCTCGGGCTCGGGCTCGGGCTCAGGAGCAGGTGCTGGAGCAGGCTCAGGAACGGGTGCTGGTGCTGGTGCTGGTGCTGGAGGAACGACCTCTGGTTGCGGCTGCGGCGCAGGAGCTGGAGCGGGTTCAGGTACTGGGTTTGGCACCACTTCAGGCTCAGGCACCGGCACAATTTCAGGTGCGGGGGCAGGAGTCGGCTCCGGGATGGGCGCAATTTCTGGCTCGGGAGCGGGGATAGGCTCCTGAACAGGCTGAACGTCAGGCACAGGCACACTGGCAGGTACAGGCGGTGGCACCTCTTGCGGCGTACGCGTAGACTCAGGGGCGGCAAGATGCTCAGACTGGCTGCCATCGCGGCCGTCCAAGGCCACCGCAGGTGGCGAGGCAGGCGGCCGCACCGGGTTGCTGGGCTCTTGCGCTTCGACCTGGGGCTCGGGCTGGACAGGAGAAAGCGGCTCAGTCAGCTCCGAAGGAGTGGCTTGCGGCTCTGGCTTGGCCTTCTTTCTTTTAAAAAAACTGAACATACGATTTACACTAGAAAATTCTGTTGAATGACCACATTATCCGATCAAAGCGCTAATGAGAAAACATGCTGTCCGTATTGTAGGTGGTGATTACCGCCGCACACCGATTTCGGTTGTCGATGCGCCCGGTCTACGGCCCACCCCGGATCGTGTACGCGAAACCTTGTTTAACTGGCTAAACCACTTCTGGAGCGGGCAGTTCAGCGATAAAAACGTGCTGGATCTGTTTGCTGGCAGTGGCGCCCTGGGCTTTGAAGCGGCCTCTCGGGGCGTGGCCTTCGTACAAATGGTGGAACGCCATCCCCCCGCGGTTACCAATCTGCGCGCCCTGCGCACCAAGCTTAAGGCCGAACACGTCCGCATTCATGCCGGCGATGCCCTCCATATTCTGGAGCGCAGCCAGATGCGCTACGATCTGGTCTTTGTAGACCCGCCTTTTGCCCGTGACTGGATGGACCGCATCTGGCCCTTGCTTCCCAATGTGCTGGCACCGGACGCCTTAATTTACATTGAGTCCGAAACCCCTATACAAGCACCGGATCAATACGGGATACTACGACAGGATAAGGCAGGGCAGGTACATTATCATTTGTTGCGATTTGCTGCGATGCAAAAAACAGTCAATAATGCCGAATTTTCCGGGACGCCTGCACCGCTTCCCCCGGACGCCAACTTGCCAACTTGAACCACTTACGCGGATGCACCATGATCACAGCTGTTTACCCCGGCACCTTCGACCCCCTGACCCGAGGCCATGAAGACTTGGTCAGGCGAGCCGCCAATCTTTTCGATCACGTCGTGGTCGGTGTGGCCTCCAGTCAGAACAAGCGCCCATTTTTCACCGTCGAGGAGCGCGTTGAAATCGCCTCCGAAGTGCTCAGTCACTACCCGAATGTGGAAGTAAAAAGTTTTTCCGGCCTGCTCAAAGACTTTGTACGCGAACAAAATGGCCGCGTTATTGTCCGTGGCCTGCGCGCCGTGTCCGACTTTGAATACGAATTTCAAATGGCTGGCATGAACCGTCATTTGCTGCCCGAAGTCGAGACCATGTTCATGACCCCATCGGACCAGTACCAGTTCATCTCCGGCACCATCGTGCGCGAGATTGCCATTTTGGGCGGCGATGTGGGCAAGTTTGTGTTCCCATCCGTAGAGCGCTGGCTACAGAACAAGGCCAAAGAGCGCAGCCAGCAAGCCGTATCGGCTACCTGAACTCGCCCTGCTCGGCGGTCCGTACTACACTGTAGGGTGACCGACTGGTCAAATCCAAGGACCACGCTTATCAGGACACTGCGCTATGGCACTGCACATTACCGAAGAATGCATTAACTGCGACGTTTGTGAGCCGCAGTGCCCTAACCTGGCTATTTACATGGGTGACGAGATCTACGAGATCAATCCCAACCTGTGTACCGAGTGCGTCGGCCACTTTGACGAGCCTCAGTGCGTAGTGGTGTGCCCGGTTGAATGCATCGAGGTCCACCCTCAGCACAAAGAAGACCAGGACACGCTGCTTGCGCGCTATCACCGTCTGCAAGCCGAACCTACCAGCTGATAAGAATACAGATTAAAAAAGCCTGCTACGAGCAGGCTTTTTTGTTGGCTGAATCAGCCCCAAGGCGAATAATTCAAGGCAAACGCTTGAGCAAACGCAGTGGCTGCCCCACGTAGCTGCTGAACCACTGCGCGGGCAAATCACCCTCGTCGACCAATTGAACAGGCTGGCCATGTTCCTGCCAGACCGAGAAAGAGTCCGGATCGTCCTCGATGACGTTCATCTCCAGATCCAGACGCAACATGCCAGGGGCTCGCAGTACCAGCTGACCAAAACGCAGCTCCAGCGTCAGCTCTGCCAGAGCTGGCAGCGCACCCGCTGCCACCACCTGCCCCTGCTCATTGCCTAGCACCCAGCGCCCCGTGCAGGCCACTGCCTTGACATCTGCCAAAGCCGGACCGCCCTGCAAGAGCGTCACTGCAGTTTGGGGCTGACCGTTGCTCATGTCGGAGACAAGGCTCATGGCCTGAACCACTGCTTCATGGCTTCGCCTACCGTCTGCGGAACTTTAGCGCCCAGATCATCCTTGATCTGCTGAACGTCGGATTTGACCTCGGCCTTGGCGTCCGCCGCTTGCTGGCTCAACAAATCCAGCAAACCGTCTTGCAGCGCTTTTTTAATCGAATTGCTGGCAATTTCTTTCCATTGAATCTGGTAGGACAAATCCGCCCACGGGCCAGAAATATGAATAGGAATCAGCACATTGCGCAGATCCTGGAAGGACTTGCGCTCGTCCTGAGCCAGATTGTTCTGAATCAGGCGGGCCTGCAAGATCACATCCGCACGCTGCGAAACCAGATCCAGGCTAGAGCCCTTGGCCGTTGCTACTGTCAAAATCGGCGTGGTTGCCTTGAAGTTGCGAAAGCTGGCCTGACCCTTCTTGATATCCAGCGTGCCCTGCAAGCGATTCAGAACCGTGCGGCGCTGTGGATCGGACTCGGGCAGCAGCAATGGAATCTGTCCGCTAAATGCGTTGCGCACAGCTTCGTTGATATCGCGCACGCTCTGATCCAGATCGACACTGCGCCAGCTGCCGTCATGCAAGTCCACGGTCAAATTACCGTCCAGAGCATTCAGTCGTTCTTCCTGAGTAGCGCCTTGAGCCTTCAGGTTCAAGTCCACATTGCCCTTACCCGCCAGGTAATCATTGCCGAACGCATCCAGCAAGAGCGAACCCACCTGCATTTGCTGCAGCTTCAGCCCCAGCTCAAAACGCTCGCCCGGCTCAACCTTGGCCTTGGCCTGTAGCTGTCCTTCGTAGGCATGTGCATTGAACTGCGACAGATTAATCAGCTGGCCCTGATTTTGCACTTGGGCCTTGACCTGCTCCAGCACCACACCCAGGCTACGCAGCTTCTCAATTTCAAAGCGCAGGTCAAACGTCAGTGCATCCAGCCAGGCAAAGGACGACGAGTCCTCCACTTGCTCTTGTGCAACAGGCGCGGCTTGAGCCTTTGCGGCTTGCGGCTGCTCAGCTTGTTCAGGCGTTTCTGACGCAGGCGCTTGTTCCTCGGCTGCTTCGTCTGGGGCCTCGGCTTCCGGCTCCGGTTCGGCAGGGGTAACTACTTCAGGCGCAGTCAGCCAGAAAATGGAACGCAATTCGTCCAGGTCCAACTTGTCAGCCTTGAGCACGGCATCCAGCAAAGGCCCTTTGCCCTTATCTTTCAGCGTCACATCCAGGCTACCTTGGGCCTGTTCGGTACTGCTGCTTAACTGAGCGCTGTATTCCTGCTTGCCCTTGTTCAGATCGGCTTGCCCGCTTACCGGCATCTCGAAGCGGCTGCCCGCATCGGCTTCGTCTTCAACGCGGAGATTGGCCTGAATATCAGGGAAACGCAGCCATTCATTGGAGGGCTGCCATTGCAACGACGAGGTGGCTTTCAACTGCGCCACACGGCTGCCCTGTTTGACAGCGCCGTCCAGCTTGGCCTGCTCAAACACAAGCTCCTCGCTGTTACCCGACAAACCTTGCAGTGTCAGGCCCAAGCCCCACACTTTGGGGCCGCTTACTTTAAGACTGGCGACCAGAGGCGCACCTTCGGCCTCGGCAGGCGAGACCTGGATACGGGGCACATCCAATGCCAGATCAAGATTCTGATCTTCATTCTTGCCACGGATACGCAAGGCCAGCTTCTCGAAAGAAACCAGGTCGCTCACGCTATCAATCTGCATTTTGGGCGTGCTTAGGGACGCACTCAGATCGCTGACGGGGTAAGCACCCAACCATTGGCCTTGCAGTTGTGTATCCAGATTCGTGGCGTTGAACTGACGTTGAGAGGACTTGTAAGCCACATTGCCTTTGAGTGTCAGGCTTTGTGCCTTGAGCTGGTCCAGATCACCCACAAAGTTCAAGCTTAGTTTTTGAGCGGCATACGACTTGGACGCCGGGTCCAGGCTCAGTTGCCCCTGCCCTTCCAAAACGCCATCGGCCACGGGGTAGTCCCCGGACAAGCGGCTTTTGAAGGCCACATCAAAAGGCTGGCCAAAGGTCATGCGGCCGGTGTTCACTTCCAGCTGCAACAAACGGCCAATCATATTGCTGCGTTTGCTGAAATAGTGGATCTCGCCACCCTTCAAGCTCAGACCGGCAATATCAATCTGGAAATCGGTTTCGCTACCGGAGCGCTTGGCAATCAGTTCCGGGACAGGCAAGGATTCAGGAGCAGGTGCGGGCTCAGCCGGTTTCTCCGAAGTCGGGGCCTCGGCCGCTTGAGCGGCAGGCAATAGGCTCACGCCAGTGCGGGCAAGGGGCTGGGGACCTGCAGGCGGAGCTTGCAGCAGATCGTCGAAATTGAGCTTGCCTTTCTCATCGCGCACAATCCAGGCCTTAAAGCCTGTGACCGCGACGTGATCCACCACCAAACGGTTATTGATCAAAGGCCACAGGGCCACCGCAAAGCGGGCGCTTTCCAAGGAAGCGAAGGGATCGTCCGAGTTACGGTCGGACAGCGACAGCCCCTGCACAGACAAGCCAATGCGGGGAAATAAAGAAAGTTCTATATCACCGTCAATCTTGAGCGTACGTTGGTACTTTTGCTGAACGATATCGGCCAGCTTCTGCTTGTACGAATTGGGATTGAAGGTCAGCAGGAAAATTGCCCCGCCAACCACTGTGACAATAGCCAAAACGACGAGGCTGAATAAACCCCGCTTAAACCATACTTTCATGTAAGCCTCTAGGACCTCGGGGAAGGATGCAACACGCCATCTTCCCGGAAACGAAATGCTAACCCATGTCGGGCCATTACGAAGTAACGAAAATAAGAAATATCCACCTGCTAATTAAAAAGCAGAACCACGGATGGTGAGCAGTACGTTATTACCAGAAGAAATAAAGACATAGTTCTAAAGTCTGCGCCCTTAGATGCCTTTCCCTATAAACAAGGGTTATGCTTGCTCTATCTTATATAAGCCGCTTAATCATCAATCCCATAATTAGCCATGAAACTAGAGACACTCGCCATTCACGCAGGCTACCAGCCAGACCCAACCACAAAAGCTGTTGCTGTTCCGATTTATCAGACCACTTCCTACGCTTTCGACAACACGCAGCATGGCGCGGATCTGTTTGACCTGAAAGTCGCCGGGAACATTTACACCCGTATCATGAACCCCACCAATGCCGTGCTTGAAGAGCGCGTTGCTGCATTGGAAGGCGGGATCGCTGGCTTGGCAGTAGCCTCTGGCATGGCGGCCATCACGTATGCTATCCAAACGATTGCCGAGGCCGGCGACAACATTGTGTCTGTCAGTAAACTGTATGGCGGGACGTACAACCTGTTCGCTCACTCCTTCCCTCGTCAGGGCATTACCGTCAAATTTGCCCAGCCTGACGACATTGCAGCGCTGGAAGCCCTGATCGACGATCGCACCCGTGCTGTTTTCTGCGAAACCATCGGCAACCCTGCTGGCAATATCGTTGATATCCGTGCCTTGGCCGATGCGGCTCACCGTCATGGCGTGCCACTGATTGTAGACAATACCGTGGCCTCGCCCGCTCTATGCCGTCCTATCGAACACGGCGCCGACATTATCGTGCATTCGCTGACCAAATACATGGGCGGCCATGGCACCACTATCGCCGGCATGGTCGTGGACTCCGGTAAATTCCCTTGGGCCGAGCACAAAGATCGCTTCGCCATTTTGAACACTCCTGACCCGTCCTACCACGGCGTGGTCTACACCGAAGCCTTCGGCCCTGCCGCCTTTATTGGCCGCTGCCGTGTGGCTCCGCTGCGCAACACCGGTGCAGCCTTGTCCCCCATGAGCGCCTTCCAAATCCTGCAAGGGATTGAAACCTTGCCGCTGCGCATGGAACGCCATACAGAAAACGCCCTGAAAGTGGCTGAGTACCTGAACAAGCACCCGCAGGTGTCTTGGGTCAAATACGCGGGTCTGAGCGATCACCCCGACCACGCATTGGCCCAGCGCTACATGGGCGGCAAACCGGCTGCAATCCTGTCCTTTGGTATCAAGGGCGGCATTGAGGCCGGCACCCGCTTTATCGATGCGCTGAATCTGGTTCTGCGCCTGGTCAATATCGGTGATGCCAAATCCTTGGCTTGCCATCCTGCCAGCACCACCCACCGTCAGCTCAACGCCGAAGAGCTGGCTGCAGTGGGTGTCAGCGAAGATATGGTGCGTCTGTCCATCGGTCTGGAACATATCGACGACATTCTGGCCGATCTGGAGCAAGCACTGGTGGCTGCACGCGGTTAAGAACTAGCGTCTAGGGGGAATGGCTGCTGCTGCCCTTCCCTAAGAGCCGCAAAAAAGGCCTGGAACCGGTGCAAACCGATTCCAGGCCTTCTTGTATCTGGCTCAGTCCGCAGGGGACTGGCTGACTAAGTCCCGCTCAAATGATCAGGACTTACGAAAAAGCTGCGTCAAACCGCCCAGCAAGCTGCTGGCATCGGTGATATGCGAGGGATCAAACTGCCCATTGGGGCTGGCCTGATTGATCAAAGACGGCAACATGATCTTCAGGTTATCCAGCACGCTTTGCTGGTTCAGACCAGACAAGTCCACCAATTTCTGGATCGCGGGCTGGCCCATCACGCCCAGCAAATCCTGCTGACCGATCTCTTTATTGCTGCCCTGAGAAATCCAGGACGACACCACATCCGCAAAACCACCGGCACGAAAACGTTCGATCAGACCGGTCAAACCGCCGGGATAGCTGCTGACCACCTGGATCAGCGCGGGCAGCAACGCGCCCTGTTCCTTGGATTTCTCGTCGGTGGACGACAAAGCTGACACGACAGAATTAAGCAAACTCATTATTTTTCTCCCCAAAGCACGGCACCGCGCTTGAGCAGGTGCTGATATCAGGCCTCATTATGCCGCGATCACTCGCCAACCGGGGCAGATTAAATGTCAAGGTGGGTCAATAAGATCCAGGGCGAGAGTGACATAAATAGCCCTCGGAAAGGCCCTATTGCCCTCCGCGCTGCCTACGCTACACTGGGTCACCGATAGCCTGACACTATGTCCCGTCACTGGGACCGATTTGTTGGAGACCTTGAATGACTCTGCCCCCGTATACCGTATTGTCTGCAGAAGAAACGGCACGCTTTCTGCCCTATCCGGAATTGGTTGCGCAACTGGGTAAGGCCGCCGCACAGTATGCCGCCGGCACCATCATTGCCCCTACCCGCCAGGTTCTGGACTATCCGAAGTCCGGGCAAATGCTGTCCATGCCAGCCGTTTCCAGTGATATTGGCGTGCATAAGCTAGCCAATGTCATGCCTGACAATGCGGAGCAGGATCAGGCCATTATCCAGGGGCTGGTCAGCGTCTATGACGCCAATAATGGCTTGCCCTTGCTGCTTATGGATGCCCCTGTTGTGTCGGAGCGCCGCACAGCCGCAGTATCCATGCTGGGCATTCAGGCTCTTTGGCCCCAAGGTCCGGAGCACATCACGCTGCTGGGCTACGGACGGCAGGCTCTTGCTCACTGCAATGCCATCTTGACGCTCTACCCAAAAGCTCGCATCAGCCTGACAGGTCGCAGTCTGGAGCGCGCCCAAGCTGCTGCTGCATCGTTCAGCCCACGCTTTGGCGAACGGGTGCAAGCCGCTGCCCAAGTACCCGAAGATGCAGATGTCGTCATTACTTTGACCTCCAGCCTGAGCCCGATTTATCACGAAGCCGCTCGTCTGGACCGCTTGCTGATCGGTTTAGGCGCATTCAAACCCGACATGGCCGAATTTGAGGCCCATACCCTGCTCGATAGCCGCTTGTATGCAGATGATGTAGTGGCTGCCCGTCATGAAGCGGGTGATCTGATTCAGGCAAAAGTGGACTGGGATCAAGTCCACAGCATCCACCAAGTACTGCGTACCCCCGCTCCCCGCGACAAGCCCTTGTTTTTCAAATCCGTGGGCTCTGCTGCCTGGGACTTGGCAGCAGCGCGTTGCGCCCTACTGTGCATGAACCAGGCTTAAACCCTTAGTCAACTAATTAGCATCGAAATCTTGGCCAGAGTGCTACTCTGGCACCTACAATCACTTACAGACATTTACCGATTCTTTTCCCGTACTTTCCATGACCTCTTCGCTCCCCCCAATCGAGGACGATCCCTACCAGATCCAGTCCAAATTTGAAATTCTGCGTGTTTTACGGGCTATCGAAAAAGGGGGCCTGCTACTGCACATGGAAGCCAACCATGGCAATGACCGGATTGTCACCACGATTCTGGACATTGATCTGGACAATAACGTGGTGGTGATCGACACCGCCAACAAAGAAGAAAAGACGCGCAATCTGCTGCAGTCCGAGCACACCAACTTTGAAACGTCCATCGACAAGATCAAAGTGACATTTCAGGGTCCAACGCCTGAAGTGGTGTCTTATGAAGGCCAACCGGCCTTGGCAATCCCCATTCCCGAATCCATCCGTCGCTTGCAGCGCCGCGAGTTCTTTCGCGTGAACGTGCCTGTCAGCGAACCGGCCATGGTGATCTTGCGATTGAACAACGAGAGCAAGAGCTTTTTGCTACATGACATTAGTGGGGGTGGCCTGTCTTTGATAGACGAGTCCCAGAGCCTGGCAGAAGTCATCGGCACGCACAAAACCGAGTCTTTGCTGGAACTGCCCCAAGCCGGTTCATTTGTGGTGGCTTTGCAGGTCGCTCGTAAAGAAACGCAGCAATTGCCCAACGGCAAACAGATCCAGCGTCTGGGCTGTACCTTTATTGACCTGTCTGCCTCTACACAAATGGCGATTCAGCATTACATCAGTCGTCTGGAACGCCAACTGATCGCCAAGCAACGCGGTCACGGTTAAGGAAAGATCAAGCCTTCTCCAAATCACCGGGGGTGTCTACATCTCGCACAATCCCCGTGTCGACCAAGGGAACAAACAGGGTTTGTTCCTGATTAGCTTGTAATAAGCCCCGAGCGCCCTGCTCGTCTGGCAGAGCTAAAAGCGCTTCGCGCCACTGCAGGCCAAACCCAATCGGATTACCCGGCTGACCTTCCAGCACAGGCCGAACAATGCCCGCCCCGTCCTGCACTGCCTGAGCCACTGCCGCCACGGTACTGGGTTTCACCCATGGCA
This sequence comes from Alcaligenes sp. GW821-FHT11D07, assembly GCF_058808495.1. Lineage (NCBI taxonomy): Bacteria > Pseudomonadati > Pseudomonadota > Betaproteobacteria > Burkholderiales > Alcaligenaceae > Alcaligenes > Alcaligenes sp. GW821-FHT11D07. The sequence goes on from NZ_JBXART010000003.1 coordinate 92,465, forward strand.
TATCGGCCAGCAAAACCACATAACCATACAAAGGCTCACTGGCGCGCACCCCGGCTTTCAGACTGACACCCATGCCGCGAACCGCCTCAGAGGCCGTCACAAACCGTAGCGGTAAATCACCCAGCTCTTGTCGTAAGGCTTGTTCGTGTACATCGCAGACGAGCAACACGTCCTCCAGCACAAACAGGGCTGACTCGCATACATGCCGCACCAGCGTCTTGCCATCAGGCATTTTGGCCAGTAGCTTCAAGTGCTGCCCGGAAGGATCAAAGCGCCGGCCCAAGCCTGCAGCCAGAATCAAACCCGTCACCCCCAATACCCGCTGCTGCCCTGCCATCTATTCACCTTTAAATTGCTTACGCCTGCAGGCGCTTCACTGCCGTTGAACTTACTAGGCTAAAGGATAAGTCTGGCCCCTAACAAGAGACCAGGAAAAAAACCGAATCCCCCGACTCAGCAACCTCATCGACAGGACACACCAAGCGATCCCCTATCCTTCACTAAAAAACCGGTGTACAGAGCCCGTTTAAAAAGGGACCAAAGGGTTTAAAACCACCAGAGTCAGCCTGAGTTCATCTGCTATATTTTCCCGCACAAGCTGGGGAAACTCCCCTGTGCATGCAGACCGCCATCGCAACACTGAACGCATTACTCTAATCAGATAGCTTCCTAAGCGACAGGAGCCCTTCAGTGCCGATCCCATTCCGCGCATTCAACGCCTACTCAATAATGAAACTCACAAAACTGAGTGCCGCACTGGCGCTAATCATTAGCCCGCTATCTGCCCACGCTCTGGAAGAAAGGACGGTAGAAGATCCATCAGGGCGCACCGTGTTTATCGCGCGTTTTTTCGATATGAACGACGGTTTGTTTGACGGTGACAATGCCTCCGCCTGGAGCTGGGAGGGCCATCAGACTTACAAAGAAGATATTCTTAAAGGCATGGGCTATTGGGCTGAAATACTGCAGCCCCAAAGCGACAACCCTCCAACCATCGTCAATATTGGCACGAGTAGTGTGCAAGAAAATGCCTACGGGGGCTCGCCCACCGCCAATGACGGCCAAAGCACCCTCACGGAGATGCAGCAAAACATACTCGGCCTGACACCGTCGGAGGGAACACTGCCATTGGGAGGGCATGGCCTTTTTGGCCTGGGTGAGGACGACTATGCAAGGAACCCCTCCTTTACGCAAACGCCCCTTACCGGTAAAGACAGCGTACTTCTGACCGCCGTCCACGAAATTGCCCACGGGCTGGGCATTTCAAGCAGCGTAAAAGACAGGGACATACTCAATGACACGCAACCCTATTTCACCGACAACCTGAATAGCTGGACGCAGCTGCTCAGAGACGACAACGGTAAGCCAGCGCGCCCAGGTCAGAGCATTGTGTGCGACGGTTGTGACAACGTCTACGATCCTGACGCATTTGATTTGCGCCAGGATACGGGCTTCCTGCTTGGCCCCAACATCGAGCAAGTCCTTGCTGGTGGCCTGCGCGGTGTGCCAGTCAAGATGCTGGGCGAGGATGGCAGCGTGGACGATAACTACATGAGCCATATTGAACTTCGAAACAGCGTCATGAGCCATCAAAACTACCGCAACTATTCAGTCTTCATGGAAGCGGAGTTGGCAGTCCTGCAAGACCTGGGGTACACCATTGACCGGGCCAATTTCTTTGGCCGCTCAATCTACGGCGATGGCCTTGAGTTGGTCAACACTCAAGGTTTCTTTGCGCGTAATACCACTGGTACCCAGTATCTTCCAGGCCAGTACAACCAGGCCACGCTAGGCTTGGGCCTGCATATCTACGGCAGCAATAACCAGATCCGACAAGCCGCAGACCTGCTGGCAGCGGGGTCCGGTGGCGCAGGGATACGAGTCGATGGCGAAAACAATACCCTGATCGTCGACCCAGGCGTCAAAATCTACGCCGATGGCTTGAACGGACAAGGCATTCAGTTTGCCTACGGTCGGGGACACACGCTGGTTCATCGCGGCGACATCCAGGCTACCGGCCCTCAAGGAGTCGGCCTGCGTTTTGATTTTGGTACCAATTCCTTAGGCGACCGTACCGAGCGTCGTGGCTCTTATATACGTACCGTTGGTGGCCAAGATAAAGACTTGCTCCCCGAACTGAACGGCCCATTGGTTCAACAAGCCGACATTAGCGGGCGAGTTGCGGGCAATGAAGCAGCCATCCTGATTTCTGACAACGCCTACGTGCAGCGCATCAACCTGATGCAAGGCGCACAGATTGAAGGCGACATTATTTCGCGTTATGCACAGCGTGACGAGAATCAGCAACTGCGCCTCACCACGCTGTCCTTTGGTCAGGCGGCCGACAGCCAGGGCCGCAGTCTCAGTCAAGCCGATGACGCCTTTCACCTGAGCTACGCCGGCAACATCACCGGCAAAGATAATCTGGCCCTGTCGTTTGACGGCGGCACTAGTCAGTTGGACGGAACCTTGCAGGTCTACAGCGCCACCATTCACAAAGCCGCAACCTTAGGTGGCAATGCCAGCTTTGATCTGGCCAGCGGCAAGGCTTTGATCAACGCTGGCACACTGGCTCCCGGCAACTCAGTCGGGCGTATCAAGGTCAATGGGGACTTCCAGCAAACAACAAGTGGGCGCCTTTTGGCCGAATTTGATGGCAAAGGCGGTCACGACATACTTGCTGTCAGCGGCAATGCTGAACTGGCCGGCACACTGAAACTGACGCCTTTGGCGGACTGGTATCAAAACTCCTGGTCGGTAGACACCGACTCTATCGTGCAAGCGAGCAGCCACAGCGGCAGTTTCGACAACACTCAAATCTCCGTCGTATCACCCACCTTGCAGTTTGACGCCGTGCATTTGGGCAGTGAACGCTACCGCCTGTCTGCCACTCGAGCTGACACTGCCTACAGCCAATATGGCCACGACACCAACCAGCAAGAGGCCGGAAACGCCTTGTTCCAGTTGGCGTCCACCGCAGCTGCACCAGCTCAAGCACTGTTCCAGGAGCTCGATTTCTCGGCCAAAGACGGTTCACTGATCACTGACGCATTGGATCAGGTTTCGCCAGCCGGCTACAGTGCCGCGATCGCCGCCTCCCTGATGCATGAGCGTGAAATCATGCAAACAGCCCGCAAAGGAATACAAGGATCTGGAACGGATTGGCAGGGCTACGCCTTGGCATTCGGTTCAAGCGCTGATCAAAACACTCGTGGATCCATGCTGGGCTACGATGCCCACAGCTATGGCCTGATCATTGGAGCCGGACGCGGGCTGGAATCCGCACCCGACGTCGCGTTTGGCGCCCAACTTGATATTGCAGAGCTCTCAGTCAAACCAGATGCGCCCTATTCGGGCAAGAGCAAAGCAACCGCATTTGGGGTCGCCGCCCAACTGCAGTACCGTCCTGGTGCAACGCAAGGTCTGTATGCGTTCAGCGGGCTGCGCCTGGGTCTTGAGCAAGCTGATATGCGCAGGCAGATTGCCATTGGAGACTACCAGGCCTCTCACTCATCTGACTGGACAGGGCACAGTCTGTCGCTAGATGCAGGCACAGGCTACCTGTGGCAGCTCAACCCATCCTTTGCAGTAGGCCCCTTCGCCAGCATGAACTATGCCTCAGTGTCCCGACCCTCTATCGACGAATCGGGCAATGCGGCAACACGCCTGCACCTGGACAGCAAGCGCGTCGATGCCCTGCGCTCCAGCCTTGGCCTGACGGCATCCTGGAACCACCCGCTGAACGATGGCAGCAAGCTGGGCATGAATTTCGACATAGGCTGGAATCATGAATGGTTGAACCGCGACCTGACTCAAGCAGCACACTTCGCGATTGCCTCCACGGACACCAGATTCAACACCCGCAATAGCGTGCTCCCACGCGACACAATGAGCCTGCGAGCGGGCCTTACCTGGCAACGCAGTGAGCGCCTGACGATTGGCACCGATATAAGCTCACAATTTGGGGGCGGATACTCCTCCCTGCAGGGCCAAGTAAATCTGCGCTGGGCATTTTAAGAATAGACACTTACCAAGAAACGGGATGACTGCTTGAACGGGTGGGGGCGCTGAAGCATACACACAACGCGTCCTCCCCATCCCAACAACATTATCACTCTCACTAATGCTGCACATCTTCTTGTAGGGCCTACGCTCCTAACATCCCAAACCCATCCCAGTTCCGCTTAGGCTTTCACTGACGCTACTTGTTTTCTTGCGAGGCCCGTGTACAACTTGGCGAACGAGCCAGGCCCCTTGCTGCAGGCAGAGGAACGATACGGGAAGCAAAGAGCGTGCTGTTTGAGAAGTGCCAAAGCTTCACTCACTCACATAATCAGCACATCAAACAACAGCATAGAGGCTCATTAATCGGGGCATCTCTCTCGTGAAACCCCAAAATACTCCCAGTACCGTTTGAGCTTTCACCGATGCTACTTGTTTTCTTGTGAGGCCCGTGTACAACTTGGCTAACGAGCCAGGCCCCTTGCCGCAGGCAGGGGGGCGATGCGGGATGCAAGGGACGCGCTGTTTGAGAAGCACCAAAGCTCCGCCCATTCGCACAATCAACACATCAAACAACAGCGCAGAGCCTCATCAATCTGGGCCTCTCTCTCATGAGATCTCAAAACCACCTCAGTACTGTTTGAGCTTTCACCGATGCCACTTGTTTTCTTGTGGGGCCCCTGTACAACTTGGCGAACGAATCAGGCCCCTTGCCGCAGGCAGGGAGACGATACGGGAAGCAAAGGACGTGCAGTTTGAGAAGTGCCAACGCTTCACTCACTCGCATAATCAGCACATCAAACAACAGCATAGAGGCTCATTAATCGGGGCCTCTCTCTTGTGAAGCCCCAACACACCTCCAGTACCGTTTGAGCTTTCACCGATGCCACTTGTTTTCTTGTGGGGCCCGTGTGCGGCTTGGCGGGCGAGTCAGGGCTCTTGCCGCAGGCAGGGTGACGAGGCGGGAGGCAAGGGGCGTGCTGTTTGAGGAGCACGCTTGCGGCTGGTCCGGGGGACCAGCCGCGCTCCGAGTTCACGACCCGCCCGCAACGGCGCACTGACAAGGGCACCCACGCGCAGCGTGGGCAAGGGACCCGCCAAGACAAGCCGCACAGGGGCCCCACAAGAAAACTGTCTCCCCTATCACGCAAAGCTCACCCGGCACATTCAGCAACCCTCCTGCGCCTCCCACACATCGAGCGCGAATCCAGAGGCCAACACGTGATCAACTGAGCGGCTGCAAAGCCCTATACCAAGGCCCCAATGCTGCGCCACAGTGCATAAAAAAGCCCCCGAGAGCCATTCGACTCCCAGGGGCACAGGTCCGACAGCCTGCCCCCAAGCGGCAGACCATCGATACTCGATCACAGCTGTCTGTAAAGCAATTTACAGAAAGGCTGATTACAAACCAATCAGCTTCATCGCCTCTTCACGCGTTGCCACGGTGGCGTACTTCTGACGCATGTCGAACAAGTTCGCCTCATGCGGGCCAATTGCACGGTCCCCCACGCAATCAGACACCACCAAGGGGCGGAAACCCAACTGCATGGCATCGACCACGCTAGAGCGCACGCAACCACTGGTCACGGCACCGGCCACCAGCAGCGTCTGCACACCACGCTGCGTCAACCACGCCGCCAAAGGCGTACCGAAGAAGGCCGAAGGCACGTTCTTGCGAACAACAAACTCGCCCGCAGCCGGAGCCAGCTCCGGCACGATATGGCTGTTATGTGCGTCTTCCGTCAGCCCCAGCATGCCGGGGACCTTGATGCTGAAAATATTGTTATCAGCGCCATCATCGGCATACACGATGCGCGTATGCGCCACCGGCCAGCCTTGCTCACGCGCCGTCGCCAAGAGCTTTTGCGTGTTCTCGATCGCTTCAGGAATATTGCCGCCACCAAACACTGCCGGGTCGGCAAAGCCGTTCACCAGATCAATAATCAGCAGCCCATATGGAGCTTTAGGCTCCAATGTCGATCCAAACCCTTGTTGAGCGTAAACCGCCCCTTCATTCGTACTCACCCACGCCTCCGTCCAGTACTTTGCCATCACGCACCACAGCGCGACCATCCAGGCTCACCGTGCAATTACGCAATGGAATATCAATGTGGCAGGCCGTTGTCCGCTTGCCACCCGCTTCATTGTTCGGGCCCAAGGAGAACAAGAAATTGCCCTCGAACGCACGCGCATCCATGCCAATGGTGTTCTCACGCGAGTACAAACCCAGCGTGGACCAGTGGCAACGTGGCTGCAGCCCCCAACCAATGTGGGAGATGGCATAGCCTTCGGGGTCGTTAAAGGACTTCATGTACTCGTCCAACAACTCGGCTTCGATACCGCCTTCAATCTTGGTGGCGTAGCCGTTTTCTACCGTCAGAATGATCTGCTCAGTCGAGTACTTCTTCTGTGGCAACAGGATGTCGCCCTTGTCGATCACGATGGTGCCGTTGGTACCCAACTCATTGGGCCAGGTCAGCACAAAACCGCTGGGCCAGTGGTCCCAACGTCCGGGCTCATCCACAAAACCGTACTCACGAATGGCGGGGAATTCACCCAGCGGGCAACGCAAATCTGTACCGGCAGCCGAAGTGATGCTCATTTCCTTGGCGGCTTTAATCAACGCAGCCGCAGCCGTCACGCGTGCACGATCTGCTTCAGTCGGCACGGTACGAACCAGAATCTCGGGTGGCTCTACCGCCAGCAAAATCTTGGTGCCGGACTTCAGAATGTCGATCTGCTCGGGCGAGAACAACAGGGTCATCAAATCCAGCACCAGATCGCTGGCCTTCAAGGCTGCGATCGCTGCTTCATTACCCGTTAAAGGCGTCGTACCTAGGTAAGCCAGGGAATCCCGGCTCAAGGCTTTTTCTGCATTGACCGGCAACAAGTCCAGGCGATTCACAATCGCACCCATAGACTGAGCCGCAATCTGTGCACACTGCATAGTCTGCGGGTGCGTGGTCGAGCTGGTCAGCAAGGTCACTGTTTGACCGGCCTCCAGCTTGGACAGACGCAGCACTTCCTGCCACGCCTCGATAAGTTGGTAATCACTTACTGCCATCTTGTCTCTCCTTGTGAAAGGTTCCGACACTGACGCGGAACCTCTGCATCACGACGGGCCACCCATGTGGCCCTTTCAACATCACACCAGGCGCTGGCCCAGGAAATCACCGAAAGCCTCGTAAAAGCCGGCTTCGTTGTCCCAAGGAATCATGTGACCGGCGTTGGGCACGCGCACGTGCTGCACACCAGAAGCCAGTTGCTGGATCTCGGCCACGTCTTCATCGCGCACCACATCACCACGCTCGGCAGTCATCAGCAAAGCAGGGACCTTCAAGTGTGGGAAATCGGCGTGAATATCGTCGGTGTGGAAACCTTCAAAGCTGGCCAAGATGGCGGGCTCGTGGCAGGTGTGCAACCACTGAGCACGCAATTGCAGTTGCTCTTCGGTCCAGGTCGGGCAGAAGGCACGCATGTCTTCAGCCGTACAACCCTTGCGAGCCATCGCCATGGAATCCACGTACCACGGCAACTTGGACGGGTAAGCACGGCGATCTGGGCCGGAGACGGGAGGATCCACCATGACCAGACGGTTCAAGCCATCGCTGTTCTTATGCGCCGCACGCAAACCAATGCGCGCACCCATGGAGTGACCGACCACAATGTAGTCCTTCAAACCCAGGGCTTGAGCCAAGGCAATCAAGTCATCCGCTTGCGCATCCAGGCTGTAATCCATGCCTTCAGCCGCTTCGCTTAAACCACGGCCACGCACATCCTGGATGTAAGTATCAAAGTGCTTACCGAACTGCTCGCCTACAAAACCCCAAGTCACGGCTGGGCTGGTGATGCCTGGCACGATGATGACCGCAGGGCGCTGATCGCGGCCGTCGCTGGAACCACCGTAACGCAGGTAATGCTGACGAATGCCATTGGCATGAACATGGCCGCCGTAAAGAAAGTTACTCATTAATCTGTCCTTGGATTGAAACCGTCAGGCCTGGGCCTGACCCATGAAAAGAGCTGCTGCCTACGCCCTTACAGGCGCAGCAGCCAGCGCGGCCCGGACCACATCCGGTGTAAAAGGCACTTGCCGAAAACGTCGGCCAGTCGCATCGAATAAAGCATTGGCAATGGCCGAGGCACAGGGCACGGAAGCGGATTCGCCCGACCCCATCGGCGGCTCGGATTGCCGGTCCATCAAAATGACTTCAATGGGCGGGATGCGCGGAAAATCAACAATGGGGTAAGCCCCCCATTCCGCGCTGACCACACCTTGCGCATTGAAAACCACTTGCTCATACAGAGTGCGACTCAGTGACTGGATCACGTTGCCGTGAATCTGATGGCGAACGCCGGCCGGATTCACCATCTGGCCGGTATCCTGCCCTACATAAATCTGTTGAACCTCGATCACACCGGTTTCGACCTGTACCCTTAGATCCAGCAACCAGGCTGACCAAGCAGCACCAAAACCAGGAAATTTGCTATGGATATAACGGGCGTAAGACAGGCCACGACCATATAAATAGCCCTGCTCGTCCGGCTGTCCGCGAGAGCCACGCTGCCCTGCCTGCCACTGCCCTTTGTCGGCAACAGCCTGCAAAAGCTCTTGGGCCCGCACATCGCTGTCCAGGTAGCGCAAACGGTAAGCCAAAGGATCAGCCTGGGCTTCAAAAGCCAGCTCGTCCAAAAAGCAGTCATGTGCAAAAGAGTTCGGCATGGCTGACACGCCGCGCAGCCAGGAGGCTCGCACAATGGCGGCCATGTCCTGACACACCACACGCTGCTTGGGGTAGCTATAGGGCGGCACGGCAGTGCGATCACCCATCTCCAATTGACGGGGCGCAGCCGATTCACGACCGGTCAGCAACAAAGCCAGATTGGGCGCATCGTTCGAGGGGTAATGAGTCACAAAATCATAGTGACGCAATCCGCCATCGGTATCGATAGAGCCTTCCACATCCATCAGTTGGGCGGCCCCTTTAGGCTCCCAACCATGCTCCTGCTCACGAGTCAGCTGCACACGCACAGGCGCACCCACGGCACGGGACAAAAGCAAAGCGTCGGCGCACACGTCGTCCGCACAATTGCGGCCATAGCAGCCTGCGGCCTCGTGACGAATAATCTCTATACCCGCCTCATCCTCATCCAGCAGTTGGCTAAGATGAACACGCAGCATGTGCGGGTTTTGCGTGCCGGACCAAATCCGGCTGTGCCCCTGCTGATAATCCGCAACCGCGCAAGAGGGGCCAATAGAAGCGTGCAATTGAAACGGCCAGATATAGCTGCGTTTCAGGCGCTTGCCTTCAGCGGGCAACTCGTCAAAATCCGGACCGCTATCCGCCAGCAAACGCTCAGTCTTGGGCTGACGACGGATCAGTTGTTCCAGATCGCTCATGTCCTCTAAAGGCGGAATGGCTTTCCAGCGCAGCTTCAGCTCACGTGCTGCGCGAATAGCGTGCTCTTCACGATGAGCCACCACCCCCACAAAATCCCCAATCACCACGACACGTAGTCCATCGGCAATGTGACGAATGGAGTCCTCATCAAGCGACTCCAGGCTGCAACCTACAAAATCACCACTATCGCGCCCAACATAAGGGGGACGTACAACGCGCCCATGCAACATGCCGGGTACGCGCACGTCATGAACATAGACCCACTGGCCGGCGACCTTGCCTGGAATATCGACACGCGCCTGCGGCGTACCCACAATGCGCAGGTCCTTGGCCGCTTTAGTCGGTGTTTCCTTATCCAGGTAGGCACGCAGCGCCTGGCCTTCCAGCAATTGCCAATACGTCAGGCTGCGTCCGTCAGCAGCGATCACCGTGCCGTCTACTACCTTTAATTGATCTACCGACAGTTCCCAGCGTTGCGCGGCCTGAGCCAGCAGCAATTGACGCGCTTGAGCCGCCGCCTTGCGCAGCGGCACGGCGTGAATCTGAATGGAGGCACTGGCAATGGTGGGGCCCTGATTGGGCACCGCATCGGTATGACCGAGCACCATCTGCACACGTGACATGGGTACATCCAGCTCGTCAGCCACAATCTGGCTCAAGGCCGTCTGTATTCCCGTCCCTAAATCCACATGTCCGTTAAACGCCCTTACCCAACCTTGCTCGGACACAGCCACGAACACATCATCGTGATCTTGCAGATACTCAGAGACCACGCCAGGCTGACCGGGCGAAGGCTTGGGAGGCCGGACCGGTGCCGCTAAAATCAGCAATGTGCCTTGCGCCTTGAGCAAATCTTGCTGCTGGTGACGCGGCGCTTCATAAGACATCACACTCTCCTGGCTAGGCTGCTATCAACAAGGTCCATAAGAAGCAGGTACGGATCAGACCCTGAAAACCCGCCTTAAGCGCGCTGTACCAAAGCCCTAATTACTAGTGTACACGCCCTATTAAAATCAAATGAAGTGCGCTGAAATTCATTTTCCGCACTTACTATAAAGAGAAAATCAAGAGCCCAATAATCAGTGTAAACCCTATATCAACTATGAATTACACGATTTTTACATCGTTTCCCGAGAGCTCTTTGATTGATACCTCAAGGGAGTAGTAGAATCTATTTACTCAATAAATTAAAGTGTATACACTTAATTTAAGCATATCAATACCGAGCAGGCAAAACCCCATGAACCCTTGTTCCCGCCCGTGCACCTTGCGGGTCAATCAAGAGACCCACATCATCGAGGTGGAACCCGACACCCCGTTGCTCTATGTGCTGCGCAACGATCTGGGGCTGAACGGTCCCAAATTTGGCTGTGGGCTGGGCGAATGCGGCGCCTGTACCGTCTTGGTGGACGGGGTGGCAGCACGCTCCTGTGTGGTGCCTGTCAGCCTGGTCGAACACCGCCAAATCACTACGCTGGAAGGCTTGGCCCAAGATGGCCAAGCCAATGATGTCCAGCAAGCCTTTATTGATTGTCAGGCCGCTCAATGCGGCTACTGCTTGAACGGTATGGTCATGACGGTGCAGGCTTTACTGGATCGCAATCCGCACGCTACAGAAGAACAGATCCGGGACGAACTGCGTTATAACCTGTGCCGCTGCGGGACCCATGTGGAAATCATGCAGGCAGCACTTCAAGCCGCAAAGGCCCGGCGATGAGTCATTCAGTACAAAACACGTCCCCGGCGCAATGGCTGGAACTGCCTGCCGGCGTCAGCCTGCTCCATGCTGCGGTGCTACGTCCCCCTTTCTGGTCCTATGAAAACGGCATGTATCAGGGTGCGGAACTACAGGCCGTCGACAAACACGCCGCCATGCAAGTTCCGGGGGTGGTGGCCTGCGTGCACACAGGCAACTTTCTGGGGGTGCTGGCCGTTCAGGCAGAACAAGCCCAACAAGGAGCCGCACTTCTGGATGCCCGTTGGGCCACGCCTGTCATTGCCAATCAAGCAGCGCTGGACAGTCATGAAGCTGCAGCCCGCAGCCCAAGCACACCCGACCAAAGCTATGAATGGCAGGCAGGAACCGAGCATCAAGAAACGGCTTGGGCACGTGCCTGTTACTACGACAATAAGCTTTACGTCTGGGCTCACACCCTGCGCCCGGCCGCCCTGTTGCTGGAGCTGCAGGCCCTAAGTGGCCTGCCGGCCGAGCAAATCTGCTTGCAAGATATCGCCGCCAACCAGGCTGATGCGTACGACTGCGCGATGGATGCAGCCGTCATGGCTTTTGGCCGCCCCCAGGCAGTCCAGGTGCGTGCCAGCCACAGCGAATCGATTATTCGCTTGAGCGTTTATCAGCGGGCCAACAACGGTGGTTTGAGTGCCCAGTTGCAATCCAGCCGCTGGCATCTGAACACCTTGTCGGGGGCCCGTCCTTCTCTGGCAGCTATTTTGTGCGGGCAGCAAGGGCTGCCCAATACTGGCCCGCAAGTCCAAAGCGAGTACTTCGCCGCCCCTATTCCTAACTATGACGGCGCAGCAGCCAGCAGCGACCCGGACAGCTTGGCCCAAGCGACAGTCTTCGCTCAAGAATCGCAGTTCGACCAGGACTGCCACGCCCTGGGCCTGGACCCTTTGCAAGCCCGCCTGGAGCAAGTCAGTAGCCCCCAAGGCCGTGATCTGCTCCAACGAGTAGCTGCTCAGTCGGACTGGTCCGAGCCCCTCCCTGCTCACCAAGGCCCCCTGCGCAAAGGTCGCGGGCTGGCCTATAGCCATATCGTCGAGCAAGTGCCCGGACAGGCAGCAAGGGAGCAATGGTCTGCGTGGGCCGTAGATGTCAGCGTGGATACACGCCAAGGCACCCTGAGCATCGACAAGCTGACCATTGGTCATGACAGCACAGAACTGGGGCCGTCAAACCAAACGACAGAATCTGCCCCGGCCCTGGCAGACCGACTGGGACGCTGGGCACAGAAGCTGCTCAATGCGGGTTCCACCCCTAAGCAATCAGGCCAGAACAGCCAGACTGTTGATTCAGCAAGTGCCAAGCCTTCAGTGCAACTGGTCAAGCGCGAGAACGCGGTTGGCCAGCCTTTGGCCTGGAACCAGGGCGTGGAGCTACCAGCTGCGGCCGCTATCGCCAATGCGATTTTCAACGCCAGTGGCATACGTCTGACCAGCGCTCCCTTTAACGAGCAATCCCTGGCCTTGGGCTATCAGTCCGGCAAGGCTGGCAGCAGCAAGAAACGTAAAACCTGGCTGGGTGCATTGGCTGCCGTCGCAACGGGCACGATGCTAAGCGCCATGCCCTGGCGTCCTGCTATCGCCCCGGTAGGCCAGGTCGATACCTCCATCTTTTCGGATCTGGCGATCGAACGAGGCCGGCTGGTCGCCATTGCAGGCGACTGCGTGGTTTGCCACACCACCGAAGGCGGCAAACCCAATGCCGGGGGCCTGGGGCTGGATACACCTTTTGGCACGATCTACACCACCAACATCACTCCGGATAAAGAGACCGGTATAGGCACCTGGAGCTACAAGGCATTTGAACGCGCCATGCGCGAAGGCATCCATCAAGACGGACGCCACTTGTACCCGGCCTTCCCCTACACCGCTTTTGCCAAAATCAGCGACGAAGACATGCAGTCCCTGTATGCCTATCTGATGACGCAAGAGCCTGTGAAGTCCGAGGTGCCAGAAACTAAGCTGCCCTTCCCCATGAACATGCGGCCTTTGGTAGCGGGCTGGAACGCCTTGTTCCACCGCGATCCCAATGCCTATGTGCCGGACCCGACGCAAACCGTGCAGTGGAACCGGGGCGCGTACCTGGTCAATAGCAGCGGGCACTGTGCCGCCTGCCACAGCCCACGTAATTTCCTGGGAGCCGAGAAAGGCGGGGAAGCCAACTTTCTGGCCGGAGGCTTTGCCGACAACTGGGAAGCACCTGCTCTCAATGCCCTGTCCCGCGCCCCGATTCCCTGGACAGAACAGGAGCTATACCAATACCTGCGCACCGGCTATTCGCCTCGTCACGGTGTAGCAGCCGGTCCGATGGGGCCTGTCATTGCCGGTTTGGCCGAACTGCCTGAGTCCGACGTAAGGGCTATGGCCAATTACTTGAGCAGCTTGAATCCCGTCGAAAGCCAGCAAGAACAAGAGCACGCCGCCCAGGCTGCGCGTCTTGAACAAGACAGCCGCAGCAATAAAGACGTGATGGTGATGCCCGGTGAAAATCTGTTCAACGGTGCCTGTGCCGTCTGCCATGATCCGCGCGGTGGTCCGGTGTTGTTTGGTGCTCGCCCTTCCCTGGTCCTGAACAGCAATCTGCACAGCGACCACCCGGACAATACGATTCAAGTTCTGATGCACGGCATTACTCGCCCTGCCCAAGCTAGCCTGGGTGCCATGCCCGCCTTTAAAGACAGCATGAACGATCAGCAGATGGAAGATTTGCTGAACTATATGCGGGCGCGCTTTGCACCAGACAAACCCGCCTGGAAAGGTTTGAAAGACAAGATTGCAGCTATTCGCCAACAAAAAGGCCACTTATAAAACGGGCTTATTAGCCGCTTCTTTTCCCCATAACAAAAGGCCTGGGTTCGGTATGACACCGAACTCAGGCCTTGTTGTTTTTACCTATCATTGTCCTGGCGAGCGAAGAGCTTGTTAGCAAGTCCCGCCCAGGACCTAGCAAGCACTACAAGCCTGGCCACCCTCAGCCAGAAAAGCCGCCTTCTCGCAGAAACTGCTTTTCCTCTTCGGTAGTTGTGCGACCCAGAATGCTGTTGCGATGAGGAAACCGGCCAAATCGCTCCACCACATCCAGATGTTCCTCGGCATGATCCAGCCAAGGACGACCAATTTCCTGATTCAAACGGACGGCCTCTTGCTGATCAGCCAAGTTTTCCGCATGTGAATAAGGCAGGTAGCAAAACACTCGGCGCTCCACTGGAATCTGCTTGTCCAAACCCTTGGCCACCATTTGTTTGGCCAGGTCCAAGGCTTTGTCATCCGTGGCGTACATGCGTGTCGTGTTGCGAAACGAGTTACGCGGGAACTGGTCCAGCAGAATCAGCAAGGCATAACTGCCTTCAGCCGTTTGTGCCCAATCATCAAACTCGCCTTGGGCGGCACGTTCGTGCCAATCCAGAAAACGTTCGCGAAACTCCCGGTCGAAATCATCGGATTTGCGAAACCATTTTTCTGGGCCTGACTCAACCCAAAAATCAACCACGGTCTGCGGATTGGGACGTGCGTCTGCCATAGTGTTCTCCTGAAGCCAGTCAGGCCGGGGCCCGAAATTAAACAGACAGGTAAGTGCGCCGCACCTGCTCGTTGGCGCTTAATTCCTGCATGGCGCCACTGTACCGTATTTGCCCCTTTTCCAGCACATAAGCCCGGTCCGAAACCAGCTCGGCAAAATGCAGATTCTGCTCAGACAGCAAAATACTGACGCCCGCCTGTTTCAGCTCCAGAATCATCTGCACCATTTGCTCCACAATCACCGGGGCAACGCCTTCGGACGGTTCATCCAGCAGCACCAGATACGGATTGCCCATCAAGGTACGGGCCACAGTCAGCATTTGCTGTTCGCCCCCGCTCATCTGTCCGCCGGGCCTGTCCTGCATCTGGCCCAGATTGGGAAACAGGCTGTAGAGTCGCTCCGGCTTCCAATGCGGAGCAGCCGTGCCATCAGGCCAATGCCGCGGCGGCTGACGCCCCACTTCCAGATTCTCCGTGACGCTTAAATCCGTAAAGATGCGCCTGTCCTCGGGCACAAAACCCAGCCCTGCCCGAGCAATTTCAAACGGCTGCTTGTCCTGGATGGCTTGCCCCATAAACTGAATCTGGCCGGAGCTACGCTCCATCAAACCCATAATGGACTTCAAGGTTGTGGACTTGCCTGCACCGTTACGCCCCATCAGGGCGACCACTTCTCCCCGCTGCACATTCAAGGACAAATCAAACAGGATATGCGCCGCGCCATACCAGGCATTGAGCCCCTCTATGGTCAGCAAAGCCTCTTTGTTCTGGGCCTGGGCCGTATCGGCGCTAGTTTGCAGATCGCGCATCATGCCGACTCCTTGTTCTCAAACGTCTTGCCAGTCCCAAAGTAGACTTCCTGCACCTTGGGGTGTTGGCGGATATAGTCGGCATCGCCCTCCGCCACCAAGCGGCCACGGGCCAGCACCAGCATGCGGTCCGAGTGCTCGAACACCACATCCATGCTGTGCTCGGTAAACAGCACGCCCATATTGCGTTCCACCACCAGTTTTTTAGTCAGGCGCATCAGCTCATTGCGTTCACGCGGGGCCATACCAGCGGTAGGCTCATCCATCAGCAGCAGGCGTGGATCATTGGCCAAGGCAATCGCCAGCTCTACCCGCTTCACGTCGCCGTAGGCCAGCTCGCTGCACGGGCGCTCGGCCTGCGCCAGCATGCCCACCTGATCCAGCAAATCCAGGGCTCGCGCCCGCTCAAACTCTGCTGCCCGTCGCCAGAACGAAAACAGTTTCTTTTGATGGGCCAGCAAAGCCATCTGTACGTTTTCCACCACGGTCAGAGAAGCAAAGGTGGCTGCAATCTGGAAGGTGCGGCCCACACCCATTGCCGCAATTTTTCGTGGAGCCAGCCCCACCAGTTCCTGGTCATCCAAACGCACCGAACCTGCTGTTGGCGTCAACTGCCCGCCCACCATATTGAAGGTAGTGGTTTTACCGGCCCCATTAGGGCCGATCAAGGCCAGAAACTCGCCCGCCTGCACATCGAACTCAATCCCGTCCACGGCCAGATTGCCACCAAATGCTTTTTTAAGACCTCGTACTTGCAGCAAACTCATGACGATGCCTCCGCTCCGGCAACAGGGGCCACGCGACGATGCGCCCAGCGTTTGAAGAAGCCGGCAATACCTTGCGGGAAGGCCAACACCAGCAAGAGGATCACGGCACCAAACAAGGCGCGCCAATACTGTGTAATGCCCAGGAAGAAATCTTGCAGCAAGGTGAAGACAGCGGCACCCACGATGGGGCCAACCAGAGTTTGCAAACCACCTAGCAAAACCATGACCAGGCCATCCACTGATTTATTCACGGCAATCACTTCAGGCGATACGCTGCCCTTGGAAAAGACAAACAAGGCACCGGCCAGACCGGCAAATGTGCCCGCCAGAATGAAGGTCAGCCATTGCACCCGCTTCACAGGAATCCCGATGGCTTCGGCCCGCAAGGCTGAATCCCGACTGGCACGCATGGCATAGCCAAAGGGCGAGAACAAAATCCGGCGCAACAAGAAGGCGGCTGCCACGACAACCAACAACGCAAAGTAATAGTAGCGATCCCCCGACAGCCATTCGGCCGGCCAGATTCCCACTACCCCGTTAGAGCCACCTGTAAAACTGTCCCATTGATAGACAATCGACCAGACAATCTGGGCGAAGGCCAAGGTCAACATAGCCAGATACACGCCGGACAAGCGCACGCAGAACCAGCCAAAAATCATGGCTCCCAGACCGGCTACCGCCGGTGCCAAAATCAGCGACCAGCCCATAGACAAGGCTGCCGCCTTAAAGAGCAAGGCGGCGGCATACCCGCCCAAACCAAAATACGCGGCATGACCAAAGGAGTTCATCCCGCCGGGGCCCATCATGAAATGCAGGCTCAATGAAAACAGGGCCAGCACCAGAATATCCAAGGCCAGTACGGGTGCGTAAGGGAACCAGTCGCTCATCAACGGCAAGGCGGCCATCACACCCAATACGGCCAACACCATGAACTGAAAGGCCCGGCTACCCGGACGCAATGGCGCTTCGATAGGAGCGGAGTTACGGCTGACAGCCTGGGCACGGCCAAACAAGCCCCACGGTCTGAAGACCAGCACGACCGCCATGAAGATGAACTCCACCACCAGCGTCAATTTCGGGAAGGCAAAGTCCACACCAAAGATACTGACGGTCCCCAAGGCGATGCACAGGGCTTTCAATTCAGCCACGATCAAGGCAGCCACATAAGCACCGGGAATCGAGCCCATGCCACCGACCACCACGATCACAAAGGCGTCGCCAATCACGCTCAAATCCAGCAGCAAGTTCGCGGGCTGGCGCGGCAACTGCACCGCTCCCCCCAAACCAGCCAGAAAGGCGCCCAAGGCAAAGACCCCCGTGAACAGCCAAGCCTGGTTTACACCCAGCGCCCCCAGCATTTGTCTGTCATGAGTAGCGGCGCGTACCAGCACGCCCCAACGGGTGCGAGTCAGCAACAACCAAAGCAATCCCAAGACCACCGGGCCAATCACGATCAGCACCAGGTCATAGACCGGAAAAAAGCGGCCAGCAATGGAGATGGAGCCATTCAAACCCGGTGCCAAGGGCCCCAGCAAATCCTCCGGCCCCCACACGGCCAAAGCCCCGTCATTGATGACCAGCACCAAGGCAAAAGTGGCCAATAACTGGAAGAGTTCGGGCGCTTTATAAATACGCCGCAACAACACAATTTCCAGCAAGGCCCCCAAGGCCCCGACCAGCAGCGCGGCCACGATCAGGCCCGCCCAGAAACCCAGCGCCGAACCGCCCATGAACTGCACGGTGGAATACGCCAGGTAAATACCCAGCATATAGAGGGAGCCGTGGGCAAAGTTGACGATGCGTGTCACCCCAAAGATCAGGGACAAACCCGCTGCCACCAGGAACAAAGACGATGCCTCGGCCAGTCCATTCAGGAACTGAACCCATAAACCCGATAAGGCCATTACTGCCTCGCGTCAGAAGTGGCGCGCCAGATGGCGCGCCGATCTACGAAATACTGCGTTCTTGGAATTATTGATTAGCTGCGGCAGGACGCCACTGGCTGACTTGCTCATCCGTAGGCTGTACATCCTTGCCGTCGGCATAACGGATGTTGGTCATGATGCCTTTGCCATCTTGCTTGGCCAGTACACCCACATAGGCCCCTTGCGTGGATTGCTGATCTTGCGTGCGGTAGGTGATGGGCCCAAACGGGGTGACCACATCCAGACCACGGAAGGCTTTAATCATGGCTTCGGTATCTGTCGAACCGGCTTTTTCAATCCCGGCAGCGATAGACACAATGGTGCTGTAGCCAATGATGGTGCCCAGACGCGGATGCTCTTTGTACTTGTCCTGATAGGCTTTCAGAAAGGCATTGTGCTCGGGCGTGTCAATGGCATACCAAGGGTAGCCGGTGACAATCCAGCCTTCTGGTGTCTCTTCACCCAAGGGGTCCAGATACTCCGGCTCCCCCGTCAACATGCTGACCACGGGCAAAGCGGGCGTGAAGAACTGGCGTTGATTGCCAGCACGCACCAGGCGGGCCAGATCCGAGGCAAACAGCACGTTAAAGACGGCATCGGGCTTAGCTTCGGACAGAGCCTGAACCACGGCACCGGCATCCACCTTACCCAAGGGGGTGGCCTGCTCGGCAACAAATTCAATATCAGGCTGCGCTTCCTTCATCAAGGTTTTGAAGGTTGCAATGGCGGACTGACCGTATTCGTAGTTGGGATACACAATGGCCCAACGTTTTTTGTTCAGCTTGACCGCTTCAGGCACCAGCATGGCCACCTGCATATAGGTGGAGTTGCGCAGGCGGAAGGTGTAGCGGTTGCCATCGGCCCAGACGATCTTGTCAGTCAATGGTTCGCTGGCCAGAAAGAATACTTTTTTGTGCTTGGCAAAGTCCGTGATGGCCAAACCAATATTGGACAAAAAGGTCCCGGTCAGCACATCCACTTTTTCACGCGAGATCAATTCCTCGGCAGCGCGCACCGCATCGCCAGGGTTGGAATTGTCGTCCTTGATGATCAGTTGCAGTTGCTTGCCGTGAATGCCGCCAGCCTGGTTGATTTGTTCGACCGCCAGTTCCATCCCGTTTCGATACGGCCCCAAAAATGCGGGCTGGGATTTATAGCTGTTGAGCTCCCCAATCTTGATCACTCCCTCGGCGGCAACGGTGGCCCCCAAGGTTTGCAACATCATTGTTCCTGCCAGTGCTACCCCTACCAGTGTCTTATTCATTGTCTTCTCCGTGGGCTTGTGAAGCGAAACACGACTCAACAACTTGTCTTGTTTTAGTGATTTAAAGTGTACACATGGTATTTTTTCGAGTAAATCAGGCAGAGCCTAGGGATATACCCTTGAACACTTTAAACATAAAACACAACGAGCCAGGCAGAAAGCCGTAAAGACAAGGAAGTCACGGGGAAATGAGCAGAAAAAGCGGATAGCCTGAAAACAAGAAAACCGGGAATATACAGTGACTACACTTAATAAGCCCAAAGATTAAAACGCTACTGCCCTGCCAGGTTCCTGCACGCGCTGAATCATGGATTTCATAAACTGCTCCATCATATCCGGCAATAGGCTCTGGAGCGGCCAAAACAGAAAAGCAAGCCGCCAGGTACCTTTTCAAACCAGCATTTGTACTGGGGAAATCCTCTACAAAGTTTCACCTGGAAATATCAATACCTAAAGAATTTTGACGTTATATTCTCAAGAGATAAAAAAATGTCGCCCCTCAAAGCGACTGTTATGGAGACAAGATTTTGACTTTCACCCGCCGCTTTCCATCCCGGATGACTCTCAGTGTGCTCAGCGCCAGCCTTTTGCTGGCCGCCTGTGCCAGTGCCCCTGTAAGCGAGACTGGCAGCGTCACCATCAAGCGTGACAGCTACGGCACCCCGCATATTTATGCGGACAGCACTTATGGCCTGTTCTATGGCTACGCCTATGCCGTTGCCACGGACCGTCTGTACCAGATGGAAATTGCCAAGCGCTCTGGCTGGGGCACCGTGGCTGAAGTACTGGGCCCGGACTACCTGGAACTGGATAAAGTCACCCACAACAATATCGACCCGGACTCCATTCGCAAACAATTGGCCGCCTTGTCTAAAGAGGACCGGGCCATGTTTGAGGGTTACGCCGCCGGTTTCAGCCAGCGCGTGCGCGAGGTCAAAGCCCAAGCGGACACCTTGATGCCCAAGGAGTTTCTGGACCAGGGTTTTGAGCCTTCCGAATGGCAGCCCGAAGACATCGCCATGGTGTGGGTGGGGCTGATTCTGAACCGGTTTTTTGCCGGCACGGCGGAGGTAGCCAACCTGAATCTGCTTGAAACCTTGAAAGCGGACCAAGGCAGCGAGCGGGGTGAACAGCTGTACAAGCAATTGCGCTGGCTGAACGACCCCACCGCCCCCACCATCATTCCCCAAGCAGAGGCCAAAACGGCTGTGGCCGATTTACCCACGCACTTGCAGGCCCTGTCCTCGCAAGCCGCGCAGGACTATCTGCACAAGCAGTCCATTGCCATGGGGCCTACAGTAGCAGCCGGCACACCCACTGCCAGCAATGCCTGGCTGCTGGGCCCGGAAAAGACAAGTCATGGCCATGCCGTGCTGTACAACGGCCCGCAACAAGGCTGGTACACCCCATCCATCACCTATAACGTGGGCCTGCATGGCGCAGGCTACGACCTGACAGGCAGCACGGCCGTCGCCCTGCCCGCCATCCTGTTCGGCACGAATGGCCAGATTGCCTGGGGCTCCACCGTAGGTTCGCTGGACACCAACGATGTCTATCAACTGCGCCTGAGAGAAGGTGATCCGCACAGCTATTGGTATGAGAATGCCTGGCGTCCGATGGAACACAAGCAAGTACGCATCAAAGTGCGTGGTCAGGACGATGTGGTGCAGGACGTATACCGTGCCGCGCAAGGCTACGTCAGCAGTTGGGACAAGAAGAACAACACAGCCTACGCCAACCGTCGTACCTGGGAAGGCCGAGAAATCGAGACTTTGCTGGGCTGGGCGCAGGCTGCCAAGGCTCGCAACTGGGATCAGTTCATGGCTCAGGCGGCCCGCGTCAGCGCCTCGATCACCTGGTTCTACGCCGACACCCAAAACAATATTGGTAGCGCTGCCTTGGGTCTATTGCCCAAGCGCCCCGCCAATCAAGCCATCCAGTTCCCCGCAGCGGGCGATGGCAGCATGGAATGGCAAGGCTTTTTGAGCTTTGAGCACAACCCTAAAGTCCTGAATCCCCAACAAGGCTATATCGCCAGCTGGAACAACAAGGCCTATGGCGCGCTGCTGGCGGATAACTCCAATTTTTCCTATGTGGATAGAGTCCAGGAACTGCTGGCTCCCCTGCAAGCCAAGCAACGCTTAAGCGACGAGGAAATATGGGGCATTGATTCCTTAGGCGCTCGCTCTGACCTGAATGCGCGTTACTTCTCCCCCATTATTCAGGAAGCGGCCAAGCTGCCACGCGCCAGTGCCCTGGCCCGCCAAGCTGCCCAGCAATTACAAGGCTGGGACTACAAGTTGCAGCTGGCTGGCAATGGCAAGCAGTACGAAGGTGCAGCCCCTGCCGTCATGCAGGCCTGGATGCGCGCTGCCGTACCCGTATTCCTGAAGGGCCGTTTGCCCGACAGCGTTTACGCCACCTACACTCAAAGCCTGTATCCGAACATGGATGACCCGCGCAGCGCTCAACCCGCCGCGGTCGCCAAGCTAATCTGGAACGCTATCCAGGGTGCCGATTCTGGTGTGCCTCAAAGCATTGATTTCCTGCAAGGCCGCGCGGCCCAGGAACTGGTTCTCGACGCCCTGGAACAAGCGGTAGCTTCACTTCAAAAGGAGCAAGGCCCTCGTGCGCAACAGTGGCGTGCACCAGCCGTGTCCATGCTGTTCGCGGCGCGCAATGCCATTGGAGTGCCATGGGGAGATCCAGCCCATGAGCGTCGTGTCTGGCCCTATCTGAACACCGGCAGCGCTCGCTTCCAATACGTGCTGGACCCACAGGGTGTGCGCATGTGCTCGGTGATGGCTCCAGGGCAAAGCGGCTTTATCAATCCCAAGGGCGAAGCCGATCCGCATCACTCGGACCAACTGGACATGTATGTCTCGTTCAAATGCAAGAGCGATGCCATTACAGAGCAAGATATCGCCAAGGCAAGCCAGAACAGCCAGACATTACGCTATTGATCCAATACGAAACAGGGCCTGGAGCATCTAAGGTTCCAGGCCCTGTTTGAATCGGATAGTAGGGTCAGCCTTCGGCAACCACTTGATTACGGCCCGCACGTTTGGCCCGGTACAAGCGTTCATCCGCCAGCTGCAATACGGCATCAATCTGCTGGCCAGGCTGGCATACCGCCAGCCCTATGCTGGCCGTAATCTGAAAGGGTTCACGGTCGTGGTTATAAAAGGTTTGTTCCTGCACCTGACGCAGTAAACGACGGGCAAAATCCAGCGCTTGATCGTCCTGGCGTCCTGCCAGAATCAGCATGAATTCCTCGCCACCGTAGCGCGCTGCCAGATCCTGCGGCCCCAGTTGCGACTTAAATAAAGAGGCGGTGCGCATCAAAACATCGTCCCCGACCGAGTGCCCGTGGGTATCGTTGATCTGTTTGAAATGGTCCAGATCCACCATCAGAACATGCAGGACTTCATGAGTCGCTTCCTGCCCCAACTGGCGGCTTAGCGCCCCCCGGTTCAAAAGCCCTGTCAGGGTGTCATGGGTCGCCTGCCGATATAAGCGCAGCAAGAGCCCCAAGTGGAAATAGTTAGCGGTCAGCGCCACCACCAATAAAGCGCTTAATAGCCACAGGTCCTGCAAACCTTTCACACTAAGCCAGGTTCCGCTACTGACGCTGGCCAAAATCTGCAAGGCAATTAGCGCGCCCCCGACCAAGGCTGATTCCAGCAAGGTGAAGGGAAAAATACTTAAGGTCGCAACCAATAAGAACGGGATAAAACCGTAGCCCAGCACCACGTAATGCCCGGCGCCAGCCAGGGTCAATAGCATATAGGCGTAAAAAGAGGCGGGCAGGATAAAAACCAGTCCGCTCAAAATATAAATACGCGTAATACGCTGGTGGCCATTAAAGGCCAGCCAGACACACAGCACCAGCCCGCCCAGGCTCAAAATACGCATACCCATCAAATGCGCAGGCCAGCTGGGTAAAACCAGCCAGTCCATCAAGGTCCACAAGGGCGTGAGCAAAGCAAATAGCAGACCAACCAAGATTACTCGGCTGCGCAAATACTCCATTCGGGCGTGGATGAAGTCACGAGAATGATATTTCCCACTCAGTGTGTCGCGCACCGAGCTGATACTGATCGCTTGCAAGTTTTTCCAGCCTTCCAGGATTGTTCCCATCAATCAATTCGCTTAGAAGAAACAAAGTAACATATTGGCAATTTTTAGTTACAACGAATTGAAAAACAAGCTGTCAGTTCTCTCAGGGTCAGCATCCACTGACCCGGGCCTACAATCACACTGATTGAGGTAACTGATGCTGCTTGCTCATCCAAGTAATAACCTCTTCCAACATAGGCTCGCCCGAGTCCTGCGGACGCCACAATAGACCAAGCTGACCGTGCAAGCGCGGGTCGCTCCAGTCCAGTTCCAAAATGCACAAGTCCGGGTAGACCGGCACCATGCTGCGAGTCATGGGCACCAGAAACTGGCTGTCCACCGCCACGCGGGCATTAGTATGCGCGTAAGCCGACTCAATTGCACACGTGGGATAGGTCAGCCCCCTGGCGTCCAGGGCCAGTTCAAAACTGCGCCGCATGGGGCTGTTTTTCGGAGGCAAAATCCAGGGGTATTCCAGCGACTGTTCCCAGGTCACTTCATCCTGCTGAGCCAAGGGGTGTTTGCGACACGCAGCAACCCCCAAAGGCACGGGACCTAGTGGCATATACGCCATTGCCGGATTGCGCCCGGCTTCGTCCACACGCCCGATAACCAAATCCAGCTCACCCTGCTCCAAATTGCGGCTGAGCACATCCAGCGTCCCTTCCTGAATACGGATATGGCATTGCGGATCGCGCTCGTACAAATACACCAATAGCTGGGGCAGATAAACCGCCGCCACCATAGGCGAAATACCCAGAGCAAATTGCTGGCGAAAGCCTTGTCGATATTGTTCCAGAGTCGCGTTCATGCGATCCAGACGATTCAGCACCCCTTGCGCTTGTGCCACCAGCGCCAAGGCAGCTGGTAATGGCTCAATGCCGCGAGCGTGGCGCTCGAATAAGGGCATGCCGATATTCTCTTCAAAATCCTTGAGCCATTTGGACAAGGCAGGCTGAGTCATATTGGACTGCCGGGCCACATCGCTCATGCTTTTGTGTTCGCATAAGCGAATTAAAACCTGCAGATGCTTTAAGCGAATGCGTTCACTCCAGCTCATGACTTACCTATATGAAAGAGGTATATATACCTGCTAGTTATTCAATTTAACATTATGGCTACTGCTTCCATAATGGACATACTAAATGCTACAAAATAGGCACTTTATGTCTCAATCAGTACCCAATTTTTTATTGATCATCGCGGATCAACTTCGCGCGGATCATTTAGCTTGTTATGGCAATAAAGAAGTAAAAACACCCAATCTGGATGCTTTGGCTGCCGGTGGTTGGTGTGCCGACCGTTTTTACGTCGCCACCCCTATCTGTATGCCCAACCGCGCCTCCCTGATGACCGGGCGCATGCCCTCCGTACACGGAGCTCGCCATAACGGCGTGCCGCTGCCACTGGACTCCAGCACTTTTGTTGATGTCTTGCGTCAAGCCGGCTGGAAAACAGCCCTGGTTGGCAAGGCACACCTGCAAAACATCACCGATACGCCTCCGCTATACCCACGCCCGGATGATCCTCCTACTCAAGGAGAAGCCCGCCCGCCCTTAGCAACGAATGACTACGAGCAGGAATGTGGCCAACTGTGGCGTGACCGCGCAGACCACAGTGTCAGCCTGCCTTTCTATGGCTACGAACAGGTGGATCTGGCCATTGACCACGGCGATCAGGTCTGGGGAGACTACGGCCGCTGGCTGCAAGACGAGCACCCGGAGATTGCTGCCATGTCCGGCCCAGAACACGCCATCCCGACGCCAGACTACGAGTTAAGCCGTATCGGCCAGGCTTGGCGCACCCGCGTGCCAGAAGAGTACAGCACCACGGCCTGGATTGGTGACCGCACCCGCGCTGTACTGGACAAATATGCCCAGGAACAACAGCCTTTCTTTATTCAGTGTTCCTTCCCGGACCCGCATCACCCCTTTACGCCGCACGGCCAGTACTGGGACATGTACAAGCCAGAAGAAGTGAGCCTGCCCGACTCTTTCCACCTGGGCCCTCATCCCTTGCCCGCCCATCTGCAATTGCTGCATCAGTTGCGGGACGAAGGCAAAGCCATCAAGCACACGCCCACGCTATTTGCCTGCACCGAGCGGGAAGCGCGTGAAGCGATTGCTTTGAACTATGGCTCCATTACGCATATCGATGCCGAGATTGGACGCATTCTGGACCACCTGGAGCAGACTGGCCAGGACAAAAACACCATCGTTATTTTCATGAGCGATCATGGCGATTTCATGGGTGACCACCAACTGATGCTTAAAGGCCCGGTGCATTACCAAAGCATCATCCGCAGCCCCTTTATCTGGTTTGATCCAACAAATGCGCCAGCACAAGGCAGCAGCCCGGCCGTGTGTTCTACCATTGACGTTGCGCCCACTGTTTTGCAACGTGCAGGTCAACTGCCCTACAACGGCATTCAGGGACGCTCCTTGCTGGATTTGATGCAGCAAACGCAAACCGACTGGCGCACCGGCGTACTGATTGAAGAGGAAAATCAGCGCAAGCTGTTCAACACGCCCATTCGTACCAAGCTGCGTTCGCTGGTCACCCAGCACCACCGTTTGAGCCTATACGAGGGGGGCCAGATCGGTGAGCTTTATGATCTGCAAGCTGATCCGCTGGAACAGCATAATTTGTGGAATGAACCCTTTGCACAAGCGTTAAAAACAACGCTTTTGTGTCAATTGATCGATACCATGATGGCTCACAGCGAAACCAGTCCACTGCCACTGGCCATTGCGTGAGCTGAACACTCTTAACCATCCCTATCTGGAGACATCTATGCCCACCCTTTCCTTGCTGCGCAAAGTAAGCATTTGTGCGCTGATCTTACCTTTGGCTACGCCGGTGCAGAGTGCCGAAGTGGCCACCATTGTGGTCAGCTCCGTGGCAGGCGGCCCTCTGGATGTCTTGGGCCGCATGTTGGCCCGCGAGGCCACAGAAACAACCGGCCAAACGATTGTGGTAGAAAACCGTGCCGGTGCAGCAGGAACTATTGCTGCAGAAGCGGTGGGGCGCGCCAAGCCGGATGGCAATACCTTGCTGTTGACGCTGGATACCGTTGCGACGGCCAATCCGCATATTTACGTCAACAGCAAGTTCAAGATCAACGAGTCTTTGGATCTGGTTTCTTTGCTCGGTACGTTTGACCAGGTTTTGGTGGTTCCCAGCAAGACCGGCATCAAAACCCCCGGCGAGTTTCTGGAGCACGCCCGCAAAAAGCCGATGAACTACGGTTCTGCAGGCATGGGCTCCCCTGGGCATTTGATGATGTCCGCCTTGACGCAAGACAGTGGTATCAAGCTGGACCACATTCCCTATCGCAGCAACAGCGCGGTGGTCAACGATATGTATGGAGAGCGACTGGACAGCGGCTTTCTAACGATTGCTGGCGTATTGGGTCCGATCAAAGAAGGCTTGCTGACTCCTTTGGCAACGTCCGGTGCCAAGCGTAATCCTCTGCTGCCTGACGTACCTACGATGTCTGAAGCCAAGTTGCCCGGACTGGAGAACTTTAACGAGAGCTTCTCCTACTTGGTATTTACCACCAAAGGTTCGCCACCCGAGAAGATCAAAGCCTGGAACGATTTGCTGAGCGATATCGTCAAGCGTCCTTCCACCGCAGAAACCCTGCGTCTGCTGGATATCCAAGCTTACGAATCCAAAACAGTGACTCCTGCTGAATGGGTCGCACAGCGCAGCCAGCGCTGGGAACAGATTGTGCGAGATAACAATATTCGCTCTGATCAGTAAGCATTCATTTGCGATTGACGGCCCCTGATGAGGGGCCTTTTTTTGGGCGCTGCATAAATGAGCCAGTCCAGTCGCTCCACTCCCCTACGCCTGCATCAAGCTCTGCCGCTCAAAAGCAAGCATCAGTCCAGGCTAATCCCCGCCCTCGTCACAATGTCATGCCAGTAATCCGCCTCCGCTGGCAGCCCTGCCCGAAACTGCTCGGCAGACACCTTGGACAGCAAATAGCCCTGATCCAGCAACTTGGCCCGAATTGATGGGTTTGCCAGCACTTTTTCCAAAGCACCTTCGATCTTGCCCACGATCTCCGTATCCGTCCCCGCCGGAACCGCCAAAGCCCACCAGTTGCTGATGACCACATCCTTGTAGCCCAACTCCTCCATCGTAGGCACATCCGGCAAAGCAGGGAAACGCTCAGGCAAAGCCACCGCCAGGGCCTTCAAGCGCCCTTCCGGCAAGAAAGCAGCTCCCAAACCATAGCTGCTGACAAACATCTGCACCTCATTGCTCAACAAAGCCTGAATGCCAGGCGCCGAACCCCGGTAATGAATTCCCAGCATGTCGCCCTCCAACGCCTCGGACAACTTCCAGGCAGACAACTCCGGCGTTGTTCCTGCCCCAGGAGTGCCGTAGTTCACCTGCCCTTTGCGCTGTTGAACATAGTCTCGGAACTCGGCCATATTCTTCACCGGCAATTGCCCATTCACATACACCAGGGCGGCAGCATCGGCCACCTTATTGATCACATACAGATCCTTGGACGGGTCGTAGCCCATGTTCTTGTACAGAAACTGATTGATCACAAAATTATTGGTGGCCGAAAACAATAAGGTGTAGCCGTCCGGCTTGGATCGCGCCACCATTTGAGTACCAATATTGCCGCCCGCGCCGGTCTTGTAATCCGTAATCACCGTCTGGCCCAACTCGCGGGACAACTCGGGCTGCAGAATACGAAAAATAATGTCCCCCGCTGCCCCCGGAGGGTAAGGAATCACAACCCGTACCGGATGATCGGGATAATCCGCCCAAGCTGTCCCCACAGCCCCCAGACAAAGCGCTACCGTCAGGCTCAGCACTGCTTTTTTAATTGCTTGCATCTTGTCTCCCCCAGCGCGCCTGTTTACAGGTCTATGCGCATCAAGTCAGTTGCCAATCGCAAATCGCCTTTGTAGCTTTTGCGAATGTCCCGAGCGACTTCGTCCAACCGTTCCGGTCCCATCAAATCTACCGGCAAATGGTTAGCAGCCGCACGTTTAATCACCGGGCTTGTTGAATCGTAATGCCCAAAATGCGTGGCCACTAAACTCTTCACATTCGCGCGGCGGGCAATCTCGCCCAGTTGCAAAGGGCTGGTGTGCGCAAAAGTGCCTACACCTGATTCGGCACGGTGCTTCAAGAAGGACTCGGGGAAAGTGCACTCGTGAATCAGCAAATCGGCATCCTGAGCCAAACGGATCATGGACTCACACGGGGCGGTATCACCACTGAACGCCACCACCTTGCCCTCGGCCTCCATGCGGATGCCAAAGCAGTCAGTAATTTCAGTAGGAATGTGATCCACCACATCAATGTAGATTTTCACATCCTCATCCTCGTACATCAGCCCTGGCTCCACCTCGAATACCTCGGGGCGTACCGCTTCAATATTCTTCTGGCGGGCGGGATACGCTGCACGAGCCTGAATATCCACCCGAAAAGCGCCATTCTCAAAGGAATGGTCCACAAAATCTTGCGTGCCCTTTGGGCCGAACACCTTCAGCTTGCCCTCGCGGTTAAAAACCCAGCTGGACAAGACAAAAAAGGGCAGACCACACACGTGGTCGTAATGCAGGTGGCTTAGAAACACCCAGGGCACATCCGCCGGGTTGATATTGGCCTTCACCATCTGGCGTGTGGACCCTTCACCGCAGTCAAACAGGTAATTCTTGCCATTGTCCAGCGTCACCAGAATGGATGACTGGGCACGGTCCGGATCAGGCAACGCAGCGCCGGTGCCAAGCATGGTTATCTTCACGTCAAACTCCTTCAAGCAGAAAAAACACCCGGCACCACACAGCGCCGATTCCCATAAAGTCATAAAGTCCTATTTTTAGGACTTTATAGAAAAAGTGTACACCTCGCTTTCAGGGCCGATAACTTGGTGTTTTTACCTAGGAGAAGAAAAAGGGACGCGTCGCGCTTAGAAAGGAGGAACTAGAGACTTGGCATCAACTCAGTCTGGATACTGAGATATTTGGCAGGGTAAAAAACCTGCGCTGCGTAAACCAATTGCTCCTGCCGATTAAAAATCAGGCGAATAACACGCACTACCGGCATGCCAATATCCATATTCAGATGACGGGCCAGATCCGCATCCGCCACCCGCACCGTCAAGGTTTGACGGATAGTATGAATTTGTTCGCGAGCCAAACGGTTCAAGACCAACAGCACAGGCTCCTGGCTTAATTCAGGCTGCAAAGTATCAGCCAAAGACTTAAGCACATAAACCGTATTCAGGCTATAGGCCACGCCCTCGGTGTAATTGACGCGATTGGTCCACCAATAATCATCGGGCAAAGCCTGGCCAGTAATTTCCAGGGGCAAGGCACCCATACCATTGCCTAGCTCGCGCATGACCGAATCCAGACGCATTAAATGCTCAATCAAGGCATCCCAATTGGTGGGGAGCATCAGCCAATGGTCTTGCGCCACGTCACCAATAACAAACGTGCCTTTGCCACGAGTGCGCTCGATCAGGCCCTCGCTTTCCAGCTCATCCAGCGCGGCGCGCACGGTGGCGCGCGATACGCCGTACTCCTGCATCAGCTCTTCCAACGTGGGAATACGAGTGCCCACCGGCCATTCGCCACGTTCAAGCCGCGCCCGCAAGGTGTATTTCACCTTGAGCGATAGGGGCAATTTGGACTGTTTGCGCAGCGAAGAACGCGTGGGATCGACCATACCAGGAGGCGAAAAAGCACAGATAAGTGACAAGGCCACATCATAGCCTGCGTCAGTAAAAACCGGAGATAAGCCAAAAAGGTTTAATCTTGAACAAGTAAAGCGTTTATTTTTGCAAAAGATCGTAAACGAAAATTAAACGGATCGGATACATTATCCCAATCATTGCTTAACTCTTGATACGAGCCCGAGCCCATGGATGTATTACCTTCCTCTGCCTCGCACTTGGCCCAAATTTATTTACTCGGTTCTTACCGATTACTGGTTCAAGGACAATCCCGCGCACAAATCATTAATTACGATAAAGCGCGCATCTTGCTGTCCATGTTGGCTTTGGCACAAGGCAAACCTGTCAGTCGCAGCCGCCTGGCTGAAACCATCTGGCACGAAGACCCCATCAGTGTGGGTCGCGCTCGTTTGCGCCACGCTCTACACGCCTTGCGGCGTGCGTTTGAGGGCTGTGATCATGCCTTGCACATTACCAACGAAACACTGGCGCTGGACCCAAGCCGCGCTCAGATTGATGTGCTGGGCCTGTTGCAACACCCCAGCCAGCCCGCGCTCAGCGATTTGGATCGGCTGAATTTGTATCAGGGCCCCTTGCTCGGGCAGGTAAAACTGCATCATGGCGAGCAACTTCAGGACTGGTTGCAAGATACACAACAAAACATTCGCCAAACTCTGTCGCAATGCCGTGACCGTTATATACAGTCTGGTTTAAACGACTTGCCCGGAACACAAGCGATCACATATTTGAAACGCTGGTTGCTGATCTGGCCGGAAGAAGAAAAGCTGCACCAGGAGTTGATCCGCCTGCTCAAACAGGAAGGGCAGCACGAGGCCGCTTTACATGCGTATGAGCAGTGCTCCGTCCTGCTGGCGGATCGCCTGGGTTGCGAACCCAGCGCCCAGACCCGCAGCTTGGTGGATTTGCCGCAACGTCAGCCGCAAACAAGCAGTACGGCCCTGCCCGCCGCCGTGTCACTACGCCTGCGTCCCTTGGCCGCCGTTGGTTTTTGCGTGCGCTTTGAACCCGGCCACCGCCAGGCCCGCGAACAAGGGGGCACATTGCTGGAGCGATGCCGCCAAACCTTGCACCGCTTGATTGAGGCGCATGGCGGCTGGCCTTGCGAAGCAGGCCCCAACCAGTTGATCGCGTATTTCGGTTATCCGGAACTGCTGGAATCGCCCGTTACCCAGGCTGCCGAGCTGGCACGTGCCGCGTCCACCCTGCGCATGGACGAACACATCAAGTTGAGTATTGCCATTCATGCTGATCTGAGCATGGATGACCAAAGCGCTTACCCCGACCCGTGGGGGCAATTGGCGCAGATCGTCTTGCCTCTGTGCTGGGATGCCGCCCCCGGTGCCCCTCGCATCAGTCCGCAAGCGGCACTGCGTCTGGACACCAAAGACATTCAAGGCCCTGTGGGCCGCCAGAATGAAACCTTGTGGCTCAGCCTTAGCCCCTCCGAAATCGACAGTAGCCGCTTAACCAGCCGGGTTTACGGTCGCTCGCAAGAGTTTGACCATCTGGTACAGGCCTGGTCACAAATAGGGCCAAGCCGTGCCTTGCACCATATTGCGATTCACGGTCGGGCGCACATTGGCAAAAGCTTGCTGGTGCACTCGCTGGCTGATTACGTACAGAAAACTGCACATCACTGCGTTGTTCTGTACTGCCGTGAAGATAAACGCCGCGTAGCCTGGCACCCCATCCGCCAATGGCTGCACGAGCAGATTGCCGATTACATCGCCGCGCAGTCAAGCAAACCACGCGACCCTTTTTCCATTCAGACCTTGCAAGAGGCCCTGGATGTCAGCCCCAAGCATGCCCAGTCTCTGCATCAATGGTTAAACAGCAGCCCCAACGAGCAGGATCTGAATGAGCCCTCTACCGCTCATATGGACTTGCTGTTCAACCTGCTAAGCGGCCACAGCAATTCGCCCCGTCGCCGTTTGCTGATTATTGAAAACGTCCAGTGGGCCGACCCGCCCACCCATCGCCTGATCCGTTTGCTGGCTCATACCGCGCCGCGTCACCCAACCCTGCTGCTGACCACCAGCCGCAAGCCCGGCCACGGTCTGGAGCGGGCCGAACACCTGACCCTGCGGGCGCTGGACCGTTCCAGCATCAATAGTTTGCTGGGGGGGCAACGCGGCCAAAGACTGGCACGCGACAAGCGCAGCCGCCTTGCCAAGTTGAGCGCGGGCAACCCAGGCCACGCCAATGAACTGCTGCGCTGCCATGAACTAAGCATGGAATCCAGCGACGCCCTGTGTCTGACCGACCTGATCTGTACGCAGTATCACAGCCTGCTGCCCGCCACACGCCATATCCTGAGCACCATTGCCTTGTATGAGCAGGCCATTGCGCTGGACGAATTGGCCTTGATGCTGCACCTGGACGCAGCTGCACTGAGCAGCGGCCTGGATACGTTGGCCACCCTTGACCTGATTGATCTGCACGACCAGCAAATCTCCTGCCTGCCACTGGTCGCCCAGGCGCTGGAACGTGTCGCCATGCAGGAAGAGCTGCGACAGGCCCACTACGCCATTGCCCAACACGGCATACGCAAGCGCCATGCCCCGGAACATATCGCCCTGCATCTGTGTGAAGCGGACAGCGCGGAAGCCGCTTTATGGTGGCAGCGCGCCGCCCGTGAAGCCTTGGCACAAAGCGAACTGCGCCAAGCCAGTCAGTATCTGCAGCGTTCGCTCAACCGCAGCGAATTGATTGACGACATGCAGGTACGCCAGACGCTGCAATTTGAATGCCGCATGTTGCAAGGGGCAATTGAATCGTCCTTATACGGCCCCGCCTCCGCTTCCACGGCAATGGCCTACGAACTGGGTCACGAGGTCAAGGACGATCAGGACTCCGATCAAGTCATGATCAGTTTGTGGACAGCCTGGTCGGCGTTTCAAGCCCAAGGCAACTTCGAGCAAGCGCTACAGAAAGCCCGGCAGTTGCTGGCACTGGCCAATGAAACCGGCCACGACCAGAACCGTAGCTGGGCTTTGTACGCGATTGGTCAGCACGAGCTGTGGAAAGGTAATATCAACAATGCCATCCAGACCCTGAACTTGAGCCTGGCGGTACTTGAGGACCTGAAAGAACAGAACAACCGCGTAGCCATTGCCGAGAACTTCCCCCAATCCATTACCTTGGGAACCCTAAGCGTTGCGCTGGCACTGAAAGGCGATATCGAAGGCTCGAATCAGCATACTGGCCTGGCCTTGCAGAGCCTGCGTTCTGACACGGCTTTTTCCCTGCGCGCCATCACCCACTTGTTTGTCATGCAGGCCTACTACTTGATGGAGCAATTGGATGATTGCTTGCAAGTGGCCGACCTTTCCTTGCAAGAGCTGCAACAGTCACACAATCCGGAACCCTGGTCCGCCCTGAGCCGCTCTTACCTGCACTACTGTCAGATCATGCTGCAGGGCCGTGAAAGCAGCCTGCCGCCCCTGCTCGATTGCGTGCAGATCGCACAATATGGTCTGCCCATTAGCACCGACGGCTTGATGAGCCGCATTGCCCGCGCCCTGATTCGCCTGGGCCGCAGCAATGAAGCCATGCCCTGGCTGGATAAAGCCGCTGCGCAAGGCTTGCGCTATGACACACACAGCACCAGCACCGAGCTGTATTGTGTGCGCGGCGACGCCTGGCTCTCCTTGGGGGAACATGCTCAGGCCTTGCAACAATGGAATCTGGCCGAGCAAAGTATGCAAAAACACGACTTGCAGCTCTATGCCGACTGGATCGAGGCACGCCGCCACGCGGTGCAGAAGCTGAAAGTCTAGCGATAAAAAAACGGGCCTGAAGTGGCCCGTTTTCTATTGGCTATAACAGCCACTCAATTGGCAATATCGACAACACCCCTACGCCGGCTCGCCGCCAGATACTGGCATTGGGTTCGGTGTTGAACACGCGCTGCGTGCCGTCTTCATTGCGCTGAATCCAGACCAGCTCCCCGTCTTCGTCCAGCTCCACCCGATAACTGCGGTAGGGCAAAGTCTCGTCAAAACCTTTGGACAAGGCCAAGGCCATTTCAGGGCTCTCGATAATAAAGCCCAGCTCTGTATTCAAATTGACGGAACGCGGATCGAAATTGAAAGAACCCACAAAAACGCGCTTATTGTCGACCGCAAAGGTTTTGGCATGCAAGGCCGAGCCCGAGCTACCAAACGGCCCCGAACCATGCCGGGTGGGCTTGTCCATGGTGGGACGCAATTCCCACAGTTGCACACCTGCCTCCAGCAAGGCTTTGCGTCGTTTCGCATAGCCGGCATGTACGGCCGTCACGTCGGTGGCTGCCAGCGAATTGGTCAGCACGCGCACTTGCATACCAGGGCGTTCCATCATGCCCTCAAACGCCTTCACACCCGCGGCGGTCGGCACAAAATAAGAGGACACTAGGTCAACCCGGCTCTTGGGCTGGCCCAGTAAATGATCCATTTGCCAGACCATCAATTGTTCTGGATTGACCGGCCCCAGCCCTTTGGCGGGGTCGTCACTGATCATGGTGGTGCGCGCCCATTGGAAGTCCAGCTCGCCCCGAACTAAATGACTGACCAGATCGGATTCACGCAAGACAGCCTGATAGTCTTTGGCGCGCGGTTGCGCCTGAGCCAGCTCTAATTGGCTTTTGAAGATGTTCAGCGCTTTGGGACCATCCGTCTTGATCAGGCTGTCTACCGGATAGGAAGACTGGCTGGCCCAATAGCGGTCAAAGTCTTTGGAGACATCCTGCACCACCGAGCCCACCGCCATGACATCCAGATCAGCAAACAGCACATCCTGGGTAGCACCGAAATACTCGTCCCCCACATTGCGCCCGCCAATAATGGTGACCTGGTTATCCACCGTAAAAGACTTGTTGTGCATGCGTCGGTTCAGGCGGGAAAAATCCGTCAAAAAACCCAGCGACTTGGGCCAGCGCAGCACAAAGGGATTGAACAGGCGCACCTCAATATTGGGGTGTGCGTTCAGCGCCGCCAACGTATTGTCCAGCCCGGTGATACCGTTATCGTCGATAAGCAAACGCACGCGAACACCGCGCTCGGCTGCCCCCAGCAAGGTGCCCAGCATCAAGGTGCCAGTAGTGTCACCGCGCCAGATGTAATACTGCACATCCAGCGTTTTTTGCGCCGCAAAAGCCAGCAAGGCGCGGGCGGCGTAAGCATCATGGGGATCGTACAAGGGGAAAATACCGGACAAGCCCGGGTGCTGCTGCGCCATCGGGGCAACGGCCTGGCCAATCATGGTCGCTTGCGCCTGGTCCAAAGGCAGGGCCTCGGACTGGCTGCGCCCTTCCAGCGAAGGCAGCGCACAGCCTGTCAAACTGGCCAGCAAGGCACTGCCCGCGATTAAGGAGCGCCAAAAGCGGGACGTGATCTGACCCTCTGAGCGGGGTATAGTCGGCTGTTCGGCGGGATCGATTTTCATGAAAGCATCTCTGTGGGCATGGACATCGCTCCACATAGTAGCACCGCGCCCCCAGCGACCCTAAGGGGCTTTTCAGCATTCAAGGCTTGCCCCCAGTAGCAGGCCGGACAACAATAAAGCCATCCCCCTTACTTTAAACCTGAAATAAGCAGCATGCCCCCCGCAACAGCCAACGCTTTACTGCCCCGCCACCTTGCCATCATTTTGCTACTTCTGCTGGGCAGCTCTTTTGCCGCCAATCACATTGCAGCCAAAGTAGCGCTGGATCACGGCACCGGACTGATTATCTCCGTTATTTTCCGCTCGGCGGCTGCTACGTTGGCCCTCAGTATTTTGCTGATCTGGCGCAAGCAGGCCCTGCGGGTGCCGCGCCCTTATCTGGGCTGGCAGCTCTTGCTGGGCGCACTGATCACCTTGCAGTGCATGCTGATTTATTCTTCGATTGCCCGCATTCCCGTCGCTCTGGCGTTGCTGGTCGCCAATATGTATCCCATCCTGCTGGCGCTATTGACCTGGGTGCTGGGCGGCCATCGGCCTAATCGCAAAACCATCATCATCATGGTGGCCATTTTGATCGGGCTGCTGCTGGCGCTGGATGTACCCAGCCTGATCGCGGGGGCGACGCTGGACTCCCAATGGGTGCTAGGGGTGGTATGTAGCCTGCTGACCGCACTGACCTTTGCCATTGGCCTGTGGATTACAGAAAATAAACTGGCTCCCCTGCCCGGTTTGGTCCGCAGCTTCTGTACCATCAGCCAGACACTCGTGTGCCTGATTGCGCTAAGTCCTTTAGGGCTGCTGCCCGGAGGCTCATCCCTGCCGCAAAGCCCTATCGGCTGGCTGGCTCTGTCTTTGGTCTGTTTGCTGTACACCACGGGCTTTGTCACGCTGTTTGTTCTAGCCCCCCGGCTGGACCTGACACGCAACGCGCCCTTTATGAATATGGAGCCGGTCGCCTCCCTGATTCTGGGCTGGCTGATCCTGCATCAAACCTTGAACTCCACCCAGTTGCTGGGCGGAGCGGTGGTGCTGAGCGGTATTGTGGGACTGGCCTACCAGCGAGCCCCACGCAAATAGCGAGCTAGCCGCCCTATTCCAGAGACAAGAGCCGCTGCCAGACGCGAGGCAGAACCTGCAAAAGATCTTCCGGGATCAAACCGGGGCCAAACTCCAGCGCGGCTTGAGAATGCAGCCAAACGGCGGCTCCTGCTGCTTCAAAAGCAGGCATGCCCTGGGTCAACAGGCCACATACCAAGCCTGCCAGCACATCGCCACTGCCACCTGTGGCTAACCAGGGCGGTGCGCAAGCATTGATCAAAGCTCGGCCATCCGGGGAGGCTATAACGGTATCCGCCCCCTTCAACACCACCACAGCACCACACTCCCGGGCGGCTAGACGAGCGGCTTCCAGGCGATCAGACGAGGCATCAAACACGCGGGCAAACTCACCGGCGTGTGGCGTCAGGACGCAATGCTCGTGCAAGGCATCCAGCAAAATCTGGGGCTGGGCTGAAAAGCTGCTGATGGCATCCGCATCCAGTACGCAGGGCTTTCCGGTGGCCAACAAGGCCAAGGTCAAACGACGGGTATCTTCACCCAAGCCGGCCCCCGGCCCCACCAGCCAGGCACGAATGCGTTCATCCTGGCTAACTGTTTCGTCCAGCGGGGCCACCATGATGCTGTCCAGCGCACTGGCGTAGACAGGCCATACGGATAGCGGCACCGCCATACTGACCAGCCCTGCCCCGGCACGCTGCGCCGCATGAGCAGCCAAACGGCTGGCCCCTGTCATGCGCTCCCCGCCAATAACCAGGGCGTGACCACGCGTGTACTTATGGCTGTGAGCGTTGAGCTGCGGCAAATAAGATCGCCATAAGGCGGGTTCATTCAACCAGGTATTGGCCTGCTGCAAGGCGGAGGCAGGCATCCCGATATCGGCCAGCTCCAGCTTGCCGCATAAGTCTCGCCCCGGATACAAGACATGGCCTGGCTTATAGCGCACAAAACTCACCGTCACGCTGGCTGGCGCCACCACGCCCCTTACCAGCCCCGTCGCGCCGTCCAGGCCCGAGGGCACATCAACGGCACAGACAGGGACCTGGGACGCCGCCAGCGCCTGAATCAAGTCGGCTATTTCGCCTTCCACGGGCCGGTCCAAGCCCGCTCCTAACAAGCCGTCGACCACTACGGAAAAACGGCGGAAATCCGGACATTGAGCCTCCCAGCGGCCTTGCCACTGCGCTTGCGCCCAGGCAGCTGCCCCTCGTCGTGCAGCAGGCCCCGTCAGGCTGAATACGGAGACCACGCGCCCCTGTTCACGCAAAATCTGCGCGGCCACCAACGCATCGCCACCGTTATTGCCCGGACCACATAAAAACAAAACGGCCCCTTGCGGCCAATGACGTTGCACCGTGCGTGCCACCGCTTGGGCAGCGGCCCGCATCAACTGTTCGATGGGCACCCCGAAACTGGGAGCCGCCGCGTCCATGCTGGCACACTGCGAAGGGCTATATAAAGCCTGCTTTCCTGGGGCGGCGCTCAGAGGCAAAAAACCGTACTGGGAAACGAAAGACATGGATGGCTCACAAAGGCAGAAAAAAAGAACGGGCGCGCCCGTTCTCTTATCTTAGTGCTATTCATCTGAATGCAGAACTTTGCCTACAGCGGCTCAGATCGACTGCTGCTCCTGCCTGTCCTTGACCGAAGCGACAGATAGCTCACGCGGCACCGTTACGCCATTTTTGATGGCGATGATCTCGGCCATGATGCTGACTGCAATCTCTGCCGGGGTCTTGCTGCCGATGTACAGGCCAATCGGCCCTTTCAGCTTGTCGATTTCCTGCTCGGTCAGGTCGAAATATTCGGCCAGCCGTTCGCGTCGGCTTTGATTATTGCGCCGTGAGCCAATCGCCCCCACGTAGAAAGCACTGCTTTTCAGCGCTTCCAGCAAAGCCATATCGTCCAGTTTGGGATCGTGTGTCAAAGCCACGATGGCCGTGCGCCGGTCCGGCACGCAGGCGATGACCTCGTCATCTGGCATGCCGCTAACAATGCGAGCACCGGTCACACTCCAGCCTTGAATGTGTTCGCTGCGCGGATCGCAGACCGTCACGTCAAAGCCGTTGAACAGGGCAATGGTGGCCACGTATTCAGACAACTGACCGCCCCCGATCAACAAGAGCCGATAAGAGGGGCCAAAAGTGACGGACAGACAATCCTGCTCAAGACGCAGGGCCGCTGGCACGCGGGTGGCGCTGCCCCAGGCCCGACCAGTCTGCAGATCCACATGGCGTTGCACCAAATGGCGCTGCTCCAGCAAGGCTAGTAGGTCCGCCAGTGCCTGCGGGCAAGGGTTGAACTCCACCAGCAGCCGGATAGTGCCGCCGCAAGGAAGCCCAAAACGATGGGCTTCGTCGGCACTGATGCCATAGGTGAACAACTGGGGAGAGCCATCGCCCTGCAGGCGCTTATCCACACCGGCCGGATCATGGTAGGCGCGGATCAGGTCGTCTTCGATACAACCTCCCGATACCGAACCGACCACCGCCCCGCCCTTTTCCAGCGCCATGATGGAGCCTTCCGGACGCGGGGACGAACCCCAGGTCTGCACGACTGTCACCAAAATAGCGTCGCGTCCTTGTGCGCGCCAATCGTGCAACTGGCGCAATACTCTGACGTCCAGGCTCTCCATGTCTGTCTCCTGTCTTTCCTGTGTTTACTTGAATACCGGCATGCCGTCGCCCGAATCATCAAAGGGATTGGAATCCGCGCCGTATTCATCCTGCATTTCTATGCTGACCGTGCTGGGATCAATTTGGGCTGCATTACCCTTGTAATGCGTCACCAGACCAGGGAACAAAAGCACGATGGCAATCATCACGATCTGGATACCGATAAAGGGTACGGAGCCCCAATAAATGTCGCCGGTGGCAACACCTGGGATCTTCTTTTTGGTCACTTTGTCTATGTAATCATCCTTAGGCGCCACCGACCGCAAATAAAATAGTGAGAAGCCAAATGGTGGATGCATAAAGGATGTTTGCATATTAACGGCTAAGAGCACGCCAAACCAGATTAAATCGATGCCCATCTTGTCGGCTACCGGTCCCAGCAAGGGCACGATAATGAAAGCCAGCTCGAAGAAATCCAGGAAGAAAGCCAGCACAAACACCAGCACACTGACCAGAATCAGGAAGCCGTATTCGCCACCAGGCAGGTCAATTAACAAGTGCTCTACCCACAAATCGCCATCCACGCCACGGAAAGTCAGCGAGAAGATGGTGGAACCGATCAAGATGAACATCACAAAGCAGGACAGCTTGGCCGTGGTATCCATGGCTTGTTTGAGCAGGTCAATGCTCAGGCGACGACGGCTGACAGCCATCAGAATGGCACCGACTGCGCCCATGGCGCCACCTTCCGTCGGTGTGGCAATACCCAGGAAAATCGTGCCCAGCACCAGAAAGATCAAACCCAGTGGGGGGATCATCACAAACACCACGCGTTCCGCCAGTACTGACAGCAAACGCAAGTTCAGCCACTTATTGATCAGGGCCAGCAAAAAGGCCACGCCGCCAACCAGCAAGATGCCGATAATGACTTTTTCATCAACCGGGCCGTTGGGATCAACCCAGAACTCGTCCAGCAGATAGCCGGACACCAGCGAAATCAGCAGCAGTACACATAAGGAGCGGGCACCCGAGCGGCCATTGGGCTCAGAGTAAGTGCGGTGCTCAACGGGAATCGGCGGCACGTCTTTAGGACGCAACACAGCCAGCACCAGGATGTACACCAGATACGCACCCGTCAAAACCAGACCGGGAATCATGGCACCGCGATACATATCACCGACCGAGCGACCAAGCTGGTCAGCCAGCACAATCAGCACCAGGGAAGGCGGAATAATCTGCGACAAGGTGCCGGAGGCGGCAATTACACCAGTCGCCAGGCGACGGCTATAGCCATAGCGCAGCATGATGGGCAGGGAGATCAGGCCCATGGAGATCACCGAAGCGGAGACCACACCGGTTGTGGCTGCCAGCATGGCACCCACTGCCACGACGGCAATCGCCAGACCACCGGGCATGGAGCCAAACAGCTGGCCGATAGTATCGAGCAGGTCTTCAGCCATACCCGAGCGTTCCAGAATCAATCCCATAAAGGTAAAGAAAGGAATCGCCAGCAAGGTATCGTTGGCCATGATGCCAAACACGCGCAGCGGCAGGGCCTGGAACAAGGACCAGTTAAACAGGCCCATTTCCACGCCAATCAAGCCAAACACCATGCCATTGGCAGCCAGGGCAAAGGCTACCGGAAAGCCCAGCAGCAAGAAAATAATCAGTGATACGAACATCACCGGCGCCATATTGGCGACAAATAAATCCATCATGATCAGGTTCAGCCTTTGTGTTGATGCTCGAACTTGGCTTGCGCTTGCCGGGCGATTTCTTCAGCCAGCAGCTCTTCCGGAGACTTTTCTTGCAGCTTTTTATTGGGATTGGGGCAATTGCCAGTCAGAAAACCGATGCACTTGATCAGATGCGAGATCCCCTGCAAGGTAATCAAGGCAAATCCGATCGGGATGATCAGCTTGGCGGGCCAGCGGATCAGGCCACCCGAGTTAGAGGACATTTCCTGAGTCAGGTATGAATCCATGAACACCGGCCAAGACAGCGCCATGATGGCGATACAGGCGGGCAGCATGAACAAGAGCACGCAGACCGTCTCGATCACAATCTGTTTGCGCTCGGACAGGCGCGAGGCCAGCACGTCCACCCGCACGTGTTCATTACGCAAAAAGGTGTAGCCGCCCGTCAGCAGAAACAGGGCACCGAACAGATACCACTGCACTTCCAGCCAGGCATTGGAGCTGGAATCGAAAAATTTACGCGCAATGGCGTTATAAGAGCTGATCACCACCACTACCAGAACCACCCACATGACCACCCGGCCACATAGTTGATTCAGGCAGTCGATCGCCCTGGATAATTTAAGTAAAGATTGCATCAATCCCCCAGATTTTCTGCGTTGAAGTTAGTTGAAATCTAGTTGGACCGAAAACGGGTGGCGCGCTTTTCGACTGCATCAAGCAGGAAGTACAACACCAGGCCCATGACGGCCAAAATAAACAGGGCAGAGAACACCCGCACGGTGTCAAACACACCTTGGGCGCTCATGATCACAAAGCCCAGACCGCGCTGCGAGGACACAAACTCACCCACAATGGCGCCGACCAGGGCAAGCGACAGCGCCACCTTCAGCCCGGCCATGATGGACGGCAGT
Source organism: Alcaligenes sp. GW821-FHT11D07 (assembly GCF_058808495.1). Taxonomy (NCBI): domain Bacteria; kingdom Pseudomonadati; phylum Pseudomonadota; class Betaproteobacteria; order Burkholderiales; family Alcaligenaceae; genus Alcaligenes; species Alcaligenes sp. GW821-FHT11D07. The sequence goes on from NZ_JBXART010000003.1 coordinate 134,454, forward strand.
GCAGAGGGCAAACGGACCTTGAAAAACAAAGCGATGGGGCCGCCTTTAAGCACCCGGCCCAAGTCCAGAATGTCGGACGAGACCGAGCGCAGGCCTTGCACCGTATCCACAATCACGGCAAAGACAGCGATCAAAAACGCGATGGCCACTTTAGGTTCGTAGCCGGTACCCATCCAGACCACAAACAGGGGCGCCAACGCCACTTTGGGAATACTGTTGAAACCCACAATCAGGGGATAGCAAAAACGCTCGAACAGGGGCGAACCCACCAAAGCCACCGCAATCAGCACGCCCCCTACGGCGGCCAATACAAATCCAGCCAGCGTGATGCCCAGTGTGTATAGCGCCTGACCCATGTACCAACCCAATTCACCATACAAATCCTTCAAGATCAGCGAAGGCCGGGGCAAAATGACTTCTCGCACCTGTCCCAACCAACAAATCAATTCCCAGGCCAGCAACACCACAAGCGTGGAGATCACACCGGCCAACCAAGTGGGCATGTAACGCAAGGCTTTACTCATGGCTGTCTCCCGCGCCATCGGCAATGCCGAACAATTGACGGATATGGGCCACATGGCGGCCAAACTCCGGGGTCTCGCGCAAGGACAGCGGGCGCGGACGCGGAAAGTCGATCTGAATCTGTTCCAGAATGCGACCGGGACGGGGTGAGAACACCAGCACGGTGTCAGCCAGAAAGACCGCCTCGGCAATGCCGTGCGTCACAAACAAGGTGGTGTTGCCCGTTTTTAGCCATATGCGTTGCAACTCCGCGTTCATGTTGTCGCGTGTCAGCGCGTCCAAAGCACCGAAGGGCTCGTCCATCAGCAAGAGCCGGGGATCGTCCACCAAGGCGCGGCAAATGGACGCACGCTGGCGCATGCCACCGGACAACTGACGCGGGTAGCTGTCTGCAAACTGGGAAAGCCCGGTCAAGGCCAGCAACTGATCTACCTTGTCCAGGTAATCGGAGCTACGCTTGCCGGCAAACTCCAACGGCAAGAGGATGTTGTCGCGTATGCTGCGCCACTCCAGCAAGGCATCACGCTGGAACACCATGCCAACCTGATCAGGCGGGCCTTTAACTGGCTGTTGATCCACCGTTAGCGAGCCACTGCTAATGCTTTCCAGACCCGCTACGCAGCGCAAAAAAGTACTTTTCCCGCAACCGCTGGGGCCCAGAATGCTGATGAACTGGCCAGGCTGAATGTCTACATTGATGCCGTCCAGTGCCAGCACATCGCGCGCGCCCTCAAAGCGTTTGCGCACATCGTGAGAGATCACCCGCGCCGCCATTACTTCAGCTCCAGCTGGCTCAAAGATTGCGGTGTCACCACGCCGGACTGGTAATAGTCCGAAGCCTTCTGGCCGGCGGGAATCAGTTCCACACGCTCCAGGGTGGCAATGGTCTTGTCCCAGTCTGCAGGCAAGTTCACCCCGATGCTGCCCTGCTCCACGGCGGGACCAAAGTAGGTTTTCAGAATATTTAGCTGGTCCAGCAAGATGGCTTTATCCAGACGCGCATTGGGGCGCTGGGCCACAATCGCATCTACCGCTTCCTGCTCATGACCGCTATAGATGTAGTTCCAGGACTTGGCGACTACGTTGGAGAAGGTGTTCAGTTCCTGGGCACGGGCGGCCAGCTTGGCTTCGCTGGTGAACAGACCAAAGCTGACCATATCCAGGCCATGCTGGGCAAAGGGGATAGCATTGGAGGGGCGCTGGCGCGACACCGAGGCCAAAACAAAAGGAATGGTGGAAATCACAGCATCCGCACGGCCTACCGCATACGTAGCGGCCTTGCCTGCGGCATCCACACTGAGCAAATCCACTTCACTGCGGCGCAAGCCCCCTGCAGCTAGAAAGGCGTCTACAAAAGGTGCTTCCAGCGAACCTGCGGTATAGGCAATCTTGCGGCCCTTCAAGCCTTCAGGCCCGGTGATGCCGGAGTCCTGGGGCACCAGTACGCCGATGTCGCTGGACGTGGCAAAGCTGGCCAGGCCTTTGACCGGCAAACCTTTGCTGCGCGCAATCACCATGGACGCCAGAGCAGCCTGCCCCACGTCGAAGCGGTCGCTGCCGCCCACAATCTGCACAGCCGTCACCGAGCCATTGCCGTCTTCAAGACGAACATCCAGGCCAGCTTGCTTGAACCAGCCCTTTTCCACCGCCAGATGGAAAGGGGCGTGGACGGCCCAAGGGGTCCAATCCAGCTTCACGTTCAGCGGCGCAGCGGCGACACCCCAACTGCTCAACAGCAAGGTGGCTCCCAGCGCGAGGCGCACACGTCCCCCCAAAGCATTGTGCTCTGTCATCTCCTTACCCCCGTTTTATTTATAGAGTTGCGTCGTCTATGCGCTTATGAGCGCCGGAAAAGTCCTTTGAAGCGATCCCACAAAATGCTGAAGAACATCTTGACCGGATTAAATTCGGCCACCACCGGCTCTTCGCCTTCGGCCAATGGTTTTTCCAGGCGCAGATTCACGTTCTTGCCAAATTCCGCAATCATGCGGCGCACGAAATCCTGAACCAGACCGGAGCGCGAGAACTGCGCCAAAGGCCCTTGCAAGGAATACACCAGTTCCACTTCCACGCGGCTGCGGGCATCCCCTTCAGGAATCACCTGATAGCTGACATCCCCGCGAGCACGTGACTGGCTCAGTGAATCCACACCTTCGCCGCGCAACACAGCGGCACGGCGTTCGTTGTCCTCTTCCAAGGTGGCGTTGCCCTTGAAGGCAGCAGACATGGGGCCGAATTTAATGGCGATCTTGCCCTGCACCGTTGCCCCTTCCTGAGACTCGATAATGGCGCCCGGCAGACAGCCGGCCACTTTGGGCAAATCCTTCATGAAGGTCCACACCTGATCGGCCGGGAAGCGGGCCTCAAACCCACCTTGAATGGCCTGGCCTTTGCCCTTGTCCGCATTGCTCGCTGCCGCCGGACTTGCCGCTACGGGCTCGGGAGCCTGAACCTGTTCCTGCACCGCCTCAAAGGGGGTAAAACCTTCTTGAGCCCATTCTTGCGGCACGTTTTGCACCACCGCCGCCCGCAAAGCGTCAACCTGTTCATCAGGCTGTTCACGCAGGGCTTTCAATACGGACAAAATGGCGGCAGTAATGCCTTGATAGCCTGTGCAGCGGCAAATATTGCCGGACAACTCAATACGCACACGCGCTTCATCCGCGTCGGGCAGGCGCAGCACAATGTCACGGCTGGTGGCCAGCATGCCGGGCGTACAGAAGCCGCATTGCAAAGCATGTTTTTCCGAAAAAGCCGTACGCAAACGGCTCATGATCGGGTCGTCGCCATAGCCTTCTACGGTGGTCACTTCATGCCCGTCGCAAGCGCCCGCAAAAGTAATGCACGAGCGCACTGGACGGCCATCAACCAGCACCGTACACGCACCACACACACCATGCTCACAGCTCAAATTGGTGCCGGTCAGGCGGCTTTTCTCGCGGATGAAATCACCCAGATGGGTGCGCGGTTCGGCCTCATGCTTTTGCTGACGGCCGTTAACTTGAATCGAGATTTCTGCCATGTCTTAACCTTTCACACCCAGCGCTTGTTGCAAGCTGCGCTCTACAACCGTTCGGAACAACACCTGCTGGGCATCGTCGCCTTGTGCAAGATACGGCTGCAAGGCCGCTGCAATTGTGTCCCCTTCCAGGGCAGCCGCGCCTTGCGACGCCACCTTTACGGCCAGTTCCGGCAAGGAACGCGGTGCCCCTTCCAGCGCGCCAATCACCACCCGAGCGGTCCGGGTGGACGGGTCGAAATAGCAGGCGCAGCTGGCATCGGCAAACTCACCCACTTTGCGGGTGAACTTGTAATAGCCCCATCGCGCCGAGCCCGACACTTCAGGCACATCCACGGACTCAATGAACTCACCGGCTTCCAGCACGGTGGTGTAGGCGGCCAGCATGAACTCGCTCATGGGCACAGTACGGCTGCCCTGAGTGCCCCGTATATTGATGTTGGCGCCCAGCGTGGCGCAGGTCAGCACCCAGTCGGCCGCCGGATCAGCATGAGCCAGACTGCCCCCCAAAGTGCCGCGATTGCGCACACCACGGTAGGCAATGCGACCAGCCACTTTCTGCATCATGTGGCCGCGCAGCAATTCATGAACGCCATCTTCAATCTGGGCATGCGTAACTGCCGCCCCAATACGAACCTGTGCTTTAAGGGCTGACACCTGGCGCAGCTCCGGCACTGCCGACACATCCAGCACACGGTCGGGGCGCACCAGACGCAAGTTCAGCATGGGGCCCAGGGACTGGCTGCCGCCCATCAGGCGTACCGCCGAAGGATCAGCGGCAAAGGCGTCCTGGATCTGTTTCAGGCTTTGTGCCTGTTGATATTCAAACTTGGCGGCCTTCATGCCTGAACCTCCGACACGGGCTGGGTTTCTTGCTTGGCTGCAGCGCGAATGGCGCTGAGCAATCGATGCGGAGTAACGGGGGTATGAGAGACCTGGGCCCCCGTGGATCGCAACGCATTATTGATGGCGGACATGATGGCGGCTGGTGGCGCAATCGCCCCGCCCTCGCCCATGCCCTTGGCACCGAATTCGGTATTGGGCGACGGCGTTTCCATATGTTCGATATGAATATTGGGCACTTCACACGCGCCGGGCATGACGTAGTCTGCCAAGGTGGAGGCCAAGGGCTGGCCGAACTCGTCGTAGGGCATCTCTTCGTACAAGGCGGTCCCTATTCCTTGAGCAATGCCACCAATGGTCTGACCTTCCACAATCATGGGGTTGATCATGATGCCGCAGTCTTCAACCACCACATACTTGAGCACTTCCACGCCCCCGGTATTCGGGTCTACCGCCACTACGACAGCATTGCTGGCGTAGGTAAAGCTGCCGGTATCGACCTTGGGTTTGTAGCCTACGGACAGCTCCAGGCCTTGCGGGTCCACATCGGCGGGCAAATGCTGCGGATTGATGTACCAGGCATCAGCCACTTGCGAAATAGTGACCTGACGGCCCTCTGCGCTGAACACATCGCCCTGATGCCGCATGCTGTCCTGATCCGTCTTGAGCATATGAGCAGCAATCTTGCGCACACGGGGCAGCAGATCTTTACAGGCACGCGACACAGCACCACCCGACATCACCAGCGAGCGCGATGCATACGTTCCGGTGGAGAACGGCGTGCGGCCTGTGTCACCGTGCACCACTTTGATTTTGGCAACGGGGATGCCCAGAATTTCACTGGCGATCTGCGCAAAAGAGGTTTCCATACCCTGACCATGCGAATGCACGCCAACGCGCACTTCCAGACCACCGTCGGGAGTCATTCGTACAAATGCCTGATCAAAACCGGGGATTACGGCCGTACCCCAGCTGGCGAACACAGAGGTGCCGTGAGCCGATTGCTCCGTATAAGAAGCCACACCCAGACCGATCAAACGGCCATCAGGTTCACCTTGCGCCTGACGTGCCAGAATCGCATCCACATCCACGGCGGCCAAGGCACGACGCAGGCTTTCAGGATAGTCGCCAGAGTCATAGTGCTTGTTGGCCACGTTGACGTAAGGCATTTGTTCGCCCTGCACCAAGTTCAGCAGTCGCACTTCCCAACTGGTCTTGCCGACCGCCAAAGCGATCTGATCCATCATTTGTTCAATCGCCAGACACACACCCGTACGGGCGACGCCGCGATACGGCATGAAGCCTGGTTTGTTGGTAGCTACACCGCGCGTGCGGCAACGGTAACCACGGAATTCGTAAGGGCCGGGCAAGTTGCCCAAGGCTTGGCCCACTTCCAGCCCAACCGTAAAGGGCCAGACGGAATAAGCGCCGCCATCAATATCAATTTCTGCGTCCAGGGCCAACAAACGGCCTTCATTGCTGATATGCGCTTTCAGACGGTATTGGTGCTCACGCGTATTCGCTCCGGCAATCAAGTGCTCGCGGCGGTCTTCCATAAAGCGGAACGGTTTGCGATAGGTCTTGGCTAACCAGGCAACGCACAGCTCTTCCTGATGCAGCACGCATTTATAGCCAAAGGCCCCGCCCACATCGGGCGAAATTACGCGCACCTGAGCCTGATCCATGCCCAGAAATTGGGCAATGCCGGTGCGGTGCATATGGGGAATCTGGCTACCGCAATACACCACCAACTGATCGGCCTGGAAATCCCAATACGCCAGCACAGCCTTGCCTTCCATAGGCAACATGCACTGTCGAGACAGGCTGACCGAATGCTCGACCACGCGATCAGCCTGGGCGGCTAAGTTGTCAAAGCCGATGTCCGAGCGCAGCGTCACAAACACATTGTCCTGCCAGCCTTCGTGCAGCAGATCCCCTTGCGCGGCCAAAGAGGCCTGCACACTGCCGTAAACGGGCAGTTCGTCGTACAAGGCTTCAATTTCTTCCAGTACGTCTTCGGCGACGGCACGGCTTTCGCCAAAGGCCAGCGCCACCGGCTCACCCACATAACGCACGCTGCCAGACGCCAATGGCGGCATGCTGGAGGACTGATAACTGGGTAAGGTGGACGCTGCGTAAATATCCAGACAATCGGGCATATCGGCGCGGGTAATCACCTGCGCGCGTGCGCTGTCTTCAATATTGATCTGACGGATACGGGCATGTGCCATGGGGCTGCGCAGGAAGGCGACTTCCTGCAGCCCTGGCATGGTCATGTTTCCGATGAAGTTGCCCTGGCCATTGAGATGGCGCGCATCCTCTTTACGAAGGACACGCGCACCCACTCCCTGGCCACCCGGGCTTGACGGGTGACTGTGCTGACTCATTTCACTACCTTAAGAATGTGCTGCTTAACTGCGCTTGCCCAGCTCGCTGAAGGTGAAGTTATCCAGGGCGCTTTCAGCGACGCGGAACCAGCTGGCTTCCTGCTCCTGGAAGGCCTTCCAGCTTGGATAGATCTTGGCAAAATCAGCGTTGCTGTCTGACAGCTCTTTCCACAATTCCTGGGACTTGTCGTAGGCCGCCTTCATGACGTCCTTGGGGAAGTAACGCAACTTGGCCCCTTCAGCCACCAGCTTGCGCAAGGCGGCGGGGTTCAAGGCATCGTATTTGGCCAGGCTCAACATGGTCTGCTCGTTACAGGCAGTCTCGAACGCAGCTTTGAACAAGGGTGGCAATGCTTCCCAGGCGTCTTTATTGACCATGGTGGTCAAGGAGGCGCTGCCCTCGAACCAACCGGGCGAGTAGTAGAACGGGGCTACTTTGTTCAAGCCCAGTTTTTCGTCGTCGTAAGGACCAATCCACTCTGCTGCATCAATCGTGCCTTTTTCCAGCGAGGAATAAATGTCGCTAGGCGGAATCTGTTGTGGCACGGCGCCCAGCTTGGACAGCACCATGCCGCCAATGCCACCGATGCGCATCTTCAAACCCTGCAGGCTATCCAGGTCCTTGATTTCCTTGCGGAACCAACCGCCCATTTGCACGCCCACGTTGCCGGCCACAAAGTTCACGATGTTGTACTGGCCGTACATCTCACGCAACAACTGCAGGCCGCCACCGAAGTGGACCCAGGAGTTGTGTTGACGGGCATTCATGCCAAAGGACAGGCCGGTATCAAAGGTTACGGCGGTGTTCTTGCCCACAAATGCTGTGCTGAGCACGTGGTTGCATTCCACCGTGCCGTTGCTGATGGCATCCATGTTCTGGGCATAGGGCACCAGCTCGCCACCCGGAAAAGCGCGGATCTCGAACTTGCCTTCTGTCAGCTCGCTTACCCGTTTGCACAAGGCTTCGGCCGAGCCGTAAATGGTGTCCAGGCTTTTGGGCCAGCCGGTGGACATGCGCCAGCGCACTGTTGGGTTGCTTTGCGCAATCGCGGGGGCAGCCACTGCTGCCAAACCTGCGCCCGCTACCGTTGCCGACTTCAGCAGAAAACTACGACGCTCCATCACTCACCTCTTTGTATTTTTTAATTTCTTCACATCCCCTGCTCGATAGGGGCCTAGGTATTTCCCGCCAATCTGGCAGAGCCCTCAGACGCACACCGCCTGCCCTTGCCAGACCGTCCCCCCACGGGGTCAGACGGACATTCCAGGTGGTGCCACTGTGCTGTGAAAATCACATCCACCACCTCGATAATAGTAAGTGTGCTGATTAATTAAATTCTGGTCAAGCAGGGAAACTACTGACGCATGTCCTTGATGGGATAAAGGAAAGCCGCATCAATAGCTTAAGCTTAAACTAGCGCAATCCCTTATAAAAACGATATTTGATTTTATTATTTATACAGTATACTGAGTAATTGAAAGCACAATACGGAGACAACTTTGAACTGGACAAAAATTTCCGAAACCGATGCCATCGACAACGAAGAGTCTCTGGCAATCGACTGGCAAGGCAAGAAATTGGCCCTGCATAAACTGGACGACGAGTTCTACCTGACCGACAACATCTGCACCCACCAATACGCCCTTTTGTCTGAAGGCTATCTGGAAGACGGCTGTGTGGAATGTCCCTTGCATCAGGCCAAATTCTGTCTGCGAACCGGCAAGGCCATGAATGCGCCTGCCACGGTAGACATCAAGGTTTATCCGCTGCGCATTGAAGGCAGCGATATCCTGGCTGACCTAAGCCAGGCTTGACCGCTTTTTCTTGCTGACGAGACCTGCAACATCATGGCAAACCACACTTCCGTACTGATCATCGGCGCCGGCCAGGCCGCTTCGGTGCTGGCGCGCGAACTGCGCAGCCTGGGCTACACCGGCAGCATTACCCTGGTGGGCGATGAGCCCCACTTGCCTTACGAACGCCCGCCCCTGTCCAAGGACGTACTCAAGGCCAGCGCCGCTACCGATAGCGTTTTCCTGCAAAAAGCCGAGTTCTATCAAGAACAAAATATTGAACTGCTGCTGGGAGTCACGGTGCAGTCGCTGGACTGCGCCAAGCGCCAGGCCACCTTGAGTAATGGGCAAAGCTGGAATTTTGAGCACGCTGTGTTGGCCACCGGCGGCGCAGCGCGCGAACTGGCGCTGATGCCTGCCACGCAAGCGAATGCTCTGTACCTGCGTACCCTGGACGATGCACTCTGCCTGCAAGCACGACTGCGTCCCGGCCTGCGCGCGCTAGTCATTGGTGGCGGCTTCATGGGTCTGGAACTGGCTTCTACTGCCAGCGAAACCGGCGCCCAAGTCACTGTTATTGAAGCGAATGAACGCCTGCTGGCACGCAACGCTCCCGCCCTGCTTTCGCAGTGGCTGCTGGAACGTTTTGAATCCAAGGGCATCAAGGTGCGTTTGGGCCAAGGAGTCAGTCAGGCCCACTTTGTTGCAGACAAGGAGCCCCCCGTGCAGCTGGAGCTCAGCAACGGTCAGACCGTTCAGGGCGACTTGGCCATTGTGGCAGCGGGCCTGACCGCCAATTCTGCCCTGGCTCGTGCCAGCGGCATTGCCGTGGACGACATGACGGCCGGCATTATTGTGGATCGGCAGGGCCGCAGCAGCGTAGCGGGCATTTATGCCGCAGGCGATTGCACCACCCAGATCTGTCCCGACACCGCGGTGCGCAGTCGAACTGAATCCTGGCAGAACGCTAATGAGCAAGCGCGGCAGGTGGCCCACGCCATCGTCGGGCAAGACGCTCCTGCACAAGCAGTCAGCTGGTTCTGGACTGATGTTCTGGGCTGCAACATCCAGATGCTAGGCCAGGGCAGCCCCGATTTGCAGTATCAGGTACGCGGCATCATGGACAGCCAGAGCGATGCCATCAAGTTCATGCTGCTGGCCTTTGAAGCTCAACATCTGCGCCACGCCATTGCCGTGAATGCGGGTGCAGATCTTCGCGCCTTGCGTAGCGTCATGGAGCAGGATTTGCCGGTTGATCCGGCTACGGTGCTGGACCCGGCCACCAACCTGCGCCAATACGTCAAAGAAGCGGCCCGATCCGCCCATGCCTAATAAATAGAAGCGGCCTTGCTGCGCCGCCTTGTCAACACGAATCATTAAAGAGTTATCAGAGGAGATCCCCATGTATCAGACGCAAACGGTGATAGGCCAGACGGTCGGCTCCAAAGACCGCCCGGTCGAGGAGTGCACCTGGCCCGAGGACGTGCTCAACACCATTCCAGACTGGGTGTACACCAGCAACGATATTTACAACCGCGAGATGGAACGCATTTTTCACGGCGACACCTGGAACTTTGTCGCCCTGGAAGCAGAGATCCCCGACTCGGGCGACTACAAGCGCTCGTATGTGGGTTCCACACCGGTTGTGGTTGCGCGTGCTGAAGATGGCAGCATCAACGTTTTCGAGAACCGCTGTGCACACCGTGGTGCCGAGTTCTGCCGCCACAACCAGGGCAACACCAATGAATTTGTTTGCCCTTATCACCAGTGGTCTTACAGCCTGAAGGGTGATCTGCAAGGTATTCCCTTCAAGCGCGGCGCCAATAAAGAAGGCGGCATGCCACGCAGTTTCAAAAATTCCGAGCATGGTCTAAAAAAACTGCATGTCACCACGCACAATGGCGTCATTTTTGCGTCCTACAGTGACAAGGTCGAACCGATTACGGAATACCTGACTCCTGGAATCTTGCAAGATTTCGAGGCGGTTTTCCCCGGCAAGAAGCTCAAGATCCTGGGCTACTACCGCAACGAGTTGCCTTGCAACTGGAAGATGTACCACGAGAACTTGAAGGACCCTTACCACGCAACCTTGCTGCACTCTTTCCTGGTGGTGTTCGGTCTGCTGGTAGCGGGCAACAAGTCGCAGATGTATGTGGACCCGGTTCATGGCCGCCACGGTTATATGGCTTCGGCGAAGTCCGAGGACAAGTACGCCGAGGTCAGCGAGGACAACAAGAAGGAAATGCGTTCGTTTGTGGACGATATGCGTTTGCGTGACGAGCGTTTCCTGGACTACATCAAGGAATTTGATTCGCCCTGGTCGGTGACGATGCAAACCATCTGGCCCAATCTGATTGTTCAGCGCGAGATGAATACGCTGGGTGTGCGTCAGATTGTGCCCAATGGCCCCAACAGCCTGATCATGCAATGGACCATGTTTGGCTACGAGGACGATACCGAGGAAATGACACGCCACCGTCTGCGTCAGGGCAACCTGATGGGGCCTGCTGGTTTCCTGGGTCTGGAAGATAACGAGGCCATGAAGTTTGTACAGGAAGGGGTTCGCCGCTCCAGCAGCGACGTGAACATCATCAAGCTAGACGAAAGCAAGCTGGGTACATCCAACACCTTGATTTCTGAAGCGGCGATCCGCTCCATGTACCAGTACTACCGCCAAGTGATGGATCTGTAAGACGAGCTGACTATGAAAATGGATTTTTCTTTCAAACCCACCCAGGTTCCCGCCGAGCGTGCTGTGGCTCTGAAGGCGGAAATTGAGCTATTCAATGCCGAGTACTGTGCCACGCTGGATCGCGGCAGTATTGAGAACTGGCCGATGTTCTTTGTGGAGGACGCCCTGTACCGGGTGACTTCTCGCGAGAATGCGGATCTGAAGTTACCGGTTGGTCTGGTCTATGCGGAAGGTCGTGACATGATGCATGATCGTGCGGTCGCAATTGCCCGCACGCAGATGTATGCACCGCGCTACATGCTGCATCTGGTGACCGATGTTCGTGTAATCAGCGAAGCAGACAATGGGGATATTGAGGCTGAAGCCAACTATATATTGATGCAGACTTTGGTTGAAGGCCCTTCTACGGTGCATCTGGTGGGCAGCTATTTTGATACTTTCACCCGTGTGGACGGGCGTTTGATGCTCAAAGAGCGTCAGGTGATTTTTGATACGTCCATTCTGGCGAACGATCTGGTGTTTCCTGTTTAAGGCTAGAACTCTCCGAGCCACTTGAGTCAGGCTGTTTATTCAGTTTGGCTTTTTAGGGCGCTCTTCTTTGGAAGGGCGCTTTTTTTATGCGGTTTACAGGATAAAGAGGATCAGCAACGGAACCGCTAAGGTGGTAGTGGTGGGGGCAGTGTTACTGCTGATGCTGATGCTGATGCTGATGCTGGTGTTCCTGCCTGGGGTCGCTGCGCCGATGAAGAACACTTTCTGATGTGGCTATGTCAAAAGTGGATTCTGGAAGAAGTCTCTGTGAAGACGCCATTCAGGTACGGGGGGAGGTGTCTGGGCTGAGCACTTGCCGGTGCTACGCACCGGTGCCCTAGTCAGGAGATAGCTACGGGCGCATCCTGAACTCGCGGGGTGCTTCGTCCCCCGGACGAAGCACAATCGCCCCGCTCAAACAACAGGATGCTTGCACCCCTACGCTATCCCCTGCCCGCGGCAAGTTCTCTGACCCGCCCAGCCCCCTCCCCCCAGTACCTGAACGGCTCACAATGACATTTTCATCCACCAAACCACTGCAGTTTCTTTGGTGACACAAGACAGGTGAAACCGACTCTGAGAACACTCTCACACACAGACTATGTTCCTAGAGCAAACCACTCCCCTCTTTTCTCCAACATCTCAATCTGCCCCCCTGTCTTTCACTTCCCCTCTGCAAATGCAGTTTGAGCTTTCACCGATGCCACTCGTTTTCTTGTGGGGCCCGTGTGCGGCTTAGCGGGCGAGTCAGGCCCCTTGCCGCAGGCAGGGTGACGAGGCGGGATGCAAGGGTCGTGCTGTTTGAGGAGCACGCTTGCGGCTGGTCCGGGGGACCAGTCGCGCTCCGAGTTCACGACCCGCCCGCAACGGCGCGCTGACTAGGGCACCCACGCGCAGCGTGGGCAAGGGACCCGCCAAGACAAGCCGCACACGGGCCCCACAAGAAAACTGCCGCCCCTATCACGCAAAGCTCACCCGGCACGTTCAGTGGCCCTACACCAAGGCCCCAATGCTGCGCCACAGTGCACAAAAAAGCCCCCGAGAGCCATTCGACTCCCAGGGGCCCAGGTCCGACAGCCTGCCCCCAAGCGGCAGACCACCGATACTCAATCACAAGTCCGTAGAAACAGACCTGTTCAAAGACGACACAGGTTCCGTCAATCAAACTGCTAAAAAATGACGGAACACCTCGTTCTTCTCAAAGGCTCAAAAATCCAAAACCCCAAGCCTTAAACTCCAATCAGCTTCATCGCCTCTTCACGCGTTGCCACGGTGGCGTACTTCTGACGCATGTCGAACAAGTTGGCCTCATGAGGACCAATCGCCCGGTCCCCCACGCAATCAGACACCACCAAGGGGCGGAAGCCCAGTTGCATCGCATCGACCACGCTGGAGCGCACACAACCACTGGTCACGGCACCGGCGACCAACAGCGTTTGCACACCACGCTGCGTCAACCACGCTGCCAAAGGCGTACCGAAGAAGGCCGAAGGCACGTTCTTGCGAACAACAAACTCGCCCGCAGCCGGAGCCAGCTCCGGCACGATATGGCTGTTGTGCGCATCTTCCGTCAGCCCCAGCATGCCGGGGACCTTGATGCTGAAAATATTGTTATCAGCGCCATCGTCGGCATACACGATACGGGTATGAGCCACCGGCCAGCCCTGCTCACGCGCCGTCGCCAAGAGCTTTTGCGTGTTCTCGATCGCTTCAGGAATATTGCCACCACCAAACACCGCCGGGTCGGCAAAGCCGTTCACCAGATCAATAATCAGCAGTCCATATGGAGCTTTAGGCTCCAGCATCGACCCAAACCCTTGTTGAGCGTAAACCGCTCCTTCATTCGTACTCACCAACGCCTCCGTCCAGTACTTTGCCATCACGCACCACAGCGCGACCATCCAGGCTCACCGTGCAATTGCGCAAAGGAATATCAATGTGGCAGGCCGTTGTCCGCTTGCCACCCGCTTCATTGTTCGGTCCCAAGGAGAACAAGAAGTTGCCCTCGAACGCACGCGCATCCATGCCAATGGTGTTCTCACGCGAGTACAGACCCAAAGTGGACCAGTGGCAACGTGGCTGCAGACCCCAACCAATGTGGGAGATGGCATAGCCTTCGGGATCGTTAAAGGACTTCATGTACTCGTCCAACAACTCGGCCTCGATACCGCCTTCAATCTTGGTGGCGTAGCCATTTTCTACCGTCAGAATAATCTGCTCAGTCGAGTACTTTTTCTGTGGCAACAGGATGTCGCCCTTGTCGATCACGATGGTGCCGTTGGTGCCCAACTCATTGGGCCAGGTCAGCACAAAACCGCTGGGCCAGTGGTCCCAACGTCCGGGCTCATCCACAAAACCGTACTCACGAATGGCGGGGAATTCACCCAGCGGGCAACGCAAATCCGTACCGGCAGCCGAAGTGATGCTCATTTCCTTGGCGGCTTTGATCAAGGCCGCTGCCGCTGTCACGCGTGCACGATCTGCTTCGGTCGGAACCGTGCGAACCAGAATTTCTGGTGGCTCTACCGCCAGCAAAATCTTGGTACCCGACTTCAGAATGTCGATCTGCTCGGGCGAGAAGAGCAAGGTCATCAAATCCAGCACCAGATCGCTGGCCTTCAAAGCCGCAATCGCCGCTTCATTACCTGTCAGCGGAGTCGTGCCCAAGTAGGCCAACGAGTCACGGCTCAAGGCTTTTTCCGCATTGACCGGCAACAAGTCCAGACGGTTCACAATAGCGCCCATGGACTGGGCGGCAATCTGTGCACACTGCATAGTCTGCGGGTGCGTGGTCGAGCTGGTCAGCAAGGTCACTGTTTGACCGGCCTCCAGCTTGGACAGACGCAGCACTTCCTGCCACGCCTCGATAAGTTGGTAATCACTTACTGCCATCTTGTCTCTCCTTGTGAAAGGTTCCGACACTGACGCGGAACCTCTGCATCACGACGGGCCACCCATGTGGCCCTTTCAACATCACACCAGGCGCTGCCCCAGGAAATCACCGAAGGCCTCGTAAAAGCCGGCTTCGTTGTCCCAAGGAATCATGTGACCGGCGTTGGGCACGCGCACGTGCTGCACACCAGAAGCCAGTTGCTGGATCTCGGCCACGTCTTCATCGCGCACCACATCACCACGCTCGGCAGTCATCAGCAAAGCAGGGACCTTCAAGTGCGGGAAATCAACGTGAATATCGTCGGTGTGGAAACCTTCAAAGCTGGCCAGAATCGCAGGCTCGTGGCAGGTGTGCAGCCACTGAGCACGCAATTGCAATTGCTCTTGGGTCCAGGTCGGGCAGAAGGCGCGCATGTCTTCCGCAGTGCACCCCTTGCGCGCCATCGCCATGGAATCCACGTACCACGGCAACTTGGAAGGATAGGCACGGCGATCCGGGCCGGATACAGGAGGATCAACCATCACCAGACGGTTCAAGCCATCGCTGTTCTTATGCGCCGCACGCAAACCAATGCGCGCACCCATGGAGTGGCCGACCACAATGTAGTCCTTCAAACCCAGGGCTTGAGCCAAGGCGATCAAGTCCTCCGCTTGCGCGTCCAGGCTGTAATCCATGCCTTCAGCCGCTTCGCTTAAGCCCCGACCACGCACGTCCTGAATGTAGGTATCAAACTGCTTGCCGAACTGCTCGCCTACAAAACCCCAAGTCACGGCTGGGCTGGTGATGCCCGGCACGATGATGACCGCAGGGCGCTGGTCGCGAACTTCGCTGGAACCACCGTAACGCAGGTAATGCTGACGAATGCCATTGGCATGAACATGCGCACCGTACAGAAAAGTGCTCATGCTTAACTCCGGTCCAGCTTGAACAGACGGGCCGCATTGCCGTAACACACCAGCTCGCGAGTGGCCTCGTCCATAGGCGCGGCTTCAATAAACTCGGCAGCCAGTTCGGTGGATTCGTAAGGGTAATCAACGGAGAACAACACCGCCTCAGCACCCATCTCGCCAATCGCTCCCATCAGTGTCGGAGCAGAACAGACGCCAGAGGTAGTGATCAAAATATTGCTGCCGATGTACTCGGATGGCTTGCGCTGCAAGGTGACACCATGCGGGTAAACCGCAAAGCGGCTGTCATAGCGCCAGCGCTGGAAGGGCAAGCCTTCACCCATATGACCCAGAATCACTTTGACGCCGGGACAGCGATCAAACACGCCACCGAACAACATGCGTAGCGCATGAGTACCTGTTTCTACACCCCAACCCCACGTAGCACCGGTCAGCTCGGGGTGGCCCGAGTAAGCATGGGGCATTTCATAGGCATCAAAGGGATGCAGATAAAACGGCACATCCAGCTTCTGTACGGTTTCCCAAAAGGCATCGTATTCGCGGCCATCGTAGTACACGCCGTGCGTGTGACCATTAACCAAAGCGCCCTTCAAACCCAGGTCCTGCACGGCACGAGTCAGTTCCTGTGCGGCGGCGGCGGGGTCTTGCATGGGCAAAGTGGCAAAGCCGCCCAAACGGTCCGGATGACGCGCAATTTGCTGCGCCAGAAAATCATTGTTTTGACGCGAACGCTCGATAGCAACGGAAACATCTTTTTCCACTTGCACACCGGGGCCAGTTTGCGACAGCACCACATATTCAATACCGGCACGATCCATGACTTCCAAACGCTGGGCGTCAAAATCATGCAAACGAGCCATCAATTCACGCGCATCCGCACTGTCGATATGTTTGACAAAGGCTTTGGAATAATCCTCAAAGCCGACAGCGTTGAAGTGCTCCTCCAGTGCTATTTTTTTAATACGTTTCACCGTAAATTTTCCCTAAATTATTGATTTACATAAGGTCAATCCTTTGACCCCCCAACAATATCTATCAGTATGCTGATTATTATTGTTTTCAGCAAGTCGGGAAATCACATATACTTTGGGGCGTGGACAGCGCCTTCAAAAATGACTACAAATCAGAAATTGGGGGCGCTGTTCACATTAGCGCGACCTCGCTTTTTTTGTAGACGCCGACCTGGCTGCCGTACCCTTTGCAGGTCGTCCTGCTTTCAGTGTGCTGCCTATTGGGCAATATGTTGAAGGCCACTCAATTGATGACTGACTTATCCATGAAGAATCACGCCGAGCAAAAGCAAGAAGAACGACTGGAAGCCGACGAGGCCGAAATCCTGGGTCCAGTGGAAGAAGAAAATGCCGAGCTGTATCGACGCAAACTGTGGTCCCGGCCCGGTTTTCTGGTTCGACGTCTTAACCAGATTCACTACGCCATGTTTTATGAAGAATGCAGAAACGACATCACCCCTGTACAACACGGTGTGCTGTCGGTTTTGATGGGTTCGCCCTGGCTGGATCAAACCACCATTGGCTATGAACTGGGACTGGACCGCACCACCTCTGCCGACGTGATCCGCAGGCTGGAGGAAAAAGGTTTGCTGGGGCGACGTGTTAACCCCGAAGACCGCCGATCACGCCAGACCTACATTACCGAAGCAGGACTGGCCGCCATGCAGGAGATCAGTGCCGGGATGAGCCTGGCGCAGGAGCGCTTGCTCGATCCCCTGACGGCCAAGCAACGCCAAACCTTCATGGCAATGCTGACGCGCGTTGTGGAGCACAACAACCAATACGGGCGTGCTGCTCTGAAGAATATGTAAAGGAATTAGAGGGGCCTTAAGCCCCTCTTGCGTACCAATCAGGCAGTTCAAACGCATGCGCTGGCAATTGGTATAGCTGGCGCAAACTTGCCTGGCTGAGCATATCGCGGGGCTGGCCTTGCGCCAATATTCCCCCATCACGGTACAGAATCACCCAGTCAGCAACACGGGCCGCATGTTCGGGCTGATGGGTACACAACAGCACACCCAGACCTTCCTGACGCAAGTGCGCCACCTGATCCAGCACACGCAACTGATTGGCAAAGTCCAGGCTGGAGGCCGGCTCGTCCATGATCAGAAATTGCGAACGCTGCGCCAGGGCGCGTGCAATCACACATAGCTGACGCTCTCCACCACTGATCTGATCAATGCGCTTTTGCCCCAGCTGGGCAATCCCCAGGCGCTCCAGGCATGCGCCTACCCACTGCCTGTCTTCTTCTCGGGGTTGCGTGTACCAAGCCAGTTCGCTGGCACAGCCCAGCAACACCCATTGTTCTACGGTGAAGGCAAAGGCGGAGTCCTGAGCTTGCGGCACATAGGCCAGTTGCCGGGCCAGGGCTCGACGACTCCATTGCTCCAAAGGCTTGCCCTGTACGTTTATCTGCCCTTGCAAAGGAGCTTGCAAGCCCAGCAAGGTGCGTAGCAAGGTGGACTTGCCGCTGCCATTAGGGCCCAGCAAGCACACGACCTGCCCAGTCTGCAGGTGCAAATTCAGATGACTGGCCACCTGCTTGCGCCCATAGCCCACTGCCAAATCAATAGCCTCTATACCTTGCCCCTTCATTTCTGCCTCGCGCCGCGAGCCAGCAGCAGCAAAAAGCCGGGAGCACCCACCAAGGCCGTCAACACGCCCAGGGGCAATTCCAAGGTACCGATACTGCGCGCCAAGGTGTCAGTCAACAAAAGAAAAGCCGCCCCCACAATCAGGCAGACGGGCAATAAGCGCGAGAAATCTGGACCCACCAGCAAGCGGGCCACATGGGGAATCA
Organism: Alcaligenes sp. GW821-FHT11D07; assembly: GCF_058808495.1. Classification (NCBI taxonomy): domain Bacteria; kingdom Pseudomonadati; phylum Pseudomonadota; class Betaproteobacteria; order Burkholderiales; family Alcaligenaceae; genus Alcaligenes; species Alcaligenes sp. GW821-FHT11D07. Next base: position 152,854 of record NZ_JBXART010000003.1, read on the forward strand.
AGAGGCCAACCCAGCCAATAATGCCTGCCAAGGCCACGCAAACCGCCGTCATCAAGGTTGCACACACAATCAGCAAACCACGCAAGGCTGATACGGGCATACCCAAGGAACGGGCCTCATCATCTTGCAAAGCCAGAACATTGATACGCCAGCGCAGCAGCCAAATGGGTACGATGCAAGCCCCAACCATCATCACTGCAGGCCAGACCTCGTAGGAGCGCACGGCGCTTAAGCCTCCCAGCAACCAGAAAGTCATGGAGGGAAGCTGGGAATACGGGTCAGCCAGAATTTTGATCAGGGACAAACCTGCCCCCAGCAAGGTGCCTACCGCCATCCCGGCCAGCACAAGAATCAAGATAGGTGGATGATGACGCAAGGTACGCGCCAGGCTCAATACAATGCCTACTGCCAGCAAACCGCCCACGAAGGCCGCCATCTGCACGCCAAACAAAGACCAGTTCAAGTAAATGGCCAGAATCGCCCCCAGACCCGCCCCCGATGACACGCCCAAAATATCCGGGGACACCAAAGGATTGCGGAACATGGTTTGATAAGCTGCCCCTGCCGTAGACAAGGCTGCCCCCACCACCAGCGCCGCAGCAATACGTGGCAGGCGTAATTCCCAGACAACGCGGGTAGCCTGATCTTGCACCGCTCCCGAGTCAGTCGAAAAGCCCGCCACCAAAGCGCGCAGCACTTGAGGGCCAGACAAGGGATAGGCCCCCTGCCCCAAGGCGAAAACAAGCAGCACGGCCAGCGCCAAGGTCAGAGCCATCAGTAAAAGCCCGTAGCGCAGACCCGATGTCATGAGTGCTTAGGCGAGCCTGTTGGGTCCAATCCTTGGACTAGTCTTTGCATTTGCTCAGTGTCCAGAGACATGCCATAAAACGCAGCGTAAAAGCTCTGCAGTTCGGACATCATGCGCGGCATGGCAGACGGGCCTTCCAACAAGGCACTTAACCAGATAACGCCAGCCAGACGATTGATACTGGGCGGGCCATCCAACCAACCAAAGGGCAAGGCAGGCACGCGATACAAACGCCCTTCACGCACGGCTTTAAGTTGGTTCCAGGGTGCCTGAGTACGCGCCAGCTCAAAAAACGCTTCATCCTGGGCGAACAGAATGTCAGGGTTCCAAGCCAAGAGTTGTTCGTAAGAAATACGTCCTAAACGGTTGTCAGTCTGCTCGTCACCCATCACAGACAAACCGCACAGACGCAATACCTCTGTATGGATGGACTGACCCATGCCCGTTTCCAGGCCATCGTTGCCACGCGCTAAATAGGCTTTTAAGCCCTGGGCCCGAGGCCGGGCAGCCAACTGAGCCTGAGTCAATATATCTTGGGCATGCTGGCCCAATTGCCGGCCACGTTCTTGCTGACCCAGCAAGTGCCCGCCTTGGCGCAATTGCTCTGGGCTGTCGTTCAAGCGACCGTCCAGCAAAACATAAGGCACTCCGGTTTGTTCCTGTACAGACTTGGCCGCCGACTCGTAATAGGGATTCACATCACCTATGTCTATCACCATATCCGGCTTTAAACCCAAGAGGCTTTCCAGCGACAAGGTACTGCCCCGGCCCGCCAGACGGCCCAGATACGGCAGAGAAGACCCAGCAGACGCCAGCATGGTTTGAGCTGCCGGTGCCAGCTTGAAAGGCCAGCCCAACAAAGACTGCGGGGCCAGACAATACACCAGCACCGCCGCAGGTGGACCTGCCGCCACCACCCGGCGAACCAGGGCCGGGTCAGGTAGCTGCCCCGACACACTGATATGCAAATTAACGGAGGGGCTGAGCCCAGCCTGTTCAGACTGGGCCAGCAAGCGGGCGTGAGGCGCCAGAGCTGGCAGTGCCGCCAAGGCACGCAATAGATCACGACGCTTCATCCCAACTATCCCCCTTTAACTGCTCATCACAGCACTGCTTTAGAAACGATAGCTTCCGCCCACAAACCAGACGCGTCCGGGCATGGGGTAGCCCTCTTTATATTGGTACAACTTGTCGCCCAGATTGCGTACACCCGCCTCCAGGGTGATATCCGAATTGGGTCGCCAGATCCCTTTCAGACCCAGCAAGGCAAAGCCCGGTGTTTTCTCGTAGATCGAATTACCCTTGCTATCGGCATAGGAGTAATAACGACCACTTTCGGTTTCAACCGAACCCATGACTTCCCACTGTGCGGAGGGCTTCCAGCTCAGGTGTGCAAACAGACGGTGCGCTGGCGTATCCACCAGTTTGACGTCTGGATCGGACTGGTTGCGACGATTCAAATAAGTGTAAGCCAAGCCGCCTGACCATTGAGTAGAAAACTGTTGCTGCAAAGACAGTTCCACACCCATTTGACGAGCCTTGCCGACGTTGGTGGCCTGGTCGCAAAAGCCGACAGGACGATACTTGTCGCAACCGGGAGCCTGGATAACCGTGCTTTGAATCATGTCACGCACTTGGCTCAAGAACAGAGCCGATTCCAGCTGAGCGCCTTCCCAAGGTTGACCCCGCATACCCAACTCGTAGTGGATGGCATGTTCAGGTTTTAAGTCCGGATTAGGTTGGGCGTAACCCATACGGCTGGAGTAACGGTCTTTAATCGTGGGAAAGCGCGTTTTGTAGGCCACGCTACCGTAGACCTGCATCGCTTCGCTCCAGTCGTAGCCCAATTCCAGCAAGCCGTTGGTGGCATCGGTATCGCCGGTTTCAAAGTTATGGGCTTCTTTGGCTTTACGACGCTCATGACTGGCGCCCACACGCAACTGCCACAGATCCCCCAAGGCGATCCGGTCCTCAAACGCCAGGGACGTTGTCACGTCTTTATAGTGTTCTGTGCCCGAGGGTTTGGGATCGCGGTGCGTATCTTCCTTGTAGTGCAAGGCAAAGTGCAGTTCGTGATTATTCAGGCTGGTGTTGACCCATTCCAGCGCCGCACCACGGGTACGATCCGAATACTCACTGGTTGGGCCGGTCAGCGTGGCGTACTGGCCATCGCTATACATGTCCAGACCGTTGCTGTACTTGTCCTCGTACACGCGGGTTTTGATGGTATTGCTCTCACCAAACTGAGTAGAGCTTAGGAAGTACAGGCTTTCCTTGTCCCAGTAAGGCCAGCGCCAGTAGCGTTGACCCAGCTTGGCATCGTTTACGCCGGTGTAAACAGGATTATCTTTCTGGCCTTTCTGATTCACATAACCGATCACATATTCATCAGTTGCATTCGGAGTCAGGCCCAGTTTGAAGGATGCCTTCTTGTCCATTTGCGAGGCATTGCTGCGTGTGCTGCCGGTATCTGTAGGACGCGCTTTTTGATCTTCAAAGCCACGACCCAAGGGAAAGGTGCGCTCTCCCGACCAGGACAAGCCCGCTTGCAAATACCAGCTGCCTTGGTTGGTACCCACGTTCAAGGCGCTGTAGCGCTGGTCGCCCGTCGCGTAGCCGGCACGAAACTCGCCTTCAAATTCCTTGACGGGTTTGCGGGTTACCAGGTTGATGGCGCCGCCCATGATGTTGGGGCCATACAGTAAGGAGGCTGCTCCCTTGGCCACGCGAATCTCGCTCAAGTCCATCGTGGTAAAGCGGGTGAAGTCCACATAGCCGTCATAGGGCACGTACTGTGGAATACCGTCAAGGAACAAAGGCACCTGACGCGAATCGAAGCCGCGCACATACACCATTTGCTCATTGCGGGCACCGCCTGCAGACACGCTCACGCCGGGCATCACACTAACGGCAGCACCTACATCGCGCAGATCAAAAGCCTGCATGGTTTCCTGGCCGACGGCGCTCTCGCCCAACGGCGCTTCCCGGTCCAGATTGGAGCGTACAACCACCTTGCCCAGCTCGAAGACCCGGTCATTATTTTCCTGAGCCTGAGCTTGGCTCATGGCCAAGGCCCCCATCATGCTCAAGACTAAGGCGCGAGGTACAAAATTGACGGATTTTTTATTGTGGCGCGCAGCAGTGGCACGCTTGGATTGATGTCTCATTCCACTTCCCTATCGATTCTTTCTAATTGATTTATGAATAAGTACGACAAAAAAAAACGGGCCCAAGAGGGCCCGTAAATAGAACCCATCATCGAGCGATGAGTGATGGTTCTTTCGAAAACACCGCTATATAGTAGAGCATATAGCGAGAAAGTTCAACTAGCCAGAAACTTTAAAGTTCAGGCCTTTACAACTTAAAAATCTGATGCTCCCAGCCAACAAATAGGGGTGTACTGACTATTTTGACCGCAGACACAAAAGCTGAAGGCCCGCTTTTAGCGGGCCCTTTGCAATCTAAAGTTCACGGCAAACCTGACTGACCTGCTCCCTGAACCAGGCGTAGGCTCCGCTGGCGCGAGTGCGCTCATGCCAAATCTGATACACAGAAAACGGGGCCAGCTCCAAGGGATGCGTCAATACATCAAGCTTATGACCGGCACAAAGCAAACGCGCCATGCGCTCGGCCAAGCTGATCACTAAGTCGGTTCGCTCCAACAAAGCAGGAACCGCCAGAAAATGAGGCAGGCTGGCTTGCACGCGTCGCTGCAACTGCCGGGTTTGCAAAGCATCGGCCAAACGACGCTCCCGGCTCCCATTATGGCCAGGCACCCCAATATGGCTTCGGCTGCAGAACTCATCCAAACCCATTGCCTGCCCATCCCGCCCACAGGCGCGCATCACCACCACATAACGATCCTGGAAAAGCTCTTGGCGAAACAAGGGATAGGAGACAGCGGCCGACGAAGACAAAACAAGGTCTGCTCGCCCGCCCAACAGCCAGTCTTCAGCCCCTAAATCCGCCATATCAAGGACCTCAAGGCTGCTGAGCGGAGCTAAGTGCTGCAGGTGCGCGGTCAGTGCCGGGATCAATAAATAAGACAGATATTCAGTCGTTGCGATCCGGAACCGCAGCGTCAAACTGGATGGATCAAGCTGCTGTTTATCGGTCAGCAACAGATCATCCAGCAAGGCCACCGCCTCTTCAATCCGGGGAGCCAAGGCGCGGGCTTTATGGGTTGGTTCCACGCCCTGGGCCGTACGCAGAAACAAGGCGTCATCAAAATACAGACGCAGCTTGGCAATCTCTTTGCTGACCGTGGACTGGTTGGAATCCAGCGCCAAGGCAGCACGGCTGACATTCCCTTCTCGAAAAACAGCCAAAAAAATACGCAGCTGTATCAGGTCCAGATTATTCATCTCACTCCCCTGCTTGAGTCTTTCTATTTCAGCCTAATCAATCATTCCAATACGGAATTGCCACGCTCTCTCGCCTCTCGGACACTGGTATGAAACCTTACTAGCACAGGAGAATTCATGAGAACACTGATTAAAGCGCGCTGGCTCATTGCATTTGAGCAGGGGCGCCATTGCGTCATCGACCACGGCCAACTGGTTTATGAGGGCGAACACATTCTGTACGTGGGCTCGAACTACACAGGGCAAGCGGACCACGTGATAGAAGCTCCCGACAGTGTGCTGGCCCCCGGTTTTATTGATACCCACGTCCACTCAGGTCACCGTGCCTTGCACAAGCTGCTGGCCGACGGCGGCCGACCCGCCTTGTTTGGTCAACCCTATATGGACGTCACCATTGCTCGTAAAGGCACGCAGATTCGTGGCTATCCCAACTACCTGGATAAAGAACAAGCAGCACAAGATCCCGGCATAGCCCTGCATGCTGCATTTACCGCTGCCGAACTGCTGCGCAACGGCGTCACCACCTTTGTGGAACTAGGCGGGCATGTGCTGGTGCAGGAAGCATTGTGGGCTCAATGTGAAGCGCTCGGTATCCGTGGATACCTAGGGCCTGGCTACGATAGTGGCCGCTGGCAAGCCGATGACAAAGGCCAGCTGGAACGCATCCCCTACCCTGACAAGGGTGAGCAGCTCTTTCAGGATGCCCTGGCCTTTATCCACCGGGCACAAGCTCATGAGTCCGACTTGGTTCACGGCATTCTGGTGCCCCGCGAAATCGAAAACTGTAGTCTGGACTTGCTGCGACAAACAGTGCGCGCAGCCGATGAATTCAAGCTGCCTATGGCAACACACGCAGGCTACAACGTCATCGAATTCATGGAAACGGTACGCGAACATGGCATGACCCCCATCGAGCTACTGCACCATGTGGGGATGCTGCGCCCGACACTGAACATCGGCCATGCCAACCTGATTTCCAACAACCCCAAAATGAATTATTCAGGGGGGGATGATCTGGGTTTGATGGGACGCGAAAACGTGTCCATTTCCCATTGCCCAGTCAATATTGTGCGTCGGGCGCGCACGCTGGATAACTGGAAGGCGTATCGCCAAGCCGGCGTGAACATTACCATCGGCAGCGACACCTACCCGCGCGATATGTTCATGAATATGCGTACCGCGTCCTACCACGGCAAAGTCATGAGCCATGACCTGACTGCCGCCAGCGCCGCCGAAGTCTTTGAGGCTGCAACCTTGGCGGCTGCACGCTCTTTGGGCCGGGACGATTTAGGCCGCCTGGCAGCAGGTGCGCGTGCAGACATGACATTGGTCCGCATAGGGCGCGGTGATGTTCTGCGCTATGGCCCAATCTGGGACCCGATCCGCAGCATGGTCGAATGCGGCATTGGCGACGATGTAGACACTGTCATCTGCAACGGCAAGATCAGCATGCAAAACGGAGTCATACCGGGAGTTGATCTACCAGGCTTGCGTCAACAGGTACAGGATTTTGCTGAAGATATTTGGCCCAGCCTGCAAGACTGGGACCAGCTCAAACGCAGTGCTCAAGATATGTGCCCCATCAGCCGCTGTACCCATTTATAAAAAACACCCTCACTGAGGAGACAAAACATGCTTAAAAAACTAAGGCTCGTCCTGGCTGCCGCTGCGCTCACCACACTGCCGCTTGCTCAGGCGCAGCCAGTGGACTTCCCACAAGGGCCAGTTCGCATCATCGTGCCCTACGGAGCAGGCGGAAGTGCCGACATTCTGGCCCGTGCAGTCAGCGACAAGCTGACGCAACTGTGGGGGCAAACCGTCATCGTGGAAAACAAGCCGGGCGGCATAGGCACCATTGGGATCATGAGCGTGGTCAAGTCCAAGGCCGACGGCTATACCCTGGTTTCGGTGCCAGTCTCCGACCTGGCCGTTAACCCGCATCTTTACAAGAAAAGACCTTTTGATGTGCTGAAGGATTTGGACCCGGTCAGCCAAGTGGGCTCAGTACCGAATGTCCTGATCGTCAACCCGGCCTTGGGCCTGCAAAGCACGGCTGATTTAATCAAGCTGGCCCAGCAAGCAGGCCAAAGCCTGACCTACGGCTCCCCTGGAGTCGGCAGCCAGGCTCATCTGGCCGCCGAAGTATTTGCACGCAAACACAATCTGACGCTTAACCATATTCCCTACAACAGCGTCTCCGCCGCCATTACTGACGTCGCGGGTGGCCATGTCGATTTAATGTTCGCCCAGCTTCCCAGCGCCTTGGGATTCATTCAAGGCAAAACTGTCACCCTGCTTGGCATCGCCGCCCAGCAGCGCAGTCCATTACTGCCTGACACGCCAACACTGACGGAATCCAGCGGCACCGTATATGGGGATTTTGTATCGTGGTCCGGTTTGATGGCTCCGGCAGGCACACCCATCGCCATACGTGAAAAAATCGCACACGATCTTAAACAGGTGATGGATAACACAGACTTAAAGAGTGTGTTAGCAGGCTCGGGGACCGTGGGGATAGGCAGCACACCACAAGAGTTAAGTGCCACTATTCGAGAGGATTACGATCGCTACGGACGCATCATCGCCGACCTGCAATTGGTCTTGGACTGAACAAGGGGGGGAATAAAGGAAGGTAGAGATGGTGGGCGGTACAAGGTTCGAACTTGTGACTTCCACCGTGTGAAGGTGGCACTCTACCACTGAGTTAACCGCCCGAAGCTTGCAAGAGCTGCAAACTGCGAAGAAAAAGACTATAGCACGGCCCTTCTCGATTGACAAGATTGGGGCCGGCCCTTTTTTTCTGAAATTTTTACTCGGCTGAGGGGTTCAGCATTTCGCGCCACATAGGCGGTTTCTTGTTCTGCTTTTCCAGCTGATCCATGTACTTTTCATGCTCGGCCAAGTCCGCTTCGGAAGCACGTACAACCTTCAAGACACCGGGATCAAATTTGCCCAGGCTCAGATCGCTGCCATCCCCGCCCTCGTCTGAATCATCAAAGTCCATTAACAAGGCGTCTTGGCCACGCGTCATGGCAAGCCAGACATCGGCCAGCAGCTCCGAGTCCAGCAAGGCGCCGTGCAAGGTACGGTGGGCGTTGGAAATACCGTAGCGTTCGCACAAGGCATCCAGAGAATTACGCTTGCCGGGGTGCAGCTCACGCGCCACCAGCAAAGAGTCCGTAATGGAGCCACAGTATTGGGAGAACGGGCCCTTGCCTACCTTCTCCAGCTCCGAGTCCAGAAAGCGCGTATCAAAGGATGCGTTGTGGATGATGACTTCTGCATCCTGCACAAAGTCCAGCACCTGATCCACCACATCTTTAAAACGGGGATGCTGGGACAGGAAGGCCGTGGTCAGGCCGTGGATAGCCAGGGCCTCCGGGTCCGAGTCCCGGTCCGGATTTAAATACAAATGCAGGTGGCGGCCCGTCAATTTGCGGTTGAACAGTTCGACGCCGCCCACCTCCACAATACGGTGCCCTTCGCGCGGCTCCAGACCGGTGGTTTCAGTATCCAGAATAATTTGACGCATTCACTTTCCCTACAAATTCAATCAGAGTGGCGGCTTCAAACCGACCGGCAGCAAAAACACAAACCAATCGGGACTCCACGCACTGCTTAAGTTCAGACTGAGGCCTCGGGCTTGTCAATCAGCTCCAACTGCTTGTCGGCTCCGGTCTTTTTACCTGCAATCAAGGTATAGGCCACCGGCACCACAAACAGAGTCAGCAAGGTCCCCAAAGACAGGCCGCCCACCAGCACCCAGCCAATCTGCTGACGGGACTCGGCACCGGCACCAGTGGCATAGGCCAGCGGCAGCACGCCCAGCACCATGGCACCGGTCGTCATCAAAATGGGGCGCAAGCGCATCTCGCAAGCGCGCACCACGGCATTGTACAAACTGGCTCCGGCCTCGCGCTGTTGGGTGGCAAACTCCACAATCAAAATACCGTGCTTGGTAATCAGGCCAACCAAAGTAATCAAACCGATCTGACTATAGATGGACAAGGTGCCCCCTGATAGCCACAAGGCCAACAACGCCCCCGTCATGGACAAGGGCACGGACAGCATGATGATGAGCGGATTGCGCCAACTTTCAAACTGCGCCGCCAACACCAGATAAATAAAGGCCAAAGCCATCAGGAACACCAAATAGATGCTGCCTGAAGAATCTCGGAACTCACGCGACTGCCCGTCCAGGTCCGTCTGCACCGTTTCCGGCAAAGTCTTGCGAGCGACATCGTTCATGTGTTCCAGCACTTCGCCCAAGGCGTAGCCGGGAGCCACCGAGGCTTCTACAATCACGGCCCGCAAACGGTTGAAGTGATTCAGGGACTGCGGCGAAACACTTTCCCGCACTTTCAGGAAGTTGGCCGCCTGCACCATGCCCCCATCCTGGGTGCGCACGTAAATATCCAGAATGTTTTGCGGGCTGGAACGGGCTTGCTTGTCCACCTGAACAATCACGTCGTATTGCTCGCCATCGCTCTTGTAACGAGTAACCTGGCGTCCGCCCAGCATGGACTCCAGCGTGCGACCTACCGCCTCCACTGACACACCGGTATCAGCCAGCTTGTCGCGGTCCACATCAATACGGATTTCCGGCGTATTCAACCGCAAGTCGGTATCGACGTTAAGCAGACCCGGATAGTCTTTCAGCTCCGCCAGAAAGTTGTCCACGATCTTGGCCAGCTCCGGATACGGGGCCTGGCTCATAATCACAAATTCCACTGGCTTGGAAGTAGCCCGCTGCCCCAGAGAGGGCGGGTTGGTCGGGAACGCGCGTGCCCCTGGAATCGCGGAAAAATGCGGCTGCAATTCCCGAGCAATGGACTGCTGGCTGCGGCTACGCTCTTCCCACGGTTTCAAACGCAAAATCGCAAACGAATCCGTTACGGTGGGGAAGCCAATTACAGACTGATAGCCTTCCGTTTCGGGGATGCCGCGGTACAGCTCTTCCACCCGCTCCACATTGTGCAAGGTGTAATCCAGCGTGGCCCCTTCAGGCGAATTCACAATCCCGAAAATGACACCCCGGTCTTCGATAGGGGCCAGTTCGCTTTTGATCACACTAAACAGCAAACCACTGCTGGCGGCCACTGCCACCCCCATCAACAAGACCAGATAACGCCAGCGCAAGGCACGGATCAAGACGCGACGATAGCCGCGCGTCAGCCACACCAGGAAGTTCTCAATCGTTTGACTGACCCGGCCCACTTTTGCACCATGCGGGCGCAACATGCGCGAACACATCATGGGCGTCAAAGTCAGCGCCACAAAACCGGACACCAGCACAGCGGCTGCCAGCGTCAAGGCGAACTCGATAAACAAGCGCCCGGTACGCCCCGTTGCAAACGCCAGTGGTGCATACACAGCAACCAGCGTCAGGGTCATGGCGATAACGGCAAAGGCAATTTCACGCACGCCCAAAAAGGCCGCCTGCATCGCCGTCTTGCCTTCTTCAATATGGCGATAGACGTTTTCCAGCACCACAATCGCGTCGTCCACCACCAGACCAATAGCCAACACCATGGCCAGCAAAGTCAGCGTATTGATGGAAAAGCCCAGCATATACATGATGGCGAAGGCCCCGATCAAAGAAATCGGAATCGTCACAATGGGGATCAAGCTGGCCCGGAAACTGCGCAGGAAAAACACAATAACCAGCACCACCAGCAAAATGGCTTCGGCAATGGTGGTGTATACCGAATCAATGGATTTTTGAATAAAGATGGAGCTGTCATAGGCGACGGACAGCTGCATATTGCCGGGCAAGCTTTCGTTAATACGTTCAACCTCAGCACGGACGGCTTTGGACAAATCCAGCGGGTTGGCTGTGGATTGCTTGGTCACCCCGATATTCAGACTGTTTTGCCCGTTAAAGCGTGCCAGCACGCGCTCCTCGGCTGGTCCAATACGCACTTCGGCAATATCGGACATACGCACCGGGTAGCCTGCAGCCCGACTGATGATGATGTCTCGAAACTGCTCGGGGGTCTCCAGGTCGGTAGAGGACACCACGGAGAACTCGCGGGCATCTGACTCAATTCGGCCCGCAGGAATCAGCACGTTTTGCTTGCGCAGGGCATCTTCCACGTCCTGCACCGTCAGCTGATAGGCTCCCAGACGAGTACGGTCCAGGTCGATACGCATAGCCGGCAGGCGCTCACCAAATACGCGTACCTCGGCCGCACCGGGCAAGACGGACAAACGCGTCTTGATATAGCGATTGATGTAGTCCGAGGCCTCCAGCATGCTGTAGTCGCCGGTATCCACCCCTACATAAATAATGGGAGTAGAGTCCGCCTCCACCTTATTGATAATGGGTTCGTCCACTTCATCCGGGAGAAAGCGGCGGGCTCGCGACACCTTGTCCCGCACATCGGCAGCAGCGGCATCCGGGGCACGATCCAAATTGAATTTAATATTGATCAGGCTGCGTTCGGAGCGGCTACGCGAGGTCATCACGTTCACGCCTTCAATCCCAGACAGCTGGTCTTCCAAGGGCTTGGTGACCTGGGACTCGATCACCTCCGGAGAGGCCCCTTTATAGTTGGTGATGACGGACACCACCGGCTCATCAATGGCCGGGTATTCGCGTACGGTCAGGCGTTCGTAGGAAATAAAGCCGACCAGCACGATCACCAAAGACAGAACCGTGGCAAAAACCGGGCGACGGATACATAAATCAGAAAGAACCATGACTCTGTCCTATGGCTGCGGCTGTGTTTGGACGTCGATCACTTCCTGAATATCGACCGGCACACCGTCGCTGACCTTTTGCAGGCCCGCCACCAGCACATTGTCTCCGGCATTCAGCTCGCCGGTAACTTGCACCCAGCCTTGCTCACGCACGCCCACCTGCACTTGGCGACGTTCGGCACGGCCATTTTTGACGATATAAATGTATTGATCCTGCCCCGACGGTGCCAAGGCGGTTTCAGGAACCATCAAGGCTTGATAACGCGACAGTTCCAAACGTACACGGCTAAACAGCCCCGGACGCAAGGCACCATCCTCATTGGGAACTTGAGCGCGCAGCAAAATAGAACGGCCTGCTACATCCACCACGGGGCTGACCGCCAGCACCGTGCCTTTGCGGGTTTCACCCTGAAAAGCGTCAAAGCGCAGCTCTACCGGCATGCCAGTACGCACGTCAGCCAAATATTGTTCGGGAATACGGAAGTCCACATTCAGGGTGGAGACGGCCTCCAGCTGCACCAGATCGGTGCCAGGGCCCACGTAGTCACCCACCGACACATTGCGCAATCCGGTCACCCCATCAAACGGGGCGCGAATACGGGTTTTGTCCAAATGAACACGCGCCAGTTGCACTTCGGCTTGCTGGACAGCCAAACGGCTGCCGGACTCATCTTTAGCCTGTGCGCTGATAAAACCCTGGCGGCTGAGTTCCGCAGAGCGTTTGTGCTGGCTGCTGGCCAGATTCAAATTCGCTTGTGCCTGATTTAACTGTGCCTGCGCCATGGCCGGGTCCAGCTGGATCAGCAACTGCCCTTGTTTAATGGGCTGCCCTTCTTCAAAGCTGATAGCGGAGATGCGCCCGCTGATCTCGGGGCGCAATATGACGGATTCTCTGGCTACCAACGTACCCACTGCCGCCACATCACGTATTAATTCACTTTGCCGCACCGGGAGCACTTCAACTCGTGTGGCATCAGACTGAGCCCAACTCGGTGAGCTGCCTGCAAACAGCACGGCGAAAAGAATAAAAATAGTGTGGCGCAGCGTGGAAATCATGAGCGGCTAATCCTGACCGGCCAGGCCGGTAAAGCTGTCTGACAAAATATGACGAGTGGCTAATAGTACTATCAGCTGGCTTGTAACTGCCGGGCTATTTCCACCCCTTCATTAGCCAGCTGATCAGCCCGTTCGTTCCCTGGGTCGCCAGCATGGCCGCGCACCCACAACCAGCTCAACTCATGCTTTGCAGCCTGCTTTTCCAGCTCCTGCCACAGGTCGGCATTTTTAACGGGCTTCTTGTCGGCGGTGCGCCAGCCGCGAGCTTTCCAGCCGGGCAGCCATTCATTCATGCCTTTTTGGACGTACTGCGAGTCGGTATGTACGCGCACCGTGCAAGGACGCTTCAAAGCCCGCAGGGCTTCGATCACTGCCATTAACTCCATCCGATTATTAGTGGTATCCGCTTCGCCACCGCAAATCGTTTTTTCGCGACCACCGTGACGCAGCAAAGCGCCCCAGCCGCCTAAACCCGGATTGCCCTTGCAGGCGCCATCCGTCCAAATATCAACAACATCGGTCATGTTTTTGTAATTCCTTCATCGGCAGTGCGTCCTGCAACCACCATAGGCCGACGCAGACGCCGACGGTTTTTCTTCCACTTGGCCCCGACCAATCGCATGCCCGGAGTCCGTTTGACCGCACTAATCATATAGACGGCACCTGCAAAGCCCCACCAGCGCTCCCCGCTTTGCTCCATCCAGGCCCAGCGATCCAGCCAGACCTGCTGACGGCACAAAGGGGCATAGCACCCCATTTGCGTGCCCTGCACATCAAAAGACAGCAGCTTGAGCCAGTCGCGCAGCCGCTGGGCCGACAAGACATCGCCCGGTAAGGTGGGGGTGCCGCGTTCCAGACCCGGAATCCACTCGTGCGCGCCCCACAGACTCCAGGGATTAAAGCCAGTCAGAATGATGCGCCCTTCGGGCATCAGCACGCGCTCGGCCTCGCGCAATACCTGGTGGGGATCGCAGGCGCTTTCCAGCGTATGGGGCAAGACTAAAAGATCAATGCTTTGCGTATCAAAGGGCAGGTTCTCGGGCTCGGCATACACCAGGTTTTTCTGGCTGCCTGCCGACACCCCGCCTTGAGCCGTGCAAAGCTTGAAGGAGACGCGGCTGTGCTCCAGCAGGTCCCAATGCGGCAATCCAATTTGTATGGCATGATACCCGAAGGCGTTGACCACCTCGGCATCGACCCGGGCTTGTTCCCAGGCTCGCACATATCGCCCCGGTACGGTTTCCAACCACTGGGCAAATTGATCATTCAAAGTCTGCTCCACTGGCGCTCACTCCCTCTACCATGATGAATGCATTTACCTGGCCTGTGCCAAGCGATGTTCGCCTGATTCCACTGCCCGCCCTGAACGATAACTACATCTGGGCTCTGGCGCGCAATGGTCATGCCCTGGTTGTTGATCCTGGGCAGGCCGCACCCGTTCTGGATTGGCTGGCCCGCGAGTCCTTACAACTGGATGCCATTTTACTGACACACCACCATGGTGACCACGTTGGCGGTGTAATAGAAATACTTGCCAAGCACCCGGCACGTGTCTGGGGCCCGGCCCACGAGCGTTTGCCCGCCTGTGACGTGCGAGTTGCCCAGTCAGACAAAGTGCATTTACCCACGCTGGATCTGACTCTGGACGTACTGGACATCCCTGGCCATACCGCCGGGCACGTTGCGTACTTTGGTCAAAATGAGGTAAAACAGCCCTTTGTTTTCTGTGGTGATACCTTGTTTGCCGCCGGTTGCGGACGCCTTTTTGAGGGCACCCCGGCACAAATGACGGATTCCCTGGGCAAGTTGGCAACGCTGCCATCTGACACCCTGATCTGCTGTGCGCATGAATACACCTTATCCAATCTACGTTGGGCTTTGCAGGTAGAGCCGGACAATCCCCAACTGCATGAGCGTTGGGAACAGGATAAGCTAAAACGTCAGCAAGACCTGCCTACGGTACCTTCCACCTTGAAAACAGAATTGGCTACCAATCCATTTCTGCGTTGCGACAAGACCGCTGTTATTGATGCTGCCCGGCAATATGCTGGCCAGCCCCTGAATAGTCCTGTTGAGGTATTTGCCAGCCTGCGCGACTGGAAAAACAATTTCTGAAGACTCCGCGATGAACCTAATGAGACTTTTTGCGCTGCTATGCGCTTTTGTGCTGGCAGGCTGCGCTACAGGCCCCAAGGTCGATCCTAGCAAAGCTGCCAAAACCACAACGAACATTGCTGCCGATACGTCTCGCACTGTGGATCTGACCCACCCGCCTAAAGATATGTGGGACCGGATGCGCCGCGGATTCTCCATCCCCAATCTGCATACGGATCTAGTTGATTACTGGACCAACTATTACGCCTCCCACCCCGAGTCCATCCGCACCATGAGCCAGCGCGCATCGCGCTATCTGTATCACATCATGGACGAGCTCGACAGCCGTGGCCTGCCTTCTGAACTGGCCCTGCTGCCCTTCGTGGAAAGCGCTTACAACCCTATTGCGTACTCGCGCTCGCATGCCTCCGGCCTGTGGCAGTTCATCCCCAGCACCGGCACGCAGTACAAGCTGGAACAAAACTGGTGGGTAGACCAACGTCGTGACCCGGTTGAATCCACCCGCGCCGCACTGGATTACCTGTCCTACCTGTATGAATTCCAAGGCGACTGGTATTTGGCCCTGGCCTCCTACAACTGGGGTGAAGGTTCAGTACGCCGCGCCATGGAGCGCAACGAACAAGCGGATCTGGGCATTGACTACTTATCGCTGAAGATGCCGGACGAAACGCGCAATTACGTCCCCAAACTGCAAGCGATCAAGAACATCGTGGCCAACCCTGAGCGCTACGGCATCACCCTGCCCGCGGTCAGCAACACGCCTTACTTCACAGCGGTTCGCAAGAACAAAGACATCGACGTCGCCTTGGCTGCCGAGCTGGCTGAAATTACCGTGGACGAATTCAAGGCGCTGAACGCTGCCCACAACCGCCCCACGATTCCCGCTGACAGCGGCACCTTGCTGCTGCCTGCCAACAAAGTCGATATTTTCAACGCCAATCTGGCCGCCTACCAAGGCAAGCTCAGCAACTGGAAAGCCTACCAGTCCAAGCGCGGCGAAAGCTACTTGGCGATTGCCCAGCGCCACGGCATTACCTTGTCGCAGTTGCGCTCCATCAATGGTTTAGGCAGCAAGAGCACCAAGGCCGTCGCCCAGACGCTGCTGGTGCCCAGCTCCACCTTGGGTGAAGGCAGCTTGCAGCTGGCCTCCCTGACCAGCACACCGGCCGCACCCGTGGCGCAAACCGCCAGCCGCGCCCGCACGCAAACGGTCAGCGTCAACCGCAAAAACGATACCGTTGTTTTGCGTCGCGGTGCCAACGTCCGTACCCATACCGTTCGTCAGGGCGATACACTCTACGCCTTGGCCAAACGGTACGACACATCGGTGGCTGAATTGCGACGCCTGAACAATATCAAAGGCAGCTCTCTTTCCAGGGGTACACGTTTGCGTGTTCCCGGTTCCAATATTCGTGGCTAGGCCACCCACTATTACATAAAGGATTTTCAGCATGGGTTTCCTTCAAGGAAAACGCATCCTGGTTACAGGCGTCCTCTCGAATCGCTCCATTGCTTACGGGATTGCGCAAGCATGTCGCCAACAAGGTGCTGATATTGCCCTGACTTATGTGGGCGAGCGTTTCAAAGAGCGCGTAGATGGCTTTGCCAAAGAACTGGGTACCGATATCGTGCTGCCCTGTGATGTATCCGATGATGGCCAGATTGAACAAGCCATGGCCTCGCTGGGCGAGCGCTGGGACGGTCTGGACGGACTGGTGCACTCCATTGGTTTTGCCCCCCGTGAAGCCATTGCCGGCAACTTCCTGGATGGCCTGTCGCGTGAGTCCTTCCGCGTCGCCCACGACATTTCCGCCTACAGCTTTCCCGCACTGGCCAAAGCCGCACTGCCTTTGCTCAAAGGCCGTAAAAGCTCGGTGCTGACCCTGACCTACCTGGGCGCTGAAAAAGCCATCCCCAACTACAACACCATGGGTGTGGCCAAAGCCGCTTTGGAAGCATCGGTACGCTATCTGGCGGTGGCGCTGGGTGAATACGGCATTCGTGCCAACGCCATCTCGGCCGGCCCCATCAAGACCTTGGCGGCCAGCGGCATCAAGGACTTCTCCACCATTTTGAAGTTCGTTGAGACGCACGCGCCTTTGCAGCGCAACGTCACCATCGAAGAAGTAGGCAATGTGGCCTCCTTCCTGATGTCCGAGTTGGCCAGCGGTATTACCGGCGAAATCACGCACGTGGACGCTGGCTTTAACTGCATCGTCCCCGGCATGCAGGAATAAAGCGCCCCGCTTTGGAAGTACAGAAAATGGCGGCTATAGCCGCCATTTTTTATTGCCTGATGCTTTCACGCTGCCTATTCAGCGCAGCGATCAGACAACACAGACCACGAGCCCAAAAGACTATTCACCCTGAGCCACCTCCTCCACAAAGTCGCTGCGCAAAATACCGTGACGCTGCAGTTTGTCGTAAAAGGTTTTGCGTGGGATTTGCAGGTCCTGCAGAGTCGCTTTGATATCGCCTCGATGACGCGCCAAGGCCTGGCGAATCTGCTGCGACTCAAATTGCTCGATACGTGCGGGCAGGCTTAAATCCTCGGACTCTGATTCTTTGATATCTGGATGTGCAACGCCCAACACTTCACGTTGAGCAAAATGGGCCAATTCACGCACATTGCCCGGCCAATGGTGCGCCTGCATATACGCCAGACTGCGTGCGTCCGGCATTTTCTGGGGCATGCCGTATTTTTTTGCGGCCAGCGCTGCAAAGTGCGCGAACAGCATAGGGATATCTTCTTTGCGTTCCCGTAGTGGCGGCAAACGCAAGGTCACTACATTCAGGCGGTAATACAGATCCGCACGAAAGTGCGCACGCTGGGCAGGATCCGCCAGATCCACCTTGCTGGCTGCCACAACACGAATGTTGATGGGGTGCTCCTCGTTCGAGCCCAAGGGCGTCACGCAACGCGTCTCCAGAACACGCAACAGACGCACTTGCGCGATCATGGGCATGCTCTCGATCTCGTCCAGAAACAAGGTGCCCTGATTCGCATGGGCGATACTGCCCACTCGTTTGCGCTGTGCCCCGGTAAACGCACCGGCCTCATGGCCGAACAACTCACTTTCGATAATCGTTTCTGGCAAGGCACCACAGTTCAGCGCCACAAAGCGATGTTGGGCCCGTGCTCCCCAGCGGTGCAGCAACATGGCCACCACTTCCTTGCCCGTACCCGTTTCCCCCTCTACCAGCACGTCTACATCGGACTGAGCCAGATGCCGCAAGGTAGCGCGCAGATTAATCATGACTTCGGAATTGCCCAACAAGGCCGGACCCTGACCGTCTTCGTCCAGCTCCTCGCGCAGTGCGCGGTTTTGCAAGACCAGACTGCGCTGCATGGCGGCATGGCGAATGGCGGTCAGCAAGCGTTCGGCTTGATAAGGTTTGGTCAGAAAATCAAAGGCACCGTCGTGCATGGCTTGCACCGCCATATCAATATCGCCGTGGCCGGTAATCAATACCACAGGCTGCTCAGGATCGCGCGCATGCAAGGCACGCATCAGCGCCAGGCCATCCATGCCCGGCATACGAATATCCGTCACCACTACGCCGGGGTAGTCCTTGGGCAAGCGACTCAATGCCTCCTGACCGCTGGCACAGGCCAAGACCTTCAAGCCAGCCAATTCCAGACTTTGCACCACGGCAGCCCGCAGGTCGGCATCATCATCTACAAACGCAACTTCCATGCTTATTTTTCTCCCTGATCCAGATCGCTGTCTGCATTGCGCAGCACGATATGAAACGTAGCGCCGCCCAAGCGCGATGGCCCTTCTTCCAAACGGCCTCCCAAGGCTGCGACAATATCGTGCGAGATCACCAAACCCAAGCCTACGCCCTGACGGCGACTGGAGCTAAACGGGGTGAACAGGCGCTGGCGGATTTCCGCACTCAGGCCAGGACCGTTGTCCGACACCACAATACGTACATGCCGCGCTTCACTCATCACTTCAATACGAATGCGCCCTTGCTCCCGCCCTTCCAGCGCATCAAGGGCATTACGCAATAGATTCACCAGCACTTGTTCCAGACGAACGGGCAAAGCCCAGACCCGCACGGACTCGCTCATACCCTCCAGCTCCAGACTGACGCCTTGGGCACGTGCTCGGTGCTCCAAGAGCTGCCAGGCGCTATCAAGTGCTGCACGCACCCGTACAGGCCCTTCTTGCTCTTGCGGCTTGCGGGCGTAGTGACAAAGCTGGGACGTAATACTGCCAATACGCTGCGTCAGCCTCTGGATGCGGGACAGATTGTCATTGGCCTTGTCGATCTGTCCCTGCTCCAGAAAACGCAGGGTGTTGTCGGCATAGACTTCGATCGCTGCCACCGGCTGATTGATTTCATGAGCCACCCCCGCAGTCACCTGCCCCAGAAAGGACAGTTTTTCTGCTTGCTCCAATTGTTCGCGCAGGTCACGGGCACGTGATCGTGCCTCTTGCAGGGCCTGCATTTCCTGCTCCAAACGAAGACGGGCCACCTGCAATTGAGCCGTGCGTGATTCTACGGCTTCTTCCAGAGCGTCTCGCAATAGCTCCTGACGCGCCTGAGTCTCGCGCCGCTGCTGATTGCGTTGCAAGCCCAAGGCGGTCAAAACCAGCGCAGCCAGTAACAGCCCCATGACAGACAAACGGGATTGGAAGGCTTGTGTCTGCAAGGCCGCACTCATAGGGGCCATGGCATGCAAGATCCAGTCACTGCCCGCTACGGGCTGCTGCACGTGCAAAAAACGCTCTTGCCCCAAGGTCCAGAACGAAGCCCGCTCCCCCGAAGCCGCCCCCTTCAAGCCCACCGGCTCCAAAGGCTCATCTCCAAATTGCTGACTGGCTCGCAGTTGGGCCAATTGTTCGGGGGCAGACTGATCTAGCGTGCGCAAACGCCAGTCAGGTTCCCCGCTAAGCAGGATCACACCATGCGGGTTCGTCACAAACATGCGGTCCCCGTAGCCATCCCACTCTTTTTCCAGCAGATCAAAGACCAGCTTGATCACCACGACCCCAACGGCTTTACCGTCCTGATCTTGCACGCGGCGGGATATATACAGCCCAGCCTGACCGCTGGATGTCCCCAGCGCAAAGTATTCGGCGTGCCCTTGTTCCAGTGCTTGGGTGTAGTAGGGGCGAAAACCATAGTGATTGCCCACAAAACTGTCCGGCTTATCCCAGTTACTGGAAACCAGCGTCTGCGAGTGCACGTCCAGCAAATACAGCACCGGCGCCCCCGTGTCTTCGGCCAACTGCTGGAACTTCAGATTCAAAGCCTGAGCGTCGCCATAGACAGGGTTGCCCATCAGGTATTGGCGCAGGGCCTCATCTTGAGCCAGCGCAAAAGACAGGGTGCGAAATTTGTCGCGAATGGTCCTGATCCAGCCGGCGTTCCCCCGCATCAAAGAATCAAGTCGTTGTTCGCTTTGCGTCAGCAAACGTGCGGTACCCATATCTGCCGAGCGCCAAAAGGCAAACGTCCCCAGCACCAGGGCCAAGGCAAGCAGCAGCAACCATTCGAGCCTGAAGCGACGCTTCAAACCCGAAGAAACCGGAATGGAGTTCATGACATCTGTGCGATTTTTCGCCAAAAAAGAATAGGTCTTGTGCGGATTTTCGCACACATATCCAGTCTGCGGGAAAGTCTGCTGGCTGCAAGCCGCGTATTCGCTGGTTTTGCGCAGTGCAGCAGATTGGCACGGATGTTGCTTTAGTAGTGAGCTTACAGGCCGGAGCACGTACTCCGGAGCGCTTAAACCGCCTGCCCACACAAAATTCAAAGCAGGCCAATAGCCGACGCTCAAGTCGGCCACATCTAGTCACGGAGACGACAACATGATGGAAATAAGCACAGGAGACCGTCCGGTACCTCAGACTGTCAAAATCAAGTGGTATCGGATTTTGTACGTACAGGTTCTCATCGCCATCACGCTTGGTATTTTGCTGGGGCACTTTTACCCCTCGCTGGGCGAGAGCATGAAGCCGCTGGGCGATGCCTTCATCAAACTGGTCAAAATGATTATTGCGCCCGTCATTTTCCTGACGGTTGCCACCGGCATTGCCGCCATGACGGACTTGCAAAAAGTAGGCCGGGTGGTGGGCAAAGCCATGATCTACTTTTTGACCTTCTCCACCCTGGCCTTGCTGGTCGGGCTGGTGGTCAGCAATGTAGTGCAGCCTGGCCATGGCATGCACATTGACCCCAGCACCCTGGACCCCAGCGCTATCAAAGGCTATGTCCAGCAAGCGCATGACAGCACCGTGACGGGCTTTTTGATGAACATCATCCCCGCCACCCTGATCAGTCCCTTTACCGGTGGCGACATCCTGCAAGTGCTGTTTGTGGCCATCCTGTTCGGTATTGCCCTGGCTGCAGTCGGCGATCACGGCAAGCCAGTTCTGAAATTCCTACAAGCCTTCATGGCCCCCGTATTCAAGTTGGTGGCCATCTTGATGAAGGCTGCTCCGGTCGGTGCCTTCGGCGCCATTTCCTTCACAATTGGGAAATACGGGATTGAATCGGTATCCAGCCTGGCCTTGCTGGTAGTGACTTTCTACGTCACCTCCGTGCTGTTCGTGCTGGTTATTCTGGGTGCGGTCGCCCGCTACAACGGTTTTTCCATCATCAGGCTGATCCGCTACATCCGCGAAGAATTGCTGTTGGTGTTGGGTACCAGCTCCTCCGAAGCGGCTCTGCCTACCTTGATGCAGAAAATGGAGCGCGCTGGCTGTGCCAAATCCGTTGTGGGTCTGGTGGTGCCAACCGGCTATTCCTTCAACCTGGACGGCACCAACATCTACATGACGATGGCTGCCCTGTTTATTGCCCAGGCTTGCGACATCCCGCTGACCTTGCAGCAGCAGCTTCTGCTTCTGCTGGTTGCCATGCTCAGCTCTAAAGGTGCTGCCGGTGTGACAGGCGCAGGCTTCATTACCTTGGCCGCGACTCTGTCTGTCGTGCCTGCGGTACCTATCGCAGGCATGACCTTGATTTTGGGTATTGACCGCTTCATGTCCGAATGCCGTGCCTTGACCAACTTGGTGGGTAACGCAGTTGCCACTATTGTGGTGGCGCGCTGGGAAGGCGAGCTGGACAAGGATCAGCTTGATAGCGCCATGAATGGCGACCTGCCTGCCCTGGATACCAGCATCACCTTGCATCAGCGCGGCGAGATGGGTATTCCTGCACAGGAAAGCCCAGAAGCCCGGGCCAGTGCTGCGGCCTGATCTGCCCGCATAAAAAAAGGCCGGTTCCTGATAAGAACCGGCCTTTTTTATTGTCTGCCTTGTCGTCGGATTCATTGCGCATTTTTTTCGCTCAGCGTGGCCTGTTTGCTCTAAGGACTTGGGCAGGTCGGGCTTGGCCGCAGAGAAGCGCTTCGCAGACTGCTGGTATTGAAAGAACAGCGATAGACCAGGCATAGGCCGCCTAATCGCCGATCAGGGAACTTCCCCTTATCGATCAGGCAGATGGAAACCGCACAATCTCGCTCTCCGGCGTCCAGGCCGGATACTTGTCCATCACGCTCAGGAACAAAGGGCTGGCTTGAAATTTCAACAGCCAATCGGACAAAGCAGGCCAAGGCTGGGCGTCAAACCAGGCCCTATCCACTTGTGCGAATTGCCGCACAAAAGGCGCAATCGCCAGATCCGCCAAAAAAGGACGCTGCCCCATCAAATAGCCGTGCTCTTGAATCCGCGCATTCAGGCCCATCAATTGTTCGCTGGCCTGTGCACGATGCAAGGCGGAAAAGCTGGCCGCATCCGTGAACTGCTCGTCCTCGGTGTGGCGATCCGGGTATTTATAACAATCCAGATTTTTCTTGAAAGCGCCGTCATTCGCTGAGATCAAGGCCAGCATTTGCGCGGTGTCGCCCTGCTCGGGCTGCAGATAATATTGAGGGTCATGGCGGCCCAAGGCCCATTGCATGATATCCAGGCTTTCATCAATGACTACGCCGTCCGGCAAGACCAGCACAGGCACCGTGGCTTTAGGAGAAGCCAGCCGCAGAGCCTCGGGCTTGTCGCGCAGGACAACCTCGCGCAACTGACAGCGCACGCCGCTGGCAGCAATCGCCAAACGTGCCCGCATCGCATAGGGGCAGCGGCGAAAAGAATACAAAATGGGCAGATCAGATAAGGACATGCTCGATACCGTTAAAAAGCCGCGCGACCAGCGCGGACTTAAGGGCGCAGGCGTTTAGATAAAGCCGCCCATTGTGCAGGACAAGGACGGCTGTATACGGCACTGCGCCAGAATCAAGCTCTAAGAGTTAACACAGTTGCCCGTTCAGGGCTAGGCGTCCTTGGCTTGCTGAGCCAGCAAACGCTGCTCTTCCACCTTGCGGCGGGCTGCCTCACGGCGCTCGCTCAGCTCATCCATACTGACACCGATATGACGTTCTTCACGTTCGCGGGCCAGGGCAACCTGTTTTTGGCGTTCACGGAAGCGTTCAACTTGCTCAGGCGAGCTATGGCCGTGGCAATACGGGCAGCTGACTCCTTCTTCGAACTGCGGCGAGGTTTTTTCTTCCTCGCTGATCGGCATGCGGCAAGCACGGCAGAAATCGTAATCACCCGGTTCCAAACCATGACGCACCGACACGCGCTCGTCGAACACAAAGCAGTCGCCATCCCACAGGCTTTCTTCAGCCGGAATCTCTTCCAGATATTTCAGAATGCCGCCTTGCAGGTGATAGACCTCGTCAAAACCTTGCGAGCGCATGAAGGCGGTGGATTTTTCACAGCGGATGCCGCCCGTACAGAACATGGCCACACGCGGTTTGCCATGCAATACGCCACCTTCTTGGGACTGCTCGGCCACCCATTGCGGAAATTCCGTAAAGCTTTGGGTCTTGGGATTGATGGCACGGCTAAACGTGCCGATACCCACTTCGTAATCGTTACGGGTATCAACCACCACTACATTCGGGTCGCTGATCAAAGCGTTCCAGTCTTCCGGGGCCACGTATTCGCCCACCATTTCCGCTGTTTTCAGATCAGGCACGCCCAGCGTGACGATCTCTTTTTTCAGCTTGACCTTCAGGCGGTAAAACGGAGCCTTGTCGGCATAGGACTCTTTATGTACCAGGCCTGCAATGCGCGGATCCGCATTCAGATGTGCCAGGACCGCACGCACCCCTTCCTGCGGGCCGGCAATGGTGCCGTTAATCCCTTCGCGCGCCAGCAACAGCGTGCCTTTGACTTCGTGCTGCTCGCAAAAAGCAAACAAAGGGTCGCGCATTTGGGCAAAATCGGGCAATTCCACGAACTTATATAAAGCCGCGATCAGGTAGGTAGACATAGGTAAACGGTTTCTCTGGATGGAAGCGGTAGCGCAGCACCAAGGCGGTAGGACTGCTCAGGGCGTCGTACACTATACGCGACTGATACCCCTTGGGCCTTTGACGCCTGTCAAAAAAAATACGGTCGCCCGGGGATTCAACTTTAAAATCATAACGCTAAAGCCGTTGGGCCGCACCTGGCCACGGTCACCTGTTTTATTTGCACGAGAGCTATGGATTCCGTAACACAAGCAGTCCTCGGTGCCAGCATCTGCGGTTCTTTACTTGGACGACAGTATGGCCGCCGAGCAGTGCTGGCCGGTGCCGTCATTGCCACGCTACCTGATCTGGATGTCTTCATTCAATACGGAGACCCCATCACGTCTATGGTCAGCCATCGGGGCTTTTCACACTCCCTGTTTGTCCTCAGTGCGCTGGGCTTGCTGGTCACCATTTTGTGGCGACTGCTCTTTCCCCAGGCACGAGCATCGGCGGCGCGGGTGGGACTGGCGGTCTGGCTGGCCTTGATTACCCATCCCTTACTGGATGCCTTTACCAGCTATGGCACCCAACTGCTCTGGCCCCTGGCGGCCACGCCCGCCACCTGGTCAAGTATTTTCATTATTGATCCGCTCTATACCCTGCCCTTGCTGGTTGCTACGTTGATCGGTTTGGCTAGGGGGGCGGCCCCGGCCACCGTGCGGGCCTGCCATTGGGCCTTGCTGCTGAGCAGTCTGTATCTGGCCGCCTCGGTCGGGGCAAAATTCTGGGCCG
The DNA here is from genome assembly GCF_058808495.1 of Alcaligenes sp. GW821-FHT11D07. NCBI lineage: Bacteria > Pseudomonadati > Pseudomonadota > Betaproteobacteria > Burkholderiales > Alcaligenaceae > Alcaligenes > Alcaligenes sp. GW821-FHT11D07. The sequence continues at coordinate 177,947 of NZ_JBXART010000003.1, forward strand.
AACACCAGGCCACCGCCCAGCTAAGCAAGCAAGGCGTTCAAATCCAGCGGGTCTATTCCGCCGCGCAGCCGATGAATATCCTGCTTTGGCGCGTACTGGTGCGCGACGCGCAGGATCAGGAATGCGAAGTGATTGTGGGCGTGCTGGATCGCTTGCTGGCCCCTAAAGGGCATCACTATGAGTCCATCTGCCTGCCGGTGAACAGCGACTACACCCAATTATTTCCAGCCATGAAGCAGCTGGAGCAACTGCGCTGGTTCGCTGATGACTGGGTACGTTACGACATCATTGACGACTTGCTGGTGGTGAGCGATGTACGCATGAGCTTGGGCCCTGGGCAATACACCTTCCGCTTTGTCGTGGCAGAACGCATTGCCGACGACACTTGGCTGCCTGTCATTCCGTATCGCTGGGCCAGCGGCCACAATCTGGACCTGCTCAAACCGGTCATGCGCCGCATCGTGTCGCCCGAGCCTCCTTTGCCGCTGAAAGAATGGGCCAAACGGATTGAGGCAGGGGTTCCCATCCCCCGTGCCAGCCCCGACTTCCAGGAAGTCAGCCAACCCGCGTCCTGAGCCTGTCCTTGGCGCGTGCATAAAAAAACCCTGGGCGTTCTGCCCAGGGTTTAAATTTACCCACTACGGTCACTACACAAAGATACCCGGTGCTCTGCCAAACCCGAGGATCAGAAAACTTACTTCAGCATCCCTTCAACACGCTGGCGCAAGGCCGGGTCCTGTTGAATAGCCAAGCTGATACCGTTGTAGTCGGCCAGATCCATCCCGTTAGCCGTTACCACGCCAACCAGGCGCTGGTCAGCTTCCTGAACGATGGACTGACGCTCTGCGTCACTTTTGGCCGCATCCAGTCGCGGCTGATATTCCGAAGCGGTCTGAGATACCTTTTTATAGGTACGTGCATACTGCTCCAGCTGAGAATCCGTAGGTTTAACGACCTGTGCAGCAGCAGGGGCTGCCGAATTGGCCGGAGCCGCATTGCCCTGGGCCATCGCAAACGGGCTGTACATGCCAAATGCGACTGCGGTAGCAGCAAGAAAAGCTTTAACTGAGGGCTGCATGGATAGAACCTCCTAAACAGAGTCAATGAACGGTCATCATGACAAGAGCGGCGGCAGCTTACAAGTTTCGCAATGTAGTTTCGTGTATCTGCATGCCACCCGTCCCGTTACAGATTTCAGTCGCGCGAGTAAGGACGACCGTCAAAGTCCACGGTGACCAGATTGCCATCCAACTGGCCCATGCCGGGTGAATTGGCAGGCATGCCTGGCGCGGCAACCCCACGCACACTGCCATCGTTCATCATGCGTTTGACGACATTGGCGGGCACATGGCCTTCAATCAGTTGTCCTGTCTTGTCAATCATCGCGGTGTGGCAAGACTCCAGGTTCTCCGGCACTCTCAAAAGCCGCTTCACGTCTTGAATCTTCACGACCTTGACCTCTTTGACCTCAAAGCCCTCATCGCGCATATGCTGTGCCCACCCCCCACAACAGCCGCAGTTAGGATCCTGATACATCGTAATAGCGGGGCCTTCTGCCCAAGCCATGGAACTGAAGACCGACAAACTGGCCGCCAACAATAAAGGTTTAATCACAATTACATTCCTGTTTTGCAGCGCCACCGCGCTCTGGTTGACACACTCATGCACATGACTAAGACTGGGCACTAGCAAAAAAGTTTAACAAAACACACTAATTAGTCCGATCCATCATGAGTCTTGATTCCGTCAAACAGTTTTTACGCGAGCACGCGGCTGACCTTCAGGTTATTGAAACAACAGAAAGCACCGCCACTGTCGCGCTGGCCGCGCAAGCGCACCAAGTCGAGCCCGGGCAGATTGCCAAGACCTTGAGCCTGAAAGTGGGAGACAAGGTGGTGTTGGTGGTCGCTCGCGGCGATGCCCGTCTGGATAACAAGAAGCTGCGCAGTGCCTTTGGGACACGCGTGAAAATGCTGGATCTGGAAACGACGGAAGCCTTGACGGGCCATCCCGTAGGCGGCGTCTGCCCCTTTGGTCTGGCCACTCCGCTGGAAATCTACTGTGACCTGTCCTTGCAAGACTACGACACCGTCTTGCCCGCGGCAGGTTCCATCAATTCAGCGCTGCGGATCACGCCACTGCGCCTGGCCCAGCTGACCAGCGCGCAATGGATTGATGTGACTCAAACGCCAGCAGGGGCTGAGCAGTCAGCCTGAGACAGGCAAGCCCGCCCCTGACGTTATTTCAGGCACGAGCGGGCTGGTTTGCATAGCCGGACACAAACTCTTTGGCCTGTCCGGTTTGCGCGTCAAACACATGACGGCGCACCTTGCCTATGTCTGCCCCGTAAACGTGAATGCTGATCGAGACCTGATCGTCATACACATTGGAGACCTCGTGGATATCACCCACGTTGGGTGACACTACTTCAACCACTCCCGGCTCCAGCGTCTGGGTGGCTTCCTCTGTCAGTTGCCCGGTTTGAGGATCACGGGCAAAGGGGCGCGAGCGCTCGGCACCACGCAACATGCCAATCAAACCCCATACCGTGTGGTCGTGAATAGGTGTTTTCTGACCGGGACCCCACACAAAGCTGACCACAGAAAAGCGTTCCTGCGGACAGCAGTACAACAAGTACTGCTGATAAAACTGTGGATGGGGCTGGGTGTACTCCGTAGGCAGCCAGTCATCGTGTGCCACGAGCTCGCCCAGCAATACCCGGCCATCACGCAAAATATCTACTTCGCCCACGGCGGGGCGAGCAGTCAGTTCATTCATCCCTTGAATAAAACGCTCAAAACGGGGGTGCATAAGGGGATGTCTCCATAGTTGACTGGGCCTTGCGGCCCAATTCGTGAATCAGTTTTTATTTGTTCAGATACACCGGGGCGCGTTTTTCTTTGAACGCGGTCATGCCTTCCTTGGCATCATAACTATCCTCGATCGCTTTCAGTTGCCGCATGGTGCGCGCCATTTGTTCGGACGGGCCACGGGTCAGCACCTCATTATTGATAAAGCGCTTGAGTGTCTGCAAAACGCGGGGCGACATTTTGGCCAAATCCTGCGCCATACGCAGCGCTGCCTGCACCTGCTCCCCCACCGGCACGATTTCATTGGCAAAGCCCAGGTCATAGGCCCGGCGCGCTTCCAGCGTTCGGCACAGCAAAATCACTTCCATGGCAGCGTGATGCGGAATGCGCGAGGCCAGCCCGGAAATGATTCCGCCAGTAAAGCCCAGCTTGGCTTCGGGATAGGAGAACTTCGCGCTCTCGGACGCAACCAGCAAGTCTGTCATCATGGCCATCACCAAAGCGCCGCCCACGCACCAGCCACTGACAGCCGCAATAATGGGCTTGTCGGTCTCAAAGCCCACAGTGGGAATCGCGCGCCATAATTCGGGCCACTCATTGACGTCTGCACCAGCTGAAAAAGCGTCATTCCCGGCTCCCGTCAGCACCGCAACCCGGCGTGTGGGATCTTCGTCAAACTCCAAGAACGCCTGCTGTAATTCTTTGACCACGGTGGCGCTGAGCGCATTACGGCGCTCTGGCCGATTGATGGTGATGATGGACACACCGTCATCGTGGTTTTCTACAAGAATGCATTGATAATCCGACATGGTTTGCTCCTCCTGGGTATTTTTAAAAGAATAAGGGTCGATTTATTCGCCAATAGACAGGCGGGCATCGACGGCGTGGCAACGGTTGGCGGCCACGATCAAAGGGTTGATATCCAGCTCAAAGGGGGTGTCGCGCAAGTCATAGGCCAGAAAGCTCACGCGCACGATGGCATCCAGCACACCCGCCCGGTCCAGCATCCGTCCCCGATAGCCCTTTAACAAACGGTCTATCGCCAAAGTGGACAAAAGGCGGTCTGCGTCATCCAAGGTCAACGGGGCGGCAGCAATGACTCGATCGGACAGCATTTCCACCAGCACACCGCCGGCCCCAAATACCACCACTGGGCCAAACTGCGCGTCCTGACGGGCGCCGATCAATAGCTCCACATCGCCCTTGGCCATGGCCTGCACCAAGATGCCGTCCAGTCTAGCGTCCGCTTTATAGGCCCGTGCATTGGCATACAAACGCGCAAAATCACGCCGCAGCATGGCCTCGTCAGCCACATCCAGTGCCACGCCGCCCGCCTCGGTTTTATGCACGATGTCAGGGGACACGATTTTCATCACCAAGGGGTAACCAATCTGCTCCGCTTGCGCGACGGCCTGCTCCACATCGGCACACACCTGCCCTAAGTTCACTGGCAAGCCGTAATGCGCCAGCAAGCGTTTGGACTGATCTTCATTCAGGATGCCGCGCGGCATGACAGTGGGAGCCTGGCAGGCACTCGGGCGCCGTGCAGGCTGGCGTGCTGCCAACTGCCCATGGCGTTTCCAGGCCGACAAAGCCAAGGCCGCTTCCAGGCTGGAACTGGCATAAGCATGACCGTGTTGCGCCAGCTTCTGACGCAAAGGCTCAGAAGTCGCACCCGCATCAAATGCCACCATCACCGGCTTGTCCCAATGAGCAGCAGGCTGGATGATTTGCTCGATCAAAGCCGCCATCCACTCTTGCGGGCACATGGAGGCAGTAATCAATACAGCATCGCTTTGTTCATCCTGCATCAAGGCGTCCAAAGTGGCATGAGCGACCTCATTGGAGTCCTGAGTCAGCCGGGCACCCAGATCCACCGGGTTATCCGCCTGCCCTGCCGGGTAATGCCGGGCCAGCGCGTTCTGAGTTGATGCTGAAAACGAAGACAGCCCCACCCCATGCTCTGCCAATGCATCGGCAGCCAAGGCACCGCCTCCCCCTGAAGGGGTGACAATCGCCACTTGGGAGACCTTGTTCGCGGTAAAGCGCACCATGCTGTTTGCCAAGAGCAGCATGGCACCCATATCGTCCATCAGGCAGATGCCTTCATCACGGCACACACTGGCAAACACATCATGGTCGCCCGCCACACTGGCAGTGTGCGAGAACGCTGCCGCCTTGCCGGCACTGGAGCGCCCGGCCTTGACCGCCAACCAGGGCTTGCCGGCGGCCTGTGCCCGGCGAGCAGTACGGCGCAAAGCCTGTGCGTCCTTGATCCCTTCTATATACGTGCAGATCACACGCGTCTGCGGATCATCAATCAAGAAATCCACAAAATCGCACAAATCCAGATCGGCCTGATTACCCACCGAAAAACCGTAGGTGAAGCCGCCCCCCATGGCCCAGGCGCGGTCAAAATAGGTTGTCATCAAGGCACCGCTTTGACTGACAAAGCCAATAGGCCGCTCTGGCAGGCTGTCACGATCCAGCACGGGAGAGGAACACAGCACCAGATTGCGGCTGGGGCTGATCATGCCCAGGCAATTGGGCCCGATCAGGCGCATGCCCGAATCCTGGCAAATCCGCAGCAAAGCCTGTTCCCGTTCCAGCCCTCGGTCGCCCGCATCCGCGAAGCCTGCAGAAATCACCAGCAAGCCGCGTACCCCTTGCTGCGCGGCAATCTGCGCCTGCTCCAGTACGGTGTCTGCTCCCACGGTGAATACCGCCAGATCAGGAGCCGTATCCAGCGCTCCCAAACTGGGCACCGTGGGTAAGCCAAACAAGCTGCTACGACCCGGGTTGACGGGTAACACCTTGCCGCCATAACCATGCTTGAGCAACATGCGAAACAAGCGCCCTCCAAACTTGGACTGATCTTCCGAGGCGCCCACCAAGGCTATGGACGCCGGGTCCAGTAAAGCGTCCAGCGTACTGGCGCAGGTGACGGTCTCCATCACTTTCTCCTGAGGGTAGTTCTTAGTCATCGCTCATCTTGATGGTCTTGAATAGCTCGCGGTAATAAGCACGGCTTTGTTCCAGATCTTTGGAGTAAGCGGCACCGTCTTTCCAGCTGGCACTGACGCTGATGCGATGAAAGCGTTCTTGTGTTTCGGGTTCAGCCAGGATCTCTTGGGTCGCCTTGGCCAGCTTTTGCATGACTGCATCAGGTGTGCCTGCTGGCACGGCCAGCCCCCAGAAACCTTCAAACGGCAAGGTCAGATCAAAGCCTTCTTCCAGCGGGGTGGGCACATCGGGCAATTCGGGATGACGCACACTGGCAAAGGTCACCAGGGCTTTGGCCTTGCCGCTTTTCACCAGCTCCAGACCGACACCATCAATAAAGAAATCAATGTGATTGCCCAGCAAAGCCGTCATAGTGTCGGCGGACCCTTTGAAGGGCACGTGCAGCACATCCAGCTTCTCGGCATTTTTTAAGATCTCGCCTGCCAAATGCCCACCTGAGGCAATCCCGGCCGAACCGAAGGTCAAGGTGCCGGGTTCTTTGCGTGCCAGTTCCACAAACTCTTTCAGATTGGAGACGGGAAGGTCCTTGCGCACCGTCATGATGGGCAGATACCCGGCCAAACTTCCGACGAAATCAAACCCTTTCACCGGGTCATAAGGCACATCGCGGATATAAGGCAGAACAGTGAAAGCGGTGCTGGTCGCCAACAGCAGGGTGTATCCATCTGGTTTGGCACGCCCCACGATGGAAGTGCCCAGCGAGGTCGTGCCGCCCGGCCGGTTCTCAATCACGATGGGCACGCCCAGCTTGATGCGCAGACGATCAGCAAACAGACGCGCCAGATTGTCGCTATTACCGCCGGGGGGATAGGGGACTACAAAAGTAACTTCCCGACTGGGATAGGTATCAGCTGCGCTGGCTGCCGGAGCAGAAAAGCTGCTGACCGCTACCAGGCCTGAAACCAGTAGTGTGCGTAAAAACCCTTGCCGCGAAAAAAAAGAACTAGACATGATCCTTGCCTCCTGTGTGAGAGTGAACTCTCTTTCTTGTTCCAATATATAGAACGCTGTTCTTGTTTTTGATATTAAAAATGCCGTGAACACGGCTTGAATACAACAGACAGCAACAACACAAGCAACTTAGGACAACGTTTTAAATATAGGGAGAATTGATTTCAGGTGTCAACTATTAAACCCCTTCGGGATTTCCCCAGTCCAGCCGTAATCGCGCAATGGGCTTGACCGCCACGAGCTTCTGGATAAAATGAAAACATGGCTTTTTTATGTCATTTTTAAGAACGCTGTTCCAAATATCAGAACAACCGCCTTTAACTGATCGAAGGAATTCAACCATGTTCTCCGCAATCGTCATCGACAAAACCGACGGCCAATACCAGGCCAGCCTGCAATCACTGGACGAATCTGCCCTGCCTGAAGGCCAGGTCACCGTTCGCATCGACTACTCCACCCTGAACTTCAAAGATGGCCTGGCCATGACAGGCAAATCCCCCGTGGTGCGCCAGTTCCCCATGGTGCCGGGCATCGATTTTGCGGGCACCGTGACCGACAGCAGCGACCCGAATTTCAAGACAGGCCAGAAAGTGGTGCTCAATGGCTGGGGCCTGGGTGAAGTGCATTGGGGCGGTTTGGCCCAGCAAGCACGCGTCAAAGGCGATTGGCTCATTCCCCTGCCCGATGCCTTCACCACCAAACAAGCCATGATGATCGGCACGGCTGGCTACACCGCAGCCCTGTGCGTACGCGCCCTGCAACGCCAAGGCGTCACTCCAGAAAAGGGCCCCGTGCTGGTGACTGGGGCTGCCGGTGGCGTAGGCAGTGTCAGCGTCGCTTTGCTGCACGCCTTGGGCTACACCGTGATGGCCAGCACGGGCCGCCCCCAAGAGGAAAGTTATCTGAAGGCCTTGGGAGCCAACGAGATCGTGGACCGCAACACCTTGAGCGAACCCGGCAAACCGCTGGGCAAAGAACGCTGGGCCGGTGCCATTGACAGTGTGGGCAGCCATACCCTGGCTAACGTCTGCGCGGGTACGCAATATCTGGGAGCCGTCGCCGCCTGCGGTTTGGCCCAAGGCATGGACTTCCCGTCCTCCGTCGCCCCGTTCATCTTGCGGGGTGTGCAGCTGATTGGCGTGGACAGCGTGCATTGCCCCAAGCCCGAACGTCTGGCCGCCTGGGAGCTGCTGGCCAAACACTTGTCCGGCGAGGCGCTGGAGCGCATTGGTGCCAGCACTATCACCCTGTCGCAAGCCATTGATCAGGCGGGCCAAGTACTGGAAGGCAAAGTACGCGGTCGTATCGTGGTTGATGTGAACGCTTAAGGGGCTGCCGGCCCCCTTTACCCATCACGCTCTGGAGCTGATTCATGGATACGACATTGCCCCTGAACGGGGTTCGGATACTGGAATTTTGCAATGTGGCCGCTGGCCCGTACTGCGGTATGTTGTTGGCCGATATGGGGGCCGACGTCATCAAAATCGAGCACCCCAAAGGGGGCGACACCTTGCGAAGCTGGCCGCCCATTAACCAGGGCTACAGCGAAAACTTTGCTTCTCTGAACCGCAACAAACGCTCCGTCACCCTGGACTTGAAAAATCCGGAAGATGTAGCGAAAGCCCGCCAACTCGTGCTGGAAGCGGATGTCCTACTGGAGAACAATCGGCCCGGTGTCATGCAGCGTCTGGGACTGGATTATGAAAGCCTGAAAGTCCTGAACCCCAAGCTGCTGTACTGCTCCATTTCGGCCTACGGGCAAAGCGGCCCGCGTTCGCAGGAAGGCGGGTTCGACCTGACCATCCAGGCCATGAGCGGCGTGATGAGCGTGACCGGCGAAGCGGGCGGCGCACCGGTCAAATGTGGTGTCCCGCTGGCTGACTTTGCAGCAGGCCTGTATGCCGCTTTTGCCATCAGTGCCGCCCTGCCCCAAGCCCGAGCCAGTGGCCAGGGAGCGCATATCGACGTCCCCATGCTGGGTACGACGCTGGCCATCGCCGCGTTGCAAACCTCCGAATACTTTGGCAGCGGTCGCGACCCGGACAAGCTGGGTTCAGCCCACCCGCGCAATGCCCCATACCAAGCCTTCCGTTGCAAAGGCGGCTACTTTGCGATGGCCGCCGGTAACGACGCCTTGTGGCGATCCGTCTGTCAGGTTGTTGATCGGCAGGATCTAGCGGAAGATCCCCGTTTTACCAGCACAACCTTGCGTGCCAAACATCAAGACGAGCTGCGTGAACTGCTGGAAGCCATTTTTGCACATCAAGATGCAGACCATTGGCTGGCTCAATTCCGAGCACAAGGCGTACCCAGCAGCCCCATCAACCGTTACTCCGATGTCTTGCGCGACCCGCAAGTGGAGCATATGGAATGGGTACAAAACATCCGCCTTCCCGGCACGGATGCCGACACGCGCACCTTTGTCTCGCCTTTACGCATTAATGGGGTGGGCTTGCCCGTACGACTGGCTCCCCCGGCCCTGGGGGAGCATAACGACAGTATTTTGAACGGGGTCACTCCATGACCGAGCCCTACCGCAGCCGCAGTCCCAGCCTGAACGTGGACTGCGTAGGCAAAGTCTGGACCTTGACGCTGAATCGGCCCGACAAGCGCAACGCCTTGTCGGCCGACTTGGTCGAAGCCTTGATTGCGGCTATTCAGGCCGCAGAAAAGGCGCAGGCCAACTTGCTGGTTCTGCGCGGTGAAGGCCGCAATTTCAGCGCAGGGTTTGACTTCACAGACTACGAGCAACAAAGCGAAGGCGACTTGGTGCTGCGCTTTATCCGCATTGAAACATTGCTACAAATGCTGGCGCACACCCCTTGCGCCACGCTGGCTTTAGCACATGGGCAAAACTTCGGTGCGGGGGTGGATTTGATCGCCGTCTGCCGTCAGCGTATCGCCAGTGCAGATGCCCGTTTTCGCATGCCTGGCCTGCAATTTGGCCTGGCCTTGGGAACTGGCAGGCTTGCGGCATTGATTGGGGGCCAGCAGGCGCATCACTTACTGGCAGGCAGCCAGACTTTTGATGCTGCCAAGGCGCAGACGCTGGGTTTTATTGAAAACGTGCAAGAGCCGGAGGATTGGCCTGCCCTTATCGAGCAAGCCCTGAAAACGGCCAGTCTGCTGGACAGCAGTAGCCGCGCTTATCTACATCAACTAACAGGCCGCCCGCAGCAAGCAGACAGGGACATGGCGGCCCTGGTGCGTTCTGCGTCTGCTCCCGGTATCAAGGAAAGAATTGCGGCGTTTCGTCAGGCCGCTAAATCTTGAACAGTCTTGCCTGAATTGAACTGCCCCCAAAAACTGAAGAAGTATCCAGGTTTTGGGGGCAGTTCACATACGGGCTGTTTCGCCTAGGCCGGACCCGCTGGCTATAGCTATAAGGGTTTACACAGCGCTATAACCCAAGCGACGCGATATTTGCACCGCCGCAGTCATCAAGGTTTTACCGGCCTGAACTAGTCTTTCTTCTGCCAGCCGTTCGGCAGGGCCAGAAATTCCCAAAGCAGCCACCACCATTCCCCGACTATCGTAAATAGGTGCAGCCGCGCCCACGACCTGCTCACGCCACTCGCCACGGTTAATGGCATAGCCTTGTTCGCGCACTTGTTCCAGCTCGCGGCGCAAATCGCCAAACTTGACCAGACTGCGTGGGGTATAGGGTTTCAAACGATTTTTGACCGTATTCAGGGTCTCTTCACTGGCCCAGGCCAGCAAGGCCTTGCCCGTTGCCACACATTGGGCCGGGGAACGACCACCCACGGTGGTGTAGGCACGCACCGGCTGGGGGCTGTCTATCTTTTCGATGTACAGCACCTCTACCCCGTCCAGCAGCGACAAATGCACCGTTTCCTGGGTTTGCTCGGCCAGCTCCTTCATGAAAGGCAAGGCTTCCACGCGCACATCTAAGCGGTTAGCCAGGCCCGAGCCCAGCTCCCACAGCTTCATGGTCAGTTCGTAACGCCCAGTGTCTTCATTCTTGCGTGCAAAGCCTTGGTGCACCAAGGCCTGCAACAGACGATGCACATTGCTTTTATTGAGCATCAGTTGATTGGCTAGCTCAGTCACGCCCGAGCCTCGTTCGTGCTTGGCCAGGGCTTCCAGGAGCACCAGGCCCTTAACAAAAGTCTTGTCCAATCGAATATCCCATCAATCACTAAAAGTGCATGAATTGTCTCATGGAACCGGAACGGGCCATAGCCAGACAAGCCCGTAGAGCAACGCGACAAGCGGCTTTCGCAACGCTTTACACTGGTTTAAAACAACACAAGCTTACAGCCTTGAACCATTACCAACTGGCCCACCGCTTCACAATGCCCAACACCGGTTCAACACACTGGTATTTTTCCGCTTTCCAGCCATCACCCAAAGCGTGTACAAAGAGTCTTTCATCGCCAGACAAAACATCAGCCCGGAGCCAAACCCCGATGGACACCACTTCTACGCCTATTGCCCTTGCGGCCATTGTGCATGCAGGCAAAGGCAGCGCCGACGCCTTGTTGCTGGAATTTGTGCAGGAATTGCGTGCGAAAAACTACCGCGTCTGTGGTCTGGTGCAAGGCCCGGAAATCCAGAAGGAAGACCATAGCCTGCGCACCGTGCAGGATCTGGACAAGGGCACGCTCTATCCCATCACCCAAAATCTGGGTTCAGAATCCACCGTCTGTTGCCTGGACATTGGTGCCTTGATGGAGGCCAGCGAAGTGCTGCGTCAGGCGCTGGAAAGCCCCGCCGATCTGGTGATTGTGAATCGCTTTGGAATTATGGAAGCGGACGGCCAGGGCTTTAATAACGAGATCATGGCCTTGATCGACCAAGGCTACCCGGTGCTGACCGTTGTGGCCCACACGTACCTGCCTGCATGGCGTGAATTTACTGGCGGCCTGGCTGTGGAACTGTCGCCGGAGCGCCAGGCGCTGTGGGACTGGTTCGAGAGCAGCCGTCAAGCAGCTTGAGGGCATCTGGCAGGACTACCTTGATCGAGTTTGCGGAGCTGCCAGGGTCTATTTGGCAGCCCCTTATCAAGCTGCCACAACCGGCAGACAGCAAGCCTTTCAAAGACCAAGCTACCCGAGCTTAGAACGCCCAGTTCAGCGACACATTGCCTGAAATATCGGCTCGGCTATTGCCCAGCAAGCGGGTCCCTGCGGACACACCCACACGCAAACGCTCGGAGCTTTGCAGCGTCAAGCCCGCCCGTAATGCCAACGCATGGCTATCGACACGAGCATAGCGGCCATCAAAGCCTGTCTGCGGCGAAGCCTCAAACTGCGCGTACTGCGTCTGCTTGCGTCCCAGCAAAGCCTGTTCCCACAAGGCGGAAACCTCCGCCTGCAAACGGCGCCCTTCTTTCAATTCCCAAGCCTGAGTAAGGGCCAAGCCCAGCGACGCCTGCAAAGAATGAGCGCGGGCCGAATCCAGTTGCAAGCGGCTGCCTGCATCACCCTCTTCACCTAAACCAGGGCGGCTGTAGCGCAGATAATCCAAAGCCAGAACCGGGCCTATGCTGCCTGCCTCGCCCAAGGGCCAGTTATAGGCCGTCTGAATGCCCGCTGCAAAAGTATGGCCGGTCCAGTCAGACTTGGGATTTGCCTGATAATCAGAAAACGCGATGCGTCGGTTCAGCTTGCCCTGCTCCAAGCCCATGCGGACTTGCGCCAGACCTTTCCAACCCTCACGAGCATCAGCGCGGTACAAAGCATGCACACCGGCTCCCAGCCCGGTCAGCGTACTTTTGGCCTGATAAGGGGCGTCTATATTCAAGCTTTGCTCATTGGCAGTCGCATGGGCACCCAAGCTCCAGTCGCTACCAGCAGCGCGGTGTTCAGCACCGAACACAACTCCGTAAGTCTGACTGCGGTGGTCTACATCATTGCTGCTTAACTGCCAGTGATAGCGGCCACCAAAAGGCTGGATGAAAGTCTGCCAGCCATCCTTGACCAGACCAGGACGCTGACGCAGTTGCTCGGACACCAATTGCTCACGACGCAAGCTCGCAGCCAATTGAGCCCCGTAAGCACCGGCACTTAACTGACTCAGTGCATCACCGATCTCGCTACCATCCGCGCTGGAGAAGTCCAAGGCCTGGTAGATAGAGGCCAAGGGGCGCTGATTATCAGTGGAAGCCTGCTCCAGACTACGGCCTACCGCACCCGCATTCGGATCAGCGGCATAGGGCGAGTAAGCTGCTGCCTGACGGCTGACCGACCAGCCATCGTTATTCACGTGCACGCTCAGGCTGGGCGAATTCCGGCTGGCTGTCAGCAGATCAAAACCACCCTGGGTCTGTGTGGCCTGAAAGACCGTGTTCGGGCTCAAGGACCAGCCATCGGCGTACCAATCCGGCTGCAATTGCAGCTTCAATTCGCCCGACAATTGAGCCAGACCTTGAACCTCAATACGATCATGCTGGCGAGTATCCGCCTCGATCAGAATGCGGCCTTCAGGGGCCTGAACAAAATTGCCCTGAATCGTCATCTGACCAAAGGAATTACCCGGACTCAAGGTGCCGTGATTAATGAAATTACCTTCCGAGTTAATGGAGTAGCGACTATTGCCGCTCAACGTAGCGCCTGCATCCACACGCAGGCCATGCAGCTGGTGCTGGCCGTTCAGCGAGCTTTCGCCCCCGGCAATCACCACGGCCAAATTGTCTACGCCCTGAATATTGCCGTCGTAACGCAGACGGAAATCGGGATCGACCTGTAGCGTGGCACGCCCTTGTGCATCTGCCTTTTGCCCGAAATTCACATGGGTGACAAACAGCTCGCCATTGCTTTGACGAGTGGAATAGTCAGACAGGATATCGCCCTGAATCCGGGCTCCCTGCATGATATTGATATTCTCAACCTGGGCATTCCTGGAAATCTGGATAGCGGCTTTCTTGCCCGACAAAAGACCGGCTAAATGGTAATCCTTGATCAGTGCGCCCTGCAAAGCCAAAGGCAAACTCTCGGCAGGAATCAGGGTACCTTGGTAATTCAAAAACCAGGAGCCACGATAGTCTCCGCCCTCAAGACCATCCGCAAAATTGCCCATCACATTATTGCCAAAGTCGAACAGCGCAGCGACGCCGTCTTCGCCCTCAGCACGCACTTCGCCCCGCTGGACAATCGTATGTTCACGACCGTAGCTGAACTGCAGGCCACGGCCATACCAGCCTTGTGCATGAATACGGGTACTTTCAGGGATGATGAGCGTGCTCTCGCTACCATCCACGCGTACACCTACTCCACCCGGACCTGCACTCAACAAATCCGCCGCCTGGGTCAGGGTGTTGCGCTCACCATAAATATGCAGCCCCACGCCTTGAGTCGCCTGGTTGTACTGGCCCGGCAGGTAAGCAGTCCCTTCGCTATTACGAGCGAAAAACCCATTCTTGCTGGTCAAAGTGAGCCCATCGCCGTAGACGGAATAGCCATAAAAATTGCGCCGGTCGATCTGCAAGCCCATATCCTGCAAGGATGCCAGCTCCGCTTCCATCATATTGGTGTAATTGCGATAAGACTGGTGGCTCATCAAACTGTTGCGCAACTCCGAATGCCCCATGTAATCAGTATCCACATAGACCGGCTTCTTACCCTGATAGCCCAAGATCCGAACCGGAATGCCAGGCATTGCACCGTCCAGCACTTCCTGCACATGCTGGCCCGTGAAATAGCCTTGGTCCTTGCGCAGATCAAACGCGTCCGGATCGTAAGCGTTATTGCACATCGAACACAGAATCGCTTGTCCGGGCCGGGCCTCATTGCCATTGTCATCGCGCAAACCCTGCGCCCAAGAAGTCAGAATCGGACGTATGTAAGGCGTTTTCGACCCTGGCCCCAAGTAGTCATATGCAATACCGATCATCCCCAGCGTATGTCCAAACTCATGGAACATTACAGCCGAATAATCTGCTTGCTCATTCAAGGGAAGCTGGCTGGGCCGGAGCGCCGCAGTATCAAAGGCGATAGTCCCCACCACAACCTCGGCAAGAGGGAGCTTGAGCTGGTCGCTGTCCAGCTTATTAAGTAGCGCCGCTTGAGGAAGAAGCAGGTAAAGCGAGCCCCCCGAGTCTGGGTCAGGCGTTACAGAGGTACCTGCACGGGCGTCCGCATGCCCCACTGTGCCGACATTGACAATGGCTGGCACATACCCCGGCTTCAAAGACAGGATATCGGCCCAGCGACTTAGCGCGCCTCGAATTTTAAGCTGGGCGTTGTCGTCCAAATCAAAAACGGATCTTGGCCCATTGACCGGGTCATCCTTGGAATAGGACTCGTCCTGCGTACCAAACAGGCGCAGCTCAAATACCGCTTCCCCTTTCTTGTTGTAGATCGTTTCGGCCTGATATGCCTGGGCGCTGGCCGAAACCAACAGCAAGGCACCGGCACTGAGCAGGGTTTTAAAAGTTGCCGACATGAGCTTGGATTCCGGGTTTTGGGGAGTAACAAGGCGGCCCTTGTAGTAAACGCCCTAGGGACAGCCTCCAAGCGAGCACAGTAATCCAAAATAGCGCACAGGATACGTTTAATCTATACAACGAAAAACGCGCAGTCGGCATCTGGCAACGCAGTGCTGCCAGCAGCTTGACCCACTCATCCCCAGCGGCCGCTTTATTCGTCCCAGCCTTCCAGCACTAATTTGCCTCGAGCCTTGCCGGACTCAATCAAGGCGTGAGCTTTTTTCAGATTGCTGGCGTTGATGGTGCCAAAGCGCTCGCTCAAGGTAGTACGAATCAAACCGGCATCAATCAGCTCGGCGACCTCGCTTAACAAGCGGTGCTGGGCCAGCATGTCGTCCGTCTGGAACAGGGAGCGGGTAAACATGAACTCCCAATGCAATGAGACAGATTTACGCTTCAGCAGACCTATATCCAGGCTGGCGGGGTCATCAATCAAGCCAAATTTTCCCTGCGGTGCAATCGCTTGCACGATCTGCTCAAAGTGCTGATCGGTGTGCGTCAGGCTGACGACATAGTCCACCTGCGGGTAGCCCACGCGCTCTAGCTCGGCAGCCAGAGGCCTACTGTGATCGATGACATGATGCGCACCCAACTCCCGCACCCAGGCCTGTGTTTCCGGACGCGAGGCCGTCCCGATTACCGTCAAGGACGTCAGGCGCGACGCCAATTGCGTCAAGATGGAACCCACGCCGCCAGACGCCCCCACGATCAGCAGACTTTTCCCCGTAGGAGCCTTGCCGGGCGCGATTCCCAAGCGATCAAACAGCATTTCCCAGGCGGTAATGGTGGTCAAAGGCAAAGCGGCAGCCGCAGCAAAATCCAGCGACTTGGGAGCCAGGGCCACGATACGCTCATCGACCAAATGCAATTGGCTATTGGTGCCCTGACGCGCGATGGAACCGGCATACCAGACACGATCGCCCGGCTTGAACAAGCTGACCTCGGGCCCAACCGCCTGCACAATGCCACTGGCATCCCAACCCAATATTTTGTACTCCTGGCCATCCGCTGGTTTAGCCCCTTTTCTGACCTTGGTATCAACTGGATTAACTGATACTGCCTTGACCTGCACCAGCAAATCCCGACCCGTGGCGACTGGATCAGCCACGTTGATATCCAACAGGGACTCGGGATGTTCAATAGCCTGGGGGACTTTGTATGCAATCGCTTTCATCTTCTTTCCTTGAAAAATAATAATTCAGGCAAGCCCGGTTTACTGCATGCCGGGATAGTCGGAATATCCGTGTGCATCACCCCCAAACAGGGTGTGGGGATCAAAAGCGGCCAAGGGGCGCTGCTCCCTTATGCGGGCAGGCAGGTCCGGGTTGGCAATAAAGGGGCGACCAAATGCCACCAGATCAGCCAGCCCGGCGCTCAGAATATGCTCGGCTCTTGAGGCATCGTATTTACCCGCCACCATAATCCGGCCAGAAAAGCAGTCACGCAGATCATGACGGAATTGCTCAGGAATCAAGGGGGCCTCATCCCAATCGGCCTCCGATAGGTGGATATAGGCCAAGCCCGTTTTATCCAGGCTGGAGGCCAGATGCAAGATCGTCGGGATGATTTCCGGGCAGTTCATGGCGCGTTGGGTAATGAAAGGCGCAAGACGAATCCCCGTGCGGTCCGCCCCCACTTCACCCACGACGGCGGCCACCACCTCCTGCGCAAAACGGACCCGGTTTTCCATGCTGCCACCGTACTCATCAAGGCGATGGTTGGATGTGGTGCGAAGGAATTGGTCAATCAGATAACCATTTGCCCCATGGATTTCTACCCCGTCAAAACCAGCTTGCATGGCGCGGGCGGCAGCAAGGCGATAGTCCTCGATCACGTCGGCAATATCCTGGATGCTCAGCTCTCGCGGCACCGGGCAGTCGACCATTCTTCCCACGCCGTCCTGCCCCACCACCCAGACCTGGGCCTGAGGCGACAAAGCAGAAGGAGCAACTGTCTGCCCATCTGCATGAAAGCTGGCATGAGACATCCGGCCCACGTGCCACAGTTGCAACACAATGCGGCCACCAGCCTGATGCACGGCATCCGTTACCAGACGCCAGCCTTCGACCTGCTCCTGGGTGTAAATCCCTGGGGTAAAGCTATAACCCTGTCCCTGCCGAGAAATCTGGGTGGCTTCGGTAATCAACAGGCCCGCGCTGGCACGCTGGGCGTAATACTTGGCCATCAAGGCATTCGGAATATCACCGGGCTGATCGCTACGGCTACGGGTCATGGGAGCCATCACAATGCGGTTAGGCAGTTGCAGGCTGCCCAGGCGTAAAGAAGAAAATAAGGTAGGTGCAGCTAAGCCCATGATTCGTATGCCTCATCGACAGGATTAAAAGGGAGATCACAGTATGCTCGCGCGGGCACATCAGAAAAACAGGCAGATGCTTGAAGCTATTTTCAAAAAATAATTGAAAGTGGCACAATAATTTGCCTGCTTACCCGGTTTTCAGGCGAACTACTCCCACGCTGTACTTAGCTCATCAAGGCTGCCCATGAAAGCGCTGCAAGATCTGGAAATTTTCGTTCGTACCGCAGACAGCAACAGCCTGTCCGCCACAGCACGGGCGCTGGGTATTAGCCCGGCTGTCGCCAGCGCGGCCTTAAAACGCTTGGAGGCCGAGATTGGCGTCCAACTGTTTCTGCGTTCCACACGCCATCTGCGGCTGACCTCCGAAGGCGAGGTTTTTCTGGCGCAGTGTCGGCCCGCCTTGTCCGCCTTGCAGCAAGCCAGCCTGCATTTGGCCAGCGGCAGGCCAGGATCGCGTGGTCAGCTCAAGCTGGCCGCCCCTTCAGATTTGGGGCGCAATGTGCTCTTGCCTTTACTCAACGAATTCCAGGACCTGAATCCTGGCCTTGATATCCGCCTGCATTTGTCCGATCGCATCGCCAATGTGTATAGCGAGCCCATTGATGCCGCCTTTCGCTACGGCCAGCCGGCGGACTCCAATCTGGTAGCGCTGCCCATTGCCCCTCAACACCGCCGGATTCTGTGCGCATCTCCTGCGTACCTGGAACTGCGCGGGACACCTGCCTCCCCTTCCGAACTACAGGAGCATGACTGCCTGTGCTTTATGTTGGCGGGTGAGGTTCATGACCGCTGGAAGTTTGAAGGGGCCAATGAGCCGGCCACAGTGGTGCGGGTGCGTGCCGTCAATGTGTCCAACGATGGGGATGTCGTGCGGCGCTGGGCCCTGCTGGGCAAAGGCATTGCCTATAAGGCCTATTTTGATGTGGCTGATGATCTGGCGAACGGGCGCTTGTTGCCCATTTGCCAGGACTGGATATGCGAAAGCTCGCCCCTTTATTTGCTGGCGGCGGGCCGTCAGCAAATCACCCCCCTCTTGCGCCAGCTGCACCAATTCATTGTTCAGCGGCTGGAGCAATGGGAGCGCCAGCACCATCTGCCGAACCAATACGCAGCAACGACGATGAACGTCTAGGATATCGACCCAAGGCCGTCATGCTGCCTTGCTCTAATTCGATCGATCCTTTCTTAACGTCAGCGACAAGGCAATCGAATCATGAGACACGCGCACACGGCCCGCTCCGCCACCCAGCGGCCCGGCTTTCCTTACCCTACTGAACACCTGAATCTGGATGCCGATCTGGCGGGCACAATACAGGCCCCCCGCCTTGGCCGAAATGGCCCCGGTAAAAGCGGCTTGCTAAAAGCCGTAGCGGTTGCCACTTTGTCGGCCGCCTTGGCCGCTTGTGGTGGTTCCGACACCGGCTCAGGCCCAGCCACAGGCACGGACCCGGAAACCCCCACCAATCCGGAAAAACCGGAGACGCCCACCAGCCGCCACGCCCTGATTATTGATCTGGACGGCGCCACTTACAGCGCAGTGCAGCAAGGCATTGCGGCTGGCACCTTGCCCAATCTGGCCAAGCTGAATGTGCAACTGGCCTATAGCGGTGGTGTCGTGGGCACCCCCAGCCAGCAAGCCAATCTGGATATGCCCGGTTGGGCCAGCCTCTTGACCGGCACCTGGGCGCATCGCCACGGCGTGGTGTCTACCGCTCCGGATCAGGTACTGCGTCAAAACAGCCTGTTTCACTCCGTGCAGCCGGGGCAAAACGCCGCAGCAGTCGCCTCCAGCGGTCTGGCCCACTTGCTCAAGGCAGACCACGATGCCGAGCGCCTGCATGAGCTGGCCGACTGTTCCTCGCAAGCGGTCACGCTGTCCTGCGTGTCCACTCAAGCCCTGAAAATGATCGAAGGGGACTACCGCAAAGTGCTGGTGCAGTACCGCTCGGCCAAAGATGCAGCCTTGGATTTTGGGGTGGGATCACCGGACTACAGCGCCACCCTAAACAAGCTGGATAAGGAAATCGGCAGCCTGATTGACGCTACTGCCAAGCAGCAAGAACGCGAATGGCTGATTATCGTGACGGGCAATCATGGCCTGAGCGAACACGGGCAAGACAATGGCTTGCCGCTACTGCCCCAGGCAGCCACTTTTCTGGCTATCAACCAAAGCCTGAACACGGGCGAGCAAGGCATAGGGGCCAGTCTGCCCCAAACCCTGCCAGAGCTATATCAATACAACAGCCTGGTTGATGTTGCGCCCACCGCCATGCGCTATCTGGATACGCTGCCCCAGGCGGCAGATTACAAGCTGGATGGCAGCAGCCTGATCGGCCCGCAAGCCGTATCCAGTCTGAACGCTACGGTTGTGGACAACAATTCGTCCTCGGTTGCGATCAAGCTGGACTGGAAGGGCCCGGCGGATGCCTCTATTGATATTTTGCGGGACGGTCAGGTCATTGCTTCTCGATTACCCGCAGGAACTCAAAGCTATACCGACAATCAGCTCACAGCGGACCTGTCCGCCAAAGGCACCTACCAGTTCGATTACACCGTGCAAGCGGGTTCGGGCGAAGAGGCTGCATGGCGCAATCTGATCAGCCCGCCCGTAGCCTATTTGCCCCCGGTTCCCCTGGCCACCACCTTGCGTAACGGCCTGCTCTCTTACTACCCCTTCAGCGCGACCCTGCCGCCTGTCGATGCCCAAGGCAATAGCAGCATGGCCCCTGCCTCCGCAGATCTGCCCCCTGCGGCTGGCGTGGTCGTTCCCGGCCCCTTTACCGGTACGCATGGTCTGCTGGTCGATACCAACCATGTCACCGTGGAAGGACTGGAAGGCTACCGCATGACGCCGGCCCAAGGCTTTGACATCTCCACCGGCAGCAGCCCGCAGTTCACTATTGGTTTCTGGTATCAGGTGCCGCAGTGCATTGACCGCAATAACGTCACGATCTTGTCCAACAAGAACTATGTCAGCGGTGGCAATGCTGGTGTGGCAATTGGCTTGTTCAACAGCTCCACCAAGAACCAGTGCGGCGTGGCCTTCAATATTGGTTCGGGCGGTGTTCGTGCCGATGGCCCCACCAATCCCTACACACAGATTCCCGTGGGACGCTGGGTCTACATTGCCTTTGCGGTTGATGGCGTCGCTAAAAAGATGAACATGCAGATCTTTGATCCGGTCATCGGCCAAGCCACCCAAGTTGCCGCAGGCAAATCCACAGGCGCTGTTGACCTGTCCAAGCTCTCTCCCTTCCCGCAATGGGGTATTGGCGACGATGGCACCGGTAAATTCCTGATGAACAAGTGCAATGGCTCGGTAACGCCACCCTATACCGCGGGCAAGTGCTCCGTAGCCCCCGCTACCCAGCAAATGTTTGGTGATCTGGCCATGTGGAACCGAGTGCTGACGGATGACGAGCTGCAATCGATTTACTGGTCCAACAAGCCACTGTCCAGCCTGTCCACCCAATAAGCGAGCCCACTATGAACTCTTTAAACCTTATCGGGAGCTCGCTGCGCACCGTCTTGCTGGCCGGAGCCACAGCCCTGCTGCTGAGCGCCTGCAGTGATTCAAGCAGCAGTGACGATGCCCCCCCGTCGAGCGGCAATTCAGGCTCCGGCAGCGAGCAAGTCCCTATTGTGACGCCCCCGGCCACAGGCTCCCTGGGCGAGCAAGGCACGGACAAGCAGCCCACACCCAACTCGCAACTGGACTGCGCCCCTTAAGCGCGTAGCGGCCAGGCGGTGGCTAAAGCCACGCCTGGCCCTGTTCCGACTCTTTATCGACAAGGCTTTCCCATGACTCACATCAATCGTCGTAATTTTTTGCGACTGGCAGCCAGTGCCGCTGCATTGGGCCCGTTTCCCCCTGCGATTCAAAAAGCGCTGGCCATCCCGGCCAACAATGCCACCGGAACCATCAATGACGTGGAGCACGTCATTATCCTGATGCAGGAAAACCGATCTTTTGATCACTACTACGGCACCCTGCCCGGCGTGCGTGGTTTTAGTGACCGCTTCACCATCCCGATGGCCTCGGGCGAATCCGTCTGGCGCCAAAAAGGAACCGATGGCACCGTCCAGCCCTATTACCTGGACGCCACCAAAGGCAATGCCCTGCGCGTAGGCGGAGCACACGACTGGAACGACCAGCAAGAAGCGTGGGATGGCGGGCGCATGGCCTCCTGGCCCAAAGCCAAATACACTAATGTGGCCATGGGTTATCTGAAAGAATCTGACCTGTCCTTTCATTGGTCTTTGGCCAATGCCTTTACGGTCTGCGATGCCTATCACACCTCCATCAACACCGGCACCTTTACCAATCGCATGTTCTTGTGGAGCGGCAGCAACGGGGCCAACGTGAAGGGTCGCGCGTGCGTCACCAACTCCAACTGGGGCGGCCTGGGGCCATCCGCAGACGGGCTGGACTGGACCACCTACCCCGAGCGATTGCAAGAAGCAGGGGTGCGCTGGAAGGTCTATAACCGCCCCGGCAATAACAGCAACAATAACCAGCTGGTGGCCTTTGCTGCCTACCGCAAGGTCAATGAAGAGCTGGCCTCGATGGGTTCGCCCTCGGTCACCTATTCGCCGCAAATCGAAGCTCTGTCGCCCTTATACAAAGGCTTTGGCAACACCATGCCCGATGGCGGCTTTCTGCAAGCCATTGCCGATGATATCGAGATGGGTGCCTTGCCCCAGGTCAGCTGGATTGTTGCCCCCGGCCCCTACAGCGAACACCCCAGCATGGGCGTCCCCGGCCAGGGCGCCTGGTATCTGGAACGCTTGCTGAACATCCTGACGGCCAAGCCGGAGATATGGAGCAAGACCGTTCTGATCGTGAACTACGACGAAAACGACTGCTTCTTTGACCACATGCCTCCACCAGCCCCGCCATGGCGCAACCGCGATGGTTCGCTGGAGGGCAAATCCACGGTTGATGTCTCCAATGAGTACTACACCATGCCCGCCCCTGACGGCGATTCACGCCAGCTAACGCCCGACGGCCGCCCTTTTGGGGCAGGTCCGCGTTTGCCGACCTTGATTATTTCCCCGTGGAGCGTGGGCGGCTGGGTCAACTCCCAGCAGTTCGATCACACCTCCGTGCTGCGTTTTCTGGAACAACGCTTTGGCGTGCAAGAGCCCAATATCAGCCCCTGGCGCCGTGCCGTCTTTGGCGATATGCGCTCCTGCTTTGACTTCAAATCCCCCAATGCCAACAAGCCCGCCCTGGTCCCCGCGCCTAGCCGCGATCAGGCCGATGCCACACTGGCCCAGCAGGCCCAGGCAGGTAAGGTGCCTATGCCACCAGTAGGCTCGGAGGCCATGCCTGAACAGGCTTTGATGCTGCGCCCTTCACGCGCCCTGCCTTACCAATTGCATACCAGCGCCAATGTCGATTTGGAGAAGGACAAAGTCTGGCTGACCTTCAGCAATACCGGCACGCAAGGCACTGTTTTCCATGTGTACGACGAGCTGCACCTGTCCGATTTCCCACGTCGCTTTACCGTGGAAGCCGACAAGATGATCTCGGATGCCTGGACAGTGAGTGCCGACCAAAATGGCGAATACAGCCTGTGGGTACTAGGCCCCAATGGCTACCACCGTCATTTCAAGGGAAATATCAACAAGCTGCGTCAGGGCCCTAAACCCGAAGTGCGCGTGTGCTACGAACCCAAGGCCAACAGCGTGGCACTGACCATCATGAATATGGGCACCGAGCCCGCTACCGTCACTGTGATGGCCAATGCGTATCGGGAGGATGGCCCCTGGGTCTATACCGTGGACCCCGGCATGCAGATTGACGCACGCTGGTCGCTGCAGGCCTCGGCCAACTGGTATGACTTCACCGCCACGATGGGCGATCACTTTGAGCGTCGTTTTGCGGGCCGCCTGGAAACCGGTCTTGATGGCATCAGCGATCCGGCCATGGGTGTCGCACGCTAGTCATATTGCTCAGGCAAGATAGGGCCGCCAGTCTCGGAAAAACAGTTAGAGAAACACGATGACGCTCAACCAAATTCGGGCCTTCGTCATGGTGGCCCAGCACGGCGGCTTTTCAGCCGCCGCGCGGGCTTTGAACATGAGCCACACCACGCTCAGTTCACAAATACAGATGATTGAACGCGAATACGGGGCCGAGCTTTTTCATCGACGAGGCCGACGTGTGGACCTGTCCACCCTGGGGCTGGAAATGCTGCCCATGGCCCGGCGCATGATCTCGCTAGAGTCGGATATGCGCCAAATGCTGGATGGCAGTGGCAAGCTGCATTACGGCACCTTGAAGCTGGGTGCCGTCAGCCCGTATCACGTCACCGAACTGATCGAATCCTTTCACGCGGTCTATCCGCGCATCAAGCTGTCCGTGAAGCTGGGAAACTCCGAGCTGGTGCTGGACGATCTGGACAAATACGTTTGTGACGTAGGCGTGGTGGCAAGTTGTCAGCCCCAGCGCCGCTACTATATGCAGCCCTATGCCCGCTACCCCGTCATTGCTTTTGTGCGCCACGACCACCCCTTTGCCCGGCGCGAGAGCATCGCGCTGGATGAACTGGCTGGCGAACCCTTGCTGATGCGAGAAGAAGGCTCCACCACACGCAAGGCGCTGGAAGATGCCTTGCATGAACATAAGATCAAAGTGGATGTGGCCATGGAGATCGGCAGCCGGGAGGCTCTGCGCGAATCTGTAGCACGAGGGCTGGGCGTGGGCACGGTATCTGAATCCGAATACGTGCCAGATCCCCGTTTACGTGTGGTCCGCATCCAGAACGAGCCGGTCTGGACGCAAATCCATGTCTGCTGTCTGCATGAGCGTCGTGAGTCGCGCCTGGTGGCCGCTTTCTTTGAAGCCATCGCCCATCATCAAAGCGCCTTGGCAAGCAGCGACGCGGCATAAAAAAAAGCGGGGCTTAAGGCCCCGCCCTTCTTATCCGTCCTGATTCAACGCCCCCGCAGAATCAGGGTGTTTCGCCCTGGGCCAAACGTGCCTGAATGACCTGAATAATGGCCGGCAGATCCGCAACCGTTTCAATCACATAATGGGCACCCGACTGACGCAAATGCTCGCTGGCGCGTTCCACTCGTGCTTGCACCTCGGCCGGGTCGGCTTTTTCCAACTCTGCCAAAGACAGCCCCACTTCATTGCCTGACAGGCTCAAGCCCACCGTCCACATTCCTGCACGGCGACCTTCTTCAATGCCTGGCACGGTATCGTCCACTTTGATGCAACGGCGTACATCACCGACACCCAGAGCCAGAACGTTGGCCAAAGCCATGAAAGGACCGGGTCGGCCACCCGCAGGCATCTCGTCACCGGCAATGATGCAGTCTGGAGCAATGCCCTGACTAGCCGCTGCAGGCAACAAGACGTCCAGAACCTGACGTGGATAGCCCGAGCAAGAACCCACTTTGATGCCCTTGGCACGCAACTGTTCCAATACGGCAGCCGCCCCTTCAATCGGTGCCGAATATTCCGCTACCTTTTCGATTTGCATGGGCATGAAACGCTCGTAAATAGCGTCAATGTCCGCATCTGTCGATCCACGCTCAAACTGGGCAAGCCACTGGCCCTGAATGGAGTCGGTCGCCAAGAGCGTGCGGATATGATCTCGCTTGGACAACCCCATGGGACCTCGCGCCTGCTCCAGGCTGATATGAATGCCAAAGGTCGCAAAGGCATCCACAAAAATCTGTGTCGGTGCCAAAGAGCTGAAATCGACCAGCGTGCCTGCCCAGTCAAAAATAACGGCCTCGACCTTGTCCGACATAAGCGTGTCCAGAGCCTTGAAATTCTGAGTCATTGTGTAAAACCTTCAGTTCTAAAACCGAGCCAGGGTAAAACCGGACTCATACCTGCACTGCATCCAGAGCATGTGCACCAATAAAATTACGTCCACGAGGACCTTGCAGGGCTTGAGCAATACGTTGTTGCCATTGCTCGGGCGACACCCCGTAAGCGGCCGGATCGGTACTGACCCTCAACTGATCCAGAAACTGGCTCAAGGCCGCAACTGCTTGCGCGCTGTCCTGCACCTCGAAAATAGATAAAAGCAGGTGGTCCAGCTGCGCATCCTGTCCCAAGGCCATTTGCATTACATGCGGCAAGCTAAAAGAGCAGGCAATGCCGTGCGGCAAGCCTTGCTCCAAGGTCAGGTCATACGACAGGGAATGCGCCAGCGCCGTTTTAGTATTGGAAAACGCCAGCCCGGCCATAGCCGCGGCCACCGCCAATTCGGCACGCAATTCCAGGCTGGACAGATCCTGCATCAGTAAAGGCAAGTGACGGATGATCTGGCGTGCTGCCGAGACCGCCAGGCTGGCGGACACCGGATTGCGGTTGATGTTCCACAAAGACTCCAGCGCGTGGGACAAGGCGTCCAGTCCGCTGGCCAAGGTGGCTGCGGCAGGCAGGCTGCACATCAGAGCCGGATCAATAATGGCGGCCTGAGGCCAGGTCCAGGGCAGGTGCAAGGAATATTTACGCCCCTGCCCCTTATCCCAAATCGTTGCCCAGGGGGTGACTTCGCTACCTGTTCCTGCCGTGGTGGGCACGGCAATCAGGCTACGCACCTGCCCTGGAGGCTGGCTCAGGCTGGCC
This sequence comes from Alcaligenes sp. GW821-FHT11D07, assembly GCF_058808495.1. Lineage (NCBI taxonomy): Bacteria > Pseudomonadati > Pseudomonadota > Betaproteobacteria > Burkholderiales > Alcaligenaceae > Alcaligenes > Alcaligenes sp. GW821-FHT11D07. The sequence goes on from NZ_JBXART010000003.1 coordinate 204,097, forward strand.
TTGCCCGACAGGCAATCCAGCAGTTCAGCAAACGTACCCGAAGGCGTGCTGGTCAACATGGCTTTGGCACAATCAATGACGCTGCCGCCGCCCAGGGCAATGATGCATTCTGCGTCGGGATGATCACGCCACAAGCGTTCATACAGGGGAGCCAACCAGGACACGTCCGGGTTGGGCTGGATATCGGTTTCAATCGCCAGCAATTGCTCGCCCAACAAGGCTTGCACACGATCACAAAGCCCCAGCTCACGTGCTTCAGGAAAGGCGATCAAAATTGCGCGTCGGTTTCCCACAAGCTTAGGCAGACCGTCAAAAGCGCCTGGCCCTGCATCAATCTGAACTGGATTGAAAAAATGCCACATAACAATCTCGAATAAAAAACTGCAATCAGTCGCGCCCGTTGTGGCGAATAGCCTCGCGCAGGCGGTTGGAAATCAGGTCTGCCACCACCACCATCACGGTAATGACCACAATGCAGGTCGCCGTTTCCTGGTACTTGAACAGTTTCAGGCTGCTGACCAGCTCAAAGCCCAGACCACCGGCTCCCACCATGCCCAGCACGGTGGCAGAACGCAGATTGACCTCGAAGCGATACAAAATCACGGCAATCCAAGCGGTAATCACCTGGGGCAACACACCGAACACAATGACCTGCAAGGGACGAGCACCAGTAGCACGCAGCGCATCCAAAGGACCTTGATCGATCTCTTCAATGCTTTCGGCAAAAAACTTGCCCAGCATCCCAACACCATGCACAGCCAGAGCCAAGACGCCGGGAAATGGGCCCAGCCCCACCGCTGCAACAAACACCAGCGCCAGAATCAGCTCGTTGATACTGCGGATGACGTTCAGACTTTGGCGGGTAAAACCGTAGAGATAACGGTTCACCTTCAAGTTACGGGCTGCCAGAAAAGAGACGGGCACCGCCCCAATTACACCCAGCACCGTGCCCCAGATTGCAATCTGGATTGTCTCGATTGCGGGCGCCATCAAATTGCCCAGAATGCTCCAGTCCGGCGGGAAAGTACGGCTTAAAAAGTCCGCAATCTGCGGCAGGCCAGCAGCAAATTCAGCTGCGCTCAATTGCGCGCCTTCGGCACTCCATTGCAACGCCACCATAATCGCGGCCACCATCAGGGCCGTCATGGCCCAGCCTTTAAAGCTGGTAGGCGTATCCATGACCCAGGAATATTTCTTGTCCATGATCAAGCTCCCTTAGTGGCAATTGCCAGTGGCTCAGCCAGGAATGAAGCCGCCTCGCCACCGCTTTGCTGAGACTCCGCACTGCTCTGCCCAGGTTCAGGACCGGGGTAGATGCGTGTCAGATCATCTTCTGTCATCTGATCGGGAGCGCCGTCATACACCACACGGCCATGTGCCAAGCCCACGATGCGATCTGCAAACTCACGGGCGTAGTCGACCTGATGCAGGTTACAGACCACCGTAATGCCCAGCTCCCGGCTGGCATCGTGCAAATAGCGCATCACCAGACGAGCAGTTTTAGGGTCCAGACTGGCTACCGGCTCGTCCGCCAAAATAATGCGGGGGCGCTGCGCCAGCGCACGGGCAATGCCCACCCGCTGACGCTGCCCGCCCGACAATGAGTCCGTGCGAGCCTGCGCTTTATGGCTAAGGCCCACGCGTTCCAGACACTCTTTGGCCAAGGCAATATCGGCACGGCTGAACAGTTGCAGAATGGAACTCCACACCGGGACCGCACCCAAGCGCCCCGTCAATACATTGCGCAGCACTGACAGGCGCGGCACCACATCGTGATGCTGGAAAATCATGGCAACCTGGCGTCGCAAGGCACGCGTATCTTGTGCCGACATGGCATTGATACCCGCCACGGACATCTCGCCCGTATCCGCCTCGGCCAGCCGGTTCATACAACGCAACAAGGTGGACTTGCCCGCGCCGGACTGGCCCAGCACAACCAGAAACTCGCCGGCTGAAGCCTCCATATCCACACCGCAAAGCACCTTATTGCTGCCATAGCACTTGTTCAGGCCACGCAAACGGATCATTTCATGCTCCGCAGATCCAGGTTCAGCACTTTGGCGGTGTCGCGCACTACGTTGTAGGCGGCATCGCTGGTCGGCTGAAAGCCGTTGAGCATGCCCTGGTCACCCCAAGGTACATCTTTGATATTGGCCAACGCTTTGGCGACTTTCTCTTTTACGCTAGGGTCCAGATCCTTGCGCCACACCATGGGCGACTCGGGAATATCGCTGGAGGACCAGACAACTTTCAGATCACCCTGGGCCAATTGGCCTTTGGAGATCGCGCTGGCGTAAATACGGTCAGCCACTGCGGCGGCATCCACTTTCTTATTGGCAACAGCCAAGAGGCTGGCATCGTGCGAGCCAGAGAACACCACGCGGGAAAACAGCTCGTCAAGTTTGTAGCCGTCATTTTCCAGACCGGCTTTAGGGAACAGATGGCCCGAGGTCGAGCTGGGGTCCACAAAGGCAAACGTGCGGTCTTTTAGCTGATCCACATTGTCGATGCCACTGTCCGCACGCACCACGATCAGGCTTTTATAAGCGCTTTTACCGGTCTTTTTAGTCACGGCCACGGCAAAGGCTTCCACATCCGCGACTGAGCTGGCCAGCACGTAGGAGAACGGGCCAAGGTACGCCACATCCAGTTTCTTAGCACGCAGGGCTTCAATGATGCCGTTGTAGTCAGTGGCTACAAAGGGTTCCACCTTCATGCCGGATTCACGCTCCAGTTGCTCGATCACCTGCTTGCTGGATTCGATCATGGCTTGCGAATCCTCAGCCGGGATCAAGCCAATGGTCAGGGTGTCCTGGGCTGCCTGGGCAGCAGTACCAAACACGGAAAAGATAATAGTGGCGGCCGTCGCCGCGATGAAAGAGCGGCGGGCAGTCTGAAGTACGTTCTTGTTCACGGCAGTCGTCCTTAAAGGTTGTAGGAGGAATGCCGATATCTTAGGAAGGTCACATTGCCTTCATATTATCGATTTAGGATTGAAAACATCAGTCATCTATAGATGGAGTCTATATGTCCGCCGCACGCCTACGGGCTTTCCTGGCCGTTGCCCGAAACGGCAGTTTTAGCGCCGGGGCCCGTGCCCTGGGACTGGCCCAACCCACTGTCACCAAACAAGTACAGGGCCTGGAGCAACAACACGATGTGGAGCTTTTTCATCGCCGGGGACGCGGCATTGAACTGACCCAGGTCGGGTTGGCTTTGCTGCCGGTCGCCCAGCAATTGGGAGCCTTGGAAATTGACGCGTTCAACCTGCTGCATGACAGCGGCAAGCTGCATGTGGGGCGTTTACGCATCGGAGCTGTGGGGCCGTTTCATGTCATTGAGATGGTGGAGGCTTATCACAAGCTGTTTCCGGGCGTGGATATCTCCATTCATATGGGGAACTCCGCCCAGGTGCTGGCCGATCTGGCCAACTACGCCACGGATATCGCGGTGCTGGCAGGGGCCTGCGAAGACCCGGCTTTTCATGCAGAGCATTACGCCAGCCACGCCGTCATCTTGTTTGCACCGCTGTCACACCCACTGGCCCGTCATGACAGCGTGCCGCTGTCTGCCCTGCACGATGCCCCGCTGCTGCAACGAGAGTCGGGCTCGACCACCCGCGCCTGCCTGGAAGCGGCACTGGACAAAGAAAATATACGGCCTCGTGCCGTCATGGAAATTGGCAGCCGGGAGGCTCTGCGTGAGGCCGTGGCCCGTGGCCTGGGCGTGGGCACGGTCTCCGAGGCCGAGTTCATTCCCGACCACCGTTTTAAAGCGGTACGCATCCAAGGTGATCCGGTTCGTACGGACACTTATCTTTACTGTTTAGCAGAGCGCCGGGAGAGCCGGATGATAGGACAGTTTTTCACAGAAGCCTTGGCCTTGCGCAAGGAAATACATACGACTACATAGACTGATTTGTGAGTTTTAGGCTACTGTGCATACAGAGGCCACGACAGTCAGTGGTGTAAATTCATCCATTAGCTGCATCCCCGTTTACCGGTATTAAGGCCCGTCAGTTCTGTTTGATTTACTCCCAGGGAGGACGAAGACCATGCTTGGCATGATGATGAATACCCCACTGCTAGTGTCATCCATACTGCGTCACGCAGCGAACTACCACGCAGACCGAGAAATCGTTTCGCAAACTGTTGAAGGCCACCTTCACCGGTACACCTATACCGACATGTCCAAGCGCAGCCAGCAACTGGCCAATGCGCTCAAAAAAATGGGGCTGCAACACGGCGACCGTGTGGGAACCCTGGCCTGGAACGGCTACCGCCACCTGGAACTGTATTACGGTGTCTCGGGTTCGGGCCTGGTGTGCCACACCATCAACCCACGTCTGTTTCAGGATCAAATCGGCTACATCATTGAACACGCCAATGACAGCGTGCTGTTTGCCGACCTTAGCTTTGTACCCATTCTGGAAGCCTTGGCCGATCAGCTCTCCAAGCTCAAGGCTGTGGTCATCCTGACGGATGAGGAGCACATGCCTCAGTCCGATCTGCTGCCCAATCTGCTGTGCTACGAAACCCTGATTGCAAGCGAGTCCGAGCATTTCGACTGGCCGGACTTTGATGAAAATACCGCCTCGGGCCTGTGCTACACCTCAGGCACCACCGGCAATCCCAAGGGCGTGCTGTACAGCCACCGCTCCACCATCTTGCATGCCTTTGCCTTGAGCATGCCCGATGCCTTGAGCCTGTCTGCCTCCGACACCATCACCCCTATCGTGCCCATGTTCCACGTCAACGCCTGGGGCCTGCCCTACGCGGCCCTGATGGTGGGAGCCAAGCTGGTGCTGCCGGGACCGAAGCTGGACGGAGCCAGCCTGCACACCTTGTTTGAAAACGAAGGCGTCACCATGACGGCGGGCGTGCCCACCGTCTGGCTAGGGCTGCTGGATTGGATGCAAGCCAACAACAAGACCTTCAGCACGCTGCAACGCCTGGTGATTGGCGGCTCGTCCGCACCGCCGGTGATGATCAGCCGCTTCCATAAGCTGGGCGTTAAAGTGCGCCACGCCTGGGGCATGACCGAGACCAGCCCGGTGGGTCTGGCCGCTGCTTTGCTGCCCAAACACGAATCCTTGCCCGAGAACGAGAAGCTCAAACTGCTGGCCAAGCAGGGACGGCCGCTGTTTGGGGTGGAGTTCCGTGTCGATGGCGACAATGGCGAACCGATCACCCGCGATGGCAAGATGTTTGGCGCCATGATGGTGCGCGGCCCCTGGATTGCGGGGTCGTACTTCAACAGCGACGATACTTCCGCCCACACTGCGGACGGCTGGTTCAATACGGGTGATGTCGTCACCATTGATCCGGACGGCTTTATCCAGATCGTGGATCGGACCAAAGACGTGGTGAAATCCGGTGGGGAGTGGATCAGTTCCATCGAACTGGAAAACATTGCTCAGGCACACCCGGCCATTAAAGAAGCAGCCGTCGTTGCCAAGCCCGACGAACGCTGGGGCGAGCGTCCCGTTCTAGTCGTTCAGTTGCAAGAGGACGCGACGTTCACCAAGCAGGACATGATTGATTTGTTCAGCGAGCAGGTGTCCAAGTGGAGTATTCCGGACGATTTAATCGTGGTGGAAGAATTACCCCACACCGCTACCGGCAAGCTGCTGAAAACTGCCATTCGCAAACTGATCCAAGAGGATTTGGACAGGCTGGCGGCTGAAAGTAAAAATACTGCTTAAAAAAGAGACACGGAATCGCTGGATTAAAACTCTTAATCCGGTTCCTTAAGCTACGCGTAGAACTGCCCCCCGAAGGCTGGGATTGATATCCAGCTTTCGGGGGGCAGTTCATTTAGGAAGGCATTTCTTTGGATCACGCTGAAAGCACAAAGACGTTTGAGAAAAGTTTGGGCCTACAAGCCCTGCCCTTCTACGTCAGTACTGCTTTCAAACTAAGCGTGGCCCCCATCAAGGATGAGCGGGCGTAGCAATATCCCAGATGTTTTGGTCTGCGTTCTCGCGTTCCCACGCTCGCACTGAAAACCGGGCCCGATTAAACAGGCGTACATAGTTTTCATAGCGAATCTTGTTGCCAATGGCCACCGGTAACTCATCCAAAAAGTCCTTCATTTTGGACAGGTCGGCATGGTATTGATCCGGGCTCATGACGCCACCCGGCTGTACCGACGTAGGTGGGTCAGATTCAAAGCGATTACGCGTAAAGATCACCACATCCGAACCCCACAAAATCCGGTTCTGATACTCCTTGAAAAAGGCCAACCATGCTTGCTGAGTAGGCATGCCCGGCTCCGGATTGAGCATATAGTCCTGCACCAGATCCCAGGAAATATCGGTAGACCAATTCGGGCAGGCATCGAGCACACGCTTTACGCGCGTGATGTGATCGCTGGTGGGTTTCACAAAACGCCCCAGACCCGTATGCGCCCAGACAACTTTGGCATTGGGCGCATGTCCGCATACGTGCTTTAGGCCATCCACATAATCCTGATCGGGGTAGGCCTGCTCCAGCTCGCCTAGGTAATTCACCTCTACCCGATACATATCATTGTGCAAAATAGCGACCAGCCCGACTTCTTCAATCGTCTTGAACAGATACTCTAAAGATTCGGAATATAGCGACACCTTGCTGCCATCGCCTGCATCCGGCGGCAAAGGCACGGAAGGAGCCTTGGTTTCCTCTACCGTTTCACCCGCCAGCTTGCTGGACACCAATTCCTTATGAATAGTGAATTCGCCCACCCCGGAAAACACGCCGGGAAAGCTTAATACGGCACGCTTGATGTGCTGCGAGGCGTACACATCCATGGGATTGAAGGCCGTAATCATGACGTCCAGCTTTTCCTGATATTGGGGCTCCAGCCTTTCATATTCGCGCGCAAACATGGCGTCTACAAACGAGTAGTAATACAGATCGGCCTTGGAACCGATGTAGTAGTTCGGGCCATACATCTGATCGCCCGACTGCACCTGATATTGCTCGAAACCGTCCCAGCGTTGTTGCAAGGGGATTGGCATGATGGTGGAGCGAACAATTTGCTGCCGGTCCGCACTCATATAGCGCTGTGCATATTCCTTTAAAGAAATACCTTGCATCGCATAATTGGATGCGTGGAAGTGCACATCAGCATAAAGCTGACTGGTATCCAGCCTGGGATCAGGCGTCTGGGCCATGGCGCCGCCGTGCAGCGCAACGGATGCGAAAAGAGCCAGGCAGGAACCTGCTGCAACTTTCGCGTTTAGGTGATTGCAAGCCATTCTTGTCTCCCTATCTACAAGTAGTATCGAAACCTATTACTTCGGCTTGCAAACTATACCCATTTATTTCTCTATAAATGACGAAAAATAGCTTATTTTGTTTTTAATTTATTATTTATATTATTTTTTATAAATTTAAATTTCTATTATCAACAACCATATAAAACATTAATAAAAATAAATTAAAAATAAAATCGAAAAATTAAAAATAAAAAGATTTATCTATAAATTTAAATAATCTGGCAACGTAATAAACTCGCTTTACGGGATGGCCTGACTTTCTCAAAAAAATCACAGCCTCCTCCTATGCCAGTGCCTTGCTGAACAGCAGTGAAGCGCCTAAACCAAACAAGGCAAGCCCAATGCCTCTGTCCAGCAGCACTTGCCGAGCCAACAGAGCGGCGCGTAAGCGTGGATTTGAAAACACAATTGCCACCACACTGAACCAGACCCAATGGGCAAAGGACATAAAAAACCCATAGGCAAAATTCAGCCAAAGGGGGGCGTCAGGCTGGACCAACTGGGTGAACGTCGCCACCACAAAGAGCATGGTTTTCGGGTTTAAAGCATTGGTCAAAAACCCCATCCCAAAAGCTTGCCAGGCAGTAGGCGCATAGTCTGGCCCACCCGCTGTATTCAAGGGCTTGCGGTTGCGGAACGACATATAGCCCAGATACATCAGGTATGCCGCCCCCGCCACTTTCATTATCAGAAACAAGCTGGGCGACTGGGTAATCAAGATCGCCACCCCCAGCACGGTGTAGACCACATGAACCTGCACCCCGGCCGCAATCCCCAGGGCGGAAATCAGGCCAATCTGGCGACCAAACAAGTAACCATTGCGAGTGACCATCGCAAAATCAGGCCCAGGGCTGATCACCGCCAAGATAGTGATAGTGGCAAAGGCCAAGAGTTCATGCATTTTTAAAACAACCTTGATTTTGTGGAAGACGGGGGACTGAAGCAGGGATTTCGAGCACCGGGTTCTGAGGAGACTCCCAAGCCGGAAAAAAACCTGTACTTCGGAGACAAAACGTTCTTTTCCTGCTTATAAGAAGGGCAGCTCTTCCCTTATTTCATAGCTAAGGATTTATCATTTATCAGAACAAGGCCAACTCCTTGCCTGGACACAGCATTTTTCAAACCCAACACCCTTTTGGATCATTTCATTATTGATAATCCTGTGCTAATTTAAAAACGATAAATCCTGCGCCCCTTCTGTGAGTTTTCATCGACTATGCACATCCCCAGCCTTACGGCCTTCCGCTACTTCGATACCGCTGCTCAGGCAGGCAGTTTTGTACAGGCCGCTCAACTACTGCACGTCACTCACGGGGCTGTCAGTCGCCAGATTCGGGCGTTGGAGGAATCCTTGGGTGTGGAACTGTTTGAGCGTCGCAACCGCGCTGTATTTCTGACCCCTGCAGGCCGCCAGCTTTTACATGTCACCGCCCCCATGTTCGAACGGTTGGAGGATGTGGTGTACCAACTGCAGCAGACCCAGCGCGAACATGCCCTGACCGTCTCTTGCGAACCTACTATCGCCATGAAATGGCTGATCCCGCGCTTGGGGGATTTCCATGCCTTGCACCCCACCATCACCGTGCACTTGATGACCGCAGGCGGGCCAGTCAACTTTTCCAAAATGGGTATTGATCTGGCCATACGCCGCGACGACTTTCATTGGGCGGATTCGGTGTTTGGTCTGAAGCTATGCGATGAAATGATCGGCCCCGTCTGCCAGCCCGGCTACCTGCAACACACAGAGGCGTCCAAGCAAGTAAGGCTGCATAGCAGCTCCCGCCCCAAAGCCTGGGCAACGTGGGCACGTCTTACTCGCCAAGCATTACGGCAAGGCAGCAAGCTGGAGTTGGAACACTTCTACCTGTGCATCCAGGCGGCCTTGTCGGGCCAAGGCATCAGCATTGTGTCCAAACTGATGGTCGACGAAGAACTGCGCAGCGGCCAGTTGATCGCCCCACACGGCTTTAGCAAAGACGGCTCCGCTTATTACCTGCTATCACCACAAGCTCTGGATCAAAACCCACGTGCAAACACCTTTGCAGAGTGGCTTTGTGAGCAGTTGGCGATGTGAACGAAAGCAAGATCTCCACCTATAGCCCCTGAGCGCCACCCCCTTAGCCTAGCCATGTGCCTTTGCGCAGAAGCACTAGCGGCGATAAAACGTCTCCATGCAAGACCTCCCGCAACACCTTGCATACATGTCTAAAGCAGTAAAACTTACCAGCTACTATTCAATAATTCATGAATTGTTGTATTATTTTCCCATGGAAGAATCTCAAGTTATCCGTTCTCTGGCCGCTCTGGCCCACGAAGCCCGCTTACGAGTGTTTCGTGCACTAGTCGTGGCAGGCCCTGACGGGCTTACGCCCGGAATCCTGGCAGAGCAACTGGGCATCGCGCCAAACGCTCTTTCCTTTCATTTAAAGGAATTAAACAATGCGCAGCTGATCCACGCGGAGCGGCAAGGCCGCAACTTGCTATACAGCGCCACCTTCCCGGCCATGAACGATCTCCTCGCTTACCTGACCGAGAACTGCTGCCAAGGACAGGCTTGCACCCCAAGCCCCACCTCCTGCCCGCCACGCTGACCCACCAACCGCAAAGTTGCCGCCCCTGGCTCAAGGTCGAAAGCCGCGCTCATTCTTAACTCCAACACGCTCTCCGGAATTGCCTGTTATGTTCACTGCCGTACTCATTTTCATTGCTACGTTGACGCTGGTGATCTGGCAACCCAAAGGGCTGGGCATAGGTTGGAGCGCAAGTCTGGGTGCTGCCGCCGCTCTGCTTATGGGTGTGGTGCAGTGGACGGATCTGGCCGTAGTCTGGGGCATCGTCTGGAACGCCACGGCCACCTTTGTCGCTATTATCATCATCAGTCTGGTGCTGGATGAAGCCGGTTTTTTTGAATGGGCAGCACTACACGTTGCACGATGGGGGGCTGGCAGTGGCCGCAAGCTCTTTGCTTTCATCGTGATTCTGGGGGCAGCTGTTTCAGCCCTGTTTGCCAATGATGGCGCTGCGCTGATTCTTACCCCGATCGTCATGGCTATGCTGCTTGCGCTGGGCTTCTCGCCCGCATCCACCTTGGCCTTTGTGATGGCCGCCGGGTTTATTGCAGACACGGCCAGCCTGCCATTGGTCGTCTCCAATCTGGTGAACATCGTCTCCGCCGATTATTTCAAATTAGGCTTTGCGGATTACGCCGCCATCATGACACCCGTCACTTTGGTTTCCGTGCTAGCCAGCCTTATCGTCTTGATGCTGTATTTCCGGCGTGACATCCCCGCTGACTACCGTCTTGAGCAACTGAAACAGCCCGCTGAAGCTATCAAGGACAAGGCCACTTTCAAAGCTGGCTGGATAGTGCTGGCTTTACTGCTGACAGGCTTTTTTGCACTGGAGCCTTTAGGTATTCCCGTCAGCGCGGTCGCCGCCGTGGGGGCCATTATCCTTTTGGCCGTCGCTGCCCGTGGAACAGTAATCAGCACCCAAAAAGTGCTGAGTGGTGCCCCCTGGCAGATCGTCGTGTTCTCGCTAGGCATGTATCTGGTGGTGTATGGCCTGCGCAATGCCGGGCTAACGGATTATCTGTCCCTGCTTTTAGACAAATTCGCCCAGGCTGGCGTATGGGGTGCTGCAATGGGGACGGGCATCTTGTCGGCCCTGCTGTCCTCGGTCATGAACAATATGCCTACCGTGCTGGTCACCGCTTTATCGATTGATGCTTCCAGCGCCGAAGGTGCCGTCAAAGAAGCCATGATTTACGCCAATGTCATCGGTAGCGACCTGGGGCCTAAATTCACTCCCATCGGGAGCCTGGCTACCTTGCTGTGGCTGCACGTACTGGCCCAGAAAGGCACAAAAATCAGCTGGGGCTATTACTTCAAGGTGGGTGCCATCCTGACTACCCCCGTACTGCTCATCACCCTGGCGGCCCTGGCCTTACGCCTGGGTATTACAAGCTGACTTCCTGACAAAGAGCACGACGCCATGACAGCCATCACCATCTATCACAACCCGGCCTGCGGCACGTCCCGCAATACGCTGGCCCTGATCCGCAATAGTGGTCAAGAGCCCACCATCATCGAATACCTGCAAACGCCGCCAGACCGAGCCACCCTGCTTCGCTTGATTGCAGACTGCGGCCTGAGCGTACGGGAAGTCCTTCGACAAAAAGGGACACCCTACGACGTGCTGCAATTAGGCGACCCGAAATGGCGTGACAAGCAACTGATTGATTTCATGCTGGAGCACACGATTCTGATCAACCGCCCCATCGTTGTTACACCACTGGGCACACGCTTGTGCCGCCCCTCTGAACAGGTACTGGAGATACTTCCCCAGCCGCAACAAGGTGCATTCTGGAAAGAAGACGGCGAGGCTGTCATTGATGCAAAAGGACAAAGAATTGAACAAGTCTGAGCTACCCAATCTGGACGAACACGCTTTTAGTACCCCTGATCTGACAGAGCTGCTGCCTCAAAAAAGGGCTTCACATCCACCCCGAATCCTGTTGTTGTATGGCTCCTTGCGAGAGCGCTCCTACAGCCGTTTTTTGACACAAGAAGCAGCGCGACTGCTGGAAGCAATAGGTGCAGAGACCAGGGTCTTCGATCCTCATGGACTGCCCTTGCCCGATGGAGCAACAGACGATCACCCCAAAGTGCAAGAGTTGCGCCAGTTAGTACAGTGGGCTGAAGGCATGGTCTGGACCTCGCCCGAGCGACACGGCGCCATGAGCAGCGTCCTGAAAGCACAAATCGACTGGATACCGTTAAGCATCGGTGCGGTACGCCCCACGCAAGGCAAAACACTGGCTGTCATGCAAGTATCAGGCGGCTCGCAATCCTTTAACGCCTTGAACCAAATGCGCGTGCTGGGCCGCTGGATGCGCCTGATCACCATCCCCAACCAATCTTCCGTTGCCAAAGCCTTTCTGGAATTTGATGACGAAGGCCGCATGAAACCCTCGTCCTACTACGATCGCATAGTGGATGTAATGGAAGAGCTAGTTAAATTCACCTTGCTGACGCGTGACTGCGCGGAATATCTGGTGGATAGATATAGCGAACGCAAGGAGACGGCACAAGAGCTGTCAAAGCGGGTGAACCAGCGAAGCATTTAGCACGTCAATCAGGGAGAGAGACGCATAGCCTTCGTGCTTTTCAAAAAACGCTGCAACGAGACAAACAACAGACGTGCTTGCGGCTGCTTTGGCCTATGCCCCACACTAGCATCAGTTTCCCTTCATCTTTCCCTGCTAGGCTTTGCGCATGCGTATTCTGCTAATCGAAGATGATCCCTCCTTAGGCAGTTCCTTGCAGTCTTGGCTGCATCTGGAAGGCTATGCCGTGGACTGGCTGCAACGCGGCGATCAAGTGGCGACGGCCTTGGCGACTCATACCTATCAATGCATATTGCTGGATCGAGGCCTGCCCGGACTGGATGGTGATGCCGTGCTGCGTGCCCTGCGGGGGGCCAATGCCTCTCATGCTCAGGTGCCCGTCATCGTCATCACGGCACGCGATACGCTGGCTGACCGAGTGCAAGGTCTGGACCTAGGTGCAGACGACTATCTGGTCAAACCGTTTGACCTTGAAGAGCTATCCGCCCGAGTTCGTGCTGCATTGCGCCGTAGTGCAGCACAAGTTGCCCCCGAATGGCGTCACGGCGCAGTGACGATAGACACAACAGCCAAGCGAGTCACGCTGGACGGTGCTCCCGTCTCCGTGACAGCGCGCGAGTTCGCCATTCTACAAGCCTTGATGCACCATCCCACCCATATTTTAAGTCGCGCCCAGCTTGAAGAAGCTCTCTATGGCTGGAGCGAAGAAGTAGAAAGCAACGCCATCGAGGTGCACATCTCCAATCTGCGAAAAAAACTGGGCAGTGACTTCATCGTCACTGTACGTAATCAAGGCTACGGGCTGGCGCCAACATGAAACGCCTGATCCAAAAACTGCTTCGTCGACGCACCAGAGCCAACACCCCAGTTTTACGGCCGGACGGCTGGTCTTTGCGACGACGCCTGCTGCTTACCGTCATGGGAACAAGTATTGGTCTGTGGCTGGTCAGCCTGGCCATTGTGGTCGGTGTCGCCTGGCATGCCACCAGCGAAGTTCTTGATGATGCCCTGGAAGAAGGGGCGCGCTTGGTGCTGTTACTGGACCCGCAAGGGGCGCAGGCGACTCCCCGTACACCCGGCGCACTCCTGAACCGTGGTGACGCACTCAAGCTACGCATGTATTACCAGTTGGTGGCAGCGGACGGCCAGGTCCTGCTGCGTGGCGACGACACCCCAAAGACGGCCTTTTTGCCCCAAGCCAGACGCGAAGTCACCAGCACGGTCTGGATCGACGATGAGCTCTGGCGGGTGTATGTCCGCCCAGGGCCTGAAGGGGTGACTGCGCAAGTCGCTCAGCCCATGAAGGAACGGCTGGAGCTTCTAGAGGACATGGCCGAGAACCTGATCTGGCCCGCATTGGGTTTGCTCGCTTTGTTGGGCGTACTAAGCTGGCTATTGATTCGACGCCTAATGCGCCCTCTGGAGGACACTGCCAGACACATCAACGCCAAATCACCCGATGACCTCACGCCCGTGCAGGGTGAAAACCCGCCACGCGAGTTGCAACCCATACTGGACGCACTGAATGCCCTGATGGCTCGTCTATCTGCAGCGCTTGAGAGTGAGCGGCGATTTACCTCCGATGCAGCGCACGAGCTGCGCACTCCACTGGCTGGCCTGCGCATGCGTGTTCAATTGATCGAACGGGAACTTCAACTGCCAGACGCTCATCTGCAGCAGTTGCGCACTGATCTGGACCGTTGCACTGCCCTGGTAGAAAGCCTGTTGGCTTTAACAAGACTGGAGCCGCAGGCCGAACCTTTGAAACGTGAAACCGTAGATCTGAATCAGATTCTGGACAGTTTGAGTCCATCGCTGCCCGCTCTACCTGTGAATATTGAGCGAGCGTTAGCAGTGACAACGCTGCAGGCTGCCCCCGTCTTGTTAAGCAGTGCGTTACGCAACCTGATTGGCAATGCCGTGCTCTACGGCGGCGCAGGGGCCCGGGTACGAATCGAAACCACACACCGGTCCGACGGTGGTGTGCGTCTTGCGGTCCGTGACAATGGGCCTGGTGTGCCTCCCGATCAACGGACCCGTTTGGGAGAAAAATTCTTTCGTGTACTTGGCACCGGGCAGCCAGGCAACGGATTAGGTTTGTCCATCGTGGCGCGTATCGCTGCCTTGCATGATGCCAAGCTGTCTTTTGAAGACGGGCTAGAGGGCCAGGGCCTGGGCGTGGTACTGGATTTTCCAGCAAACTGAGCGTCTTCAGATTTCCTTCAGGTTCGGGGTTTCTAATAAAACCATTCCGCAATCGGCGGAACATTCACCCGATACAGGAAACCCAACCATGCGATTCACTTTCCCCACCTTCGCCGCCGCCCTGCTTACTCTTGGCACCACCGTCGCCATCGCGCAACCCACCAGCTACACCGGCCCCAACAATGCCCCACAAGCGGCCAGTGCTCCGGGCTCCTACTCGGGCCCCAGCAACGTACCGCTCGTCACCGTCAAACAGCTACTGGACACCGGCCGCGATGATCAGATCGCTCGTTTACAAGGTCGTTTGGTATCGTTTGAAGGCGACGAACGCTACATTTTTGAGGATGCCACAGGCCGCATCACGGTAGAAATCGACAACGAAGATTTCCCCGCTGGGCAGACCATTAACGCCGAACGGAAAGTAGAACTGACAGGCGAATTTGACAAGGGTTTGCGCAAAACTGAATTCGAGGTCGACCGCCTGAGTCTGATTCCTTAAATGCCGTAGGGCCTGCTTTGTCCCTCAGCCAAGCGATCGCAGACAACAAAAAACCCGCCTAGCTTGCGCAGGGCGGGTTTTTAGGTACTGAATTCTTGGCGGACAGAGGGGGATTCGAACCCCCGATACGCTATAAACGTATACACGCTTTCCAGGCGTGCGCCTTCAACCGCTCGGCCACCTGTCCTAATTGTTCGTTTGGCAAGCAATTTGAAGCTGCTAATGCCAAGTCCATAATAATAGCAGAACTTATCCTTGTAACGCAAGTGTTCAAATTTTTTCGTTGGCTAAATGTAGAGCCTGTCGTTTCAGCGTCGGGATGAACGCGTATAGCGCTTACTCAAAATCCGATGGAGAGGCCCCACCCACTGCCTGCAACAAGGCTTCCCAATGGTCACGCTGGCGCGCCAGAACTCGCAGGTCGGCACCGAATAAGCGCACATCAGTGAACTCGAAGGGTTCAACATCGTCCAGTCCGGACAAGGCGGTAATATCCGCTACACCACGCCCCTGCCCCAGAATTTTAGGGGCCAGATACATCAATAGTTGATCCACGACACCCGCATCAATCAAAGCACCGGAAAGGCGCGCCCCTGCTTCCGCATGGATTTCATTGACCTGCTGCTCTGCCATCCAATCCAGTACCGCCCGAACATCCACTTGGCCTTCGTGCAAGGGCATGGGAATAACTAGGGCATTGCGATCCGCCAATTGAGCTTCGCGCTCCGGGTCGCGACGATGCGTGAACACCCAGCATTGGGTGCCATCCAGCAAAGCTGCATTAGGGTCCAGACGCAGATGCGTATCCAACACCGCCTTGATCGGTGGTCGTGGCGTAGACACGGCTCGTACGTTCATCAGGGGATTGTCGGCATTTACGGTTCCGATACCCGTCAATACGACGCAACTGCGCGCGCGCCAATGATGGCCATCATCGCGCGCCTGCGGTCCGGTAATCCATTGCGAACGCCCATCCGGTAATGCACTGCGGCCATCCAAAGAGGCCGCCATTTTCATCCACAGCCAGGGTCGGGATCGCGTCATACGAGCAAAGAAACCGGCGTTGATCGCCAGTGCCTGCTCTACGCATAAAGGGCCGTCCACCGTAATTCCCGCCTGACGCAAACGTGTGGCTCCACGTCCTGCTACCAAGGGATTGGGGTCATACATGGAAAACACCACACGCCCAGCACCGGCCTTGACCAGCGCATCAGCACAAGGAGGCGTACGCCCGTGGTGGCTACATGGCTCCAGGGTGACGTAAAAGGTGGCTCCTGCCACGTTCACGCCACGTTCCCGCGCCTGTTGCAAGGCCATGACTTCGGCATGTGGGCCACCCGCTTGCTGGGTCGAACCCGAGGCCAGCAATTGACCATCACGCACGATCAGGCAGGCGACGCGTGGATTGGGGGCACTGATATATAAAGATTGTTCGGCCAGCTCCAGGGCTTGCCGCATCCAGATGACGTCTTCTTGCTCGACCATAAGCCTTAGTTGCGGCCGGGATCGTTCATTTCATCGATCGCCTGCACGAACTCTCGGATGTCTTTAAAGCTCTTGTAGACCGAGGCAAAGCGTACATACGCTACCTGATCCAGCTGCTTGAGCTCGGCCATGACCAGCTCGCCGATGGTCTCGGAGGAGACTTCGCGTTCACCAGTCAGTTGAAGTTTTTCTTCGATGCGCTGTACCGCGGCATCGACTTGAGCCATTGGGATGGAGCGCTTGCGCAGCGCCACGCCCATGCTGGTCCGCAAACGTGCGGGATCAAATTCCATACGGGTGCCGTTGCGCTTGGCCACAACGGGCAAGCTCAATTCAGCACGTTCGTAAGTCGTGAAGCGCCGTTCACAGTCCGAGCATTTACGACGTCGCCGTATGGCGTCGCCTTCTTCGGTGATTCGAGAATCGATCACCTGGGTATCGGCATGGTGGCAGAACGGACACTTCATTCAAGATCGCGGGCCTTACGGCCCGCTCCGGCTGGATTACTTGGAGTACACAGGCAACTTGGCAGTCAGCTCATGTACACGGCGACGAACGTCCGCCAAAACGGCTTCGTCGTGAGGGTTGTCCAGTACATCAGCAATCAGGTGCGCCGTCAATTCCGCTTCAGCTTCTTTAAAGCCGCGAGTGGTCATGGCAGGTGTACCCAAACGAACGCCGCTGGTGACAAATGGCTTCTCGGGGTCGTTAGGGATGGCGTTCTTGTTGACGGTGATGTGAGCTTTGCCCAGCGCTTCTTCAGCCACTTTACCGGTGATGCCCTTAGGACGCAGATCCACCAGCATGACGTGGCTTTCGGTGCGACCAGACACGATACGCAGGCCACGCTCAACCAGAGTGCGAGCCAGAACGTCAGCGTTTTTCACGACCTGAGCAGCGTAGTCCTTGAATTCAGGAGCCAAGGCTTCCTTGAATGCCACAGCCTTACCAGCGATGACGTGAATCAGTGGACCGCCTTGAATGCCGGGGAAAATAGCCGAGTTAATGGCTTTTTCGTGTTCGGCTTTCATCATGATGACGCCACCACGAGGGCCGCGCAGGGACTTGTGCGTTGTGGAAGTCACAAAGTCAGCGTGAGGCACGGGGTTGGGGTAAGCACCACCCGCAACCAGACCTGCGTAGTGAGCAATGTCCACCATGAACAGAGCGCCGTTTTCATGCGCAATACGAGCCATGCGTTCAAAGTCGATACGCAGGGCGTAAGCCGAAGCACCACCCACGATCAGCTTGGGCTTGTGCTCTTTGGCCAGGCGCTCCAGTTGGTCGTAGTCCAGCTCTTCGTTTTCGTCCAGACCGTAGGACACAAAGTTGTACAGTTTGCCCGATGCGTTCACAGGGGAACCGTGAGTCAGGTGACCACCTTCAGCCAGGCTCATACCCAAAACGGTGTCACCCGGTTTGAGCACAGCCATGTACACGCCCTGGTTAGCTTGCGAGCCGGAGTTAGGCTGCACGTTGGCGGCTTCAGCACCAAACAGCTCTTTCAAGCGGTCAATAGCCAGTTGTTCGACCACGTCCACGAATTCGCAACCGCCGTAGTAACGCTTGCCTGGGTAACCTTCAGCGTATTTATTGGTCAGCTGGGTGCCCTGGGCCTGCATAACGGCAGGGCTGGTGTAGTTTTCCGAGGCGATCAGCTCAATGTGCTGCTCCTGGCGCACATCTTCGCTTTGAATCGCAGCCCACAAATCGGGGTCAACTTTGTCAAGAGTCGCAGAACGGTCAAACATGAGGGTTCCTAAGGGTAAAGTAGTAGCAAACTAAGAAAGCAGCATTTTAGCGCGGAAGCGCGACAAACCACCGAGACAAACGCCTTCGGTGGCAGAAACCCCAAAAAATGTGGAAATAAGTAAGGCGGCAGCAGGCGGACTCAAGAGA
The DNA here is from genome assembly GCF_058808495.1 of Alcaligenes sp. GW821-FHT11D07. Taxonomy (NCBI): domain Bacteria; kingdom Pseudomonadati; phylum Pseudomonadota; class Betaproteobacteria; order Burkholderiales; family Alcaligenaceae; genus Alcaligenes; species Alcaligenes sp. GW821-FHT11D07. The sequence goes on from NZ_JBXART010000003.1 coordinate 222,574, forward strand.
ATATGAAAAAAACTCAATCAGTCCGCCCTGTGTGGCTTCAAGATTTCTGGATCAAGCGGGGATTCAAGGTATACAAGCCGGTCAAGGCAGCACGACCCAGAATATGGCCTTCCATCGCACGTAACACGTCTTGGCCGGTGAAGCGTCCCTCCAGGGGAAGCTCAGCAATATCCAAGGCATAAACCGTAAAGACATAGCGGTGCGGCAAGGCATCGTTCCACGGAGGGCACGGGCCATCGTAGCCAAAGTAATCACCGTTCATGTCGCGGTCGCTGGCAAACCAGTTGGTAAAGTCGTTCACGCCCTGACGAGTCTCGTCCAACGCTAAAGGACCGGCTTTACCACGTGGTGTGATGCCTTTGGAGTAAGAACCTTCGGCCAGGCTTCTGAGTTCGGGCGAGATGTTGATCAAGACCCAATGAAAGAAGTCCACCCGAGGCAGATCTGCCGGTACCTCACGCCCGTCCTGGTTCACATCGTCCGGTTGGCTGGGTACATCAGGGTCGTGGCAAATGACCACAAAAGATTGGGTCTGCTCGGGAACATCGGACCATTCCAAATGCGGATTGGCGTTACCGGCCAATGCGACTCGCGATTGCGCGTCATAGCGACAAAATGCCAGACGCTCGGGAATCACGTTCTGATCTTGAAAAGAATCACTACGTAGTTTCATTGCAGACCTCCACAATCAATCAGCCGGTCAAGGTGACGCGCGCAAATTTGCGCTTGCCCACCTGCAGCACATAGCTGCCCGGCTCCAGTTGCAAACCTTTGTCTTCCACACGCTCACCATCGATGCGCACACCGCCCTGCTCCACATTGCGCTGAGCTTCGCTACCCGAGGCCACCAAACCAGCTTCGCGCAAGACGCGCAGCAGGTTCAGTTCACCGGCAACGGTGACTTCAGGCATGTCTTCGGGCATTTCACCGCGACGGAAACGGGCATCGAAGTTTTCCAGTGCCTGTGCCGCTGCTTGCGCATTGTGAAAGCGAGTGACAATTTCCTGTGCCAGCTCGACTTTGACCTCGCGCGGGTTACGGCCTTCTTCAATCTGCTTTTGCAGGCCGGCAATATCTTCCAGGCTGCGGAAAGACAGCAGCTCGAAGTAGCGCCACATCAAGGTGTCGGAGATGGACATCAACTTGCCGAACATGGAGTCCGGCGTTTCACTGATACCAATGTAATTGCCTTTGGATTTGGACATCTTTTCTACGCCGTCCAAACCCACCAGCAATGGCATGGTCAAAATGCATTGCTGTTCCTGACCATATTCTTTTTGCAATTCACGACCGACCAGCAAATTAAATTTCTGGTCAGTACCACCCAATTCCACATCCGCTTTCAATTGGACCGAATCGTAGCCCTGCAATAAGGGATACAAGAATTCGTGCACCGAAATAGGCTGATTCGCTTTGAAGCGTTTGGTGAAGTCATCACGCTCCATCATGCGGGCCACGGTATAGCGCGAAGCCAATTGAATCATGCCCCGCGAACCGAGCTTGTCGCACCACTCCGAGTTGTAGCGAACTTCGGTGCGGGCGGGGTCCAGAACCAGCGCTGCCTGATCGTAATAGGTCTTGGCGTTGGAGATGACCTGCTCAGGCGTCAAAGGCGGGCGAGTTGTATTGCGGCCGCTTGGATCACCAATGGTGGAGGTGAAGTCGCCAATCAGGAAAATGACGGTGTGCCCCAAGTCCTGCAGCTGACGCATCTTGTTGAGCACCACCGTGTGCCCCAAGTGAATGTCGGGAGCCGTCGGGTCCAGGCCCAGCTTGATCCGCAGTGGCTGCCCCGTTGCATGGCTGCGCGCCAGTTTGCGGGCAAACTCGGATTCGACGAGCAATTCGTCGCAGCCGCGTTTAACAATGGCTAAATCAGCCAGGACTTCTGGAGAAAGGGGCTCTGAGGGGGATGACATAACAAATCTGGTGACAAACTAAAGAGTAAAAATGCTCGAAAAATATAGCCTAATGCGCTAGGATAGCCTGCTATTGCGACACGTGCCTATATATTGAGCAAGGTTTCGTAAACACCAAATTATTTTATCATTCCCGCGCAGGTCAGATTGCCAGGGCAGGAATGTTTTGTCCGCCCAGTACAACTGACCTCCGCCTGCCTGCCGGGTGGACGGTGAACTGTACGTCCAACAAGGTTCTGGTTTTATGTTCAGCAAAGGGAAAAGCTCCTCCTCCCACCTCGACATCCACCAGCCTCGGCGCGCCCGAGCCCTAGTTATCCGTGCAGGCCTAATCACATTAGCCTTAGGTTCCTTTGTCGCCGCTGGCGCATTGGCTGTGGTCATGCCCAGCAGCCCGGAACCCATCATCTATCAGGCCCGCACGGCCTTGACCCTACCCGCAGACCTGACTGTCCTTCAAGCCCAGGATCAGCAAGCCTACATCACTGAAACCCGCATCCGCCGTGGCGACACCTTGTCTGCCTTGCTGCAGCGCATGCAGATCAGTGAAGAAGGCTTGTTGCAATTTCTGACGCACGACAAGCAGGCTCGTTCGATTTACAAGCTCTACCCTGGCCGTACCGTACAAGCCGCACTGGATGCCAATGGCAATCTGCAGTGGCTGCGCTACCGCCACACCCCCTATTCCGAGCAAACCGGCCAAGGTCTGGCACGCTGGCTGGAAGTTCGCCCCAATGGCGAAGACGGCTTTATTGCCTTGGAAGAAACCGACCTGACTCAAACCCAGGTACGCGTGGCTCAGGCCACCATCAACAGCTCGCTGTTTGGTGCAAGTGAACAGGCCGGTATTCCCGACAACATCACCCTGCAAATGGCAGACGTGATGGGCAGCAAAATCGACTTTCTGAAAGATCTGCGCAAAGGCGACAGCTTCCGCGTGGTCTATGAATCCTACGGCCACGAAGGCCAGGACGTTGGTTCCGGCCGCTTGCTGGCCGTTGAATTCATCAACCAAGGCAAAGCCCATGAGGCGGCCTGGTTCCAACCCGAAAACGGCTCCGGTGGTTATTACGATTTCAGCGGCCAAAGCCTGAAAGGTGCTTTCCTGCGTACGGCTCTGAAATTCTCCCGTATCAGCTCGACCTTTGGTGGTCGCCGCCACCCCGTTCATGGCGGCTGGCGTGATCACAAGGGTGTGGATTACGCAGCCCCTTCGGGCACGCCGATTCACGCCACTGCGGATGGCAAGGTTGAATTTATTGGTCGTCAAAACGGCTACGGCAACACCATCATCCTCAAGCATCACGGCGAGTTCACTACGCTATACGCCCACCAAAGCCGCTTCGCTGCTGGTCTGCGCCAGGGTGATCGCGTTGAGCAGGGTCAGCTGATTGGTTATGTAGGTTCTACCGGTTGGGCCACAGGTCCGCACCTGCATTACGAATTCCGTATTGCTAAAAGAGCGGTCGATCCGCTGTCGGTAGACCTGCCGGTTGCTCGCGTACTGGATGCGCCTCAGCGCAAGCAGTTCCAGCAAACACTGGCTTCCTACCAGAACAGCTTCGCCTTGCTGCACACGGACGCTGAACCGGTAAAGCTGGCCAGTCGCTAAGCTATGCAAGCCCCCCTGTTTATCGGACTGATGTCTGGTACCAGCATGGACGGAGTCGATGCCGTGCTGGCCTCTTTCGGTCCACAGGGGGCACAGATACACAAAACGCACAGCCTACCTATGCCAGCCGCTCTGCGAGACGAGCTGCTAGCGCTGCAGCACCCAGGGCATAACGAATTGGCTCGCGCCAGCATCGCCGCCTTGCAGCTGACTGAACTTTACGCCCAAGCCTGCCAGCCATGGACTCAAGGGCCAGAGAAAGCCTTCGTACGCGCCATAGGCGTACATGGGCAGACCATCCGTCACGCTCCCGATCTGGGCTACACCCTGCAATTGAATGCACCTGCTCTGCTGGCGGAACGCTGCGGGGTTGATGTGATTGCGGATTTCCGCAGCCGGGATATTGCAGCGGGCGGGCAAGGTGCACCTTTGGTACCTATTGTTCATGAGGCGCTTTTTCGTCATGAGCACGGGCGCGTCATTCTAAACCTGGGCGGCATCGCCAACATCTCTCTGCTACTACCTGGGCAAGATGTATTCGGCTTTGATACTGGCCCGGCCAATATGCTGCTGGATGCCTGGATTCAAAAGCACCAAAGCCTGCCGTATGACAAAGATGGGGAATGGGCCAATAGCGCTGCGTCCAACCCTGCCCTGCTTGCCAGCCTGCTGAGTGAACCCTGGTTCGCCCTGCCTGCACCCAAATCCACAGGCCGTGACCTGTTCAACCTGGGATGGTTACAGCACCATTTAGATCGCGTTGATCCGGAAGCTGCACTTCAACCCGCCGTTGTTCAATCCACCTTGATGGACTTGACTGTGCACAGCGTGGCACAGGCCATCAAGCCGTATGCTGATCAGCTTCAAGAACTGATTGTGTGCGGTGGTGGTGCAGCCAATCCTGCCATGCTGAAACGCTTGAGCGCACTGCTAAGCATACCCATTCGCTCCAGCGCGGAGCTAGGCATGGACCCACAATCGATCGAAGCGCTGGCTTTTGCCTGGCTGGCCTACGCCCATATCGAACGCATTCCTGCCGGGTTGCCCGCTGTGACAGGCGCAAGACACGCCACGGTGCTGGGCGCTTGCTATCCAGCTTAAGAGCTATAAGGCTTAAAAGCGGCATTAAGCATAAGCAAGCCTCTTAAAGGACCTACGGTCTTTTAGTAGGGCGCTCAGAGCCAAAACCGACACGCTCATACCTGGGAAGACGCTCCGCAGCTTCCTCGTCGAAAAAAAATCGCCTCATGGTCTCGGATCCACAAGAAACGGCGAGCTAGGACAAATAAAGCATCCTGTTTGCCCCTCAGTCGGATGTCCAAGAGACCAGGGCTGACTCATTCCGCGGCATGCCTGTGAACCACAGCTCCGCGCCCGAATTCCCAGCCCTATTAGAAGCCCACAAATAAAACACCCCAGACTCTGCATTCAGAGTCTGGGGTGTTTGTGTACAAACCTGCCAAAGCTGTCAGCGCCAAACAATCAGCGCCAGCATTGCGTGCTTACATCGTGAACGACGAGCCGCAACCGCAGGTAGTTGTCGCGTTTGGATTACGAATTACGAACTGAGCGCCGTCCAGATCGTCTTTGTAATCAATTTCTGCACCCACCAGATATTGGAAGCTCATGGCGTCAACCAGCAGTTGCACGCCGTCTTTATCAATAATGGTGTCGTCGTCGTTAACCAGTTCGTCAAAGGTAAAGCCGTACTGGAAGCCGGAACAGCCGCCGCCCTGCACAAATACGCGCAGTTTCAGCTCGGGGCTGCCTTCCTCAATCAACAACTCACGGACTTTGCCAACAGCAGCATCGGTAAAGACCAAAGGAGATGGAGGGGCTTGCAGATCAACGGATTCGGTAAGAGTGCTCATGTGGTTCTCCTGCCGGCCCCCGCCGGCATGAATAATTATCATGTGATCGCCTTGCACATGACCACCCGGGGGTCGGGTGAGTTCAGTCTGGCCGGACGATTTTTTCCTGGCGGGAGGCTCGAATAACGCTTCCTTCCAGGACGTTCAGCGTCAAGGCAGTGGGCTCAAAGCCTGGCGGCAAAGCAAGCCAGCCCATCGCGCGCTGAAACTGATTAAAGTTCAAAATCAAAGGATCGATCTGTTCTAAAGACGATTCCGCCAGTACAGAGTCTGGCCCAGAACTTGGTGACAGATCGATTTTAACGGTTTTTCCATCTTGCCGCCCAGTCAGCTGAAACTGAAGGCGACCAGAAAAAGCCTTTCCTTCTGGGGCGTTACGCTGCAAGAGCACTTTGTACTCCAGCAAATCGCCACGCTGGCTGATGTCCAAGGCACGGACAGTAACCGAGCCACTAGGGCCAGGCGGGAGCAACTGCTCGTAAAAGGCCAGTTGTTCACGTGTCTGCGCAAGCTCCGTCTGGGTAGACAACAAAGACTTTTCCAGACCCTTGCGTGTGCTCTCTTCCAGAACCAGCTGCCCACGCAGGACTTCAAATTCGCTTTGGATCTGCTGCAAGGATTGCTGGCTACGCTTTAAATTCTGCATAGCCAACTGTATTTGTTCGGACTGGTCGGCAGGCTGAGTCAGGCTGCGGTAAAGCCATAAGCTCCCACCACCCAATAGCACACCCACCAATACAGCTAGTCCGATAGTACTCGCTCCGCCCCGCGAACGGGAGGGAGCAACAGTATTACGAGGGATTTGCGGTGATTCGGCCATAAATATTTGACATGCTCACCAAAGGCAAGTTCCCGTCAAGGCAAAATAGCGACGTGTTTCAAGCCAGTTTGTTCTGGCAAGCCAAACAAGATGTTCATGTTTTGCACCGCCTGACCAGAAGCACCTTTAACCAGATTGTCCTGCACCACCAGGATAATCAGCTGATCGCCATTGCCAGGGCGCTGCACGGAGATACGCAACTGATTGGAAGCGCGTACCGAGCGGGTTTCAGGCAAGGTGCCAGCAGGCAGCACATCTACAAAGGCTTCTTGGGCATAACGCTGTTCGTACAAAGCCTGGAAATCGGTATCCATGGCTTCTGGCTTGATGCGCGCATAAATCGTAGAGAACATGCCGCGAATCATGGGCACCAGGTGGGGCACGAAGGTCAAACCGACCGGGCCGCCAGCCAAACGCTGCAGCTGCTCCACAATTTCTGGATGATGACGGTGGCCCGACACCCCATAGGCTTTGAAGTTGTCGCTGGCTTCAGCAAACAGATTAGGCACAGATGCGCCCTTACCCGCGCCGGACACACCGGACTTGCAGTCAGCGATCAGATGCTGCGTATCGACCAGCGGCTTGCCGCCTTCCAGCAACGGGGCCAAGCCCAGTAATACAGTAGTGGGGTAGCAGCCGGGATTACCAATCACTTTAGCTTCAGAAATCTTGTCGCGCAGCAGTTCTGGCAAACCGTAGGCCGATTCACGCAGCACCTGCGGGCAGCTGTGCTCCATCTTGTACCACTTCTGGAATACGTCCGTGTCTTGCAAGCGGAAGTCTGCGGCCAGGTCAATTACGCGCACGCCCGCTTCCAGCAGACGTTCTACTTGGCTCATGGCCACGCCATGCGGAGTGGCAAAAAACACCACATCGCACTGTTCCAGCTTGGCATTTTCAGGGGTAGAAAACTTCAGATCCACATGACCGCGCAGGTTCGGATACATATCCGACACAGGCACGCCATCTTCTTTACGCGAGGTAATGGCGACCAGCTCTACCTGGGGGTGCTGACTTAACAGACGCAGCAACTCGACCCCGGTGTAACCTGTACCGCCGACAATCCCTACCTTGATCCGGGTATCGCTATGTGTAGCCATGAACTTTCCTGAAAGAGAGACGAGCAAAAATTCTATCTTAACGTAGTCCCGCTTCATCTCAAGCACCAGAGCCGACAAAGAGGGACAAATGTAGCCAGCAAACAAAAACCCCGGACGGGTCCGGGGTTTTTGAGCACCATAAACAGGTAGCGTGGCGAATTAACGCTTGCTGAACTGTTTGCGGCGACGTGCTTTGTGCAGACCGACTTTCTTACGCTCAACAGCACGAGCGTCACGAGTCACCAGGCCAGCTTGTTTCAGCTCGGTCTTCAGTGTTGCGTCGTAGTCGATCAGAGCGCGGGTGATGCCGTGACGGGCAGCACCGGCTTGGCCGCTTTCGCCGCCGCCATGCACGTTGATCTTGATGTCAAACGATTCAACATGGTTGGTCAGCACCAAAGGCTGACGAACAATCATGCGACCCGTTTCACGAGCGAAATACTCGTCAACAGGCTTGCCGTTGACCACGATTTGGCCCGAACCCTTCTTGATGAAGACACGAGCGACGGAGGTCTTGCGACGGCCCGTACCGTAATTCCAGTTACCGATCATGACCTATCCTTAGATGTCCAGAGTTTTAGGCTGTTGAGCACTATGAGGATGCTCGGCACCAGCGTAAACCTTCAGTTTCTTGGCCATGGCGTAGCCCAGAGGGCCTTTAGGCAACATACCCTTGACGGCCTTTTCAACGGCACGGCCAGGGAAGCGCTCTTGCATGGTTTGGAAGTTGGTTTCGTAAATACCGCCTGGGTAATTCGAGTGACGATAGTACTTCTTATCCTGCGCTTTGTTACCGGTCACGGCAATGTCAGCAGCGTTGATGATAATGATGTAATCGCCGGTATCAACGTGAGGGGTATATTCGGGTTTGTGCTTGCCACGCAAACGGCGTGCGACTTCGCTGGCCACACGACCAAGGACTTTGCCTTTAGCGTCAATCACAAACCAGTCACGTTTGACTTCAAGCGGCTTGGCCACGAAGGTCTTCATGATGGTTCCTAAATATTAAAATTCTGGGTCAAAGCAACATGCTTGGCCCATACAATCCACCCGCTTATAAAGGCTGGGCGGCTCCATTCGGCCCTGCCAAGACGTTATATTCCGCCCGTGCATTTCTGCCAAATAGCTCGCCATAATAGCATAAATAGTGGATAACACGAGAGTTTTGTGTGACAACAAGGGCTTTTCGCCACATAGCTAGGGCGCTACATAGGGGAATGCGCCCTACTCTTCCTATCCTGAATGCCATAAAAAAACCCCTGCTCTCCAAAAAGAAAGCAAGGGCAGGTAAAACTGGCCTGGCAGCCCGGAACAGATCAGTCTGGCCGGGCGAACTGGCAGGATTAGCCTTTTTTCTGGTTTGCCAAAGCAATGCCCAGGTAGTTGTCGTAAGAGCCTTCAGCCACACGGAACCAAGGCACAATCGCGTCACGAAAGCCCATGTAGTCATCGTGAATCTTCTTGAACATGGGGTCCTTGTCGCAGAACTCCTTGTACAGAATGTTGGAGGTCTTGAAGGACTCGTCCATCACATCACGGGGGAACGCTTTCAGAACAGCGCCACTGGCGATCAGGCGACGCAATGCGCCTGGGCTTTGGGCGTCGTACTGGGAAATCATGCGCTCACCGGCAGCACGCGAAGCAATTTCAATCAGGGACTGGTATTGCTTGGGCAACGATTGGAAAGCGGCATCGTTCACGTACAGGGACACCTGGGCCGAACCTTCCCACCAACCGGGGTAGTAGTAGTACTTGGCCACTTTCTGAAAGCCCAGTTTCTCGTCGTCTACAGGTCCTACGAATTCAACGGCGTCCAGCGTGCCTTTTTCCAGCGATGGGTAAATATCGCCCGGTGGCACTTGCTGAGGCACAACACCCATGCGGGCCAGCACTTCACCGGCAAAACCGGCAGTACGCATCTTCAGACCTTTCAGGTCTTCCAGGGAATTGATTTCCTTGCGGTACCAACCACCCATCTGGGTGCCCGTATTACCGAATGCGAAGTTGACGATATTGCGAGTGGCGAACAATTCACGCAGCAGCTTAGTGCCGTTCCCTTCCTGCATCCAGGCATTCATCTGACGCGCGTTCAGGCCAAATGGCACTGCAGTGTCAAAGCTGAAGGAGGGATCTTTACCGTAGTAATAGTAAGAAGCCGTCTGCCCACATTCGACCGTACCGTTGCTGACAGCATCCATCACGCCAAAACCGGGAACGATTTCACCAGCAGGGTACAAACGGATATTGAAGTTGCCGTCCGAGGCCTCTTCCACCATCTTGCAAAATGCCTGGGCTGTCGAGAACAGGGCCGGGGTAGATGGACCGTAAGTCGATGTCAGCTTCCAGTTGATCTTCGGATTGCTTTGGGCAATAGCGGGAGCAGCAATAGCGGCGGTACTGGCTACGGCGCCAAGACCTGCCTTCTTCAGAAACGAGCGACGCTGCATGAATAACCTCCTTGTGGGTATTCGACGAGAGTGGGTAAATATTTTTATGCTATGGATAGTACACTGGCGCGCCCCGGAAAGGGGCCGGGGAAAGCCCGGATTATCCCGCAAATCAGGCCCTATATTGTCTGGTCGTTGACATGAAGCAGCGGCGAAGCGCCCAAAACAAAACAGCCCTTGCGGGCTGATTTGTTTTTTCCAGGCCAGCAGCTCAGGAACCGGCCACTGACATCTGCTCGATCAGGATGGAGCCTGTGCGTTTGGAACCTGCGCCAAACGTATCGGCACCCACAGCCACAATCTGCGCGAACATCTCGGCCAGATTGCCAGCAATGGTGATTTCTTCCACCGCATGCTGAATGCGGCCGTTTTCGACCCAATACCCAAATGCCCCACGCGAATAATCACCGGTCAGGTAGTTGATACCTTGCCCGATCAGCTCGGTCACCAGCAGGCCACGGTCCATTTTCTTCAACATGGCATCCAGATCATCCTCTGGACGAGTCAGACGCGAGCTGAGCAGCAAATTGTGCGAACCACCGGCATTACCGGTCGAAGGCATGCCAAGCTTGCGACCCGCGTAGGAAGACAGAAAGTAACCTTTCAGCTCCCCAGCACGCACCACATCACGGTCATGGGTACGCACCCCTTCCGAGTCAAACGGGGCACTGCCCATTGCAGCGGCCAGATGCGGGCGCTCCAGCACGTCAATGTGCTTGGCCATCACCGATTTGCCCAGTGAATCCAGTAAAAAGCTGGTTTTGCGATACAAGGCCGAGCCACTGGTGGCCTGCACCAAGGCGCCAATCAAGCCAACGGCCAGCGGCGCCTCGAACAACACCGGATAGCGGCCCGTAGGAATGCGGCGTGCTGACAGACGCGACAAGGTACGTTCAGCCGAGTAACGGCCCACAGACTCTGGGCTGGCCAAGCGATGGGGGTCACGCGAGCTGCTGTACCAGTAGTCGCGATGCATATTGTCGCCCTTGCCGGCAATGGGGCTGACGCTCAGGGAATGACGGCTGTACGGGTAGCCGCCCAGAAAACCACGGCTATTGCCCATCACAAAGTGTCCTTCCAGCGTGTCCACAGACGCGCCTTCAGAATTCGTGATCAGCGGGCTTAGCTCCAGCGCCGCCTGTTCGGCACGGATCGCCAGCTTGGCCGCCTGATCCGCGTCCAAAAGCCAGGGATGGTGCAAGTGCAAATCAGGGTAGCTTTGGGCCAGCATGTCTTTTTCAGGCAGACCGGCAAACGGATCTTCAGCGGTATAGCGGGCGATGTGCCAGGCCGCTTCCACTGTCTCGCGCAGCGCCTTGATAGAAAAGTCTGAGGTCGATGCCGAGCCACTGCGCTGGCCGGCGAACACGGTCACACCCAAGGAGCGATCTTGCGTCTGCTCTACCGTTTCCAGTTCCAGCTGGCGCACGGACACCGCCAAGCCTTTGTTTTCAGAAATGTCGACGGCAGCGTCACTGGCGCCCAGTTTTTTGGCATGTCGCAGCGCCTCATCCACCAATTCGCAAAACTGGAACTGATTGGCGCTGATAGACAATTGGGAAATAGTTGGATGACTCATTGCTACTCTTTGAGGGTTAGGCGGTTATCATAGCCAATTGGCGACAATCTTTGCTATTTCACATCTTATGTCCCGCCCACGCACAGAAATCGATGAAAACGGATATGACCGGCCCAGCAAATCACAGGTCAAGCGCGACATGCACGCGCTACTTGATCTGGGCAAGCGTCTCATAGAGCTGTCTGACGACAGGCTCAAGCAGCTGGATCTGGGCGAGCCCCTGATGGCTGCCATCAAGGATGCCAAGCGCATCAGCCCGACCGCCCGCGAGGGCCGCCGTCGGCAGATCCACTATGTGGGCAAGCTGATGCGTCACGTCGACCCCGACCCTATCCTGAAACAACTGGATGTTTGGGAAAACGGCTCCAAAGAAGACACCCGTGCCATGCATAGGCTGGAGGCTTTGCGCGATCTGTTGTTGCGTGATGACGACGCTCTGACCGAATTTATGAATGAATTTGCGGGTGCCGACATCCAGCAACTGCGCACCTTGATTCGTGCCGGACGCAAAGAAGCCCAGAAAAACGCAACGCTGGAACAAGGCCAGGACCCACAGCGCAAGCACTACCGCGCCCTGTACCAGTACATCAAGACCTTGGTAGATCTTTCGGAGTCCCCATGAACCCTCTGCTTGAGTCGATTGAGATTGAAACCGGTGCCAACCCCCAGCATGCCATTATCTGGCTGCACGGCTTAGGTGCCGATGGCCATGATTTTGCGCCCATCGTGCCAGAACTGGGTTTGCAAAACGCCCCGGCTATCCGCTTTATCTTCCCGCACGCCCCCATCCAGCCCGTGACCATTAACGGCGGCATGGCCATGCGTTCCTGGTACGACATTTATGTTGCCGACCTGGTGCGCCACGAAGACGAAAGCGGCCTGCGCCAATCCCAAATCGAAGTGCAGAATTTGATCGCTCGTGAAAATGCCCGTGGCATCCCGACCGAGAACATCGTCTTGGCTGGCTTTTCCCAAGGCTGCGCCATGACCTTGCAAACCGCATTGCGCCTGCCCGAGCGTCTGGCAGGCATGGTCTGTTTGTCCGGTTACCTGCCTTTGGCTGGTGCCGTGGCGAACGAGCGCCATCAAGCCAACCAGAACACACCCATTTTCATGGCCCATGGCAGCATGGACCCGGTCGTACCGATTACTCGGGCCGAGGCCAGCCGCCAACAGCTGGAAGCGATGGGCTACCAAGTGCAGTGGAATGTGTACCCCATGCCCCACGCCGTTTGCCCGGAAGAAATTACGGCCATCGGCCAATTCTTGAAGCAAGTGCTGAAATAAACGCTGCGCTCGAGACGGGTTCACAACCCTGGCCCAAAGAAAAACGCCACTGACATTCAGTGGCGTTTTTTATTACTGCTTAACTTCCTGAGCTTACTGATAGACCCGCTCAATCTTGTCAGTCCACGTCTTTTCGCGGACAAGCAGGCCATTTTCTCGCAGGACCTTGGTAAAGGTGAGGTAAAAATAAGACGCGTCAGACTGTATCCGGGCGCTCGTCGCCAAATCTATCTCCCTGCCCTTGATCGTAAAGACATTGCGGCGCTCACCTTGATAGCTTGCTTTGGCGGGCTGAGCATCACTGACATCCCAACGATAGGATTCGCTGGATTGGTAGGTATTGTCATGCAAGGTCCAGCTAATATCGCTGGCTGTCGTAAAGGTGGATTCCCCTGTCTGCTCATTCCGCACGCTCTTGAAAACGGGGCCATTGTTCTGGATCTCGCGACCAAAGGGAGCGGTATCGCTGGTCTGGGGTGGCGGCAGAACGCAGGCTTGCGTACCTTGATCACGCACAGGGACTACCGGCAAGTCCAGCCATGTGGCTTCACCAGGGAAAAGGCGGGTATTTCCCGGCGTAGGGCTGGGCCAGATCATGGGGAATTGGGCGTTAGACACAGCCAGACGAATACGATGCCCGGCTTTAAAACGCCAAGTTGTGAAGTGAATGGTCGCCGCTAAAGAGGTTTCCTCACCGGGCACCAAAGCAGTTGGCTCCAGCCGTGAAAAACGTTGCGCAGGATTGATGCTTGCGCCACTGACCAAGGACACCTTGCCATCCGGGGCCACATCCTCCAGACGCACGCTCCACTGATAAAACGGAGCATCTGCCGCCACTCGCAGACTCAGCTGTGGCATGCCCATAATTTCCATGGCTTCAGTCAAAGGCGCCGAATCATAAACCAGGCTGTGCGCATCATCTGCGCTCATGTCACCCGTTTGCTCGCCCCACCAGCCCCCCGCGGCCAGACCCGCTCCGGCCCGATAATGCAATACCTGAGGCATTTCCTGAGTCTGCGGAGTCTTAGCCAGAGACTGCCCAGCACGTGGATAGAAACGTTGGGTAGAACTGCCCTCTAACGGCCACTGCGGATCACAGCGCCAATAGCCGGGGACGGTTTTTAGATCCGTAGCCGGAGCATGCCCGGTACGCATGAACGCCATACGGCGGGGATCATCCAGAACCCCGTTTTCTATGCCTTTCAACCAGTAATCCCACCAGCGCAGGGCTTTTTGCCGCCATTCGTAATTTGGGCCTGGCACACCGTATTCAGGCCAGGCGTGGTTCCAGGGGCCGATCTCCACAATGACAGGAGCTTTGGCTGTCTGGCTGACGTCCAAGGCAAAATCTCGATAGCCGTCCAGCAAGCCACCAATCAAATAGGCTGGAACCTCCAGCGGTTTTTTGAACGTCACCGACTCCCGGCGCCAAAACTCACCATCCTGCTGCTGACGCAACCAGGTAAAAATCCACGGTTCGCGGTCAAAGCGGTTTTGAAAATACTCCTGATCAATTCGGTAGTCGGGACTTTGCGGCATGGAATTGTCGGTATCAATCTGATGCGCATAGGAGTCGATGTGCAAGGCACCATCTATATAGTGGACATCGTTGTAGAACAGGTCGGTAGAGCCATGCGCCGCAATAATGGCTTTCAGCGCCGGCGGTTTTCTGTGCGCCGTCATCAAGGAATTGAAGGCGCTCCAGGATAGGCCGTACATTCCCACCTTGCCATTGGACCAACTTTTACGGGATAGCTGCGCGATCAACTCTTCAGCATCATCAATTTCAGCTGCCGAGTACTCACTTTCAGGAACAGGGCCATCACTGCCGCCAGTGCCGCGTACGTCCACTCGGGCCAGCACATAACCGCGCCTGGCAAAATAGGAGCCGTACTCGTAGTCGCCCAGCGCAAAGAAATCATCTTTTCGATAGGGCAGCATTTCCATGATGACTGGAAATGTTTCCCCCGGCACTTTTGCTGCTGGTCGGTAATAAGTCACCGCCAGGCGCACACCGTCTCTCATCTCCAGCGTGTCATTTTCAAGGGCAAATTCGTAAAGCTCATTGTCCTTGGGCTGCGTTTCATAAGCCGAGCAGCCGATCAAACCGCCCATCATAAACAGGCCGATTGCCAGCCGTTTCAGGATGATCACATTCCAGCGCATCATTTCTTCCCCTGATTTTGGTGCCGCACACCAAACCTCACGGCAGGCGCCAGCTTTATGAACCTGCAAAGACGCGGTGTCTGCTATAGGACGATCCGCATTTACCAGCGGATCATAGCGTCTGGGCGTCTATAAATTACGGCACCAAAAAGGAAGAATTAAACGGGACAGCACCGGCCAAAGAGCTCCTGTCGATGGCTCGGCCAGTGCTTAATCTGAACGTCGTGTCTCGCCCAGATCCAGCCATACTCGCCGCATGCTGGGATCTTCGGGGTCCGAATCGTTCTGGAACCCCAGACGCTGCATCAAGGCCTGCATGGGCGAATTGGAAGCCAGCACATAACCGTCTATATAGGTCAGACCTTGCTCAGAAGCTGCTTGAATCAGTGCTTGCATCAACGTTGCCCCAAGACCGCGCCGCTGCCAGGCATCCCCAATCACCAAGGCATACTCTGCCCCCCGGCCATCCCCATTACGCAAGTAATGGGCAAAGCCGATGATCTCGTCACGCGGGTGGTTGCGGTTGTCCGGATTCGGAGAACGCACGGTGGCCACCAACGCCAACTCCCGGTCGTAATCGATACGGGTGTAGCGCGACAACATGCGTGGTGTCAGTTCACGCAGCATCGACACAAAGCGCATATAGCGGCTTTCGTCGGACAGGCCACGCATAAAAGCCTGCAAAGCCTCGGCGTCTTCCGGACGGATGGGGCGCAAGGTCCAGCGCTGCCCATCCTTGAACTGACGCCGCTCAATCAAATGGCGTGGGTAGGGATGAATCGCCATATGGCGATAGCCCGCCGTCTCAGGCAGCACCAGCATGGACTGCTTGCTGAGGGTGATGGTAATGCTTTGGATATACAGGCTATTTTCACCCGCCTGAATCGGGTCCAGAACCACCCGGCGCACGCCGGGAAGCTCGCTCATCAAATCAGACAAACGCTCCAGAACCTGCAAAAGCTGAGTCAACACCAAAGGCGTTAATTGCGAGGACAGGCTCTTGCGCCACAACGGGCTACGCTCAACCAGCTGGCGTGCCAGATAACGGTTCAGCGGCGGCAGCTCCACGGCCGGATAGGAAGCGGACAGCCACTCAGCATGGTCAGCAGCTCCGAAAACAGCATATGGACCCAGCTTGTCATCTGTTTCAAAGCGGATACCCATTGCCGGTACGTCCGGGTCAGGCTCCCCTTCATCATGCGTCACCCGCAAATCAACAACGGGCACATGAAAATAGCGCAGCAAGTCGCGGCATTCCTGCTCACTGGCCTCGCGGCGCTCGCTTTGAATCTGGCGCACCAACTCCCGAGCAGGCTCTACCTCCGGCAAAGTGCCCAAGGGCAAGGGGGGCAACGTCTGTTGCGACAAATGCTGGTTGTAGTGATAACGGGCCAAAATATCAAAAGCATTGGCCGCCGTATCCGGGGTACGGAAGGCCGGTGTCCCCACACCATCCAACAGATGACGCAAGGGGCGCATATCCGCATCGCCAATCAGGCAAGTAATAATGGGTTTGCGCGCACTGGCCGACAACATGGCCAGCTCACGCGATACTGCCGGCATGTCGGCCAACGGGTCGGGCGTCAGCAAAACCAGCACGCCATCGATGTCCTTGTCGTCCAGCAGGGTGGAGATCACCGAATCAATGCGCATTGGCGTCAGCGGCACATAGGTGACGACCGGGTTCTGCACCTGATCACCGGGGGCCAGCAGATTATCCAACGCACGCTGTGTGGAGGCAGACAACTCGGGGCAGGTCACGGCGGCATCCGAACCCAGCACATCCAGGGCCATTTGCGCTGCACCATTGCCATTGGAGAACAAGGCAATACGCCGCCCTTTGGGACGGCGGGTATACACCAGCACTTTCAAGGCCGAGAACAGCTGCACAAAGTAGCGGATACGCACCGCCCCCACGCGCCGCATCAAAGCATTGAATACGGCCTCATGCGCCTCGCCTTGTTGACGCTGCCCCCCTACTTTCAAGACCACAACGGGTTTGACGGCCGCTACCGCATGCAAGGCACTGGTAAAGCGGCGTGAGGCGGGAGTGTGCTCCAGATACAACGCAATACTGTCGGTACGCGGGTCCATGGCCAGATATTCCAGCACCTCGGGCACGTCAATCACGGCCTCGTCCCCGACGGACACAATGGCTGAAAAGCCCAGGCTGACATCGTCGGCCCAATCCATCAGGGCGGACGTAATTGAGCGCGACTGGGACACCAGGGCAACGCGCCCCGCCAAAGCCATTTGCGGCTCGTGACTAAGGTTGATCCCTAAATGGGGACGCTGTATGCCAAAAGCACGTGGGCCAAGCACCACACAATTATTGATGCGGGCCCAAGAGCGGGCGTACACCATATCTTCCATCGGATCACGGGAGGCCAGATTCGAGGGTAGCAGCAAGACGACGCGGGGTCTGTGTACCCGAATCGCATCCAAGGCCTGCGGCAGGCGCACCGGTTCAATACACACCAGCGCCAAGTCCAGGCGCTGCGTCTCAGTCAAACCTTCCAGACGGTCCGGCACCAAGACCTGAGTAGCTGTAATACGAGCTTGCGTGATCCGTCCTGCCAGCCGGGCCGGCATCTCTTTGATCAGCGGCAAAGGCAGTGTTGATACGACCAATACCGAACGGGGCTCAAACAATGCTGTCAGACGATGCCTTAGGGCTGCCATGATTGTTCCGCCATAAGAAGACCACACGCCAAAATAAAGAATCCCTCATCTTAAGCACAGCGGCCTACAAATAAAAGAGACCAGGCCGGCTATATCTGTCTTGAGTCATGCGCCGGGCAGGTAAGCAACTTGTTTTTCACCTACGCCCGGTTCTTGCTGTTTTTTTGCGGCTGTATTTCCTGCCTTCCCACCATCCATATACTTTCGTATAAAACCCATACTCCAATGCCTTGCCAAAAGCGGCTTTCAGGCCGTCTCAAAGCGCCGTGCAGATCGTAAAATAACATCCGTTCGGAATGCAGGACCTTTCGTTCTCTCTGACAGGAAAAAACACTATGTCCAGCGACGGTAGTCGAAGAAAGATGCTGCACAGGCCCCTCAGGCACCACTGACCCAACGGGTCGTCTGCTGAAGTGGCTTGCGCAGCACGACCAGGAGTCACCCATGCACCGCATTTTTCATACTGGACCGATCCGGGCTCATACGCCGATGGGATCGCCGCATCTTGCCACACATCACTCTAGCCAGCGCAGCCTGGGCTGCACCGGTCGCCCCAATATTGCCTGGCGTATCAACACCGCCAGCCGCAAGCCAGAGAGCTACTGGATTGTAGACAGTGACAAGCCACCCTCACCGCGCACGTGGCGCCGCACGTATCCCAGTCATTAAGCGTTTGGCTCAGGCCATCTAAATCCGCTTGTTCTTATCTTTAGTTTGCCGACCCTGAACCGGTGGGCAGGACCTGTTGTGTCCGGCTGTCTGGCCGGCGCGGCACGGTCACGCCTGTACACCAGGAGCATTTCATGAGCATTCAACAACACCGTCCGCCACTGCGCTCAGTGGATCACGACGCCCGTCTGCGTACGGCCAGCGAATCCGGGCTTAGCCTGGAGACGACTCTGGCTGCCGTGCAAGCCAACTTGAACGGCCTGACCGACGCCGAAGCATTAAGCCGCCTGACCGAATACGGCCCTAACGAAGTCGCACGGGACAAGCCCGCCCACGCCTTGATTCAATTGGCCCTGGCGTTCAAGAATCCTTTTATTGCCGTGCTCATGGTGCTGGCTGCCGTCAGCGCCGTGACCGATATTGTCTTGCCCCTGCGCTCGGGAGAGGGCGCTGACTACACCGGCGTGCTGATCATTGTCATTATGGTCACGCTCAGCGGACTGCTGCGTTTCTGGCAAGAATATCGTTCAGGCAAAGCCGCCCAGGCGCTGAAAGCCATGGTGCGCACGACAGCCAGCGTACTGCGCCGCTCTACCGTGTCCAGCACCTCCATCCTGCGCGAAATCCCCATGAGCCAGATTGTTCCTGGCGATATTGTGCGCTTGTCCGCAGGCGACATGATTCCGGCTGATCTGCGCTTGATAGAGTCGCGCGACTTGTTTGTCAGCCAGGCCGCTCTGACAGGCGAAGCCCTGCCCGTTGAAAAGTACGATGTCTTTAGCGCCGTCAGCAGCAAAAGTGCGACGGCATCCAGCGCACAGGACGGCGTGCTGGAACAGAACAATATGTGCTTTATGGGCACCAACGTGGTCAGCGGAACCGCCACGGCTGTGGTCGTTGCCACCGGTGCCAAAACCTATTTTGGTTCGCTGGCCAAAGCCATTGTGGGTTCGCGCGCCGAAACCTCCTTTGACCGTGGCGTGAACAGCGTCAGCTGGTTGCTGATCCGCTTCATGCTGGTCATGGTGCCAATCGTGCTGCTGATCAATGGTTTTTCTAAAGGCGACTGGACCGAAGCCTTCCTGTTCGCACTGGCGGTGGCCGTAGGGGTGACCCCGGAAATGCTGCCCATGATTGTGTCCTCCAACCTGGCCAAAGGCGCCGTGGCGATGGCCAAAAACAAGGTGGTGGTCAAACGTCTGAACGCGATCCAGAACTTTGGGGCGATGGACGTGCTGTGCACCGACAAGACCGGCACCCTGACGCAAGACCGCATTATTCTGGAACACCACCTGGGCCTGGATGATCGCAACAGCCCCCGTATTCTGGAACTGGCCCTGCTCAACAGCCTGCATCAGAGCGGCGTCAAGAACCTGATGGACCAGGCCGTGCTGCGTTTTGCAGAAAAAACACCCGCTGCCCGCCAGGCCATTGGCTCTTACCGCAAGATTGATGAACTGCCTTTTGACTTCATCCGTCGTCGCCTGTCGGTGGTGGTGCAAGACACCCAGGGCGACCAGTTGATGGTGTGCAAAGGCGCAGTGGAAGAAATGCTCAGCATTGCTACCCACGTGCAAGACGGTGGCCAACGCCTGCCGCTGGACACCGAGCAGCGCGCACGCCTGTTCAAACTGGCGCATCGCTATAACTCAGACGGTTTCCGTGTCCTGCTGATCGCCACCCGCACTATTCCTGCTGATCAAGCCAAGAGCCGTTATGAAACTCAGGACGAGCAAGGCATGACCGTACAAGGTTTGCTGACCTTCCTGGACCCACCAAAAGAAAGCGCAGCACAAGCTATTGCAGCCCTGACCGAGCATGGGGTCGCCGTCAAAGTACTGACAGGCGACAACGAAATCATTACCGCCAAGATTTGCCGTGAAGTTGGCCTGGAGCCCGGCACGCCCTTGTTGGGCCCCGAAATCGAGGCCATGCAAGAGCCCGACCTGCGTTGCGCCGTGGAGCGTCATTCTGTATTTGCCAAGCTCACGCCTTTGCAAAAATCGCGAGTCCTGAAAGCCTTGCAGGCCAATGGCCACACCGTCGGCTTCCTGGGCGATGGTATTAACGATGCCCCTGCCCTGCGCGATGCCGATGTGGGAATTTCAGTTGATAGCGGCACGGACATTGCCAAGGAGTCCGCTGACATCATCTTGCTGGAGAAAAGCCTGCTGGTGCTGGAAGAAGGCGTCATCAAAGGCCGCGAGACCTTTGGCAATATCATCAAGTACTTGAACATGACTGCCAGCTCCAACTTTGGCAACGTGTTCTCGGTGCTGGTGGCCAGTGCTTTCATTCCTTTTTTGCCCATGCTGGCCATTCACTTGCTGATTCAGAACCTGCTCTACGATATTTCCCAACTGGCCTTGCCTTGGGACCGTATGGACAAGGACTTCCTGCGCAAGCCTCGTAAATGGGATGCCAAGAATATTGGCCGTTTCATGATCTGGATTGGGCCCACCTCCTCCATCTTCGACATCAGCACCTTTGTCTTGATGTGGTACGTGTTTGGGGCCAATACGCCTGAACTGCAGTCGCTGTTTCAGTCCGGCTGGTTTATTGAAGGCTTGCTCTCGCAGACCCTGGTGGTTCACATGTTGCGTACGCAAAAAATCCCCTTCATCCAAAGTACCGCCGCTTTGCCCGTGATGTTAATGACGGTCCTGATTGCCGCCGTAGGGATTTACCTGCCCTTCTCCGGCGTGGGTGCCATGGTCGGCTTGCAGCCTTTGCCTTGGGAATACTTCCCCTGGCTGGTGGGCACCTTGCTGGCCTACTGCCTGGTCGCTCAAGGAATGAAGACGCTGTACATCCGCCGCTTTGGCCAGTGGTTCTAAACCCCTGATGCGTCGGCCCCAGAAAAGTGTTTCCGGGGCCGACGCATCGGACCTCATCCTTGCAGAAGGGAGCCGGGTATATGATGGCCACACCGAGGGCACGATCCTGCTGCCCGGCCCATCCCTAAAAGACATGAAATCACCCGTTAGCTTTTTATCGAGCAAAACGTACCGAGCCTTGGCCCTGACCGGCATTTGCATCTTGATGGCCCTGGTCTTTATTGCCGACACCGTCACCAACTATGCCATCGCAGCCGCCGTGTTTCACACGCCGCTGCTGCTAATCGCCATTCGTTTTTTATCGGCCCGGCAGGTCGTTGCACTGACCACCACCAGCATGGTGCTGACCGTGGTCAGCTTTGTGCTGACTCGCGCGGGTGACTACGACGTCGGTTTGGTCAATACCGGCATCAGCATTATTGCGATTGCCATCACCTCCTATCTGGGCCTGAAGCTCAAATCTGCCCAGGCAGCTGCACACGAAACACGCGAGCATTTGCTACGTTTGTCGCGCCTGACCACACTGGGCCAGTTAAGTACCTCCATTGCCCATGAAGTCAGCCAGCCTTTGGCCGCAATCAATACCAGTGCTGGTGCGTGCCAGCGCTGGCTGGAGGCCTCGCCTCCCAATATAGAAAAGGCCCAGGCGGCTGCACGCCGTATTGTGTCCGATGCCCAGCGTGCCAAGGATGTGCTGGACCGGGTGCGCAGCATTACCCGCAACGAGGCCCCCACCAGCAGCGCCTTTGACCTGAACCAGGCACTGACCGAACTGCTTACCCTGTCGGGTGGCGAGATGCAGCGCAACCATATTGATCTGCGCCTGGCCTTGCAGTCGGACTTGCCACCCGTCTATGCCGACCGGGTACAGATTCAGCAGGTCATGGCCAATTTGCTGCTCAATGCGATCGAGGCCTTATCCCCCCCCTCGGACTATCACGCCGCCCATATCACTGTAGAGACCAGCCTGATGCCGGGTGACAAGCCCCAGGCAAACAAGGTGCTGTTTTCTATTAAAGACAATGGCCCCGGCCTGTCCGGCGCGCAGCTATCCCAGCTGTTCGATACTTTCTGGACAACCAAAGCCAGCGGCCTGGGACTGGGCTTGACGATCAGCCGCACCATTATTGATGCTAATAACGGCCATATCTGGGCCACTGACCAAGCGGATGGTGGTGCTGCCTTTCATTTCACCTTACCTTTAGCGCCATGACAGACAATCTGGACTCCCCACAAAACACACCGACGGTCTACATCATTGATGACGACCCCTCCGTTCGGGCTGCGCTGGATGACTTGCTGGCCAGCGTAGGCTTGAACGCCATCAGCTTCCCCTCTACACGCGACTTCCTGGCTTTTCCCTTATCGGATGACCCTGCCTGCCTGGTGCTGGATGTGCGCATGCCCGAGCAAAGCGGCACGGACTTTCATTTGCAGATGGAATCCCGTGGGCTGCATATGCCGGTGATTTTTATCACCGGGCATGGCGACATTCACATGGCAGTCAAAGCAATCAAGCATGGGGCCTGGGATTTTCTGACCAAACCCTTTGTGGATCAGGCCTTGATTGACGCTGTGCAGTCCGCACTGGCGGCCGATGCCCAGCGCAAGGAGGAGGCGAAAACCCGGCTGACCTTACAGCAGCGCTGGGACAGCCTGAATGCGGGCGAGCGCGATGTGTTTGTACGCGTGGTGCAAGGTTTGCTCAATAAGCAGATAGCCGCCGAGCTGGATGTGAAGGAGGTCACCGTGAAAGTGCGGCGGGCTCGTGTGATGCAAAAAATGCAGGCCGGATCGCTGGCAGAGCTAGTGCGTCAGTTCGATCAGTTGAATATCGAAACAGGGCATTAAGCCTGCTGTACAAGGCGGTTCCATCCTGGTGGGCAGGCTGAGTTAAAATACGAAGATTCGGTCCCGTATGCGGGCTTCCACAAGGTCAAGGCCACACACAAGTTATGAGCACGTCTACTTCCAACGTCATCCGTACCCGTTTTGCCCCCTCGCCCACCGGTTATCTGCACCTGGGCGGCGCACGCACGGCGCTGTTTTCCTGGGCATTTGCCCGCCATCATCAAGGCAGCTTTGTGCTGCGTATTGAAGACACGGATCTGGAACGCTCCACCCCCGAAGCGGTGCAGGGCATTCTGGACGGCATGCAGTGGCTGGGTCTGGATGCAGACGAAGGCCCGTTCTATCAAATGCAGCGCATGGACCGTTACCGCGAGGTCATCGCCCAGTTGCTGAAGGATGGCCATGCCTACTACTGCTACAGCAGCCCAGAAGAAGTAGAAGCCATGCGCGAGAAAGCGCGTGCCATGGGGCTGAAGCCACGCTATGACGGCACCTGGCGTCCGAAGGCTGGCAAAGCGTTGCCTGCCATTCCTGCGGACCGCAAGCCAGTGGTGCGTTTCAAGAGCCCGCAGTCGGGCGCGACCAGTTGGGACGATTTGGTCAAAGGCCGAATCAGCTTTGACAATAGCGAGCTGGATGATCTGGTGATTGCACGTCCTGACGGCACACCCACCTATAACTTCTGCGTGGTGGTGGATGATTGGGATATGGCCATCACCCATGTGATTCGTGGTGATGATCACGTGAACAACACCCCACGTCAGATTGTGATCTTGCAAGCTTTGGGCGCGACGTTGCCCGAGTACGGTCACGTCCCCATGATTCTTGGCCCTGATGGCGAAAAACTGTCCAAGCGCCACGGTGCGGTCAGCATCATGGATTACGACAAGGATGGCTATCTGCCCGAGGCCATGATCAATTACCTGGCTCGTCTGGGCTGGAGCCACGGTGATGATGAACTGTTCACCCGCGAACAGTTGGTGGAGTGGTTTGATACACGTAATCTGAATAAATCGGCTTCGCAGTGGGACCCCAAAAAGCTTAATTGGGTGAACGCTCATTACATCAAGGCCAGCGACAATGCGGATTTGGCCGAGCGTGTGGCCCCCCGAATTGAAGCCTTGGGTGGCAAGACAGATGGTCAGGATTTGCCTGGCATTATGGGTTTGCTCAAGGATCGTGCGGAGACCCTGAATCAGTTGGCCGAGGGTGCACTCTTGTTCTGCCGTCCTTTTGAACCGGCCAGTGATGAGTTGCTGTCCGAGGTCATGACGCCTGAAGCGCGTGCTTTGCTGCGTGATTTTGCCAGCAAGGCTGTAAGCCTGCCGCAGTGGAATACAGAAAATCTGGCGGCCTTGATCAAGGAAGTGTTAGCCCAGCATGAAGTGAAGATGCCCAAGCTGGCAATTCCTTTGCGTGTGGCTGTGACGGGTCAGAAGCAGACGCCTGCGGTGGATGCGGTGTTGGCTTTGGTGGGCCGCGACAAGGTATTGGGGCGTTTGGCTGGGTTGTAATGTAGTTACTGCATTTACAGCTTATGAGGGCATCTCTTTGGAGGTGCCCTTTTTATTTATTTTTTTGCTTGTGGCTGGGGTGTGTTTTTTAAGCATAGGGATGTCCAGGGAGCGTCTGGATGGGGTAATGGGCATGTCTTGAGTAAAGCTGGAGGCAAATGAGGCCGTCGTTCCAAGGGATGGTGCTCAGGCGGGGCTGATAGCTTGCCGGTGCTGCGCACCGGTTCCCTTGTCGAGCGCTTACTACGGGCGCGACCTTAACTCCGGGGGTGACCGGTCCCCCGGACCAGTCACAAGCGCCCCCGTCATACAGAAGGTCGCTTGCATCCCTGCGTAATCCCTCGCCAGCGGCAAACTATCTGACTCGCCCTGCCTGAGCACCACCCCCTGGAACGACTCAGTAAGTCCTCTGACTCAAGAGCTTGCTTCAGTAACTTGCTGATCAGGATGGGGCCTGACTCGGAGAGAGGCCAAGGCTGTTATTTGATGAAACAGGGTCAGTGATTTCGGTGACTTGGTGACTTTGTCATTCGGGTACTGAGTGGCTGTGGCTGTGGCTGTGGCTGTGGCTGTGGCTGTGGCCATTAGCATGCGCTTAGCGATGCGCTTAGCGATGCGCTCAGAATATTTAGTGCCTTGTTGGTTTTAGTTTTTCGAATTATCTTTCAAACAGAATAGGCAAAGGCCCAGGGGCTTGCCCCTCGGCCTTTGTTCCTCTCCCCCTACTTTTTGTGTCGGCTTTTAGGCGGCTACCAGGCCCGCCGATTTCACGAGTCCCAAGCGTTTGATCAGCGCGGTGCAATGTTCTCTTGCCTTAGCGACGACTTCTTCTTTAGACACGCACAGGCTCTCGCCTTTTTCGTAGATGATTTGGCCGTTCACCATCGTCATGGTGACGTCACGGCCGCTGGCACAGTAGACCAGGCTGGCAACAACATCGAAACAGGGGCTTAAGTGCGGCTGGTCCAGGTTCACCAAAGCCATATCGGCCAATTTTCCGGTGCTGATCTGCCCTGCATCTATGCCCAACATTTCAGCCCCACCTCGGGTAGCTAGCCAGAAGGCGTCTTGGGCATTGCTGGCTTGCGGGTCCAGGCGAGCCAGACGCTGTACATAGACGGCTTGGCGCATGATCTGGAACAAGTCTACTTGGTGGCCTGCCGCACCATCGGCACCCAGACCAATACGTACACCCGCTTCCAGCAGTTCTTTCAAGCGGATGGGGCCTGATGCCAAGTATTCGTTGGACATAGGGTTATGGGCGATGCTGCACCCGGCCCGGCCTGCACGTTCGATTTCATCGTCGTCCATCCAGATGGCGTGGGCAAATCCGGCTCGTTCATCCAGCCAGCCTTGTTCGTCCAGCCAGCGGAAGGGGCGTGCGCCGTAGGCTTTTTGAAAGATGTCCGGATCTACGGGCGCTTCAGAGCAGTGGGTTTGCCAGCGCACATCAAACTTGCGAGCCATCTCGGCGGAACCCAGCACCAGGTCCAGGTCGTTGTAGATGATGTTGATGGGCGATGGCCAGATCTGAACTCTCCCCTGCTCCCAATGGCTCAGGCATTGCTGCATGGTGTCCAGCTCATGTTTGACGCTGTGGCGAAACAAAGTATCTTGCAAGCCGTTATCACGGGCAACGGGGGTGAAGGGGCCGAACATGCCGCGCGCCACGATGCCACGCAGGCCGGTATCGTGCAGGGCCTGTGCCACAGCGATCGTGGTTTCAGGGTCTGCGGGGGCGTAGTGGTTGTCCAGTACGGTGGTGATGCCGGAGGAGGCTGCCTCGAGCGCTCCCAATTTCACGGCCGCCAGGGCTTCTACTGGACGAATATCCGCAGCCAATGGCAGCATGAATTCCCCCAACCATTGCCACAGGGCCATGCCATCCCCCAGCCCGCGCCCGGCCAACTGGAACAGATGGTTATGCGTATCGATTAAACCGGGAATCAGCGCTTGTTGGGGAGCATGGATGGTTTGTTTGCCCTGCCAGTGCTGCATGTCCTGGGCCGCGCCTACGGCACAGATTCGATTTCCCGATATCGCCACCACACCGTTTTCGATCACCTCGCTGTGGTCGTTCATGGTGACCACTTTGCCAGCGTGAATCACGATATCGCACAATTGGTTTGTCATTGCCTCTCTCCTTTCTTTATCCTTGCGGAGTCACCCGCACAACGCTCAAGGGCGCCTCTTCTTGTGTTTCAGTCACGACTTCCTCGGTATGACGGCCACTGGTTCCGTTAAAAAACAGGTTCAGCAGCACGGAAGAAATCACGGTTAACAGTACCCCGCTATGAAGCAGTGGAATCAAGTATTCCGGGAACTGATCAAAGAATGTTGGCGCAACGGAGGGGATCAAGCCAACGCCCAGGCTGATCGCAAAGATAAAGGTATTGTGCTTATTGTTCTTGAAGTCCACGGTCTGCAAAATCCGCACGCCCGACGCAGCAACCATGCCAAACATCACGATGGCAGCGCCCCCCAGTACGTAGTGCGGCACTAGAGCCACAACATGCGCGATACGCGGCACCAGTCCCAGCACAATCAAGATCAGGCCCGCGACCAGACAGACGTAACGGCTACGGACGCCGGTCACGCCAATCAGGCCGATATTTTGTGCATAGGAGGAATACGGAAAGGTATTGAACACCCCCCCTATGACAGCTCCCAGCGCATCAGCCCGCAAGCCACGAGCAAAGTCGTCGTGACTCAAAGGACGATTCAAAATCACGGCCAGTGCATAGAACAGGCCAATGGCTTCCACCATAGTCACAATCACGACCAGCAGCATGGTGAAGGTGGCACTGAAGGAGAAGGTCGGCATGCCGAAATGAAAGGGGGTTACCAGCTCCAGCCAAGGCAGTTCATCCAGACCTTGAACCGTCACCTTGCCCATCAAGACCGCCAGCAGCATGCCCGCTGCCAAACCGGCCAGAACAGCAATACTGCCAAAAAACCCCCGCCCAAAGCGGGCAACCAGCAAGGTCACCAGCAGTACTACCCCCGCAATACCTAAATAAACCAAGCTGCCAAAGTCCTTGGCGCCGTGCCCGCCTCCGGCCCAAGTAATGGCAACCCCAAACAGCCCGACCCCCAGCGATACCAGTGTGGTGCCGGTAACCAAGGGCGGAAAAAGCCAAAGCAGTCGAATGATGAGTGGCACCATCAGCACGGCAATAAAACCAGCCGCAATAATGGCGCCGTAAAGGGCGGGCAAGCCCATGCCAGGGGTCATGCCGATGGCGATCATGGGGGCAATTCCGGCAAAGGAAATGCCCATCATGACCGGTAGCCGGATACCTACCCAGCGCCCTGCCCCCATGGATTGAATGATGGAAATGATCCCACAGCACAGCAAGTCTGCATTGATCAAAATGGCAATGTCCTGCTGGCTCAAACCCAAGGCGCTACCCAAGATCAAGGGGACAGTCACCGCCCCCGCATACATGACCAGCACATGCTGTAAACCAAACAAGAAAGAGCGTCCGACAGGCAGCCGCTCGTCAATACTGTCCTGAATCTGACGGGTATTCATAGGTTTGTCTCCTCATCTTTTTCCCGTTACTTTTCTCAGTACATCTGGCAGCGGCGCGTCCCCCTTATTACCTGTCCGTGCCGCCAAGATAAATGCCCCTGCAGGCACACGGCCCAGGGGCAAGCTCAATCCATCACACCGTCAGAAAATCCTCCAAATAAGCGGCAACAGGTCCTGGTGCTTCTAAGGGCAATAAGTGACCTGTGTCCGGCAGTTCGTGCAGGCCCGCCGGATACCGTAATCGATCTTGCATCTCTTTCATGACGGACAGCCGCACAAAGCTGCGTTCACCATGCAATAACAAGGTTGGACAACGCAGCTCCTCCAGCCGCGCCCAAGCATCATCATTGCGAAACGGCCAACGCGTCAAAAAGTACGGATCGTGCCGCCGCTGCCACAGGCCTGCCGCCACCTGATTGACGGACTCATACGCGAAGTGCTGCAACAAAGGCTGCGGCGCTTGCGGGTTGGCTTTCCCCTCGTACTCCAGCACAGCATCACGACTGGGGAAATTCCCCGGACGTGGCATGACGTCGTGCTCACTTTGCGCAAAACTGGGCTCCACATCCAGCACAGCCAGGCGGCGTACCCGTTCCGGATAACGGGTCGCGTATTCCAGGCCAACCAAGCCCCCCCAGGACAAACCGGCCAGATCGTACTGAACCTGTCCCAAGGCCTCCAACAGACAAGCCAAATCCTGCACATGCGCAGCTGTGGCGTAGTCTTGCTGACTGCTCCAGTCACTCAAGCCATGCCCGCGAAAATCCAGGGCAATGACTGCGCGATTTTCCGCCAGAGCACAGGCCACTTGATGCCAAAGTCCTGCATGGCCAGTGACACCATGCAGCAGCACCAGGGGCACCGGTGCGCCGCGGATAACGCCGTACTGACGGGCATGCAGCAAGCCCGCAGCGCCTTGCACGTAGATGGAGTGGTTCATCGCAGACTCTCGACCTGCGCGACCAGGTCATTGAGCCAGCGGCGATACTCCACCGTGACAATATCTGCGCCCCGCACCGGTGTCTCGCGCTCATGGGGCAGATCGCCTTGCAGATTGATCCAAACCGGACGCTGCGACTCGATGATGGGTTTGTCCTGCCCCAGCACCTCGTCCTCAAAGTCCATGAAGAAATCATCGTACATAGGCTCGATACCAAAATCGCGAGCCTGCCACCAGAAGCTGCGCGTGGTGAACTCATCCACCGGACAGGCCGCCATCAGCAGCACATAGCGCTTGCCGTTGGGAAATGTACGTTTCAAGTGCACGGTATGGGGCATGGTGACGTGATATTCGTTCACCGGCTCAATCAATTCTTCTTCTATGCCCAGCAGTTTTTTCTTCAAGCCTACACCGGGCTCTTTGACGCCGCTGCGATCAAAGCGCAGCACGTGATCTTCACGCCAAACTTTGACCGGCTCCACCCGAGGATTGTCCCGGCTGCCAATCGTGCCATCGTGTACATAGGCAAAGTGGCTGAAATCCACAAAATTTTCCAGACGGCGTGGCGAACTGGTGCGCCAGTCATACGTACGCCCCTGCAGAACCCGATAGCCAGGATCATTCATTTCTGGAAAGACCGGAACCGGCATTTGCGGAGTTTCCAGCGCCACCCACACAATGCCGCCAGACTCAGTGACATTGAAGCGTTTCACATTCACCTTCATGGCACAGGTCAGTTCTTCCCGAGCCGGGATGCGCACACATTCGCCTTGCGCATCAAAGCGCCAGCCATGGTAGGGACACTCGATGGTGGCATCGACAATCTCGCCCAAAGCCAGATTGGTGCCTTTATGCGGGCAACGGCTATCCATGGCCACCAGTTCATCATTCAAGCGCGCCAGAACCAGGTCCTGGCCCAGCAGTCGTGCGCCAAACGGTTTGTCCAGCACCTGACTGCTATAGGCCACGGGATGCCAGAAATGCGCCAAGGCGCGATACAGGGAATTGCTTTGTTCCTGGGGATGGCGGGCCTGGATCATGGGCACCTCATTCATGACTGTCATGACTTACTCCTGATAATTCCAGCTGATCTGTTTACAGAAAATGCGCGCCGCCGTTCACCAGCAGGCTCTGCCCCGTCACAAAGTCCGAACCGCTACCCAGCAGGAACAGGGCAGCACCCACCATGTCCTCCGGCTTCTGGGTACGTTGCAGGCAGCGACCAGCAACGGTGCGCCGATCAGCCTCGTCCCCCTGGGTCGCAGTAATACCCGCGTCCGGGATCAAGTCCGGGCACAGCGTATTGACCTGGATATTGAAGGCCCCCACTTCGCGCGCCATGGCACGGCTTAAGCCCACCACGGCGGCCTTGGAGGAAACGTAATGCAAGAAATTGGGCACCCCCTTGTAAGGAGTGTTGGACGACACATTAATGATCTTGCCGCCCCCTTGATTCTTCATGGCAGGAATCACGGCCTTACAGCATTGCCACAGCCCCCGCACATTGATGGCGTAGCAGCGGTCCCATTCTTCCGCCGGAATATCCATCAGTGAACCAAAGGTACAGCCCCGGAAAAAGCCCGCGTTATTGATGATGCCGTCTATAGAACCAAACGCCTCCAGCGCGGCCTGGGCCATTGCCTGGGTGTCATCGTTATTGGACACATCCACTTTGACCGCAATCGCCTGGCCCCCCTGATCTCGATATTGCTGGGCCTTATCACTTAAATCACCCAGGTCCGCCATCACCAGGTTTGCGCCGTGTTCGACCAAGGCATCGCAGTACGCCAAACCGATCTGGCCCCCGGCCCCGGTGACGATAACCGTCCTGCCTTTCAATGAAGCATTCATTTTCCTGTCTCCTCCGTATATGGGCGTGTTCGCCCTGCTCTTATAAATCCAGCGTCAAGGCCTCGCCGCGGCAGCGGGAGACACAAATCATCATGCTTTCGGATGCGACACGCTCTTGTTCGCTTAATACGTGATCGCGATGATCGGGTTTGCCGTCCAGCACTCGGGTTTCACAAGAGCCGCAAATTCCTTCGCGGCACGAGCAATACACCCGTATGCCCTGATCCAACAGACACTCCAGAATGCTGCGACCTGCCGGGACGGTGATAGACCCGCCCGTGCGGGCCAAATGAACAGTGAACGCGCTGTCCTCGCCTTGATCCGTCACCACTAGAGGGGCAGCGGCGAAATACTCGAAGTGAACCCGCTGATCGGGCAAATCGGCACAGGCCTGCTTATAGGCTTGCAACATGCCCGCTGGCCCACAGCAATAGAAATGGCTGCCCTGACTTTTATAAGGAGTCAGTGCGGCTTCCATATCCATGCGTGCGCCCTGCATTTCATCTTCGATCAGCACCTCCAGCCGTCCCAGCCCCTGGCTATTAGCGGCTAGGAGTTCAAGCTCGTCCAGAAAAGCGGCTCGGCTACGACTGCGCACACAGTAAAAAAGGTGCCAGGGCTGGCCCAAGGCTTGCAGGCGTTGTGCCATGGCATGAATGGGCGTGATGCCTATGCCACCTGCCAGCAAGACGCTGATAGCAGGCTGCGTTTCATCCAGCTTGAACAGATTGCGCGGTTCTGAAATTTCCAGAACATCGCCCACGTTCAAGCTTTGATGGACGGCACGAGAACCACCCCGGCTGGCCGGGTCCAGGCTGACACCAATTCGGTATTGCCCTTCGTGGCTACCCGCCAGCAAAGAATATTGCCGGACCAGACCACCGGGTAAATGCACATCGATATGCGCCCCCGCCTCCACTGTAGGAAAGCGGTTTTCCTGTGGGCAGAGCTCCAAAGAACGGATGCCCTCTGCCTCGATGCGTATGCTGCGTATCCAGGATTTCATGGTGCTCATGCCTCCTTTTTATTATCTGACCTTGGCAGCCCCCGCTGCGGTCTATGAAAAACATTTAAGCACCCACCATTTGATAAAACAATTGAATTTATTTGATTTATTAGTAAGATAATCTGATGAATATAACGCTAAGACAACTTCGTGCTTTTGTCGCGGTAGCGGAGGCGGGTCAGTTCACCCAGGCCGCACGCAATCTGCATGTGACCCAGTCCGCATTAAGCATGTTGATTCGAGAACTGGAATCCCAGACTGGCCTGCGGCTGTTTGATCGGCATACCCGCAAAGTGGTGCTCAGCGAGCCCGGACAGGAGCTGCTAGGCACAGCGCGGCGTGTTCTGGCTGAAGTAGAAGAAGCTGTGCGTCATTCCAAGGAATTGACCAGTCATCAGCGGGGCCGGGTATCCATTGCCAGCGGTACCGTGCTGTCTTCCAGCCTGTTGATTCCTTTTATTGCGCTATTCCAGCAGCGTTACCCCGGCATTCGGGTGGAATTGCTGGACATGGCCGAGCAAGACATCAGCCGGCGACTGGAACAAGAACCTATTGATTTTGGTCTGGGAACGGACTGGAATCGCCCGGACTCTATCGAGGCACATCCAGTGATGCAGGATCAGTATCAAGCGCTGCTCCCAGCGAATCACCCTTTGACGGCCAAACCGCAAATACGCTGGCATGATCTGGCCGCACACCCCTTTATTGCCTTGTCCTCACAAAGCCCCTTGGGGCAAGCCATCCAACGGCAACTGACCGCCTTGGACATACGCTTTGCTCAGGTGCATGAAGTCTCTTTGCACACGACGGTGCTGAGTATGGTGCGACATGGGCTGGGGCTGGCGATTTTGCCCGCCAATACGCAAAGCCTGCCCGAGGCCGTGCAGATTATTTTTCGCCCCTTGAAAGCGCCGGTGTTGCCGCGGCAAGTCAGCCTGCTGCAGTTGCGTCAGCGTTCGCTGGCACCCGCTGCTACTTTATTTCGCAGCGAGCTGCTGGCTCATATCAAGCGGCAGCATTCAGGTGGCTGATCTCAACCGTGGCTTCGCCCTTTTCACTGCTGGCCCAAACCGTGCCGTCTTGCACGTTCAGGTTGATGGTCATGCCACGCTCGGCCAAAGCGGCCAAGGCATCCGTGCCGGCCACATCCAAGGCATAGACCTGTAGATTGCGCACGCGGGTCAGTTTGTCTTTAATGCCATTCCACCAAACGGATACGTTGCGGCCGTAGGCCACGACGGTCACTTTCTCTGCCCGCCCACAGGCCTTGATCAAACGCCGGTCATCCGGCAATCCCACTTCCAGCCAATGCAGCAAATTACCGCTCAGATCGTGTTCCCACAAAGCGGGTTCGTCTGAATCGCTCAAGCCGCGCGAAAAACTCAAGGCTTCATCAGCCTGCACATACAGGCCATACGCCAGCAAACGCGCCATCAAGCGCTCTTCTGTCTCGGAAGGATGACGGGCCAAAGTCAGAGTATGACTACCGTAGTAGGCGCGATCGTTATCGGCCACATTCAGTTCAACTTTATAAATCGTCGCGCGCAAAGCCATGGAGCGTCCAGCAAAAGAAACAGACAAAAAACTGGCCGCCCCCAGGACGGCCAGGAATTATTTCAAACCAAAGGTGATCAGAAAGGCAGTCGGTAGCCAGGCGACATTTTAGTCAGGCGGTAAGTGGTACCACCTTGATCGCGCAACACCAGATTGCGAGCGCTCAGGCTAACGATGTTGTAATGGTTTTGGTAAATAGGATCGCCCGGCTCGGTGGTGACACCATTGGATTCCTGGGTGCTGATCATCAGATCATTCCCTTTACGCGACCAGCAACCGCTTTCGCTCAGCCCTTGAGACGGTTTGTTGGGCCGTTTTACCTGTTCGGTATAGGCCATCGTGCCGTCTGCTTGCAAGGTGAACAACGTGCGC
The DNA here is from genome assembly GCF_058808495.1 of Alcaligenes sp. GW821-FHT11D07. Taxonomy (NCBI): domain Bacteria; kingdom Pseudomonadati; phylum Pseudomonadota; class Betaproteobacteria; order Burkholderiales; family Alcaligenaceae; genus Alcaligenes; species Alcaligenes sp. GW821-FHT11D07. The sequence continues at coordinate 256,186 of NZ_JBXART010000003.1, forward strand.
AGTTCACCGACCACGCCTTTTTGCCTATGCTTGCTAAGCCAGTTACCGGCCAGCTGATCGCCCGCTGCGGCAGGCTGACATGCAGGATGCACTGGCGCTGCCGCCACTGGCGGTTTCGCAGGTTCTGGGGCTGGTGATTTAACTGCGCAAGCGCTTAACAGCACTGTAGCCAACACAGCGACCCAGGAAGTGCGCCGCAGGATATTCGCCTTCATCATAGAAACCCGTCCTTCATGCTTACAAACCGACCCACTACAGGCCGCCGAATCCTGAATATTCTACCTGAAGGCGCTTGTTTTACCCCATAACAAGATGCATCAAAGTGGCAAGGGCAAGCGCGTCACATTCTTGATTTCACGCATGGCCACAATCGTGCGGGTTTGGCGCACCCCAGGCATGTTGAACAAGAAGCGGTGCAGGAAATCGTCGTAGGACTCGGCGCTGGGCACCATGATCTTGAGCAGAAAGTCCGCGTCCCCTGTTACGGCGTGACACTCCAGAATTTCCGGCGCATCACGCACGGCACGAATGAAGTTATCCACGATTTCACCTGAATGCCGGTCCAGGCTGATCTGGGTAAACATGCAACTTTGCAGGCCCACCTGACGCCGATCGACCCGCGCATAATAGCCCTGGATCACCTTGTTTTTTTCCAGATTTTTTATACGCCGCCATACAGGCGCGGTGGACAAACCCACCTGCTCGGAGACCTGCTGAGCAGAGGCGCGCCCGTCCAATTGCAAGGCGTCCAAGATTTTTAAGTCAGTTTTATCCATATTTGAATATTTACGAAATGAATATTTCAAAGAATAGGGAATACACGCAACTATAACGCAAAAAAATGCGAGGGCAGACTCTCTATCATGAACCTTATCTGGAGGTTTCATCATGACGCAGTCCGTCGACACTCAATACAAGCTCAGCGACAACCTGACCGCACAGTCAGGTCGCATCTTTTTAACTGGCACTCAGGCCCTGGTGCGCATGTTGCTTACCCAGGCGCGCCTGGATAAAGAACGTGGTTTGAACACTGCCGGTTTCGTGTCCGGCTACCGTGGCTCGCCATTGGGCGGCGTAGACATGATCATGTGGAAGGCCCAGAAACATCTGGATCAGGCCAAGGTTCGCTTTCAACCGGCGATCAACGAAGACCTGGCAGCCTCCATGATTATGGGCACCCAGCAAGCCGGCGAACGAGACGACCGCACCGTCGATGGCGTCTTTTCCATGTGGTACGGCAAAGGCCCAGGCGTAGACCGTGCGGGCGACGCCCTGCACCACGGCCATGCCGCCGGAGCCTCCCAACACGGTGGCGTCTTGATGATTGTGGGTGATGACCACGTGGCCTCGTCCTCGTCCATCCCGCATGCCAGCGAACAATCCCTGATTGCCTGGGGCATCCCCGTGGTCAACCCCAGCTCGGTTGAAGAATACGAGCGCTTTGGCATCTGGGCCTGGGCCTTGTCGCGCTACTCCGGGTCTTGGGTCGCTTTTAAAGCCATCACCGAAACCGTGGAAAGTGGCCGCTCTTTCGAGATCAGCCCTTTGGACGACCTGGCCCCCGCCTTGGCAGATAGCCAAGGTGGTCAGCATCCGTATGACCCGAGCAAGTTTCTGACCCCTGCCATGGAAGGCACCTTGGATGCCCGCCTGGATAGCGTGCGCGAATTCGCCCGCAAGTACAGCCTGGATCAAATCCTGAACGCCGCCCCCGACGCTCGTATTGGGATTGTGTCAGCAGGTAAAGCGACACTGGATACGCTGGACGCCTTGGAGCAGCTTAGCGGCCTGAATGACCTGCCCGCGATTCGGCATCTGAAAATCGGCCTGAGCTGGCCCGTCAATCCGCAATCGCTGGAAAGCTTTATTGAAGGCCTGGACCACGTACTGGTCATTGAAGAAAAGGGCCCGATCATTGAGGACCAATTAAAGAATCTGCTCTTTAACCGCGCCCAGCGCCCTACCGTGTCGGGCAAGCGTGACATTGAAAATGAAGTCCTGATTCCTGCTGATGGCCAGTTAAGCCCTGCCCGTGTTGCCGTTGGTCTGCGTCGTTGGCTAGGCCAGCACGCCAATGTTCAATTGCCAGCCTGTACCGTGCAGAGCCTGGCGCCTATCGACACCAATGGGCTGACGCGCCGCCCCTACTTCTGTTCGGGCTGTCCGCACAACACCTCCACCAAAGTGCCTGAAGGCAGCCAGGCCATGGCCGGTGTGGGCTGTCACTATATGGCGACCTGGATGGACCGCAAAACGCGCGGCCTGACGCAGATGGGTGGCGAAGGCACGGACTGGGTGGGCCTATCCCCCTTTATCCAAACCGGTCACATGTTCCAGAACATGGGTGAAGGCACTTACTTTCACTCCGGCTACTTGGCGATTCGTCAGGCAATTGCTGCAGGCGCCAACATTACCTACAAAATTCTGTTCAACGATGCCGTCGCCATGACAGGCGGCCAACCCGTTGACGGCCCTATTTCCGTACCGCGAATTTGCCAGCAAACCATAGGCGAAGGTGCTCGCCGCGTAGTCATTACCACCGACGAACCTGAACGCTATCGCGGTGTGAGTCTGCCTGATGGTGTGGTGGTTCATCACCGCCGTGAGTTGGATCGCTTGCAGCGCGAGCTGCGCGAGATCACCGGTGTCACTATCCTGATTCACGACCAAACCTGCGCTGCAGAAAAACGCCGCCGTCGCAAAAAGAACGAATATCCCGATCCGGCACGCCGCCTCTTCATTAACAAAGCGGTCTGTGAAGGCTGTGGTGATTGCGGTGTGCAATCGAACTGCTTGTCGCTGGTTCCTGCCGAAACGCCGGAAGGCCGCAAGCGCCAGATCGATCAGTCCAGTTGCAACAAGGATTACTCCTGCGTTGAGGGTTTCTGCCCCAGCTTTGTGTCCGTGATGGGCGGCGCCTTGCGCCGTGGCGACCAGAACGGCCAGGCCGATATGAAAGCCCAACTGTTGGCCAAGCTCGATAGCCTTCCCCAGCCCGCGATTCAAGCCAAGGACTGCAATGTCATCGTGGCCGGTGTGGGTGGTACAGGCGTGATTACGATTGGTGCCGTGCTTTCAATGGCAGTGCACCTGGAAGGCCGCTCCAGCTCCGTGCTGGACATGACGGGTCTGGCTCAAAAAGGCGGTACGGTGATCAGCCACATCCGTCTGTCTGCCAGTAAAGAAACAACGGGTGCCGTGCGTGTTGATCCCGGCCAAGCAGATCTGGCTATCTTGTGTGACGTGGTCGCTGCCGCTCACCCCAATGCCCTGTCTTGCCTGCGCCCCGGACATACCCATGCACTGATCAACGAGTACCTGGCACCAACGGCAGAATTTACCCGCAACCCCGACGCCCCCCTGGATGCCCAGCATCTGCTGAGCCAATTGAAAGCCACCGCCGGTGACAATCAAGTGCATTCAATCAACGCGCACCAAGCAGCTACCTTGCTGTTTGGCGACAGCCTGTTGTCGAATATGTTGTTGATGGGCATGGCCTGGCAACAAGGTTCCATGCCGGTCAGCAGTGCCGCCATTGAGCAAGCCATTCGCCTGAACGGCGTTGCGATCCAAGCGAACCTGGACGCCTTTCACTTGGGTCGCGTCCTGGCGCACGATCAAAAAGCGCTGGCCAGCTTGCTGGCTCCGGCCGCTCAGGTCGTAACCTTGCAACGCCGCGAAACGCTGGAACAAATCATGCAGCGTTGCGTTCCGAACCTGGAGCAATATCAAAACGCTGCCTACGCCCAGAATTTCTCCAAAACCATCAATGCCTTGCACGAAGCCGAAACAAAACTGCGCCCCGGCCAGCGTCCCGTGCTGACTGAAAAAGCCGCACGCAGCTTGTACAAACTGATGGCTTACAAGGATGAGTATGAAGTGGCCCGCTTGTTCAGCCACCCTGCTTTCCGCAAAGATCTGGAACAACAATTTGAAGGCGACTTCTCTTTGCGTTTCCACTTTGCACCGCCTTTGCTGGCACGCCGTGATCCAGCCACAGGCCGCCCTCGCAAAATCACCTTGGGCCCACGTACCGCTACCTTGCTGCGCTGGATGGCCAAAGGCAAAGGCTTGCGCAACACGCCGCTGGACCCATTTGGCTACACCCATGAGCGCCGTATGGAGCGTCGCTTCTGGCGTCAGTTCCAGAACCTGCTCAACACCTTGAGCAAGAACCTGGATCAAGCCAACTACTCGACTGCTCTGGAGCTGGCTGATCTGCCTCAGCAACTGCGCGGCTTCGGCCCTGTCAAAATGGAATCGGCCAAACAATATGAAGAGCGGTTTGCGCAGTTGTCCCAACAGCTAAAACACGCCGGCCCCTCCATCCAGGCTCAACCAGCTTAAGCCATATCGGCCTTTGCGCTATAACCATTAACCTGCCCTTCAGCCCTGTTCATTCAGGGCTTTTTTTTGTTTGCTCGTTCTGTGAAAACACAGACGCCATCCATTTATAAACTCATGCTTTTTAGTAGCGACTAAACACGTTTCATCTGTCGGGCAAAGCGTAGAAAATCAGGGACTTGGATAAGCTCGCCTTCACTCTTCTCATGCTCAGAACGCGTCTTATTGGAGACAGCCTGCACAGATTCGCAAATCCGTATGCCCCAAGCTATGATTAATGCTTGACTGTGTAGGGGCTTGCGTTAGACTTCTAAGCGTATAAGGTATCTACCTTAAACGCCTGCGTCATTTGAAAAAGGCCATTGCAGTTTTCCAGGCCAGGTCAAATGGGTGTGGACAAACTAAAGACTTGTTCTCAAGGAGCATGATCATGGCAACAGCCAAGAAAGGCGCAGCAAAAGCAGCAAGCACTAAAACCGTCAGCCCTAAAAAAGCAACGCCAGCTAAAGCAGCCGCAGCCCCAGTAAAAGCAAGCGCTACCAAGACCAGTCCCAGCAGCAAAACCGCTGCACCTAAGTCCCCCGCAAAAACCACTGCTACCAAGACGAGCAAGGCTGCTGTAAAAGCCCCTGCCAAGTCCACCAGCAGTGCGGCTGCCAAAAAAACGGTAGCCAAAAAAGCAGCAGTCAAGAAAACCACCCCGGCAAAAACCGCGGCCACCAAGACACCCGCTGCCAAAACAGCAGCTGTCAAAACGGTAGCCAAAAAAGCTGCGGCTAAAAAGACCGTCGCTAAAAAAGCGGTTGCTAAAAAAGCGGTAGCCAAGAAGGCTGTCGCCAAAAAGACAGTGGCTAAAAAAGTAGCGGCGCCTAAAACCGCCAGCACGAAACCAGCCGCTGCCAAAAAGCCTGCCACAACCGCAGCCGCCAAAAAAACGGCCAGCACCAAGGCAAGCAAGCCCGTGGCTAAAAAAGCCAGCCCAAGCAAAGCGGCAGCCAAACCTGCCACTAAAACCAGCACCAAAGCAGCGGTAAAGACAGCGGCCAAGAAAGCCAGTCCCGCCAGCAGTGCTAAAAAACCCGTAGCTCCAAAGAAGAAAGAAGTTAAATCCGTGACCGCAGATACCAAGACTCCAAAGACCAGTCCAGCCTCTAAAGCAGCACCTAAAGTGGGCAATAAAACCGCCGCACGCAAGGCAACTAAAACGGCGGCAGCCGCAACGGCCGAACAACGCCGCGAAGACGTCAACCCCGCTGGCTCCTGGCCCTTCCCAACTGGCAAGCGCCCTTAAGCACTCGCCAAGTTTATGTTTCTCCCCAAAGAGCCACCCTTATCCGGTGGCTCTTTGGCTTTGTAGCGCTTGCGTGCGACAATTCCTTCTCCCATTAATTCATACCAAGCAACTATGTTCAGTGAAGTCGCCCTCTTCCTAATCCATATTGTGCTGTCGCTGCTGGGCACGATTTTGCTACTGCGTGCCTGGGTTTATGCGCTCAGAATCCATCCCTTCAACCCTTATTCGCAAGCCATGTTCAAAGTCACGGACTGGCTGGTCATGCCCTTGCGGCGCGTGATCAAAAGCGGCAACTATTGGGACTGGACCTCCTTGGTCGCAGCCTGGCTTAGCGCCCTGGTTTACCTGATGCTAAGTGCTCTGGTGCTGACTGGTTCATTTTCCGTGATGTCCAATCTGCCCATGCTCTTGCTGGCCGCCGTGTTGACCGTGCTGCGCTGGACCCTGAGCCTTGTGTTTTGGATCGTGCTGCTGCAAGCGCTGCTGTCATGGATTCAGCCACAGTCGCCCAGCATGCCCTTGCTGCGCTCTATCACCGCTCCCCTGCTGGACCCGATTCGTCGTGTCTTGCCAGACCTGGGTGGCTTGGACCTGTCGCCATTGGTCGTGCTGTTGCTGACCCAAGTGCTCAATATGGTCATCACACGCACTGCCTTTAGTCTGGTACCCATCTAAGGTCCCGGTTCGCTCTAAAAAAGAAAGCCTGAACACCACGTTCAGGCTTTTTTTTGGGCGGTAGAATTCAAGAGCAAGATTCAGGATGTGTCCTCCAAAAACCGACTTTATACTGGTCCCATCATCAATCAGCCGACTCTTCCCATGACCCGCCTACACGCTAAACAGGACACTAGCAGCCGCTATCATCAGGCCGAACAATTCCTGGCGGCTTTGGATGAAGACTGGCAAGCCTTGGTCAAACAGATTGGACCTTGCATCCATCAACCCAGACCGGAGCGCGACCCTTACGAGGCTCTGGTCCGATCCGTGGTGTACCAGCAATTGCACACTCGTGCCGCTGACCGCATCCTGCAGCGTTTGATTGATCTGTACCCTCATGGCCATTGCCCTAGCCCCCAGGAGGTGCTGGCTACGCCCTACGACACGCTACGCAGCTGCGGCCTGTCCGGTGCCAAGGCCAACAGTATTTTGGGGCTGGCCCAGGCTCGCCTGGATGGCATCATTCCTGATCAAGCAACAGCCCTGCAAATGCCGGATGAAGAGCTGATCGCTCAGTTGACCACCTTGCGCGGCATTGGCCGCTGGACGGTGGAAATGATGATGATGTACACGCTGGAGCATGAAGATATTCTGCCCGCGGACGACTTCGGTGTACGCGAAGGCTATCGCAGCTTGAAGCGTCTGGATAAGGCACCCAGCGCACGCGCGCTGCGAGAGATAGGCCAAGCCTGGGCCCCCTACCGAAGTGTCGCTTCCTGGTACTTGTGGCGCATGCCACGTCTGATCACTCCTCCCCAGCCTTTCCAAAGCAAAGAGCAACGCTGGCAAGCAATTGTGGATAGAGACACCAATGCGGATGCGCACTTTGTGTATGCCGTTCCCAGCACAGGAATCTATGCTCGCCCCAGCTCTGCATCCCGTCGCCCTAATAAAGAACATGTGCTGTACTTTGATACGGCGGCTCAGGCCGAGCAAGCGGGCTTCAGAGCCAGCCGCCATCGCCATGCAGACCGTCAACAGCAATCAAGCCAGCGCCATGACTTGATTGTGCAAGCCTGCCGCCTGATCGAGACCCAAAACCCCGCTCCCAAACTTGAAGAGCTGGCGGCCTCCCTGGAGATGAGTCCCTATCACTTCCACCGTATTTTCAAAGCCCAAACGGGCTTGACCCCACACGCCTATGCCAAAGCGCACCGCAGCCAGCGCTTGCGTCAGGAACTGGATAAATCAGGCCAAAGCATTACCGACGCCATTTACGAAGCCGGCTACGGCACACACAGCCAGTTCTACGACGAATCACATACCATGCTGGGCATGCCTGCCAAGGCTTTTCGCAAACAAGGTCAAGGCAGCACCATCCGCTTTGCCATTGCCCAATGCAGCTTGGGTGCCTTGCTGGTGGCAGAAAGTGAGCGCGGTATCTGCGCCATTGCCTTGGGCGATGATCCCGGCATTCTGCTGGAACAGCTACAGGAGCGCTTCAAGGCCGCGGAACTGATTGGTGCGGACCCCCAATTCAATCAACGCGTCGCCCAAGTAGTAGCTATGGTAGAAGAGCCGGCACTGGGTTTACGTTTGCCGCTAGACATACAAGGCACTGCGTTTCAGCAACGGGTGTGGGAACTGCTGCGTCAGATCCCGGTGGGCCAGACACTGAGCTACACCGACATTGCCACACGCCTGGGAATGCCGAACGGCGCGCGCGCCGTAGCGCGAGCTTGTGCCAGCAATACCCTGGCCGTCGTCATCCCCTGCCACCGCGTTGTGCGTCAAAGCGGCGATCTGGCGGGTTACCGCTGGGGGCTCGCCCGCAAGCAAACCCTGTTGGAACGCGAACGCTCCAGTGCCGAAAATAAGCAGCAGGCATGAAAAAACCCGGCCACTGGCCGGGTTTTTTATCAGCAAAGCCCTGGGGCGATGTTTACATCGGCACCACACGGGTTGGGCCATTACCGCTAAGCATGCGCACGCGCTGACCTGTAGACAGGGGCACGTCAGCCTCTTGGGCCACAACACGGGTTTCGCCATTATCCAGCTGAACGGTAATTTCCAAACCTTGGGTCTTGCCCATGCGGTTTTCCACTGCATTACCGACCAGACCACCCAGAATGGCACCACCGATGCTGGCCAGGATGCTGCCGCGACCACCACCAATACTGCTAGCTGCCACGCCACCCAAGGCTGCACCACCCACGGTACCCACGCCCGAGCTCTGATCTTCCTGGATCGTGACTGCGCGTACCGACACGACGGTGCCTAGACGCACGATTTGTTCACGCTGAGCTTGACCGTAGTTGTACACGGAGCTGGAAGCCGATTTATTGGCACAACCTGCCAACAGGAACACAGGTGCTGCCAGGCTCGCCACCACCAGCAGACGTACTTTGGGACGATCGAAAAAAGAAACGTACATACGGTTTACTCCGAAAAACGTACCTGGCCGAATCACAAAAAATTGTTGAACGTCAGCTTACAGGCTACGCTCAATACCAAAATGCTGTTTTAGCATGGCCGAAATGTCTGACCGTTTAAATTCATGATTTTGCGGGCCATGACTTTGGATTTTAATACTGCCCATCAGGTTACCCAAGCTGCCAGCCTCTTGCAGACTCCAGCCTTTTGTAAGGCCATATAACAAGCCAGCCCGGTGCGCATCACCGCAGCCCGTGGGGTCCACAACCATTTCAACCTGTACCGGCGCAATTTCCACGACCTGACCATCTTGGTAAAGCGTGCTGCCATGCTCTCCACGGGTGACCACCACCGCCTGCAAGCCTTCTGCAATCTGCGCAATGGATTTGCCGGTGCGCTGTTCAATGACTTCCGCTTCGTATTCATTAGCGGTAAGAACTTGACACAGTTCAAGCATTTGCAGCAGGTCCTCGCCCGTGAACAAAGGCATGGCCTGACCCAGGTCGAAAATAAAGGGTGTGCCCTGTGCATGCAGGCGTCGGGCATGCGCAAACATGCCGTCTTTAGAGTCAGGAGCCACAATCGCCCAAGCCGCTTCCTGACCACTCAGGTCATTTTCGGCTGAGCTTTGCATGGCACCTGGGTGAAACGAAGCAATCTGGCTGGCGGCCAGGTCGGTGGTAATAAAGCACTGAGGGGTAAACAGCTCAGGCATTACACGCACCATGCTGGTATCAATACCCAGCTCGTTCATGCGCTCCACATAGTCCACCCCATCCACGCCTACTGCACCGACGGGAACGGGCTGACCACCCAGCATATTCAGCGTAAAGGCGATATTACCTGCACAACCGCCCCACTCTTTACGCATACTGGGCACAAAGAAAGAGACGCTCAGGGTCTTGATGCTGTCGGGCAGAATGTGGTCTTTGAAGTACCCATCGAAAACCGCGATCGTATCAAACGCGATCGAACCACATACCAGCACTCGCTCGGTCATAAATTACCTTATGGAAAAAAGGGGCTAATCTGGTAGCCATTAACTTGGAGCTGCCCGGTATTCAAGGGCAAGCGCACGGTGATTTCACTGCGCGCTGCAAAGGCAGGCTCACGTCGCTCGGGCGCCAGATATTGATCCGGCGCAAGATTGCGCCTGGCGATCAAGGCGCCTGAAAAATCTTTCAAATCCAGAACCAGGGTAGGCCACTCCTGGGGCCGCTCAAACTCGTTGCGCAGCGTAAAGCCCAAGGTGGATTGACCGGGTTGATTGGCCGCTTTGTGCAGGGCGGAGGCCTGAACGCGTATCTGGTCCAGCCGCCGCTCGTAAGGAACCTGGCAAGACAAGGTCGCGCAAGTACGCTCGAACACCGGGCGCAATAAAGGTATCTGGCTAACAATCTGTACGCGATACACATACAAAAGCTGCGCCACAAAAAGCACCACACCCAAGACGCACAAGCTGGTCCAGATCAGGGAGCCTACGCGCTGCCCCAAGCTGGTCTCGCCCTCGTAACGAGTCTCTCGTTGCAAAGCGGGGTTGGGGTCAATCGTCCAATCCGGTTGGGCCAGGTCCGCATCACTATCGTGCGTGCCGTCGGCCTGACGCGAAGGGAAGGACGCCCGCAGAGTGTTGGCGCGATCGCCCACACTGAATTCAGGTTCAGAACCGGACCAGGAGGCCTGACCGATGTGGTGGCCACTGTCTTGTTCAGGCACAGAACTGGCCGACACGAAAAAAGGCGTGTCACGATCATCCTGATGATCCGGCTGCAGTGCTTCTGGTCGGGGACGAGCACGAATTACGGAAGGCGCTGCAGGCGTAACAGGTGCCTGGGCCAGAATGGAATCGGGGAATTTGCGCACCTGCAAGGATTCGTGGGCAGTGCCCTCATCACGCGGTGGGGCGTGGCGGGAATGCTCCACAAAACGAGGTCCCGGCACCGGGGCTTGCAAGTCTACAGTCTGCGCCTGTTCCTGCCTGGGCGAGACCGGCCGCTCCGGCTCAACAGGAGGCGCTGCAGGCGCAACGGCTACCGGAGGGGCGACATAGGTGGGTTCAGGGGCTTGCTCATCAATGACTTCCTCAAAGCCATCGAAGATATGCGCACATTGAATGCAGCGTATATAGCCCCGACGGCGTTGCAGCAGTTCTACGCTGGCTGCAAACGATGTCCCGCAACGGGGGCAGCGAGTCTTTAGCTCCATGAACTCACCTTAGGTTTAGCGTCTTACAAGGGGCGTTGACCGGCCAGACACACCCAGCCATCGCGCTCCTGCCAGACCGACATGGGCAGGAAGGAGGAATAGACTTCGATCATTTCCTCGGCCTGCCAGTCATAAATGCCTGACAGAATCAGATGCCCGCCCGGTTTGACGCGATTAGCCAGCATGGGAGCCAGCATACGCAAAGGATTGGCCAAAATATTGGCCACGACCAGATCGGTCTGCCCGGAAGGCATGGCATCGGGCAGCAAGCCTTCAACCTCAACCTGATTGACCTGCGCATTGTAGCGCGTGGCCGTCACGGCTTGCTCGTCAATATCCACCCCGACGGTATGACCCGCACCCAGCTTGCGGGCAGCAATAGCCAAAATGCCAGAGCCACAACCGTAATCGAGCACTGTCTGACCGGGCTTCACATTGTGCGCCAACCAGTCCAGACACAAATGAGTGGTGGGATGGCTACCCGTACCAAAGGCCAAACCGGGGTCCAGCTCGATACGGACCAGGCCATCGTCGCCCTCTTGAGCAGCAGGCAGATCCTCGTCGTCTTTGTGCCAGCTGGGGACAATCAAAATGCGATCACCCACAGGGATAGGGCCGAACTGGGATTGTGTCAAACGAACCCAGTCTTCATCCGGTACATCGCGCACAGTCCATTGTGCCTGTTCAGGCGACAAGACACCGGCGTCAAAGAGCGGCTGCAACAACTCTTCTGGCTCCAGCTCCTCGGGCAGCAACGCAACCACCCGATTGCGATCCCAGGCCAGCACTTCCGGCTCAATACCGGGTTCGCCAAACAGGGGCTTTTCCTGTTCGGTATCGCCATCGGCATCTTCCACCGACACCGACAAGGCTCCGGCTTCAAGCAAAGCATCGGACAAGCGCTCGGCCTCGTGCTCCTGGCAGCTCAGTAAGAGTTCACGCATACGTATATTCCATAAAGCAAAACAGGGGGCTCGCCCCTGTTTCACATAATCATCATGTCAGTCAGGCCAGGCCCCTGGCCTGACCTGTGGCTGCCCTTACTTGTTACGTTGGGCCAGCTTTTGTTCCAGGTAATGAATGCTGGTGCCGCCTGCCTTGAAGCTGGCGTCCTGCATCAATTCCCGGTGCAACTCCACGTTCGTCTTGATCCCTTCAACCACCATTTCGGACAAGGCGATGTTCATGCGGGCAATGGCTTGCTCGCGTGTCTTGCCGTAAGTAATCAACTTGGCAATCATGGAATCGTAGTACGGCGGCACGGTGTAGCCGGTAAAGACGTGCGAGTCGATACGCACGCCTGGGCCGCCGGGAGTGTGCCACTTGGTAATCAAGCCTGGGCTTGGTACGAAAGTGAACGGATCTTCTGCGTTGATACGGCATTCGATCGAGTGGCCTTCAAACTGAATATCACGCTGGCGCAACACGAATTTCTCGCCCGCAGCCACATTGATCTGTTCTTGAACCAGGTCAATGCCGGTAATCATTTCAGTGATGGTGTGCTCAACCTGAATACGGGTGTTCATCTCGATAAAGAAGAACTCACCGTTTTCATACAGGAACTCGAACGTTCCTGCACCGCGGTAACGCATCTTGCGGCACGCATCTGCACAGCGCTCGCCAATTCGTTCGATCAGGCGACGTGGAATACCAGGTGCGGGGGCCTCTTCAATCACTTTCTGGTGACGGCGCTGCATGGAACAATCGCGCTCGCCCAGCCAAATTGCGTTGCGTTCCCCATCGGCCAATACTTGAATTTCGACATGGCGTGGATTCTCGAGGTACTTTTCCATGTAGACCTCGGGATTATTGAACGCTGCAGCCGCTTCGGTTTTTGTCGTGGCAACCGCCGTCAACAAAGCCGCTTCGGTGTAGACCACACGCATGCCACGACCACCACCACCGCCAGAGGCTTTGATGATGACCGGGTAACCGACTTCGCGAGCAATGCGCACGATTTCCGCAGGATCATCGGGCAAAGCGCCGTCCGAGCCGGGAACCACGGGCACACCAGCCTCGATCATGGCTTTTTTAGCCATGACCTTATCGCCCATCATGCGGATGTTCTCGGGACGTGGACCGATAAAGACAAAACCGCTCTTTTCGACACGATCAGCAAAGTCCGCGTTTTCAGCCATAAAGCCGTAGCCAGGGTGAATGGCTTCAGCGTCTGTGACTTCCGCTGCCGAGATAATGGCAGGCATGCTCAGGTAGCTGTCACGTGCCTGGGCGGGGCCGATACACACGGCCTCGTCTGCCAGACGCACGTACTTGGCACCACGATCAGCTTCAGAATAAACGACGACAGTCTTGATACCCATTTCGCGGCAAGCGCGTTGGATACGCAAGGCAATTTCGCCCCGATTGGCGATTAGGATTTTTTCAAACATATCATCAACCGATGACGAACAGAGTCTGACCGTATTCCACCGGCCCGCCGTTTTCAACCAGGATTTCTTTGATGACGCCGGACTTGTCGGCCTCGATCTCGTTGAGCAGCTTCATGGCTTCAATAATGCACAGGGGCTCGCCTTCTTTGACCGACTGGCCAACTTCAACAAAGGGAGACGCGCCTGGGCTAGGAGCACGGTAGAACGTGCCGACCATTGGTGCCTTGACGGCATGGCCTTCGGGAACAACAGGTGCTGCAGGAGCAGGAGCTGCTGCGGATGCCACCACTTGGGCTGCTGGAGCCTCGGGAGCATAGACCACAGGAGCTGCCGAGCTTTGGGAAAATTTAACAATGCGGACCTTGTCATCACCTTCGGTGATTTCCAGTTCGGCAATGCCAGACTCAGCTACAAGATCAATCAGGGTTTTGAGTTTTCTAAGATCCATGCGTACTTCCCGCAACGCCGTACTAGCCACTGACTGGGTCAGGACGGCATTAAAAAAATATTGGTCAAAAAAACGAAACGAGCCGCCTAATTATTCAAAGCAAACCGCAGCGCGGCTTCATAACCGTACGCCCCCAAACCCACAATGACGCCGCTGGCGGTGTCAGACAAATAGGAGTGGTGACGGAACGGCTCACGACGGTGAACATTGGACAGATGGACTTCAATAAACGGAATACCGACACCGGCAAGTGCATCCCGTATCGCCACGCTGGTATGTGTATAGGCCCCAGCATTGATAAGAATGTAATCGACGCCCTCGGCACGGGCTTGGTGAATTCGATCGACGAGCCCGCCTTCGTGATTGCTTTGAAAAAAATGACACTGCGCGCCATGCTGATCGGCCAGCACCTGTAACCCGCTGTTGATGTCAGCAAGAGTCTGATGTCCATAGACATCGGGTTCTCGTGTTCCCAGCAGGTTGAGGTTGGGCCCGTTAAGGACCAGAACATGTTTCGCCATAGCGGATTTTTCGTCAAGACAGACCGCCTTTTTACGCTAAATAACGTCATTTGTCTATAAACCTACTTGGCTTACAAACAGTTAGCAATCGTCCAATTCCGTTCCAATAGAGGTCACGACAGACGGAGAATTTGACGAAATTAAGCGAAAAAGTCGGCCAGTTAACGTTGAGCCTTAATAACTTCGTCCAACTTTTGGGGATCTATCTGGCCCAAAATGCGTTCGCTGATCCGGCCATTGCTGCCAAACACCACGGTGAAGGGCAAACCGCCCTGTTTGTTACCCACGCTGCGCATTTGTTTAAGGCCGCCAGAGCCCGCCAGCAAAATGTCGTAGTTCACCGGTACACGTTCCAAAAATTCGGTGACGTTATCCAGCGAGTCCACCGCAATCCCTACAAAGCCCACTTCGGGATAACGTTGATGCAAAGCCTCCAAGTCCGGCATTTCCTTCACGCAAGGTGCACACCAGGTCGCCCAAAAGTTGATTACCAGCGGCTTGCCTATATAAGTAGACAGCGTGCGAGCCTGACCTTGGAGATCCTTGAAGCTTTGCGCCAGAAAAGGATCGGAGGGCAAGAAGCTAGCCCAGGGGGCAGGATGGACAGCTAACAGGCTGGCACACAGCAAAGATTGCCTTAGAAAAAGACGCCGACTCATACTGACTCACCGTTGAAAAAAATCACTTGGGGATGATAGCACCGGCCCTCACCAAAGCTCACGCATCAGATCAAACAGTCGTCTAGAATACAGGCCGGAGGATTGTCATGCACATACATATATTAGGAATTTGCGGCACATTCATGGGCGGTCTGGCCCTGATTGCCCGTTCAGCTGGTCACACAGTCACAGGTTGCGATGCCGGGGTCTACCCTCCCATGAGCACCCAGCTGCAAGAACAAGGTATCGAGCTGATCGAAGGCTTCGCGGCGGAGCAAACCAGCCTGTCCCCTGATCTCTATATAGTGGGCAATGTGGTGACGCGCGGTAACCCTCTGATGGAAGCCATTCTGGACCAGGGCCTGCCCTATACCTCTGGCCCCCAGTGGCTGGGTGAAAACATCTTGCAGGGCCAGCACGTCCTGGCGGTGGCCGGTACACACGGCAAAACCTCCACCAGCTCCATGCTGGGATGGATTCTGGAGCAAGCTGAGCGCTCTCCCAACTTCCTGATTGGTGGGGTTGCCCCAGGCTTGGGCGTTTCGGCCCGCTTTGACCCTGCACAATCTCTGTTTGTGATTGAGGCGGACGAATACGACACCGCCTTTTTCGACAAACGCTCCAAGTTTGTTCATTACCGTCCGCGCACGGCCATTCTGAACAATCTGGAATACGATCACGCTGACATCTTCCCTGATCTGCACGCTATCCAGACTCAATTTCACCATTTGGTTCGCACCATCCCCTCTACGGGTTTGATTCTGACTCCCACTCACACCCCTAGCCTAGACGAAACCCTGGCGCGTGGCTGCTGGACTCCGGTAGAAAAATTCGGGCCCGAAGGCGATTGGGATAGCCGAGCCATCAGCGCCACTTCTTTCGAGGTCAGTTTGCGAGGTCAGCCCCAAGGCATTGTGCAATGGACACTGACAGGTGAGCACAACCGCCTGAACGCATTGGCTGCGATTGCCGCTGCGCACCATGTAGGGGTGAAACCCGAGCAGGCCTGCGCAGCCTTGAGCCAATTCGCTGGCATCAAGCGCCGTATGGAAGTGCGGGGCGTGGTGAATGACATTACGGTTTACGACGATTTTGCTCATCACCCCACCGCCATTGCCACGACCCTGGCCGGTTTGCGCAGCCAGACCGGCAAAGCAACTCGTATTCTTGCCGTGCTGGAGCCTCGCTCCAACACCATGAAGCTGGGCGCCATGGCGGCACGCCTGCCCGAATCCCTACAAGACGCAGATCTGGTGTTTTGCTACGGCGAAACGCAAGGCAAGCATGCTCTGGGCTGGGATGCGGCCCAGGTGCTGGCCCCTTTGGGCGATCGCGCCACAGCATGGAGTGATTTAGATAAAATGGTGCTGGCCATTGTTCAAGCCAGCCAGCCTGGCGATGCCATTGTCGTGATGAGTAACGGCAGCTTTGGCGGCATTCATCAGCGCCTGCTGGATCAACTGTCACGCTGACCCTCTTATATATATAGCAGGTGCCCCCATGATCCTCTATCTACACGGCTTTCGTTCCTCGCCTTCGTCCTATAAAGCGCAGCGCCTGAAACAAACCCTGCAAGACAGAGGCTTGTTGCACCTGTGGCGTTGTCCCCAGCTTCCTGCCAGCCCGGCCCAAGCCATTGCCATGAGCAAGCGGATTGTGGATACGGAAATGCAGGCCGGGATGGGGGCAGAGCAACTGTGTGTGATCGGCTCCTCGCTGGGGGGCTATTACGCTAGCCACCTGGCCCAGTACTATCACAGCCGCGCCGTACTGTTAAACCCGGTGGTGTATGCCGGCAGAGACCTGGCTACCCAAGTGGGTGAACACGTCTGCTATCACTCGCCAGATCCGTTTCATTTCTTGCCGGACTATGTGGATGAGTTAAACGACATTCACGTACCGCGTCCTGCTGATCCCCAGCGTTTTTACCTGCTGGCAGCCAAAGGCGATGAAGTGCTGAACTGGCGCGAGATGGCTGACTGGTACAAAGGCAGCCAGGGTCACATTCTGGAAGGCGGGGATCACGGCTTGTCTGACTTTGATCCCTGGATCGACGATATTTTGCGCTTTGCCTTGCAGCAACCTTAAATATATTTACCGGATGGCCAGCGCTATCCAGATGGAAAATCATGTACGTCCTTTTTGAAGACAGCGGTAATTTCAAAGCAGAAAAAATATTTTCTGACAGCGATACCACCATGCAGGTGGAATCCGCGTCGGGAAAACGCAGCAAAATCAAGAAAAACAGCGTTCTCTTTACCTTTGAAAAACCTGCTCCTGCCGAACTGCTGGAACAGGCTCAGGCGCTGGCCGAATCGCTGGATATAGACTTTCTATGGGAATGCGCACCCCAGGACGAATTTGAAGCCGCCTCTCTGGCTCAGGAGTATTTCGGCCATCCCCCCAGCGCAGTGGAAAAGACCGGCACGATCTTTGCCTTGCATAGCTCGCCTGCGTACTTCCACCGTCGGGGCAAAGGCTTGTATCGCCCCGCCCCCCCGGACATTTTGCAAGCAGCACTGGCCGCGATTGAAAAGAAACGCCTGCAACAAGAGCAAATCCAGACCTGGGCCGAACAAATGATCAAGGGCGAGCTACCGCCTGAAGTCGCCCAGAAAGCCAGCACGTTCCTGACCCAGCCGGACAAGAACACGCTGGAATGGAAGGCATTTGACCAAGCCCAGAAAGAACTAAGCATCAGCACGGAAAAACTGCTGCTGTCGCTGGGAGCCTGGTCCAATCCGCTGACCTTGCATCAGCATCGCTTTATGGCGGCCCATTTCCCCAAAGGCACCGGCTTTCCAGCCATCGCCTTGCAAAACTGGGGCCAGGATCTACCCGAGGCCCAAGTTACCGCCTACTCGGTGGACGATGCCAGCACCATCGAAATCGACGATGCTTTGTCAGTCCAGCATCCCGAACCCGGCCGTCTGCGCGTGGGCGTGCACATCGCCGTTCCCTCGCTGGCTATGGGACGTGGCAACGAAATAGACCAGATTGCGCGCAACCGCATGGCGACGGTGTATACACCTGGCTACAAGATTCCCATGCTGCCACCGGAGCTGATCGCCCATTTCTCGCTGGATCAAGGCCAAACCCGCCCAACCCTGTCTTTGTATGTCGATGCCGAC
Organism: Alcaligenes sp. GW821-FHT11D07; assembly: GCF_058808495.1. Classification (NCBI taxonomy): domain Bacteria; kingdom Pseudomonadati; phylum Pseudomonadota; class Betaproteobacteria; order Burkholderiales; family Alcaligenaceae; genus Alcaligenes; species Alcaligenes sp. GW821-FHT11D07. Next base: position 274,268 of record NZ_JBXART010000003.1, read on the forward strand.
ATCAATACGGGCGAAATCCTGTCGCACCATACCCGCCTGGAACGCATTACCGTAGAGCGCAACCTGCGCCAGCACGAGCTTGATCCTTTGATTAGCGAAGAGGCCTTGGCCGACGACAGCGCCGAGCTGCCTTACGCAGAGTGGCTACGCCCGCTCTGGGCTTTCTCGCGTCAGCTATCGGCCCAGCGCGAAGCCGTGCGCGGCAAACCAGAAAACAATAACCGGGTGGAATACAGCTTTGAGCTGGATGGCCCACACGATGACCCGGACTCCATCATTCGTCTGGTTCCACGGGTCCGAAACGCGCCTTTGAGCCTGTTGGTAGCCGAATACATGATTCTGGCGAATCAGCTATGGGGCGGCTTGCTGGCCGAGCATAATGTGCCCGGCATTTACCGCTCGCAGCAATTCATGCGCACCCGCATGTCCACCACCCCCGGCCCGCATGACTCCATCGGTGTGCCGCAATACATTTGGTCTACCTCGCCTTTGCGCCGTTATGTGGACTTGATCAACCAGGGGCAGATTCTGGCGGCTGCCGAGCACGGCATCTCCGCCCGCTTGGTCGCCCCTTTCCAGCCAAAGGATGCAGATCTGTACGCCATTATTGGTGCCTTCGAGTCGCAGTACACCCAGTGGGCCGATTATCAGTCCTCCCTGGAGCGTTTCTGGTGCCTGCGCTGGCTGCAGCAAAACGATATCAAGCAAGTTCAGGCCAGCTTCATCAAGGAAGACCTGGTGCGTTTGACCAATGCGCCTCTGGTTCTGCACGTGCCGGGCCTGCCTGCCCTGGAGCGTGGTCAGGAAGTAACGCTGGACCTCTTGTCATTTGACGAGCTGGCCCTGACGGTAGAAGCCCGCCTGCGCTCGGTAGCCACGGCTGACTAAACACCATGGCCAAATCCGACCGCCGCCACGCGTCCAAAGACTATCTGTGGCTGGCGGTCGCCCTCTCGGCTCTGATTCATCTAGTACTGATCTTCTGGCCCAGCCACGGCCCCTCCCCCGCACCTGCCAATAGCCTGGATGTTGCACTAGTCAATTTCAGCACTGACTCTGTGCCTTTACACCCGCAACTGCTGGCACAGCTAAACCTGGACGGAGGCGGAGAACATCAACAAGGGCAGGCCAGCCACCCTCTGCCTCTGACCGATCCCAATCTGCCGAATCAATTAGTGCTGGAAGCATTGCGCGCACGCCAGCAAAGTCTGGAAAGCGAGCAACAACGTCTGCTGGGTGAACTTGAAAGCCAGGATAAAGCAGCTCCTGCCACACCCCGGCTGGAATACATTGGCTCGTCCATTGAGCCAGGCCCGGACGATCAGGACCTGCTGCCCCAAGTGCACAATAGCCAACTGGCCGTACTGCGCGAACAAATCCGCGAGCAGCAGCGCCAGCCCCGCTACCACTACATTGGCCCCAGCGCTCAGGCCAGTGACCAAGCCCAATATCTGGACCAATGGCGTCAAAAAATTGAGCAGACTGGCACACGCCACTACCCGCGACAAGAAGGCCAGCAGCTGTACGGAACACTGCAAATGACGGTCTATATCCGGCGCGATGGCAGCCTATTGCGCGCCCAGATCACACAACCCTCTGAACAAGCCGCCCTGAATCTGGCCGCCCGCCGGATTGTGGAGCTGGCCGCCCCTTTTGCTCCTTTGCCTGAGCAACTGGCCCCCGGCTCGGATGTGCTGGTGATCACCCGGACCTGGAGTTTTACGCATGACAAACTCAGTATGCACAGCGCAGACTCGCAGTAAGATCGTATTGTCCTGGACTGGCTCTGGTGAAAGCAGACCCTAGGGTAAAATACGACCTTTCAGCCCACGTGCTGACACCACACAACAAGACAAGCATCGCTTAACCATGCCCGACACGACTCCTGCCAAGCGCTACGGCGTTATTGGTCACCCTATCGAGCACAGCCGCTCGCCTCAAATCCATACGCAGTTTGCCAGCCAATTTGACCTGGCATTGAGCTACGAGCGTGTTCTGGCTCCGCTGGATGGCTTTACCGCCACCGTGGAAGAGTTCTTCAAACAAGGCAGCGGCCTGAATGTCACCTTGCCGTTCAAAGAGCAGGCCTATGATCTGGTCGGCCCGCGCCTGAGCCGCCGCGCCCGCATGGCCGGAGCAGTCAACACCTTGTGGATGCAAGACGGGCAATTGCATGGCTGCAATACCGATGGTGTGGGCCTGTGTTCGGACCTGTTGCGTCTGGGCCATAACCCCGAGGGCAAGCGCATTTTGCTGATTGGCGCAGGTGGCGCATCCCGTGGCGTCGTCTTCCCCTTGCTGGAGGCTGGCTGCGAACTGCTGCACATCATCAACCGCACCAGCAGCAAAGCTTACGAATTGCGCGACCACGTGGTTTCCCTGGACCCTGAGGCCTCGCGCTTGCTCAGCGCAGGCGGTCTGGATGACCACTGCGGCGATTGGGATATCGTGATCAATGCGACCTCGGCCAGCCTGAACCAGAACTTGCCTGAACTGCCGGACGCACGCTATCGCAGCAACTCTCTGGCCTACGATATGTTTTACGCCAGTGAGCCCACCGCTTTCATGCAAGCTGCAGAACAAGCCGGAGCCACACATAGCAAGGATGGCTTGGGCATGCTGGTAGGCCAAGCCGCCGCCAGCTTTCATATCTGGCACGGCGTGCAGCCAGATGTAGAACCTGTACTGGCCCACTTGCGCCAGGCAATCGGACAAAGTTGACGTGCGCCGTTTACTGGCCCATCCATGGAAACTGGCTGGCTTGGCTGTGTTGGCCGTGGCCGCCGGAGTCTTGCTCTACCAGATTGCCCTGTTTTTAATGGTGCTCTGGTATAGCGTGGTGCCGCCCCGCATGACCACTTTTATGGCTGCAGAGCAGGGCCAGTTACGCAGTGCAGACTCCAATGCCGAACTACGTTATCAGTGGGTTCCTTACGACAAGATCAGCGCCAATTTGAAGCGCGCCGTCATTGCGTCTGAAGATGCGAACTTCATGAACCATTCCGGTGTCGAATGGGATGCCATACGTCAGGCTTGGGAATACAACCGCCGTCAGTTGGAAAAGGGCTCTGCCCGCCGCCGGGGAGGCTCCACCATTTCCCAACAATTGGCCAAAAACCTGTTCCTCTCTGAGTCCCGCAGTTACTTGCGCAAAGGTCAGGAATTGATTTTGACCTATATGATTGAAACCGTCATGAGCAAGGAGCGTATCCTGGAGCTGTACCTGAACGTGGCTCAATGGGGCCAGGGTGTATTTGGTGCACAGGCTGCTTCAAGGCACTACTTCAAGGTGGATGCCGCCCAGCTCAGCGCCATGCAGGCAGCCCGCTTGGCAGGCATGTTGCCCAACCCGGCTTACTATGACAAGAACCGTAACAGCCCCTATTTGCAATCGCGCACGCGCACCATCAGTCAACGTATGCGACAAGTGGTCATTCCCTGACTGAAATCCGCATTTTTGTTAATCTAGCCACGTCTTTCCTGGGCCACTTTTCTTCATGCGCACCGCTCGCCGCTATCTCGCTTCCGAAATCTACCGCTCCAGCGCCGTTGTGCTGATTGCTCTGCTTGGCTTGTTCACCTTTTTCGCCCTGATCGAAGAACTGGATAAGGTGGGCTCCAAATTCACCCTGACCAATCTGTTCTACATCCAGGCGCTGGAACTGCCCACCCGCCTATACGATCTATTGCCCATTGGCCTGTTGATTGGTGCCACCCTGGCTCTGTCCAGCTTGGCACAACGCAACGAGCTGGTTATTTTGCGCGCATCCGGGGTTAGCGGCCTGCACATGATGATCATGCTCTGGACTATTACCCTGCCCCTGGTGGCAGGCGCATTTGTCCTGTCCGAATATGTCACCCCCATGGCGGAGATCAAATCCAGCGAACAAGGGATGGCCCTGCTGGGCCGCTCGGGTGGCGGAAGGCTGGAAAGTGGCTACTGGTTCAAGGAAAACAATGACAGTGGCGGAGTACGCATCATCAACATCGCCAACTTGCAGGGCAATGGAAATGTCAGCGATGTCAGCATATTCGAGTTCTCGGACGGCCAGCGCCTGAACACAGTCACGCAGGCCCCTTCTGGCCAGTTTCACAAAAACCAGCTGGACTTGCAGGATGTGACCGAAACCCATTTGAATGAGCAGTCCCACGAAGCGCTGTCGCAAGACAAAGCCCCTGCTCAGGCTCTGGTCAGCATTGAAAAACGTCCCGAACTGACACTGACTACGTCTTTGACCCCCGACCGTCTGATCGCCCGTGTGGTTACCCCCGAGCGCATGTCCATTCTGGATTTGAAGGACTACGTGGACTACCTGGACGCCAATAAGCTGCAGACTAAACGACAAGTGGTGGCACTGTGGCGCAAAGTGGCGTATCCCTTTACCTTATTGGTCATGATTACCATTGCCGCACCAATCGGCTTTATGCAGACACGCCATGGTGGCGTAGGGACCAAGGTCTTTACAGGCATCTTGCTGGGCGTAGGCTTTTTCATGATCAACCAGCTGGCTCTGAATGTGGCTATGCTAAGTAGTCTGGCCCCTTGGGTCACGGCGCTGGTCCCCAATCTGGTTGCCATGGCGTTGGCATTAGGGGCTCTTATCATGATGGAAAACCGCCACAATGTGCGGCGCCGTAACTCCAGCGTAACGAACTAAACCATGTCCTTAGCTTCCTCTCCTGCCATCTGGGCGATTGGTGATATCCAGGGCTGCTGTAGCCCCTTGGACAGCCTGCTCAGCCACCCCGATGTTGCGGCCGATAGTCAGGCCCGTTTCTGGTTTGCCGGTGACCTGGTAAACCGAGGCCCCGATTCACTGGGTGCCTTGCGATTAATCCGTTCGCTGGGCGAGCGCGCCGTCTGTGTTTTGGGCAACCACGATATCCATTGTCTGGCGGTTGCTGCCGGCGTGCGCAAATCGGGCAAGCAGGACACATTGCAGGAACTGCTGGCGGCACCCGATGCTCAAGAGCTGCTGGACTGGCTGCGTCATCAGCCACTGGCTCATTACGAGCATGGTCATCTGATGGTCCATGCCGGTGTGCATCCAGACTGGAGTCCGGAGCAAACACTGGACTATGCCCATGAGCTGGAGTCTCTGCTGCGCGCCGACGACTGGCGGGACAAAATCATTGAGTTATTTGGCAATCAGCCAGATCGCTGGGAGCCCCAGTTACAGGGCTACGATCGGCTACGCGCTATTGTCAGCACGCTGACCCGTATGCGTATGTGCGATGTGGATGGCCGCATGGACTTTAAACACAAGGGAGCGCCAGACACCGAATCCGGCTTGCTCGCTTGGTACGAGATGCCCAATCGCGCCTGTGCTCAAGTGCCTATTATTTTTGGTCATTGGTCTACGCTGGGCCTGCTCAATACGCCAACGGTGATTAGCTTAGATACCGGCTGCGTGTGGGGTCGCCAATTAAGCGCAGTTCGCTTGCAAGACCGGCATCTAGTTCAGATTCATTGCCCGGAAAGCAAGAAACCGGGCTAAGCCATCACGCTTGTGCAGATACCGCTTCAGGGCAAACCACGGCGCGGATCTGCGCCCTAGCATGCTGTGCCGTCTGCGAACGCCCCCATTCTGCACAGGATTGGGCAGGCATCAAATCCAGAAAGTGACAGTGCACAGACACATTGCGAGCACTTAAGAGCACCCAGATATTGCCCACTAGCGATTGCTCGCCTACGAAAGCAAAGCGTTCGCTGCGCTGGCCGTCCTGCTCAAATACCAGTGCCAAAGGCTGAATGTCTACATTCAAGCTGATCGCCGCCTCGAACAGACTGGCGTGAAAAGGCTGTACATCCAAGCCCGTAGAGGTTGTACCTTCGGGAAACAATCCAACCGCATCGCCACGCTCAAAGCACACCGCCATTTGCTGGCTGACGATTTGAATGGCACGCCGCTGCCCGCGCTCGATAAATACGGTTCCCGCCCCCGCTACCAGCCAGCCAATCACCGGCCAGCGACGAATATCGCTTTTAGCGATAAAGGACGTACAGCGCACGCTGTTAAGAACAAAGATATCCAGCCAGGACACATGATTGGAGACGTAGAGCACGGCTCGATCTTGTACGGCGCGGCCATGCTCGATGACGCGCACTCCGCAGATACGCATCAAGAGGCGAGACATGCGCAGCACCATGATGCGGCGCCCGCCTGGACGCAATACTGGGAAAAGAAGGCCGACTATAAACAAGCCGATCACAATCCACGCAATCAAAGCGACGGCGCGCCAACTAAAACGAAATAAACTAATCAAAAGGCTGCAACCTTGTAGAGGGCTCAGGCCGGCGGCAGGCTATCCAGATAACGCTGCAAGATCACGCAGGCTGCCATGGCATCATCATCGTCATTATTGCCCAGCAATTCTTGAGCCTCCATGCTGGAGCCCCGTTCATCGACCAGGTCTACCGCAATACCGTAGCGGCCATGCAGTTGATTGGCAAAACGCCGGCACCGCAGCGAAGCATACTGCTCGCCACCATCCAGGGTCAAAGGCAAACCAACAACGACGCGATCAGGCTGCCATTCGGCCAGCAAAGCCTCGATGGCCGCAAAGCGCTGCTCCCGGGTAACGGGCCGCAAAATCGTATAAGGGCGAGCCTGACGCGTCAAGGTGTTCCCCAGGGCAACGCCAATTTTTTTCAAGCCATAGTCAAAGGCCAGCAAGGTTTGCGCCGAGCTGACCGTTGACGGTGTTTCGTGTTCAGGCATGGCCCGCAGCACCAGTCAAAGTAAAAGGACTGATTCCCAGCAAAGCCAGGGCGCGATCGTAGCGCTCCCCAACCGGAGTAGAAAACAGGATTTCATGGGTGGCTTTGACACTTAGCCACGCGTTGTCGGCCATTTCGCTTTCCAGCTGACCGGCACCCCAACCTGCATAGCCCAGAGTCACCAGCAGATGTACTGGCCCCTGGCCTTGGGCCACATCCTGCAAGACATCGCGCGATGTCGTCAGGGTCAGGTCGCCCACCTCCAGGCTGGCGGTATAGGCTTTTTCGGAGTCATGCAGAACAAAGCCGCGGTCCGTTTGAACAGGGCCGCCAAAATACACGGAGGTCGCTGCCAGATTGGCCCGGTTTTCCACGTCCAGCTCGATACGAGACAGAAGTTCAACCAGGCTTAAATCGGTTGGCCGGTTAATGACCAGACCTAAAGCACCTTGCTCATTATGTTCACAGACATAAATGACCGTGTCAGCCAAACTGCCCGATACCACACCGGGCATGGCAAGTAACAGGTGGTGCGTTAAATCAGCGCTTTCTTGGATTAGCGGGGACTGGCTAGTGGCACTCATACACACCTCCCGTCAAAGCAAACCACCTTGGAACTTGAGATGATCACACTTGGATCATTTCGAAGTCTTCCTTACGGGCGCCACATTCGGGACAGACCCAGTTTGGAGGGACATCTTCCCACAGTGTGCCCGGCGCAATGCCTTCCTCAGGCAAACCTGCTTCTTCATCATAAATCCAGCCGCAAATCAGGCACATCCACGTACGCATAGTATTCCTACTGTATTTGTAAACATAGTCCGATCCGCGTGCAAATCGGGGCAATCCATTAAAATGGGGTTCATATTACTAAATTACTCAACCCCTGACATCCAGAGCCTGAGGGCGCTGCATGTGTAACCAAGACAAGATGGCTGCTGAAATCAAAAATTCAAGTCCCGCCCTGGCTCTCGTGCTGGCTCCCTATGATCCCAGCGGTGGAGCGCACCTGCCTGCAGATACTCTGACCGGCGCACGCTTGGGCTGCCATATTGTCAGTGTGCCCACGGCCCTGCTGGTACGCGATACCGCCCAACAAGAGGATATCCAGACCCTGGCCGAAGATACCGCGGACGACCAGGCCCGCTGCTTGCTGGAGGATATCAACATCCAGGCCATCAAATGCGGTCCCGTCTACAGCCCGGAGATTGCCAGCATGGTAGCTGAACTGTGCTCCGACTACCCCGAACTCCCTTTGGTCTTGCACCTGACTGCCATGCCTGTCGGACTGGACGAGCTGGAAGCGGACGATGCCCTGGATGCCAGTTTACGCTTGCTGCTGCCACTGAGCGCCTTATTGTTGATCGACTCCCCCAGCCTGGATCGTTGGCAAGCAGACGGCTTGCTGGGCGAAAGCCTGGACGGGGTAGAGACCTTGCTGAACGCGGGCGCCAATGCCGTTCTGGTCACTGGAGTACCTGGCTCCGCAGGTCAATGGCATAGCCGTTTTCAGGGCCATCACGGCCGTCTGGATTACAGCATGCCGCTGGATGTCGGCGTGCGCCAGCAAGACATCGATAGTTTGCTGGCTACCGCTTGCGTGAGCTTTTTGGCTCAGGGCAATGAGCTGGATAACGCGGTAGAATCAGCCTTGCTACACCTACAGGAACGTGCCAGTGACACCTTCCAGCCCGGCATGGGCCACCGCCTGTTCAACCCGCTTGTTCCCCACCATGACTGACGCCACTACCCTGCGCTTTCCTGCCGGCTTATACGGCATTACTCCCGAATGGGACGACACCCCACGCTTGCTGGACGCTGTGCGCGCCGCACACGATGGTGGCTTGCAGGTGCTACAGTTTCGCCGCAAGAACGGCTCTGAACCAGTCCGTCAGCAACAGCTCAAAGAACTGATCAAGCTCTGCTTGTCGCTGGACCTTCCATTGCTGATCAACGACCACTGGAGCTGGGCTCAGCAGTTCGACGTGCAAGGCGCACATCTGGGTAAAAGCGATGGCGAACTCACCCAGGCCCGTCAGGCCCTGGGGCCGCAAGCCTTGCTGGGACGCTCGTGCTACAACAGCCTGGATCTGGCGCGCCAAGCCTTGGCTGATGATGCCGACTACATCGCCTTTGGTGCCATGTACCCGTCCAGCGTCAAGCCCGAAGCGCCTCCTGCGGAACTGAACACCTTGCGCCAAGCCCTTAAGCTTTGTCAGGAACAGCAAAGCGATGGCCGTCGTGCCGCTATTGTTGCGATTGGCGGGATCACACCCGAAAAAATGCCGGAACTGCTGGAAGCGGGCGTCGATAGCGTAGCTGTCATCAGCAGCCTGTTCGAGACAGCCGACATACGCGCCACCGCGCAACGCTTTACCGATTACTTTCACGCCCAGGCCCAGTCGCGCTTCATGCGCTAACACTGAGCCTTGCCTTGACCAACCGATTTTTACGTCTGGATTCTTGCCTCATGTCCCGTAACTCCGAACTTTTTGAACGTGCCAGCAAAGTCATCCCCGGCGGCGTTAACTCGCCAGTCCGTGCCTTCGGTTCCGTGGGCGGTACACCCTGCTTCATCGAACGCGCCCAAGGCCCTTACATCTGGGATGCAGACGGCCAGCAATACACGGACTACGTAGGTTCCTGGGGTCCGGCCATTCTGGGTCACTCTGACCCGGACGTGATCAAGGCTGTTCAAGACGCCGCCGTTCATGGTCTGTCGTATGGTGCTCCTACCGAAGGCGAAGTGGTTCTGGCTGAAACCCTGACCCAAATGCTGCCTTCCATCGAGCAAGTGCGTCTGGTCAGCTCCGGCACCGAAGCCACCATGAGCGCCATCCGCCTGGCCCGTGGCTTTACCGGCCGCAACACCATCATCAAATTTGAAGGTTGCTACCACGGTCACGCTGATAGCTTGCTGGTCAAAGCGGGCTCTGGCTTGCTGACCTTTGGCAACCCGACCTCTGCCGGCGTACCTGCCGAGTTTGTCGCTCATACCCTGGTCCTGGACTACAACAAGCTGGACGCCGTCCGCGATGCCTTCAAACAAAAGGGCGATGAAATCGCTTGTGTGATCGTTGAGCCGTTTGCCGGCAACATGAACTTGGTCCGCCCTGCGCCCGGCTTTCTGGAAGGCTTGCGCGAGCTGTGTACCGAGTACGGTGCTGTGCTGATTTTTGACGAAGTCATGACCGGATTCCGTGTCGGCCCGCAAGGTGTACAAGGTTTGACCGGCATCCGTCCGGATCTGACCACACTGGCTAAAGTCATTGGTGGCGGTATGCCCGTGGGTGCATTCGGTGGCCGCCGCGACATCATGCAGTGCGTCGCTCCCGTGGGTGGCGTTTATCAAGCGGGCACGCTGTCCGGCAACCCGGTAGCCGTTGCGGCAGGTCTGGCAACTCTGAAAAAACTGGCACAGCCCGGTTTCTACGACACGCTGACCAAAAACACTGCCCACCTGATCCAGGGCCTGAAAGCCGCTGCACAGGAAGCCGGCATCCCCTTTACAGCCGATCACGAAGGTGGTCTGTTCGGGATTTACTTCAGCGAGCAGGTTCCTGCCTCCTTGGCTGAAGTATCCGCAGGCGATATCGAGCGCTTCAAGCAGTTCTTCCACGCCATGCTGGACAAAGGCGTGTACTTCGCCCCATCGGCCTTTGAAGCCGGTTTTGTCTCTGTGCAGCACACGCCAGACGTGGTTGACACCACTTTGCAAGCCGCACGCGAAGTGTTTGCCAGCTTCAAGAGCTAAAAACACCAGGCACAAAAAAGCGGGCTATATGCCCGCTTTTTTTATCGCTTGAACAATCAGTGCTGCGCCATCTGACGCAGTACAAAACGCTGCAACTTGCCCGTCTCTGTACGCGGCAAGGAATTCACAAACTCAATTGCCCGTGGGTATTTGTAGGGGGCCGCATTTTCCTTCACAAAGTCTTGCAGCTGCTTTTTCAGCTCATCACTGCCCGTGAAACCCGGCTTGAGCACAATGAAAGCCTGCACAATCTGCCCGCGCTCCTCGTCAGTTGCACCAACCACCCCACACTCGGCCACTGCCTCGTGCTTGAGCAACGTACCCTCTACTTCAGGACCGGCGATGTTATAGCCTGACGACACAATCATGTCGTCATTGCGCGCCTGGTAATACAGATAACCGTCTTCATCCATCTTGAACGTATCGCCGGGGAAGTTCCAGCCGCCCTGCACGAACTGTTTCTGACGCTCGTCGTTCAAATACTTGCACCCTGTCGGCCCCTTGACGGCCAAACGCCCCACCGTGCCTACCGGCACTGGATTCAGATCATCATCCAGAATCGTCGCTACGTAACCCGGCACCACTTGCCCGATCGCGCCAGCACGCACTTTGTCCGGTGCGCTGGAGACATAGACGTGAATCATCTCGGTACCACCGATGCCATCAGTCATCTCGATGCCACTGGCCTGCTTCCAAAGCTGGCGTGTAGCATCTGGCAAGGCCTCACCCGCAGACACCGTGGCCCGCAAGCTGGCCAGAGAGTAACGGTCCACCAGACCGGCCATTTGACGGTAGAAGGTAGGAGCGGTAAAGCTCATGGTGACCTTGAAACGGTCAATCATGCCCAGCAAATCAGACGGTGTCAGACGCTCCAGCAAGACGGTCGATGCTCCTACGCGCAGCGGGAAACACAGCAAACCACCCAGACCAAAGGTGAAAGCCAGGGGTGGCGTACCGCAAACCACATCATCCGGCGTCAAGCGCAACACATGACGGGCAAAGGTATCGCACATAGCCAGCACATCACGATGAAAGTGCATGCAACCCTTGGGTTGACCGGTCGTGCCACTGGTAAACGCGATCAGGCAAATATCATCGGCGGCTGTATCGCACGCATCAAACTGCTCGGGCTTGTCTGCCAGCAAGGTTTCCAGGCCGCTGTCGCTGTGATCGTTAAAGCACAGCAACTGCTTGAGCACCGGCGTATACGAATCGTGCGCAGAGTCCATGCAGTGCTCCAGCTCTTCGCGCAGACGCTCGTCACATAGAGCCGCGTGAATCTCGGCCTTTTCCAGGATCGTCTTCAACTCCACGGCACGCAGCAAGGGCATGGTGGGCACAGTCACCAAACCGGCCTTGATGCTGGCCAGCCAGCACGCCGCCATCATGGGATTGTTCGGGCCACGCAGCAAAATACGATTGCCGGGCACCAGCTTCAGATCCTGGGTCAGAACATGCGCAATACGGTTGGTCAGCACATCCAGCTGCTTGTAGCTCAGGCTGCGATTCTCATCGCCATCGGCCCATTGCAACGCCACCCGATCCCCATGTCCTGCTGCTACCTGTTCGCCCAACAACGCCACGGCGCAATTTAAACGAGCGGGGTAGTCCACATCTGGATTCCCTTCCAAAAGCATTTCTGGCCACCACTCCATGGGCGGCAGATTGTCGCGTGCGAAGGTATCAAGGTGCGCTGAACGTTCCATCCGTATCTCCTGCGTAGATAACGCCCCACTCAGGCGTAGACCTTGCTGCATCAAAGGCGCGGGCCAAATTGGCAAGGTCTATATTGTTTAGTTCTAAAGGATATTAGCAAAAAAAACGCAGCAACATCAGCACTGACGACTACGGGTTATCCGCAGTAGCGCATCACTATCTGCCGATTCAAGGGGTATGCTGCTGGAGCCTGGCCGCCCTTTGTGCACATACAAGCAGATCACAAATTTGAATAAGAAATTTCAGAATATAAGAAATAAATCAATCTGCAGCCTGTATTTTTTTCAATTAAGAAAAATAGTCATCAACATTATTTTTGAAACAAAAAAATATCACAAAAAAACAGGATATTGATTCATCGAACAGGCGGCACGGGAACAAATGTCTTATACTTCAACTAAATAATCACTTGAATTTAGCCAGCTTATCGCCTCATATCCAAGTTGGGCCGCTGGTGGCACATTATTCAAAGCTGCAACAGTTAAAGTAAATAGCAGACAGGATTTTGCATTTCTTTACCTAAAGCGTTCGCGCCACTTAGAGCCCTTTGCTTCATTTGATTAATTTAAGCTTAAAAACGAATTTACTTTGATCTGTCGCAATGTCAAACTTCGATACAGCCCCTAAGATACCCTCCAAGCTAACCCAGCTTGCTCATGGCTGCGGTCTGCGTCCTTCAAAGCTAAACATTTTGGACATGCACCATTAAGGCAAGCTATCTATGATCATGAACGATATCCCCGCTTCCGCCGTCGCTGATGCCGCTCCCGACTTGGAAAGCCGTGCTCACAGCGACGACCACTTCGACACCCGACTGTGGTTACGTCTGATGGCCTGCACCAATCTGGTTGAAGGCGAAATTCGCAGCCGTCTGCGTACCGAACACATGACTACCCTGCCTCGTTTTGACCTGATGGCTCAGCTACAGCGTCAACCCGCCGGCATGAAAATGAGCGAGCTGTCTCGCCATTTGATGGTCACCAACGGCAACATCACCGGCATTACCGATCAACTGGAAAAAGAAGGCCTGGTCGAACGCATCAAAGTTCTGACAGACCGTCGCAGCTCCCTGATCCGCCTGACACCCAAAGGCAAGCGCCAGTTCAAGAAAATGGCCGCTTCCCACGAACAGTGGCTGCAAGAGATGTTTGCCAACCTGTCCGAAAAAGCGCGTTCCGCCTTGTTCGAGGCACTGGGCGAGCTCAAACTGATCACCCGCAACAACGTTGCGCTGGCAGCGCGCCAGAACTAAATACGCCACACGCCCAAAGCGATGTGCTCAGGCGGCTCAAAGCAAGTATCATTATTGCTTTGAGCCGCCTTTAACATTGTTTTCCGGATCGCGTCATGGCCGTCAATCTGTTCATTCCCTCTGAGTCTGATATTCACCCCGTTGCCGGTGTCAAAATCGGTATTACCGAAGCCGGTATCCGCAAGGCCAACCGACGCGACCTGACCGTGTTTGAACTGGCCCCTGGCACCAGCGTGGCCGGCGTGTTCACCACTAACCGTTTTCGTGCTGCCCCGGTACAAGTGTGCGAATCGCACCTGGCCACCCACGATGGCATTCGCGCCCTGGTCATCAACACGGGCAATGCCAATGCAGGTACCGGGCAAGCCGGTCTGGAAAAAGCACAGCAAACGTGTAAGGAAGCCGCCCGCTTGCTGAACATCCTGCCTCAGCAAGTGCTGCCCTTTTCCACTGGCGTGATTCTGGAACCGCTGCCTATGGATCGCCTGCTGGGTGCCTTGCCTGCGGCCGTGAACGATTTGTCCGACAACAACTGGTTCAATGCTGCCCACAGCATCATGACTACCGACACGCAGCCCAAAATCGTGTCGCGTCAAATCCAGCTGTCCGGCAAAACCATCACCCTGACGGGTATCAGCAAAGGTGCGGGCATGATTCGCCCAAATATGGCCACCATGTTGGGCTATCTGGCTACCGACGCCGGTATTGCTCCCGACTTGCTGCGCGATATGTGCCGCCAGGCAGCGGATCGTTCGTTCAACCGTATTACCGTTGATGGCGATACTTCGACCAACGATTCCTTCATCATCATGGCCACTGGCCAAAGCGGCGTTACGGTGGAGTCGATTGCTGACCCTAACTACAACACCTTGCTGGACGCCCTGGTCGACGCCTCGCGTGAACTGGCACAGAAAATCGTGCGTGACGCCGAAGGTGCCACCAAGTTCATGACGATTCAGGTAGACGATGCGGGCAGCAGCGAAGAAGCCCTGAAAGTGGCCTACGCCATCGCCCACTCGCCATTGGTCAAGACTGCGTTTTTTGCCTCGGACCCGAACCTGGGCCGTATCTTGTGCGCTATTGGCTATGCCGGCATCACCGATCTGGATGTCGACAAGCTGCGTTTGTGGCTGGGTGACGTTCTGGTTGCCGTTGATGGCGGTCGCAACCCTGATTACCGCGAAGAAGACGGCCAGCGCGTCATGCAGGAAGCCGAAATTCTGGTGCGAGTGTCACTGGGCCGTGGCCAGCACAGCGAAACGGTTTACACCTGCGACTTCTCCCACGAGTACGTCACGATCAACGCTGACTACCGCTCATAAAAAAACCGCCTCCATCCTAAGATGGAGACGGTTTTTCGATTCAGACGGGCCCGCCCTGAGCGGGCCTGTTCTATTTCTTGCCCATGCCCTTGACCAGCGTGAACACCGCCAGAATCAAGAACACTACAAACAGAATCTTGGCTATCGAAGCAGCCCCGGCGGCAATACCACCGAAACCCAGCACAGCCGCCACAATGGCGATTACAAAAAAGACGACAGCATAGTAAAGCATACGATTCTCCTCTCCTTCAGTACGAACGGACTAATAGCGTTGTCTGACCATCCACGCCTACCTCTATCGGGAACCAGGTGTCAGACCCGATCCTGCTATCCGCGTCGCTAACGATCGTACTTATCGTAAAAATCCTTCACTTCACGTTCCGCTTCTTCCCGGGTACGGCCATAGCGCTCCTGCACCAGACCCGCTAACTGCGTAGCATCCCCTTTGATCTTGGCCAAATCATCATCGGTAATCTCGCCCCAGACCGTACGGGCCTTGCCCGCCAGTTGCTTCCATTTCCCTTCGATCGTGTCCTTATTCATACGCTTCCCCTTAATCAGGTTCGAGAAATAAATGACTTACGCTCAGTGAACGCAACGTCTCTAGCCTAACGGAAACATCAGCCCACAAACGCCACAGATTGAGGGGAAATGTAATAGTTTGGGGCGAAACCATACACGGAACGCATCGAAGCGGACGCGCGAGCGGTGCTGCTCCTGCCTCTGGCAAGGAACCGGCGCCAGAGAGAGACGAAAGGATTGGATGCAAAATACTGACAGCAAAGGGGCCAAGCCATTGACAGCAAAGCCTTTTTAACCTATTATTTTTTGCTTGGCATTTTGCGTGTCAAGATTTTTTTATGTTAGATGGCATTACAGCGGGCACTAAACAGCCTTTACGCGATGCCTGTTTGACTCTTTAAGGGATTCCCTATGTACGCGGTTATAAAAACCGGCGGTAAGCAATATCGCATTACTGCTGGCCAAAAACTCAAAATAGAACAGATACCGGCTGACATTGGGCAAGAAATTTCGCTCGACCAGGTACTGTCGGTAGGCGAAGGTGAAGCACTGCAAATTGGTGCTCCTTTCGTTACTGGCGCCGTGGTCAAGGCAACCGTTCTTGCGCAAGGCCGTCACGACAAAATCAAAGTCTTCAAAATGCGCCGTCGCAAGCACTACCGCAAAACGCAAGGCCATCGTCAAAACTACACCGAAATCCGTATCGAAGCGATCAACGCCTAAGTTGTTGCTGAAAACGAATTTGGTAATTTCTTCATCTAGGAGCTAAAGAAATGGCACAGAAGAAAGGCGGCGGCTCTACGCGGAACGGCCGTGACTCACAGGCCAAACGTCTGGGCGTTAAAGTCTACGGCGGTCAGGTAATTTCGGCTGGCGGCATTATTGTTCGTCAGCGCGGCACTCAGTTTCACCCCGGCGTGAACGTGGGCATTGGTAAAGACCACACCCTGTTCTCCCTGGTCGATGGCAAAGTTAAATTTTCCATCACCGGTGCACTGAACAAGCGTACCGTTTCGGTCGTTGCTGCCGAATAAGCATTACGTATTTACGTAATCGCTACGAAAAGCCCTGCCGCTATTGGCAGGGCTTTTTTTATGCGTGGCAATCTGCCATGCTGATACTCATACCCGGCTTAGCCAGTTTCCCTTGGGGCCACAGCAAGAGATTAAAAATCGGCCACTATCACTGCACATACCGGCAGATAAGCCAATCTCCTATACACTAAGCAATTGGGGTTTTTGTTTAAAATGGTCTGCACTCAGACTAGCAGCCCGACCGGCTCTGCGGCCCCTGGACCTATACAGCACTCATCACCATGAAATTCGTAGACGAAGCGACCATTGAAGTGGTCGCAGGCAAGGGTGGAAACGGCGCTGCCAGTTTCCGCCGAGAAAAATTTATTGAAAAAGGTGGCCCTAACGGTGGCGATGGCGGCCGTGGCGGCAGCATCTATGCCGAGGCCGACCGCAACGTCAACACCCTGATTGACTACCGCTATGCCCGCCTGCACCGCGCTCGCAACGGCGAGAACGGCCGTGGCTCCGACCAGTACGGCGCGGGTGGCGAAGACATCACTTTGCGCGTGCCCGTAGGCACCATGATTTTCGATGCCGAGACCGGCGAGCAACTGTTTGACCTGAAGCGTCATGGCGAGAAAATCACCTTGGCTCAGGGCGGCTCTGGCGGTCTGGGTAACCTGCACTTCAAATCCAGTGTGAACCGCGCCCCGCGTCAGTTTACTTATGGCAAGGAAGGCGAGCAGCGCAAACTGCGCCTGGAGCTGAAAGTACTGGCCGATGTGGGCCTGCTGGGCATGCCCAATGCCGGTAAATCCACCTTGATCACCCGCATTTCCAATGCCAAGCCCCGTATCGCGGACTACCCTTTCACGACCTTGCACCCTAATCTGGGTGTGGTGCGTTCCTCCGAAGCCCACAGCTTTGTAGTGGCGGATATTCCCGGTCTGATTGAAGGTGCTTCCGAAGGCGCTGGTCTGGGTCATCTATTCCTGCGTCACCTGACTCGTACTCGTATCCTGTTGCACCTGCTGGATGTATCCAGCCTGGACCCGGACGAAGATATCGTAGCCAAGGTTTCTGCCGAAGCCCGCGCCATTGTCGAAGAACTGCGCTTGTACAGTGAAGAGCTGCACGCCAAGCCTCGTTGGTTGGTGCTGAACAAGCTGGACATGGTGTCTGACCCTGAAGACCTGAAAGCCCGCCTGCTCAAAGAGCTGGAGTGGGAAGGCCCGGTCTTTGGTATCTCGGCGCTTACCGGCGTAGGCACCCAGGATCTGGTGTACCAACTGCAGTCCTGGCTGGACGAGGAAAGCCGCAAAGAACATATCGAGCAGGATATTGCGGACGGCACTCATATTTACGACGAGAGGTTTGCCCCAGACTGATCGTGCCAAACAGGTCCAGGCCCCAGGCTCTGTGACTGAACACTAAAATGCCCGGAAAGAGGCGGTAAGCCTGCCGCCCTGCTCCTGGCATTTTCTCTATTTACACGCCAAGCGATGGATTTCTGACTCCTCATGCAGCACTCTTCTCATTCTGAATCGGCCGTTGCACAGTCACGCCGACTGGTTATTAAAGTAGGTTCGTCCCTGGTCACCAACGAAGGCAAAGGGATTGACCTGGATGCCGTCGAACAGTGGGCCACCCAAATCGCCCAGTTGCATGCCCAAGGCAAGCAATTGGTGCTGGTGTCCAGCGGCGCTATCGCCGAAGGCATGGCCCGCCTGGGCTGGCCGCGTCGACCCAAAGCCATGAATGAATTGCAGGCTGCTGCAGCCGTGGGCCAGATGGGACTGATCCAGGCCTATGAAGTAGCGTTTGCCCGCCACGGCGTGCGCACTGCCCAGATCTTGCTGACCCATGAAGACCTGGCAGACCGCCATCGCTACCTGAATGCACGGGGCACCATCACCACCCTGCTGGACCTAGGTGTGGTGCCTATCGTGAACGAGAACGATACCGTCGTCACCGACGAAATCCGTGTGGGCGACAACGATACGCTGGGTGCGCTGGTCACTAACCTGATCGAAGCCGAAACCCTGATTATTCTGACGGACCAGGCTGGCCTGTACAGTGCTGACCCTCGCAGCAATCCAGACGCCCAATTTATCTCGCTGGGACAAGCGGGCGACCCGACTCTGGAAGCGATGGCTGGCGGATCGGGCAGCAATATTGGCACCGGTGGCATGATCACCAAGATTCTGGCCGCCAAGCGCGCCGCACAAAGCGGTGGGCACACCATTATTGCTTCGGGCCGGGAGCAACAAGTGCTGTCGCGTCTGGCACAAGGCGAGCGCATTGGTACGGAGCTGCGCGCCACCCTGCCTGTGCGCTCGGCACGTCAACGCTGGCTGGTGGATCAGTTGCGCGTCCGTGGCCGTGTGTCTTTGGATGAAGGCGCAGTGCGTGCTCTGGTACAGGGCCACAAGAGCCTGCTGCCCGTAGGCGTGACTCATGTAGAGGGTGAGTTTGACCGTGGTGATGTCGTCGCTTGCGTGGACAAGCACGGCGTGGAGTACGCCCGCGGTCTGATCAATTACTCCTCTGACGACACGCGTCGCATCATGGGCCAGCCCAGCCATTTGATCAACGAACTGCTGGGTAGTGAGCACGACACCGAACTGATTCATCGCAACAATATGGTGTTCCCACGCAGCACACCGGATCAAGACTAATCCTTGACCCCCACCCAGCCTGCCTGTTGAAATAGACGGATAAAACGTATCGAATTGCGACAGCACGCGCGGCTCTTCCGCGCCTGATCGCAACACTCTCTCTTTCGGGCGATGCGCCCCAGGAAAAGTATGAAGATCCTCGTGCTAGGTGCTGGCGTAGAAGGCGTAACCAGCGCTTATTATCTTGCTCGCCAAGGACACAGCGTGACGGTAATCGACCGCATGGCTGGGCCCGCTCTGGAAACCAGTTTTGCCAATGCCGGTCAGCTCTCTTTTGGCTACGCCTGCCCTTGGGCTGCGCCGGGTATCCCTCGCAAAGCCATCAAGTGGATGTTCGACAAGCACCCTCCCCTGACCATTCGCCCGGACGGCACGCTGACCCAAATCAAGTGGTTGCTGGCGATGTGGAGAAACTGCACGGCAGATCGCTACGCAGTCAACAAGGAACGCATGGTGCGGCTGGCTGAGTACAGCCGCCACTGCATGGGCGAATTACGCGCCCAGACCGACATCCAGTTTGAGCACCGCTCGCAAGGCACTTTGCAGGTCTTCCGCACTCAAAAGCAGTTGGATGGCATTGCTGCCGATATTGAGGTCTTGAAACAAGCTGGCGTCCCTTACGAGCTACTGGCTGCATCTGAGCTGCACACAATCGAACCCGCCTTGCGCCATGTGGAGCACAAGCTAAGTGGTGGCCTGCGCTTTCCCGAAGACGAAACGGGTGACTGCCAATTGTTCACCCGTCGCCTGAGCGAGCTGGCTGAAAAAGAAGGCGTGGAATTTCGTTGGAACCAAAACATTCAGCGCATTCATGCCAGCGGCAATGAGATCAGCGGCGTACAGTGCGCCAACGAATTGCTTACGGCTGATGCCTATGTGATGGCATTGGGTTCCTGGTCCACAGGCTTGATGAAAGACCTGCAAGCCATTCCGGTCTACCCGCTCAAAGGCTATTCAATTACAGCCACCATTGCGGATGCCTCCCGCGCCCCACAATCCACCTTGCTGGATGAGAGCTACAAGATCGCCCTGACCCGCTTTGATGAGCGTATTCGCGTTGGCGGCATGGCCGAGGTCGTCGGCTTTAACAAGCGCCTGAACCCTCGTCGTGAACAAACCTTGTTGATGGTCTTGAACGACCTGTTCCCAGGCAGCTACCAAAGCGATGCAGACCTGCACTTTTGGACCGGCTTGCGTCCCAAGACACCAGACAGCACCCCGATTGTGGGCCGTAGCCGCTACCCCAACCTGTTCCTGAACACGGGCCACGGCACCTTGGGCTGGACCCTGGCTACCGGCAGCGCTCAATTGCTGGCTGATCTGGTCAGTAATAAAGAGCCTGCCATCCGTGCAGACGACTTATCGGTACAGCGCTACTACTAAGAAAGACACGCTCCTGCGATCAAAGGCTCTGTCAGCCTATGCTGTCAGAGCCTTTTTCATGCGCCCTGCCCTAGTGACGCCCGGACGCTTCAAGCAGTTGACACGTAGCGGCAAACATATAGCCCCAGTTATGGATTGAGCGTATGGGCAAGGACGTACCGCCTTGGCTAAATTTGCGCCGCATTCGGCTGACCAGCACGCCCAAACGATTTACATGCTGGGCACCGGGTGGATTAGCAATAACATCCCGCTTGCTTGCAACGGCCTTCATCAGCTCGTAGTGACTGGCCCGGCGGTCTTCATCTTTGAGCAGACAGACAATAAAAGCTCTTTCGGTACTGGTCAGGCCAAAAGAGATCCCCAAGGGAGAGATCAAGGTCCAGCCCTCCTGATCCAGAATCCAGTCGCTAGACAGCCCAGGGTCAGGGATAAGGGGCACTTGCATCAGGCGTCGCCGCAGGCTGTGCAAGCTGGCTGCCAGTAGTTCCAAAGAAGCATCCTTGGGACAAAACTGGTCCCCTCCACTATGCAGGGCTTGGAGCATGGCGGAATCAGACGCCTCGGACTGCATCAGAATGCCTATCTGAGGGCACAGCATGCGTAGGCGCACGGCTGCCGAGCAGATCTCTGTCAGGGCTCCTCCCAGCCACGCAATGCACACCGAGCCGGCATGACGGCTCCGCGTTTGAGCCAGCTGCAACAAGGCCGTGATATCCGGACAAAAAATAAGGCGATAACCACGCTCTGCCAAAGCCTGTATTTTTCGTTCCAGCAGACCCCGATCAGTGATGGTACTGGCCAAGTACAAGACCACAGGACCGCCAGCGACTTCATTTACAACCGACATAGTTGACACCTTAACTATAATGACATCCGATGACTGTGCCGGACAGTATAAATCACGACTGTGATTTTTTACTAAAACCATCGTGCTGGCAGTTACATCAACAATCTGTTGTGTGAAACATTTCTCCGAACGCCTCCGCCATGCACGTCAACACCGCAGTCTTTCCCAGGCGGGTTTGGCGCGTCTATGTGGATTGAGCCAAAGCGCTATTTCCAACTATGAAAATGGCACGCGTCGGGATGCTCGTGAAATTCTGGATCTGGCCAAAGCCTTGAATGTCAGTGCGCTGTGGTTGCATAAGGGGGTAGGCAGAATGGAGTTGCGGATGGATGGCGACTACTCTCTTCACGAATCCCAGGAAGGTGCGCCTATTGTGACTTGGCCTTTTAGCCTGTTCTCCGTGAATGAAGTGGTTGCTTTAGGCAATTCCGAACGTGATTTGCTGGATCGCACTATTCGTCATTTGCTGGACGGCATGAAAAAACGCTAAAGCACGCCTGCTGCTGACCGCGTTATCCACCCATCCCCTATAAAAAGCGTGTCGCCCAGTGGGTTTACTGAGGCGTCTGATGGGCGCTGCCTACTTTCTTGAATCCATTCGTTTTATCACATACGGGGTTTTTTCTCAAAACCATCGTGCAGGATGTTCCATGAACAATCTGTAGTGTGAAACATTTCTCCGATCGCCTTCGCCACGCCCGTCTGCAACGCGGCTTTTCCCAAGCCGAACTTGCCCGCCTGTGCAACCTCAGTCAAAGCGCCATCTCCAATTACGAGAGCGGCACACGACGGGATGCACGCGAGATTCTGGACCTGGCAAAAGCCCTGAACATCAGCGCACAATGGCTGAAAAACGGGCTGGGCAATATGGAGCTGAGCGCCTCAAACACAACAACGCTGCAGGACTCCGGCGAAGGGCCGCCGATCGTGACCTGGCCGTTCAGCCGTTTCTCCGTAGACGAAATCGTGGCTTTACCCGCCAAAGAGCGTGACCATCTGGATCAAACCATCCGTCACCTGCTCAATGGCATGAAAAGAAAATAAGCCTTATACGTCCACAAGCCACTCCAAGATACCTATACTTGTCAGCACGCAGGGGTACTCGCCATTTGGCGGGTTGAGAAAAACCCTCGTACCAGTACGGATAATGCCGATGCTGGGAGCGTGTGCCACAGGTGCAATGCCTGTACTGCACTTCTTCCTATATCGGCTCCACCTATCTTTGGAGCTGCAATGACAAGCAAGACCCCTTCTTTTACGGCCACAGCGGCCAGCGTAGACCCGGCTGCGATCCAGCCCTTACCCAACTCCCGAAAGATCTACCAAACCGGCTCACGGCCTGATCTGCGTGTGCCTTTTCGGGAAATATCCCTGGCTGATACCCCCAGCCAATTCGGTGCCGAACCCAATCCCCCTTTAAGCGTGTATGACACAAGCGGCCCTTACTCCGACCCCAGTGTTCAGATTGATATACGCAAAGGTTTGCCCGCGCTGCGCCAAGCCTGGATTCAGGAACGCCAGGACACGGAGCTAATGGCCGGGCTTAACAGCCAGTACGGTCAGGCCCGCCAGGCTGACCCGGAACTGGACACGTTGCGTTTTGAATTGAAGCGTCAACCCCGACGCAGTCAACCCGGCGCCAATGTCACGCAAATGCATTACGCACGACGCGGCATTATCACGCCCGAAATGGAGTTTGTCGCTATTCGGGAAAATCTGCGGCGCGAGCAGTACATTGAAAGCCTGCGAGCCACCGGCCCGCAAGGTGAGGAGATGGCCCGACGCATGACCAAGGTCCATCCAGGGCAAGGCTTCGGTGCCAGTCTGCCTCCCTCGGTTACTCCCGAGTTTGTCAGGGATGAAATTGCGCGGGGCCGGGCTATTCTGCCTGCCAATATCAACCATCCAGAAACTGAGCCCATGATTATTGGCCGCAATTTCCTGGTGAAGATCAACGCCAATATTGGCAACTCCGCCTTGGGTTCCACTATTGGCGAAGAGGTCGAGAAAATGACCTGGGCGATTCGCTGGGGTGCGGACACCATCATGGATCTGTCCACTGGCAAGAACATTCACGAAACGCGGGAATGGATTATCCGCAATTCACCTGTTCCGGTTGGCACAGTGCCCATTTATCAGGCCTTGGAAAAGGTAGGTGGCATTGCCGAAGACCTCACCTGGGCCATTTTCCGCGACACCTTGATCGAGCAGGCTGAGCAAGGCGTGGACTATTTCACGATTCACGCCGGTGTGCGTTTGCCCTTTGTTCCCATGACGGCCAGCCGCATGACAGGCATTGTGTCGCGTGGCGGTTCCATCATGGCCAAATGGTGTCTGGCCCATCACCGAGAAAGCTTTTTGTACGAGCATTTCGAGGATATCTGCGAAATCATGAAGCAGTACGATGTGGCCTTCTCGCTGGGGGATGGTTTGCGTCCGGGTTCAGGCTATGACGCCAATGATCAGGCTCAGTTTGCAGAGCTGCGTACTTTGGGCGAGCTGACTCAAGTGGCGTGGAAACATGATGTGCAAGTCATGATTGAAGGGCCTGGCCACGTGCCTTTGCATCTGATTCCAGAGAACATGCAGTTGCAGCTGGAACACTGTCACGAGGCCCCGTTCTACACCCTGGGGCCATTGGCAACGGATATTGCGCCCGGCTACGACCACATCACCTCCGGCTTGGGTGCTGCCATGATCGCCTGGCAAGGTACAGCGATGCTGTGCTATGTGACACCTAAGGAGCATCTAGGCTTGCCCAACAAGAAGGATGTGAAGGACGGCATCATCACTTACAAGATTGCGGCTCATGCGGCGGACTTGGCCAAGGGGCATCCTTCGGCGGCATTCCGGGACAATGCTTTATCCAAGGCGCGCTTTGAATTCCGTTGGGATGATCAGTTCAATCTAGGTCTGGACCCGGATACCGCGCGTGAGTTCCACGATGAGACCTTGCCCAAGGACTCCATGAAAGTGGCGCACTTCTGCTCTATGTGTGGTCCCAAGTTCTGCAGTATGAAGATCTCACAAGACGTGCGGGATTACGCCAAGGCGAATGGTCTGGACGAACAGTCGGCCGTGGATCAGGGAATGAAGGAGATGTCGGTGCAGTTTGTTCAACAGGGGAGCAAGCTTTATCAGGATGCTTGATGCCTGTTTAATGGAATCGTAGTTCACGCCTGATGCTTGCTTGCTTGCTTGCTTGCTTGCTTGCTTGCTTGCTTGCTTGCTTGCTTGCTTGCTTGCTTGCTTGCATTGACTCTAATGGATGAAAAGCCCTGAGTAGACAGCATGTCTGCTTGGGGCTTTTTCCTTTTTGGAAGGTAGGGGCCCAAATTATGCGGCAGTCGTATTCGTAGGCAGAATAGTTCGTTCTGGGAGACGCCCCTTGAGCCTGGCTTCCGGGTGTCTGGGCTGAGTGTTTGCCGGTGCTGCGCACCGGTGCCCTTGTCGAGAGATGGCTACGGGCGCATCCTGAACTCGCCGGGTACTTGGTCCCCCGGACCAAGTACAAGCGTCCGGCTCAAACAGCAGGATGCTTGTACCCCTACGCCATCTCCCGCCCGCGGCAAACTCTCTGACCCGCCCTGCCACCCTGAAGCCAGGCTCAACGGGCTCACAATCGTTTTCTTCTGACTGGTTGAACACTGTGTGCTTGAATGGGTACGTTATGAGCCCTTGGCGGCCGTGGGGACACGGAGGGGCGATTCAGAGTACTTGCCGCAGACACGGGGGCATCATCTGGGATGCAAGCACTCTGCTGTTCGAGTGGGGCGCTTGTGGCTGGTCCGGGGGACCAGCCACCCCAGGAGTTCAGAGTGCGCCCAGATGTTGCCCTCGGCAAGGGAACCGGTGCGCAGCACCGGCAAGTGCTCAAGCCCCTCCGTGTCCCCACGGCCGCCAAGGGCGTGCTCACTACTGGGTTCTATTCAATAATCAGGCCTGCTCCCCAAGTGACGCTATCAACGGCAACAGATACTCCTCAATTGGCAGCTCACAACTAGCAACTAGCAACTAGCAACTAGCAAAGGATACTGCCCTCTAACCAAGCCATTACTCATCGATCAAACACAAAAAAGCCCGGCTAAAAGACCGGGCTTCTTATCCATACGCCCGAAGGCGCTAGGAGCTTATTACTTCTGCGGAGCGTACAAGTACAGTTCCACACGGCGGTTCATGGCGCGACCTTCAGCCGTAGCATTGTCGCCAATTGGCGCACTCGGACCACGACCTTCCACCATCAAACGACCCTGACCCACGCCTTGCTGAGTCAAGTAGTTGGTCACAGCGCTAGCGCGGTTAACCGACAAAGTCTGGTTGGTTTGAGCCGAACCCGTGCTGTCGGTATGACCGATCGCCTTGGCACGCAGTTCAGGATGCTGATTCATGGCGCGAGCCACACTATCGAGCACAGGCAGCAAGGCCGGTTTGAGCTGGTAATGGCCAGTATCAAAAGAGACGCTGCTTGGAATATTGACGCGCAAGCTGCCGTCAGACATCTCGGTAACATCGACACCAAGGCTGGACGCGCCAGACTGCTGCACATCCTTTTTGATGCCCGACCAGTTATAGGCGGCAATACCGCCGGCCAGAGCGCCGATGCCAGCACCGATCATGGCAGCCTTACTGCTGTCACCAATCAAGGCACCTAGACCTGCACCCACGGCGGCACCACCACCGGCCCCAACGGCTGTGCGGCCGCCAGTTCCCATGTTGTCCATAGTGCCGCAGGCTGCCAGCAAGGAAAAAGCACCAGCACACGCTGCTAATTTTGCAGAACGAATGAAAATTGTCATTATTGGCTCCGTAATCTCAAATTAAGTACCAGGACTTATTGAACGCCTACCATACTAGCAAGTGGCGCCCAAAGGAGATACTTCAAAACAGCCTTCACTGCCTTCTTTAACAATTCTTGATCTTGCAAGAAACCCTGCAAGACCTTGATCACTCGTTGCCACCGGCACTAAGTCCTTGAAACCTTAGAACAACTCGGCACCCGAGTCGGCAACGACTTCTTTGTACTTCTTAAGATCACTGCTGACAAGCTCGCTGAACTCTTGCATGGTGCCCGGCTGTACGTCCGAACCCATAGTCGCCAGCGCTTCACGCACAGCGGGGTCCATCAACGCCTTGGTGTAAGCGGCATGCAGCTTGTCCAAAACAGGTTGCGGGGTGCCACCCGTGGCGAACACGCCAAACCAAGTACCCAAGTCAAAGGGCTTCACACCGGCTTGTTCCATTGTTGGGACTTCTGGCAGGAAGCTGGAACGCTCCAAGGTCGTGACCGCCAGGGCAGTCACCGTGTCTGCCTTGATCAAGGGCGAGGCCGAGGCCAGGTTGTCGAACATGAAATGCACTTGACCCGCCAGCAGAGCGGTCTTGGCGGGGTTTGCGCCCGCGTAAGGGACGTGAACAGAATTAATCTCGGCGCGAGTATTCAACACTTCGCCAGCCAAGTGACCCGCGCTGCCATTACCGCCCGATGCAAAGTTCAACTGACCGGGATGCTCTTTGGCATAGCTGACCAAATCCTGTACGGTGGCAATCTTGTTCTTCTCGGCAAATTCCTTGTTCACGATCAGGATGTTGGGCACCGAGGCAACCAGAGCGATGGGGGCAAAGCTTTCAACCGGATCAAAAGGCACGGTTTTGTACAGCCAAGGGTTGATGGAGTTGATCGCAACCGCGCCCATCATCAAGGTGTAACCGTCTGGGGCCGCCTTGGCCACGATGCTGGCACCGATATTGCCACCCGCACCTGACTTGTTCTCGACCACGACTGTACCCAGGTCGCTTTTGACGCGCTCGGCCAGCAAGCGGGCCATGCTGTCCAGTGGGCCACCCGGCGGATAAGGCACCACAAACTGAATCGGTTTGGAGGGATAAGAATCCTCTGCCATTACTGCAGGCGCAGCCATGACGGCAGCGACACCCGATACGGCCAGCATCCACTTACAGACACGAAACATCACTTTTTCCTTGAAATTAAAATGCACATGGGCTGCACAAGGCAGCCCATCAAGAGCAGCCACGGATCTTAATGAATGATCTGGCTTAAGAACTCGCGTGTTCTTTCACTGCGTGGCGAGTCAAAGAACTCATCTGGCGTATTTTGCTCGATGATTTCTCCTTGATCCATAAAAATGACCCGATCGGCCACTTTACGTGCAAAACCCATTTCGTGGGTCACGCACAGCATGGTCATGCCGGTATGGGCCAGTTCAACCATCACCTCCAGCACTTCCTTGACCATTTCCGGGTCCAGAGCCGAGGTGGGTTCGTCAAACAACATGATTTTAGGCTCCATGCACAATGAACGTGCAATGGCCACCCGCTGTTGCTGACCACCGGATAATTGCCCTGGGTATTTATCAGCCTGCTCCGGAATGCGCACACGCTCCAGATACTTCATGGCCAGCTCCTGTGCCTGGGCTTTTGTTTTACGACGCACCCACATGGGGCCCAGGGTCAGATTCTCCATGACAGTCAGATGGGGGAACAAATTAAAGTGCTGAAACACCATTCCCACATCGCGCCGGATCGCTTCTACCTGGCGCACATCGTTGGTGAGCTCTTCACCGGCCACAATAATCTGCCCCTGCTGATGCTCTTCCAGACGGTTGATACAGCGGATTAAGGTGGACTTGCCGGAGCCTGATGGCCCGCAGATCACAATGCGCTCGCCCGAGGCTACATCCAGATTGATGTTACGCAGCACGTGAAACTGCCCATACCATTTGTTGACGTTCTTTAGCTGAATAATGGCGTCTGCCATGCAAAACTCCTTGTCTGGACTGCAAGGCAGCCCGGCTTTACCGGACACCTTGCCGCCTGTGTCAGCGTTCATAACCCGTTTGCAAACGTCGCTCCAAAGAACGACTGTAGCGAGAGATGGAGTAGCAGAACACAAAATAAATCAGTGCGATAAACAGGTAGGCTTCCCGGCTGAACCCGCGCCAGGCCGCATCGGCCAGAGCCACTTTGGCCGCCTGGGTCAAATCGAAAATACCGATGATGACCACCAGCGAGGTGTCTTTGAACAGGGAAATAAAAATGCCTACCAAAGGGGGAATCACAATCTTGAGCGCCTGGGGCAGAATGATCTGCCGCATGGTGCGCCAATAGCTCAAGCCCAAGGATTGGGCTCCCTCGTACTGTCCTTTGGGGATAGCCTGCAAGCCACCACGCACGGTTTCTGCAATATACGCAGCCGCAAACAAAATAATGGCGATTTGGGCGCGCAGCAGCTTGTCGATGTTAAAGCCCTCGGGCAGGAACAAGGGCAGCATCACCGAGGACATGAACAACAGGCTGATCAGCGGCACGCCCCGAATCAACTCGATGTAGATCACGCACACCGCTTTAACAGCCGGTAAACGCGAGGTACGGCCCAAGGCCAGCAGCAATCCCAGCGGGAAGGCAAAAGCAATACCGAAAGTGGCCAGGATCAAGGTCAGTGGCAAGCCACCCCACAGGCTATTTTCTACATAGCTCAGGCCCAGCACGCCGCCCCACATGAAAATACCCACGACGGTCAGTCCGACCAGCCATAGCAGTGGCAACCAGGGCTTCCAGAACCAGCGCACGCAACTGCATACGATCAGCAAGGTCAGCAAGATCGTGGCCACCAAGGGCCGCCACTGTTCGTCGTAGGGGTAGATGCCAAACAGGATCAGGCGGTGCTTTTCACGGATAAAGGCCCAGCACGCCCCAGCATTGGCACGGCAATCCTGGGCCGTTTGCGCATCGAAGTTGGCCTTGATGAACAGCCAGTCGACCATGGCAGGCACGGTCAACAAAAGCAGCCACGCCGACAAGGCCGTCAAGATGGCATTTAAGGGGGAGGAAAACAGATTCTGGCGCAGCCAGCCCAGCGTGCCCCGCTGCAGCGGCGGCGGTCCGGATAAGGTGGATGTAGGCGTATGACTCATTTAGCGCTCCACCAAGGCAATACGATTGTTGTACCAGTTCATGAAGACCGAGATCGACAAGCTGACCGTCAGATACGCGGCCATGATGATCAAGATGCCTTCAATTGCCTGCCCGGTCTGGTTCAGGGTGGTGTTCACCACCGAAACGATGTCGGGATAGCCAATGGCAACCGCCAATGAACTGTTTTTAGTCAGGTTCAGATACTGACTGGTCATGGGCGGCACAATCACGCGCAAGGCCTGCGGCAACACCACCAGACGCATCATGCGTCCACGGGACAGACCCAATGCCTGCGCGGCTTCCCACTGACCTTTGCCTACCGCTTGAATACCGGAGCGCACCACTTCGGCCACGAAAGCCGAGGTATAGGTAATCAAGCCAGCCAACAGAGCGGCAAACTCCGGTGACAGCGTTACGCCACCCACAAAGTTGAAACCTTGCAGACGCGGCAGATCAAGAGCCAGGGGCTCGGGGCTCACCACCAAAGCCAGCACCGGCAGCGCGATCAGCATCAGCACGCCAAAACGGATGGTGGGGAAAGGACGACCGGTTTGTTCCAGGCGACGGCGAGCCCAGTGAGCCATCAAAACCCACAGCACCACAGCCAAGCCCAGACCCATGAAGATCCAGTCCATTCCGTCGCCCTGCAAGGTAGGCAGTTTCAGGCCGCGATTGGACAGAAACACGCCCCCGATGGGATTCAGGGCTTGCCGGGGTCCCGGCAACGTTTCGGTAATCAGCGCATACCAGAAGAACAGTTGCAGCAGCAGTGGCACATTACGCATCACTTCCACATACAAACCGGCCAGCCTTGAGACCAGCCAGTTATTGGACAGGCGCGCGATGCCCAGCAAGGTGCCAAAGACCGTGGCGGCAATAATGCCGATAACCGCTATTTTGAGTGTATTGACCAGGCCGACCAGAATAGCCCGCCCATAGGTATCTGAAGGCTTATACGCCAGAGCCGACTCACCAATGGCAAAGCCGGCTTCTCGATTCAGAAAATCAAAACCTGTTGAAATATTGCGAACAGCCAGATTGTGCAAGGTATTGGAGACCAGATACCACACACAAAAACCCAGCACACCTAAGATCAGCGCCTGGTAAATAATGCCGCGTGTGAACGGATCATTCCAGGACAGGCGTCGTTTAGGGGCTGGCGCGGCAGGTGTTTTTTGTGCCATAGCGTAAAACCCGTGGATGCAGCACTACGCGTAGCCCTGCGAAGTGGCGCGCGTCCGACCGGGGCCGGACGCGAGAAACAAACAGTGAAGATCGAAATCTTAACGCACTGGCCAGCCGTACATCACACCACCATCACGCCATTGTGCATTCAAACCGCGATCCAGCTTCAATGCCGTCGATTTACCCAGATTACGATCGAAGCTTTCGCCGTAATTGCCGACCTGTTTAATTATGTTGTAGGCCCACTTGTTATCCAGCTTCAGGCCTTTGCCCAATTCGCCAGACACACCCAAAATACGCTGGATGTTCGGGTTCTCGCTCTTGAGTTTTTCATCAACGTTGCTGCTGGTGATACCGTACTCTTCGGCTTCCAGCATGGCGTTCAAAGTCCAGCGAACCAGATTGAACCAGTCCTCGTCACCTTGACGCACGAACGGTCCTAAAGGCTCTTTGGAGAAGTCCTCCGGCAAGATATCAAACTCATCCGGTGTGGCCTGGGCAGCACGCATGGCAGCCAACTGCGACTTGTCGCTGGTAAAGCCGTCACAACGTCCCGAGGTAAAGGAGCGCATGGCTTCTTCAGGATTGTTGATCACCACAGGATTGAATTTCATGCCCTGACCACGGAACCAGTCGGCCAGGTTCAGCTCTGTTGTCGTACCTGGCTGAACGCAAACGGCAGCACCATCGAGCTCTTTGGCACTTTTAACCCCCAGGGCTTTTTTGACCATCACGCCCTGGCTGTCGTAGTAGTTCACGCCGGTGCTGACCAAACCCAAGGTCGTATCGCGTGAAATGGTAGCTGTCGTATTACGGGTCAAGACATCGACCTCACCCGATTGCAAGGCAGTAAAGCGTTGCTGGGTCGTCAAAGGCGTCACTTTATATTTCTTGGCATCCCCAAAAATGGCAGCGGCGATGGAACTGCACATGTCCACATCAAGGCCGGACCAAACACCTTTACTGTCTGCCAGCGAGAATCCTGCAATACCGGTCGAGACACCGCACTGGACAAAGCCTTTTTTCTTGACGGAGTCCAGGGTTTCACCTGCTTGTACATTGGCGGCCAGAGCCATCAACGCAACACTACTTGCAATGGTTTTCACTAAGGTCATGGAATATCACCTCCTGTTTACTTTTGGTAAATGGATGCAGATTACAATTGCAGCTAAGCTGTGGTGTCCAATCGTAGAGCCAGACTGTGGAAACAAAAATCGGGGGTTTCCCTCTAACTGTCTGCTAATTACTTTTACCTACGTTGACATTTTCAGCCCTGCCCCTGCGAATATCTCATGGGGTTTTCCAAGCAGATTCCTCTTTAATTGTGCGTCGCGATGATCGAGTTTCAACACGTTTTTAAATCGTATGGCCGCAGTAAAAATATTCTTGCCGACATTAATTTTCGCATTGATGATGGCGAATTCATTTTTGTGTCCGGCCCGTCGGGAGCAGGCAAATCCACCCTGCTGCGCCTGATCGGAGGTCTGGAACTGCCCAGCCGCGGCTCTGTTCAGGTCAATGGCCATCGGCTCGACAAGCTGCCGGCCCGGGCTAGGCCGTACCTGCGGCGAGCCGTAGGCGTTGTCTTGCAAGACACGCACCTGCTGCAGGACCGCAGTGCGCTAGACAATGTGCTGTTGCCCCTGGCCGTCATGGGCCTGGAGCCGCGCACCGCGCAAGCGCGTGCCCGAGCGGCCATGGAAAAAGTGGGTCTGCGCGGTAAAGAGGACTTAAAACCCGTGGAGATGTCCGGCGGGGAACAGCAACGGCTAGCCATTGCCCGGGCAATTGTGAATCGCCCTGCTATTTTGATTGCCGACGAACCCACCGCCAATCTGGACGCCGATAACGCCAAACGCATCATGGATGTATTGATGGACTTTAATCGGGTGGGTGTCACCACCCTCATTGCTTCTCACGATATGAACTTAATGGCGCGCTATGCCCGGCGCACTTTGCTGATTCGAGACGGCCGCTTTTCCGATCATCCGGGAGTGCTGGCATGAGAACCTGGCTGCGCCATCATCAATACGCCTTTCTGGTGGCTTTGCGTCGCCTGAAAGTGCAACCGTTTTCCTCCTTGTCCAACCTGCTGGTCATCGCTCTAACCTTGGCGGTTCCAGTGCTGGGGGCCAGTATTTTGCTGGCTGCTCAACCCGTCGTGCGCGAGATTCCTACTTCGCCCGAAATGACGGTGTTCATGAAGCAGAACAGCACACTGGAACAGGCTCAGGCCTTCAGTAAGGCGATAGGCAAAGAGTTTCAGACCGAGCTTGCCAATGTGCGGCTGGTCAGCAAGGAGCAGGCCTTAAAGCAGCTGCAAAGCAATCCCAGCTGGACCGATGCCTTGGGCGCTTTGCCCAGCAACCCTTTGCCGCATGCTATTGTGCTGACGCTGCACGAAACACCGGATCTGGTGACGCGCGCCGACTCCCTGGCCAAGACCTTGCAGGACCGCGAAGGCGTAGACAGCGTCTTGCTGGATAGTGAATGGGTGCAGCGCCTGGCCGCCATCCTGAGCTTCATCCGCATTGGCTTATGGATACTGATGGCTGGCGTGGGAGTAGTGGTGATTGCCACCGTATTTAACACGGTACGTTTACAAGCCCTGAACCAGCGTGAAGAAATCGCAGTAGCTCGTCTGGTGGGAGCAACTGAGGCCTTTGTACGCCGCCCCTTCCTGTACATGGGTGCCTTGACGGGCCTTGTCGCCAGCGCGTTGGCTTGCGGCTTGGCACTGCTGGCCCTGACACCCTTGAATAAAGTCTTATCCAGTCTGGCCGCCAGCTACGGCGTGCCATTAACGCTTAGCCTGCCAGACTTTTCCACCTTGCTGACGGCCGCCATTCTGGTTGCCATTTTGGGCGCACTGGCTGCACGCTGGTCCGTTACCCGTAGTACTCAATATTGATGTCGCTCCCTACCCCTAGTCCTCAAAATCTGGCCGAAAAAGTGGTGGCCTGGCAGAAAGTCTCCGGCCGCCACCACCTGCCTTGGCAGAATACTCAAGACCCTTACCGCGTCTGGCTTTCAGAAATCATGCTGCAACAAACCCAGGTCGCGACCGTCCTGGGCTATTACGAGCGTTTTCTGGAGCGTTTTCCTACGGTGCAAGACCTGGCCGCTGCCGAACAAGACGAAGTCATGCCGTACTGGGCCGGTCTGGGTTATTACGCCCGAGCCCGTAACCTGCATCGCTGTGCTCGTGAAGTTATCGAAAAATGGCAAGGCCGCTTCCCTGAAAAAGCCGTAGATCTGGCTACCTTGCCAGGCATTGGCCGCTCCACCGCCTGTGCGATTGCAGCCTTCTGTTTTGGGGAGCGTAGCCCCATCATGGACGGCAACGTCAAACGCGTTTTCACACGCTATTTCGGGATTTACGGACCCACGCAAAAAAAGGCAGTAGAAAACGCCTTATGGGACAAGGCCGAGGAAGTTGTAGAGTTAGCCCCGGCAGATCTGGACATGGCGGCCTATACCCAAGGTTTGATGGATCTGGGTTCGCAGTGCTGTACGCGCAGCAAGCCCACCTGTAGTCTCTGTCCCTTGCAAAATGACTGCTACGCCCATACCCATCAGGCGCAGTCAGAGTTACCCAGCCCCAAGGAACGTCTGCGACAGGACGAGCGCTATGCGCACGTATTGATTCTGGAACTCAATGGGCAAGTTCTGCTGGAAGCCCGCCCCGACAAGGGCATCTGGGGCGGGCTTCTGACGCTGCCACAGTACGACGATGCCATGAGCCTGCACACGGCAGCCTTACATTGGTCCAAGGATGAGGCCATCGCATTGGCCTCCTTCCAGCATGTGTTCTCGCACTTCAAGCTGCATATCACGCCCTGGCTCTTGCAAGTGGATGAGTCCGTCTTGGCCGAGCCAGCGGCCGGACAGCAATGGCAAGACCATGAGGCACTGGAGCAGACAGCTTTGCCCGCGCCTATTCGCAAATTGCTATTGGGCCTGTATCAGAGCGCAGAAAGTGAACAACTGAGCTTGGGCTGATTCATCCGTCACCCGGCACATCAGGGCTTGGCCAGTTCTAAACGACCAGCCCTGCCCCGTTGGCAGTACGCTTTTCTTAACCGAAACTTTCGCCCACGCTTTGCTAGGTGGGCCGCCTGGGCTTGTCATTGCTAATGCTCATCAGCATCCCGCAAGCCACGCCCAAGGTCATCAAGGCGGTACCGCCGTAGCTCAAGAAAGGCAGTGGCACGCCCACGATAGGCAAGATGCCCGTCACCATGCCGATGTTCACGAAGACATAAACAAACAGCATCATGGACATGGAGCCCGCCAGCAGGCGGCTGAACTGGGTATGGGCTACAGCTGCGATAGACAGGCCGCGCAGAATCAGCAATGCGTACAAAACCAGCAGCATGATACCGCCATACAAGCCAAACTCTTCAGCGAACACGGCAAAAATAAAGTCGGTTGTACGCTCTGGCACAAAATCCAGATGGGACTGCGTGCCCATCATATAGCCCTTGCCGTACACCCCGCCCGAACCAATAGCAATCATGGACTGGATGGTGTGAAAACCTTTACCCAACCTGTCACTGCCCGGATTTAGCAGCGTGCAGACCCGGTGCTTTTGATAGTCGTGCAGCAGGACCCAATCAACTTCGGGCATGCATATATAGTCCTCGTAGTACAGCAAGGCGCTAATACCCAGGACCAGCAACACCACAATAGGCACAATCAGCTTGAACGACAGTCCAGCAAAATAAATCACGCAAAAGCCAGCGGCAAACACCAGCAATGCGGTACCCAAGTCCGGCTGACGCACGATCAGCAGGAAAGGAATCATCAGCAAAACCCCGGCGACCGCGAAATCCAGCAGGCTCATCTTGGGCCGCTGATAACGGTGGAAATACCAGGCCAGCATCAAAGGCACTGAAATCTTGAGCATTTCAGAGGGTTGGATACGAGCAATCCCCAGATCCAGCCAGCGCGTTGCCCCTTTGCTGGTTTCACCAAAGAACTCTACCCCCAGCAGCAAAACCACCCCTACCGTATACACAACGGGGGCCAGCTTCATCCACATGGCAGGCGGGATCATGGCAGCCAGCCACATCACGCCAAAGGCCAGCAGGAAGTTACGCACCTGGTCTGCAAAGCGCCAGTCTGTACCCCCCACCGCCGAATGCATGACCGTCATGCCCAAGGCCGCCATCAACACCAACAAAAGCAGCAAAGGCCAGTCAAAGGCAGTAATGGCTTTCAGGCCCAGTTGCAAAATTCGCCTCATTGCATCTGCCCCCGCTCGACCAACCAGTAATCAAAGACTTTGCGCACAATAGGTGCCGCAATCGAACCGCCCCAACCGGCGTTTTCTACAATCAACGCCACCGCAATCTTGGGGTTTTCTGCTGGCGCGTAAGACATGAATAAAGCGTGGTCGCGCAAACGCTCGTCAATTGCATTGGCGTTGTACTTGGCTCCTCGCAGGCTGAACACCTGCGCTGTCCCGGTCTTGCCAGCCGCCTGATAAGCAGCCCCGGCAAACGCACGTCGTGCCGTGCCCAGACGCACCACATCCACCAGTGCGCGCTTGATCACATCAAGATTGGCCTGCTTGAGCGGAATCAGCCGGGCATCAATACGCACGGGCTGCTCGATATCCGGGTCATGAGGATTCAAGGTCTGGGTTACCAGATGCGGGGGGCGAACAATGCCATTGCTGGCCAAGACAGCCGTCGCATGTGCCAATTGCAATACTGTAAAGGAGTTGTATCCCTGTCCCACCGCCACGGAGATACTTTCCCCGGCATACCAGCGTTGTTGGGCGGGTTTACGGTATGCCTGACGCTTCCACTCTGTAGAAGGCAGAATCCCTTGGCGCTCTCCATCCAGGTCAATCCCTGTCTGCTGGCCAAAGCCAAACTGCTTCATGAAGTCGTGCAGATTATCTACCCCGATCTCTGGCCCCAGAGAATAGAAGTAGGTATCAGAGGACACCACCAGAGCCCGGTGCATATCGGTAGAGCCATACACTGCGCCGCCCGCGTTGCGGAAACGCTGTCCGCCAAATTCAAAATAACCAGGGTCTGAAATACGATCTGTAGCCCGGCGCTTGCCCAGCTCCAAGGCGGCTAAAGCGACAAAAGGCTTATAGGTAGAGCCAATCGGATAAGTGCCGTAAAGCGGGCGGTTAATCAGTGGGTGATCGGGCGAGTCGTTCAACTTGCGCCAGTTTTCCACATCAATACCATCGATAAACAGGTTCGGGTCGAAGGACGGGGCAGACACAAATGCCAGCACTTCGCCGGTGCTGGGTTCAATCGCCACCAAAGCACCGCGACGCCCCTCGAACAGAGCCTCCGCCATCTTCTGCAAACCGATATCCAGGGACAGGCGCAAACTGGCACCCGGCACAGGATCAATACGGCTCAGTGTGCGCACGGGGCGGCCCGAGGCAGCGACTTCCACTTCCTCGATACCGGTACGGCCATGCAGCGTTTTTTCCCAGGTTTTTTCAATCCCTTTTTTGCCAATGACCTGGGTGCCACGGTAATTCCCCGTTTGCCCTGTCTCTTCAAGACGCTGCTGATCTCCCTCGGAAATCCGGCCTACATAGCCCAACACGTGGGCCGCCGCTTCGCCTTGCGGATATTCGCGCACCCAGCGGGCCTGCAAGGTCACACCTGGAAACTTGAAAGCATGAGCAGAGAACCAGGCGGCCTCCTCATCGTTCAGGTTATTACGCAGCAAAATTTCAGAGTAGCGGCTGTTTTGCGCAACGCTTTGCTTGAATCGACGGCGGTCACGCGGGCTGAGCTCCACCAGTTCCCCTACCCGGTCCAGCATATCGTCCACCGGCTCACCCAGGCTGGCTGGCACGGCGGACAAGGTGTAGTCCCGGTAGTTGCGGGCCAGAACTTCGCCATTACGGTCCAGGATCTCGCCACGACGGGGCGTAATCGGGACAACGGCAATCCGGTTTTGATCTGCCCGGGCGGCAAAGCCTTCGTAGCGCACCACCTGTAAATACCACAAGCGTACGCCCAGCACCCCTAAGAGCACGCAGGCCAGAACAGCCGCCACCAAGGCGCGAAACAAAATGCGCTGGCGCAGCTGGTGCGAGGTTTTCTTGAATTCAAACATGGCCGGCCATCCTGTCAGGACGAACCGGAGTCGGACTCGTCCAGACGTCGCTGCGGCAAGAACAGCACGCTATCGGCCAACGGCCATAAGGCAGCGGTCAGCAAGATGCCGCCCGCCCATTCCCAACCAGACCATTCCCCCACCAGCCAGGCATGCAATACACGCACAATTAACTGGGCCAGCAGCATGACTACCGCCATGTGCAGGAAATGGGTCCACATGCCGAAGTTCAGGATGCGCTTGCGCAGGACAAGTGCGCCATACACCACCAGCACATAGGCCAGGGCATGTTCGCCCAGCAAGCTGCCATCGTGCACATCCATCAGAATACCCAGCACAAAAGCCAGGGACATCGGTACGCGACGTGGTTCGTGCACAGCCCAAAAGGCCAGCACCAGCATCAACATGTCCGGGGCAAAGGGCAGCAAGCGCCACGACAACATGGAACTGAGCCACATCAGCAGGATCGAGCCCCAGATCAACCACGGGCTGGAAGCACGTGTGAAAGGGCTGCTGTCGATGGGCTGCAAGCTTCCCAACGACGAAGCCTTGGCCTTACGGTTTGGAGGAGTACTTGAGGACTCAGCGCGTCGCATCATTGGCATCGTCCTGTTCAAGAGAGCGCTCGCTCTCCGGTACTAGCAAAATCAGAAAATGGCGGTAGCGTTCCGGGTGCGACAAGGGCGTCACCAGCGCCAGGGCAAAGCCGGAGGCGTCATCGCGCTCAATGCTGCTGACCACGCCAACGGGCAAACCGGCAGGGAACAAACCACCAATTCCACTGGTAATCAGGGTGTCTTCAGGCTCCAGATCCACATCCGCCGTCAAATAGCGCACTTCCACCTTGCCGCCTGGATTGCCGCCAAAGGCGATCAAGCGCAAACCATTGCGCAGTACCTGTACCGGCACCGAGACTTTATCGTCCGTGATCAAAGCCGCTTCAGAGGTAAAGCGGGTTACGCGCACCACTTGGCCGACCACCCCCCCTTCATCAATCACCGGCATGCCGGGACGAATGCCGCTGGCCGAGCCTTTATTGAAAATCAGGTGGCGGGCATAACCATTGGGAGGTTCGTAGAGCACTTCAACCGCCACAGACGGTTGGGTGACCGTATCGGCCACTTGTAGCAAACGACGCAATTGTTCGTTTTCGGCAGAAAGCTGGGCGGCGTGAGTGGAAAGCTGCGCCAGCTCAATGCGCTGGCGTTGCAACGCTTCTTTTTCAGAACGTGCCGTAGACGCAGCGTCCGTCCAGCTGCTGAAGTAAGACACCATATCGCGT
The DNA here is from genome assembly GCF_058808495.1 of Alcaligenes sp. GW821-FHT11D07. NCBI lineage: Bacteria > Pseudomonadati > Pseudomonadota > Betaproteobacteria > Burkholderiales > Alcaligenaceae > Alcaligenes > Alcaligenes sp. GW821-FHT11D07. The sequence continues at coordinate 312,982 of NZ_JBXART010000003.1, forward strand.
GGCGCCAGCATGACGCGCTGAAAGGGATACAGCACAGCCGCTACTGCTTGACGCACGGGTTCGAGCACCGCATAGCGAGCATCAGTGATCAACAAGCCCACCGCCAGCACCAAAAGAGCGGCCAGACGCAGCTCAGCAGATGAGCCACGCCTAAATAGCCGAATGGAGCCTTGTTCTCGCATTACTCAAGCACTCGATCACTTGTCCCCACGGGCAGAACACTGCCTTGAGAACCAAGCAAAGATCAATCGTAAATGAATACGGACTCCAGACGCTCCAGATGCTCCAGAGCCTCGCCGCAACCACGTACCACGCAGGTCAATGGGTCCTCGGCCACCACCACGGGCAAGCCGGTCTCTTCCTGCAACAAACGGTCCAGATCATGCACCAGGGCACCACCACCGGTCAGGACAATACCTTTATCGGTGATATCCGCACCCAGTTCGGGAGGAGTTTGCTCCAACGCCGTTTTAACTGCCGAGACGATTTGATTCAAGGGATCGGTCAACGATTCCAGAATCTCGTTGGAAGAAACGGTGAAACTGCGTGGCACACCTTCGGACAAATTACGGCCTTTGACTTCGATTTCGCGAATTTCAGTGCCGGGGAATGCGGAACCAATCTGTTTTTTGATCAATTCTGCAGTCGGTTCGCCAATTAACATTCCGTAATTGCGACGGATGTAATTAATAATGGCTTCGTCAAATTTATCGCCACCGACGCGCACGGATCCTTTATAGACCATACCGCCCAAAGAGATCACCGCCACTTCCGTGGTGCCGCCACCGATATCGACCACCATGGAACCGCTGGCATCGGACACGGCCAGGCCTGCACCGATGGCTGCTGCCATGGGCTCTTCGATCAGGTAGACCTTGCTGGCACCGGCGCCCAGAGCAGATTCTTTGATGGCGCGGCGTTCCACTTGAGTAGAGCCACAAGGCACGCACACGATAATACGTGGGCTGGGGGCAAACATGCTGCGTGGATGGACCATGCGGATGAACTGCTTGAGCATTTGCTCGGTCACAGTGAAGTCCGCGATGACGCCATCTTTCATGGGACGAATGGCTTCAATATTGCCAGGCACCCGACCCAGCATCTGCTTGGCCTCCTGCCCGACTGCCTGAATGATTTTCTTGCCATTAGGTCCACCTTCATGGCGGATGGCTACAACGGACGGTTCATCCAGTACGATACCCTTGCCGCGTACATAGATAAGGGTATTGGCCGTACCGAGGTCGATTGCCATATCGCTGGAAAAGTAACTGCGTAGGAATCCGAACATGGGCGCGCAAAGTGTAAAGTGTTTGGGGAAAAAGGCAGATAAATTCGGCGCGGAACTCAAGCGTAGAACGACAGGCACAAGAACCAGGCAACGAATTCAAAAATACCTGGGAAGGAAACGGTCAATGATAACTTATAATTGCTCTACATTAGGACTGTTTTAATGGTCAGTTAAGTTCTGTAACCCCCGCATTTGCTGCAAAAGTGCCAAACTGCCCTTAACTGTCAGATTTCAGCATTTTTTTATTACTCATTTTCCAGTACCCACCCACATGTCTATCACTGAACAGGATGTTGCCCGTATAGCGCAACTGGCGCGCCTTGATCTTTCTGCCGAACAAGCCACCCAGGTCGAGCACGATTTGACGCGCATCCTGGGCCTGATCCAGACCTTGCAAACCGTTGACACTCAAGGCGTTGAGCCCATGGCCCACCCTTTGTCCGCACGCCAGCAGATCAGTCTGCGTCTGCGCGAGGACAAGGCCCTGCCCTCTGGCACGGTCGAAACCCGTCAGGCCATGATGCGCAACGCCCCCGCCGAGCAGGAAGGCCTGTTTCTGGTGCCCACGGTCATCGAATAAAGTAAAACCATGTCTTTTACCCCTGAATTCGCGACGATTGCACAGCTGCGCCAAGCTTTGCAAAACAAAACCGTCAGTGCCCGCGAGCTGGCCCAGCAAGCCCTGGACAATAGCGCCCGTCAAAAAGAGCTCAATGCCTTTGTGCAGCAAGATGCTGCCCTGACGCTGGCCCAGGCCGATGCGGCCGATGCCCTGATTGCCCAAGGCAAGGCCGGTCCACTGACCGGCATCCCTATCGCCCACAAAGATTTGTTTGTCACCCAAAACTGGCAAACCACAGCCTGCAGTAAAATGCTGGGAGGCTACGTCAGCCCCTTTGACGCCACGGTAGTCACCAAGCTGCAAACAGCCGGTGCCGTCTCGCTGGGCAAACTGAACTGCGACGAGTTCGCCATGGGCTCGCGCAACGAGAGCTCCGTTTTCGGCCCGGTGCGCAACCCTTGGGACCACGATATGGTCCCCGGTGGCTCCTCGGGTGGTTCTGCTGCTGCTGTGGCAGCGGGCCTGGTGGCCGCAGCCACGGCTACCGATACCGGTGGTTCGATTCGCCAACCTGCCGCCCTGTGTGGTGTCAGCGGCATCAAGCCCACTTACGGCACCATTTCGCGCTTTGGCATTATTGCTTACGGCTCCAGCCTGGATCAGGCCGGCCCGATTGCCCGCAATGCCCGCGACCTGCTCGATATGCTGGAGAGCATGTGCGGTTTCGATCCGCACGATGCCACCAGCCTGGAATTTTGCGACGACCAGCCCAATACGGGCGAGCGCATTCGCCAGCAGTTTGAACAAAGCCAGGCGCAGCAAGAAGCCCAAGGCAGCCTGCCACTGAAAGGCTTGCGTATTGGGGTGCCCGAGCAGTTCTTCGGACCAGGTCTGGACCCAGTCGTGGCTGACGCCATTGAAGCTGCCCTGAAAACCTACGAAAGCCTGGGTGCAGAGCGAGTTAGCGTGCAACTGCCGCTGACTGAGCTGTCTGTCCCGACTTATTACGTCATCAGCCCTGCCGAAGCCTCGACCAACCTGTCGCGCTTTGACGGTGTGCGCTTTGGCCACCGTGCCAATCAGTACACCGACTTAAACAGCATGATTTCGCGCTCGCGTTCGGAAGGCTTTGGCCCCGAAGTGGTACGCCGCATCCTGGTCGGTACCTACGTGCTCTCGCACGGCTATTACGATGCCTACTATTTGCAGGCGCAACGCGTGCGCCGCATGATTGTGGACGATTTCCAGAAAGTCTTTGAACAGTGCGATCTGATCCTGGGGCCTGTCGCCCCGGCCTTGGGCCGCAAACTGGGCGCCACCATTGAAGACCCCACCACGGACTGGCTGGGCGATATCTACACCTTGGGCGTGAGCCTGGCTGGCCTGCCTGCCATGTCCATCCCCTGCGGTTTCAGCAATGATGCGCGCCCCTTGCCCATCGGCCTGCAAATCATTGGCAACTACTTCCGCGAAGGCCAATTGCTGGCTTTTGCAGACCGCTTCCAGCAAGTCACCGACTGGCATCAACGTCAACCAGGACAACAATAATGGAATGGGAAATTGTGATCGGGCTGGAAACTCATACCCAGCTCTCGACCGAATCCAAAATCTTCTCCAGCAGCAGCACCCGCTTTGGCGCTTTGCCCAACACGCAAGCCAACGAAGTCGATATGGCTCTGCCCGGCGCGCTGCCCGTCTTTAACCGTGGCGCGGCCGAACGTGCCATCCGCCTGGGTTTGGCGGTGGGTGGTCACATTGCGCCTCGCTCCGTATTCGAGCGCAAAAACTACTTCTACCCTGATCTGCCCAAGAACTACCAGATCAGCCAGATGGAAATTCCCGTCATCAGCGGCGGCACCATCAGCTTCATGCTGGGCGAAGAAGAAAAGACCATCAATCTGACCCGCGCCCACCTGGAAGAAGATGCCGGTAAATCCCTGCACGAAAACTTCCGTGGCCCATACGGCGAGTCCAGCACCGGGATTGACTTGAACCGCGCAGGTACACCCCTGCTGGAAATCGTGTCCGAGCCTGAAATGCGTTCCGCTGCCGAAGCTGTGGGTTACGCCCGTGCCTTGCACAGCCTGGTTGTGTGGCTGGGTATTTGCGACGGCAATATGCAGGAAGGCTCCTTCCGCGTGGACGCCAACGTATCCGTACGCCCCAAAGGCCAGAAAGAACTGGGTACCCGCTGCGAATTGAAGAACATCAACTCCTTCCGCTTTCTGGAACGCGCCATTCAATATGAAGTGCGCCGTCAGATTGAGCTGATTGAAGATGGTGGCAAGGTGGTTCAGGAAACCCGCCTGTACGACTCGGACCGCGACGAAACCCGCAGCATGCGCAGCAAAGAAGACGCGCATGATTACCGTTACTTCCCTGATCCGGATCTGCCACCGCTGCTGATTAGCGAAGAGTGGATCGAGCAAGTTCGCCAGGACATGCCCGAGCTGCCCGCTCAGAAACTGGCCCGCTTCGAGCAGGAGTTTGAACTGAGCCGGTACGATGCCTCTCAGTTGACGGTTGACCGCGCCACATCGAACTTCTTTGAAGCTATTGTGCAAGCAGGCACCAACGCGAATGCCAAACTGGCTGCCAACTGGGTGCTGGGCGAGCTGTCGGCAGCTTTGAACCGTGAAGAGCTGAGCATCGACCAATCCAAAGTCAGCCCAGCGCAGCTGGCCCAATTGATTGCTCGTATTGCTGACGGCACGATCTCCAACAAGATTGCCCGTGACGTATTTGCGGCGCAGTGGGATGGCGAGCTGGACGGCGATGTCGATGCCATCATCGAATCCCGTGGTTTGAAGCAGATCAACGATGCCGGTGCAATTGGCGCCATGGTAGACGAAGTCCTGGCAGCAAACCCTGCCATTGTCGAACAGCATCGTGCTGGTAAGCCCAAGGCGTTCAATGCCTTGGTCGGCCAGGTGATGAAGGTTGCCAAGGGCAAAGCCAACCCGCAACAAATCAACGAGATGCTCAAGCAAAAGCTGGACGCTTAAGTACCGTTGTTGCGCACAAAGAAAAACACCAGGCCATGGCCTGGTGTTTTTTATGGGCTGACCAAAGCTAATCAGACGCCGTAGCGATCCCGATAGGCTTTGACCTGAGGTGCATGAGCGGCCAGGGTTGTGTCGTCTGCCAACACAGCCATGATGTCCGCCAGCGAAGCAATACTGATGACGGGGATGCCGTATTTCTGTTCCACTTCCTGCACAGCAGAGTGAGCAGACAAATCCTGATCGTTACCTGCACGTTCCATACGGTCCAGCGCAATCAGCACAGCTGCAGGTTCAGCACCGGCTGCCTGGATGATCTGCATGGATTCACGCACGGATGTACCGGCGGTAATCACGTCATCAATAATGACAACCTTGCCCTTCAAAGGAGCGCCCACCAAAGTGCCGCCTTCGCCGTGGTCTTTGGCTTCCTTGCGGTTGAACGCAAAAGGCACGTCACGGTCACCGATCTGGGCATGCTCGGCCAAGGCAATGGAGGTAGCCGCAGCCAAAGGAATACCTTTGTACGCCGGTCCGAACAGCATGTCGAAAGACACGCCTGAATCCAGCAGTGCCTGGGCGTAAAAGCGCGCCAATTGGCCTACGCTACGTCCCGTATTGAACAGGCCGGCATTAAAAAAGTAAGGGCTCAAACGGCCAGACTTGACCTTGAATTCCCCAAAGCGCAGCACTCCCTGTTCCAGGGAAAAGCGCACAAAATTGCGACGATTATCGTTATTAGCCGACATGACAGAGTATGAAAAAGATAGAGACGAAAGGCATTTTAGCGTGTTGTGCCGTATCACTTGCCTGCTTCTGTCAGTTCTTCTAATAAGAAGTCGATAAAACTGCGCACTTTAGGCGTCAAATAACGGCGGCTGGCATAGACAGCGTGCAGTTGTTGCTGCTCTTCGGTGTAGTTGGGTAATAGGCGCAGCAGGCGACCCTGTTGCATATCATCCATCACCAGCCACTCTGGCAGATAGGCCAAACCCGCACCGCCCAAGGCACTGTAATAGGTCAGATTGGTGTTGTCCGAACGCATAAACGGGTTCAGCCGCAGGGACTCCGGCCCATCCGGACCCAAAAACTCAAAACTGGGCTGCTGCAAATAACTGGGGCTGATGGCGGGCAAACGCATGACCTCGGCACAGTTACGCGGCATGCCATGTTTGGCCACGAACTCAGGGCTGGCCACCAGATGAAACGGCATGGGGGAAATAAGACGGGCAATCTGATGCGGAGCTGGTTCACGCATCACGCGCAACGCCAGGTCAAAGCCTTCAGCCACCAAATCCACCTTGTGATTGCTTAAGCTCATATCCAAGGTGACCTCGGGAAAGCGAGTTTGGTAATCCAGCAACAGTTTGGCCACTTTTCGGTTAGCAAACCACACCGGTGCCGTCACTCGCAGCACACCCTGTGGCTGATGCGCAGAACCTGACAAAGCCTGTTGGCCTCGCTCCAGGGTATCCAAGGCCTGCAAGCAATAATCAAAATAGGTCTGCCCCAGTTCCGTCAGGCTTAAACGGCGGCTACTACGATTAAGCAGGCGCGCACCCAGCTGTCTTTCCAGATTGGCCAAATGTTTGCTAACCATGGGTGCTGACATATCCAGGCGTTGCGCTGCCGCCGCAAAACTGCCAGCAGCCACAATCTCCCGGAACACCCGCAAACTCTGAATCGTATCCATGCTTTCCTAATAAGAAAGTAACTAATGAAAATAGGGTAGTTTATTTCCTGATAGTAATTGATTAATCTTAAACGAGCGCAAACCCGGTGTCTGTCTGGGCCTTGAATGGGCGGGACCAGAAAAAGGCCGATGAGCATCGTGCCTTACACAGATCCACTGTCACGACATCAGGCCAGCGCTTCTATTTACCGATACTGTCAACTTTCCAAAGGAAATTACATGAGCGCCCTTACCTCTAGCTGGACTCCTCGCCTCCTTAGCTTGCTGCGCATCGTAGCGGGCTATCTCTTGCTGACACACGGTACCGCCAAAATTCTGGGTTTTCCTAAAGTGGAGATGTTTGCCAACCTGCAGATCGCTTCGATGTACGGCGTAGCGGGTGTGTTGGAACTGATCCTGGGTGCCTTGTTGCTGATCGGTCTGTTCTCGCGCTTTGCCGCTTTTATTGCTTCGGGTCTGTGCGCATTTGCCTACTTTATTGGTCACGCCAGTGCCAGCACCTTTGCAACGCCCATCCTGAATGGTGGTGAAACCGCTGTGTTGTTCTGCTTTGCCTTCCTGTTCCTGGCCGCTGCCGGCCCAGGCCCGTGGAGCATAGACGCAGGTCGCGGCAAAGCCTAAGCGCCTCGTTCAACCCTATATCCCCTGCCTCTTTCAGGGCAGGGGCAGGAGATCATCATGACAATGCCCACCTATTTTATTTCGCATGGTGGCGGACCCTGGCCCTGGATGGCCGAAGAGCAAACCATGTATGCGCCGCTTCGCGCTGCCCTGCAAGATATCCCTCGCCAGTTGGGCCGCACACCTAAAGCGATCTTGATGGTCTCTGCCCACTGGGAAGCAAACGAATCCAATCTACTGGTAGCCGGTGCCCAAAGCCCGTCCATGGTGTACGACTACTACGGTTTTCCGTCCCATACCTACGAAATTCATTACCCTGCCCCAGGCGATCCCGCGTTGGCGCAGCAAGTCTGTCAGTTGTTGGATGCGGCCGGTCTGCCCACCCGCCTGGACATGGAACGAGGCTTTGACCACGGTGCTTTTGTTCCCGCCTACGTGATCTACCCCCAGGCCAAAGTTCCGATGGTGCAACTGTCTATTCACGCCAACTATGACCCTGCATTGCACTACGCGATGGGGCAGGCGCTAGCACCTTTGCGCAATGAAGAGGTGCTGATTATCGGCAGTGGTCTGAGCTATCACAACCTGCGCAATATGGGCGCGGGCGGGGTTCAGCCTTCGGCCCAGTTTGATGCCTGGCTGCATGAAAGCCTGAGCCTGAGCAATCCTGAAGACCGCCGCCAAGCCTTGCTGAACTGGGAACAGGCGCCTGCAGCTCGTATTGCTCATCCTCGTGAAGATCACCTGGTTCCCGTCATGGTGGCCGCAGGTGCCGCCGGTAGTGACAGCGCCCATCGCTTTCATCATGAAACCCAGGCTTTTGGGGGGCTGACTGTATCCAGCTATCGCTTCGGCTCTGCCACGTAACAAGGGCTGACGAGCGCTGACATGGGGGCGGATTACGGGTTAAAGTGCTGACGCTATAAGGAGAATTGCCACGTGTTACGCGTCACCTCGTTAAACGTCAACGGCATTCGTGCCGCCTTTCGTAAAGGCCTGCCCGCCTGGCTCGAAGCCCAACAACCCCATATCGTCTGCATGCAGGAAATCAAGATCAGTGCGCCGGATTTGACGCCGGACCTGATCAATCCAGGCCAATATCACGGCCACTTTCACCATGCACAGAAAAAAGGCTATAGCGGTGTTGGCCTGTACCTGAGCCATAAGGCCGAGGCCGTTGCCGAAGGCATGGCTTGTGAAGAGTTCGATGCCGAGGGCCGCATCATCCGCGCCGACTGGGACAAGCTCAGTGTCATCAGTGCCTACCTGCCCTCCGGCTCTTCCGGGGACGAGCGCCAAACGGCCAAGTACCGTTTCCTGGATCATTTTGAACAGTGGATTGGTAGCTTGATGCAGGAACACCGCGATACTGGACGCGAGTTCATCATTTGCGGCGACTGGAATATTGCCCACCATGAAGCCGACCTGAAAAACTGGAAAGGCAATCTGAAAAACAGCGGCTTTCTGCCTGAAGAACGCGCCTGGATGACAAAAGTGCTGAGCGAACTGTCCTGGGTGGACGTGTACCGCAGCCTGCATCCTGATACCACTGAGGAGTGCTACACCTGGTGGAGTAACCGGGGCCAGGCGTGGGCCAAAAATGTAGGGTGGCGCATTGATTATCAAATTGCCACCCCAGGTATTGCCGCTAAAGCGCGCAGTGCAACGGTCTATAAAGAAGAGCGTTTCAGCGACCACGCGCCATTAACGGTTGATTACGACTGGACCTTGTAAATCCAGCCTGAAAAGGTCAGCGCATTAGCTGGCCTTTTCAATCATGTAGCGCACAACGCTGCGCAGTTGCTCATCGGTTGCCTTGGGAGCTGCACCACGCGGGGGCATGGCACCTTTACCGTTGATAACCACTTCCATCATCGCGTCTTCGCCCTCTGCAATCAAAGGGTCCCAGCGAGCCTTATCGCCCAGACGGGGTGCATTGGCCATACCGGATGCGTGACAGACCATACACGAGGACTTGTACAGCTTGACGGCTTCTTCGGAGCTGGCTTGCGCGGCAGGTGCAGCGGCCAGAAGAACCAAAGCGGCAATTGCGGAATACATCATGGTGGCGGGTCGATAGGTTTTCATGGGTTTACCCTTTAAACAGTCGGCATTTCGTGATGCCTGGCTGATACTTCATTTTCTGAACAGAAAGCCTGGTTTCCACATTGCCTGGGCTTTCTGCTTCTTTCGCTATTCAGTGAAAAACTTGCATCCCGGGGAATTGATCAGCTCAGGTTTGGATCAACTCAAGGTCCAGAATGCAAGCGCCTGACTTAGCCCTTGATGGGGCCGGGAGGGCTGACTTGCTTCATCAAGTCGTCATTCCAATCGCCTTCGACCAGAACGTGACCTGCTGCGCCCAACTCCATGGCCTCGATCAGGTTGTGGTTGACGTAGGCGTACACACCGGGTTGCTTGAAGGTGTAGATCGCCACCCCTGCCGAACCGCCCCGAATAAACCAGGTTTCCAGATTCTTGGCTGGTGGGTCGTCAAATTTGCCCAGTTCCCACACCCAGTCGCCGTGACCACCAATCAGGTGAGGACGGGTATCGCGGTTAGCCTGCGAGTGGATGAACATGACGGTTTCGCCAACGTTGGCCTTCATGGCGCCATCGCCCATCAAAGCACCGACCTTGCCGTTAAAGACCACGTGGCTGGGGATCAGACCACGCATGGCTTCCAGGGTGTCGCCGTAGCTTTCAGCCGAAGAACCATACTTTTTGAAGTTGCCCTTTTCATCGCGAGGGATGTAGAGGTCAAACTCACCAATGGTGTAGACGCGGTCGTAATGCAATGCATTACCGGCCGAATCTTTCAGGCCATCGCGTGGCAAGACCATAACGGTGCCGTGCATGCCCTGAACCACGTGCCAGGCAACCGAGCCTTCAGGCGCGCAGTGATACACGAAGGTGCCGCTGCGGTCTGCTTTGAAACGCAGTGTGGCTTGCTCGCCTGGGTTCACGTTGGTCAGCTTGGCACCGCCCAGCGCGCCGGTAGAGGCGTGAAAGTCGATGTTGTGCGGCATGGTGTTGCTGGCCGGGTTGATCAGCGTCAGCTCCAGGTAGTCGCCTTCATGCACCACCATGGTGGGGCCGGGCATGGAGCCGTCGAACATCATGGCGTGCATGGTCGTGCCATCGCGGTCCACCACGATTTCCTTTTCCGTGATGCTCATGCGAAATTCAACAACACGAGGCTCGGGGCCCGCTTTTTGCTCGTGCTTATGGACCATTGGAGGTGCCACCAGATCCACCTTGACGCGCTCCAGCTTGGCAATCTGGGCTTCTGTGCGTGCAGCCAGCCAAGGTGCGTTCTTTTGTGGCGCAGCCGTCTCGCGGGCTTGTACTTGTGCCGCCAGCAAAGTCGTTCCTGCTGCGACACCAAGGCCTGCACTTTTCAAGAAATGACGACGTTCCATACTACCTCCGGTTTCATCCAGGCGTGATGCCTGCTGATTAAATGTTTTTCAGATCTAACAGTTACAGGATGTATTGAACCGCAATCAGTGAACGCACTCTTTGCTGCAGCGCAAGCAACGGCGATAGAGATGAAAAAAAATATCTGTTTGCACGCTCTGTCGCGTGCTTGCGGCCACCAAAGCACTTTCACGCTCAGACGGGCACGCATGAAAAAACCGCCCGAAGGCGGTTTTGTTTGCTAGACGTAATCTCACAGAAATTGAGACTACTGTTGAAAAGGATCAAGAGGCTTTTATTGCACCTGCAGCATCGCTGGGGGAAGCCGAGCGAGTGGCTCTGATGCGTACCCAGACTTGCTGGAACACGATCAAGGCACCGGCAATAAACACCACATCACCCAGGGTTCGCCACCAGCGCAGGGATTGCAGAATAGGCTGCTGCATGAACTCTTCGCTGCGGGCGTACCACATGCCCTCGGAAATGCTGGCCCAGGCCTGAATAATGCCGGCAGGCAACAAGCTGACGAACATCATCAAGGCTAAGCCGATATTCAGTGACCAGAAGCCCCAGCTCATCAGACGGTCGTTGTAGCGAACCTCTGGCGAGACATAACGCACCACCAGCAAGACAAAGCCCAGAGACAGGAAACCATAGACACCGAACAAAGCTGCGTGAGCATGCAAAGGCGTCGTGTTCAGACCTTGAATGTAGTAGAGCGAGATTGGCGGATTGATCAGGAAGCCAAAGACACCTGCCCCCAACATGTTCCAGAAGGCCACGGCCACAAAGAACATCACAGGCCAGCGCAAATCCTGCATCCAGCTAGCTTGCTTTTGCATTCTCCAGTTATGGAAACCTTCGTAGCCCAACATGATCAAAGGCACCACTTCCAGAGCACTGAAGGAAGCACCGATTGCCATAATGGGTGTGGTCGTTCCCGAGAAGTAAATGTGGTGCAAGGTACCGGGCACCCCACCGACCAGGAACAGCGAGGCGGCAGCCAAGCCCGCAATGGTGGCGCTGCGTTTGGACACCAGCCCCAAGGTCAGGAAGATAAAGCCCATGGCAACAGTAGCAAAGACTTCGAAAAAGCCTTCGACCCACAGGTGAACCACCCACCAGCGCCAGTACTCCATGATGGTGATATTGGTATGTTCGCCATAGAACAGACCCGTGCCGTAAAACAGGCCGATTGCCACCGTAGAGATAGTCAGCAGAATCAACAGGTGGTTATCGCCTTTGTCGCGACGCAAGGCCGGCCACATGCCACGCAGCATCAGCACCAGCCAGAAGGCCAAACCAATGAACTTCACAATCTGCCAGAAACGGCCCAAGTCCAGGTATTCGTACCCTTGGTGACCAAACCAGAAGTTCAATTCGGGCGGCAAAATGTGTTTGATTGCCAGGAAGTTACCCGCAAAAGAACCGATAAACAGCACCACCAGAGCGCCAAACAGTACATCGACACCCAGGCGCTGATACTTAGGATCAACACCCCCATTGATCAGCGGCACCAGGAACAAGCCAGCTGTCAAAAAGCCACTGGCAATCCACAGCAAAGCGGCCTGAATATGCCAGGTACGGGTCAAGGAATAAGGGAACCACTGCGAGACGTCGATGCCATAAAACATCTGCCCTTCAACCGTGTAGTGGGCGGTGAAGCCCCCCAAAAAGACTTGGATCACAAACAAGGCGACGGTCAAAAAGGCATATTTCTTCAAGGCACGTTGCGAAGGGGTCAGCTGAAAGCCCAGCACGGGGTCAGTCGCTGGAGCAACGGGGGCAGCTTCTTCCTTGTGCGTAAAGGCCCAGACCCAAACCAGCAATCCAATCCCGGCCAGCAGTAAGACGATACTGACAATGGACCAGACGATATTGGCCGTGGAAGGATGGTTATCCACCAAAGGCTCGTGCGGCCAGTTATTGGTATAGCTGACGGTCGAATCCGGACGCTCAGTCACGGTTGCCCAGGACAGCCAGAAGAAAAAGCGTGTCATATCCTGACGACGCTGCAAATCCGGCAAGGTGTTGTCCTTCATGGCAAAGCTCTCGCGGCTGGATTTCAGCGCGGGCGCATCACCAAACAGATCAATGTAGTACTGGGAGATCGTCTCAATGGCTTGGGCACGACGCTCACTGATCTGCAGTACACCACTTGCTTCATCAATACGGTTGGGACGGTATTCGTCCTGTAGTTCTTGACGCAAGGTCGCTTGCTGGGTGGAGGTCAGCTCGCTGTACTTCAAGGAATAAGCTTGCTCGGCAGCCAGATCCAGCCACGCCAGGGCTTCGCGGTGCAACCAGTCCGCACTCCAGTCCGGTGCCTGGTAAGCACCATGGCCCCAGATCGACCCCAGCTGCATACCGCCGGTACTCTGCCAGGCCGATTGGCCACGGTGTATCTGTTCCTGCGAGGTGAATTCCCGGCCATCCGGCGTCACCACCTTGACGGGCATAGGCGGTGCCTGGCGGTAGATCTCTACCCCGGTCCAGCCCAAAAGAGCAAAGGTCACGATGGTGACCGCCACCAGGGCCAGCCATAATTTTTTGTAGCTACGCATGTTGTTCTCCGTCTCGCTGATGAATCCAGAGAACCGGCCCACACAAGGTCCCGGACGCCTTGTCCGAACCTGCTTGAACCTGCTCTCCTAGCGATGAGCGACTGCTGGAATAAAAAGTGGCCAGGGCAAGCGTATTGCCTTGGCTATTCTGGGAGTGAGCCTGGGTGCCGATCTGTTTAATCAGCGCGGCCATGGACGAGCTGACTGGCCGCTGCAAACGAGCCAGGATGGCCGAGCCCAGGACAGCATCCAGAAACTGCCCGGCCCCACGGTGAAAGGGATGAAGATAGAAAACCGGCCTGTTCAAATCGTCCTGGCCGCGTGACGGGGGACGGACCGGAGCACTAACCGGGTAGCGATGTTCTGCTAATTCGGGGGTCATGTCATAGTCCTTAAAAATGTATGACAAAACCTATAAAGCAAACACCGTGCCAAGTTCAAAATGGTATTAATCAACAGTTTGTTTCAGGCATAGGTATAAAATACCCTATTAAAATCGGGTACTTTTAACCATAAGGGTATTTTTCACCCATGCTAGATCTTCTGATTGCCGACCTTGCGACCGAGATTCCAGGCCCGTTACGCCTTCAGCGCATGGTGAAATTACTGGCCCGTCACTTTGGCTGTGATGCTGCCGGGCTGCTTAAGCGAGACGATACAGTGCTGCGCATTGTGGCCGCCAGTGGTCTGGGCAACGACACCTTGGGGCGTCACTTTGTGATTGCGGACCATCCCCGTCTGACCCGGATTTTGGGCTCAACCAAGCTGACTCGCTTTGAGCCCAACTGTGGCCTGCCCGACCCCTACGATGGTCTGCTGGATGACAAGTTGGGGCAGCCCTTGCCCGTACATGATTGCGTTGGGGTGACCTTGCACGTACAAGGGGCTCTGTGGGGAATACTTACGCTGGATGCGTTACGACCGGGCACCTTTTCAGCGTCCATGCTGGTAGAACTGAAACACTGGTGCCTGATTTTGGAAAGCGCGATCCGCCTGAGCGAACTGGAAGAAGAAAACCGCAGCCTGCGACTGCTTTCCACCCTGCCGCCGGATTATCTGTCACGCAGCAACTCGGCGGCCATCATCGGCAATAGCAAACCCTTGCTGGAAGTCATCCAGTTTCTGGACACTGTAGCTACCTCCGAGCTACCTGTACTGCTGCTGGGTGAGACCGGTGTCGGTAAGGAGTTGTTTGCGCAGCGCTTGCATCAACGCTCGCCGCGTCACAACAAACCGTTGATCTATGTAAACTGCGCCGCCCTGCCCGAGTCTCTGGCTGAAAGCGAACTGTTTGGCCACGTCAAAGGGGCCTTTTCCGGTGCCCATGAACACCGCGCAGGACGTATCGAAGCCGCGCAAGGCGGCACACTGTTTCTGGATGAAATCGGTGAGTTATCCTTGACCATTCAGGCCAAGCTGCTGCGTACCTTGCAAAACGGCGAGATCCAGCGCCTGGGGGCGGACCAGCCCATCAAACTGAATGTGCGCTTGGTGGCCGCCACGAACCGAGACCTGACACAGCAAATAGCCCAAGGCGGTTTTCGGGCTGATCTGTTCCACCGCTTGTCCGTCTTTCCCTTGACCATTCCCGCTTTGCGCGAGCGCCATCAAGATATCTTGTTGCTGGCAGGCCATTTTTTAGAAACGAACCGCTCTCGTTTGGGATTGCGCGGAATTCGCTTATCTCCTGACGCAGAAGCTGCTTTACTGACTTATCATTGGCCAGGTAATGTTCGCGAACTAGAACATTTAATCAGCCGTGCAACCATCCGCCTGCTGGTCGATACGCCAGATCGTAACCAAATATTTACACTTAGCGCCGATAATCTCAATTTGTTACCTTCAGCTCCCCGCCCGGTATCAACGGTCAGTGTGCCCGCACCGTCTTCCACACTGTCGTTGCGCCAATGCGTAGAACAGCTGCAAAGCCAGTTGATCCGCCAGGCACTGGATCAGAGCAAAGGTAACTGGAGCCAGGCTGCCAAGCAGCTCAGCATAGATCCCAGCAATCTGCACAAGCTGGCCAGCAAACTCGGGCTTAAAACCCGCTCAGAAAGCTTAAGTGATGACTGACATTTCCTACCCCTCCTTGTTAGCCAGCCTGCCCGTCTTCTCTGATCTGGATGCGGCAAGCATCAACGAATTGTGGAAAGAGGGGCGCCTGATGCACTATGACAAAGACAGCCAAGTCTTTCGCCAAGAGCAAAATAGCGATCATTTTTTCATTCTGCTGCAAGGCCTGATCAAAGTGGTACGCACCATGCCCAATGGGTCACAGTTGTTGGTGCGTTTCGCCTTGCCCGGTGATGTGATTGGTATTGCCCCGGCCCTGCGCCGCCGCAACTACCCCGCCACCGCCATCAGCGTCACCAGCAGTTCCGCCCTCGCCTGGCCGGAAAAATCCTGGGAAAGCCTGACCCAGCGTTTTCCTTGTTTGCTCAGCAGCGCGCAAGATACGGTGGCGCGTCGGCTTAGCGATGCAGATGATCGCTTGCTGGAAATTCATAGCCTGGAAGTGGAGCAGCGATTGGCCCACAGCCTGCTACGTTTGATTCGTCAGGTGGGGCAATTGGGTGAAGAAGGAACCTCTTTGAGTATTCCTGTGACCCGGCAAGATCTGGCTGATCTGGCCGGGACAACCTTATACACTGCCAGCCGCGTGGTCAGCAGTTGGGATCACCAGGGCCTGATACTGGCAGGCCGCAAGCAAATCACTATTGCTGATCTGGATAAATTTGCGCGGGCGGTGCTGGAGCGTGGCGCTTAATCCTCGGTCACCAGACGCAGGCCCAGATAACGCGGGGGCACGCCCACCGAACACGCCCCGGTTTTAGGGTCGCGAATAAAGTCCGGCATCACCGCAATATGCTCACCACCCAAGGTGCGCACACCGCAGTTTTCCAGCCGTGACTCAGCACGCGGCATACTGATGCGGTGCACCCGCACGTGGCAGGTATCCGTCCATTCGGCCACCTGCCCGCCTGCATCAAAGACGCCATAGGCGTTGGCCTGCCCTTGTCCCAAAGGCGCCAGCGGCACTTCCT
Source organism: Alcaligenes sp. GW821-FHT11D07 (assembly GCF_058808495.1). Classification (NCBI taxonomy): domain Bacteria; kingdom Pseudomonadati; phylum Pseudomonadota; class Betaproteobacteria; order Burkholderiales; family Alcaligenaceae; genus Alcaligenes; species Alcaligenes sp. GW821-FHT11D07. The sequence goes on from NZ_JBXART010000003.1 coordinate 329,176, forward strand.
GCTCCTGCTTACGGCGGTAGCTGTCCTGATATTCCTTTAACCACATTTCTGCCTGCTCGTTTTCGTCCAAATTTTGCTGGGCGGACTCGGGCACAGGCTGATCGGCGAAGTAACTCCATTCCAGATAAGTAGGCAGACGGAATTTCTTGCCGGTACGTTCGCTCAGCCAAGCGGCATAATCCTGCCCGTCCTGCCAACTGACACCCACCACCGGCATATTTTTGGCCTGCCCTCGTCCCACCGCGTCTGCGGGTTTGCAACGCTCGGCACGCACACATTGCTCGTACTCGTACTGACTGAGCAAATTCTTCATGACCCTCAAATTGGGTGAAGGGGCATACATCACGGTATCGGATGCCATCAAACGACCATCCAGCAAAAACTCCCCCGCCTCCATCACGTTACGAGCCGGACCGGCGACCTGAACTAACTCGGGCAAACCGACCTGGCTGGACGGCTCTCCGGCCGAACATCCGGCCAGAATGGCCACTAACAGCACTGATCCCACGACATGGCTTCGCATTGCATACTCCCTTGAGACAAACGCAATTGAAGCGCAGCTTGTGCCCAGCGTCCTTGCGCCAAGGCAAACACCCGTTAGAACAGGTCAATAAGATTCAAAGATCAAGGTGTGAGGAAAGCTCAAGCAAAGAAAAGCAGCCCAAAAAAATAACCCCCAGAGCAGGATAGGCATCCACGCTCTGGGGGTTGGACGGATAAGTCGGCGCTTTTACCTGCAAGCGCAGCACTGTCCGGTGTTTAGCTCAAGACTTTCAAGAAGCCAGTAATGATCACCGCATTGAAGAAGTCGATAAACAAAGAGCCGACCAGCGGAATGACAAAGAATGCTTTGCGTGATGGGCCGTTGTCCTCGGTAAAGGCTTGCATATTAGCCATGGCGTTGGGCGTAGCACCCATACCGAAACCACAATGCCCAGCCGACATCACAACCGCGTCATAGTCTTTACCCATGACTTTGAAGGTGACATAGGTGGCGAAAAAGAACATCAATACCGTCTGGGCAACAAGGATCAGCAAGAGTGGACCCGCTACGTCAGCCAATTGCCACAGCTTCATGATCATCAAGGACAGCACCAGGAAAAAGGCCAGCGAGACATTGCCGATAACCTCAAACTCTTTTTCAGGTAAGCGATAGCGACGCCAATCGATGACGTTGCGAATACCCGCGGCGATCAACATGGACCCCAGATACTCGGGCAGCACAATTTTGTAAGACGCCAGGAAATCAATAATGACGCTACCCGCACCAATGGCCACACACAGCAGCACCACGGCGTAAACGGGCATATCAAACCCACCATCCTGAATCTGAGTGGTTTCTTGCACTGTCGTCACCGGTGCGTCCTTGCCTTCATGTTGGCGGCGATGACGGCGATGGGGCTCGGGTCCGGTGATATTGTTCTTTCTCATCAGGCGCTTGCCCAAGGGGCCACCGATGACACAACCCATCACCAAGCCCCAGGTAGAGGCTGCAATAGCCGCTGGCAAAGCACCGACGGCCCCCGCTTTCTCCAGCAAGGGACCAAAAGCACCCGAGGTGCCGTGCCCACCTGTCATGGACACTGAACCGGCGGCTAGGCCCAGCAAGGGGTTGGCATCCAACAGCACTGCCAAAGACACACCCAGTATGTTCTGCAGCACAATCAAACCGACGGCACAGCCCAGGAACAAAGCAACAGCCACCCCACCCTTTTTCAGCAGCTCAAAACTGGCCGAAAAACCGATGGTGGTGAAAAAGGCCATCAAAAGGAAATGACGTATATCGTCGTTGAACTCGAAGGTAAATGTACCCGTTTGGTAGCCAATCAAGGCGATTAGCGAAAAGACCAGGCCCCCGATAATGGGGCTGGGGATAAAATAGCGGGCCAAGATAGCCACACGATTTTTGATGTACTCCCCGATCACTAAAAAGACCGCAGCGATCCCGACCGTCTGCGCAATATCGAGTTGAATGTTCATCTATCCGTGTTTCCTTATATCTTTTGGATAAGACAACGCCTCTGTCTGTTGCATGGCGCAGGTAAAAGCCACCTTTTTCAGAGCGCGTATCTAGCAGGTGCAAGCCAGTCTGAGGTGACCGCCACTTGCACGGAAATCATAGTAATGGGGTAGCAAAATAACATGAGCCGCTGCCAAAACACGCGAAAACACCCAACTTTCGGTTTCTAATTACAAAAAAACCCGCCGGATGGCGGGTTTGATTTTGTATGGCGCTTAACGATCTCGTTGTACCGAGAATGCGCACAGATCCAGCAAGACCTTTTTAAATTCACTGTCTGGTACAGAAGCCAGGGCTTCGACAGCCAATTGCGCTTCGGCTTGTGCAGCTTCACGGGTATAGGTCAGGGCATCAGTCTGTTCAATGGCCTGCGCAACAGCCGCAAAATCCGCATCACCCGTTTCAATGGCTGACTTGATCAGTTGGACTTGCTCCGGTGTACCCACCTCCATGACACGAATCAGAGGCATGGTTGGCTTGCCTTCACGCAGGTCGTCACCCACGTTTTTACCCAGTGCCTGGGCATCGCCGGTGTAATCCAGTACATCATCAACCAGCTGGAACGCCGTACCCAGGTGGCGACCGTAAGCGGCCATGGCCTCTTCCATTTCGGGGGAAGCTCCTGCCACGATTGCGCCTACCTGTGCGGCTGCCTCAAACAGCTTGGCTGTTTTGTAGCGCACCACTTGCAGGTAACGCTCCAGCGAAACGTCCGGATCGTGTACGTTCAGCAGTTGCAAGACCTCGCCTTCGGCAATCACGGTGGTGGCCGCCGACAGTACCGCCATGGCGGGCATGGAATTGGACTGCACCATCATTTCAAAGGAACGCGAATACAGATAGTCGCCAACCAGCACACTGGCCGCATTGCCGTAAACAGCGTTGGCCGTGTCACGACCACGGCGCATATCGGACTCGTCAACGACATCATCGTGCAACAAGGTGGCGGTATGGATGAACTCCACCACGCCAGCCAGCAGATGATGTGTGTTCCCCTGATAAGCCAGCGCGCGGGCTACCAGCAACAACAAGGCAGGCCGCATGCGCTTGCCACCTGCACTAACGATGTATTCGCCGATTGTGCGTATCAGCACCACTTCCGAATTCAAGCGCTCACGAATGACGACATCAAGAGCCTTCATGTCGTCGGCGATAGGATCAATCAGGGTGGACAGGTTCAAAACAGAATTCCGGACGAGTAAGGGAGGTGGCCAATGTCGGCCAATCGTAACTTGATGATTATACGATTTTGAATCGCTTTGGGCCTATTGTTACGCGTCATGCACAACAGGGATAGCAGAAAAAGATGCCAAATTAGCGATAATAAGCATTTAAACCTGAAACGGAGACTGTCTTGAATCCGCAAGACCTCAGTACCCTGATCGGCCGGGCCGAGCGTGTACTCGCTCAATTAGAAGCCTGGCTGCCCCCTGCCCCACCCCCTATCAACTGGGATGCTACCGCTTTTCGCTGGCGCACCAATGGCTCGCGCGGCTGGCTGGAAGGTGTTCAGCATGTGGCCAGCATCAACACAGAAGACCTGCACCACATCGAACGCCAAAAGGGCATTATTGAGCGCAATACTCGCCATTTCCTGGAGGGTAAACCGGCCAATAACGTCTTGATGACAGGCGCACGCGGCACCGGCAAAAGTTCGCTGGTCAAAGCCATGCTGTCCAAATTCTCTGACCAGGGCCTGCGCCTGATCGAAGTGGACAAGTCCGACCTGGGTGATCTGGGCAACATTATTGACCTGATCAGCACCCGCCCTGAACACTTCATCATCTTCAGCGACGACCTGTCCTTTGAAGAGGGCGAAGCCGGATATAAAGCACTAAAATCCGTGCTGGATGGCTCTTTGGCCTCCCCCGGCGACAATGTACTTATCTATGCCACGTCCAACCGACGTCACCTGATGCCCGAGTACATGAAAGAGAACCTGAGCGTCTCAACGGCGTCCGATGGGGAAATCCACCCTGGTGAAGCCGTGGAAGAAAAAGTGTCCCTGTCCGAGCGTTTTGGACTGTGGCTCTCGTTTTACCCCTTTAAACAAGACGACTATCTGGACATCGTGTATTACTGGCTGGGCGCCCTGGGCTGCCCCACAGAACACATTGAAAGTTCACGTAGAGAAGCCCTGCAATGGGCGCTGGAACGTGGCTCGCGCTCGGGCCGGGTAGCACGTCAATTTGCTAGAGACTGGACCGCTAGACATGTCTAAACCCACGCTGGAAGTGGCCGTTGGCGTTTTACTGAACCAACACGGCCAAGTGCTACTGGGAAAACGCCCAGCCGATAAACCCTGGCCAGGCTGGTGGGAACTGCCAGGTGGCAAGATTGAGGCGGGTGAAAGCGTCATACAGGCGCTGGTACGGGAACTGCGCGAAGAACTCGGCATTGAAACCACCCATGCACACTCCTGGGTCACCTATACACACGAATACCCCAAAAATTTCGTCAAGCTCTACTTCTGCCTGGTGCGAGAATGGGAAGGCGAACCGCAATGCCTGGAAGGCCAAGAACTTGCCTGGGTAAATCCGGCGGGCCCTTTGGAAGTAGGCCCTGTACTGCCTGCTACGGAGCCACCGCTGAAATGGCTGCAACTACCCGAACGCTACCTGATTACCCAAATCGAAGAGCCGGCGCGCTTACCCGCCTATCTGGCCCAACTGGAACATGCCCTGCAACAAGGCCCGGCATTGGTTCAGTTCCGAGAGCCAGCCTGGGCAGCCCGGCCCGAAGCCGAATTTCATCTGCACCAAGCCTTTTTGCAAGTGGTCAACCTGTGCCAGCGCTATCAAGCCCGCTGCCTGGTAAACAGCCTGCATCCTGAAAGCTGGTGGGACCACGCCGATGGCGTGCATTTGCGAGCCAGTGACGCGCTGGCCCTGTCTGAAAAGTGTCACGACACCCTGACCACTGTCCCGCCCATCAGCAAAGGCCTGATCGGCATGTCCACCCACACAGAAAACGACATTGAAGTCGCCCGCAAAATTCAAGCGGACTTTCTGGTGCTGGGCCATGTCCTGGAAACCCCTTCCCATCCCGGCGATCCCGGAATGGGCTGGGCCCGCTTTGCCAGCCTGGCTGAACAAGCCAGCCTGCCCGTCTTTGCCATTGGCGGCCAATCGGCACGCACTCTGGCCGACGCGCGCGAGCATGGCGCTCACGGTATCGCGGGTATCCGCAATATGCTGGACAGCGACCCGGCATGACGCCCCACGTCACCATTTCGGAACACGATGGCGTACGCTACCTGCACCTGGGCTCGCCCTGGGTGCAGGGGGCTATGCGCCTGGACGCTCCCGACCAGCTTGAGCTGCATTACATCCGGCAAATGATGATCTGGACCCTGTTCCAGAGTGAACCCCGCCGCATTGCCCAATTAGGGTTGGGGGCAGGCAGTCTGACCCGGTTTTGCCACCAGCATTTCCCCCAGACTCGCATCGACGCGGTAGAAATCAATCCGGAGGTGGTGCGAGCCAGCCGCCTGCTGTTCAATTTGCCGCCCGACGATGAACGCCTGAGCGTGCACACGGTAGATGCGCTGGATTATCTGGATGCTGTAGATGGCGCACTGGATGTGCTGCAAATTGATGTGTATTCGGACCAGGCCGAACACCCTGCCCTGGAAAGCCTGAGTTTTTATCAGGCCTGCCGCAAAGCCCTAGGCCCACAAGGCCTGTTGACCGTTAACCTGCTGGGCTCTGAACTGGTCCATGCACGTAATCTGCATGCGCTGCAAGATAGCTTCGCAGCGGTCGTCTGGCTTCCAGAAACGCACGATGGCAATCTCGTGGCCTTAGCGTTTGTGGAACCGCCGCAAATTGATTTTGAAGAGCTTTACGAACGCGCCGACCAAATCCAGGCCACGCTAGGACTAGCCGACGGTGAAGAATGGGTGGATGGACTGTACGCGTGGATGGATCAGGACTGAGCCTCGAACCCGGCTGCTCGATACATAAAGCAGCGGGCCACGCTCAGTCAGTCCTGATATCACGGCCCTGCCGGGCTTGGCTGGGCTGTGCTGGATGCTGTACCTGCCCCCGCTACCTCTTCCGGGCTCAAGTCAGTTTGCGCGTTCCAGCCGCCGCCTAAAGCCACCATCAGTTTGACAGCAGCACGCAAGCGCTGCGACTCCAGTTCCAGCGCCTGACGCTCTGCCGACAAGGCGCTGGCCTGAGTTTGCGCCAGACTTAAAAAGTCCACCAAACCCGCATCGAACTGATTGCGCGTCAGCTGCAAGGATTCTCGCGCTGCCGCCAAGGCTCGTGCCTGGCTGGCCTGCTCCTGCTCCAGGCCATAACGCTCAGACAGCGCATCCTCTACTTCTTTCAGGGCATCCAGCACGGTTTGTCGATAAGCAGCCAACTGCTCATCGTAGCTAGCCTGTGCCTGCTCGACCTGAGCACGGCGCGCGCCAAAGTCCAGCAAGGTCAAGGCAAAGGCGGGGCCTAAAGACCACACACGCGCAGGGGCAGTCAGCCACTCACTTAAATCCGTACTGCTGAAGCCACCGCTGGCCTTCAGACTCAAGCTAGGGAACCAGGCCGCTTTGGCCACGCCAATCTGCGCATTCGCCTGCGCCATACGACGCTCTGCCCGCGCCACATCCGGACGACGTTCAAGCAGGCTGGACGGCAAACCCACCGGTATATCTGGGGCTACAGGCCAAGGCGCATACTGCACCACCTCAAACTGGGACGGCGCACGTCCTACCAGCACCGCCATAGCGTGTTGATAAGATGCTTTTTCACGATTCAGTGCCAGACGCTGAGTGCGCGCCCCTTCCAACTGGCTCAAGGCCGCCGCCACATCACCCGGAGCAGAAAAACCGGCATCCAAACGATTCTGATTAATCTGCAAAGAACGCTCATAGGCGGCAATCGTCTGGTCCAATACCCGCTCACTGGACTCCACACTGCGGTACTGCAAATAGGTTTGTGCCAACTGCGATTGCAAGCTTAAACGAGTCGCCGCCATATCAGCCGCACTGGCCTGCAAGCCTGCATCACCCGCTTCTACCTGGCGGCGAATCCGCCCCCACAAGTCCACTTCCCAATTCACGGTGATGCTGGCGTCGTAGGCACTGCTGCTTTGGCTGGTATCACCGGAGCCACTGCCACGCCGTGTCGTGCCTACGGAACTGCCCACCTGCGGGAACTGAGTTGCACGGGTGCCGGACAGCGTTGCCTGTGCCTGTCGTACCCGAGCCTGCGCCTGTTGCAGCGTAAAGTTCTGCTCGTTCAGGTTCTGCATCAAGGTGTTCAAGACGCCATCATTCAGGCTTTCCCACCAGGGGCCTCGATCCTGCAAATCCGCCGGCTCTGCCGGTTTCCAGGCAGTGGGGCGAACCTCTTCCCGAAAGTGCTCGCCAAGCGGCGCATCGGGCCGTTGATAATCAGGGCCGACAGCACATGCGGACAAGGCCAGCACCATCCCTGCCAGTGCAAAGCGCGGAAAAATCATGGTGTTAGAAGTAGGCATATCGGCTTATGTATTCAAGGTTTTCCGGTTTCTGCGATTCATGAAACGGTGTCGCAAACGATCCAGATAAAGATAAACCACCGGCGTGGTGTACAAGGTCAGGATTTGGCTAAGTACCAAACCACCCACAATGGTGACCCCCAGGGGCTGGCGCATTTCCACTCCGGGCCCGGAAGCCATAATCAGGGGAATGGCACCAAAAATCGCAGACAAGGTCGTCATCATGATGGGACGAAAGCGCACCAGGCAGGCCTCATAAATCGCCTCACGTGAATCCATGCCGCGTTCGCGTTCCATCTGCAGGGCATAGTCCACCATCATGATGGCGTTTTTCTTGACGATACCAATCAAGAGAAACACTCCAATCATGGCGATCAGGTTGAATTCGCCACTGGTCATCATCAAGGCCAATAATGCGCCAATCCCGGCAGACGGCAAGGTGGACAAGATGGTAAGCGGGTGCATATAGCTTTCGTACAGCATCCCCAACACGATATACAGGGCGACCAAAGCCGCCAGGAACATCATGGGCTGCTTGGCCAAGGCATCGAGCATCTGCGCCGTATTACCTTCAAAGCCAGCCTGAATTTCACGGGTTGGCAGTTGAATGCGTGCCATTGCCTGCTCAATTGCCTCTGTTGCCTGACTGAGCGTCACCCCTTCCGCCAAGCTGAAGGAAACCGATTCCGCCACCAACAAGCCCATATGGTTAATGCTGCGTGGCGCTGTGCCTGTACTAAAGCGCGTAAAGGCTGACAAGGGCACTCGTGTGCCATCGCGAGCGACGACCTCGATCTCCTTCAAGGACTCCAGATCCTGAGCAAAGCGTGGCTCCACCTCCATCACCACGTAATACTGATTCAGACGACCAAAAATCGTCGAAACCTGACGCTGTGAAAAGGAGTTGTTCAGCGTACCCGCCACCATGGACATATCAATACCCAGGCGGGTAGCCAGGTCACGGTCAATTTCCAGCTGCACTAAACCGGCCTTATCGTCCGTGCCTGTATCCACGTCCACCAGCTCCGGCAGTTCCGCCATGGCTTGCTGCACTTTGGGCAGCCAGGTTTTCAGCAGCTCAAGATCGCTGCCCAACAAGGAGTAATCGTAAGAACCACTACGGCCCCCACCACCGCTACCCACCGGGATGTCTTGCTGCGGCACCATAAACATGCGCGCACCTGGCGTGGTCGACAAAGGATCTCGCAGACGATTGACGATATCCACCGTACTGGCCTTGCGCTCATCCAAAGGCTTGAGTTCCACCAGAATGAAAGACGAAGTACTGCCACTCCGCCCACCTGCAAACACGGCAACTGAACGAATATCCGGGTCCTGATTCAAGATGGCACGGAAGTGTTCCAGCTTGGGCACCATCGACTGAAACGAAGTCCCCCTGTCTACCCGGAAAAAGCCCATTAACTGGCCGGTATCCTGCTGCGGGAACAGCCCTTTGGGCACCACGGTGTACAGGTAAACATTCAACCCAATGGTGGCGAACAGGGAAAACAGCATCAAACGGTGATGCTTCAAGGCCCACTGCAAGGATGTCCGATATCCCTCCCAGCTGACACGGCCAATCCAGCCCAGAAAACGGCTGACAGGATGCGAGGATTCTTTTTCTTGCGGACCAGGACGCAGCAAACGAGCCGACATCATGGGCGTCAGCATCAAAGAGATCACCAGCGACACCAGCACAGCTGTACACAGGGTGACGGCAAACTCCATGAACAAGCGCCCTGCCAGCCCGCCGATCAACCACAAGGGGATGAATACGGCAACCAGCGACAGGCTCATGGCAGTGACGGTAAAACCTACTTCGCGTGTGCCGCGCAAGGCCGCCCGCATCGGTGACAAGCCTTTTTCCAAATAACGCATGATGCTCTCCAGCACCACAATGGCGTCATCCACTACAAAGCCAGTCGCCACAATCAAGGCCATCAAAGAAATGGTGTTTAGCGTAAAGCCAAACAAATGCATGAAGGCAAACGTGCTGATCAGTGAAGCAGGCACAGCAATGGCCGGAATCAGGGCCGCTCGCCAATTACGCAAGAACAGCAAGACCACCAGAACCACCAAGGCCACCGCAATGATCAAGGTCAGCTGGGCTTCTTCCAAGGTGGCGCGAATGCTGGGGGTGCGGTCCTGTGCCACCGTCAATTGCGCCTGGCTAGGCAGCATTTCTTCAATATCGGGCAGGCGCTCTCGTATGGTGTTAACCGTTTCGATAATGTTGGCACCCGCCTGACGGCGCACAATCAGCAGTACCGCTTCCTGATCATTCCAATAGCCCAGGCTGTGGATGTTCTCTACCGAGTCTTCAACTTTGGCCACATCCCCCAAACGGATCACCTGCCCGTTCTGGTTCTTGAGCACCAAAGGATCAAAAAAACGGGCCTGGTTATATTGCTTGCCCGAATTGATCTGCCACTGCCCCTGCTCACTTTCCAGATAACCGTTAGGCCGCAAGCTATTGGCGTTATTAATTACCGAGCGCACATCATCCAGAGCAATGCCGGCCGATGCTAAGGCTTTGGGATTCAGCCCCACTCGCACCGCCGGTAAAGAACCACCACCCACATCCACCGACCCGACACCGGGAATCTGTGCCAGTTTTTGCTGCACAATGCCGCTGGCCATATCAAATAACTGGGCCTTATTCGCCGTTTGCGAGGTCAGCGCCAGCACCATGATGGGCATGGAGGACGGGTTTACCTTTTCATAGGTAGGCACACTGGACATGCCCGAAGGCAACATGGGCCGGGCTTGATTGATGGCCGCCTGCACATCACGCGCCGCCCCTTCAATATCCCGGTCCAACTCAAAAACCAGCATGATTTGAGAAGAGCCTTCGCTACTGCGCGAGCTCATCTCCGACACACCGGCAATTGAACCCAAAGCCTGTTCCAAAGGCGTGGCCACGCTGGAGGCCATCGTTTCAGGGCTGGCACCGGGCAAATTGGCCGAGATCGCAATCACCGGAAAGTCCATTTCCGGCAAAGAGGCGACAGGCAAAAGCCGCAGCGCCAAGGCCCCTACCAGAACCATGGCCAGCGCCAGCAGGCTGGAGCCCACTGGCCGGAAGATGAACAGCGCTAACAAACGTCTCATGACTGCTCGCGCACCGACGGGTTACCACGACGGGTGAAGCGATCAAAGAACAGGTAGATGACCGGCGTGGTGAACAAAGTCAGCACCTGACTGGCCAGCAGGCCGCCCACCATTACCAAGCCCAGGGGCTGGCGCAGCTCGGCACCGGAACCTGTAGCCAGCATCAGCGGTATGGCACTGAACAGCGCCGCCAAGGTGGTCATCAAAATCGGACGGAATCGCAGCAGGGCCGCTTGATGGATAGCATCGCGCGGGCTCATGCCCTGTTCTCGCTGCGCTTCCAGCGCGAAGTCGATCATCATGATGGCGTTCTTTTTCACAATGCCAATCAACAAGATGATGCCGATGACACCCACCATATCCAGGTCCCTTCCGGCCAGCAGCAAGGCCACCAAGGCCCCAATGGCAGCCGATGGCAAGGTCGACAAGATAGTGATGGGGTGGATATAGCTCTCGTACAGCACGCCCAGCACGATGTACATGGTCACGATCGCGGCCAGCATCAGCCACAGAGTGCTGGACAAAGAAGCATGAAACGCTTTGGCTGCCCCCAAATAACGCGTATCCACCGACGAGGGCATCCCTATCTCAGCCGGCACGGTTTCAATCGCTTCGATAGCATCGGACAAGGAATAACCGTCTGCCAAGTCAAAAGACACATTCACTGAAGGAAACTGCCCAAGTCGCTCCACCGACAAGGTGGTAGGCACCAGTTGGATACGCGCCAAAGACGTAATGGGCACCGGCGTTCCAGCCGCAGTCATCACATGGATATTTTCCAGATCCTGCGGACCTTGGCGGTACTGATCTTGTACTTCCAGCACTACACGGTACTGCGCAGACTGCGTGTAAATAGTGGAGATCAAACGCTGGCCAAACGCATCGTAAAGAGCATCGTCGATATTGGCTTTGGTGACGCCCACACGGGCAGCGGCATCACGGTCAATATCCAGCAGCACTTGCAAGCCATCGTTTTGCAGGCTCATGGACGCTTCTTTTATCTGCGGCAAGGCGTTTACCGCTTCCAGCCAACGCGGCATCCAGGTCACCAACACATCGGTCTCAGGATCGGACAAGGCCATCTGGTACACATTGCGGCTGATCTGATCGTCCACCGTCAGCTCTTGAATGGACTGCTGATAGACCGACAGGCTGGGAATCTCTTTCAGCCGTTCATCCAGCCGGTCCATGATTTCTTTGGCCGTCGCACGGGAACCGATGGGCTTCAGCGCTATCTGCAGGCGGCCATTATTCAAGGTGGCATTGGTGCCATCGACGCCAATAAAAGAGGTAACGGTTTCGACATCAGGATCTTCCAGCACAATGGCCACAGCCTGTTGCTGCAGATTTCCCATCGCCCGAAACGAAGCTGTCTGCGGACCTTGAGTAATTACCTGAATCAAGCCGGTATCTTGCTGCGGGAAAAAGCCTTTGGGGACTATCACGTACAACAGGCCGGTCAGCACCACGGTGCCCAGCGCCACCCACAAGGTCAGCGTCTGGTGGCGCAGCACCACGATCAGGCCGCGATCATAAGCGGCAATGATGCGGTCCATCTGATCGCCCAACCAGGTGGTGAAGCGGCCATACTGGCGCTCGTTCTCGGGCTTGAGCATACGCGCGCACATCATGGGGGTGAGCGTCAGCGAGATAAACAAGGAAAGCAAAATCGCCACTGCCAGCGTGATGGCAAATTCGCGGAACAGGCGGCCAATGACATCGCTCATGAACAGCAGCGGAATCAGCACAGCAATCAGAGAGATGGTCAGCGACAAAAGCGTAAAGCCAATTTGCGCCGCCCCTTTCAGGGAAGCCTGCAAGGCCGTCTCGCCTTTCTCGATGTAGCGAGCGATGTTTTCAATCATCACAATCGCATCGTCAACCACAAAGCCGGTTGCCACCGTCAAGGCCATCAACGTCAGGTTATTAATGCTGAAACCCCACATCAGCATGATGGCAAAGGTGGCGATCAAGGAAATAGGCACCACTACGCTTGGAATCAGTGTGGCTGTCCAGGTACGCAGGAACACAAAGGTCACCAGCACCACCAGCACAATGGCCAGCGTCATTTCCTTTTGCACGTGGCTGACCGAATCACGGATAGTCTGGGTCCGGTCTGTGGCAACTGCCACATCCACGCCCACCGGCAGGGATCGGCGAATTTCTGGGAGCAGACTTTGAATCTGGTCCACGACATCAATCACGTTAGCGCCGGGCTGACGCTGAATATTGAGCAGGATCGCCGGTACGGTCCCCATCCAGGCGGCTTGGCGCACATCCTGCGCATCCCGCACAACCTTGGCCAATTCGCCCAGGCGCACGGCGGCGCCATCTTTGTAGCTGACGATCAGGTTTTCGTAATCTTGCACCGACTTCAGTTGCTCATTGGCACTGATGCTGGTGGAGCGCTGCGGCCCGTCCAAATTCCCCTTGGGCTGATTCACGTTGGCCGCAACCACTGCCTGACGTACGTGGCTTAAGGTCAGATTACGCACCGCCAGCGCATTGGGGTCAGCCTGAATGCGCACGGCAGGCTCTTGCCCCCCCGCAATACTGACCAGACCCACACCCGTGACTTGAGACAACTTTTGCGCCACGCGCACGTCAATCAAGTCGCGCACCTCGTGCAAAGGCATATTGGGGGAAGTGACAGCCAGCGAGATCACCGGCGTGTCGGCCGGATTGACCTTGTTATAGATAGGCGGTGCGGGCAAATCATTGGGCAGCATCGTGGAGGCCGCGTTAATAGCCGCCTGCACTTCTTGCTCGGCCACATCCAGCGGCAAACCCAGATCAAACTGCAGCGTGATACGCGATGCCCCACCCGAACTGGACGAAATCATCTGTGACAGCCCCGACATACTGCCAAAGCGCCGCTCCAGCGGCGAGGTAATCAAGGCAGCCACCACATCCGGGCTGGCCCCCGGATACAAGGTGACAACCTGAATGGTGGGATAGTCCACCTGCGGCAAAGCAGCGACCGGCAACATGCGGTAAGCCAGCAAACCGGACACCAGCAAGGCTACCATCGCCAGGGTGGTAGCCACCGGGCGCAGAATGAAAAGGCGGGACATGCTCACGGCTTACTCGCTTGCAGGACGTGGACGGCGACCCTCACCCGCGCGCTTGCTCTGCTCCGGTTTGGCAGCATCTGGCTGGGCCTGTTTTTCCTGGGCCTGACCGTCCTGCTGCATCACCTCGACTTCCGAGCCTTCACGCAAACGGTCAGTGCCTTCAACCACAACACGATCGCCCTCTTTCAGGCCCGTTTTAATCAGCGTCAATTCCAAGGTGGCCGTACCCAGCTCCACAACCTGAATATGCACCTTGTTCTCGGCATCCAGCGTGTACACGTAGGTGCCTACCGAACCGCGCTGTACCGCATGCGATGGGATCAACAACCCTTTTTCCTGCCCCAAGAACACGCGTGAATTCACAAACTGATTGGCAAACAAAGTTTCGTCCGCATTATCGAACTCAGCTTTCACTTTCAACGTGCCGGTATTGATATCAATCTGATTATCCAGGGCTTGCAAACGGCCTTTGTCAGACAAAAGCTGGCCTTTGCTGTCAATCAGGGACACCCGTAGCGAACCCTCGTTTTGCTTCATGGCTTCCAGCAAGCTACTGAGCTGGTTTTGCGGCAAGGAGAATTCGGCAGCAATAGGATCGATCTGGGTAAGGATCACAATGCCGTCCGTATTGCCTGCCGACACCAGGTTGCCCTGGTCCAGCTTGCGCAAGCCCAGCCGCCCGTCCAGCGGTGCGGTGATGCGTGTACGATCCAGCTGCACCTGAGCCCGAGCGACTTCTGCCTGATTGGATTTGATCTGTGCCTGCAACTGCTGCACAGCGGTTTCCTTGGTTTCCAAAGCCTGACGGGCAATGGAGTTTTGCTGGAACAGCACACGGTGACGCTGCAGCTCTTGCTGCGCACCTTTCAGTTGTGCCTGATTTTGAGCCAGTTGCCCACGCGCTTGATCCAGCTGCACCTGATAGGTACGCGGATCAATCTCGGCCAGCAAATCACCCGCTTTGACGCGTTGCCCATCCTTGAAGTAGATGCGCTGCAAAACGCCATCGACTTCACCACGAATGGCCACCGTCTGCAGGGGCTTAACAGTGGCAATGGCATTCAGGGTTTGATCGATCAAACCGTGTTGCACCGTGGCTACCTGGACCGGTACTTTAGTAGAACCCATCATGCCGCGTGGCCCGCGCATCGGGCTGACAGACTGAGAGGAGCTAGACAGGGCGTAATAAACAAGGCCTGCTGTCAGCAGCAGCCCTACTATCACCCAGACATAGAAAGATCGGGACCGCCGACCCCTGCCTGCGTTCAACTCCGACATGAATACTCCCCGGCTAAAACTTGATTGTCTCTATACAAGGTCTAAAGAAGCGTTTAAGCACTACCTATCGCGACCGTGCCACGCATTATGCAAGCAAAATGAGGTGGCTGATGGCATCAAACGATAAAGAAATGCATGGGCTGGCAAATTAGCAGCACACGCTAGACCAAGCTGGCTCAGCAAGTATAAAAGCGCCTGTCTGAACCTTATATGAACAGCGTTTTCAGCCGAAGTTACAACGTGCCAGCCGAAAGGGAATATCTACGGTCACGGCCTGCGGTTTCAATTGATTGTCTTGCTGCACAAAGCGTATCCAGATTACGTAGCGGTTCGCGCTCATTTCCGGATAAATGCATGCACCGGCATCCACCCACACACGCAGCAACTGGAAGGTTTTGCCTGCCAGCATTTCCTGATAGGAACCATCGCGAGCGACTTGATCGGCTGAGTCGCCAGACTGACGCAGCAAACGCAAAATCAATGCCAGCCCCTGATACAAAGGCAAGAAAGACTCGGACCAACGACGCAAATCCTGAACACGTTCGGTGTCGGGCCGTTGCTGCCAGGAGTAATAAGAAGGCATATCCACTTGAGAGGTGCCGCCCGGCACGGCCACGCGGCCGCGCAAACTGGCCAGCCACTCGTTTTCCCGCAAACCCTGTCCTACCCGCCCCTGGGCAGACAAGTCCGCAGCGGCCTGGACAATCTGGTCAATCATTTTGTCCAGCGCCTGTAACTGCACACCGGGGTGCTCGCGCAGCGCGGCCAATGCCACGCGCTGGCGCTCCAGGTCCTGCAAAACAGCAGAACGCAAATCGGTACGATCCGCGATGTCCAGCAGATCAAATAAGGTCGCTACAGCAATCTGATGCGAGTACGCATCCTGGTTGGCTGAAAAATGGAACAGCCTATCGAACAAGTATTCGACTCTCAGTAAAGCCCGGACACGCTCATTGCATGGGTATTCGTATAGAGTCACGCGTTTAAAAACCTTTATTTGTCGGCTGGGGGTCAAACACGTCGCGCTGTCAGGCGGTCAAGGCACACCAGTTCTGGTGCACGAGCCGCGCTCGTTCTTCCAACAAGGGCAAAGTGGTCTGTCCATCGTTCAGAACAATATCGTCCGCTACCGCCAGGCGCTGCTGACGTTGGGCCTGCGCGGCCATAATACGTTCAATTGTGGCCACTGCCAGCCCGTTACGCTGTTGAACACGCGCAATCTGGGTCGCTTCATCACAATCCACAACGCAAATGCGGTCAACGCGGTCGCGCCATCGTCCTGACTCCACCAGCAAGGGTACAACCACAACAAGATAACATCCTTGCGCTTTCAAGGTCTGTGCTTTTGTTACGGTCCAAATCAGGGGATGAATGATCGCTTCCAGACGATGGCGAGCCTTGGGATCTTCAAACACACAGGTACGCATCCAGTCCCTGTCCATGGAGCCATCAGGCGCCAAAGCATCAGCTCCAAACTCCTGGCGTATAGGCTCGATCGCCAGACCACCGGGTGCCGTCAATTCATGAGCGATTACATCCGTGTCCACCACGGCCGCCCCCCAGGAGGCGAAAAAATCGGCCACCTTACTTTTGCCCGACCCAATTCCACCCGTCAGCCCAATCGTCAGCATGCGCAATCCACTGATAAAAAACAAAACTGTAACGTACCCGCGCCAATCCTCCTACCCTGGGATAGACCTGATACTGTCCGGCCACCCTCTGTCTAGCGTAGAATTCAGCTATCACTGTCCACGGAAGCCCGCCATGTCTTTCACCAAGATTTCCCCTTTGCGCTCTCTTACTCTGCTTTCGGTCGTTTTGCTGGCAGCTTGTGCCCAGGCCCCCGTACAGCAAGCCCCCAACGAGGGCCGTGACTCCACCCAAAAAGATGCTCTGCGCCAAGCACAAGGCAGCGGTACCACCCGCGCCCCTTCGCAAATCAATCTAGGCTTTGGCAACAAGGAAGGCCTGCACCCGCTGACACCAGCGCGCGCCGACCAAGCCGCCGCCCAGGCTGATCGCAGCGTGGCAGAACTGGCAGAGCCCAAGACTTTCCTGGGCACCTTGTCCTGCCCGCCCCAAGGCGGTGCTTGTGAGCCCTACAAAATCAGCGTCACGCTGGCCCCGGCGGGTCAATGGCGTTTGCGCGCCAGCCCCTTGGGCACAGGTGAAGAGCATCGCATGAGTGGCTGCTGGGTTCCTATCGGCACCCAACCCACCCGCATCGCTTTATTGGCCAGCAACGATTCGACACTTGCTGACCTGAGCTTTGTGAACAACAATGTTTTGCGTATTCACTCCTTTAACCAGCAGCGCCCCACGCTGGAGAGCCACCTGACACGTCAAGCCGACATTGACCCTGTCAGTGAGCTGGACAGCCAGCCCATGCCGGCTTGCCGCTAGGCTAAGGCAGCCCGCCCACCAAAATGGGCGGCAGCACATCCCGCAAACCTGGCTCGCTGAACACAAAGCGAGTCAGTTCAACCGCATTGCGTACGCGTAGTTTCTGAAATACACGTGCCCGGTGCGCCTCCACCGTACGCTGGGAAATCTCCAATTCAGCCGCGATAACCTTGTTCGCTTTCCCAATAGCGATGTAGGACAGCACGTCGCGCTCACGCGGGGTTAGGCTTTCAAAAAGCACAGAGGCGGGAAGGTGACCATTCAATACCATGTCAGTCTCGTATATCTGTACCAGGCGAACAGGCCGCCTGCGATGTGAAGAGTTAACCATAGACAGAGTTTGTCATTTTAGGCA
The DNA here is from genome assembly GCF_058808495.1 of Alcaligenes sp. GW821-FHT11D07. Taxonomy (NCBI): domain Bacteria; kingdom Pseudomonadati; phylum Pseudomonadota; class Betaproteobacteria; order Burkholderiales; family Alcaligenaceae; genus Alcaligenes; species Alcaligenes sp. GW821-FHT11D07. Next base: position 346,904 of record NZ_JBXART010000003.1, read on the forward strand.
GGGAATGCGCGACTGTTAACTTAGGCAGGATGTTTTTGTCACGGGACTAATATAGATAGCCTCTTTTTGGAATGCTGATAAACGGCTATTTTCATGCGCTTATTGATCATCCGAAGAACTGGTTTTTAATATTTGAAATCAGCCTTAGCCTATGTCAAAAACCTCATACCTAGATCGCAGGGCTACAGCTGAAGTCTGAACTACCCGCGTGATCATCTGCAAAGAATGCCTTAGCAGGCACGGCGCACTCCTCCCTGCACCCACTATTCACGCTGATCTGTAGGCATAAAAAAAGCACAGTAAAAACTGTGCTTTTTTCACGCATGCTCACCAGAAAATCAGGCTTTAACCATTTCCAGGTTATCGATCAAACGGGTCGCACCCAATTTAGCGGCTGCCAGGGCCACCAGCGGCTCTCCAGCCTGAACCTGCTCCTCTGTGGGCTCCAGTAAATCAGACTGACGGCGCAAAGCCATATAGTCCACTTTCCAGCCCAGATCCGTCATCTTCTTGGTCGCGTATGCCTCGATTTCCTCGCGGCTCTGACCTTGTTGCAAGCGTTCGTTCATCTCTTGCAGGGCATAGTAAATCTGCGGTGCCTGAGCACGCTCTTCAGGGCTCAAGTAGCGATTCCGCGAAGACATGGCCAAGCCATCGGCTTCCCGCACTGTCTCATGAGCCAGAACTTCTACTGGCAGCTGAAACTGGCGCACCATTTGACGCACCACCATCAGTTGCTGATAGTCCTTTTTCCCGAACACGGCCACTCGTGGTTGCACACAGGAAAACAGCTTGAGCACAACCGTACACACGCCCTCAAAGAAATCCGGGCGGAAGTGACCTTCCAGAATACGGCCCAGGTGATCGGGCGGGCTGACACGGAAATTCTGCGGCTCTGGGTACATCTCGCGCTCGGAAGGAGCAAACAAGACATACACGTCACGCTCTTGTTCCATCTTCTGTGCGTCGTCCTGCAAGGTGCGCGGGTAACGATCAAAGTCCTCGTTAGGCCCGAACTGCAAACGATTCACAAAAATACTGGCTACCACCGGATCGCCATGCTGGCGAGCCATTTTCATCAAGTCCAGGTGGGCTCGATGCAAATTCCCCATAGTAGGTACAAATGCCACGCGTGTCTGGCCTTGGAGCTGATCGCGCAGTTCTTGGATGTTATGGACGACTTTCAAAAAATTCTCCGCTACGGAATAAGATCAGGCCCATCGGCCTGCGCTCGAATATAAGTCAGGCGTAGATAAATAGGAGCGTAGGGCTCGGCCTGAGTAATTTCAAGCAGTGACTCTCGTGCCAATTCCAGCATCGCCAGAAAATGCACGACAAGCACCGCCGCCGGATCACCGTGATCCAGCCGTTCACTGAACAACTCCGTGAACTCCATAAAGCGCACATTTTGCAAACGCCGCAAAATCTGGCTCATGTGATCGCGTACCGACAACTGCTCGCGCGTAATCTTGTGGCTGGCATTTAACTTGGCCCGCCTCAAAATTCCCAACCAGGCCTGACGCAAGTCATCTGCGTTGACCTCGGGCGGGATAGCTTCGATCACTAATTCAGCCTGAGCATTGGCCAGCAGGTAATCGCGTCCCTGCAAGGGCAGTTCGTCCAGACGACGCGCACCTTCCTTCATGCGCTCGTACTCCAGCAGACGGCGCACCAACTCGGCACGTGGATCGTCAACCTCCTCGCCTGTATCTGCACGACGCACCGGCAAGAGCATACGAGACTTGATCTCGATCAGCAGTGCGGCCATCAGCAAATACTCGCCTGCCAGCTCCAGATTGCTGGTACGGATCTGTTCCACATACGCCAGATACTGCCCTGTAACCTGGGCCATCGGAATGTCCAGGACATTGAAGTTTTGCTTTCGGATCAGGTACAGCAATAAATCCAGCGGGCCTTCAAAGGCATCCAGAAAAACTTCCAGGGCATCGGGCGGAATATACAGATCCTGAGGGATCGCAAACAAAGGCTCGCCATAAAGACGCGCCCGCACATCCTCGGGTTGAGGATCGGGCGCCTCTACGACAGGCGGCTGTGCGATCTCACTCACAGGCTCAGGTGCACAGATTTAGTTGTTTTCGTAGTACACGTAAGGTTTTTGAGGCGTACGAGCAGCCTTGTAACCGTCTTGCAGTTCCTGATCGATCTGCTTGTCCCACAGGCGATAGCGGCCTTCGCGCTGCCGTGCCTCGGTATCTGCATTCTGATCTTTATACTGTTTAAGAAACTGGGTAATTTCGGATTCGAAATTCTTTGCCATAATACCTGTACGCCTAAATAAATTGGATAACAGAAAAGTTTGAGTTTACTGCACCGCACACCAGAGAGTTCGCCGCATGGCATCTGAACAGACCCAAGCCGCCACTACGGCGACCCTGTCCCCTCAAGAGCGTCGAGCCATACGCATTATTCCCTACATCGTAGGGTGTGCATTGTTCATGCAAATGCTGGACTCTACCGTGGTTGCCACTGCCCTGCCCACGATGGCGATGTCACTGGATACCAGCGTCATACGCATGAATACCGTCATTACCAGCTATTTGCTGGCAGTGGCCGTCTTCGTTCCTATCAGTGGATGGGCTGCAGACCGTTTTGGCGCGCGCAAGGTGTTCCTGGCCGCCATTCTACTCTTTACCGCCAGTTCTGTTGCATGTGCCCTGTCTCAGACCCTGCCACAACTGGTGATAGCGCGGGTAATACAAGGCATGGCCGGGGCCATGATGGTGCCCGTGGGCCGCATTATCTTACTGCGGCGGGTCCCCAAAGATCAGCTTTTAAGCGCGATGGCAGTGCTGACACTGCCCGCTTTGCTGGGCCCCATCATCGGCCCGCCCGTAGGTGGTTTTTTAGTCACTTACGCCAGTTGGCACTGGATTTTCCTGATCAACATTCCCGTGGGCATTCTGGGCATCGCCCTGGTGCTGCGCTACATCCGCGAGGACTATCCCAGCACACGCCCTCCGCTGGATTGGCTGGGCTTTCTGCTAAGCGCGATTTGTCTGGCTACTTTAGTTACCAGTTTTGAGAACGTAGGCCACGGCACACTTAGCTGGTCAACCTTAGGCTGGCTGACCTTATCCGGTGTCATCGCCGGCCTGTGGTATGTATGGCATGCCCGCCAGGTGGTCTATCCCATTATTGACCTGTCTTTGCTGCGCACCAAAACCTTTGCCATTTCTGTCCTGGGCGGCAATCTGTGCCGCTTTTCGCTAGGTGCTGCGCCTTTCCTTTTGGCGATCATGCTGCAGACCAACTTCGGCATGAGTGCTCTGGCGGCGGGCCTGATCACATTCACAGGCGCCATCGGTGCCTTGGGCATGAAACTGATGGCCCCGCCCATCATCCGGCGCTACGGTTTTCGCAAGGTGCTGGTCGTCAACGCGTGGCTGACAGGTATATTCATTGCCTTGTGCGCCCTGTTCCAGGCCACCACTCCCTTGTGGGTGATGATTGCCGTGCTGACCGCTGGCGGCTTTTTTCGCTCCCTGCAATTTACAGCAGTGAATGCCCTGACCTATGCCGACCTGGAATCTGAAGCCATGAGCCAAGCCAGCAGTTTTGCCGCAATGGCTCAGCAATTGGCGATCAGTCTAGGCGTGGCATGTGCGGCTGTAACTCTGAACGTGAGCATGGCCATGCGCGGAGCCAGCAGCGTGGAAACGCAAGACACGATTTGGGCCTTTTTGATTTTGGGTGCGATTACGGCGGTGTCCAGCTTGTCTTTTGCGCGATTGTCAGTGACTGATGGCGAGGCCCTGCAAAAGAAGTAGGCGTTCATTCCTAATCATTGCAAAGCCTCAACCAAACTGCATCGAAATGGCATAGTTCCAAATCAGATGAGCCATCAAGGATACATGCGGCTAGAAGCCCATTGCGTATCCACTGAACTACGTTTGAATACCAGCCGATCATGAAGCCTAAATGGCTTATCAATCCAAAACTCTATAGCAAGAGGAACGATGCGAAAGCCAGTCCAATAAGGAGGCCGAGGGATTTGCCCAACTCCGAAGCGTGCCGCCTGAACAGCCGCTGCTTTAGCCAGATCCCCTCGCTTAAGTAAGGGGCGCGACTGTTGGCTTGCCCATGCACCTATGCGACTTGCACGATCCCTTGCGTCGAAATGAGCGTCAGCCTCCGCATCCGAAACTAACTGAACAGGCCCCCGAAACCTGATTTGCCTATGCAAGGACTTCCAATGCAAGACACCTGCCGCCTGCATATTGCCAGTTAACTCCTCCCCCTTCTGAGACTGTGTGTTGGAGTAAAAAACCAGTCCTTGGCGATCAAGTTTTTTCAACAAGACCATACGAACATTAGGCATTCCCCCAGCGTCCGAGGTAGCAAGCGCCATGGCATTTGCATCATCGATCTCACTGAGATGTGCCATCTCCAACCACTCTCTGAACATTGCAATAGGGTCATTTCCACTGACGGTATTGCTTTCATCGTTAAAGGCTGTACTAACATCATTCGTGATCTGGTTCATGCTCAAAACACCTACGCAAAAGAAAGTGATTGAGGCTGCGACAGCAGATTTCTCCACTTATCTGAATCAACCCCAGGTTTTGTGACCATATAAGGGTGGCCGTCCTGCTTGACCAAGACCTCGCCAGCAGGGGGGACATTCAAAAACTCCATATGCTGTGTCGCGCAGTACGCACCCACATCCAGCACCAGCAGATAATCACCTGCCTTCACAGAGGCAGGAACGGTAACTTCACCTGGAATAGGGTAATCATTACGGAGCAAGGTGCGTCCTCGTATCTTCGCCTTCCCAGCATCCTTATAGTCGGCAATTTCTTGGAAGTTAGAGTCCAAAAAAACCGTATTATGAGGACGATTACGTAACTGGGCTGATGGCATCAACATACGTGAGCTATCTGTAACCACAATATGACCATTTGAGTGGCGTACGATATCTCGTTTCACGCTTGACACCAAAACACCTGAGTCAGCTAAGACATCCCGAGCAGGCTCAAAAAGAAACTGAACAGTCTCAGGTAGGTTCATTTCGATGGCTAAGTCGCGTATGGCTAGAAAATAGGTGTCCCAGTCAAAATGCTTCTCACACTCGTCCCACAAGTCGTAGTTAAAACCATGGCCGCCCGCAAAGTTTATTGATTTGGCAGACGGGAAGTGCGTCACAAACATCTGAAAAATTTCTTTTACAATATCGATCATATCTTGGAGCGAGTTTCCACTACCGCAATAAACCTCAAAGCACTCCAATGTCCGCCCCTTTGCCTCTAGCATCTGAGCCAACTGCCCCAACTGCTCCACTTTGACCCCTGGTTTATCAGACCTGAGACTATCGATACGAGCACTAATCGTGGGCGCATTTTGCTCAATCGCGAAAGCGATTTCATCTAGACTAGCCAAAAAAACCAAATGCTCTTTCGCGTTCCAGTAGCTGAGCTCCTGATTTGAAACATGGCCCGGAGAAATAATGAAGCGATCGAAGCCATACTGAGTCAATAGCTCATATTCATTGGGCATTTGAAGCAAGATACCGGCGCCATCGTCATGCAAAGGCTTCATTACATGAGGATTCGCATTAGGGAAAAAAGGAATATAAAGGGAGACCCGGCCCTCCAACCCTGCCGCACGATAGGCTGATTTGATACGGCGGAAGTTTTTAAGAACCTGGCTCTCGCTATATACAAAAACGGGGGTACCAGAATGAGCACAAACATTGGCAAGATTGACGGTAGAAATCCAATGTCCCTCTAAATAATGCACATCCACACATGGCACCTCTTGCTCCGCGATCTCATAAACAGACATAGTGTTCCTCTCACAGTAAAAGAAAAGCTGGGCAGACAACTCTGCTACAAACTGGTAATCGAGCGGGTAACAAGTTCAAGATCTGGAACGCGCATCAATTGCTCTCCAATCAAAAAACCCCTGATACCACTGTCCATAAGACGCAGCACTTCGGCTTGGCTAGATATCCCGCTTTCACTGATCACTACGCTATATGGGCTTAGCACCTTGAATAACCGCTCTGAGACCTCAAGATCCACCGAGAAATCAACAAGATTGCGGTTGTTTACACCAATCATGCAGGCTCCCATCGAAAGGGCCCGCTCCGCCTCAGCCTCATCATGAACCTCCACCAAAATACTCATCCCTAAACGCTGAGCAGTATCCATCAGCTCTGTAAGCAAATAATCATCATCGATCATCGACAGAATCAATAAAATGCAGTCTGCGTCCATCGCCCTGGACTCATAGACCTGATACGGATCAACAATGAAATCCTTACGCAGGATCGGCAAGTGAGTCGTTGACTTTGCAACAGATAAATCGTGTGCTGACCCTTGAAAGAAATGTGTATCAGTCAAAACAGATAAACAAGTTGCACCACCTAGTTGATATGCCTGGGCAATTTTCTTTACGTCAAACCCTTTCCTAATGAGGCCTTTAGAAGGACTTGCTCTCTTAATTTCCGCAATCAAGGCCACCCGTTCTTGCTCCATGCGAGCTTGCATCGCAGCTTGAAACCCTCTGGGTGCAGGTAGGCGAGCAATCAGAGAGTCAAATGTAGAGACTGGGGTTTCCCGGCGGGCTTGCTCCAGTGTTTTAAGCTTGTGGGCTTTAATCGAGTTCAAAATGTTCATAGATCACCAGACACTACAAAAGAGGCTGATTGAACAGACTTGCCCTGGTTCGAGACATCAATCAAACGCTGTAGGCAGAGAAGAGCCCTACCTTCATCGAGAGAGACACGCGCCTGCCTTATTGCTTCTAGCCAGTCATCCGTTTTTCCAGCAGCAATCAGCGCACCCGCCGCATTTAATAGAGCGATATCTCGATAGGGGCCCCGCTCCCCTTTGAGGACTGACCATAAAGCATGGGCATTAGCATGAGGATCGCCCCCCTTTAAATCCTCAGGCTGAGCTCTCATCAGGCCCAAGTCTTCTGGATTAATCTCAAGATCACGAAGCTGACCATTGACAGCCATCGTTACCCAGGTTGTCCCCGTAGTAGTCATTTCATCCAGCCCGTCAGAACCATGCACAACCACGGCTCGTTCCGACCCGAGCTCAAGCAGAGCCTGGGCCAAAGGACGTACCAAGGTCCTTGCATAGACCCCCACCAAGTGGTATCTAACTCTGGCTGGATTGAGTAACGGCCCCAAAATATTAAAGAGAGTCCGCGTCCCAAGGTCGATACGTACGGGCATCACCTGTGCCAGAGCAGGATGATGCGCAGGCGCGAACATGAATCCAATTCCTGCTTGGGAAATACACTCTTCTATCCAGTTTGGCGTCAAATCTAGATTGACCCCTAGAGACCGCAACACGTCTGCTGAGCCCGACTTGGAGGAAAAGGCCCTATTTCCTTGTTTGGCCACCCTAACTCCTGCTCCAGCGACAATGAAAGCTGCACAGGTGGAGATGTTGTAAGTTCCAGAGTTGTCACCACCTGTACCTAATATGTCCATAGTCCCAGCAGGTGCATCTAAACTAATCATGCAAGCCCGCATAGCCAAGGTGGCTCCAACAATTTCATCCGTAGTCTCACCGCGCATACGTAAGGCTGTAAGAACGGCCCCAATCTGCGCGTAGCTAGCTTGTCCAGAGACAATGCAGGCCATCAAAGCGCTCATTTCGTCTCGACTCAAACACTTGTGTAAAACGAGTTGATTAATCGCCGACTTGATATCAAATTCAACGGGGGGCTGGGTCATAGAGTTTCGCACTGGAGCCTCGGCATTTATCAACAAAAATCCACGCGTTCGTGCAAGGCAACTCCAGGCCGTTCCTCATATTGGGAATAATCCTGATCCCAATCCAGGGTTACATTTTCTCGACGGAATGGAGGACGATCGTACAAACGGTTATCGAGGGTTCTGGCGAACAAATGGCCGGAGTACACCGCTGCAGCAAGAGTTCCCGGCGCATAGCAATCTCCAATCCGCAGCACTCTGCGCTGTATGCTGTCCATTTGCATCGATACTTGGAGCATCGTTTGCAACTCACGATATAACCCGTCATTAGGAACCTGCGATGTCACCAACACCACCGCATCTGTAGGAATGCGGCGTTCTCGTCCTGTGAATACACAAGAAATAACACCCCCCTCATCCTCAATTCGCTCTAAACGAGATGAGACGTATACGCCCTCACAACACTCCAATAATTTTTTCTGAATCTTGGGCTGTTCAGCCGTGTTAAGCGTGAATGCCGACACAAGGCTCTCAGGTGTCACAAAATCCACAGTACAACCTTGAGCCACAAGTAGTTCTGCAATCACACCAGCCATGTAGTAATGATCATCATCAAATATGAGCACACGTCCCCTAGGCAAATGGCCTGCCATCACGTCGTCAGGACTAAACACAGGCAAGCGGCCCACCCCGTCAATAGGGGTTGCGTGCGTCCGCCCCACACCGTCTATCCGCCAATGCGATCCGGTTGCTATTGCGATCAGATCACAGTCGGTTTCCAAAACCGTGTTCGCGGAAATGGGGTTTTCAGGTAGGACAAGGACATGGCGGTTCTTTTGTAACTGCCCTACCCGCCAATCGGCGACGCGGCGCCAAGCCGACAAACCCGGCAATCTGGACTCAGTCAAAGCACGCCCGCCAAGATCACGGGCTTGATCAGCCAATATCGTTTCATATCCACGACGCCCCAACCAAAGCGCTGCCTCCAGGCCTGCAGGCCCTGCCCCTACTATCAGCACTTTGTGATCACTAGTTTTGGGCTCAATTAGTTCTGGATGCCAGCCTCTGCGCCACTCCTCTCCCATGGTGGGGTTTTGTGTACACCGTAAAGGAACGCTCAACTTATCTGACGCAACACAAATATTGCAGCCAATACACTCCCGGATATCTTCAAAAGCCCCTAATCTGACCTTCTCAGGCAGAAAGGGATCGGCGATGGAGGGACGCGCTGCACCGATAAAATCCAATCGCCCTGTCGAAATTAAAGACAACATATGATCGGGGGAGGTATAACGGCCAACTCCCACCACTGGTTTTCCCGTCACCTGTTTCACAAAGCTGATGTAGCGATCCTGAAAACCTTCCTCGCTAAAGCGTGATGTCTGCCCGTCATTACCAAAAGGGCTCAGATTTACATCCCACAAATCAGGTAAATCTGCCAGTATTTCCACAACATCACGTCCTTCACCCTCGCAGGAGAGACCAGCAGGGCCTGCCAGCTCATCCACACTAAAACGCAAGGCAACAGCGCATGTGTCACCCACCGCCTCTTTGGTGTCCAGCAGCAACTCTTTCAACAAACGAACCCTGTTTTCGAGGCTGCCTCCATACTCGTCCGTTCTGCGATTGTGACGCCGGGATAAAAAGTGAGCTGGTAGCGTCATATCGTGGCCTGCATAGATATAAACAATATCGAAGCCAGCTCTTTTGGCATTGAGTGCCGCATTGCGATGCCAACGAAGAAAATCCCGAATATCTTTTTTGTCCATCTCCCTTGCCATGACGGGGGCAACACCACGAGTCGGCGCTAGAGACGGAGCAAAAGGAATAGAGCGCGTTTCCAGATTGGTGACATGAAAACCATTATGCGCAAGCTCTATACCCGCCAAAGCCCCATATCTACGAATTTGTTCAGAGGCTTTAGCTAAAATAGGAAGGTCTCGCTCATCCCAGAGCCGAAGTTCCCGTGGGTGGCAACTGGAATAATGAATATCGCACTGCTCTGTGCAGATCACGCCCCAACCGCCTTCCGCCTTAACTCCTCGCATTCGGGCCATCGCACTTGGATGAACCCGATTCATGCCATTACAGTGCGGCACTTGATAAAACCGATTCTTAGCTACCACAGGACCGATACGCAGAGGCTCAAAAAGTGGCGCGTAACGGTCCACATTCAATGTGGACGAGATAGTCATCGTTGTCCCTATTTATTATTCTCGCGAAAGGCCAGCCCAACGCCCTGATTTCAGTGCTCTGACCTGAACTCAAACCGTCGAAAGGATGAAGTCAGCACGGCAGCTTTCAAAATTGTGACGCCCAACTCCTGGGAGCGAGCCGCGATACGTTCATGCAGAGTCTCCAAGTCCTTGCCCGCCTGCTGGTGTAAGGCCTCTGCGACCAGGAGCACCGTATCGGATCCGCTGGAGACCACGGACTCGGCTCCCTGCCTAAACACCCACCGACGGGAATGTGCGGTATTGGCATCGTCGGAAAAAACAATCTCACCCTGAGACGGTTGCTCAATTTCGCCCTGAAAGGTGCGATACGTTTCAGTCCCATTAGCCGGGCGCACCGTAATGCCCCCAGAAATATGCGCGCAGTCAAACGCGGCGATCGGAATCCCGACATACATAGACTCCGCATTGAGGGCATCTATTAAAGGGTGGAAGCTGGGCAAATGACGATCTTTACGAAAGCGTCGTAACAGCGCTTCGACAGCACATCGATACTGCGTAGGCTTCATACCCATTTGCGTATACGCATGCCGCCATGCCTGAATAGAGGGAAGCTCACTCTCAGGCCCCTGGTCCAACAGATGCCCTACCTTGATAAAGGTCTCATCCAAAGCACCTGCGTTCAACTTTGCGCTCTGTACCCCTTCCAGCACCAGAACCAGGGCGGTCAAACTCGGGAAACGCTCCCATACCGCGTCAGAATGATTGAAGTACATAATATGTAAGACACCTTTCATAGTCGGGGACATGGCGTATAAACCAAAACCCGAGCCACATTTTTATTGAGTCAACACTGCCCTTGGTTTGAGCCGCGACGGAAACGTCAGAACCAAAATGGCCAAAACTACAGTAGCCACACCCACAATTTGCACCCAGCCAATCTGCTCGCCCAACACCAAAGCAGCCAATGTCACCGCGGTTAAAGGAGCAACAGCCGTAAATACAGACGCTTCGCTACCACTTACCCTTGCCGCACCGCCGTACCACAGCAGAAAACCACCTACTGTCGGGATCAATGCATACCAAACAACCGCTCCAAGAGCCGCCATGCTGGGCATAGCTACCGGCAATTCCATGAAAGCGACTGGCAAAGACACCAGCAAGCCAAGGGCTGTCATCGTGGTGGCCTGCAACAATGGCCGTAATGGAACCGGTATGCGTTTGTTCAGCAAGATAAATGCGCTTTCGCACACAACAGCAGCCAAGATATAAGCCATGCCAATGAGCGAAGTGGGACCACCTCCTTGCCAGGCCACCGCTATAACGCCAAAGGTGGCCAGCAACACACTGATGAGCAATCGCAACCCTGGTCGTTCCCCCAAGACAAACACAGAAAAAAGTGCCGATACAGCAGGCAGCGTGCCAATAATTACGCCTGCATCCGCCGCAGAGAGATGGGATAAACCGGCGATCAGTAGCGTCGTATAGCCAACGCTACCGGCTCCGGCCTGCAATAACAAAAGCCCCCATTCACGAGCCTTGAGTGTTGGCCACCGTTCCCTGTTCCAGGCGACAAGAGCAAGAAGCACGGGCAGCGCAAACGCGAACCGCAGGGCGGTCGCTAAAAAGGGAGGCATGCTTCCTGCAATCAGCTTTGAGGCAATCACCGTCGAACCGACGGTCATCATGGCCAAGGAAAGCAAAATATATCCAAGCGTGCGATTTGACATCTTTTCCTCTTGGACACAAATCAATTCACGTAATAACCTTGGCATTTAATAACATTGTTAGTAAAAAATCTTGAATGATATTGCGGGAGAGTTTCAGAAAAATTTGAGTTGGTATATTTTATTTTTTGAATGCGATAATAAAAATAAGAACGTCCATCCGTATACCTCACTCCTAGCCAAAGGAGTAAGTTCTCACTAATACGAGGAAGCTAAATGACCCAAGCCGAGGTCAAGAAACAGTTCAAAGCCAAGGTGTGTGGCCGGTCCGATATCATCGCGGTAGAGGCCATATCCAGCCGTTCTTTCGGTCGACACACCCATGATCAATTTGGAATCGGTATCGTGACTAGTGGCGCTCAAGACTCAGCCAGTGGGCGGGGAGAAGTACGCGCGATCAATGGCAACATGATCACCGTCAACCCTAACGAGGTTCACGACGGCAGGCCCGTGCAAGGCAAAGCACGCACATGGTCCATGCTGTATTTAGACCCCGGCTTGATTGCAGAAATAGCACACGCGATGGGTCATAGCGAGGGTGTTGAACTTATGCACCCGGTCCTCAATGACCCGTCCGCCGTTACAGCCTTCAGTCGTTTGTATACGGTACTGACAAGCTCTCCCGCAAGCGGACTGTATGAAATCGCGGAACAGGAGCTATATCAAATATTGACGCCATTGCTTGGAGATACACGGCCTGCTCAAGCGGAACTACTCTCCAAAGAGCTCACACTGGCTAAAGCACGTCTTGATGCCCACCCTGAAATCCCGGTATCTCTAAACGAGCTAGCCATCGAGGCAGGTCTGAGCCGTTTTCAATTTTTAAGAGCCTTTAAGGCAATGACGCAATTGCCACCCCACGCGTACCGGCTACAACGCCAACTTCAAATGGCTCGCCGTCTAATCCTGCAAGGACAGTCCTTGCTGCAAGCCGCTCTTCTATCAGGCTTCGCCGATCAGAGTCATCTAACACGCCATTTCGTCTCAAGCTACGGCATGACTCCAGGCTCACTCTTACCATCGCGCCTAAGATAATGCTGCAACTCCGTTGGACGCTAGGCACACCCTGACTTACACACCGGCATGCTTATAAAATTCAGTTTCAACCTTCAAAATTTTAATAATTTATTTATCGAAAGAAAAAACAGAATTTAAATAAATCTATTATATTTTTATGGGTAAATAATAAGGCTGCAATTAAATAAAAAAGCTGATTCAGCTACTCATTATCTGCCAACAACATCACCAGCTTGCAATCCGGCCGCATGGCCAGACGAAAGGTAAATTGTTGAAAGCGACGCACGCCTAGTTTGGGGTGGCGAAAGTCTCTCAAGCCCCCTTCCCGCTCCACGACTGTCTGCCGCCCCCACCAAAAAGCAAAGACCTGGCTGTGCTGGCTTAACTCCTGAATCAAAGCCTGCAAATCTGCTTCGTCGGCATGGGCGCCCACATCGGCCCGGAACTCAGCAACGACACGGCTGGCGCGCTGTTCCCAATCCACCACCAGATCGCGCGCGGCCTGATCCAAAAAGATATAGCGTAGCAAATTAGGCTGCTCACTACGGTCGGGCCAGCCGTCAAACAATTCCAGCAAGGCTTCGTTGCGCGCCAAGACGTTCCAACTACGGTCCAGGATATAGGCCGGAGCCTGAATGCTATCCACGCAAGCGCTCAAGCCCTGCGGTAAAGGCTGAATGTCACCTTGCCAGTGCTCGGGGTCCGCGCAATCAGCCAGCTCAAACAGATAGTGACGTTCAGCTCGGGCCAGCTTCAAGACCGTGGCCAGGCGTGCGCAAACGGTGGGTGACACCGTGACATCACGCCCTTGCTCGATCCAGGTGTACCAGGTGGTGCTGATGTCACACAGCTGAGCGACTTCTTCACGGCGCAGGCCCGGTGTACGTCTGCGCACTCCGGGGGCTAAACCCAGGTCCACAGGCCGGATACGCTCTCGTGCATTGCGCAAGAAACGCCCCAAAGCCTGACGCCGGGTTTGGGACGCGCTTTCAGCGCCTCCCGGATTCATGCCTGCCTGCCCCGTTGTACCCATATCAGCCTAAGACGCCCGACAAAGTACGGCGCACATCTTCTTCCGTACGGCCACTGCGCTGGATGTAATCCTGCAATTGATCCTCCCCGATCGTGCCCACGTTGAAATACTTGGACTGCGGGTGGCTGAAGTAAAAGCCCGACACGCTGGAGGCAGGAATCATGGCGTAGCTATCTGTAATAAACATCTCGATATCTTCGCACTGCATGACTCGGAACATATCGTGTTTGACCACATGCTCCGGACAAGCGGGATAACCGGGGGCCGGACGAATGCCCTGATACTTCTCGTCGATCATCTCTTCGTTGGACAGGCGCTCGTCAGTGACATAGCCCCACAAATCCGTACGTACGCGAGCATGCAGACACTCAGCAAAGCCCTCGGCAAAACGATCCCCTAAAGCTTTGATCATCAGATCCGAGTAATCATCGCCTGCAGCCTGGAAACGCTCGGACAGCTTGTCCACGCCAATGCCGCCAGTTACAGCAAACATACCGATGTAATCTGCCACACCCGTCTCTTTAGGCGCGATGTAGTCGGCCAGACACTTGCTGTCCACTCCTTCACGTTTCACACCCTGCTGACGTAGATTGCGCCAGGTGAACAAGACTTCGCTGCGCGATTCATCACTGTAAATCTCGATATCTTCACCGTTAACGGTATTAGCCGGATAGAACGCAATAACGCCATTGGCGGTCAGCCAACGTCCATCTATGACTTTCTTCAGCATAGCCTGCCCTTCGGCAAACAAAGTCTTGGCCTGCTCACCGACCACCTTGTCTTCCAAAATGGCGGGATATTTGCCAAACAGGCTCCAGGTCTGGAAGAAAGGAGTCCAGTCGATGAACTGGGCAATATCGGCCAGATCGTAGTTTTTAAAGGTGCGACGCCCAATGAATTTAGGACGGGGCGGCACGTAAGTCGTCCAGTCGATGGCAGGTTTGTCTTGGCGCGCTTTGTCCAGCGAGATCAGCGGTGTCGCCTTGCGGTTGGCATGACGCTGGCGCACTTGCTCGTATTCCTCGCGAACTTCGGCCAGAAACTCTTCCACGTTATCCGACACCAATTGGGTCGCCACCCCGACGCAGCGGCTGGCGTCCGGCGTGTAAATGACCGGGCCATCGTAATGCGGCGCAATCTTCACCGCGGTATGCACACGGCTGGTAGTAGCTCCACCAATCATCAAGGGAATATTTCGCTCGCGGAAATACGGATCGCGCTGCATCTCGGACGCAACATAGGCCATCTCTTCCAGACTGGGGGTGATAAGACCGGACAGGCCCACAATATCGGCATCCACTTCCTTGGCCTTGGCCAAGATCTCGGCGCACGGCACCATCACGCCCATATTGACCACTTCAAAGTTATTGCACTGCATCACCACGGACACAATGTTCTTGCCAATGTCGTGTACGTCGCCTTTCACCGTCGCGATCACCATCCGGCCCTTGGAGCGCACATCGCCACCCGCCGCTTCAATCTGGCGTTTTTCTTCTTCAATGAACGGAATCAGGTGAGCAACAGCCTGCTTCATCACTCGCGCGGATTTCACCACCTGTGGCAGGAACATCTTGCCCTGACCAAACAGATCGCCCACCACGTTCATGCCGTCCATTAGGGGGCCTTCAATAACGCTGATAGGTCGCCCGCCCTGCGCATCAATCTTTTGACGCACTTCTTCGGTGTCTTCAACAATAAAACCGGTGATGCCGTGAACCAAGGAATGGATCAAACGCTGTTCGACCGTGGTTTCACGCCAGCTCAGGTCTTCCTCTTTCTTGGCTCCCGAACCTTTGACGCTTTCGGCCATCTCCACCAAACGCTCGGTGGGCGTGCGTTCATCCGCCGGATCTTTCTTACCTTTGGGCTCAGCCCGATTCAAAATGACGTCTTCAATCAAATCACGCAGATGCGGTTCGATATCGGCGTACACACCCAACTGACCGGCATTCACGATACCCATGGTCAGCCCTTCCTGAATGGCGTAGTACAGGAAGACAGTGTGAATGGCCTCGCGCATGGCTTCATTGCCACGGAAGGAAAAGCTGACGTTGGAGATCCCCCCGGACAAGCGAGCGTGTGGCAAATTCTTGTGAATCCAGCCCGCGCCTCGGATGAAGTCCAGACCGTAGTTCGCGTGCTCGTCCATGCCCGTGGCAACAGCAAACACGTTAGGGTCAAAAATGATGTCTTCGGGCGGGAAACCGATCTCGTCCACCAAGAGACGGTAGGCGCGTTCGCAAATCTGAACACGGCGCTCATAGCTATCGGCCTGACCCTGTTCGTCAAAAGCCATCACCACGACAGCAGCACCGTACTTGCGACACAAGCGGGCGTGTTCCAGGAAAGGCTCAATGCCTTCCTTCATGGAGATCGAGTTCACGATGGCCTTGCCTTGCACGCAACGCAGGCCCGTTTCGATCACATCCCACTTGGAGCTGTCGATCATGATGGGCACGCGAGCAATGTCCGGCTCGGAGGCGATCATATTCAAGAAGCGATGCATACAGGCAGCTGAATCCAGCATGCCTTCATCCATATTGATGTCAATGATCTGCGCCCCGTTTTCCACCTGCTGGCGGGCCACCGACAACGCTTCTTCGTAGTTTTCTTGTTGGATCAGACGCAGAAACGCCTTGCTACCCGTGACGTTGGTGCGTTCACCCACGTTCACAAACAGGGTTTCCTCATCAATATTCAGGGGTTCCAGACCCGACAAACGGGTTTTGACCGGAATCTCGGGAACAACACGCGGGGGCAGCTTGCGGCAGAGCTCAGCAATAGCTGCAATGTGTTCGGGCGTGGTGCCACAGCAGCCACCCACCATATTCACCAGTCCGGCTTGGGTAAATTCCTGCAGCAGGCTGGAAGTGTCCGCCGGTGTTTCGTCAAAGCCAGTTTCCGCCATGGGGTTAGGCAGCCCCGCATTAGGGTAGACACAGACGTAGGTGTCACAAATCTTGGACAGCTCGGCCACATAAGGGCGCATCAAGGCCGCGCCCAGCGCACAGTTCAGCCCAATCGTGATGGGACGGGCATGGCGCATGGAGTTCCAGAACGCCTCTACCGTCTGCCCGGACAAAATACGGCCCGACGCGTCCGTGACCGTTCCCGACACCATCACCGGCACACGTTCGCCACGCTCATCAAAAACGGTCTCTAAGGCGAAAACAGCCGCCTTGGCGTTCAAGGTATCGAATACGGTTTCGATCAGCAAAACATCTACCCCGCCGTCCAGCAAGGCGTGTACTTGCTCGGCATACGCCACGCGTAGCTGCTCAAAAGTCACGTTACGAGCGGCTGGATCGTTGACGTCCGGCGAGATAGAGGCGGTTTTGGGCTGTGGTCCAAGAGCACCAGCCACAAAACGCGGCCATTCGGGGGTGCTGTAGGCATCACGGGCCTGACAGGCCAGCCGGGCAGACTGCAGGTTCAGGTCGTAGCTGATGCCCTGCAAGTCGTAGTCGCCCTGGGCAATGTCAGTAGCACCAAAGGTATTGGTGCTGATGAGATCGGCACCGGCCGCCAGATACTGCTCGTGGATTTCTCGAATGACATCCGGGCGCACCAGCGACAGCAATTCGTTATTGCCTTTCACGTCTTTGTGGTGATCCGCAAAGCGCTCGCCGCGGAAATCAGCCTCGCCCAACTTGTAACGTTGAATCATGGTGCCCATCGCACCGTCCAGAATCAAAATCTGCTGACCCAGACGGCGGGCAAACTCCGCACCGCGGGTATAGGCAGAAATCGGGTAAGGCAAAGCGGGATAGCTCACAAAAAACTCCGTAACATGAAACGGGACCTTGACGGCATCTGGCCGCATCAGCCGCCAGAATGGTGGATTGGCGCCACAATTGTAGCTCTTTGTACCTGAATTCGACCCTAATCGCTTAACCTTTGCCCCAGCGGCATGTAACATTTTCCGCTCAGAAAGAGGTGCTTTCCGGTCCAAGCCAAAACGGACCTGGGAAAGTCAAATGGGAAACGTGATCTGTTCCAGACTGAACAGCCAGACGTGCTGCCCCCGCAACGGTACCTGCTTCGTGCAAAGCCCGACACCAGCCTGCTTATCTACCCTGAATTCATGCCGTCCACTTAGGGCGGTTTCGCTTATCGGTGTGCGGGGACGCACATCAAACAGGAATCTCCATGTCCATACTGTCCATCAGACCTTTGATGGTTGCCCTGGCGGGCGCCCTGCCCCTGATCGCTACGGCCCAAACTGCCCCTGTTGCCAAGCTGGATCAAATCGTTGTTACCCCAAGCCGCATGGCTCAAGAACTGAAAAACGTGGTGGGTGACGTTACTGTGATCGACCAGGAAACCTTGCAAAAAGCAGGTCAAAGCAGCGTGGCCGAGATTTTGCAGCGTCAGCCTGGTATTGAGATTTACAACAGCGGTGGCCCGCAAACCACGACAGGCGTCTACCTGCGCGGCACCAACCCGCAGCACACACGCGTCATGATCGACGGCATGCGTATCAACAGTTCCACCAGTGGTTCGGTTAACTGGCAAGCGATTGACCCCGCCCTGATCGAACGCATTGAAATTGTGCGCGGCGCAGGCAGCAGCCTGTACGGCTCGGATGCAATTGGTGGTGTCATCAATATCATCACCAAAAAAGGTGGCGGTGATCGTGCTCTGAGTGCCTGGGGCAATATCGGTCTGGGTTCGCAAGACACCTTCAAAACTAGTGCTGGTTTTTCCGGTGCAGCTCAAGGCTGGGACTACAGCCTGGCTTCCAGCTACGGCAGCAGTGACGGCTTCAATGCCACCAATCCTCTTTCGGGTTCCTATAACCCTGACAAAGACGGCTATACCCAGCATGGCCTCAATGGCTCGCTGGGTTATGAATGGGCACAAGGACAGCACTTGGGTCTGAGCGCCATAAACAGCTATATCGACGGCCAATTCGACAATGGCGCCTCAAATCTGCGTGGCCCCAGCACTCAGACCCGTCAGCAAGCCTACGGCCTGACCAGCACCAACAAGCTGTCTGAACTGTGGACCAGCCGTCTGAACGCTTCGCTAAGCAAAGAAACAGTGGAAAACCGCGCCTTCGCGTCTCGCTACTCCACACTGCAGCGCCAATACAGCTGGCAAAACGATCTGACCTTTGCCCAAGGCCATACCGTGTCCTTGGTGGCCGAGCGTCTTGAAGAACGCATGACGCACACCACTGTGCACAACGACGATAAACGCAACACCAACGCCTTTGCCTTGATTTACCGTGGCGATATCAATCAGCACCATCTGCAAGCCAGCGTGCGGAATGACAATATCAGCGGGTATGGCAATAAAGTGACGGGTGGCCTGGGCTACGACCTGGATATCACCAACAACTGGACAGTGGGTGTAGCAGCCAATACTGGTTTCCGTGCGCCGACGTTTGCTGACCTGTACTCACCCTATAGCTGGGGCTTTCAGGGCAATCCTGATCTGAACCCAGAAAAATCTCGCAACGTGGAAGGCCATATCCGCTACACGGACGAGACCACAGAACTGGGTCTGGTGGTTTACCAAAACAACATTCGCGACATGATCAACCCTTACGCGTGCGATGCGAATTTTGAGTGCACCACGACCAACACCGAAAAAGCGCGCATCACTGGCTTGACCTTGACGGCCATGAAGCAATTAGGCGATACCACCTTGCGCGCCAGCGCCGACTTTACCGACCCCAAGGATAGAAACACCGACAAGCAGTTGGTGCGCCGCGCCAAGCAAAACTACAAAGTGGCTGTGGAACAAAAGTTTGGTGATCTGAAAGCCGGTGCCGAGTACCTGTTCGCGTCCCATCGCTATGAAGATGCAAAAAATGAACAGCGCCTGGGCAGCTATGGCCTATTGAACCTGACTGCCAGCTATCCGCTGACCTCCAGTCTGGAAGCTCAACTGCGTTGGAATAACGTGCTGGACAAGGATTACACCCTGGCTCGTGGCTACAACAATGCAGGCTCCAGCGTGTTCCTGAACTTTGCCTGGCGTATGTAAGCAGTAAAATCAGCTTTGCTTGATGCTGGCGCGGTTCTGCTCAAGAGCCGCGCCATTTACTTAAAGGCGCGTGATGTCCCCTTTGCCTGCGACGTATCGTCTTCAGCACCCGCAGCGCTCTGCCTTGAGCGGATTGGGTCTATGGGGTTTGCTCTGTCTGTTGGCCTTGGTTTTAGGATTGCCCATCCTGGCACACGCACAGGAGCAGGACCAAGCGCAAACCCAGACTCAAGCACCGACAAGGGCGCAGACATTCACCCAACAAAGCACACCAGCACCACAAGACAGATCAGCAGAAACGACTGCAGCAACCGCCGCAGAAGCAGCAGCGGATAAACAGGCAGCAATCCCGCCGCGGGCCATCAGCCTAGCCCCCCACATCACTGAAATTCTGTTCGCCGCAGGTGCCCAGGATCACCTGATTGCGGTAGACAGTTCCAGCGACTATCCGCCGCCCGCTAAAGACCTGCCCCGTGTGGGTGACGCCTTGCGCGTCAATCCTGAACGGCTGCTTGAACTAAAGCCAGACCAAGTGTGGGCCTGGCAGGCGAACCAGATCGGGCCCGAATTGCAGCGTCAGCTACAGCAAACCCACATTAGCCTGATTTTTGCCGCCCCACAGAAGCTGGACGATATTCCCGCTTTTATCCGTCTGGCAGGTGAAAGTCTGGACACCGCCGAGATCGCTGTGCCCGCCGCTGCCCTGCTGGACAGCCAAATTGCCGCTCTGCGCCAAAACAGCCGCTTGGGCGACACGGTCAGTATTTTTCTGGAAATTGGCTCCGAACCTTTATATACCTTGGCACGCGAGCCCTTGATTCAAGATGTGCTCACCACCTGCAAGGCCCAGAACATTTACGCCCGGTATGCTGCGGTGGCACCCACCATCAGTCTGGAGGATGTGCTGCATAAACGTCCTCAAGTGATCATCATGGCCTACCGTGATCCCGCCCAACTGCGTGCGCGCCACCTGTTCTGGGAAAAACACCTGGGCCTGAGCCCGCAAGCTTTACTGAACCTGAATCCAGATGCCCTGTATCGGCCAGGCCCCAGGCTGATAGAAGCCACTCGCGAACTGTGCGAGCAGTTGGATCGCTATCGAGCCCAGGGCATCTGATTCCAGCTAAGCAGCGCTTAGAACTGATACCTGACGGACAGCATCATGTTGCGAGGCTCGCCCCAGGTATAGGTGCTGTACCAAGAGAACATCGAGTAATAGCGCTTATCAAACAGGTTGTTGACGGTAAAGGTAGCCGACAGCTTTTTGTTGAAGCGATAACGTGCCATGGCATCCACCAACCAATAGCCCGACACCGTATGCTGCACCTTGCCGGCCGATCCGGGTCGGCTGACGTCCCCCCACGTCTTGCTTTGCCAGCGAGCGCCACCGCCCAGTGTCAGACCATTCAAGTCCCCCTGAAGGTCGTAGGTGGTGTAGATGTTGAATTGATGCTCGGGCGATAAGGTAGAAACCTTTTCCCCATCACGGCGCGACAGCTTGTAGGCATAACCGGCGTGCATCTGCCATTGCGGTGTCAATTGCCCCGCCACCTCCAGCTCCACCCCGTGGGTACGCACGCCTTGAGTCGCTTCGTACGCGATACCACCGGATGGATTACGGCCACCCGTTTCCTTGCCAAAGTTATCTTGGCGCAGCTGGAAATACGCCAGGCTGGAGGTCAAACGCCCACCCATGAACTCGCCTTTAAGCCCCACCTCGTAGTTATCACCGCGCAAGGGGTCCAAAGTGCGGCCGGCCTCATCCTGCAAATCCTGCGGCTGGAAGATATTGGTGTAGCTGGCGTAAACCGAGAAGTTGTCGTTCAAGTCATAAACGGCACCAAAATACGGTACCCATACGCCGTTTTCACGCATTTGCAGCTTGTTGTAGTTGGCATAGCGAGTACCAAGCAGCAACTTCAGATCATCCCGCAGATTCAAACGAGTGCTGACGTACACACCGTTTTCCCGCGTCACCTCGCGGTCATCGCCCAGGGACTCCCAATTCATGCGCGGCCAGCGGCCATCCCATTCATAGTAATTAGGCACATCGGAATTGCTGGTTTCCCCGTAGGAAGAATTGGTCCAGCGACGGCGCGAAACCCCGCCCCCCACCACCAGCTCATGTTCACGCCCAAACAGTTCAAAGGGACCGGTGGCATAGAAATCAGCCGTGTTGGAAACTGTTTTGCCTACATAGCGCCCTGACCAAAGAGAGGTTCCTTTTCCTGTCAAAGGATCAGGATTACCGCCGGCAACGGCCGCCAGCTCGGAGTCATAACCATTGATTAAATGGTTAAGCTGCACCTTGGCCATCCAGCCGCTGTCGAACTCATGCTCCAAGGTGGCAAAGGCGGAACGGGTGTATTGATTCCAACGACTCCAGCGCGTCCCATTATTGAAGGAACGGTCCATATCGTTGAAATTGCCCTGCGTGTCATAGATAGGAATACCGCCCCAGGTGGACCCTTTGGGGTCGTTATCCTGCAAATCCGCCCCCAAGGTCAGACGAGTATCCGGAGTTAAATCGGCTTCCATAATGCCGTACAGCACTAAAGTCTGGCGTTGGTAGTGATCCAGATGACTTTTCTTGTCCTGATAAGCACCCACCATGCGGCCACGTATCGAACCGGTTTCGTTCAAGGGGCCAGAAAAATCCAGTTCTCCCCGGTAGTTGTTCCAGGAGCCCGCGCCCGCCACCGCGTGGGCCTGAAACTCCTCTGTAGGCTTTTTACGGATCATATTGATGGTCGCGCCTGGATTGCCGCTACCCGTCAACAGCCCGGACGCGCCCTTCAAGACCTCAACCCGGTCGTAAATCGCCATATCGCTCAGCGTATTACCCGCCGAGTAGGGTGAGTCCCGCAAAGTAGGAATTCCGTCGTACTGAAAGTTCTTGATATCGAAGCCGCGCGCCTCGTAAGCCGTGCGTTCGCTGTCATAGGTAATGATGCTGACCCCAGGGGTGTGACGTACTACGTCATCAATACTGGTCAGGTTAAAGTCATCCATCTTCTGGCGCGTGGTGACGCTGATGGCTTGCGGTGTCTGGCGGGGCGTCAGGCGCAAACGGGTAGCCGTCGCGATTGTGCCGGCAGCATAGGTGCCTGAGCCCTCGGTAATGTCACCCAAGGCATTGCGACGCACTTCAATGCTAGACAAAGACTGCACACCCGCATCTTCTGCCACCGGATCACCATCAGCCAAAGCAACCAGCACATAGCCTTGATCTCGGTGCTGAATCTGAAAGGGTTGACCCGCCAGCAAGGCGGCGAAACCATCCTGCACCGAGTACTGCCCCTGTAAGCGCGGAGCACGACGACCTTGCAGGCGGCTGGAATCCATCACCAGCGCCACACCGGCTTGCTGCGCAAACTGGCTCAAACGGCTGGCCAGATCGCCCGCTTCAAGCGAATAGGCTTGACTAGACTGCGCCAACACCGGCGCCACATTCAGCATCAAAGCCGCCGCCACAGCCAGGCCTAACAGGCGACGGCAGGTATTGGGCATCAATGACGTCTCTACAAGCGCCCCACTTGGCGCGTTCTTCGGGACCATGAAATCTCTCCTCTTGGCAGGGTCTACCCAATCAAGACGCACGAGCCCGAAAAAGCGGCAATCAAGGGCGGTAATCAATCCTCAAACCGTCGCTACGACTCTCCTGCACCCGCAAGCCGGGATACAAGTCCGCCAGCAAGGCCAAAGCGGACAAGGGCTGGTCAGCGGGCAAGACCACACTGACCCTAAGCCCTTCCATTCCTTGCAGGTTCAGCCTTGTTTTGCCCGGATACTGGCGGCTGACCTGCGTGATCACCTGCGTCAAAGGCACATGCTCCAGCACCAGTTGCCGTTGATCCCAGCTTTGCTTGGTACGGTGCACATCCGTGTGCCGGGTTGCTGCCAAACCTTGCTCACTAATCTGTACTTGATCTCCTGGCCCCAGTTCGCGGCCATCCTGTGGTCCCCGTGAACGTGGATAAGCCAGCACCCGCGAAGACAAGACGGTCAGCACTGTGCCTTCGGGCGCTTCTTGCACAATGAACTCAGTACCCAAAGCTTGAGACACGGCCTGAGAGCTCAACACCCGTAAAGGACGTTCCGCTTGTTTGGCGACCAGCACACGAACCTGCCCTTGCAGCAGCTCAATATCCCGGTATTGCTCGCTGTACAGGATCTTCACGCGGGACGCACCTGCCAGTTCCAGCCGGGAGCCGTCCTCCAGCACGATGCTGCGCCACTGCCCTGCTTCGGTGTGCTCAGACTGATCGACCCAAGGTTGCAACCACGCAAGAATCGGCAGGATAAACACCAAGACCCACACCAAAAGCATCATGCCCTGACGCCAATCGCGTAGCAGCTTGCGCTTGGCAGACAAACCAGCCTCTAAAGCGCAACGCCCCGGTGCGGCGCTGGCCTGCCCGGCCAAAGCTTTAACCGTCCCTAATATCGCTTCCATACGAGCGGCAGCGGCTTCATGACGATGGTCTTGCGCACGCCAAGCCGTGAACTCGGCCTGAGCTTGCTCGGTAAATTGTTCAGGATCGGACAAAAGCACAATCCATTGTGCTGCCTGCTGTTCAACGGCTTCAGGGGACATAAGGTTCAGGCGGGAACCAGGGACTGGATATGCAACAAAGCCTGTACCAGATCATTGCGTACGGTTCGCTCGCTGATTCCCAAACGCTGGGCGACAGCAGCCTGGGTTTCTCCATCCAAATAACAACTTAGAAAGCTCACGCGGGTTCGCACCGGCAGCTCATCCAACGCCTGAGCTAACAAAGCCAAGGCCTCCAAGGTTTGCGCGCACTGCTCGGCCGACGGCGCTTGAGCCCCATCTTCTAAGGTCGCGGTCAAGGCTTCCAAATAGGCTTGCTCCACAGCGAGCCTTCGGCTGCGATCAATTAGCAGCCGCCTTGCGGTTGTCGCCAGAAAAGCACGGGGATGGCGTACCGTATTCACCGCCGCCGGAGCCAGCAAAAGACGTACAAAGGTGTCCTGCACTAGGTCTTCCGCCGTGAAGCTGCATTGCAAGCGCGCGCGCAGCCACCGAAGCAGCCAGCCTCGATGGTCCTGGTAGAAGTCCCCCATCCCTATGGGTGAAGCCGGATAGTCCATATACCCCAACGCACTAATCAATAATCATTCTCATTCCAAAATTATGACATGAAAATGAATGGGGTCTTGGCGCAGGCACAACAAGCGTCGTCTAGCCACGACACATGCCAAGGCAAAAGAACGGTCCACTTGGGAAACAGGTGAAGGCCAGTGAATGTGGCCAGATGAAGAGCGGAGGCCCAAAGAACAGGCACGGTACAAAGACCGTGCCTGGCGGTAAAACTCTGCGGTGGAACGTGCAGCAGCATCAAAGGAACTGAGCCCATCGGACACAAGATCCTCACGCCACGGCAAGATCGCCCTTACATGATGAAGGAGGGCAAAGTCAGGACAGCATGGGTAGGCTGGCGACGGAAGCCTTCAGCATCATTCAAACGGGCTTTTGCGCGCCGGGACAGATGCTTAAGCACTTGAGTGCGTTCCACAGTAGGCAGTGTGGACAGCGCATTTTCGATGGTGCGACCGGACAAGTCATTGAGGGCGCAGGCGTACTCGCGGGCACCATGCGTTTGCAGCAGCTCCAGCAGAAAACCTTGGCGCTGGCGGGAGGCTGCCTGGCGCAGGACTTCTTGCAGAGCGTTGGAGCTGGGGACGGAACGGAACAGCTTGAGACGGAACATAGCATTCTCCTTTGGACACAGTGGCCCAGAAAGAGTGCTCACCCCCTTAGAGGAGCCCGCTTTGTGGTCCAGCGTCCAATTGATTAGTCGTTAAGGAGGCTTTTCCCAGATAGGAATAAAGCCATAAAGAAGGATCAGGGTCCATTTACTTTTAAACGTGAGTAGTTAAAAAAGAAGGGGCAAAGGTTTTTGCACCAACGACATTTTCGCATCTGGCCCAGCACTTGTCTGCCCGGCATTGGCACACAGCCTGTAACCCTGCGGGCATGAAATTTATACTTTGGGATAGGTGGCCCCTATCCCAAAGCACTCTTTCCCCAACCAAAGCTGGTTCCCTGCCATCATCAGCACGGGGAAAGGGACAGCGAGCTTAAAAGTGATGCGTCACCCCAAAAGCGACCCGGCTGCTACGAGGTTCGCTGGCACTGGCCGCCGTCTCCATATCAAAGCGGCGTCCTTGAGCAGCAAAGGCATATAGGCTGGTCCGTGGTGACAGGGCATGGACATACCCCACAGACATCACTTGAATGCGTCGTGCTCGCTCCTCGGTGTCCTCCCAGGTCCAGTTGGGACGGCCCAGCGACCACTGCAACTGGAACTCGCCCTTCCCCACCGGAATGGCCGTGCCGACATACCAGGTATCCAGGCGGCCGCCCTTTATAAATTCGACAGGGCCCAAACCTTCCAGGCCCCTGTCTTCCAGATGAGCCGGGCCATCATCGCCATTCAAGCCCACAAAGCCATTGCTCTGACGACTCCAACCTGCCGCGACACGAGCCACATCAAAGTCATAGCTGGCACCCAATTGCCAGGCAGCAGGCCGATTGGACTCCACCCGGCTCAGACTTTCATAACTGGCGCCCAGCAGCCAGGGGCCATCTTCATAACGCACAGCCACGCTGTAGAGTTTGCTGCGTGAACTACCCAAGCCCTGCTCGCCCACATCTGCGCTATAGCTGGCACCCAGCTGCATGCCAGACCATTCGGGGCTGCGCCAGCTGAACTGGTTGGAGATCTGGTAGTTATCAGAGGCACGCATCAAAGCACCCATGCCAAAATCTTTCCAGGAACCCACTTCCACCGCCGACACAAACTCTTGCCCTACGGTGAACTGGCGGCCAAAGCGCACTTCCCCCCAGTTGTCACTGCCCAGGCCCAACCAGGCTTGGTAATTGAACAAACGATCCGGATCTTCGGCCTTGCCGGTCGCCAGATCAATCCCGCTTTCCAGATTGAACGTGGCACGCACGCCTTCGCCCAAATCCTCATGCCCACGTAGTCCCCACAGGGAATCAGTCTGCCCGCCACTTAAAACATCGCGCTGCGAGCCTTCACCGCTGATGCGTGTCCAACCCAAACCCGCATCCAACGTGCCGTACAGCTGCACACTGCTTTGTGCATGACTATCGCTGGGCATTAACAAAGCAGCCATACCGCTCAACGCCACGCCTACCGCCAACGAAGCCGCTTTGCTCAGTTGAAAGGGGCTACATTCCCGCATACGACGCCAGCCGGACGCTGCCACGGCAGGCTCACGCATCAAGATACCCAATAAGGTTTGATTGCCTGTGGCTACCACAACGCCCTGAGCCGTACCGGCGACAACCCGGTCTCCCATGGCGCAGGTATCGGGGGCTGCCTGCAAAATTGCACGGTTCAAAATTAAATGCTCCTGGTGAATCAGGCGCAGATCAGCAGGCACATAGTCGCCCGCGGACAGCAGCACCATATCGCCCGTCACCAGCATTCGAGCTGGAATCCGGGACTGGTGATCGCGCGCAAGATCGTACATAGTCAGATCGCGTCGCACCTGACACGTTTGTTTCTTCAAAATCTGGACCAGTTGAACCAGATCACTGGGGCTGGATCGCAGTACTCGTATTTGATTAGGGCCTTGCTGGATCAAGCGGCGCAGAACTTCGTCGAAAGCCAGTCCTTGGCAGTTCGTGTTCAAGGCTTGTAAAACCTGCGGCACACTGCGCAGGGCGTAGTAGCTCAACGCACATTGGGCACGGCGCACCAGACGCACAGGGCTGTGATGCTCAACTCCGCGGTGATCGGGATGGGAAAAGTTGCTTGCGTGCATGGGTACCTCTGCAAAATGGTACAAGGACGGCCACCCCGCTTGAAAAGCTCAAGGGTGCGCTACCGTCGCAATGGAAAGAGAACAAGCGGTGATCTGTTCGGGTAGAAATGAGTGCGGCCTATCACCGCAGTGCGCCCGATTTTTTGATTGTCCAGATCGGTACCGCAGTCAACAGCAAGACCGTAAACAGCTGTACCCACATCGTGCCCTCCCAAGATAGCTCGGGCATGACACGAAAGTTTTGGCCGTACCAGTTGATCAGCGCCGTACCCGGCACCAGCAAGGCCCACAAGACCGTAAACACTTTGGTCACGTTCAAATCGCTCATGGCCACCGACTCCCCGGCTGCCCGCCAGTGAAAGCGTTGGCGCTCGATTGCAAAGTGCGCCCGGCGCTGCATTCCCTCGATGGCAGAGATCAACTCGTCCACGCGGCTCGACGGCATGCTTTGTGCTTGATAGGCCAAACGGCGCAAGCGCTGGGCTGCCTGCTCCAGATCATCAATCGAGTGCATGACGTAGGACAGGGGCTTGTGCAAGGTAGCCATATGGCTGTCCAGATCAATCATGTCCTCCGCGCCACGGGAATAATCCGTGCCCACATTGGAGAGGAAACCCCGCAAGGACAAGGTGGATACGCTCAGCCCCTGGTCAATGCGATCCAGTACCTGAGAGGTCTGTGCCAGCAACTGATAGAGCAAGGTCAAGGCCAGCGCATGCGAGCTGGACAGCGACATTTCCTGGGCGCTTAGGCGCTCCAGCGCCTGGCCCGGACGTAGCAGACGATGGCCTGTTTCCACGGTGTACAGGGGTTGGTCGTCCCCGCTCAGGCACCAGACCAGATCAGACACCTGAATTTGATCGTCCTTCAAGCGTACGCAGCGGATACGCGTGCTCATGCCCAGGCCCTGCTGTGTTTTCGGCACCAGATCCATGCGATACAACTTGCCCAGATCCTCCAGTGCCTGAGGGTCGGGCGCCTGCAAGCGCCGCCAAGAGGCCATATCTTTGAAACGGGCTGTCATCGCATCCACCCTTTACGCTTCACATACGCCAAAGGAGCCAGAGCAAAGACCGCGGTCATGCCCATCACCAGCCATTCGCCACCCATGATTTCCAGCTCGGGCATATTGGCAAAGTTCTGCCCGTAAAACGCTGCAATCAATGTGGGCGGCAAGAACACTGCCGTCACTACAGTAAAGACCTTGATGAC
The DNA here is from genome assembly GCF_058808495.1 of Alcaligenes sp. GW821-FHT11D07. Classification (NCBI taxonomy): domain Bacteria; kingdom Pseudomonadati; phylum Pseudomonadota; class Betaproteobacteria; order Burkholderiales; family Alcaligenaceae; genus Alcaligenes; species Alcaligenes sp. GW821-FHT11D07. The sequence continues at coordinate 375,572 of NZ_JBXART010000003.1, forward strand.
CTGGTTTTGCTTCAAATCCAGCGTCGTCATCAAGGACTGCTGCAAGTTACGGATTTTGTCGTGCTGGAAGCGCGCATAGCGACGCAAGCTTTGAATGTCCGAGAGCAGCATGGACAGGTTTTCCGCACTTTCACCACCGGGGCTGCGACGCAGCCAGCGCCCTGCCCGTGCCAGCATCAACTGGCCTTCCACGGTTTTAGCGACCAGCTCTTCTGCTTCACCCAGACCAATAGCGGTACTGGCAATATCGGCCACCCCGGACTGACGCCCGGAGGTATCAAAGCCACCGCTGGCCGCCGCGACCGTATCGCTGCGCTCATCCAGACGCGAGGCCACATCGGAAATCGTGGCACGTGCCTGATCATTCAAGGCTTGCAAAATCATGAACAGAATTGTGGCGGGCCCAGGCGCGGCCTGACCCGAATCCACCATCAGATTCAATTGCTGGCTGACCTGTTCCAGCGTGTCCACGCTCACATCCTGCTCAACGCTGATCAAGCGGTCCTTGCTCAGCGCGAATAAAAGGCTGGTTTCACGGTACTGCTGGCCCTGGCGAATCACCATTTCGACGGGGATCAAGGTGAATCCAGCTTCCTCGGCGGCGGCACGGCCCCGTTTGATGCTCAAGTCCACACCCAGCCTGGCCTGTACATCCGCCAGTTCATCATGACGGTTAGCCGACAGTTGCAACCAGGCCGTCTTTTGCCCGCGCATCTCGCTCAGGCCGGACACCACAGCGCGCTCCTGCTTCTTATCAGTCATGGCTTAGTCCTCGCTTTGAACCTGTTCAGTTTCCGGGGAAATAACGTAGTGGCCGTACAAGTGCAGCCCGGCAAAACTGCCCAAAATCAGCACATACAACACCACAACGGCAATCATGATTTCGCGCTCAATATGCGCGGTGCGTGGACGGCTGGCGCGAGCCCGGTCAATGGCCTGACGACGCTGTTGCACCGCCAGATTGGAGTCGGACTGCAGGCTCAGGTCTTCATTCCAGACCAGCCCACGCAGCTTGTCCGAACCTGCCGTTACCACGTCATTGCTGCTTTTTAATGTGTTCAACATACAAATTTCTTCCCATTCATTTAATTGTCAGATGCGGCGAGCTCAAGGCTCTGCGGACAGCGCTCTAGCGCAGCCAGCCCCGGTGCTTCACATAAATCAGCGGCAACATGGAGAACAAGGCAGTCGAGACAATCCCCACGATCTCAGCGTGTTCCCATTGCAGAATCGGCATATAGGCAAAGTTCATGCTGTAGTAGGTGGAGATCAGCATGGCGGGCAGAAACACAGCGGTGACCACCGAGAACACTTTCACAATCTGGTTCTGTTTGACGTTCAGCGCCATATTGTTGGTCGTCTGCAAAAGACGAACGCGGTCGTGAACGAAGTTCACCTGTTTTTCCACTGCCTCAATATCTTCAATCAAGGTATGGAACACAGGCTTGAGCTGGTCTTGATCCGAAGGAAGGCGGGCCAGCGCATGACGGGCCGCCATAGCCAATTGCAACTGGCTCTCCAGGCAGTCGGACAACAGCTCTTCCACTTCACTCAGGTCCATTTGCGTGGACACGACGTCGCTCACCCCAAAATCCCGGTCTTTGGTCTCCAGACTATTGAGTACCGCATTGGTCTGAGTCAGCACCTTGCCCAGATCGTGGCTCAGAGAATCCAGCAGTTCGTCGGTCGCATCGTTAATAGATTGCAAGATGACGGCGAAGCTTTCAAACGAGTCGTTCTCGCGGCCATCACGTTGCAAGCGTTGCAAAGCCTGTGCCAAAGGCTGCGGGCTGGGATCAGGCTCAATGGACACCAGGATCTGCCGACCCAGGATGAACACCACACGGCTGGCTTTCTTCTGGCCCTTTTCCACACTTAAAAATGTGACCGGTACAAAGCTGAACTGGCCTTCCTGACTGGGGCTGTTTTGCAAGGTCTGTGGAATATCCACCCCCAGTTTCTTGCGCAAGCCACTGATCTGCTCGGGAGCGTTGATGCTGATACGCATCCAGTTATTAGGCAGGCCGTCCTTGCCAAAGAGCGGCGGCGTTTTTCCTTGGTCCATCATTGTTGACCTCCATCAGAGCGGGTCTCATCGGTGTCGGAACTCTCGGCCTCTTGCGCCGAAGTTCCCATGTAAAAGCTGGAGTGCGAACCAGAGGTTGAGCTGGTGCGAGTCTCCAAATGCGAGTTGCTGAAAAATAGCCAGCTCACCACCACAATCAAAATGCCCCACGAAGAGAGCAGCATGGAAAAAGACAAGCGCTCATAGCGGGACCAGCGCTTGCGCCCCAATATCGGGGCAGCGGGCGGGCGGCGCGCCGAGCGAGTCCAGACCTGAGCAGCCAGCGAGTTGTCTGGATAGGGCTTGTTGCTCAAGGAGGAGGGAATGGTTTGGGGCATAGCACTCTTTTGGGTTGATGAGAGCCAAAGCAGACGCCCATGACGATGTGAACCACGCATGGGCGGGCTGCATTGGCTTTGGTTTAAACAGAAAAGGCTGAGCGTTCCATCACTCAGGAGCGCTGAGGCTGGCGATAGTCACGCAACCAGTCATGCACCCCGTAGCGGTGCGGGAACAGGGTGAACAAACTGGGTGCGGGGCCAGGCGAGCGGCGGCCTAAATGGCCTACACGAGAGCCCGTGCTCAAGGCCGTTTGGACCTGATTGCGATCAGACAAGGGCAGCATGGCCAGAACATCGGCACGAACACGGGCCGACAGGTCCGGCAGGGCTTTGGCAAAAGCCAGAGTGCCGTGCGAGGCCAGCAAGTCGCTTACAGCGACGGGCCGGTAGGCAGCAACGGCATGGCGCAGGGCGCGCTGCAGGCCGTCATGAGGACGGGAGTAGCGAAACAGCATGAGGTTCTCCTGAGGCACGCAGCCACAGAAGCACCCCACACGTCTTAGACCGTGAGGAACCCGGAGCTGGTGCTCAATTCGCAGTGTGGTTTCATGCAGACATGAAACACTGGGTAAGACGCTGGCGTGCGTCTTTCAGATTCAGGGTCAGGGCCCAAGAACTTGCTCCTTTAACAATTAAAAATTAGGTGTTTGCCTACATTGGCACTCAAGAGCCAAGGCAGACACCTGTCAGGATCACTGTCTCTGTTTCGATCCAGGCTTATCAAGCTTGGCCAATTGGACTCAAGCCTCAGGTACCTAAGCACCTGAGGCTTGAGTCCAACTGATGAAACAGAAAGAGCGCATGAAATCTACGGGTCCATCAAGAAAAATCCCGTTCTGGATGAACAACAGAATTTTCGCATCTGTACCCTGGCAGGGCCAGTCGGCATTAGGGCCTTCTACATGGCCTTAAACATATGCAGGATATGCCAAGGTATATGGCGGCTTTGGACAACGTCCTTTTGGCCTGAAAATACGCTCTGCTAGCTTTATCCAGGAAGCTGCACGGCAAGCATCGCAGGTGCCCGGGCGGGTTTTCCTGCGAGCATGGGCCAAATGGATTATTCTTGCACTGTTTGCCCAGCAAAAAATCAATTCCCTATCCGTCCCCAAGCACGGATGCGCAACAAAGCACCACCATGACCCAAACAGTGAACAACGACCCCTTTATTCTGGCCGGAACGAGCTACCAATCTCGGCTGTTGGTAGGCACCGGAAAATACAAAGATTTTGACGAAACCCGCCAAGCGATTGACGCCAGCGGTGCCGAAATTGTGACTGTGGCCATTCGCCGCACCAATATTGGCCAAAATGCCAACGAACCGAATTTGCTGGACTACCTGCCGCCGTCCAAGTACACCCTGCTGCCCAATACCGCCGGTTGCTATACCGCCGAAGACGCCGTGCGTACTCTGCGTCTGGCCCGCGAACTGCTGGACGGACACAAGCTGGTCAAACTGGAAGTGCTGGGCGACGCCGGCAACCTGTTCCCCAATATGCCCGAGACCTTGAAAGCGGCCAAAACGCTGGTGGACGAAGGCTTTGATGTGATGGTGTATTGCGCTGACGATCCAATCCAGGCCCGTATGCTGGAAGATATCGGTTGTGTCGCCATCATGCCTTTGGCATCCCTGATTGGATCGGGCATGGGCATCATCAACCCCTGGAACCTGCGCCTGATTATTGATCAGAGCAAAGTCCCCGTGCTGGTGGATGCAGGCGTTGGCACCGCCTCGGACGCAGCTATTGCCATGGAGCTGGGCTGTGATGGCGTACTGATGAATACCGCCATTGCCGGTGCGCGTCAGCCTGTGCTGATGGCCAGCGCCATGAACCTGGCTGTGCAAGCGGGCCGCCAAGCCTATCTGGCTGGCCGTGTACCCCGTAAATACTACGATGCCGACCCCAGCTCTCCCACTGAAGGGCTGATTCACTCCCGCACCTGAAAGAGACATGATCCCCAATACGCTGACCATTGCCGGGGTTGACCCCTCCGGCGGCGCCGGTATTCTGGCCGATGTGAAAGCCATGAGCGCCCTGGGCGCTTATGCCACGGCCGTCATTGCCGCTTTGACCGCTCAAAATACTCAAGGCGTCACCGGCATCTGCCCGGTTCCCGCTGATTTTGTGCGTCAACAAATCGACACGCTGTTTGCCGATGTCCGCATTGATGCGGTCAAGATCGGCATGCTGGGCCAGGAATCCGTTACCAGCGTAGTGGCCGATCGCATGGCGCACTTCAAGCCCACGCATCTGGTGCTGGACCCGGTCATGATCGCCAAAAGCGGTGATCATCTTCTGGAAAAAGCGGCCGTCCATGCCTTGCGTGAACAGCTTGTACCCCAGTGCACCATGATCACCCCCAATCTTCCCGAGGCTGGCGTATTGCTCAATGCCCGCCCGGTCGAGACCGTCAAGGAAATGCGCCAGGCCGCGGAACGCTTGCGTCGGCTGATGAATCTTAACGACCATCGCTGGGTGTTCCTGAAAGGGGGGCACCTGCCCGGTTCGGACTGCATTGACCTGCTGCACGACGGCGACAAAATGATTGAGATGCCCGCCAGACGTATTGATACCGCCAATACACACGGCACGGGCTGCACCCTGTCAGCCGCGTTGGCCGCCTTGCTGCCCCAGCACAGCAATGTGCCCGATGCGGCTCTGGCGGCCAAAAAATACCTGTACACGGCGATTGCCCGCTCAGGTGAAGTCAAGGTGGGCAGCGGGCACGGTCCCGTACACCATTTCCATAACCTGTGGCCTTCGTCCTGAGACGTGCCGTTTGATTGGGCCTCTTGAAGGCCCCCGTCTTATGTCTACACTTGGAATTATTGTCGCCATGCGCGAGGAGCTGGAAGTGGTACTGGAGCGCTTGCAAGAGCCCCAGACTCGCCAGCGCGCAGGCATGGATTTTCACTGCGGCACCTATCTGGGCAAACCCGTGGTGGCAGTCGTGTGTGGAGTGGGCAAAGTCAATGCGGCTGCCTGCACCCAGATGCTGATCTCGGAGTTCTCCGTGGGCAGCATCATCAATATCGGCATTGCCGGTGCCGTTGTACCCGAGATTCGGCCAGGCGATATTGTGATTGCTGATACCCTGGTTCAGCACGACGTGGAACTGAAAGCGCTGGGCCTGCCGCCCGGCCAGGTTTTCCGCCTGGATACCTTTGATTTCCCTGCCGATCCGGCCTTGCTGGCCATTGCGCAAGAAGCCGCGCAGCAGATCAAAGGCCATCAGGTCCACACCGGCCGAATTGTTACCGGCGACCAATTTATCGCATGTAACGATAAAATACAGTGGTTAAACGCCACCTTTACTGCCCTTGCCTGCGAAATGGAAAGTGGCGCCATTGCCCAGGTGTGCTATCTCAATACCGTGCCTTTTGTCTGCATACGCAGTATTTCAGACAATGCCAATAATGAAGCACACATGGATTTTGATACCTTTTTGCCAATAGCCGTTAACAACGCCAGCACCTTGCTACACGCCATGGTGCCGTCCTGCTAAGCCCACGCACGCATCTTTATTGATGCGCTGGCTTATAATCGGCTCTTTGCAAAGCCTTTAGTTTTCTGGAAGCTATGAACCACATCGCGCTGTCTGAACTCGAACGTGCCCGTTACTACATGGTGGAACAACAAATCCGTCCCTGGAACGTCTCCGACGAAAACGTGCTTAAAGCCCTAGTCGCGGTCCAGCGTGAGCGTTACGTTCCTTCGTCCTTGCGCTCTTCGGCCTTTTCGGACACCGAGCTGCCCCTGATCATCAACGCCGTGGATACCCACGAGACCATGCTCTCGCCCAAGGTTGAAGCCCGCCTGACTCAAGAGCTGCTTTTGCAAGCTAGCGATGGCGTACTGGAAATCGGTACGGGTTCGGGTTATCAAGCGGCTTTGGTTGCCCACCTGGCTCAGCAAGTGACTTCCGTCGAGATCGACAGCAAACTGGCGGCCTTCGCCCAGGAAAACCTGCAACGCAACAATGTGCGCAACGTCAAAGTTGAAGTGGGCGACGCACACGCAGGCTGGGGTACCACCGAGTACGACGCTATTTTGGTCACCGGCTCTGTGCCCACCATCCCTGACGCACTGAAGTACCAGCTCTGTATTGGGGGCCGTCTGGTTGTGGTGGTCGGTCAAAATCCGGTCATGACGGCCGTGCGCATTACACGCACCAGCGCGGCCAGCTTTGAGACCACGCCCCTGTTCGATACCTGGATCAAACCCTTGCGCGGCACCGCCGTCTCTCAATTTCGTTTTTAAGCCTCTATGCGGTTCATGACTTCTTTGCGCCTGGCGCTGCTCGCGCTGCTTACCTTAAGCGGCACTGCCCAGGCACAGGATCTGCTACAGGCCTGGAACCAGGCTCTGGCTCATGAACCTCAATTTGGCGCGGCCCAAGCCGCCCATCAGGCTGATCAGGAACAAGTCCCCCAAAGCCGGGCACAATTGCTTCCACAGATCAATGCGATCGGCACTGCCGAACTGCAAGAGCGCCGTCAAACCAGCAAGCTGTCCAATCAACACTCCAGCGACCGCGCTGCCTGGACGCTGACACTGAGCCAACCCGTTTACAACCGCAATGCCTGGGCACGTTACGAACGTGCTCAATTGCTGGCTCAAGGTGCAGACATTCAATTGACACTGGACCGCCAGGATTTAATGCTGCGCGTCAGCCAAAGTTATTTTGATGTGTTGGCAGCTCAAGACACCTTGTCCACGTTGAAAGCGCAGCAAGCCGCCATTGATGAGCAATTGCGCGCTGCAGATCAAAGCTTCCAGCTGGGTGGCACCACGATTACCGATACTTACGAGGCCAAGTCACGTCTGGATCTGACTCGCGCTAGCGTTTTGCAGGCCGAAAATGCTTTGCAAGTGGCCCAGGACAAGCTGGCTGCACTGACGCTGGAGCGCCCGGACAATCTGGCACGCCTGCGTGAACCCTTACGTTTACCCGCGCCCGAACCTGCGCGTCTGCAAGACTGGCTGGATCAATCCAGCCAATCCGGCTTGAATGTGGCCCTGGCGGATATCAAGGCCCGAGCCGCCGAAGAGCAGCTTAAAGGCACACAAGCTTTGCACGAGCCCACTCTGGCCCTAAAAGCGCAGACCGGTAGTGGTAGCGACCAAACACTGTTTGGGCAAGCGGGCGGTGGCCCTCGTTCCCAGAACAGTGCTTTGGGTCTGGAGCTGAGCATCCCGATTTTTAGGGGCGGTGAAACCAGCTCCCAAGTGCGAGAGCAAAGCTCCCGCCTGCAACAAGCTCGCTATGAACACCAGTTCGCTATTCAGCAATCCGTTCAGCAAACCCGCCAGTACTTCTCTGGCGTCACCACGGGCCTGGTGCGTGTGCAGGCCCTGGAAGCGGCCACCAAGTCCAGCCAGGACGCTGTAGAGGCGAATAAGCTGGCTTACGAGATTGGGGTGCGCGTCAATATCGACGTGCTCAATGCGCAGCAGCAACTTTACGAAGCGCAGCGCAGCCTGGCCCAAGCTCGCTATGAGGTCCTGATGAACAGCCTGCGTTTGAAAGCGGCCAGCGGCACGCTGAACGAAAATGATCTGCGAGCCGTGAACGAACTGCTTCAACCTGCTTCTTGAGCAGGGTATATCGCTGTTCCGGCCCCCACAAAGCCATAAGCAGCTCAATTCGACTGCCCAGCCCTCACCGTTGTAGTGATTAGGCAAACGGCCTCTCCGCCCGATAGCCTGAATAGTCCCCAGCCGATAAGCAAAAAAAATCCCGGGCTACGCCGGGAAATAAAATCTTCTAGTCTGTGACTGTCGCTTTATTCACGCAGTTTCTTCACCAGCGAGGTCGTGGAGCGCTGGAACTCGAAAGGAATCGCGCGAGCATCGCCACCCCAGCTACGTACCAGGGCTGTTTCGGGCAGGACTTCCATATCGTAGTCCCCACCTTTCACAATCAGGTCCGGCCGCAGAGCAGCGATCAAGGCTTCCGGCGTATCTTCCCCAAACAAGACCACCGCATCTACGCACTCCAAGGCCGCCAATAAAGCAGCGCGGTCTTGCTCGGCATTGATGGGGCGTTCAGGACCTTTATTCAGGCGACGCACCGAATCATCGGTATTCACGCCAACCACCAGAGAAGCCCCCAATTGAGCTGCCTCGTCCAGATAGCTGACGTGCCCACGGTGCAAGAGGTCAAACACACCGTTGGTAAAGACCAGCGGGCGCGCAAGGCGCCCCTGCTCCAGCGCTTCTGCCAAGGCTTCCTTTCCCAGGATCTTGGCCTCGAAACGCGCGCTCATATCAAACCTGCACCAAAGGCGTATCCGAGGAGACCTGACGCGCCAAATCTTTGCGGTAGCGGTTCAGTTCTTGCACGGTCTCAAAGGAGCTGCCCATCAGAAGCGACATATTGTGCAAGATGCGCGAGCTGACCTTGTGCTCCCATTCCTTGTCAAAGCGAATCTGCGTATCCAGCCAGTTTTCCAGCCAGCCGGGCGACGGCAGCTTGGACTGCACAGTGTCTTCAGGGAACATGGCTTTGTTCACGTGCAGATTGGTCGGGTGCAAGGCCTGAGCGGTACGGTGAGCCGATGCCATGAGCACGCCAATCTTGGAAAAAGCCAAGCGGGCCTGCAGGCCAAATTCCTGGCCTTTATGGACCAGAGCACGTTTCATGTAGCGCAAGTATGCACCGGCGTGACGGGCTTCATCCTGAGCCACAATCTTGTAGATCGCCTTGATAACAGGTTCGGTGTGCCAATCAGCCGCACGACGGTACCAATGATTCAGACGCACTTCGCCGCAAAAGTGCAGCATCAGTGTTTCCATGGCCGGTGCCGGGTCGAAGTCAAAACGCACTTTGTGCAGTTCTTCTTCAGTAGGCATCAATTCAGGACGGAAACGGCGCAGGTATTCGATCAAGACCAGCGAGTGCTTTTGCTCTTCAAAAAACCAGACGGACATAAAGGCGCAAAAGTCGCTGTCATCTTTATTGTCACGCAGGAACATTTCAGTAGCAGGCAAAGCAGCCCACTCGGTAATGGCGTTCATTTTGATGGTGTAAGCCTGCTCGTCGCTGAGCTTGGTGCCATCAAAGTCATCCCACGGTATGTCATGCGCGAAATTCCAGCGCACCGCTTCCATGGATTTGAATAAGTCATGGTAAAGCATAACGATTCCTAAAAAGAATCAAGCGGTTCCTTGAGGGCGGCCATTTACCGTCCGGAAGGCGCCGGAAAGCGCCAGCTTTTAGTTCAAGCTGGCGGACCTGCGTCTATCGTAGAACCTGCAGTTATCAGAAATATGTCAGCTACAAAAAAACTGACGCGTTGCGGGAAGATCATAGTTATCGCCCCACCAAAGCCCAGATAGCCACCGCCAATGCCACCGCGAGTACAGCACATAACACGGTCAGCAAACGGTTGGCCTGCTGTTGCGACTGGCGCAACAGCTTGAGTTCCTGGTTCAACGCCTGCCCTGTATCCGGTCTATTCAGGGAGGAATACACCAGACGCGGAAGCTGCGGCATGATCTGGGCCCACTGCCCCGCTTCCTGTTTCAAACGCGAATAAAAGCCCGATGGACCAATACGTTGGTACATCCACTTTTCCAGATAAGGTTTGGCGGTATCCCAAAGATCCAGTTCCGGATCCAGGTCCCGCCCCATCCCTTCCACATTCAGAAGGGTTTTCTGCAGCAGCACCAGCTGCGGCTGAATTTCTACATTGAACCGGCGCGAGGTCTGGAACAGACGCAAAAGCACTTGTCCCAGGGAAATTTCCGACAAGGGCCGGTCAAAATACGGTTCACATACGGCGCGTACCGAGCCTTCCAGCTCTTCTTCGCGGGTTTCAGGTGGCACCCAGCCGGACTCAATATGCAATTGAGCAACCCGGCGGTAATCGCGCCGAAAGAACGCCAGGAAGTTCTGTGCCAGATAGTTTTTGTCGAACTCGGACAAAGAACCCACAATCCCGAAATCCAGGGCGATATAACGCCCCAAGGTTTCTGGTGCATCCGAGACATAAATATTGCCAGGATGCATATCGGCGTGGAAAAAACCGTCCGTGAAAACCTGGGTGAAGAAAATCTCCACGCCTTTACGTGCCAGATCCTTCAAATCCACATTGGCTGCACGCAAACGCTCAATCTGATTGACCGGAATTCCCTTCATGCGATCCATCGTAAACACGGTGGAGGCGCAATAGTCCCAATGGACCTCAGGCACCATTAGAAGTTCGATACGTTCGGGATCTTTGGTGAAGTTGCGGCGTAGCTGGCTGCAATTGGAGGCTTCACGAATCAGGTCCAGCTCGTCGTTGAGATACTTGTCGAACTCGGCCACAACCTCGCGTGGTTTCAGGCGGCGGGCATCAGCACCCAGACGTTCCATGAACGCGGCCAGCACACGCATCAAGCGCAAGTCTTTGTGGATGACTTCACGCATACCGGGCCGCAACACCTTCACGGCAACTTCGCGGCCATCGTGAAGTTCGGCAAAGTGGACCTGTGCAATCGATGCCGAGGCAATCGGTTCACGGTCAAACTTCTTGAATAGTTCGTAAGGAGTCGCGCCCAATGCCTTCAGGATAGTGGCTTCTGCCACTTCCGACGGGAAGGGAGGTACGCGGTCTTGCAGCATGGCCAACTGCTCGGCAATATCCAGCGGGATCAAGTCCCGGCGGGTGGAGAGCACCTGACCGAATTTCACAAAAATGGGGCCCAGGCTTTCCAGCGCCAGACGCAGGCGTACGCCGCGTGGCAGCTTGGGCTTGCGGCCCAGGCGCGCAATGCGCAGCATGCGCGATGCCCAAGGATGACGAATACCGGATAGAACCAGCTCATCCAGGCGATAACGGAAAACCACCAGCAGGATAGTCAGCAGACGACACAAGGAAAACATGCTCAGGACTCCCGCCGACGAACATCAAGACGATTCAAACGCCGTTCCAACTCGTCCAGACGTTGAGCCAGACCGCCGGACTGCTCGCGCAGCCGTTCCAGCTCGGGGCGTGTCACTAATAAAGCACTTTCTTCAGTCAAATATTCGCTGGCATTGCCCGCCAGCCGCTGGCCCAGATCACGCAAGCCAAAAAAGGCCCGGCGCGCACCACTGAACAAGCGCACGGCCATGACATCACCCACAATCTTGGCCAAATCGTGTTCAGCGTCCCAACGCAGATTGGCTGCCAAATCCGACACCAGATTCGCCAGCCCCGCTTCACCCTGGACATGCATTAACTGCGCCACACGGCTAAAGTCGCCATCCTGCAGGACTTGCGGCAGCTCGGGCAGCTTGTCTTGAGGCAGCGTCAGGGTGACATCGGGGACAACTGCTGGGTGACCCAGCTCCAGCGTTCCTTGAGAACTGATGGTGTAGACCAGTTGCAGACGACCCACTACCAGCGAGACGGTTTTACCCGAGTAGCTGCGCAAACGCTCACGCGCCCAATCTTCGCGGTCAAGCAAAGCATTAAGCAAACGCACGCCCACGGCGCCAGGATCTAGGAATGAGGGGATACCAAGCATGTCCATGCAAGTCTACTGCCGAGGCAAGTAAACCAGTCCAGTTAAAACAGCCAGTTTAACCCGACACAGACACGGCCGGATGCACAAGGCTAAAGGAACATGGGCAGATGGGATCACGGGGAAAGGCAAGCGTTCATAACAGAACAGCCGCCCTGTCTAAAAGGCGGCTGTCTGTCTGAAAGGCGATCAAGAATTAGGATCAACCGGGATTTGCTGAATACCAGCCAACAGCCAACCAGCGCCATCAGCCTTGAACAGGTTCCAGACTTCCTCAAAACGGAAGGCTTCAGCACCTTGTTCTTCACGCAACATACCCGAGTAGCGCACGCTGGCCAGATGGCCGTCAGCCACTTTTTCGATACCCAACAGTTCAGCGTTCAGCAGCACGACTTGGGTGACGTTATCACCTTGACGCTGTGCAATCTGAGGGGAAGCTTCTTTAAGCAGATCATCGGTCAAGTAGGTACGCAGTTGTTCTACGTCCCCCTTGTCCCACAGCTTCTGAATTTCCACGAACTGGGTCTTGGCGTTAGCCAGGAAAGTGGGGGTATCAAAGTCACCGGGGATGAACCAGCTCTCGTCTACTGGCGGTGCTGGAACAGCGGCCGCAGCAGCAGGTTGAACAGCAGCAGGAGCGGCAGCGGGCATAGGAGCCGGTGCGGCCTTAGGCTGTTGCCAAGGGCTAGGAGCAGGATCAGCATTGCGCATCATGGACTGACCGCCGGCCTGCTGCATGGCAGGACGCGCAGCCGAACCGCGGAAACGGCGCACGATGAACAGGACGGCGAAAATCACCAGACCGATCAGCAACATGCTGGACATCATTTCAAGGAAAGCACCGCCCAGACCCATGCTGGAGAGCAATGCAGCGATACCCAGACCGGCAGCGATACCGGCAATCGGGCCCAAGAAACGGGACATGCCGGACTTGGCGGCCGTACCAGCAGCTGCGGCACCGGCAGCGCCAGCAGCAGGAGCTGCCGAACGTGTGGCGTTATTGGCCGCGGCGGGAGGCGTTGCTGCAGAACGGTTGCTAGTGATATTGGAGGACTGGCGACCAAAGCTGGAACCACCGCCCATGCGACGTGCTTCCGCATCATAAGAAACGGTCAGCAAAGCGCCGGTGCTAAAAGCCAGCACAGCAGCCATGAACAAACGAGAAAGCCGTCGAGACATAGTCAAAACTCCTGACCAAAATGAGCGGTTTGCGTTGCGGGGCAAGCCCCGCGCAATCTCATCCCAGTCGATTATTCAGGAAAACTTACGATAAGCTGAACATTAACATGACAAGTAGTCATGCACCATGTTTTTTTTACCGCTGATTACAGACGAAAAACGAACGGCACCTGAAGGTGCCGCTGTTTACCTAGGGACAAGCCGGAATCAATCCAGACGAATGCCTTCGTGCAGCGCGGCAACACCGGCTGTCAAATTGAAGTATTGCACACGCTCCAGGCCCACTTCGCGCATCATTTCGGCCAGGGTTTCCTGATCGGGGTGCATGCGAATGGATTCAGCCAGATAGCGGTAGCTTTCTTCGTCCTTGGCAACAAACTTGCCAATACGAGGCAGGATATTGAAGGAATACCAGTCATAAGGAGCCTGCAAAGGCTTGGCTACGCGGGAGAACTCCAGCACCAGCAATTTACCGCCAGGACGCAATACCCGTTTCATTTCAGCCAAGGCGCGATCTTTGTGCGTCATATTACGCAAGCCAAAGGCCACCGACACGCGGTCAAAATAGCCATCTGGGAAAGGCAGATGCTCAGCGTCACAAACCGTCACCGGTGTGATGATGCCTTTATCTTGCAGACGATCACGGCCCACGCGCAGCATGGAGCTATTGATGTCGGTATGCCAGACCTCGCCGTCGGCACCGGCCTGACGGGCAAAGGTTTTGGTCAAGTCGCCCGTTCCAGCCGCAATATCCAGCACTTTCATACCAGGGCGCACGGCGGCACGCCCGATCGTGAAGGCTTTCCAGATACGGTGCAGACCGCCCGACATCAAGTCATTCATGATGTCGTAGTTATTAGCTACCGAATGAAAAACCTGGGCAACTTTGCCGGCTTTTTCGCTTTCGGCCACGGTTTGAAAGCCGAAATGTGTGTCGGCCTTCTGGGCGGAGGAGTGTTGAGGGCGCTGTTTTTCCATAGTGGCATAATCGTAACGCAGATTTCCCGGTACAGAAACGAAAATCCGGCTCGCTGGCAGACTCCTATTTATGGACGTTCACAAACCTGAAACATTAACGCCATATGATGGCGTTATTACGAGCAGTCAGGGATGATTCAGCGCCCCCGTTTTGCTCTTGAAAGCCCCTGTCACCCAGACATTCCGGCCCATCAAGAACAAGACGCCTCGCCTGCCTGACCATCTTTTATTTTTTATCGGACCAGTCTGAAGCTAACAATGAGTACAAGCATATTAGTCGTGGAAGATGAGCCTGCGATCCAGGAACTGATCTCTGTCAATCTGTCCTTTGCCGGCCATAAAGTGCTGCGCGCCTTCGATGCCGAACAAGCCCAGATCCTGATTCGTGCCGAGCTGCCCGATCTGATTCTGGTGGACTGGATGCTGCCGGGCTCTTCGGGCATTAACCTGGCCCGCAAGTTGCGCTCGGACGAACGCACCCGCCATATCCCCGTCATCATGCTGACTGCCAAAGGTTCAGAGCAAGACAAGGTGGATGGCCTGGAAGCCGGTGCAGACGATTACATCACCAAGCCATTTTCGCCCAAAGAGTTGATTGCCCGCATCAAGGCGGTACTGCGCCGCCGTGCACCCCAGTTGACCGATGATGTCATCGCAATTGGCAATTTGCAGTTGGACCCCAGCACGCACCGCCTGTCCAGCCAGGGCATGGCACTGACCATTGGCCCTACCGAATTTCGTCTGCTGCATTTTTTCATGACCCACACCGAGCGCGTCTTTACCCGCTCGCAGTTGCTGGATCAGGTTTGGGGCGATCACGTCTTTGTGGAAGAACGTACGGTAGATGTGCATATCCGCCGCCTGCGCAAAGCGCTGGAACCCAGCGGACATGACAAACATATTGAAACGATCCGTGGCTCAGGCTATCGTTTTGCCCTTTCCCCACTGGAAAAGGCACCAACTGCCTGATCCCATGTTCAGCATATTCACGTCTATTGTTATCTGGGCCCTTCTGGGCACCGTACTTGGCTGGTGGCTAGGTCCCGTAATTGGCTTGGCTTTGTTTTGTGGTGGCCTATTGATGCTGATCTTTATCAGCACCTTGCAGCTTTCCCGCGTGGAACGCTGGACCCGCAATCTCAGTGACCCGCCCCCTCCTGCCATCGGCCCTTGGGACGCGATTCTGGCTCCGGTTTACCGCCAGTTGCGGCGTGATCGTCAGGAAATACAAGATCTGAACCGTTACGTAGACGGCATCATGATGGCAGCCGAGGCCTTGCCCGACGGCGCGATCACCATGAACGGGGACATGGAACTGCAATGGTGCAACCAGACGGCCTGTGACCATATAGGCTTGAATCTGGCGACCGACCGGCATCACAGCATCTTCAACATTTTGCGGGAACCCGAGTTTTCGCGTTACGCACGTCAGCCCCAGTGGGACGGCCCCTTGCTGATGCACCTGAGCAAAGATGGGCGTGAACGCTCCTTGCTGCTGCAGCTGACCCCCTACGGATTAGGCCAGTTTCTGATCGTGACTCGCGACGTCACCCAGGTAGAAATGCTGGAGACCACCCGCAAAGACTTCGTTGCCAACGTCTCGCATGAATTGCGTACTCCCTTGACGGTGCTGCTGGGCTTTTTGGAAACCCTGCAAGACATGCCGCCCGAAAGCTTGCCTATGGAGCAGCGCCAGCGCTACGAACAAATGATGCTGGAGCAAACACGCCACATGCAGTCGATTGTGTCGGATCTGCTGACCCTGTCCTCGCTGGAGTCCTCTCCAACGGTGGAAGGCGAAACCGTGCAGGTCAGCCAGCTGATCCACAACGCCTTAAAGCAAGGTGAGGCCATTTCTGGCGGCCAACACCACTTTGTCACCGATATCGACCCCCGTCTGGCCATCCAGGGAATGGAAACCGAACTGAGCTCGGCCGTCTCCAACCTGATTACCAATGCGGTGCGCTACACCCCGAAGGACGGCACCATTACCGTGCGCTGGTATTTGAATGACAGCGGCGAAGCCTGTTACTCGGTTCAGGACACCGGCATCGGGATTGCAGCCCAAGATATTCCACGTCTGACCGAACGCTTTTACCGCGTCGATAAAGGGCGTTCACGCTCTACCGGCGGCACAGGTTTGGGGCTGGCCATTACGAAACACATCATCGTGCGACATAATGCCGACCTGCAAATCCAGAGCCGTTTAGGGGTAGGCAGCGTGTTTATGTTGCGTTTCCCCAAGAGCCGAATTCGACTGCAGGACAGCTAAAGTCCATAGGGGCCATATTGGCCCTACAATAATCGGCTCTGAAGACCACGTTGGCGGCCTTGCGCCGCACAGGAGCCAAGCATGTCAAATACCAACGAGCTGCGCCCTTTCCACCTGGCTTTTCCAGTCCATGACCTGGCTGTTGCACGCCAGTTTTATGGGCAGACTCTGGGCTGTCCAGAAGGCCGATCCTCCGATCAGTGGATTGACTTTAACTTCTACGGCCACCAGATCGTGGCTCACCTGGCACCGTCCGAATGCGGCAGCAACGCCACCAGCGCCGTTGACGCGCACAATGTGCCCGTGCGCCACTTTGGCGTCGTGCTGGATATGTCTACCTGGCAAACGCTGGCTGACAAGTTAGTGGCTGCTGGCACCGAATTTGTGATCGAACCCTACATCCGCTTCAAAGGCGAACCTGGCGAACAAGCCACCATGTTCTTCATGGACCCTTCGGGCAATGCCTTGGAATTCAAAGCCTTCAACAACCTGGATTCCCTTTTCGCTAAATAAAGATGCACACGTCCTGGCAACTTACTGAGCAAGGCGACCGCTGCCTGCTGGTGCAGTTCAGCGGTGAGCTTTCTTTGGACACAGGTTTGCGTTGTACACGCGCAGCACGACTGCTGCGCGCGAACGCACCAGCCTGCGTCAGTGATCTGGTTCCCAGCTTTACCGCTGTCGCCATCCACTTCTACCCGGATGGCAGCAGCGATCAGCTGGAACGCCTGCACGAGTATGTCCATCAGGCCCTAGCCGAGCTAGATGACAGCCAGGATCAGGCCGCGCCTGGCACCTTGGTAGAGATTCCGGTGTGCTACGGCGGCCCCTTTGGCCCCGACCTGCCCGCCATTGCCGAGCAGTTGGGGCTAAGCCAAGAACAAGTTATCGAGCTGCACAGCAGTCAGGTACAACTGGTATTCATGGTGGGTTTCGCGCCCGGTGCTCCCTATGTGGGCATCTTGCCCGAGCAATTGAATGTGCCGCGCCGTGCCACACCCCGCACAGTTCTGCCTAAAGGCTCGGTTGCCATCGCCAATCAGCAAAGCATTATTTACCCCAATGAATCTCCCGGCGGCTGGCATTTGATTGGCCGCTCGCCCGTTAATTTGTTCGATGCCCGGCGCTCTCCAGCGGCCCTGCTCGCCCCCGGCGATCAAGTCCGTTTTGTACCGCTGCCGCACGACCAGTTTGAGCAGTGGACGCCCACATGACGGTGCATATTCTTAAACCCGGCATGATGAGCAGCCTGCAAGACCGGGGCCGTTATGGACACCAGCACCTGGGCGTATCGCCTAGTGGCGCAATGGATGAACGAGCCCACCGCCTTGCCCACTTGCTGGCAGGCAATACCGCCGAACATGATTTGGCCAGTCTGGAAATAACCGTACAAGGCCCCAGCCTGCGCTTTGATAGACCTGCGTTGTTTGTGCTTACCGGTGCAGACCTGAACGCCACACTGGATGGCCAAGCGGTGGCTGTCTTGCGCCCTACTTTGGCGCGCAGCGGACAAACACTGAGCCTACAAGCCGCCAAACCCGGCCAGGGCGCCCGAGCCTATCTGTCCGTATTTGGCGGCTTTCAAGTCGAATCCTTGCTAGGCAGTCAAAGCACTCATATGCGCGTGGGCCTAGGCGGTTTTGAAGGCCGCGCGTTAAAGAAAGAGGATCAGCTTGGGCTGGCTCAGTCATTGCCTGACAACGAAGACGCGCTGAACCAACTGCAAGACGCAGTGGATGAATTGCGTATTTACATGCCTGCGGCGTTGGCTCTGCCTCCTAGAGAACGTCTACGAGTCATCCTGGATCAGGCAGACTTGTTCACTGATGAGTCGCTGGCACTTTTTCAAAGCCAGAGCTATCGAATCAGCCCCGCCTCTGAGCGCATGGGTTATCGCCTTGAAGGCCAGCCCCTACAGCGCAAGAACCCCAAAGAGCTGCTGTCTGCCCCAACCTGCTTTGGAACCATTCAGGTTCCTAACGATGGCCAACCCATTGTGCTGATGGCTGACCGCCAAACGACAGGCGGCTACCCTCGTATTGGCCAAGTGGCCAGCGTGGACCTGGCCCAAGTCGCCCAACGCCTTCCAGGCCAGAACCTGGGTTTTGAAGTCGTGACGCTGGAACAAGCACATGCCTTGGCCACGCGCCAGGAACAAGCCTTTATGCGGCTTAACGAGAGCCTGGAGCCTTTGCGGCAGGCTTTGGCGCGATGTCTGGTAGCGACTTAAGTCGTTAAGCCCAGCCCCCATAAAAAAACACCCCACTGAACAGTGAGGTGTTTTTTTTACTGAGTCGGAGATCCAGATATCACACGGTGGCTAGCCACCGTGCCTTCCTTGCTTACAGGAACAGCTTGTAAGCCGGGTTATCAGTCTCGTCCCAGTGCGGGTAGCCCAGATTGCCCAGGAATGCCTTGAATTCCTTTTTATCGGAAGACGGCACCTGGATACCGATCACGATGCGACCGTAGTCGTCACCTTGGTTACGGTAGTGGAACAAGCTGATATTCCAGTCCTGGTTCATGCTGGACAAGAATTTGCGCAAAGCACCAGGGCGCTCTGGAAACTCGAATCGCAGCAAGACTTCATTCGTGGCTTGAGTCGAGGTCCCGCCCACCATATGACGCAAATGGGTTTTAGCCAATTCGTTACCCGTCAGGTTCAACGTGCCAAAGCCTTTCTTGACGAAACGCTCTTCCAGCTTCTCGATCTCGGCTTCCGAGGAAATCGACATCCCCACAAAGACGTGCGCCTTTTCAGGGTTGGACATGCGGTAATTGAACTCAGTCACCGAGCGCGTTCCCAAAGCATCACACAAACGGCGGAAGCTGCCTTTGGTCTCGGGGATTGTCAGCGCAAACAAGGCCTCACGAGCCTGGCCCACATCCGCACGCTCTGCCACCATGCGCATGCGGTCAAAGTTCATGTTCGCGCCCGAGGTGACGGCGATCAAAGTTTTGTTTTTAAGCTTGTGCTGGGCGGCATAGCGTTTGGCACCGGCCAAGGCCAAAGCGCCTGCAGGCTCCAGTACGCTGCGCGAATCCTGGAAAACATCTTTGATTGCCGCGCAAATTGCATCGGTATCAACGATGACAAAATCGTCCACATACTGACGCACCAGACGAAAGGTCTCAGAGCCTACTTGCTTGACCGCTGTGCCATCAGAGAACAGTCCCACGTCAGTCAAGTTGACACGTCGGCCCGCCTTGATGCTGCGCACCATGGCACAGGAATCCTCGGTTTGGACACCAATCACTTTGATTTCTGGGCGCAAGGCTTTGATGTAGGTCGCGACGCCTGCCGCCAGACCACCCCCACCGATAGCGACAAACACCGCTTCAATCGGGCCGGGGTGTTGCTGCAGGATTTCCATAGCCACCGTGCCTTGCCCGGCGATCACGTCTGGATCGTCAAAGGGGTGCACAAAGGTCAGGCCTTCGCTTTTTTGCAGTTCCAAGGCGTGCTGGTAAGAGTCGGAGTAGCTCTCGCCTACCAGGACCACTTCACCACCCAGATTACGCACGCCATCAATCTTGACTTGCGGGGTAGTGGTAGGCATCACAATCACGGCACGGCAGCCCAGCTTTTTCGCCGACATCGCCACACCTTGAGCGTGGTTGCCAGCCGATGCTGCCAACACGCCTCGTTTGAGTTCTGCGGCCGACAAGTTGGCCATTTTGTTATAGGCACCGCGCAGCTTGAAACTGAAGACAGGTTGGTAGTCTTCACGCTTGAGCAGCACCGTGTTACTAATTCGTGCCGAAACCTGAGGAGCGAGTTCAAGTGGTGTTTCGATGGCTACATCGTACACTTTCGAGGTCAGAATGCGCTTTAGGTAATCGTTCGACATGTTTCAGGCTTCAATTAACAACCGGTTTTGCCACCACGGCCAATCCCAAGCCCCTGCCTGGGACCGCTCACCGGGAAAGAAAAACAGAATACCATAGGCGCATGCCCTAACCAGCGTCCATTCTTCCTTTCGCCTTCCACTGCCTCTGACCCTATGCAAGCCTGGACCTCCGATCTTATCTCTTGGTTCTTGACCACCCTGTCTCTGCCCGAGGTGGGCTTGAGCGCCATTTTCGTTGTCAGCCTGGTCTCTGCCACTTTGCTCCCCCTTGGGTCAGAGCCTGCAGTCTTTGCCTATATCAACCTGGCCCCGGACATGTTCTGGCCCGCCGTGCTGATTGCCACTGTCGGCAATACCGCGGGTGGTGCTATCAGTTACGCCATGGGCCTAGCCGCCGAGAAAGCCTACGAAGCCTGGCGCTTGAAACATCCGCACAGTGACGAAGAAGGGCAAACACCCAAGAACAAGGCGGCTGGCCGCTGGCATGAGCTGGGGCAGCGCTGGCTAACCCGCATGGGCCCTCCCGCCCTGCTCTTGTCCTGGCTACCCGTAGTGGGCGACCCCCTTTGCGCTGTTGCCGGTTGGTTACGTCTGCCGTTTTGGCCCTGCGTGTTCTACATGGGCGTGGGAAAACTGGCGCGCTATATCACCATGACGGCCGGCCTACTGTGGATTTTTCCCAAACTCGGTTGGTAAATAGCTGCAAACTCGCTGTAAACGCCCCCTTATCACCCAACTGCCGCTTTAGTAAGGGGGCAGCCTGCCTGTGATTCGTATACACTTGCCTTTTGCCTATCTGCTCCTCGCTGAGCCGCCCTTGACGGGCCTTGCCAACTATCGCCATGAACGCCCCCATTGCAAGCAAGCACCTGGCCGCCCAGGCATGCAACAACGACACGCCGCGTCTGCGTGAAATCCCCTACAACTACACCTCTTACTCAGACCGGGAAATTATCCTGCGACTGCTGGGTGAGGAAGCTTGGGAAAAGCTGTCGGAGCTACGCTCCGAGCGCCGAACCGGCCGATCCGCACGCATGCTGTTTGAAGTGCTGGGGGATATCTGGGTCGTCAAGCGCAACCCCTATTTGCAGGACGATCTGCTGGACAATCCCAAGCGCCAGCATCAACTGATCGAAGCGCTAAACCATCGTCTGAACGAAATCGACCAGCGCCGTGATAGTGCTGTGCCTGATCGTGATGCGAAGGTATTGCGCCTGCTGCACGCTGCCCGTGGCGCTGTTGCTGCCTTCGAGCAAGAATTTACCGATACCCGCGCCCTGCGCCAGCAAATTGTGCGCTCCCTGTCGCGCCTGACCGCCAAGGACAACATCAAGTTTGATGGCCTCTCGCGTGTCTCGCATGTGACGGATGCTACAGACTGGCGGGTGGAATATCCCTTTGTCGTGCTCACCCCTGATCACGAAAACGAGATGGCTGCCCTGGTTCGCGCCTGTATTGAGCTGAAACTGACCATCATCCCGCGTGGGGGTGGTACAGGTTATACCGGCGGAGCCATTCCGCTGAGCTGGCGCTCGGTTGTCATCAATACCGAAAAGCTGGACACGATAGGCAAGCCTGAAAAAACCACCTTGCCCGGCATGAGCGAACCCGTCACCACCATTTTGACGGGTGCCGGTGTCGTCACCCGCCGTGTTGCGGATGCTGCTGAAACCGCGGGCACCGTTTTCGCGGTGGACCCAACATCAGCTGATGCGTCCTGTGTGGGCGGCAATATCGCCATGAACGCCGGTGGCAAGAAAGCGGTGTTGTGGGGTACGGCGTTGGACAACCTGGCCTGGTGGCGCATGGTTGATGCCCAGGGCAACTGGCTGGAAGTGACCCGCCTTGAGCACAATATGGGCAAAATCCACGATGTGGAAATGGCCCACTTTGAAGTGAAATGGTTTGATGGTCGTTTCGCACCCGGCGCACAATTGCTGCGTAGCGAGACCCTGCATATTGAAGGTCGCCGCTTCCGCAAGGAAGGTCTGGGTAAAGACGTTACCGACAAATTCCTGGCTGGCCTGCCCGGTATCCAGAAAGAAGGCTGTGATGGCTTGATTACTCAAGCCCGCTGGGTGCTGCACCGTATGCCTGCGCATACCCGCACCGTCTGTATGGAGTTTTTCGGCCAGGCCAAACAGGCCGTGCCCTCCATTGTGGAAGTCATTGACTACCTGAACGGCGAAGGCAAGCGCATCGGCGCTATCTTGGCTGGTCTGGAACACCTGGACGAGCGCTACCTGCGTGCGGTGGGCTATGCCACCAAGAGCAAGCGCGACGGCCTGCCCAAGATGGTGCTGATTGGCGACATCGTCGGTGACGATCCAGACGCCGTGGCCACCGCAGCCTCTGAAGTAGTGCGTCTGGCCAATGGCCGCGCCGGTGAAGGTTTTGTGGCCGTCAGCGCCGAAGCCCGCAAGAAGTTCTGGGCCGACCGTGCACGTACCGCCGCCATTGCCCGCCACACCAACGCCTTCAAGATCAACGAAGACGTGGTGATCCCCTTGCGCCGCATGGGTGAATACACCGAAGAAATTGAACGCATCAATATTGAACTGTCCACGGACAACAAGCTGCGCCTGACTCGTGAGCTGGAAGACTTCCTGCAGGGCGATCTTCCCGTAGGCAAGATCGAAGACCACAGCGATGCAGAGCACACACGCGAAGAGATCCTGAACGAGCGCCGCCACGATGCGCTGCAGGTTGTGCGCGATGTCCAACGCCGCTGGCAGTGGCTGCAAGACAATCTGGATGCGTCTTTGCAAGACTCGCAGGCTGCGCTGGCTGAAATCGGTGTGCCGCTGGACCAGGCCACGATTCAAACCCGCCTGCAAGAAGCGCCTGACACCTCGATTTTCCAGCTCTTGCAAGATCACACGATCCGCACGTCCTGGAAGAGCGAGATTCGCGAGAATCTGGAACACATCTTCCCCGGTGCGGACTGCGCGGCTGTCTTGACCGAGCTGCAAGGCATTCACGACCGTGTGCTGAAAAGCCGTGTGTTCGTGGCTCTGCACATGCACGCGGGCGACGGCAACGTACACACCAACATCCCCGTGAACTCGGACGATTACGGCATGCTGCAGCAAGCCAATATCACCGTGGCACGTATCATGCAGATCGCTCGCAGCCTGGACGGGGTAATTTCGGGTGAACACGGAATCGGGCTGACCAAGTACGAATTCCTGACGCAAGAAGAACTGGAACCGTTCCAAAACTACAAGCGCGAAGTCGACCCCAACAATCACTTCAACGCTGGCAAGCTGATGCCCGGCGCGGATTTGAGCCGCGCCTGGACACCTAGCTTCAATCTGCTGGGCCACGAATCGCTGATCATGCAACGCAGCGAAATCGGCTCCATCTCCCACGCCATCAAAGACTGCCTGCGCTGCGGTAAATGCAAACCGGTCTGTGCCACCCATGTGCCACGTGCCAACCTGCTGTACTCGCCACGCAACAAAATTCTGGCAACGTCCTTGCTGATCGAAGCTTTCCTGTACGAAGAGCAAACCCGTCGCGGCATCAGCTTAAAGCACTGGGAAGAATTTGAAGACGTAGGCGATCACTGCACCCTGTGCCACAAGTGCTACAACCCCTGTCCGGTGGATATCGACTTTGGCGATGTCTCCATGGAAATGCGCTCCTTGTTGAGCCGCATGGGCAAAAAGTCCTTTAACCCAGGCTCGGCCGCGGCCATGTTCTTTTTGAACGCCAAGGACCCTCGCGTCATCAAGGCTACCCGTACTGCCATGATTGATGTGGGCTACAAGGCCCAGCGTGCCGTTCATAATCTGCTGGCCGCACCGGCCCGCAAGCAAGTCAGTGCGCCTCCCGCCACCATTGGCAAAGCGCCAATTCGCGAACAGATTATTCACTTCATCAACCGCAAGATGCCCGGCGGCCTGCCCAAGCAGACAGCCCGTAAATTGCTGGATATTGAAAACTCGGATTACGTACCTATCATCCGTGACCCAAGCGCGACCTCGGTCGACTCGGAAGCCGTGTTCTACTTCCCCGGCTGTGGTTCCGAGCGCCTGTTCTCCCAAGTGGGTCTAGCTACCCAAGCCATGCTCTGGCACGTAGGCGTGCAAACCGTTCTGCCCCCCGGCTACCTGTGCTGTGGTTACCCGCAGCGCGGCAGCGGTCAGAGCGACAAGGCAGAAAAGATCATTACCGATAACCGTGTGCTGTTTCACCGCATGGCCACTACCCTGAACTACCTGGATATTAAAACCGTGGTGGTCAGCTGTGGTACCTGCTATGACCAGCTGGCCGGTTATGAGTTCGACAAGATCTTCCCCGGCTGCCGCTTGATCGATATCCACGAGTACTTGCTGGAAAAAGGCTTGAAGCTGGAAGATGTGCAAGGCGTGCGCTACATGTACCACGATCCTTGCCACAGCCCCATGAAGCTGCAAGACCCCATGAAAACGGTTAAATCCCTGGTGGGCGAGAGCACCATCAAGACAGACCGTTGCTGTGGTGAGTCGGGCACGCTGGCTGTGTCGCGACCAGACATCTCCACCCAAATCCGTTTCCGCAAGCACGAAGAACTGCAAAAGAACCAGGACACTGTACGTGCCGATGGTTTCCAGGGCGAGGTCAAAGTGCTGACGTCCTGTCCGTCCTGCCTGCAAGGTTTGTCCCGTTACGAGGACGAAACCAAGATGGATGCGGATTACATCGTGGTGGAAATGGCCAAGCACATGCTGGGCGAGAACTGGATGGCGGACTACGTGCGCCGCGCCAATGATGGTGGTATCGAACGCGTTCTGGTGTAATCCGGACGCATCACTCCCCCTGAACAGGCCGGCTTTATGTCGGCCTGTTTTGTAAGAGTTGGAGTATCCTTTTACCGCTGGGCCGCCCCAAGGTAAAAGCGCCCCCTTGGGGGGCAGCAAGCCAAAGGCGCAGCGTGGGGGCTTCCCTTTACCGCCGGGCCGCCCCAAGGTAAAAAC
>NZ_JBXART010000003.1:400813-809146 GCF_058808495.1 Alcaligenes sp. GW821-FHT11D07
TTGGGGGGCAGCAAGCCAAAGGCGCAGCGTGGGGGCTTCCCTTTACCGCCGGGCCGCCCCAAGGTAAAAACGCCCCCTGGGGGGGCAGCAAGCCAAAGGCGCAGCGTGGGGGCTTCGACCCATTGTATTAAAGGTCTCTTTATGCCTGTAGATGATCCACTGCTCATCAGCCTGCAAGCCCTGCTTCACAGCGAACGCACGGCATCGCTAGGTACACTCAGCAACCAGGGCTTGCCGGTGGTATCCCGCGTCCCGTTTGCGATCTGCCCCGAACAGTCCAGCATCATCATCCATATCAGCAAAATGGCAGCCCACACGCGCTATTTGCTACAGCGCCCCGATGCCAGCCTGATGATCAGCCAAAGCGAACATGGACAAGAGGCCGTCCATGATTTGCCCCGCGTGACCTTCCAAATGCTGGCCCGCCGTCTGGACCGCGATCATCCGGACTGGGAGCATGCCCAACACGCTTATACGGCCCGCTTCCCTGACATGGAGTTTCTAAGCAGCTTTACGGACTTCCATTTCTTTGCGCTGGATTTAGTGCGTGTGCGCCATATCGCGGGTTTTGCGGCCGCACGCACCCTGAAGCCTGAACTGGTACGTGCTTTGCTGGCCGAGCCAGCAGCCATCTGAAACCCGACGCCTATCAAGTAGCACGCACGCCTTGAAACTGAGGGAGCTGTAGCCCAGCTACGGCCTCTTTACGCAGCGTAATACAGCGGCAAGTCATAACTTTCCTGCCCCTTGCAGACCCCAGGAATCGCCTCTTATGTTGCAGGTCCTGCAACAAAGTCGTCACTAACTGGTTTTCTGGCAAAGAAAATCAGACCTCAATTAAACGCCCCTCTTGCTAGAGAAATCACCACGCCCCCTTTTTCTGCTCCGAAAACAGCTACGCGTTTTCGCACATCTCAAACGCCAAGCATGACAAAACGTAAATTCAGCCGCTATAAGATTCAACGGCCACGACGTTAAATACGCCGAAAGGCACTCGACAGCGAGCCCTCAAAACGAGATGCCGCCGAGTAGAAAAAACACCCAGGAGAGCAAGAGATGTCGAACAAGAAACGCAGCACCTATGTGCTGGTGCAAATGGCCTTACTGAGCCTGGTTTTACCAGGCTTGGCTCATGCCGAACCGGATAGCTCTCTGGAGCAATGGCGCACTAAGGAATACAAACGTCAGCCTGGCCTGGACATGATTAATGCCGCCAAAGCCTATTCGCTGGGCTTTACAGGCAAGGGCGTTACTGTCGGTTATCTGGACTCGGGCATTGAGGCTAAACACCCTGAGTTTGCCGGCGCAATCGCGGGCGGTTTTGACTTCACCACGAATACTCCCTATGCCAACGGCCAAGGCATAGACTCCGATCCTCCGGCAGGTCACGGCAGCCACGTTGCTGGCATTATTGGGGCCCGTCGCGACGGTGCAGGCATGCATGGTGTCGCTTTTAACAGCCAGCTTTTTGTTGCCGCCTACGAAAACAATGACGACGACGATGATGATGACGCCCTTGGCAACGATCCCTTTGAACCGGACCCGCGTGACCAAGCCGCCGAATTCGACCGTGTCGCCTCGCAGGGCTGGAATTATCTGGCACAGTTCAAGCTTCCCATCATCAACAGCAGTCTGGGGGTCAACGGCTGCAACAATGCCAGTTCCCCTCCACCGTGCAATGTCCTGGACTATGGCTCGCCTGATGGTGTCTTGGATTGGCAACCACTGATTATCGACGCCTTCAAAAATAGCGTGGAGGCGGGTTCCCTGATGGTGTTTGCCACAGGCAATGAATCTCAGGATCACCCAGATTTGCTGGCTGGCTCCCCCTATTGGTTTCCCGAGCTAAAAGACAACTGGTTGGCCGTCACGGCCTTGGGCGAGGACGGCTCTCTGGCCTCCTATGCGAATAAATGCGGTGCGGCCGCCGAGTGGTGTCTAGCCGCTCCTGGTGGAGACGACAACCCAGGGATTAATTCGGTTCAGTCATCGGGCGGCTATGTAGCCTTTAGCGGCACCTCCATGGCCTCTCCACACGTTGCCGGGGGTGCTGCTCTGGTCAAAGAAGCCTTCCCCTACTTCACGGCCTATCACCTACAGCAAACGCTGCTGACTACTGCTACCGATATGGGCGACCCGAGCATTTACGGCTGGGGCCTGATGAATGTGGGCAAGGCTGTGCAAGGTCCTGGTCAATTTACCCGTCTGTTCGATGTAGACACGCTGGGCTACCACTCCACCTTTGCCAATGACATCAGTGGTACGGGCGGGCTGCACAAGCGCGGTTCTGGCTCTCTGGAACTGAGCGGCAACAATAGCTACACCGGTGACACCACCGTCAGCGGCGGCCGTCTGGCCGTCAATGGCACCTTGGCCTCTGCCGTTACGGTCGAGCGGGAAGGCACCCTGGGTGGCGCTGGTACGGTTGCCCAAGTCGATAACTACGGCACACTGGCTCCGGGCAACTCAGTCGGCACGCTGACCGTCAGCGGCGACTACACCGCTTACGCGGGTTCGGTACATGAACTGGAGGTAGGCCCTGCAGGCGTAACAGATCGTTTGGTCGTAGGCGGTGCCGCCCATATCGACGGCACACTGAAACTGGCTGGCGGCCCCTTCCGCCAGAACGTAGCCTACTCTTTCCTGGATGCTGCCAACGGCGTAACCGGACAGTACAGCCACATCACTTACGAGATGGCCTTCCTGTCACCTACGCTGATCTATGGACCCAGCCTGTCCTTGATGATCAAGCGCAATGACACGCCATTTGCTTCCTTTGCCAACACCGGCAACCAGAAGGCCGTCGCCAGTGCCTTGGATACTGGCTCGGATCAACCGCCAGCCGCGATGGCTGAGCTGTATGACACGGTACTCAATGCTCAGTCCGGCAGCGTGGCAGGCTATATGGAACAGCTACAAGGTCAAATCCATGCAGGCACCACCTCCGCCCTGCTGAGCAATGGCGACCTGCTCCCACGTACCTTGGGCAAGCAAGCCTCCGGCGCTCGAAATACTACCGGCAAAGACACCGTGTTGTGGGCCGAAGTTATCCATCAACAACGTGATCTGGACGGGAATGGCGACAGCCAGGATGTACGCCACAAAGTAGGCGGCCTGTTCCTGGGCGGGGATACCGCCGTGGGTGAGCAAGGCTGGCGCATGGGTGCTTCTCTGGGCTATCTGGAAAACCGCATCAAGCTGGATGATCGCCGTCAAACCTCCCGCAGCAATAGCTACAGTGCAGCCTTGTATGGGACCCAGGCTTGGGAAATGGGATCGGGCAGCCTGAACTTGTTGGCCGGTGGTGCTTACACCCGCCACAGCCTGGACAGCGAGCGTTCCATCTCCGTTCATCAGAGTGAAACGCTGAAAGCGGATTACAAAGCCCACAGCATCCAGGCATTTGCTCAGTTGGGTTACCGCGTGCCGGTCAGCCCTCGTTCCAGCGTAGAGCCTTATGCAAGCGTGAATTGGCACCAGCTGCGTCAGGGTTCCTTCAGTGAATCGGGCGGTCAGGCGGCCTTGCGTGCAGACTCGCAACGCCAGAATCTGAGCACCGTGACACTGGGTTTG
The DNA here is from genome assembly GCF_058808495.1 of Alcaligenes sp. GW821-FHT11D07. Lineage (NCBI taxonomy): Bacteria > Pseudomonadati > Pseudomonadota > Betaproteobacteria > Burkholderiales > Alcaligenaceae > Alcaligenes > Alcaligenes sp. GW821-FHT11D07. The sequence goes on from NZ_JBXART010000003.1 coordinate 404,387, forward strand.
CGCGGCACGACGGAGCTAGACCTGTCCAAAACCACGCTGTCCTTAAGCGCCGGTTTAGGTTGGCGTCATGCCATGGGTGACACCACACCCGAGCGTCAACTGGCCTTTGCCGCCCTGCCCGGCAGCAATTTCCGGATCAGCGGTGCACCTATCGCCAAGAACGCCGCCGTTGCCGAATTGGGCGCAGAGCTGAAAGCTGGCAAGAGCACTGCATTCGGCTTGAGCTACCAAGGGCAGTTCGGCCGCAACCAGGACCATGCCGGTTCTTTGTTCATGAAAGTACGTTTCTAATAAGCAGAACGACAAAAAAACGGGGCTGGCAATACACCGGCCCCGCTCTCTAACAAACAGACAGGCATGAAAAATCCCTGCGATGCAAGCAGCATGGCAGGGACACAGGCTCAATCACTAGCCAACGTGAAGTCGGCCTGAAGCGATCAGCGCTCCGCTTCGTTAAAGCTACAGACGGTGTAAACAGACAGACCGGAATCAACAACGGCTTTAGAGCCACCCAGCTCGGGCAGATCAATAATGGCTGCAGCTTCCACCACATTGGCACCCAGACGCTGCAACAGTCGTGCAGCAGCCAACAAGGTACCGCCAGTGGCGATCAGGTCGTCAATCAACAGGACGCGCTGTCCTGGACGCACCGAGTCCGTGTGCATTTCCACGCTGGCATTCCCGTATTCCAGGGAATATTCCTCTGCGACGGTATTGAAAGGCAGCTTGCCCTTCTTGCGCACGGGTACAAATCCCAGATTCAGCTCATAAGCCAGAACCGAACCCACAATAAAACCACGGGCATCCACACCGGCCACCAGATCCAGCTTTTGTCCCATATAGCGGTAGACAAACAGGTCAATCAACACCCGAAACGAACGCGGATCTTGCAGAACCGGAGTGATATCGCGGAAGGTCACCCCCGGTTTGGGCCAATCCGGCACATTGCGAATGATTTGACGGATGTACTGGGTGGGGTCAATTTGCATGTCAAAGCTTCTACAACAAAAAATCCTGACGCGAAGGGCGCTCTTGGATACGTTGCAAGTGTACACAATTGGGCAGCAGCAACAAGGGCTCGCCCGGCTTGTGCCCGTAAGTTGTACTAATACGACGCGATTGGCTTGAAATCACCCAAAACTTGACCCAAGCCACCTTTTAGTTTGGCCCTAAAGCATTTATTCAGCTAGTCGTTTTAGCCTCTAAACGCCCCATCTCAAACTGGTAAACGCGATCCACCATGGGCAACAAGCGGGTATCGTGGGTGGCCATAATGACTGTCTTTCCGCGTGCCGCGGCCAGAATATCCTGCATCAAGGCCTGGCTGGTAGGACCATCCAAACTGGCTGTCGGTTCGTCCAGAAACCAGATCTGGGCGGGCGCCAGCAGGACACGTGCCAGACAAAGGCGGCGTTGCTGCCCTAATGACAATTGCTGTCCACCTTCACCCAGCCAAGTGTCCAGGCCTTGTGGCAAATCCCGTACCACTGTATCCAATTGAGCGTCGTGCAGCACCTGCCAGATGCGCTGCTCTGACACATCCGGATCAGCCAGCAGCAAATTGTCTCGTACCGAACCCAGAAAGAGCGGTGAATCCTGAGCCAGCAAGGCGCAATGATTAAACCAGCTGGCACGTGTCCAGCTTTGGGCTGCTTGCCCTTCTATTTGGTAATGCGGCTCTGACACCGGAAATAGCCGCATCAGAATCGCCAATAAAGTCGATTTTCCTGAACCGCTAGGGCCAAATAGGGCAATGTGCTCCCCCGGCTGTACACGCAAATCCAGATGTTCCAGCACTGCTTGCGAGCCATAAGCGAAACTCAGGTCCTTCACTTCCAGCAATGCGGGCTGGCTCAGTACCAGAGCCTGGCCTTGATCCTGTGATCTGTCTTCAGGCTCATCCAAAATCGTCAAGAGGCGATTGCTGGCCGCCTGCACTTCACCCAGCCTTGAAGCACCACGCATCATAGGGGCCATAATCTCAAACAGCCCCAGCAAGGCCAGCACCAAGCCAACCCACAAAGGGCCACTCATCGCCTGCACATTGACCTGTTGAGCACCCACCAGCAAGCAGATCATCAAGGCCAAGCCCATCAAAACCTGTTGAGCAAATTGCCCCGCTATCCCCCAGCCATTGCTGCGCAAGCGCGCCTGACCCAATTCCCGGCTAAGTTGGTCCACTTGTTTCTGTACTTCATCAGCAGCAGCGAAAACTTGAATATCGGCATAAGCGCGAACCGCTTGATGCACCAGCACACGCTGACGGTTCTCCAACAGATGGACTTGTTGGGCCGCACTGCTGGCACCCCGGGCGCATAGATAGGGAATTAGACACGCCGCCATTAACAGGCAGGCCAGAATCAACCAGGCCCACCAGGACAACCAAGTTTGCAGCACCAGGCTAAAGACCACGCCTGCCACCACCGCTGTGCTCAAAGGCACCAGTATCAGTAGCAGCACCAGATCCAGTATCGCCACATCGGAAGTCAAACTGGAAGCCAACTCCCCATCACGAAACTGCGCCAGCCGGGACTGGCTGAATCGGCTCAAGCGGCCAAACACCAGACTGCGAATGCGGACCTGCAAATCCAGCGTCAACGCATGGCCAACGACGCGCTCCAGATAACGGGAGGTGATGCGCCAGAAGGACAGCCCCCGAATCATGGCCGAAGGACCAAACAGATTGAAGACAATGCCCAGAGTCGCCAAAAAGGCGCTGGTCAAAAACCAGCCGGCCACACCTAGCAAGCCAACGCCTGCCGCAACCGTACTCATGGCCAGCAATAAGGTAAACAGAAGCGCTGCACGTCGTGCACGCAAGCTTTCACCCAAGAGGCGAAACCACGCTTTCATGCCGTCAGCACTCCCTGCTCTATACGTAGCTGGTTGGAACACATCGCCGCCAACTGCTCGTCGTGAGTGACCAAGATCAAACAGCGGCCCTGACAGAAACGCAAAATATTGTGCATGACACGATCCCGAGTGGCCGCATCCAGGCGGGAGCTGGGCTCATCCAAAAGCACCACATGGGGATCTGTCAGAAATAGGCGAGCCAAGGCCAAGCGTTGAATTTGTCCGCCAGACAAACCGAATCCGCCCTCTCCCAAGGACGTTTGCAGACCATTGGGCAAGGACCGAACGAACTCGGCCGCACAGGCTTGCTCCAGAGCCTGCCACAGTTGTTCATCACTGGCTTGGGGAGCAGCAAGACGCAAACCATCGGCAATTGTGCCCATCGCTAAAAATGCCTGCTGCGAAATCAGTACCACTCCGTCGTGACGGGTCAACAAACGTCCGGCGGTATCGCTATTGCGCAGCAGAATTTCACCTTGAGCCAAGGGACGCAAGCCAATCAAACTTTCTAAAAGGCTGGTTTTTCCAGAGCCACTGGCCCCCAGAACAGCATAGGACTGGTCAATGTAGAGCTGTAAACCAGGCACCTCCAGCAAAGTCCCCTGTCCACTCAGTTGCGGCAAACGCAGTTGACGCAGCACCAGAACGGGCAAGTTGGGGAAAACGGCTTCAGCATCGCCACTGGGGGCAGCCGGAATCAAATCCTGTCCCAGGCCGGACCACAATCTATCCACCTCCAGCGCTGCCGCACGGGCGGCCGCCCGATCGTGATAATTGGCCGCCAGCTGACGCAGCGGTTGATAGGCCTCGGGAGCCAGAAGCAAGCAAAACAAGCCCTGCTGCAAACTGATGCCCGAAAAGGACTCCCCCAGATAGCCCAGGTAACCCAAGCCTATATAGACAGCGATACCGGCCACACCCAAAGCGGCGAAAAACTCCAGCACGGCAGAGGACAAAAAGGCGATACGCAGCACTTTCATCGTGCGTGTGCGCAGTTCCTGGCTGGCCAGTTCCACCCTCTTTAACTCATCCTGGCCTCGGCCCATCAAGCTCAAGGTAAAAATGCCGCGTAACCGGTCCGCAAAAAAACCGGACAAGCGCAAGGTAGTCTGTTGCTGTTCACGACTGGCCGCTTCCGCCCCCCAACCCACCAAGGCCATGAACAGCGGAATCAAAGGTGTGCTGAGCAGCAAAATCAAGGAAACAATGCCGTCTACCGGCAAGACAGCCAACACCAATGCCAAAGGCACCAACGCGGCAGCCGCCATACAGGGGATGTAGCGCGTAACGAACCCATCCAGGGCTTCGATCTGCGTAATCAGGCTGGAGGATAGCTCGCCACTATTGCTGGCCCGCAAACGGGGCACAGTGCTGCGAAACAGCCGGGAGAATAAATCGGAACGCAGCCCTTGCTTCAGTTGTTCTGAAACTTTCTGGGCACGGCGCTCGCCAAATGCGGAAACGGCGGCCCGCAACAACAAGAGCGCCGCCACCATGAAAATAGGGAAAAGCTGCCCCGTCCAAGGCAAGCCGTCCACCACAATCGCCTGCACTATCTGCGCCAGCAGCCAGGCTTGCGGAATCAATAATGCGCCAGCCAGCACCGGAGCGAGCATCGAAGCCCGCAAAGCCGTGCGGGCGCGGCTGGAAAATTGCTCCAGCCACTGTTGCGCCGACGAACTTTGCGGGGTCAATCAGGCCTCGATATCGGAATTGGCCTGAGAAGAAGCGGTGTTTTGCAACGCACTGGTCTCACGCAACTCGAACCACATCGCATTCAAGATAGAAAACGCGCAGGCCAGACCCAAACCTAAAGCCCAAGAAAAGTACCACATATGCTTTGGCCTCCTTAGTAAGAGTGAGAGGAATCGTTTACGCTGGCCACCGACACCTTGCCACGCATCACGCTATACACCCACGAGGTATACAGCACGATGATGGGCAGGAAAAACAGAGTAATCAGCAGCATCAACCACAAGGTCAGATGGCTGGCCGAGGCATCAAACAAAGTCAGGCTGGAACCCGGTGTCAAAGAGGACGGCAGCAGGAAGGGGAACACGGCAAAACCAAAGGTCAGGATGATCCCGGTCACTGCGACAGAAGACAGGATGACGGCCAGCAAACCACGGCCACGTCCTGCCAGCAAGGCACCCAGCAACAAACCCACAAAACCCAGCACAGGAGCCAGCCACAAAGCAGGCCACTGACGATAGTTGGCCAACCAGCCACCCTCCACCAACTCCACCGTTTTGCCGATCGGGTTGGACATGGCGTGAGAGACTTCCGGCCAGCTCATGCTGTAGCCATTCATGGCAGTGATCCACCAACCACCGGCGGCAAACGCCACGATGGACAGCAAACCAAAGGGCACCGCCCAGGCACGCGCCCGTCGGGCCACGTTATCACTGGCTTTCCAGGCCAAGACCACCGAACCCTGAAAGGCCAACATCAAGATACTGAGCAGTCCGCACAAGATGGCAAAGGGCTGGAACAAGCCGAAGAAATTACCTTCGTACATGGGGCGCAGCGTGGTTTCGTCAAAGCCAAAGGGCACGCCCAACATGACATTGCCGATAGCCACCCCAAACACCAAGGCACACACAATGCCGGACGCCGTCCAGATGTGGTCCCAGGTACGACGCCAGCGCTCAGACACCAGCTTGCTGCGGTATTTGATTGCCACGGGACGCACAATCAAGGCCACCAGCACCAACATCATGGCCAGGTAAAAGCCAGAAAACGCCATGGCGTACAACAAAGGCCAAGCCGCAAAGGCAACACCCCCGGCAACAATCAACCACACCTGGTTTCCTTCCCAGACAGGGCCGATGACGTTATAGAGCACTCGGCGTTCATTATCATTGCGAGCCACCAAAGGCAGAACCATGGCCACGCCCAGATCAGCGCCGTCCATGACCGCAAAGGCGGCAAGCAAGACACCCAACAGCAGCCACCAGATGACCCGTAGAGTGTCGTAATCGAGAAGAATCAAGCTATCCATGATGGTTCCCTCTCCTTAACCACGCAGCAACGGGGCGTTGCGCGAACCATAAGACAAAGCGGAAGGCGCAGGCGGCTCACCGGGCTCGTCAGGACCTTTACGTATCGAGTGCAGCATGACCTTGATACCCACCACGGCCAAAGACGCATAAAGCAACAGGAAAATAGTCATGCTGATCATCAGGTCTGTAAAGGACAGACCCGAGGCTGCATAGTAGGTGGGCAAGACCCCTTCAATCGCCCAAGGCTGACGCCCGAACTCGGCCACAAACCAGCCACATTCAATAGCGATCCAAGGCAGGGGAATACTCCAGACCGCCATTTTGAGCAAGCGTGGGTGACGCTGCAAACGATCCCGCGAGGCCAGGAAAAAGGCAACGGCAAAGAACAGGATGAAATACACACCCAAGCCCACCATGATCCGGAAACTCCAGAACAGTGGCGCAACCTGAGGCACGGTGTCCCAAGCGGCTTGCGCAATGGTGTCCGTATCAGCGCTGCTGATGTCGTTGGTGTAACGCTTGAGCAGCAAGGCATAACCCAGATCCTGCCAGTTCGCATCAAACACGCGACGTGCTTCCACATTGCCGGCATCGGCACGCACTAGCTGCAAAGCCTCATAGGCTCGCAAACCGTTGGCAATACGGATCTTGGCGTGTTCGACCAGCTCATTGATGCCCAGCATGGGAGTGGTCAACGATCGGGTGCCGATCAGACCCATCACCCAGGGAATTTCAATGGCGAAGCGGTTTTCACGAGCCTCTTGATCTGGCCAGGCCAGCAGATTGAAGTTGGCGGGGGCCTCTTCGGTCTCCCACATCGCTTCCATGGCGGCAATCTTCATTTGCTGGTGTTCAGTTGTCAGGTAACCGCTTTCGTCGCCCAGCACCACCACTGACAAGGCGGCAGCCAAGCCAAAGCTGGCGGCTACCGTCATGGAGCGTTTGGCCAAGTCGATATGTCGACCACGCAGCAAATACCAGGCGCTGATCCCCATGACGAACATGGCGCCCAGCACATAACCGGCACTGACGGTATGAACGACTTTGGCTTGGGCAACAGGGTTCAGAATGACCGCAGCAAAGTCGGTCATTTCCATACGCATGGTGTGGGGGTTAAAGATGGCGCCGACCGGGTTTTGCATCCAGCCATTGGCAACCAGAATCCACAGGGCCGACAAGTTGGTGCCGATGGCAACCAGCCAGGTCACGATCAGGTGACCAATCTTGGAGAGCCGATCCCAGCCGAAAAAGAACAGGCCGACAAACGTGGCTTCCAAGAAAAAAGCCATCAAACCTTCAATGGCCAAGGGTGCACCAAAAATATCGCCCACGTAATGACTGTAATAGGCCCAGTTCATGCCGAACTGAAATTCCATCACAATCCCGGTGGCTACACCCAAGGCAAAGTTAACGCCAAACAGCACGCCCCAGAACTTGGTCATGCGGCGCCAGATGGGTTTGCCCGTCATGACATAGACGCTTTCCATAATGGCCAGCAAAAACGACAGGCCCAGCGTCAAAGGGACAAACAAAAAGTGAAACATCGCGGTGGATGCAAATTGCAGCCGCGACAGCGTAACAACATCCAGATCAATCATGACGACCCCCAGTTTGATCAGCTTTGCGAATCTTCCCGGCGAACCCCAACACCTTCTGAACTTTGCTGCCTAAACGCATCAGATTTTGCAGGGTTTCGGGCGGTAAATGATGTACCTCGTCAAACCAAGCACAAGCTAACTCGATCAATTCCAGCATCTCGTTTATGCGCTGCTGCCCATATGCCTCTTCGTCATTGACGGGCGCTTCCATTAGGATACTTCGCAATAAAGTCAGTGTGGGATCTATCTCGCGCTTGCGCTTTTCCTCGACCAAAGTACGAAAAATCTCCCAAACATCCTTGGGGGATTCGAAATACTCACGACGCTCGCCGATCTTGTGCGTCATGCTGACCAGTCGCCAGGACTGCAGCTCGCGCAAGCTCATGCTGACGTTGGAACGGGAGATGCCTAGCGTTTCAGCGATCTCGTCGGCGTGGAGGGCTTCGGGGGCAATAAATAGGAGCGCATAGATCTGGCCCACCGTACGGTTGACCCCCCAGCGCCCGCCCATTTCCCCGAAGTGCAGAATAAAACGCTCTGCCTGTGGTCCTAGGTTCATGACTTCCTGAGCTTTCAGTAATTACTGAAATTACAAAACAGGCTGTATCTTAACCTTAAACTATTCAGGCCGCTACTGGTCCAAGCTCATCACACCTTACAATTTGCCTGCTGCAAATCTGCATGCCAAGCGCACACTTCACGTTTACAATTTCGCCATGAATACACCGGCACTTTTCGATCCCGAACACATCCTGCCCTCGGCACGTCGCACCTTCGCTATTGAAATTCAGGCACTGCAAGCGCTTGGCGAACGTCTGGACCACAGTTTTGTAGAAGCCGCCCAGTTGCTGGTGAACTGCCAGGGCCGCGTCGTGGTCACTGGTATCGGCAAGTCCGGGCATGTAGCCCGCAAAATCGCGGCCACCCTGGCCTCTACCGGTACACCGGCTTTTTTCATGCATGCCGCCGAAGCCCTGCACGGCGATCTGGGCATGATTACCAAACAAGACGTGGTCATTGCCATTTCTTATTCAGGACAGGCTCAAGAGCTGGTGACCATTTTGACGGTGCTGCGCCGCATGGGTGCCAAGCTGATAGCCATCACCGGCAATGCCCAGTCAGAACTAGCTCAAAGCGCCGACCTGCATCTGGACGCCCATGTCGAGCACGAGGCATGCCCATTGAATCTGGCTCCCACCGCCAGCACCACAGCAGCGCTGGTATTAGGGGATGCACTGGCCGTGGCCTGCCTGGAAGCACGCGGATTTAGCCGTGAAGATTTCGCCCGCTCGCATCCTGGCGGTGCCTTGGGTCGTCAATTGCTGACATTTGTGCGCGACATCATGCGCCGTGGCGAACAGTTGCCGGTCGTAGCCGCTGACACCCTGGTTCCCGATGCGCTGGTCGAAATGTCCAGCAAAGGGATGGGCATGACCATCGTGACGGACTCGCAAGGCCGCCCGATCGGCATGTTCACGGATGGTGACCTGCGCCGCCTGATTGCACGCGACGGGGACATCCGTAATCTGCCAGTATCTGCTGGCATGTCGCGTGAGCCTCGCAGCATTGCTGCCGAGGCGCTGGCCATAGAAGCCGCCGAGCAAATGGATGCCCTGCGTATCAGTCAAATGCTGGTACTGGACGCAAACGGGCTACTATTGGGAGCTCTGCACATGCATGACCTGTTGGCTGCAAAGGTAATCTGACCATGATGAATACGCCCACTATTCCACTCCACCCCGCTGAGGCCCAGATTCTGGCCAAGCTGCCCGAGAACGTACGCAATCAATTACGTCAGTTGCGCATGATGGTGTTTGACGTGGACGGAATTCTTACCGATGGACGCCTGTGGTACAGCGAGCATGGCGAAGAATTTAAAAGCTTTCACGCTCTGGATGGTCATGGCCTGCGCATGCTGGGTGAAAGCGGCATTGGTGTTGCGCTGATTACCGGCCGGGAAAGCGGCATTGTGTCGCGCCGCGCTGCCGAGCTGGGCATTCCCTTCGTCCACCAAGGTGTACGCGACAAGGTTGCCGTGCTGACGCAAATTGCTCAGGAAAACGGCCTGTCTTTAAGTGAGATGGGCTATATGGGTGATGACCTGATCGACCTGCCTGCCATGCAGCGTGTCGGTTTTTCGGCCAGTGTGCCCGACGCCCCCTTCTATATCAGTCAGATCGCCAGCTGGGTGTCCAGTCTGCCGGCTGGTCAAGGTGCCGTGCGCGAATGCTGTGACGCCATTTTGGCCGCACAAGGTCGGCTGGCTCCCTTCATTACAGGCGGACCGCTGAAAACCACGGGAGTCATTCAGTAATCATGCGCGACCGTTTACCCACCGCCATTTCTTTGTTGCTCTTGGCCCTGCTAGTGGTAGCAACACTGTGGGCGGTCGATTACACCCAAAGTTCGGTTGCCATTGATCCGCCGCGCCGCATGACCCATGAACCGGACTCCTGGGCGCGAGACTTCACCATGATCAGCACCGATCAGACCGGCGTGGCGATCAGCCGCCTGGATGGGGTGATTGCTTACCATTTCCCCGATGACGACTCCCACGACATCACGTCCCCACGCGCAGTCAGCAACCGTGCCGACTCGCCCTTGACGATAGCCACGGCCGACACCGCTCATATGAATGCGGGCGGCGACACCATCACCATGAAGGGCAATGCCCATATCCACCGTCAGGCGACTGAAGAAGATGCCGCGCTGGACGTGCGCAGCGAAGTGCTGATTATCTTGCCTGAAGAAGACGTGGTGTACACCAATGAACCAGCACTGGTCGTGAACGGCCAGTCCACCATGCGCGGTACCGGGATGCGTTACGATAATCGCGTTCGCCAATTGAACGTCATGTCGGAATCCGACGTTAAAATCTCGGGCCAACAAACACAAAAAGCGCGTTCTTCCAATAGTTCTAAGGATTCCCCTCCATGACCACGCCTGACAGCGCCCGCCTGGGCCACAAGCCCAAGCTCTCTTTTAGCCTCTTGCGTGGTGCTCTGGCCCTGTGCCTGAGTACTGCCGCCCTGGCTTTGCTGCCAACGGCCCCTGCCATGGCTCAGGCAAGCACCGAAGCTGCTGCAGAACCGGACACCTCCGTGCTGTCCGACACCCTGACCTACGACGATATTGCCAAGCAAACTATCTATAAAGGCAACATCATCCTGACGCGTGGTGCCATGACTTTGATGGCAGACCAATTGGCTATCGAACAAGACGCTGAAGGCTTCCAGCATGGCACGGCTACCGTCAGCGAACGCGCCCGTGTGACCATCCGCCAGGAAGATCCGGCCCGTTTTGAACTGATGGTCGCTGAAGGGGTCAAAGCCGTCTACAACGGCAAGACCGAAGAGGTCGAGCTACTGGGCAAGGCTGTCGTCAATCGCTACGTCTGTGGCAAATTGCAGGACACCGTCCAAGGGCAGCGTATTATTTACCGTCAAAAAGACGGTACCTATCAGGCCTTTGGTGGCTCGGACTCCGCTACCCGCGATGGCCGAGTACGCTCCGTGGCTCGTCCACGCTCCAATGCCGATGCTGCCATGGCCGAATGCCAACGCAAGTCCTCTCCTCGAAAATAGCCAGGACACCACCGAATCATGGTTGCTCCTCACAACCCGTCTACCCCTACCCGTGCCAGTCACTCGACCAAAGGCAGTCTGATTGCCGAGGGATTACGTAAGACCTACGGCAAACGCACCGTCGTTCAGGATGTCTCTCTGAATGTGGAAAGCGGTGAAGTCGTCGGTTTGCTGGGCCCTAACGGCGCCGGTAAAACCACCAGCTTTTACATGATCGTGGGCATTGTGCCCGCCGATGCAGGCCGCATTGAAATTGATGGCACGCCCATCACCGCCATGCCCATGCACAAGCGGGCGCGCCTGGGGCTGTCCTATCTGCCCCAGGATGCCTCCGTCTTTCGTCGCCTGACCGTAGAAGAAAATATCCGCGCCGTTCTGGAGCTGCAACTGGACGAGAACGCTCGTCGTATCAGCAAGCAAGACATCAACGAACGCCTGGAAACCTTGATCAGCGAGCTGCAAATTGATCACATTCGTCAAAATACCGCCCTATCCCTGTCTGGTGGCGAGCGCCGCCGCGTAGAAATTGCCCGTGCGCTTGCCAGCAACCCGCGTTTCATCCTGCTAGATGAGCCGTTTGCCGGGGTGGACCCGATTGCCGTGATCGAAATCCAGCGCATTGTGCAGTTTCTGAAAGGCCGCAATATTGGCGTGCTGATTACCGACCACAACGTGCGTGAAACCCTGGGTATTTGTGACCGTGCCTACATCATCAGCGAAGGTACGGTGCTGACCAGCGGGCACCCGTCCGAGATCATCGATAACGAAGCGGTTCGTAAGGTTTACTTAGGTTCCAACTTCCGAATGTAAGCAGGTTTTTGGCCCCGTTACGGGGCCTGCCAGGCCAAGGGTTTTCCTGCACAGGGCAGATTGATCCAAGTCATGTTATCTGGCCAACATATAGGTATACTGGACTATCCAGCATCATTAATAAGGAGCCTACAGACACCAGATTTTGCCCTTCTTGAACAAGTTGTTTGACTACTACGGAGAGCCTATATGAGCCTTAATATCACTGGCCGTAATCTTGACATAACTCCTGCTATTCGCGACTACGTCAAAAGTAAAATTGGTCGAATTGAAAAGCACTTCGACAACGTGGTTGACACCCAGGTTATGCTTTCCATCGAACGTCTGAAGCACACTGCCGAAGTGACCGTCCGAGTCCCAGGCAAAGATATACATTGCGCCTCTTCAGATGAAAACTTGTATGCCGCTATTGATCTGCTGGCCGATAAAATCGACCGCCAGGTGCTGAAATACAAGGAAAAGGCAAACAGCCATGCGCATGAGCCCGCCAAGCGGCTCGAAGTTCCGGCAGTCTAATCGTGCCGAACTAGTACAGTGGGCATAAGCCTACCAACAAACCCCGTACTTTTATGAAGTTCGGGGTTTTGTGTTTCATGGCACACTGCCCATGTGTTGTTCGCTATCCAAAAAAAGTTTAGCTAAAAAACATTCCCCCCTATAATGGCCGTCATGAATCTCTTGTCGCGTATTTTGCCTTTGTCCAACGTGGTTCTGGATCTTGCTGTTACCAGCAAGAAGCGCGCTTTTGAACAAGCCGGACTGATTTTCGAGAACCATCACGGCATTGCCCGGACAGCCGTTTTCCACAGCCTGATTGCTCGCGAGCGTCTGGGCTCTACAGCCCTTGGTCACGATGTTGCCGTCCCGCATGGCCGCATCAAGGACTTAAAGGAGCCTTGCGCTGTCTTCATGCGTCTGGCCGAGCCTGTGCGCTTTGATGCCAGCGACGGCCGGACTGCAAGCTTGCTGTTCTTTTTACTGGTTCCCGAAACGGCTACTCAAATCCACTTAGACCTGCTTGCCGAGATCGCCCGTTTGATGGCTGATCAAGACATCCGCCAGGCTTTGGCCCACGAAACGGACCCCGTTCACATTCACCAGATCTTGACCCAGACCCCTGATCTCAACGCGGAAAACTCCGATGCTGACAGTTCAAGAACTGGTCAATGACAATAATGACAAGCTCGAGGTGAGCTGGGCGGCCGGAAAACACGCCGCTCAGCGTCCTATACCCGATCTTGGCGCCTCTGCCGCCGATCTGGTTGGTCACTTAAACCTGATCCATCCAGGCCGTATTCAGGTCTTTGGTCCTGAAGAACTCTCTTTCTACAACCGCTTTGACGTCAAACGTCGCCTGCATCATCTGGACGATCTCAGGCAAGGCGGTGTCCCCGCGCTCTTCATCGCTAACGATGCGGTAGCGCCCGATGACCTGATCCAATTTTGCGAAGCCAACGGGGTTCCGTTGCTCTACACCCCGATCGATGCGGCTCAACTGATAGACCTGTTGCGCATTTATCTGGGCAAGCGCCTGGCCCCCAAAACCACCATGCACGGCGTTTTTATGGACGTACTGGGCTTGGGTGTGCTGATTACCGGCGAATCCGGCCTGGGAAAAAGCGAATTGGCGCTGGAGCTGATCTCTCGTGGCCACGGTTTGGTCGCTGACGATGCGGTCGAGCTGTCACGCACGGCTCCGAATATGATCGATGGCCAGTGCCCGCCCTTACTGCAGAACCTACTGGAAGTGCGTGGACTGGGACTGCTGGACATACGCACCATTTTTGGCGAAACCTCCGTTCGTCGTAGAATGAAGCTTAAACTAATTGTGCACTTGGTCCGCTCCAACCCGGATAGTTTCGAGCGTTTGCCAACGCAGGACCAGACCCAGGAAGTGCTGGGTGTCGACATCAAACGCGTCATGCTGCAAGTGGCGGCTGGCCGAAATCTGGCTGTGTTGGTAGAGGCGGCCGTGCGCAATACCATTCTCGCTTTCCGCGGCATTGATACGATGGGTGACTTCATCGAACGCCAGGCACTGGCTATCATGAACAGCCGCGAAGACTAGGTACCCTGACGGCTTGCCTTGTTTCTTATAAACCGCTGCCCGACGTTTGGGCAGCGACACGGAGCCCTTTGCCACGATGCTGAAAGTTGTTTTGATTACCGGCATATCCGGTTCGGGAAAATCAGTTGCCCTACGCCTGCTGGAAGATACCGGCTACCTGTGCATAGACAATCTGCCACCCCGATTTCTGGCCGAATTTGTCGAACGCTCTGCCGAGCAAGGGCTGGAGCGTTTAGCCGTTGCCATTGATGTGCGCGGCGCAGGTGATCTGGACACGCTACCCGGCGTCATCAGCAAACTGACCGAACAAGGCTACGCCCTGCGTGTGCTGTTTCTGAACGCCAGCGATCACACTTTGATGCAGCGTTACTCGGAGTCACGCCGCCGCCACCCACTGACTGACCGGCTGCGACAGGATGGCCGCTCGCCCTCTTTGCAAGAATGTATTGAGGTCGAACGCGAAATGACAGCCCCATTGCGCGAGCTTGGGCACATCATCGACACCACCGACCTGACACCGGGGCAACTGCGCGCCTGGGTTCGTGATCTGGTTCAGGCCGATCGCGCCAGCGTCGTGCTGACCTTCGAGTCTTTTGCCTACAAGCGCGGCGTACCCGGTGATGCCGATCTGGTGTTTGACGTGCGTTGCCTGCCCAACCCCCACTACGACCCTGAACTGCGCCCCATGACAGGACGCGATGAGCCAGTTGCCAAATGGCTGGCCCAGTTCGGCTCGGTCGAAACCATGGTGGACGATATTGCGGGCTTTGTACGTCGCTGGTTGCCTTTGTACATGCAGGACACACGCAACTACCTGACGGTGGCCATTGGTTGCACCGGCGGCCAACATCGCTCTGTTTACGTTACCGAACAACTGGCACTGCGTTTTGCCGATTACGCCCCCTTATTGGTGCGTCATCGCAATCAGCCGCCTATCAATCCAGTCCCATGAGCCTTTCCTCCCTACACAAACTAGGCGCCGTCTTGAGCATTCTGGCCATCTTGGCCGGATGCTCTTCCAGCCCCAAGCGTAGCAAGCAGGGGGCCACAGTTTCCGCCCCACGGGGTGGGGGCTACTACAAAGATGATGGCCCTGACGCTCGAATCCCTGCCAATCTTCAGTCCACACCGGACGCCGTCCCCCGAATAGAACCCATCGCCCGCAGCAACACCCGTCCCTATACCGTGCTCGGCAAAAGCTTTGTACCCCACACTTCACACAAAGCCTTTTCCCAGACCGGCACTGCTTCCTGGTACGGACGAAAGTTTCATGGCAAGAAAACGGCCAATGGCGAAACCTACGATATGTACGCCATGACCGCGGCTCACCCCACGCTGCCCATTCCCAGCTACGCCCGCGTCACCCGACCCAAAACGGGTAAGTCCGTGGTTGTGCGCATCAACGACCGTGGGCCCTTTCACAGCTCCCGCATCATCGACTTGTCCTATGTGGCTGCTGCCAAGCTGGATTTGATTGCTCCCGGCAGTGGGACGGTGATGGTTGAATCCATCACCCAGGAAGAAATACGTAGCGGCAGCTTTACGCGTGGCGAGACCCAGGTTGCCGAAGCGCCTGCACCCCAACAAGCACCCGCCCCTGCTGCACCGAAGTCCACACTGACCATTACCGAAAAGCTGGAACCCACACCCGATGCCTTGGCCGCCCTGGCTGAAGGTGAACTGACGGTAGAGCTGGACGACTCCCCCAGCTGGAGCAGCGACGCCAACGACCAGCAGCTGATTGTGCCCTCTAGCTCGACGACAGCCAGCAAGCCTCAGGCGCCCTCGGGCCAGAGCCGGGTCTATTTGCAGTTTGGCGCTTTTTCCGCACGAGAGAATGCAGCGGCCCTGGCACAACAACTCAACCGCCAAATCGCACAGGTGGAATATCGCAATGCTCAGGTTCAAATGCATAACGACTTGTACCGCGTGCAGATTGGCCCCTATCAAACTCGCACAGAAGCAATCAATGCCGCGTATCGCATCCAGCAACAAACCGGCTTGAACCCTTCAGTTGCCGTACGCTAAAAACAAGAGTTAACTCACGTCAAAGGGGCCGGTAAAAACCGGCCCCTTTGTGTTTCTGACATTGCTAGAAACGACTACTTGTCTTTAGGCGAATTAGCCAATCCCCAAGCGTAAAGCACATCCCTGGGTACACCAGTGGCCTGGCTGCCTATCCTGGCCGCATCACGCAGCGATACCTGCTCCAGCATGGCCTTCATCCAGCGCTCGGTCACCGCGTCCAACGCCGGAGCATCCTCGTCAATTTCCTTGAGTGCATCGTGCAGGATCAACACGAACTCGCCTTGCTCGCGGTGGCTGTCTTCATCCAGCCAAGCCTGTGCCTGCCCCAATGGCAGCGTATGGATCTGCTCGAAACGTTTGCTCAGTTCACGTGCGAACGTCAGCTCCCGCTCCGGCCCACACACTTCCTCCATATCGCGCAACGCAGCGCGCAGGCGATGGGGAGACTCGAACATCAGCACCGGCATGCCCAAACTGGACCAATGCTGTAACCATTTACGGCGTGCCACTGTTTTAGGCGGCATGAAACCGGCAAAAGCAAAAGCCGGGTTCTCGTCACTGGTGGCCCCGCTACCCATCAGAGCTGCAATCACAGCAGAGGGGCCAGGCAAAGGCACAACCTGAAAACCTGCCTCTCGTACTGCACGTACCACCCGCGCTCCTGGATCGCTCACGGCAGGCGCACCGGCATCGGACACCAAGGCGACACGCTGCCCTTGCTCCAGACGCTCAATAATGGATTGAGCAGCTTGCGCCTCGTTGTGGCGGTGGGCCGCCATCAGGGGCGTCTGTATGCCCCAGGCTTGAAGGAAAGGACGGGTCGCGCGCGTGTCTTCTGCCGCAATAATGTCGCACAGCTCCAGCGCCTGCCAGCCGCGCAGGCTAAGGTCACCCATATTGCCAATCGGAGTGGCCACCACATACAGGCAAGCCGCAGGCCAGCTCTGGCCTTTCACCTTGTCCATCATGTTTTGCCAGACCCCGACAGCCAGCGGTCGGTTTTCGGTATCACTCATGCTTGATCCTGCTCTCTCATCATCGT
This sequence comes from Alcaligenes sp. GW821-FHT11D07, assembly GCF_058808495.1. NCBI lineage: Bacteria > Pseudomonadati > Pseudomonadota > Betaproteobacteria > Burkholderiales > Alcaligenaceae > Alcaligenes > Alcaligenes sp. GW821-FHT11D07. The sequence continues at coordinate 421,372 of NZ_JBXART010000003.1, forward strand.
GTATCCCTATGAATCCCTTTGAATACGCTCGCCAGGCCCAACATCGGCAACTGCGCCGTCAGCAGCGCATTCGGCCCGCGGCCAAAAAAACCAACCCCAGGCGTTCACCCAGCCAGAAGGCGGGCGACCGTGCCGAACAACGCGCTTGCGATCATGTTATTGCTCATGGCGCACAGGTTCTGGCCAGACAGCTTGCCGCTCGTTTCGGGGAAATTGATCTGGTGCTATGGCATCAGGAGCATCTTGTCTTTCTGGAGGTGCGCCAGCGCAGTCAGAACGGCTACGGAGGGGCGCTTGCCAGTGTAAACCGGGACAAGCAGCGCCGGTTGATCCTGAGCGCCCAACAATGGCTGCCCACTCTGCGCCAACGCTACTTCCATGGGAAACAGCCCGCCTGCCGTTTTGATGTGATCGCTATCGAGGGCGAAACCCTGATCTGGATACAAAATGCTTTTGAGCAGCACTGACTATCCCTTTTTAGCCGATAAAAAAGCCGCTCAAAGCCCTGATTTCACCTGGGAGACTGCATATCGTTTCAATACCGTGGCGTTTTTTTCAACATGACACGATATGCCTGCCCCACAGCGAAATTGTCCGTGCGATAATGCGCGCTATGGACCTTATCGCCTTAATGACTTCGCATTTCGACGATTCCGTCGATACTCTCAAAGCCAGCACACGCGAACTGGCCGAACCTTTGGCCGCCGCTGTCGAGCTGTTGTTTGCCACTTTGGCCAACGACGGCAAGATCCTGGCTTGCGGAAACGGCGGATCAGCAGCCGACGCCCAGCACTTCATTGCAGAGCTGGTGGGCCGCTTTGAGCGCGACCGTTTGCCCCTGGCCGGCATTGCTTTGAACACCGACACCTCTATCATGACGGCGGTGGGTAATGACTATGGCTTTGACTCTATCTTTGAACGTCAGGTCAGTGCCCTGGGCCAGACCGGTGACATTCTGGTAGCCATCTCCACCAGCGGCAATTCGCCAAACGTCATCCGTGCCATTGAAGCGGCTCGCGAGCGCGATATGGTCATTATTGCCCTGACGGGTAAAGGCGGCGGTCAAATCGCCAGCCTGCTTTCGGATACCGACATTCATTTGTGCGTACCTCACGACCGAACCATGCGTATTCAAGAAGTACACATTGTTCTGTTGCATGCCATGTGCGATGGCATTGACGCGCTGCTGCTCGGAGATCCGCTATGAAACACCGTTTGATTCTAGCCGCCTTGCTGGCCAGTACCACCTTGACCGGCTGCGGTCTGTTAGTGGTGGGCGGCGCTGCTGCCACCACTGCCGTGGTAGCTACCGACCGCCGCACAACCGGCGAACAGGTCGAAGACAAAACCATTGTCATGAAAGCCGGTGCTGAAACACGCCGTCTGCTGGAAAACAAGGAAGGCCGCATCAACACCACCTCCTACGCCGGGGTTGCCCTGCTGACGGGCGATGTGCCGACTCAGGCGGACAAAGAAGAAGCTGCCCGCCTGGTTTCCAAAGTGGATAAAGTAAGCCGTGTCGTTAACGAGCTGCGTGTGGGCGAACCTACCGCTTTGGGTGTGCGTTCCAACGACTCCTGGATTACGACCCGCGTCAGCACTGCTTTGCTAAACGCCAAAGAAGTGCCTAGCCGCACGATCTCCACCACCACAGAACGTGGTGTGGTCTACCTGCTGGGCCGCGTCACCCGTGAAGAAGGTGAGCGTGCGGCAACAGCCGCCGCCAGCGTGCCGGGCGTGAACAAAGTAGCCAAGCTCTTTGAGTACGTCAGTGCCGAAAGCCTGGCTCAACCTTTGAGCACCAATAACAAGCAAAGCCCTGCCTCGGAGGCAGCGGCACCTGCGGCTGAGCCTGCGCCGGCCTCCTCTGTAGAAGTTATGCCAGTCCAATGAAAAAAGTTGTCATCATTGCCCTTGTTGTTGCTGTAGCCGTTGGGCTGGGCGTCTGGACCATGTCCGGCGGCTCCAAATCCAGCGCACCTGATGTGGCCTTCACTGATCTGAATGGCAAGCACTTTGAAACCAAAGACTTGCAAGGTAAGGTCGTGCTGGTCAAATTCTGGGCAACAGACTGCACCACCTGCGTGGCGCAAATGCCGGACAACATTGAAAACTTCAATGCCATGTCCGGTAAGGGCTTTGACATTGTGGCGGTTGCCATGAAGCACGACCCTATCAATTACGTGCGTAACTTCACCCAATCCCGCCAACTGCCGTTCACGGTTGTCCATGACGACAAGGGCGAAATCGCCAAGGCCTTTGGGGATGTCCGTTTGACACCCACCGCCTTTTTACTCGACAAACAGGGCAACATCATCAAGCGTTACCTGGGTAACTACGACAAGCAGGACTTTATTGCTACCGTCGAAAAAGCCCTGGCAAGCAGCTAAGAACCGGTTTCTGCCCCCAGCCACATAACCCCGGGTACCAGCAGTGGACCCGGGTTTTCTTCAAGTGAGCGCATCAATGAGCACCACAGATCCGCAGAATTATCCCTCGACCGTCAAAGCAGAAGTTTTGTCCGAGGCCCTGCCCTATATTCGTCGCTTCCACGGCAAGACCGTTGTCATCAAATACGGTGGCAATGCCATGACCGAAGAAGCTTTGCAGCGCAGCTTTGCCCATGACGTCGTCTTGCTCAAGCTGGTTGGCCTGAACCCCGTTGTGGTGCACGGTGGCGGCCCCCAGATCAATGACGCCCTCAAGCGCATTGGCAAGGAAGGCACCTTCATCCAGGGCATGCGCGTGACAGACGCCGAAACCATGGAAGTGGTGGAATGGGTCCTGGGCGGCCAAGTGCAGCAAGACATCGTCATGATGATCAATGAAGCCGGTGGCAAGGCAGTGGGCCTGACCGGTAAAGATGGCGGCATGATTCGTGTCACCAAAAAAATGCTGCCCGATGCCGAGCATCCGGGCGAACTGCTGGACATCGGCTTTGTAGGCGATATTGAAAGTATCCAGCCTGAAGTGGTCAAAGCCCTGCAGGACGATCAGTTCATCCCCGTCATTTCCTCTATCGGTTACGGCGAAGACGGCCAGGCCTACAACATCAACGCCGATGTGGTCGCTGGCAAGATGGCTGAAGTGCTCAGCGCAGAAAAGCTGGTCATGCTGACCAATACCCCCGGCGTGCTGGACAAGGCTGGCCAATTACTGCGCCGCCTGTCGGCTCAGACCATTGACGAGCTGTTTGCTGATGGCACGATCTCTGGCGGCATGCTGCCCAAGATTTCCTCGGCTTTGGAAGCGGCCCGCAACGGCGTCAATTCCGTACATGTTATTGACGGTCGTGTCCCCCACTGCTTGCTCCTGGAAATCCTGACTGATCGTGGCGTCGGTACCATGATCAGCTCTCACTAATCCGTGCGCGCTCCTATCCGTGCCCATGCCTGGGCACGGCCTTTGTCTGCCTGTCGCCCGGACGAGCCCATCTGGCTGTTTGATCTGGATAACACCCTGCACAATGCCTCCAAGGGCATTTTTCAGGCGATTGATGGGCGCATGCGCATCGGCGTAGCGGAAACGCTGGGTGTGGATATGGAAATGGCGGACGAGCTACGGGTGGAATATTGGCGGCGTTACGGCGCCACCATGATCGGCCTGCAGCGTCACCATGGTGCAGACCCGGCCGCTTTTCTGGAACATGCGCACGACTTTGACGTGCCTTCCCTGCTTAGTGCCGAGCGCGGTCTGGCAAGCCAGTTGCGTCGCCTACCCGGCTACAAGTTGCTGCTGACCAATGCACCCATGGACTATGCACGGCGTGTGCTCAAAGCCCTGAATCTGCTGCCCGTCTTTGATGGTCTCTGGTCCATCGAGCATATGCAGTTGCAAGGGCGATATCGCCCCAAGCCCTCCCCAGCCTTGATGAAGCAAACTCTGGCCGTACTCAAGTCCCAGGCTCGCGACGTTATTCTGGTGGAAGATACCCTGCGCAATTTGAAAAGTGCCCGCCAGATCGGGATGCAAACCATCCATATCTATAACGCAGGCACTCCGTTCAGCGCTTTGTATCACGGGCGCAGCTCCTATGTTGACCAGCGCATCAACCGGATCGCGCAGTTGGTCAAAAATTGGCCGCGCCCCTGAAACGGTTTAGAACGCCAGCTGACGCTCACCTTGCTGGATGGTGACCCATTTCAGCTCGGTCATGTCAGCAATCGAATAGCGGCCGTTTTCCTTGCCATAGCCACTATCTTTAAAGCCACCAAAAGGCGCGTTCGGGTCATCATCAAACGAGTTGTCGTTGATATGAACCGAGCCTGCCTCAATGCGTTCGGCAAAATCCATGGCTTTTTGCAGGTCGTTGGTCAGAATGGCTGAAGACAAACCATAAGAGGTGTCATTGGCCATTTCCAGCGCGTGTTCGTAGTCGCGCGCCTTGTAGATGGCAGCGACTGGGCCGAAAGTCTCTTCGTGGTACAGGTGCATGTCCGGGGTGACGTCGCACAAGGCGGTAGGCTGGATCACATTGCCTTCACGCCCACCACCGGCCAACAAGGTTGCGCCCTTGGATACGGCATCTTCAATATGGGACTGCACAAAATCCGCCTGCTCACTGCTAATCAGTGGGCCCACTGCCGTTTGCGGCAATCCAGGATCGCCCGTCGGAATACGGGCCACCTGCTTGGCAAAGGCCTCGCAGAAAGCGTCGTAAATACCTTGTTCCACAATAATGCGGGAGTTGGCCATGCAGACCTGACCCTGGTTGAAGTAAATCCCAAAGGCAGCGGAGCGTACGGCGTAATCCAGAGTGGCATCATCCAGGACAACCACCGGGCTTTTACCCCCAAGCTCCAGCACAATCCGCTTCTGATAACGACCGGCCAAGTCAGCCAGAATACGGCCCACGCGGGCCGAGCCCGTAAAGGTCACCAACTTGACGCGCGAATCGGAGAACAAGGTGTCTCCCAGCGCTTCGTCCGTTGTCAGCAACACGCTTAGCACACCAGCTGGCAGGCCTGCTTCTTCCAAAATCTCGGCAAACATCAAGGCAGCCATAGGCGTGTGCGGCGAGGGTTTCAGGATAAAGCTGTTGCCTGCCGCCAAAGCGGGAGCCAGCTTTTTGCCATTGAGCAGCAAGGGAGCATTGAAGGGGCCAATCCCGGCCACAATGCCCAATGGGCGGCGAATGCTCATTGAAATGCGGCCCGGCAGATCAGAGGGCATGGTCTCGCCACGAATGTCGCGGGTCTGGCCAGCCGCAATACGGAAGGTGCTGATGATGTAATCACACTCAAACATCGCCTTGCCGTAGACGTTGCCGCCCTCCTCCACCAGCACGCGTACGATGTCTTCACGACGGCGTTCCACAATATCGGCCGCGCGGCACAGAATCGCTTCACGCTCACGGGCTAAAGTCTTGCCCCAAGTACGCTGCGCACGCTCGGCACTGTTCAGGGCTTCTTCAATATCCTGTTTGGTCGCCAGGAAAACACGCGCCAAAGGCTTACCGGTGTAGGGATTGACCAAATCTTTGTAAGGCTGCCCTTCCGACTTCCAGGCTTGCCCATTGATATAGGGGTAGATCTGCTTTAATTGTTCACTCATGACTGCTCCTTTCCTGTGTTGTCTCCGGGTGCGCTGCAGGCCACCCTTCATGGTTAAACCCGATAGCCACCGAGGTGCGCCATAGCCCACCATGCAGTACTGTCTTAGATACTATTCTTGAGCCGATTGCCTCTCTGTGTCGTGGACTGGAACGCAGGACCCTCTGGACAATGACGCAGAAGACTGAAAAAAACGCATGAGCACGAACTACCACTGGGACACACAGACTTCGCCACCGGGACAAGGCGCCAAGCTTTGGACCCAAGCCATCTCTCAGTCTTTTCAACATGTGCAAACGCAATGCCACGGACAAAGTTTTCATGGCACATTGCGTTCACAACGCTTGGGAGATGTGGCCATCAACAGGCTGACGGCGCAGCCCTATCGGGTCAGCACCAGCAAACCGCAAACTGACCAGCCCTGGCTCTTTTTGAATGTGCATCAGCAAGGCCACTGCCGCCTGATCCAGAACGGGCGTGAGCAGTGGCTGCCGGCCGGCAGTTTGAGTTTGAATGTCGGCACTAGCCCTTTCACGCTGGACTTCGTGGATGAGGTCATCATGACCACCCTAAGGCTGCCTCTGGAAGGCTTGCTGCCGTATACCGGGCCTTTGAATGACGTGGTCGCCCAGCCCCTGGCTACGGGAGCCAGCCTGCCCCTGCTGGAGCATTACCTGCAAGGTCTCTTGCTATCCGCCGACGGCTTACGCGCCCATCAACACGATCAGGCTTGGCGATGTTTGCGTGACCTGCTGGCAATGAGCATTAATGAGCGGCGCACAGCACCGCTCGCGCCTACAGCAGCGCGCTTTGAGGATGCTCTTGGCTATTTGTCCGACCGCTTGGGTGATCCGGCCTTGAATATTGCGGCCCTATCCCAGCATCTGGGCATGGCGCCCCGAACCGTACAAGAGCTATTCAAGACCCACGGCACGACCTTTACCGCACAACTCATGAATTTGCGCCTGGAAGCGGCCGCGCAACTATTGCAGCGAACACCGTCCAATACGGTAGGCCAAGTTGCCTACTCGGTCGGATTTTCTGATTTGTCTTACTTTCACCGCCAGTTCCGACGCCGCTTTGGCAAAACGCCGGGCCATCTTCATCGCAATGGCCCGGAGCTGTCGTCTTAGCTAATCAACAAGTAAAAGCTCAGGCAGGATGAGAATGCTCTGCCGCCGGTCCGCATACCGGGCAAGCCGGGTCTTTGCGGAAACGAACCGTGTGCCAATTCATGGTGAAGGCATCCACACTAAGCAAACGGCCCACCAAGGGCTCTCCGAAGCCGCCTAAGAGCTTCAACGCCTCCACTGCCTGCACACTCCCAACCATACCCAGCAAAGGCGACAGAACGCCTGTGGTTGCGCAGCGCAACTCTTCGACATCATCGGCTTCAGGAAATAGGCAGTGATAGCACGGGGCTTCTGGCTGACGTAAATCGTAGGTGCTGATCTGACCAGAAAAACGAATTGCTGCACCAGACACCAAGGGCTTGCGCAGCGCCACGCATGCCCGGTTGATAGCGTGGCGGGTCGCAAAGTTATCGCAGCAATCCAAAACCAGATCCACTTGCTGGACCCAGTGCATCAGGCTTTCCTGATCCAGTCGCTGGACCACCGGAGTAACCTGAACTTCAGGATTGAGCTGTTCAATATGCAGACGGGCAGATTCCACTTTGTCCCAGCCCAGGCGATCCGTGGTGTGAGCAATCTGACGTTGCAAATTGCTCAACTCCACCTGATCGTCGTCCACCAGAATCATGGAACCCACACCCGAAGCGGCTAGATAAGCCACCACGGGGGAGCCCAGCCCCCCGGCGCCAACCACTAGAATGCGGGAGGCCAGCACCCGCTCTTGCGCCTCTACCCCGAACTCATCGAGCAGTATATGCCGCGCATAGCGCAGTAATTGCTGATCTTCCACGTCAAGAACCTTTACTTAAGGCTTCACCGGTTCGAGACCCTTGGGGGTGATTCGGAACCGCTCAACGCTGGGTTGTTCATTCAAGGGACTTTTTTTTTCAGTCGACTCGTCGCCAACTTCCTTCTCGCGCTTGGCAGCAGCTTCCTTGGCGGCAGCGACTTTGGCGGGATCATTCTTGATGACAGGGCGACCTGCCAAATGATTCAGCGCTTGCTGCAACTGGAAGTCGTCATCACCACCGAATTCAAACATCTTGAAATCCGGGCTCATGCCGAAATCAGTCTGTTCTTCTTCCGTGGTTTCCTCGACCTTGCTGTTGAGCAAGTGGCGCTTCAAGTCCACTTCACGAGGCAGACGGAACAAATTACCTTGCGCGGTATCGTCCACCACCACATCCGGCTCCACACCCGTTACCTGGATGGACGTGCCGCTAGGGGTGTAGTACAGCGCAGTGGTCAATTTCAGGCCAGCGTCTTCAGACAGCGGCACCACACTTTGAACCGAGCCCTTACCAAAGGTACGGTTACCGATAATGGTGGCACGCTTGTGATCCTGCAAAGCACCCGCCACAATTTCCGACGCCGAGGCAGAGCCTACGTTAACCAACACCACGATAGGTACGGTCTTGAGCCAGCCCAGCTTTTTCAGAACATCCGCGTCCGTATCCAGTTCACCCAGGACGGACTGCATGGATTTGACGTAGTACTCGCGGTTAGACGAAGGAATGCGGCCTTTGGTCGACACAACCAGAGCCCCGGAATCCAGGAAGGCAGAGGACACGCCAATCGCGCTTTCCAGCAAGCCACCCGGATCGTTACGCAGGTCAATCACCAAGCCCTTAGGTGCGCCTGGGCCTTTGTTCACTTCAGCCAACTGCTTGACCACGTCCGCAGCCGTGCGTTCCTGGAACTGGGCAATACGCACATAGGCCACATTGTCGTCCAGCATCTTGGAGCGCACACTGCGCACCTTGATGACGTCGCGCACCAATGTGAATTCCAGAGGTTTGTCCCGGCCTGCTCGACGAATAGTCAGCTTGATGGAGGTGTTAGGTTCACCCCGCATCTGCTTGACGGCATCGTTCAGGCTCAGATCTTTGGTGGGTTTGCCATTGATGTGCGTGATGATGTCGCCCGCCAAAATACCGGCACGGGCAGCAGGCGTGTCCTCGATGGGCGAGATCACTTTGGGCATTCCATCTTCACTGCCAATCTCAATACCCAGGCCGCCGAAGCCGCCTTGAGTCATCGCTTCCATTTCTTTGAAAGCGTCAGCATCCAGATAAGCCGAGTGCGGGTCCAGATCGGTAAACAAGCCTTTGATCGCGTTATTGACCAAAGCCTGATCCGTCAAAGGCTCCACGTAAGTATTCTTGATGGCAGCAAACACATTGGCGAACTGCTGCAGTTCGCGCAAAGGCAATGGCTCGCCGCGTTGAGCGACCGCAGTAATGCCCAGGCTGATCAAAATACCGCCCACAGCACCTGCTGCCACTAGACCTATGCTGCCAATCCTTCGAGTGCTCATGCACATTCCCATTATTTTCAGATTCAAGACGGGGCAAGCTCTGGGAGCTGGCCCGACCATGCATTATAAGAGTAGCGTAAAGCGCGTACCAGCGTGAACTGGCTTGTAGTCGCTACCCTGCGCTACAAATGCGAGCAAACGTAAATGCGTAAGCATCCACCGGGGACAAAAACAGGGTCAAGAACCCAGCCAAACCTCGGGATTAATCGGTTTGCCCTGATGGCGCAGTTCGAAATACAAGCCAGGCTCAACCTGCCCGCCCGTTGCCCCTACCCGCGCCACTGCTTCACCACGACCGACCACATCGCCAACCTGCTTGAGTGTGCTCTGGTTATAGGCATAAACGCTCAAGTATTCGCGACCATGATCAATAATCATGAGATTGCCAAAACCGGCCATCCAGTTGGCAAAGACCACCCGACCAGGAGCCACGGCCCGCACGGTCGTACCAGCTTGCGCCCGCAACACGATACCTCGCCAAACACCGCCGTCAGGGCGTTCCGCACCAAACTTGCCTTGTTTCTCGCCACGCACCGGATATGGCAAGCCACGCTTCAGACCTGGAAATCCACCTTCTGGTTCCAAAGCGGGCGCCGCGGGCTCATTGGCAGGCTCTTCCAGAGCTTGCACTTCGCGCACTTTGGGCGCGACGGGCTTGGCAATGGGTTCGCTAGGCTCTGAGCTGGCTTCCAGACTGTCTGACAGCAGGCGCTCGTTCGTAGTGGGCGGCGTGTAAGTTAAGGGCGGCCGCGGAATGGGCTGCTCAGGCTCGGGTTTCTCTGGCGTACTGCGGGGCAGAGCCGGTGGCAAAGGCGGCTGGGTGGCACGAGCCCGCTCCAGCAGTTCTCGCTCGCGCTCCAGACGCGCTTGTTCTCGGGCGGCCTGTTCCTGCTGGGCCTTGCGTTGCAACTCTTGCTGACGCGCCAGCTCGGCCTTGCGCGCTTCTTCCGCGCGCCGCGCCGCTTCACGACGACGTTGTTCTTCCGCCCTACGGGCCAGCTCGGCCTGACGGGCAATTTCTGTTTCCAGACCGGAGATCAAATCCCCCAGCCGTTTGTCATTATTTTGCAAATTGGCGGCCTGGCCACGCTGGCGTTCCAGATCCGCACTGATATCCGCGACCACTTTGGCGCGTTTTTCTTTTTGTTCTTCCAACGCCTCTTTCTGGGCAGCGGCATCTTTAGCTAACTGCTCTTGCTCTTTTTCGCGGGCAGCAACCTGAGTCTGCAAACGATCCAACCGCTCTACCGTGCGGCGTACTTTATGAACCTGCTCGGTCTGCTGGCGCGACACATAGCCTAAGTAATGCAGTTCGCGATTAATGACATTGGGGTCGTCCCCTGATAACAGGGCAGACCAGGGCGACACGCCATTGGCGTACTGCGCCCGCAACTGCTCAGCCAATTCCTGCTGGCGCTGCTCTTTAATGATGTGCTGTTCACTGATTTGCTTGCCCAGCGTTCCCAACTGCTGGTGCAACTGCTCTTGGCGCTGCTCAATCTGGGCCAAGGTGCGATCAATATCCGAGATAGCTTGCTCGGATTCCCGCAAGGCATTGGCCGCATCACGACGCGAGCCTTCGCTGGTATCAATGGTTTTACGCAGCGTTTCAATTTTTTGGCGCAGCTCTGCCTGCTGCTTTTGAGCCTGTGCCTGACGCGCGGCCAGATCAGGATCAGCAGCCAGGGCCGGAATGGTCCAGGCTGCCAGCAACAGACAAACGCTGTAGCGCCACATTTTTACTGCGCCTTGCCCTGATTGGCTACGGCTTGCATCTGCGCCTCAATGGCTGCCTGGTCACCCAGGTAGTAGTGGCGGATAGGACGCAGGTTCTCATCCAGTTCGTAAACCAGAGGCTGACCGGTTGGGATGTTCAGGTGAACGATATCCTCGTCCGAGATGCCGTCCAGGTGCTTGATCAAGGCGCGCAGGCTATTGCCGTGGGCAGTCACCAGAACACGACGACCGGAGCGGATAGCAGGTGCAATGGACTCGTCCCAGAAAGGCACCACACGCGCCACGGTGTCTTGCAAACACTCGGTGCGAGGCAACTGATCGTCAGCCACGCGCGCGTAGCGAGCATCAAAACGCGGGTTGCGTGGATCGTCCACGGCCACGGGATCAGGAGCGATCGCGTAGGCACGACGCCAGATCAGCACTTGATCTTCACCGTACTTTTGTGCAGTTTCGGCTTTATTTAAGCCTTGTAAGGCACCATAATGGCGTTCGTTCAAGCGCCAGCTCAGGCCTACAGGGGTGTGCATGGCGTCCATCGAATCCAAGGCGATCCACAAGGTACGGATAGCGCGCTTGAGAACCGAGGCGAAAGCCAGGTCGAACTCAAAACCGTTTTCTTTGAGCAAGTCACCGGCTTGCTTTGCCTGTTGACGCCCGGTTTCGGTAAGATCGACATCGGTCCAGCCAGTAAACCGGTTCTCCAGGTTCCACTGGCTTTCGCCGTGCCGCATCAGTACAAGTTTATACATGGTAAAAACAGCCTCGAGGTTGAAAAATTGGCGCCACTCTATAATCGTGTGATCTTGCCCTTTTTTCTTGCTTTTCTTGGTAATCAACAGGATTTAACGTGGACTTCATCTTAAGTCAGAATAACCTTCTAATTTTAGCAATTGCGCTGCTTGCCGGCATTATGCTGTTAATACCCAGCTTTTTCAAAGGCCGTGCGGGGCGCGCAGTTTCAAGCTCAGAAGCGGTACAGATGGTAAACCAGAAAGACGCCATCATGATTGATCTGCGTAGCGCGGATCAGTTCAAAGCGGGTGCGATTCCACAATCGCGCAACATTCCTGCCGCCGACCTTGACGGTAAAGCCAGCAGCCTGCCTAAAGACAAGCCTGTCATTCTGGTATGCGATACCGGCCGCAGCGCTTCGCGCAGTGTAGCCGTCCTGCGCAAGCATGGCATTACCGAAGCTTTCACGCTGCAAGGCGGCATTCAGGCCTGGATGCAGTCGAGCCTGCCCGTCAAAAAATCGTAAGTTCCTACTTCCCCGAGGTTCTCATGGCAAAAGTCACGATGTACTCCACAATGGTGTGCCCATTTTGTGTGCGTGCTGAAATGCTGCTCAAGCAGCGCGGCGTCACTGAAATCAATAAAATCATGATTGATCGCGAACCTGAACAGCGCGCTCTCATGATGGAGCGCACCGGCCGGCGTACCGTTCCCCAAATCTACATTGGTGACACCCATGTAGGTGGCTATGATGATCTGGCCGCATTGGACCGCGAAGGTGGCTTGTTGCCACTGCTCGCTGCCTGATTTTTTTTCTAACAATTTTTTTATCCCATAGGATGCCCCATGGCCGACCAGAACACTCCAGCCGCTGCCGAACAAGAAGCACAACAGCCTAGCTTCAGCTTGCAGCGCACCTACATCAAAGACCTGTCCATCGAAATGCCCAACGCCCCCCAGATCTTTCTGGAGCAAGAGGCCCCTTCCGTGGAAGTGTCCATCAATGTGGGCGGCCAACGCTTGGCTGACACTGTTTACGAAAGCACCGTGACAGCTACGGTTACCACTCGTATTGGCGACAAAGTCATGTACTTGGTGGAAGCCACCCAGGCCGGTATTTTTGAAGCTGCCCACATTCCTGAAGAGCAGCTGGAGCCCCTGCTGGGCATTGTGTGCCCAACCATGCTGTACCCCTACTTGCGTGCTGCCGTGGCCGATGCCATCAACCGCACCTCCCTGCCTGCCCTGCACCTGACGGAAGTGAACTTCCAGTCGCTGTACGAGCAGCGCCTGGCCCAGCAACAAGGTGCTGGTCAAGCTGACGGCCAACCTTTGCAGGCCTGATGATGCCGCACGCACACACCTCTACTCGTGTTGCAGTCCTGGGCGCAGGTAGCTGGGGTACGGCACTGGCCGCTCTGGCCAGTGTCCAAGCTCCTACGATGGTGTGGGCGCGCAAAGCTTCGACGGCACAGGCCATCGGACAGGATCATCGCAATCCTGCCTACCTGCCCGATGTCCTGCTGCCTGAATCGCTGCAAGCCAGCGATAGTCTGAAACAAACCCTGGATTTCGCCCTGGCTGACGATACCGGCCCCGCCCTGCTGATTTTGGGCGTCCCTGTACGGGGTCTGGCGCAAACCTGCCAGGATCTGGCCCAGCACCTGCCCACCACACGACGTCATCCCGTGTTGCTGGTGTGGACCTGCAAAGGCTTTCATCAGGAAAGCGGTTTATTGCCCCACCAGATTGTGCGAGAAAACCTACCCGACCATCCCTGGTTAGGCCGCGCCGTCTTGTCTGGCCCCTCGTTCGCACTGGAAGTGGCCAAAGGCCTGCCTGTTGCGCTGACACTGGCCTGCGAGCCTGCCGATATGGCTGGCATTGCCCTGGCGGCATTGCATGGCAAACAAGCCCGTCTCTACACCAGCACCGATATGATCGGCGTGGAAGTAGGTGGCGCTGTCAAAAACATCATGGCCATTGCCTGTGGCATTGGCGACGCATTGGGCCTGGGCCACAACGCTCGTGCAGCCCTGATAACCCGAGGCCTGGCTGAAATGCAGCGCCTGGGTGTCGCTCTGGGCGGTCAGGCAGAAACCTTCTCCGGTCTGGCCGGTTTGGGCGATCTGGTCCTGACAGCCACTGGCGAGCTGTCTCGCAACCGTCAGGTAGGCATGGCACTAGGTGCGGGTGAGAGCCTGGACAGCATTCTGGCCACTGGCATCACTGCCGAAGGCGTACGCTGTGCCCGTTCTGTGCTGGAAATGGGCCGCGCCCACAAAATCGAACTGCCCATTACGGCTGCGGTGTGCAAAATCCTGTTTGAAGGATTGTCTCCCCGTGAAGCCGTTCATGGCTTGCTCAGCCGCGAAGCCAAACAAGAAGGCCACTAACACCTTCCCGTCTGCTCAGCCTGACTCGTTACCCCGAGCTGCCAGGTCTGTAGTCAACCGTCTTATTATTCAGAATCAAAACAATGTCATTGCTTGCTCGTTCTCGTGATCTGCTGATCCGCTCCGTACTGGGGCTGGCCTGCACTGGTTTGCTGGCTCACTCGGCTCAAGCTCAATCCAGCTGGCCTGAGCGCCCGATTCAAATGGTTGTGCCATTTCCCGCTGGCTCCTCGCCTGACGCCCTGGCCCGCGCCATCTCCGAGCCACTGTCCCAGGCCCTGGGACAGACTGTCATTGTGGATAATCGCCCCGGCGCTGGCGGCAATATCGGCACTCGCTTTGTGGCGCATGCCAAACCAGACGGCTACACCCTGCTGCTGACCATCAATGGTCCCATGGTGACGGCCCCTACCCTGTACAAGACCTCCTTGGGCTACGATCCACTGCACGATCTGCAGCCTATCTCCATGATTGGCACCAGCCCCAACGTATTGGTGGTACCCGCCAACTCGCCCGCCAACACAGTGGAAGAATTCATTGCACTGGCCAAATCCCGCCCTGGCGCGCTGAACTACGGCTCCGTAGGCCCAGGCAGCTCTGCTCACCTGGCGATGGCCATGCTGGAACATGCAGTAGACATCCAGCTGGAGCAGATTCCGTACTCGGGCTTCCCTCAAATCCTGACCGCGATTATTGGCGGCGACATTGATGCGGCCTTTATGGTCCCCGGTATTGCCATGCCTCAAGTCGAAGCTGGCAAGGTCAAAGCGCTGGCCGTCACATCCTTGCAGCCCAGCGAACTGCTCCCCGGTCTGCCCACCATGCCGCAAGCAGGGCTGGAGAATTTTGAGGCTATTTCCTGGGATGCTTTTTTTGTACCCCACAACACCTCGGACGATGTGGTTAAGCGCCTGAATCAGGAAATCACCACGATCTTGCAGCGTGACGACATCAAGGCCAAGCTCAATGCCTTTTACTTCTCGGCCGAACCGTCTACTCCGCAAGAGCTGACCGACAAAGTAATTGCCGACAAAGCCCGTTGGGATGAAGTTATCGAACGCCTGAACCTGTCGCTGGAATAAGGACAAGGCTCAATAGAACAAACGGCTCTGCAAATTGAAGATTTGCAGAGCCGTTTTAATTTAGGTCCCACTACTAGCAATAGCTCAAGCCCAACTGCTACTTCTTCAAAAAATTGTCCTCTCAAGCTACAGCGAAAACTAAGCAAGGTCTTCACAAATACCGTTTTGCACGGGACGGATCCACCCAGGTCACCTTAGCAAGCCCCACCTTGCACCAAACAGCGGCCAGACCCGCGTAAAAGACTAGCCCCCACCTGCTGCGCACTATCAAGCGTCGGGCTGACTGAGAGCCTATACGCCCCCTTCATACCCTGCTTGCCGCCACGCATCAAACACGCAAATCGCTACAGCATTGGACAGATTCAAGCTGCGCTGACCGGCCATCATGGGCAAACGTATCCGTTGCTCGGTGGGGAAAAGCGCCAGTTGCTCGGCTGACAATCCAGCAGTTTCGCGGCCAAACACAAAGACATCACCGGGAACAAAGCTTTGCTCAGCCAGCAAGTGGCTACCGCGTGTAGTCAACGCAAAAGCGCGATCGGGCGAAGACCCGGTGGCTTGCAAGGCTTCTTCCAAGCTGTCATGTACCTTCACCTGTGCCCACTCGTGGTAATCCAGCCCGGCACGTCGCAGCTTGCTGTCCTCCAGCTCAAAGCCCAAGGGCCGCACCAAATGCAGGACACAGCCTGTATTGGCCGCCAGACGAATGACATTACCCGTGTTGGGAGGGATCTCGGGCGAAACCAGGACGATATGAAACATGAAGAACCTAAAAAGTGCAGAGAAAAGTGCAGAAAAAGCCGCGGGCAAGCGGCGAAGTATACAAGGCTAAATTAGCTATAGTTTCCAAGGTGCACGGGCCGCAACCAGCGCATAAACGGAACGGGCACCGGCCAGCCGACAAGCTCGTGCCAAAGCATCCAGCGTGGCACCCGTGGTTAATACATCATCAAGCAAGAGAATGTCTCGCCCGTCCAGCCGTTCTTGCAGGCTGAACACCCCACGCATGGCTTGCCTGCGTGCCTGCCGCCCCAGAAACTTTTGAGCCTGCTCCTGACGGGGCTGCGCAGCCACTACATGCAAACGAGCTGACAGGCCCAATTGCCGCGCCACCCGTTTTGCCAACACAGCAGCGGGATTAAAACCGCGCTGCTGCAAGGCTTCTGGCCGGGATGGCACCGGAATCACCCAGGTCTGCTCACTCAAGCCTGGTCCCCGTTGACGCCACTGTTGCACCATAAGCTCACTCAGGACCGCCGCCATTTCCAGCCGACGGGAAATTTTAAACGCATGGATCAACATATCGCCAGGATGTTCGTAATCAAATCCGGCCACCGTGGCTTGCAAGGCCAGCTGCCCCGCCCCGCAGTCCGGGCAAGCCAACAAGGCCAAAGGCGGCAACGCCAAGGCACAGCGTGGGCAACGGAAAACTTTTGCCGGTGTGGCCAAGGCCTGTCTGCACAATAAGCACAATGCGCCTGTACGCGAGCGCAGGCCACACAAGATACAGGGGCGGGCCGGCCTATGTAGCCCTACAAGACGATCGGCCGACTCGCGCCGGAACAGGGGATGCGCCATAATAGATCATTACCTTTCAGAGCCAGGCTGATCCGATCACAGCACACGCTACTGATCCACGCCAGCAACGTCCGCGCAACTATGTCCCAGTTACCTTCTTTACCTATCAACTCCGCCCACGTCGAGCAGCAATTTAATCGCCGCGCTCCCTTGGACCACGCTCAGTTTCTTTACGGTGAAGTGGCACAGCGGATGTTGTCCCGACTGGCCTTGGTGCGTTTGCAGCCCACCCATATTCTGGATGCCGGCTGCGGTGCCAGTCATGCATTGGAACCCCTGCGTTCACGCTATCCCCAGATGCATTACACCGGTCTGGACCGCAGCGATAAACTGCTGGAAGTTGCCCGTGAACGCTATCAATCCAAACCCAGCCTGTGGCAAAAACTACGTAACCAGCCAACTCCTGCTGCCAGCTGGGTGCATGCTGATATGGCTGAAAGTGGCCTGCCTGCTGAAAGCCAGGAACTGATCTGGTCGAATATGGCCCTGCACTGGCACCCAGAGCCCCATCGGGTATTGTCCGAATGGAGCCGTCTGCTCAAGCCTGAAACACTGGTCATGTTCTCTTGCCTGGGCCCCGGCTCTTTGGCCGAACTGCGCAGCGCCATGGTCCAAGCCGACTTGGGTACTCAAGCGCTGGATTTCGTGGATATGCACGACTTCGGTGATTTGCTGCTGGAAAACGGTTTTTCTGATCCTGTCATGGACCAAGAGGTCGTCACGCTGACCTATCGCAGCGCTGAAAAACTGCTGGATGATCTGCGCTTACTGGGCGGCAATCCCCACCCACTTCGCAAAGCTGGCTTGAGCACCCTGCACTGGCGTCAGCGTTTGCTCAATGCCCTGGAAAAGCAGCGCCATATGGATGGAACCCTGCATCTGAGCCTGGAAATTGCCTACGGACACGCTTGGCGTGCCCGTAGTCGTCGCAGCACTCAGGGCGAGGTCAGCGTGCCAATTTCTACCATCAGCCGCCGCCCCAAACCCCAAGAGTAAAACTAACGCTTTAGAAGCGATATTCTGCCTGCAGCCAAAAGCGTCGGCCGTCTTCCGCATAGGAATAGGCTCCGTCCGTACCAGAGTCGCGACGGCGATCGGTTAGGTTATAAACGGCTGCGCTCAAGCTCAGGTCTTTTCTGGCACGCCAGCTAGCTCCCAGATCAAGCGTGGCAATCGTCCCCATGCTTTCGCTGACTGCGCCGCCCTGCCCCCAGGAAATATTGGTTTCACGGCCCCGTACGCTCAAAGTCGAAAAGGCTGAAACAGCGTCATTGGGCGTCCAGTCCAGCGTCAGGCTGCCCATATTGCGGGGGGTTGCCACCAGGGCCTGGCCTTCAGACTGCGGGTAACCAAAGCCCAAAATAGTGGCGCTGCCATTACGAACTTTCGAATCTGTGAAGGTATAGCTACCACGCAACTTCCACTGTTCGTTGAATCGGTAAGCCAGCCCTAACTCCAGACCCTGCACGCGCGCTTCTGTGATGTTGAAATAGGTGCTGTACATGCTGTTGGTGTAAGGGTCCGGCGGCACAGGACGACCATCAGGGTAGTAGAGCTGACGCGAGCCCGTATTGGCGATCTTGTTCTTGTAGCGTGTGTGGAACAAGGTGGCGTTGCCACTCAGTGGGCCACCATCATCAAAGTACAGTCCCAGCTCTACGTTGGTGCTGACTTCAGGTTCCAGATCCGGATTCCCCCAGGTATAGGCACCCCCACGCTGCGGCAAGCCAATCTGCGGATTGCTCTGCATAATCGTGGGCGACTTGAAGCCCTTGGCAACCCCGCCTTTCAAAGTCCAATCATCGTTCGCACTCCAGACTCCGTACAGGCGCGGAGTCCAATGACGCCCATAAAATTCGTTATCGTCCATGCGCACGCCAGCGGTCAACGCAAAGCTTGGCGTCAGGCTCCATTCATCTTCTAAAAACAAAGAGTACTCACGCACAGAGGTGTCCACCCCAGCCCCGTTGGGATTGGCATAGTAGCCATCCGCTTTTAGCTCGCTCTTGCGCCACTGGAAGCCCCCCACCAACATGTGATCCGCCAAGGGCAAGGTCACCTTGCCATCAATCACCGTGTTCCGGATATCGGGACGTGCCGTCTGTGTCGGGCCGTCGCGGTAAGCCTGTTCCCGATTCAGGCTTAGCTCTGTATCGAAGCCCTGCCAGCGTCCTGTATGAGCCAGGGTGTAGGTATCGCGCACATACTCGTTTTCATTCGCCTTACCCGTCAGGGCCAGAGACTTGCCGGGCGTAGTCCAGAAATGCTGGGTGGTGCGACCGGCTTCAAACATGAATTCGTGATTGGCATTAGGCGTGGCCCACAAACGCACGGTGCCATTTTGCCGCTTGGCGCGTGCAAAACCATTCAGCACCTGGTCCTCCTGACGCTGCTTGTGATAGCCCCAGAACTGTAAACCCACCCGGCCAGGCACGATGGGGCCCGACAGATACAAATCAGCTGAGCCACTATTGCCTGCCGAACCGCTGTCTTGCAGGGTGTAGCCTCCCGTAACCGAGCCGTGCCACGTATCGGCCACCTTGCGCGTGACGATATTGATTACCCCGCCCAAGGCCTCCGAGCCATACAAGGTAGACATAGGGCCACGCACCACCTCGATGCGCTCGATCGCTTCCAGCGGTGGAATCCAGTTCATGTCCAGGCCTTCAGACACCCCGCCTTTCATAGTGATCTGACGCATATTCTGGCGACGGCCATCTATCAGGATCAATACATGCTCGGACTCCATGCCCCGGATAGAGATTGCCCCTTTATCGCCCCCCAACACACTGACGCCCGGCACAAGCCGCAAGGCATCAGCCAAGGACTCGAAGCGTTTTCCCTCTAACTCCTCCCTCGGAATAACCGTGATGGAAGCTGGTGCGTTCACTACTTCCTGAGCAAACCCTGAGGCGGTCACTGAGATGCTGCTTAACTGCTCAACCTCGTTACGTTCCTGAGCCCAGGCCGACATGCACGCCAAGGACAAGGTAGCCAGAGGCCAACACACTCCCATTTTCATTTTCATCACGGCTTCTTCCATTACTTATAATAAGAACCAAACTCATTTCGATTTACCCTTATCATGAGCCCGGTTCCTGACCGTAGTCTGATGAAAAACATTCTGATTATTGAAGACCATCGGCCTTTACTGAGCCTGCTGGCAAGCCATCTGCAAGGACAGGGCTATTCCATCCGCACCGCTACCACCGGGAGGATTGGCTTGGCCTTGCTGCAAGAGCACAACTTTGATGCCCTGATTCTGGATCTGGGATTACCGGATATGGATGGCATGGAAATTCTGGCGCTGCTGCACAACCCGGATCGAAGCCGTCGCCTGCCCTGCCTGATTCTAAGTGCCCGCGATGCTGTTCATAGCCGCATCCAAGGCCTGCGCAGCGGCGCGGACGACTACCTGCTCAAGCCTTTTGATTTGGTGGAGCTGGAGGCCAGACTGAGCGCTATCTTGCGTCGCGCAGCACCGCAGCGTTATCAGCAGCTACTGATTGCCAATTTGCGTTTTGAACCTGAAGTACGCCAGGCCTGGGTGGATGATCAGGCTCTGATGCTGCCCCGGCGGGAAAGCGTTTTATTACAAGAGCTGATGCAGGCCAGCCCGCGCTTGCTGGTCAAGGACTACTTGCTGGAGCAACTGTATAAAAGCCAGACCGATATCAGCTTGAACGCAATCGAGGCCTTGATTTCCAAACTGCGCCGCAAGCTGCGAGAACAAAACGCACACGTGTGCATAGATACCATCCGTGGTGTTGGATACCGGCTGCGCTCATTGTGAAAAAACGTGCCTTTAGTCTGCGCCGCAGACTGCTGATCAGTTTGTTATTGATGCTGGCGCTGGGGTTTTGTGCGCTGGCGCTGTCCTTGTTCGACACGCGCGATGAGTTGCGTCGCATCAGCCTGTTTCTACAAGCAGAGGAGATTGCCCGGGGTTTTCAAGCCGATGATTCGCTGGACAACTTGCCGCTTCACTATGCTGGCGGAGAAATGTCCTATTCGCTGTACAGCGCCCAAGGCCAGTTGCTTCAGGCCTCCTCCCATCTGCAAAGCCCACGGCGTCTGCGCCCTTCCCAGCCTGAGGATGAGCTATCGCTGTTTAAACAGTCACATCGAAGCGGCTTTGTTGTCTCAGTTTCCGTCACCCTACCCACGGGGGAAATTCTGATGGTCGCCAAGCGTGACCAACGGGAACGGGAATTAATTGGTGCTTTGCTGGAAACACGCATGTGGCGCTCTTTGCTGCTGTGGCTGCCTGTATGTGCAGTGGGTATGCTGCTGATTGCCTGGCTCATTCATTGGACCTTGCGACCGGTCAGGCAGGCGGCAAGCCTGGCCAGCACATTAGGTCCCTCCCAGCCGGAGCTACGCCTTCCCGTTACCGATCTGCCTAAAGAAATCCGCCCTTTGGCACTGTCCGTTAACCACAGTCTGGACCGACTGATGCAGGCCTATTATCATGAGCAGCAATTGGTCGCAGATGCCGCTCACCAACTACGCACGCCGCTCGCTGTCATGTCTTTGCGCCTGCAAACCAGGGCGCAACCCACAGACCAAGACTGGCACCTGCTGCGCGAGGACATCGCCCATTTACAGCGGCTGGTTACCCAATGGCTAAGCCTGGCTCGCAAGCAAGAACAGTCCACTGAGCTTGTTGATCAGACCGCACTGGCCCCTTTATGCCGCCGCGTCATGGGAGAGGTCTGGCCGCTTTTTGAAGAGGCAGGCCGAGACATTCAATTCCAGCAAGATTGCACACAAGATATCGTTCAAGCTTGCGAGGCCGACTTGGCCGAAGCCCTTATCAATGCCTTGGATAATGCCCTGACCCATGGTTCTGGCAAGGTGACACTGCACCTGCATAGACCGCAAGCCGACCATTGCGCCATCGACATCAACGACGAGGGCCCCGCCCTGTCACAAGAGCTGGCAAAACGCGCTTTCGATCGCTTTCACAAGCAAGACAGTGGCAGCAAGGGCGCCGGTCTGGGGCTTACCATAGTGCGTCAAATCTTGCTGCGCCACGGCGGTCAGGCCCAGTTTTTATCCGGTCCCTACTGCCGCTTGCGCTTGCTTTTACCCCTGTCGATTCAGGCCCAGCCCTGCTCTGACAAAACAACGGTTTAGGGGTACACTTCTCAGGTTGGCCTCTCCGGCCAGCTACGTTCTCAGGGCGGGGTGCAAGTCCCCACCGGCGGTAATGGCACAAGCCTAGCCCGCGAGCGCCTGACCTTCTGGTCAGGGACAGCAGATCCGGTGTGATTCCGGGGCCGACGGTCATAGTCCGGATAAAGAGAGAACGGGATACCCTCAATGACCTGTACGGGTGTGATTCCCCTATGGGCTTGATCTATCCTGCTTCCTGCATGCCCTGTTTGTTGTCTTAAAACAGGAAACCGACATGAACAGCATCACCCCAGCCAATCTTTTGGCTCCCCGCATCGCTTTTATTCAAGCTTGTTGGCACAAAGACATTGTGGATCAAGCCCGTCAGGGTTTTATCGACGAGGTCCAGGCTTTGGGTCATGACACCAGCCTGGTCGACTTTTTTGAAGTAGGCGGCGCATTTGAAATCCCCCTGCACGCACAGCGTCTGGCTCAGTCAGGGCAATACGCTGCGGTTGTGGCTGCCGGCTTGGTTGTTGATGGCGGTATTTACCGCCACGACTTCGTGGCCACCGCCGTGATCCAAGGTTTGATGCAAGTACAACTGAGCACTAACGTGCCTGTGTTTTCGGTCGTACTGACTCCGCATCATTTCCACGATGGCAAAGAGCACCACGATTACTTCCACCGACACTTTGTGCTCAAGGGGCAGGAAGCAGCACGTACCTGCATGGATACCGTCACTAAGCTGCAGGCACTGCCTGTGGCATCGGTAGCAGCTCTGTAAAATGCCAAGCGGCCGAAAACGGCCGCTTGGTTTTGCGCATCCTTGAAGCTGTGTTCAACCGCAGCTTCAAGGGGCAGACGGGCCGTGATAGGCCACGCATTTAGTAACTACTGTATCAGGACTGGTTACGCTTGCGCGAAGAGTCAATCCCCAACTGCTTCAGTTTGCGATACAAGTGGGTGCGCTCCAAACCGGTGCGCTCCGAGACTCGCGTCATGCTGTGATTTTCGCGGCGCAGATGGTATTCAAAATAAATGCGCTCGAACTCATCACGGGCTTCGCGCAAAGGCAGATCCAAAGAGATACTGCCCAACAAAGACTCATCGCGTTCAACTTCAGGCACAGCCATGGCGGGTGCCATGCCGGGCATCGCTGCCACCGCTTCCGGACGACGCTCACCACCAGTAGCCGCTGGGCGGGCTGCCGCTGCTAGCGTCTTGGGCGCGACGGTGCGCTCCAGACCCGAGGCCACGGTTTTCAGCAAGCGCTGCATGGTAATGGGCTTTTCCAGGAAATCGACCGCGCCAATTCGAGTAGCCTCTACCGCGGTGTCTACCGTGGCATGGCCGCTCATCATGACTACAGGCATATCCAGCAAGCCTTGTGATGCCCACTCTTTGAGCAGGCTGACACCATCGGTGTCCGGCATCCAGATATCCAGCAAGACCAGATCGGGGCGGCCCCGCAGGCGTGCCTCGCGAGCCTGCGCGGCATTTTCTGCCAATTGCACGGTGTGCCCTTCGTCGTAAAGAATTTCCGACAAAAGTTCCCGAATGCCGATTTCGTCATCAACTACCAGAATTCTGGCCATAAAACGTCACCTACGTGATTTTTACGCATTATCGTTTGCTCGCCGCCCAGAGTCCAGACGAATATGCTGGCCAGCAAGCCGGGTAAAGAGGATGGAAATGCGAGCCCCCCCCTCACGACGATTGGAAACATCGATTCTGCCGCCGTGCTCCTCGATGATTTTCTTAACTATAGCAAGTCCCAGACCCGTGCCGGTGGGCTTGGTGGTTACGTAAGGTTCAAAAACACGCACCAACATCTGGGGATCGAAACCTGGCCCGTTATCTGACACCACGAAACTGACCGTGCCAGAAGAATCGGAACCTTCAACCCCTGCAATCATGGTTTTAACAAATACGTGGGCCTGGTCAAGTGATTGATCCTGAGCAGCGGCTTCGCGAGCATTAGCCAGCAGATTATGGATCACTTGGCGTAACTGTGTGGGGTCCCCCAGCACCTCAGGCAGCTGCGGGTCCAGCTCCACATCAATCGCTACACTGTAGCCGTCATCTCGCACCATACCCTCTTCAGGGTCCCAACCATATAAAGTCAGCACTTCGGTAATCAGCTCGTTCAGATTCAAGCTTTGCATCTGAGTGGCCGGCTTGCGAGCGTATTCACGAAAATCTTCCACCATCTTTTTCAGTGAACTCACCTGATTGACGATGGTATTGGTATAGCGCAGCAACATGGCGGCATGCACATCGTCCAGCTGCGACTCCAGCTTCATCGCCAGGCGCTCCGCAGATAACTGGATGGGCGTCAGCGGGTTCTTGATCTCATGTGCCAGACGTCGAGCCACTTCGCTCCAGGCCACCAGACGGCTGGCGGAAATAACGTCAGTAATATCGTCAAACACCACCAAATAACCGGTAGGCTGACCATCCACGCGCAGCAAAGTACCACGGGCAAGAACGGTGACGATAGTATCACGCGCTTCGTTCCCTTCTTTCATTTCCAGCTCAAATTGCTGCTGCCAATATGGATGATCTGACCCCATGGCCTGATGCGTGGAGAACGCTTCGCGTATGACAGAGGCAAAGGTCATCGCCCCTTCCAGGGTTTCCAGCGGACGGCCCTTAATGGAACGCAAATCCACCTGCAAAATACGCTGCGCCCCTTGGTTGAACATGGTCACGCGGAACATCTCGTCAAAGGCGAGCACACCGCTGGACAGATTACTGAGCACAGACTCCAGATAGACGTTGGAGCGCTCCAGTTGCAAACGGTTTTTCTCCACCATGCGTCGGGCTTCATCCAGCTGCCGAGTCATGGCGTTAAAAGAACGGGTTAACTGGCCTACCTCATCTTTGGCGGGCGGTTCCGGCAAGGGCCGATAATCCCCCACGCCCACCGCTTGCGTACCCGCTGCCAAGGTCAGCAAAGGACGAGTCAGACGACGCGACAAGGCCAATGCGGCCGCCACTGCCGTGAATACGGCCAGTATCAAAGCCAGTGTCAGCGTAATACCGTAGAGCTTGCGCAGCCCCTGCCGAGACAGCGCTAATTCTTGATAGTCCCTGAAGCCTTGCTGAACCTGATTGGCATTGCGAGCAATTTTTTCCGGCACAGGCTGGATAACCTGCAACCAGCGCGTGTCTGCCGCCCCCGTCAAAGTAGCGGAAAAACGATTCGGATCAGCCAGAGGCAATACCGTGCGCAAACGCAGGCCCGTGGACTCGGCGGGCAAGCCCCCTTCGTCCAGATCAGTGCCGCGGGCAGGAGCATCATCATCGACTTCCGCCGCCGCATAACGGCCTGCAATACGCAGCTGATTCATCACGCTGGAAGGCGGCATATCGGGCAGCAAGGTGTCGTAACGGCTAGAAGAAAAAGCGATCAGGCGACCATTGCCAGAGAACACCATGGCCTCGGTCACACCGCTGTTTTCACGCAGGGAAATCAACAAATTGCTGTACTGCGAGTTATCCGCTTTATTAAGTGCCGACACCATCTCATTGGCACGACCCTCTAATTCATTCAGTTGCGAATCCAGCGCCGCCCGACCCAGGCTCAAGCCTGACTCCAGCGCTGAATCCACTCGCACGTTGAACCAGGACTCAATGGAGCGCGACATAAATTGCACCGACAGCAGATAAATCAGTGCGCCGGGAATAATGCCGATCAAGGTGAAATAAAAGGCAAAGCGTGCCGTCATGCGAGCGCCAAACTGGCGGCGACGTATTTGCCTGAACAGGCGAATCGTCAGCAGCAGCACCCAGGAAATCAATGTGGCCGCCAGCACTCCGTTAAGCACCAGCAGCAAGTCATATTGCTGCGCGTAGCGCGAGGCGTTACCCGTAGACCAGACCAGCAAAGAAAACAGCGCCAACGCGCTGACACCCGCTCCAAACAGAGCGGTACGCAAGACCCAGCGAATCAAGGTTGGGGCTCGTCGACGGAGACGGAAAAGGAAAATGTTTTCCATGGAGTAGCCAGTGTCCAGGCAGAACTATTGATGGCGTCCACCTGAAATGGACGGGCCAGCAAAGAGGTATCCAGGCGTAGACGCACACGACCTTGGTATTCCTGGTCGTGATCCAGATCGGCCACGTACGCCACGGCCCAGCCGCGGATATGCCGCAGCATGGCCAATGCATCATTCATGGAAGATTCGGGCAAAGAGAGATCCCCGGTACCCACGCGCCACTGACGGGTCAGCGCGTTATACACGACTCGCCACGTTTGTTGTTCTTTAACAACGTTTTTATCGAACCACCACCAACGGGGCTGTGCCAATTCCACTTCAACCGTGAAATACAGCGGCACTCCTTTTTCAGCGGCGGTACGCAGCTCGGGACTAAGTTCGAACTCGATATCGGCATCGATATAAAGTTTTTCGTCCCGAATACGAGGCTCGACCTTGACGACCCGCTCTCCTGACGTAGCGACCGGCACAATCGTATTGGCCGAGCTTAGCGCGCAGTTGGCAATCAGCAGAAAAGACAGAAAAACGCGCCACATCGTGATTAACCGCAAAAAGGACAAAGTCAGAGCCCTAATTGTGACAAGTCAAACCGGGCGCGTAAATAAGGCATAGAAAAAACCGTCGCCATCTGCCAGTGATCGTCCGGCAACACCGGGCAAAATCTGGCCAGGAGAGTCCAAGAGACGGGCTTCAGGGTGACGCGCCAGGAATGCTTCGACCTGTTGCTGCCCTTCGGCCGGAAAAATCGAGCAAGTGGAATACAAAAAGTGACCACCAACCTTCAAGGTGGACCACAAGGCATCCAGTATAGAGCTTTGCAGACGGGCGGTATCGGCAATGTCCGATTCACGGCGCAGCCAACGAATATCAGGGTGACGGCGCACAATACCCGATGCCGTACACGGCACATCCGCCAAAATGGCATCAAAAGGCTGGCCATCCCACCACTGTGCGGTTCGCGCCGCGTCACCACGCTTAAGTTCGACCTTGTCGCTTTCCAGACCCAGACGACGCAAGTTATGACCCACGCGCTCCAGACGCTCACCATCGGTATCCAGAGCCAGCAAGGACAAATCCGCTTGTTCCAGCAGATGAGCTGTTTTGCCGCCCGGTGCCGCGCAAGCATCCAGAACTCGCATCCCATCTTGCACCGGCAAGAGCAGGCCTGCTTGCTGGGCTGACCAGTCCTGAACCGACCACCATCCCAAATCAAAACCGGGTATAGCCTGCACAGGCATGGCTTTATCCAGGGTAACGGCTCCTGCGCCTGGGCTGCTGGACGCAATGCCAGCTTCCGTCAGGACAGCCTGCAAACGTTCTACCGAGCAGCGGCGCTGGTTAACGCGCAAGGTCAAAGGACCCGGGCGATTAGCCGCTTGCAACAACGTTTCCCACTCACGAGGGTAAGCGCGACGCAACTCTTTGACCCACCAACCGGGGTGGTTCCAGCGAGCTTCCGGACGGCTTTCCACTTGGGACAAAATCATCTTGCGCTCGCGCGTGAAGCGACGCAGCACACCGTTGACCAAGCCCTTGGACAGACGTAAAGCGGCTTGGCTATCTGCCGCCCGTACAGCCTGATCCACCACCGTATGCACGGCATATACCGGCACATCAGGACGATCATCAAAGGTTTCAGCGTCCTCTTGAACGCGCATAGCCGTATCCAGCAAAGCCAGCGACACCAGCAATAAGGCATCCAGCCAGGTATTGCTGGGCTGACGTGGCACCAGCGTGATACGGATCTGACGAGCATGGCCTAAACGGCGCAAAACATGGAAGCTGACAGACTGAACTGCCGCACGGGCAGGAGCTGGCGTGGCGGCCAGACTCTCTGTCAAGGATTTGCCTGCCAGCACGCCTTCAATATTGCGCGCGCTCAGCAGCATGACTTCAGACAGGGGCAAGGATGGGGAAAGATGTGTGTCGGACACAGGACAACCGCTAGAAAAGAAAAATATGACTGCGACTGTAGCACTATTTGTCACACAAGCCGGGTCTGGACGTGCAAGATACACACGCATCCGCGCATGGGGCGGTAAAATCAAGCCTATTTCCCAATTTCGAGCCCTCAAGCTCCAGAAGGACCCTCTATGAGCGCCCCCAAAGTCGGATTCGTGAGCCTGGGTTGTCCCAAGGCCCTGGTCGATTCCGAACGAATTCTTACCCAGCTGCGTACTGACGGCTATCAGATCACCCCCAGCTACGACAATGCTGATGTGGTGGTGGTCAATACCTGTGGTTTTATCGACAGCGCCAAGGCCGAATCGCTGGAAGCGATTGGCGAGGCCCTGGCTGAAAACGGCCGCGTCATTGTCACCGGCTGTATGGGTGTGGACGAAGGCCTGATCCGTGAGGTTCACCCCTCTGTCCTGTCGGTCAGCGGCCCCCAGCAATATGAACAAGTACTGCGCGCCGTGCGTGAAGCCGCACCACCTTCGCTGGATCACAACCCCTATATAGATCTGGTGCCACCACAAGGCATCAAGCTGACCCCGCGCCACTACGCATACCTGAAGATATCTGAAGGCTGCAACCACAGCTGCAGCTTCTGTATTATCCCGTCCATGCGCGGCAAGCTGGTAAGCCGCCCGGTAGGCGACGTGCTGGGCGAGGCCGAGCGCCTGGTCAAAGCAGGTGTTAAAGAGCTGCTGGTGATCTCTCAGGACACCAGTGCCTATGGCGTGGATATCCGTCAGCGCACCGGTTTTTGGAATGGCCGCCCCGTCAAGAGCAGCATGCTGGATTTGAGCGCTGCCTTGTCGGAACTAGGTGCCTGGGTGCGTCTGCATTACGTCTACCCTTATCCCCACGTCGACAACATCATTCCTTTGATGGCCGAAGGCAAAGTGCTGCCTTATCTGGATATTCCTTTCCAGCACGCCAGCCCCTCAGTGCTGCGCGCCATGAAACGCCCGGCTTTTGAAGATCGCACCCTGTCGCGCATCAAACAATGGCGCCAGGACTGCCCGGACCTGACCATCCGCTCTACCTTTATTGTGGGTTTCCCCGGCGAGACCGAAGAAGACTTCCAATACCTGCTGGACTGGATGACCGAAGCTCAGCTGGATCGCGTTGGCTGTTTCCAGTATTCCCCCGTCGAAGGCGCCTCTGCCAACAAACTCGATGGCATCGTCCCCGACGAAGTCAAACAAGAGCGTTGGGAGCGGTTCATGGAGCATCAACAAGCCATCTCCACTGCTCGCCTAGCTGCCAAAGTTGGCCGAGAAATGGATGTGCTGATTGATGAAATCGACGAAGACGGCGATGCTGTTGGCCGCTCCAGCGCTGACGCCCCCGAAATCGACGGCAATGTCTTCATTACCAGCGAACAGAAACTGGAACCCGGCCAGATGGTGCGCGTGCGCATTACGGATTCCAGTGAGTATGACTTGTTCGGCGAAACAAGCTAAGCTCGAACGTCCCCTAGTTCATTTGACAGCCGCCCGGCCCTCAAGCCGGGCGGCTTGTTTATTACATGATCAGAACACGACTAATCGATCTGGCTGTTGTTATTGCGCTGGGATATTTCCAGCATCACATTCTGCAAAACCATCTGGATTTCCTATTTCTGGATGAAACAGGGAAGTACCGCTGGTTGGCTTTGGGCTTATCCATGGCCCCACTTTTCGCATGCTATTTCCTGCTACGGGTGCTATTACCCTGTTCTGTGGCTGGAGCACTGACGGCTGGAGCCACCCTGTTACTGACTGAAGTCAGCAACACCAAGCAAGCGCTTACTACAGAGCCACTAAGCTGGACGGACATAACACGCACTGACAACCTATCCGTCATACCTCACTACATCGACCAATCCCACATAATCTATGCGTTGCTTATCATCCTCGGGATTGCGCTGTTAATTCGCCTGGATAAAACCGCACGCTTAAAAAAAATGGGCCTTACCCTGGCCATCGTTTTTTCCCTGCTATCTCTTCACCCTTATTTAAACAGCGTTGACACAAAAATAAGTCACACAGCTCAATTTGAGCTAACGCGCCAAGATGTCAGTTATATCGTCTGGGACTGGCCTCAAAATGTTCGAAAAAATGGCCTGCTCACACACTTGATCCAGACAAGTCAACGCCGTATCCCCTCAAAGCCGTCACTAGCACAACAAGAGCAATTTCGTATTTTGAAGGCCTCCTCGCTTGAGTCATCGGCCCGGCCCTCCAACATCATCGTTATCCTCTGTGAAGCGTGTTGGCATGACGATAAGCACTTTAAAACCGCCTTTGATCCTTTAGAAAAGATGGGGTTTCAAGCCTTCCGAGCTATCTCCCCAGTCTATGGCGGTGGAACAGTCAACGCTGCGTTCGAACTACTCACGGGGCTGCCAGCCAATGGCGCGCTCAACGGTGTCATCTACCAGGAATACGTGGATCTGCTATCTCCCCAAGCTTGGAGTTGGCCTCGTAGCCTTGAGCACGCAGGCTATACCAGCGTTTCATTACACAATCACAACGCCACTTTTTGGAATCGACACATCATTAATCCAAAGCTTGGATTTCGACGCTTTATTTCTCTGGAAGACATGAACTACGACGGCCCGATCTGGGCCAGCGATCAAGTGCTTTTTGAAGCGGCCGCCCAAGAGCAAAGCAACAGTGACAGACCCAGCTTTCAGTTCCTTACCACCGTATACACCCATGGCGCCTACTATCCCCAAGATGGGGACAATGGTGAGCGGTATTACTTGGATAACTTGACTCAAAGTCTGAATGAAGCAGCTGACTTCTCGGCTCGACTCCTGGCCGAGAATCCAGACTCTCTAATTTTGCTGGTGGGTGATCACAAACCCGCTTTAACACGCTTCTTCCACCAGGAGAATATCTTCCCTGATGCATTCTTTATGCACATGGGGGAAAAAAACGATGACTATATGTTCGCCCCATCAACGCCGAAAGAAATACTGGGTGACGTACCGGGCTATATTTATTATCGCGACCAGAGCTTGGCTGCCCGCCTAGAGAATCAGCCTTTTTTCTGTCTTACCCAGATTATTAATGAGGCTATCACTGGGGTTATATTGCCTGCTTTCCAATACGCTCAGCATCATGATCTTTGTTCTTCCAAGCCAAAGCTCACTTATACACAGCGCAGTGATTCCTACCCAGGCTGGCTGTATTCAGCATCCCTCTTTGACTTCTGACTTCTGTACACCCTTATGCCCATTTACCAATTAGACGACCACAGCCCCACAATCCACGACAGCAGCTTCGTTGCCGCAGAGGCCACCCTGATTGGCAAGGTCGTACTGAAAGAAAAAAGTAGCGTCTGGCCCGGCGCCGTTATCCGTGGAGACAACGAAACCATTACGGTAGGCGTAGGTTCAAACGTGCAAGAAGGCGCTGTCCTTCACACAGACCCCGGCTACCCCCTGGACATCGGTAACCACGTCACCATTGGCCATCAAGCCATGCTGCACGGCTGTACCATCGGCGAAGGCTCCCTGATCGGCATTCAGGCTGTGGTTCTGAATGGCGCTGTCATTGGCCGCGACTGCCTGGTTGGTGCGGGTGCGCTGGTCACTGAAGGCAAAGTATTCCCCGAACGCAGCCTGATCATCGGTTCGCCTGCCAAAGCCGTGCGCACCCTGAGCGACGAAGACATCGCCAAGCTGCGTCAGAACGCATCGGTCTATGCCGAGCGTGGCGGCCACTACAAAACCGCTTTGAAGCGTGTGGATTAACCACTCTTTTCAACCTGCTTTTAACTGGAAAGACCTATGGCCCAAACCATTCTTGTAACTGGCGGTACCGGCTTTATCGGCTCTCATACCTGTGTGGAGCTGATCGAGCACGGTTATCAGGTGTTGATCCTGGATAATTTGAGCAATAGCCAGAAAGGCGTCTTGAGCGCCATCAAGGCAATTACGGGCACACAGCCCGATTTTATCGAAGGCGATATCCGTGATCGTGCCCTGCTTGACCGTATTTTCCAGCAGCGCAGCATTTCAGCCGTTATCCATTTTGCAGGTTTAAAAGCAGTTGGCGAATCAGTAGCCCAGCCGCTTAAGTATTACGACAACAACATCACCGGCACACTAACACTCTTGCAAGCCATGCAAGAAGCTAATGTACGTAGTTTGGTGTTTTCGTCCTCCGCAACCGTCTATGGCGACCCTCAGCAACTGCCCATTCCAGAGACGCATCCCCTGTCGGCAACCAACACCTATGGCCATACCAAACTCGTGCTGGAACAGGCCATGGGCAATCTTCATCACAGTGAATCTGGTTGGCGCATCGCCCTGTTGCGCTACTTCAACCCTGTGGGCGCCCATGAGTCCGGACTGATTGGTGAGGCCCCCCAAGGCATCCCCAATAATCTGATGCCTTATATCGCCCAGGTCGCAACCGGGCAGCGCGAACAAGTACAAGTTTTCGGCCACGATTACGACACGCCCGACGGCACTGGCGTGCGCGACTACATTCATGTGACCGATTTGGCCAAAGGCCACGTTGCGGCTCTGGAGTATCTGGAGTCCAAAGACAGCGAGCTGCTCACCGTCAATCTGGGTACCGGCCAAGGCTACTCCGTGCTGGACATGATTGCCGCTTTCGCCCAGAGCTGCGGCCGCCCTATTCCCTATGCACTGTCGCCACGCCGCCCGGGCGACATCGCCGCCTGCTGGGCTGATACTCAAAAAGCCCGGGAGACCTTAGGCTGGCAAGCCGAAAAAGGCATCCAGGAAATGTGTGACGATGCCTGGCGCTGGCAGTCCAGCCTGGCCTGATCAAGACCATTGTGCCATCGCCGTTGGCGATGGCACGTTGACAGATGATTGATTTGCAAGGGAGAAAACGCGCCCTAGAATAAAGGCGTCAATCTAAAAATCACCTTCCCGAGACAGATCGCTATGAAAACTTACCGCATCGGCCAGATCGTTCCCAGCTCCAACACCACCATGGAAACCGAGATTCCTGCCATGTTGCAGGCTCGCTATGCCGAGTTTCCTGAAGAGCGCTTCACCTTCCACTCCTCGCGCATGCGCATGATGCAGGTGAACCCTGAAGAGTTGAAGGCCATGGACATCGCCAGCGACCGCTGTGCCGTTGAACTGAGCGACGCCCGCATGAGCGTGATGGCCTACGCTTGCCTGGTTGCCATCATGGCCCAAGGCGACGGCTACCACCGTGCTTCGCAAGCTCGCTTGCAAAACACCGTTAAAGAAAACGGCGTGGAAATCCCTGTGTTGAGCTCGGCCGGTGCCCTGGTCGATACGCTGAAAGAATTCGGCTACAAGAAAGTTTCCATCATTACCCCTTACATGAAGCCGCTGACCAAGCGCGTGGCTGACTACATCGAAGCCGAAGGCATCGAAGTGCAAGACTCCATCAGCCTGGAAGTATCGGACAACCTGGAAGTGGGCTTGCTGAACCCTGAAAACCTGCTGGAGCACGTCAAGCGCTTGAACCACGACGGCGTGGACGCTGTGATTCTGTCCGCTTGCGTACAGATGCCCTCCCTGCCTGCTATCCAGCGCGCCCAAGACCAGATCGGCAAACCCGTTCTATCCGCTGCTGTGTGTACCGTGTACCAAATGCTCAAGACCCTGGGTCTGGAGACCCGCGTTCCTAACGCTGGTCACATCCTGTCGGGTGCCAAGCCACAAGCCTAATCAAAACAGGCTTGCAGTACATAGCCCTGCTGACCTTGCGTCAGCAGGGCTTTTTCATGCTCTAACGCTGGCAAGTCATACATCATCATCCGCAGCTCTGAATCGACCAATAAACTTCGCTCCATCAACTTGAGTTCTTGGCGATAAAAAAAGACGATATGATGCGTGCATGACTTTGGATCTCCTGACCCTCAAGCTGTTTGTCCGCATATTGGAAGAAGGCACGATCAGCCAAGCCGCTGAGCGTGAGCATATTGCTGCCGCCGCGGTAAGCCGGCGGATTGCTGATCTGGAGCAGTCCCTGAACACCACGTTGCTGCTGCGCACCAATAAAGGGGTCAGCCCTACCGCCGCAGGTCTGGAGTTGCTGTATCGATCCCGCGCGCTCTTGAACAGCGCGCAAGAAATCGAAACGCGACTACAAGCGTATTCGCAAGGCCAACAAGGTCTGGTGCATATTCTGGCCAATACGTCAGCCATTTCGCAGTTTCTGGCAGAGCCCTTAGGGCAGTTTGGTCAACTTCACCCTGCCATCCCCCTGCAGCTGGAAGAACAAACCAGCCTGGACATCATTCGGGCTTTAGCAGAGGGCAAGGCTGATCTGGGTGTCTTTACCCGCTTGCCCTATGCCGCCGACATCGAGGCCTATCCCTTTCGCAGCGACAAGCTCGTCGTCTTGGTGCCGAGCAATCATCCATTGGCTATACACGAACGCGTGCGTTTTGAGCAGACGCTGGAGCACGAACAAATTACCTTGCTGACCGGAACGCAGCTGCATTACCAGATCACCAAGACCGCCATGGAAGCCAACCGTTCCGTGCGTATCCGTACCGAAGTTTCGGGCTATGACGCCATGTGCCTATTGATTAACGCAGGTATGGGTATTGGGATCTTGCCGCGCAAAAGCGCCAGCATCTATCAAATCCCGAATACACGCGTCATTGAGCTGGATGAGGAATGGAGCCAACGCGAAATCCTGATCGGCGTACGTCGCCGTAGCGACTTGCAGCCCAGCGCCGAAACCTTGCTGAGCTTTCTGCTGGAAAGTGGCGCGTAAAGTACTGCACACAGGCCCTTGCTGGGACCATGGCATTATCCAATAAACACAGCCAAGCCTCTGTCAGAAGCTTGGCATTCAAACGCGGCTCAATAAGCCGCGCCCGGCTGGACTACAGGCACCTGGACCTCATCCTTGAACTGGCTAAGCAAAGTGCTTGCCGCCTGCCGCAATAACACTGCATCTACGCCCACGGCCACGAATAAAGCCCCCAAGGACAAGTAGTGGTGCGCCGCTTCTACATTGGCCTGCAAAATCCCAGGGGCTTTACCCGCCTTGCGAATTCGCACAATCGCGTCCTCTATTGCTGACAAGACCTCTGGGTGGCCGGGCTGCGTCAGATACCCCATGCTAGCGGCCAAGTCCGCCGGGCCAATAAACACCCCATCCACGCCTTCCACCGCCAGAATCTCGTCCAGATTTGCCATGGCTTCTTGTGTTTCCACCTGACAGATCACGCACATTTCCTGATTGGCGCGCTCTACGTAATCGGTGGTAGCGCCCCAACGAGCAGCTCGTGCCAAGGCTGCGCCTACACCTCGGATGCCATGCGGCGGGTAACGTACCGCAGCTACTGCCGCCCTGGCCTGCTCCGCATTCTGCACCATAGGAATCAGAAGGTTCTGCGCTCCCATGTCCAGCAGCATCTTGATCTGTACCGGATCATTCCAGCTGGG
Organism: Alcaligenes sp. GW821-FHT11D07; assembly: GCF_058808495.1. NCBI lineage: Bacteria > Pseudomonadati > Pseudomonadota > Betaproteobacteria > Burkholderiales > Alcaligenaceae > Alcaligenes > Alcaligenes sp. GW821-FHT11D07. The sequence continues at coordinate 456,376 of NZ_JBXART010000003.1, forward strand.
GCGCACAATCGGCGTAATCGGGTGAGCGGCCACAGCCTGCAACTGGGCCAATAAAGTCTGCACCGTATTAGGGACATGTTCGCCATCCAGCAAGATCCAGTCATAGCCCAGACCAGCACATAAGTCCGCTACATAAGGGCTGGCCAAGCCATGCCACAAACCGATCTGGGTTTTGCCCTGCTTCAAGGCTTGCTTGAACTGATTTACCGGGTGCTTCATGTCTTCTCCTTTCTTATCCTTAGGCGTCAAACCAGCAGTGTAAGGCGAACCTCTTTCACAAACGCATTAAACAACGCCCTCAGGACTTGAGCATTAACTGCCCTACTCTTTTGCGCCGATGAAAAGTCAGTACGGCGCTCAAAGAAAGGCCGGATACCAACAAGGCTGCAATCGGCAGCAAAGTCAGTGACTGCTGGGGGAATACATACGCTAATAGAGGGAAAGCATAGACAGCGGGCATACGCATATTGAACAGTCGCAGCAACACCCACATCAGAAGCATATCAATCACCACTACCGCCACCCAATTAGGAATCAACAGGAAAAGCCCCACTCCTATTGCCGCCGATAGGGTCAGCACAGCGGTTTGCTTGAACACCATTCGCCACGAATACATCTTCATGTGCAAGGACTCGTACACCACCACCGCAATGGGGGGCAATACGGCCAAATGTATGTGCCCTATCGCAGCAGCGATGCCGATGCTGGCCAAGACAATCGCCCCATAGACGAGCAAGATCTGGGGTTGGACAACGGTCGTGCAATCCGCTTTACTGCGTAATTTTCCAAACACCACCGCCAGCATCAGCAAGAAGGTCGTCACCAAGATTGCCGCGACAAAGGAAAGCTCTGTCGCATTGGTCACCACAGGTAAAAAGCCAGTAGCCAGTGCGGGCGCAAGACTGTAGCGGAACAGAGCAAAAAACAGCAGCATCCCTACAAGCACCAGTGCCAGCTTTAGCGCAAACGGTATGACAAGCAGATTGATACCGAAACCCAGCAAGGCGGTGACGGTGGGCCATAGAAAGATTTTCTCTGGATGACGCATCCAGCTTTGCTCACGGTAGGCGAACAAAGCTACGGCCATCGCCGCAATTTCTGGCAAGACGATTTCACGATCGTCCCAAAAGCTCGCTGCCGCTACCATCGCCACAATGAATACGAACGCAGAAAAGTACGAGATGCTTTCCTGACGTGGCGTGAGTTTGGCTGATTGCATGATTAAACCCTTACAGAACAACGTCCTGCAACACTGTCGTCAGGAAGTTGTTATATCGAAAGCTGTAGTCTCAAGCTTCCCCTCATAGGAAGGTCAAGCCATGCGCTTTTCATGTGCGGATTAAGCACACTCTGGTCAGTACACAGGCCATGCAAGCAATGGAACCGGGGGCTGCCTAAAAAGGGCCCAGGCCCGGAAAGCAAAGGCCACGGCAAAAATGAAATAAGCCCTCTTGCTGATGCTAGAGGGCTTATTAGCGGTGAGTAATTAGAAAGTCTACAAGGCCTGGCCGACCTCTTTAACCAACTCTCCAAAGCGCGGGGCCGTGCGGTCGCGAGGACGTGGCAAATCAATTTCAATACGAGCACTGACACCCGCTGGACTACCGCCTAGCACAATAACGGTATCAGCCAAAAACACGGCCTCGTCGATATCGTGAGTCACAAACAGCACCGCAGCCGAACTGCGCTGCCACACTTGCACCAGCTCATCCTGCAAAGCCTGGCGAGTCAACGCATCCACCGCAGAAAAGGGCTCATCCATCAACAGTAAATCAGGTTGCACTGCCAGCGCGCGAGCTATCCCCACTCGCTGCACCTGCCCACCGGACAATTGATGTGGCCAACGATCTTTCAAATGTGCCAGACCCACCTGACTTAAAGCCGCATCCACGCGCTGCTCACGCTCTTGACGCGACAGACCCAAACCTTCCAGGCCATAAGCCACGTTGGAGGCGATACGACGCCAAGGCAATAAGCGGCTGTCCTGAAACACGAAGGCATTCGCACGACGGCCCGGGCTGTCTTGCAAGTTGGAGCGCAGATGCCCAAAACTAGGCTGACTCAGACCAGCAGCAGCTCGCAACAAAGTGCTTTTGCCAACACCCGAACCACCCACAATCGCCACAAAATGCCCTGCCTGAACTTCCAGATTCACATCTCGGATTACTGGCGCCGGTGCACCGGGGTATTGAAATCCAAACCCCTGAAACTGAATCAAGGCTGCCACTGGAGTATCCATTTATTGAAGGTCAGAAAAAGCATGTCGCAAAAGGTATAGACCACAGAGATGATCAGCATATACACCACCACTGCGTCATAAGCGCCCACCCCCGCTGCTGCATTCATTTCCTGCCCCATGCCAGGAACACCTAGCAACTCGGCGGCAATCAAGGTCATCCAAGCCTGACCGATACCCGCGCGCACACCGCTGAGCAAGCCGGGGCTAATCGCTGGCAACACCACGGTCCAGGCTCGCGAAAAATAAGAGGTATGCCCAAAAGCGGAGGCCAACTCGTAATAACGGGGGTCAACTGAACGTACTGCGCTATACGTGGCAAAGTAATTCAGCCAAAAGACGCCAATCGCAATCACAAAAGCGGCGCCGGTATGGCTGACTTTGAACCAGGCAATCGCAAAGACCACCCATGCCAAAGGCGGGATGGGACGCAGCAAACGCACCAAATACGCTTGCAGCAAATCAAAGCGATGCAAAGTCGCCGCTGCCAAACCAAAGACAATACCCAAGATGGTGCCAATGCCCAGGCCCCAAAAGTAATGCACCAAACTGGATTGAGCAGCCGGCCAGAGACGGCCAGATTCAATTTCCAGCAACAAGGCCGAAGGCAGGCTTAAAGGATCAGGCAAGGTTCCGCGAGGCGCCCAGCCATACGCGTAGGCCAAACGCCACACCAGAATAAACAGGGCCAGCCCCGCCAGCCCGTAAACAACCCGCTCCAGGCCACGACGCCATAAGGCATCCACCAAGGCGCCAGCAGGAGCTGACGCCGGTGCATTGGGCAGGCTTGCTTGCTTTGCAACGCTCATTACGGGGCAGCCTTCTCATAAAAACGGACATCAAACAGGCTTTGGACATCATCCAGCTTGGTCGCCAGTGTGCCTAAAGAAACCTGGAAGTCCTGCAACTGAGCAGTACCGTCAATAATTTTGCGTGGGTCTGGCTGGAACTGATCATGAGAGCGCTCGATAGCGGCTTGCACGATATCCTTGGGCAAACGGCCACCGCCCACATACTTCTGCACGTAAGGCGTTGCCTTGGCCGGTTCGTCACGCAACATGGCCGTCGCACGCAAATGGGCATTAACCAAGTGTTGAACCAGTTCAGGTTTGGATTCGATCAAGGATTCGCGAACCAGCAGCACAGAGCCAGGCTCATTAGGGAAAAGCTCGCCACCATGAGCCACCACCTTGGCATCAGGCTGACGCTGCAAAATCTGGCTGACGGTAGGCTCCAGGATAGCGGCGGCATCCACAGCATGATTGCTCAAGGCCTGCTGAATCTGGGCTTCACCCTGATAGATCACCTCAACCACATCAGGATCAACTTTGAGCATATTGCGCAGCCAGTACTGCAAAGCCGCCTCCGGTACAGCTCCCTTGGGGTAGCTGGCAACCTTGGGCTTATGGCCTTTTTCCTGAGTGAATTTAGCAACCGCAGCCGCAAAATCGGGCTTGTCCGCATCCAGATAAGCAGCCAAATCACCAATCGCCAAGACGCTGACCTGCTCAACAATATTGGAGGCCACCACCTTTACATCTGCCTCTTTGGCTTTCGCAACCAAGGCAGGGCCAATGCCCACGTAAGCCACATCCAACTGACCGGCGATCAAAGCCTGGGTCAGAGCGGGCCCACTTTGAAACTGGACCAACTTGGGCTCTGGCTGCCCTTCAGGCAATAAGTCACCCGACCCTAAGCTGACGAACAATTGAGCGGCAGGCATGATGGGCAAATAGCCGATCTCCAAAGCCTGCTCGGCAGCCTGTGCGGAGAAGGTAAGGGAGAGAGCCAAAACAGTGGGGGCTAAATAACGGGAAAACATAACGATCTCGGGAAACAGGCTAAAACTGAAGCTTAAACCTGTTGGAGAGACGCATCTTTATTTGCTTATAACTAAAAAGAATGAAAAATGAATTCTTTACACCACTGCTACTTCCTCGACTGCTCAACAGGGACCAAGCTCATAAGCCATGCTAAGGCTCGAGGAGGGTAGTATGCGACACCTACAAATACAAGCTCAGGTTTGTATTCGATCAAAGCCTCGCGAATCAGCAGCACACAGCCAGGCTCATCCGAAAACAGTTCGCCACAATGAGCTACCACCTTGGTATCAGTTGACACTGCGAAACATGTCTAATTGTAAGCATCAAAATAGCGCATATATCCACAGCATAATTACGAAAAACCTGCTGTGTTCGGACTTCACTCTTATAAATCACTTCGACCACACTAGGGTCCACTTCCAGCTATTGCGCAGGCAGTACTGCGAAGCCGGCCAGACACAGTCCCTTGAGGTAGCCAGCAACCTTGGGCATGCAGCAAAAACCGCTACAATTGGAGTGCCTTTCGCTAAGATCGGAGCTACGTCAAAGTAACGAAGATCTCGTTGCGATGCTCACTTGTAAGGTTTGGTTTAAGTTCGAAGCTAATGTGTTGACATTCCGCGATTAGTATAAAGGGAAGGTTACCCAGTCGATTGGGATTGATCGGAATGTCCTTTTTATCAACAGCCAAAGTATATGACCGAGGCTTTGGATCGAGATATGATCCTGTTCGGAATTCCATGACACTTACTACTCCTGACACTGCGTTTACCAGGACCCACCTCATCTGCGTCAATCTGACCGCCGCATGGATTGCTTTAGCAACGTCATGTATAGTCTGGCCCTTTTCTTGGGCTGGATTTTCCAGCCAGATTGTTGGCGCCTGTATGCTCCTGCCCTGCTTGGCAGGAGGGCAAAACTGGCCTGTGGCTGCCAAGAAATTCTTCGGTTTGGCCTGGCTACCCTATCTGCTGCTGTGCGGCATTCTGTTGCTCCACCTGATGCAAGAGGGCGAGCATTCTGAGTTATTAGTTTTCATGGCATACCTGCTCAAAATCCCCGTGCTGGGCTTGCTAACTTACGGTGCCATGCACACGCTGCAGCGCTTGGGTTTCAGTTCGGGAGCGACCATGCAGGTATTCTGGCTGGCTGTGATACTCCCGCTCATTGTGATGCTGCTCCAGCTTCTCATCCCGTCGTTTCATGAATGGAGTATCGAACAACTGGGTGGCTTCCGAGTTGAGCAAGTCATCAGCGGCAACCATCATGGTCATCCATTCCGATTTCTCGGGCCCAATGGCTTTCTTTTTTCCTCCCATGGTGTAGCCTTCGCCTTTACTGCTCTTGGTATGCTTGTCTGGCGCAGCGCCACAGGTTCTCGAGCTGTAACATATTCGTTTTTGTGCATAGAAATCGCCTGCCTGCTGGCGGCGTTGCTCAGTGGCCGCAGCGCTTTACCCCTAATAGGTATTTACATACTCGCCAGCCTGTTTCTTGCACATAGCCTACGCCAGCGGCTGTCGTTGTGTCTCGTCTACGTGGTCATCGGCTTGCTGCTCGCCCTGCTTCCTAGAGTCTCCAAGGACGGGCAGCAGCTGATCACATGGTTGCTAGAACCGATCCAGACATCACTGGAGCGAGGCACACTCGCTTCCGCATCGCTAGACGTTACGCTCGAGTCTTACCAAGGACTTTCCACCAACAGTCCTCAAACTACCAGCCAGCAGCCCAGCAGCCCTCAACCCACAAGCCAGCAACCCATCAACGAGCAATCCTTTTCATTTCATGCCGGAGACCTCCTTAAGTCTTCGTCGCTCGTTGGTCAGGGAGTTTACTTCAGAGATAATGAGCAGTACGAAGAAAGAGGGTTGGCCTACAGTGACTCTGGATTTGTACGTTTGACCTATCTGGTTGGATACCTCGGCTGCATGCTGTTTATCCTGTTCTGGTTGCTTCTTTTCGTCTCTACGTGGCGACGCTCGCGGCATTCGCGTCTGCTATCTCGGACTTACCTTACACTCTTCACTGTTTACAGCCTGATGTTTTTTGTGAAATCCGAATGGCTGTATCAAAATTTTTTCATATTCTATTTTTTCCTTCTATTCCATCACTTCGATTCGGCGGCAAATCAGAACCATGCATATCACATTCGTCAGAGCGTTGCTGCCACAACTTGATGCTCGCATGAGTAAGTATGCTCATGCCTTGAAAGCACGAGGGGACACAGTCAGTTTCATAGGATGGGATCGTGATCAGGCCAATATTCCTGCCGGCGAAGACAAAGTGTTTCTGTACAACAAAGTTGCCGCTTTGGGTGCGCGTTGGCGTAACCTGGGGGGGTTGATAGGTTGGAACATATTTATTCTCCGCACCCTCTTTCGTCAAAGGCGGCAGATCTCTGTGGTCCACTCTGTGGACCTTGACAGTACCCTAGCGGCGTGGATCTTCTGCCGTCTGTTTGGCAAACCACTAGTTTTCGACATTTATGATCACTATGCTGATTCACGTGCCATCGGCGGCCCAGTGCGCCGGCTCTTCAATAGCATCGAGGGTTTCTTGGCCCGCCATGCTGATCTGACTTTGCTGGCTGACAAATCTCGCTATCAGCAGCACTCGCTCGCTCCGGCACCCAACATCATGGTCGTGGAGAACGTACCCGCCAGTCAATTGCCTGCTCAACCACTTGATCCTCTTGAACCTGGACCCATTCGTATTGGCTACCTAGGCATTCTGGAAAAACAACATCGGGGTTTGGAAAATCTGCTGGCTGCCTGCGCGGGCTGTCCCGACGTAGAGTTGCATGTTGGAGGCTACGGGCCGTTATCAAGCCGCGTCGAGGCCGCCGCACGCGATCATGACAATATCATCGCACACGGCCCCCTTAGCCACGAAGCAGGCCTGGACATGCTGTCCGGCATGCACTGCGTCGTCGGGTTTTATTACTTGAGCATACCCAACCACAGGTATGCTGCTCCCAATAAATACTACGAACACTTGCTTCTGGGGCGAGCCTTGCTGACCACGGCAGGTACTCCGCCCGGTAAGCGCGTAGTAGAAGAACAGACCGGATGGGCGCTGGCCGAAACTACCGACGCAATTCGTGAATGGCTCGCCAACGTTACCAAGGCCGAGCTTGTGGCTCGTGGTACGCGGGCAAGGGCACTATGGGATCAACACTATCGGCAATATGCCCACGACGTGTACTCATCCCAGTACCGCAATCGATTGGAGACATTGATCCAACATGCTTGAGTCTCCCCGGGTTTCAATTGTTATGCCGGCCTATAGCGCGGCCCGTACGCTGACCATTACCAAGCGTATTGCGGATCGTGCTGCGCATATGAAGGTTTGGGCGTACCAAACTAGTCAAGGCACCTCCAAGGCACATAATCTGACCCTGGAGCACACGAAAGGTAGTTATCTTGCCTCTCTTGATGGCGATGACCTCTGGCTGCCGACGAAGCTTGCAAAACAAGTGACCTTCATGAATGCAACAGGCACCGCGATTTTTTATACGGCCTACCTACGTTTCAAAAATATCGGTCATGCATACTATCTAATTTGGCTTTTGGCACTGTCGCGTATTTCAATTGACCGCCGCATGCCAACAACCAATCCGATAACCTACTATCGTGCACAACTTAAATCCTGTTCATCGAAGAAAGTCCGGGATCTGCAGTGGCGCATCCATCTCAATGGACTAAGCTTGCCTACTCTGAAAAATGCTTGGTTGATGATGCTTTACGGGACCAGGGCAGTGTGCAAACGCCTTGACTTTTCTGCCGGCTTAGATCGCGCTGACTCACGATGAGAGTACTGCCTTTACGTCTGCGCCAGTTGTTAGCCCGTCGGGAACTCTCCAGCCTGATCTGGCTAGTTTTAGAAAAAGTGCTTCAGCTTGCATTCTCAGCGATATCAGTAGGTTTAATTGCGCGTACGCTGGGTGTTCATGCCTTCGGTGAATTCCAATATGCACTCGCCTTACTGTTTTTGTTCTCCGCCATCAGCCTTATGGCTGGCTCTGAAACAGTCGCTCCGCAACTGGCTTCAAGTAACGACCCTGCCAGCCGGAAACGCTTACTAGGCTCAGTGTTCGTCCTGCGCCTGTTAGTAGGCTTGTTAGCCAGTATCAGTATGATGGTTTGGACCGTGCTTGCAGAACCTGATTCACGACAACCGCTTCTCTTTATTCTGGCTGCATCCCTGCTCGTCGCAGAGCCCTTTAATACACTGCGTTTGATTAGAGAAGTTAGTCAGAACACCCGTGTCATCACTGCTGTCAGGCTGGTGATTTCCTGCCTGAAACTGATCTGTATTGCTGCACTGTACTTCTTGGATGCTTCTGTCACTTGGTTTATCTTGATCTACAGTGCTGAGTACTTCGCCATCGCCGCATGGTACGTCTATGCCATCCGTGACGACGGGCCGCCATGGCGTTGGCACGCATGCCAAGAATACATGACTTGGGTACTCAGCAGAGGCTTCGTTGTCTGGGTTGGCGTGTTGGCCCTTGTGTTGATCCAACGCCTAGACCGGGTCGTGCTGGAAACTCGCCTGAGTGCCGTTCTCTATGGGCAATACACAGCTGCCTTTGGGTTGATCGATAGTGGTTGGTTTTTTGGCCCAGTTGCCATTGCAGCCTTGGCGCCGTCCCTCGTTTATCGCCGGGAGTCGGCGACCCATAAGGCCTCCCCTCTTTTCATACCTGCCCTGATCATGCTTGGATTGATTCTGACCGCGGGCGTCAACATATTTGCTCCGTTACTCATTCCGTTGATTTACGGCCCTGCATTTGACCCAGCCATTGGTATTATCCGCTTGGGCTCACTCATATTGATTCCGGGATTTGCCGCTCTCAGCCTAGATGCCATCCTCATACGAGCTGGGCTGCATTATGCCGTCACAATCAAATGGCTAGCAGGTCTAGCAACGGCCGCTTTAATCCTTTTGCTAGACTTGCCTCTTTCCTGGAAACAGGGACCACTAGCCATCGGCGCAGCCTACTCGATAAGTTTCGTGATCGGTACATTGCTGCTGTATTACTCACGCGTCACACCTCAAGAGGCCGCTACACCATGAAAATCGTCCAACTATATGACAGCTATTTCATCAAAGGCGGCGTTGAGCGTGTGCTGGCGCTACTGTTGAACAGCTGGGCTGCGGACGGTCATGATGTTTCTCTACTTGTACGAGAGGGACAAGTCACCGATGTGTATCCCTTGCATTCCGACATCAAGCGCAGTAGCTTAATGCATGCCACCCAGCCTGGTCGCGGGCGGCGCTTGCTCAATTATGTACGGGATATCTTTGCTATCAGACGCCAGTCAGACGTACGCGGAGCTGACATACTGATCGCCAATGGCCCTTGGTGCGCTCTGCTATCTATTCTGGCGCTGAAGTTCCCATTCAGGCTGCGAGGCGCTCCTGCACTCATCGTATGTGATCACAACAACCCGGCTGCATTTGGCTCCCTGACCCGCTTTACTTGTCGCCTGCTGTATCGACATGCAGACTGCGTACTCTCACTGACGCAGCCCCAGGCAAAGCTCTACCAAGAGTTCGTGCACCGCATTACAGTCATTTCCAATCCAGTAAATCTGCCTACACCTGAGCAAGCGATTGACGCAGGACCCGACAATCAGGTGCTAGCCGTTGGCCGTTTAGCTTATCAGAAAGGCTTTGATTTTCTGCTGCAGGCCTGGGCATTGGTAACCGAACAACGGCCGGACGCGCACCTGACCATCATCGGTGAAGGCCCCGAACAGAGTGCATTGCATGCCCAAGCCGATCAATTAGGCATTAGCGCCCAGCTCACTTGGCTACCTTTTACTAATCAGATTTTCCAGCATTACCAGAGAGCAACCTTGCTGGCAGTCAGCTCACGCTACGAAGGCCAAGGCCTAGTCTTACTGGAAGCTCAGGCCTGCGGCCTGCCTATAGTATCTTTCGACTGTGATTTTGGTCCGCGTGAGATAATTTCTGACGGGCAGGATGGCGTATTGTGTGATCCTGCCGACCCGGCGGCCCTGGCCAAGGGGATATTGCAACTGCTCAATGATCCTGAATTATGTACTGACATGCGGAACAATGCGCGGGTTGCTGCGGCCAAATATATGCTGCCTCAGGTTCTGCAACAATGGGATGCGCTCTTTGAAAAATTGGTTACTTCTCAGAAAACAACCACCCCATAAAAAGGGCATCTTGTTCGGCTTGGCCTTGATCACCTTGTACCGCTTCGTTTTGCTTCAGACCTCAGCAGTGCGCTTCTGTATCGCATTTCATCCCTGATCTACGGGGTGGCTGCCATCACTTAGCCCAAGGCCATCCTCGTCACTGCGGCTTTCGTGATTTCTTATCGACTTGTTCATACAGGCCGCTTTAACTAACTACAGTATGGTTTTCTCTGTTATTGGCTAATCGCGATTAGAATTTCCTCACTCAGATAAAACGGGCCGTAATAAAGAAAATCCTCGCCAATCTGATCGCTACTCTTTTGTACCGATGCTCTTTTTATATCGCAGCTTTGTAATTGAAGAGCATTTGTTTATCAGCCCCTTTTTGCCTTATAAACTGCTATTTTAATTTATATGAAAATACTGTATCTCATCACGCGTGGAGACGAAATCGGCGGCGCCGGCATACATGTACTTGATCTTGCTGAACAGATGCAACGGCGTGAACATGATGTCCTAGTCCTGGCAGGAGGCAAAGAAGGAGAACTTTTCGATCGGGCTCGACAACGAGGCATCCCCATACAAAATCTGGCGGAGCTGGTGCACCCTATTCAAGTCAGATCTGACTACCATTGCATACGCCAACTCAGGCAGATACTTAGGCAGGTCAAACCTGACCTGATTCACTTGCATTCCTCGAAGGCAGGCGCAATTGGTCGCGTGGCAGCGCTATTGGCTGGTATCCCTAGCGTCTTTACAGCCCACGGATGGGCTTTTACAGAAGGGGTATCGAAAAAGAAACGAATGCTATATCTGAGCATTGAGTACAGCCTCGCTTTTTTTGCTAAAAAGATAATTACCGTTTCACAGTACGATAAGGACCTTGCTTTACGTTATCGTTTCCCCCGCCATAAGCTGCAGGTTATCCATAATGGAGTAGTAAATCAGAACCCACGTCTACCAGTGCGTTCGGCTTCGCTGGAGGCAAGGAGACCAGTCCGACTGCTTATGGTGGCACGCTTTTCACAACAAAAAGACCACAGCACGTTACTAAAGGCTCTCCACCTAATCTCCTCACTCAACTGGCGGTTGGATCTGTTAGGGACTGGCGAAACCCTAGGACAAATGCAGGAGTTGAGTCAACGCTTGAATTTGTCAGATAAAATTTATTTTCACGGTGCCTCGGATAAGGTAAACCAGTATCTGGTGGAAGCTGACATATTTGTATTGAGCACTAACTGGGAAGGACTACCGTTAAGCATTTTAGAGGCCATGAGTGCAGGCTTGCCAATTGTAGCTACCGATGTAGGCGGTGTAGCCGAGTGCGTGCAACATCAGCGTAATGGCTACCTAGTTCCCCGCCAAAATCCCCAAGCTTTAGCCGAGCACCTGGCCACGTTGATTGAGCAAGATAATCTCCGACAAAGCTTGGGAGAAGCAGCAAGACAAGATTTCCTTGCACACTTCACTGTCGATGCTATGGTGGATAAGACAGAAAAGCTGTACGAAGAATGCCTAACGCGCTCCAAACCCCGTTAACATCGTACGTAACGTTAACAAAACAATATAAAAATCCATCCTGAAAGAGCAATGCTTGATGTAGAAGAAGTCGTATTCAATTTTGATCTGCGTGGTATCAGCGTCAGCAGCATAACCGTGCCGGACCTGTGCCCAGCCGGTAATACCAGGTTTGACTACATGCCTATAACTATAGAATGGAATTTTCCGGTCAAACTCTTCTACAAAAACAGGTTGCTCTGGACGGGGTCCGATCAAGCTCATGTCCCCTTTCAAGACATTAGCAAATTGTGGTAACTCATCAATACGCAGTTTTCGAATAATACGACCAACTCGCGTAATGCGTGGATCATTCTCTCCAGCAAACTGTGGCGGAGCATCTATATCAAAACGCATGCTACGGAACTTATAAATTCGAAAGGGACGATTCCCTTTACCTATGCGTAACTGCGAATAAATAACCGGCCCTGGACTCTCCAACCTAATCAACAAAGCTGTGACTAGCCCAATCAGAATACAGAATGGAGCGGCCAACAAAACCAGTATCGTATCAATGCACTGCTTGACTCTTTCGAATACGGGTGATGGCAGAAGTGCCCCGATAGAGTTCTCTGACATACGATCTATTTTTACACGACCTGTAATAGACTCATAAATCTGCTTAGCGTTATATACTGGCACCCCTTGCAAGGCACAAGAGGTTAAAAACCGCTCTTCTTCAGCACTCAAAACTCCGAAATCTGCAACCACACCGTCATAACGCACCCCCCCCAAGACTAGAACGTTCAGAGGGCGAGCATCTACTTCAGAAAGACCTAAGAGATTCAAAGCGAAACCCTTAGGTAAAATGGCTAATTTACTGCGGTAATATATCTGAGCAACACGAAGCTCAAACAAAAAGAATAACATAGCCAATACTGCTGACATTAATAACAAAGCCCGTGAAGCTTCCACCCTAAGAAATAGAGTAATAAAAAACACAGACAGATAAATAGTAAAAACTTGTGTTAACACTAAACCGGCAGAGCGTCCTCCAGGAAAAGGCATCAGCCAATGCTTCAAACTGAAGTTAGTGCCCCAGAATGCCATTGTACTCGCCAACAAGCCTACATACTGACCTGTACTTGGGCTGAGTAAAGCATCAACATTCCAATAAATCACTGCAGGCAAAAAAACCGTGAGCAGCCACCCGATTATAAAAAACAAAATACGTGACAGCAAAATTTGCTCATACAGCCTTTTAAATCGTCGGGCCGGGATATTAGTCATGCAGAAGCAGTTCCTACTTAATAAAACCTGAAATAAAGAAAAACCCAGTAAAACACCCGAAAAACAAGAGAATAACACTAACTCTCAATCTTTTCTTTGCAATATAAAAAAATAAGAATCAGCAATAAAGATCATATCCAATCAATAATTAACTAAACATTCTTTAACTGACGCTGCCGCATAAGACCTATCAGAACGGCTAAAGTGCACAGAAAAAATAACAATGTATTATTGCGCGATAGCATGATTTGAGTTTGTCCATAAATGGCATACCCACCTACCAAGCACGCACCACTCAATGCATAACTACGTAATACTGAGTCCTCATGTCGAATATAAGATAGAAAATACCAAACTGCACTTAACATCATCGCTAACAACGCTAACAACGCCAATAGGCCATATAACACCCAAAACTCCAAAAAAGCATTATGTGTGTTAGCTAGACTTGCAGGTACGGCCCCCACTAGGCCAACTTCACTCCTCAGTTGCAGAGCTTTCCTATACTCCACCTCCCCGAAACCAAGGATAGGACGCTCTTTGAGCAACTGCCAAGAGGCTTCCCAAATCGCGAAGCGTGCTCCCAGAGAGCTCGAGCTGCTTGTCCCATTCACCTCATATTCAGCCAACTCTTGATGAACTAAAGCAATCCGCTCAGCTACTAAAGGAGACTGAGACGCAAGAAGCCCCATACCGGCTAGAAGAGCCAGCAGTACTACGCCACAAGCTAGAAAATTACTACGACGAGCATAGGCAAGCAGGAACAGCAGAACGAATAAAGGAATCGCCACCCATCCACCACGAGTGCCAGAATAATAGGAGCCTAGTAGACCACAAACCATCCCTAGCCCCAGAATCGTGAACCAGAGGCGACGGTATGTATTCGGGTGCTTTAGTAGCCAGCACAAGGCCACCATCAATAAGACAGCCATACTCAAAGCCAAGTTTCCGAACTGGATAGCACCAGTAAAACCAAATGCTTTGAAATCCCCCACCTGCCACATTTTCCACAAGGCGACAGCGAAGCCAGTAATAGCTCCAGAGCAGACCCCTAACCAGAAAACGCCTGGTTTAGGAGGAAACTTGATCATGCACAGGACTAACAGGACACCAAAAATGAATTTTACCGGAACCTCAAAACTGCGCATGTACGATCCGTGCAAGACCGTCACTACGATACTGATACCAGCAAAAGCCAGCATCGAACTTAGAATAAGTTTTTCTTTTTTTTCAAGATCTATATTTCGTAACTCAGGTATCTTCCATAAAGAGAATAGAACTAATGCTCCTGCTCCGTAAGAGTAAATGCCCTTAGTCGACAATAAAGTGGCATAGAATATAAATACCAGTATCGATACCGGACGATTACCTGGACCAAATAAAAGTGTAGAAAAAGCCATATGCAGTGTGGAGAAACGACACAAAAGAGAGCAGCACCTATGCAGTTGGAGCCGAAGATGGCGCAAGAGTCAGCATGTCGGTCCAGAGCGCGGCCCGCCAAACCTAGAGAACAAGAGCTGCCTAACTGACTACAACCAGCACAGTACAAGTAAGGGTTTTAAATATAACTTCTTCGCGTGTAACGCACGAGCTGATAGCTAGCCTGCGGCAGCCAAACAAGGTCCTGATCGTTAAGAAAGTTAGCCATACTCCTTACTTAGAAGCTGCTGCCATCCTTCTATCCAGGTTAAGGTAGGTGCTTCGCAACCAGCCGTCCAACACGGACTGCCCATCACCCCCTGTGCAAGTCTCAACAAAAACCGACGCTCATACCTAACTATGCGTATTCTTGTTACCGGAGGAGCCGGCTTTATCGGTTCTGCTCTTATCCGGCACCTGCTCCAAACTAGCGATCATCTCATCTTAAATGTTGATGTTTTGAATTATGCTGGCAACCTGGAGTCCCTGACTCGGACACTAGAGCACCCACGGTACTCGTTTAGCCAGACCAACATTTGCGAAGCTGAAGAAATATCCACGCAACTTAAACGATTCCAGCCGGATATCATCATACACCTGGCTGCTGAGTCGCACGTTGACCGCTCTATTGACGGCCCGGCTCAATTCATTCAAACCAATATTGTGGGCACCTGTACCCTGCTTGAGCAATGCCGTCAATATTGGGAAGGCCTGGTCCCACAACGCAAGCAAAACTTCCGCTTTCACCATGTGTCAACGGATGAGGTATACGGCGACCTGGGGCATACCGATGCCCGTTTCACGGAATCCACCCCCTACAGCCCCAGCTCCCCGTACTCCGCCAGCAAGGCTAGCGCTGACCATTTAGTCAGGGCTTGGCATCGTACTTATGGCCTACCGGTTGTCATTAGCAACTGCTCCAATAACTACGGTCCTTACCAATTCCCTGAAAAACTCATCCCTCACATGATTCTCAACGCTCTCAGTGGCAAGCCTCTACCCGTTTACGGTAATGGCGAGCAAGTGCGAGACTGGCTCTACGTGGAGGACCATGTCCGCGCTCTAGTTGCCGTTGCGACTCATGGCCGCATAGGGGAAACCTACAATATTGGCGGCAATCAAGAACGAACGAATCTAGATGTGACTCAAGCCATCTGCTCTATTCTTGAAGACTTACGCCCCGGCAAGCCGGCCGGATTAAACCGTTACTCTGATCTGATTACGTTTGTGGAGGACCGTCCCGGTCACGATCAGCGCTACGCAATTGATGCCAGTAAAATAGCGCTGGAACTTGGTTGGAACCCACAAGAGAACTTTGAGACAGGCCTGCGCAAGACTGTATGTTGGTACCTTGAAAATACATCGTGGTGGCAGCGCATTCTTAGTGGTGCCTACCGTCTGGATCGTTTAGGAAAACAAGCTTGAAAGGAATAGTCTTAGCAGGAGGGTCCGGTACTCGGCTACATCCCATCACCATGGGTGTCTCAAAGCAGTTGCTGCCGGTCTACGACAAACCCATGATCTACTACCCCTTATCGGTGCTGATGCTGGCCGATATCAGGGAAATTTTGATCATATGTACCCCTGAAGATCTACCCAGTTTCCAGAAACTCTTAGGAGATGGCTCCCAATTTGGTATTGAGCTGTCCTATGCCGAGCAAGCCTCCCCTGAAGGCCTTGCCCAGGCTTTCTTGATAGGGGCAGACTTCATTGGCTCTGACTCGGTTTGTCTGATATTAGGAGACAATATTTTCTACGGCTATGGTTTCAGCCAAATGTTGCGCGCTGCCCGAACAAATCCTCATGGGGCGACTATCTTCGGCTATCCCGTCAATAATCCCCAAAGCTTTGGCGTAGTGGCCATGGATGACTCTGGCAAAGCCTCTTCCATCGAAGAGAAACCAGTAAAACCAAAATCCAACCTAGCAGTGACTGGCCTCTATTTCTACGACAACCGGGTTATTAATATAGCTCGCAAGGTCCAGCCATCAGCCCGGGGCGAGTTGGAAATCACTGATATCAATAACGCCTACCTAAGCCTTGGTGAGTTGCACGTTTCCATCTTAGGCCGTGGCTTTGCGTGGCTAGATTCGGGCACACATGAAAGCCTGATGGAAGCAGGCTCATTTATCCGCACTATCGAGCACCGCCAAGGCCTGAAAGTGGCCTGCCTGGAAGAAATTGCATTCAATCAAGGCTGGCTGTCACGAGAAGGCTTGGCAAAACAGGCTGTCGCTATGGAAAAGACAGGCTATGGTCAGTATCTGGCAAAACTGCTGCAGAGTTGATATGCATACCTACACCACCAAACTTCCCGGCGTACTTATTATTGAGCCCAACTGCTTCCAAGACAATCGCGGCTCTTTCAAAGAAAGCTTCAGCGCCGAACGCTACAAAAAAATAGTCGGCATTGACACCCTGTTCGTCCAAGATAACCAGTCTTACTCGAAAGGCCCTGTCTTACGCGGCCTGCACTTTCAGAAACAACATCCACAAGGCAAGCTCATCAGCGTCACTAGAGGACGTATCTTCGATGTCGTCGTAGACATTGACCCCACGTCCCCAAGCTTTGGGCAATATGTAGGGCTGGAGCTCAGCGAAGAGAACAATCGGCAGCTGTGGGTCTCCCCTGGGTATGCTCACGGTTTTTGTGTTCTGAGCGCAGAAGCAGACGTCAGCTATAAATGCACCGACTACTACCAAGCTGATGACGAAGGTGGATTGGCATGGGACTGCCCTCGTCTGGCCATAGAATGGCCAATCAAGAATCCTATTCTTTCAAGCAAGGATAGGGCTCATCCAGGGTTAGAACAGTTCCTGCAACTATGACCTGCATCTTGGTAAGCGGAGGGGAAGGCCAACTGGCCCAAGCCCTACTAGCGGTCAGCAAGGGCTCTCTTAATAGTTCAGCTCTACCTAACTCTCCCATATCGCTAAAGCTTCCAGAGCGTAAGTTACTTGTAATCAAAAGCCGTCGAGAGCTGGACATTACTAACCCAGAATCTATTGCCAGCGCCCTGGCTCAACACCAACCAGATATCTTAATCAATGCAGCGGCTTACACCGCTGTTGATCGTGCGGAGTCTGAGCCAGATCAAGCACATCTCATTAATGGAACAGGGCCCGGTCTGCTGGCTCAGGCCTGCTCGCAGTCAGGCACAAAGCTCATCCACATATCGACAGACTTCATATTCGATGGCCAATCTGAACAGCCTTATGCAGAAGAGGCTACGGCAAGCCCTATTAATGTATACGGTCGCAGCAAACTAGAAGGCGAACAAGGTGTACTAGAGGCTTTGCCAGAAGCTGTGATTTTGCGCACTAGCTGGGTGTTCAGTCAGTTTGGCAACAACTTCCTAAAAACCATGCTCCGCCTTGGGCGAGAACGCACAGAGCTGAGAATGGTGGCCGATCAGGCGGGTGGCCCAAGCTACGCTCCGCATATAGCTCAAGTCTTGTTGCAGTTGGCGGAAAGACTGAGCGAATCAAAAAAAGGCATCGGCACGCAGCAAGCCCCTATCGGTATTTACCATTTTGCTGGGCAAGCAAGTGTCAGTCGCTATGAATTTGCACAGGAAATCTTTACTCAGGCAGTCAAACTTGGCCTGCTGTCCAAAGCACCTGTACTGATCCCTACACCTACTAGCCTATACCCCACACCTGCGAAGCGCCCCAGACAGACAGGTCTACAACAAGACAGGCTGGATGCCTTACTGGGCCAGGACAACATAGAACGAGATTGGCGCAAGGGTGTCGAAAATAGCCTTTTGTCTCTCAAAGAATCGCAGTAAGTCACAGGAATACCTCCTTGCAAGGCATCACAAGGGCAGACGTAGTAAAGCCGTCTCTGTGCGGGATCGGCTAGTCACCACAGACACACAAACTCCAGTCTCTATATCTCCTCCTCCGATGCAGCCAAAAGCAACGGCTGCTATTACTGCTGCACGTATTTCTTTCAGCAAGCTCCGGCCTACTCCCTAGAGCCTCCTGCCAATCCCCAAATGCAAAAAAGCCACCCCTAAGGGTGGCTTTTTCACGGATGCTACCGACCTGAGATTAGTGCTTGCGCACGCTACGCAGGCGTCGTGCTGCGGCAGCTTGAGCGGCCAGCATGGCCAGCTCGGCTTCCACAACAGCGATATCGGACTTGTCCTTGGTGTTGCGCAGGGCTTCTTCCGCATGTTTGCGGGCTTCAAGTGCCTTTGCTTCATCCAAGTCGTGTGCGCGAATCGCGGTATCCGACAATACAGTGACTTTCCCTGGCTGAACCTCGAGTATGCCGCCAGCGACAAAGATATGCTCTTCGCTGCCATCGACCATAACGATCTTCAGCGTGCCGGGACGAATCCGCGAGATCAATGGAGTGTGACCGGGCAAAATACCCAGCTCCCCAGCCTCGCCGGGCAGCGCCACGAACTTTGCTTCACCAGCAAAGATCGATTCTTCGGCACTGACCACGTCAACATGAAGCTTAGCCATGAGCAATCCTTATTACTGAATAGTCTTGGCTTTTTCGAAAGCCTCGTCGATGGAACCGACCATGTAGAACGCCTGTTCTGGCAGAGCATCACACTCGCCGTCGACGATCATCTTAAAGCCGCGCAGTGTTTCGCTCAGCGGTACGTACTTACCAGGCGAACCGGTAAACACTTCTGCCACGTGGAAAGGCTGCGACAGGAAGCGCTGGATCTTACGAGCACGGGCCACGGCCTGCTTGTCTTCTGGAGACAGTTCGTCCATACCCAGAATAGCGATAATATCGCGCAGTTCTTTGTAGCGCTGCAGTGTTTGTTGAACACCGCGAGCCACTGCGTAGTGCTCTTCACCCACAACTTGTGGATCAAGCTGACGGCTAGTGGAGTCCAGAGGATCCACAGCGGGGTAAATACCCAGAGCAGCAATGTCACGCGACAACACAACGGTGGAGTCCAAGTGCAAGAAAGTCGTAGCAGGCGATGGGTCAGTCAAGTCATCGGCTGGAACGTAAACGGCCTGGATGGACGTAATCGAACCTGTCTTGGTGGAGGTAATACGCTCTTGCAGCTTACCCATTTCTTCAGCCAGTGTAGGCTGATAACCCACGGCCGAAGGCATACGACCCAGCAGAGCGGAAACTTCGGTACCGGCCAAGGTGTAGCGGTAGATGTTGTCCACAAAGAACAGGATGTCACGGCCTTCGTCACGGAACTTCTCAGCCATTGTCAGGCCGGACAGTGCCACACGCAGACGGTTACCTGGAGGCTCGTTCATCTGACCGAACACCATGGCAACTTTGGACTCGCTCAGGTTGTCCAGCTGAATAACGCCTGCATCAGCCATTTCGTGGTAGAAGTCGTTACCTTCACGGGTACGCTCACCCACACCAGCAAACACGGACAGACCGCTGTGTGCCTTGGCGATGTTGTTGATCAGCTCCAGCATGTTCACGGTTTTGCCCACACCGGCACCACCGAACAGACCAACCTTACCACCCTTAGCAAACGGGCAAACCAGGTCAATCACTTTAATACCGGTTTCCAGCAGTTCCACCGAAGGCGACAATTCGTCGAACTTAGGGGCTGCCTGGTGAATAGCGCGACGCTCGTCAGACTGGATAGGACCAGCTTCGTCGATCGGACGACCCAACACGTCCATGATGCGGCCCAATGTGCCCAGACCCACGGGTACGGAGATCGGTGCGCCGGAACCGGCCACTTCCATACCACGACGCAGGCCGTCGCTGGAACCCATGGCGATGGTGCGAACTACACCGTCACCCAATTGTTGCTGTACTTCAAATGTCAGGCCTTTTTCTGCGAAAGCCGAACTTTCGTCAACGAGCGTCAACGCTTCGTAGACTTTAGGGATGCTGTCGCGGGGGAACTGAATATCCACCACGGCGCCGATGCACTGAACGATGGTACCGTTGCTCATGTTGAGTCCTTGCAATATAACTTTGATGGTGTGCCTTGCCGTGATTACACAGCAGCGGCACCCCCCACGATTTCAGAGATTTCTTTCGTAATCGCTGCCTGGCGGGTCTTGTTATAGACCAGCTGAAGATCACCGATAACGGTCTTGGCGTTGTCCGAAGCGGCTTTCATGGCCACCATACGGGCAGACTGCTCAGAGGCCATGTTCTCGGCAACGGCTTGATACACCAAGCCCTCTACGTAACGCATCAACAAGTCGTCAATAACTGACTTGGCATCGGGTTCGTAGATGTAATCCCAACCGTACTCGGAAGAATTAGCCGACGCTTCAGCTTCTACAACTTGCTCACCAGCCTGGAAAGGATCTTTCAGACCGGAAGGCAGAGGCAGCAAGCGGATGAAGGTTGGATCCTGCTTCATCGTATTGACAAAGCGACTGGCAGCCAGATAAACCGCATCAATACGGCCTTCGACGAAATCGTCGATCTGCACTTTGATCGCGCCAATCAGACGTTCCAGGTTAGGCGCATCGCCCAAACCAACTTCCTGGGATACCAGATTGGCACCCACACGTGCCAAGGTACCAGCAGCTTTTCCACCCAAGGCAGTTGTCTGAACCTTGATACCTTTGTCTTCAAACTCACGCACACGCGCAAGTACCAGACGCAGAATATTGGTGTTCAAGCCACCGCACAGACCTTTGTCGGTGCTGACAACCACAATACCAACCGCTTTAACTTCGGTGGGCTCAACCATGTAGGGGTGAGTGTAGTCGGGGTGCGCCTGCATCAGATGCGAAGCAATCTCGCGCACCTTGTCTGCATAGGGACGGCCTGCACGCATCCGTTCTTGCGCTTTGCGCATTTTGGATGCCGCCACCATCTCCATGGCTTTGGTGATCTTGGACGTGTTTTGCACGCTCTTGATCTTTGTACGAATTTCCTTGATTCCGGCCATCACACTTTCCTGTAAGGGCATTGTCGGGAGCCAAACTAGGCTGTCGACTCCCGCTAATCATGACGCCGGGGTTTCCGGCGTCTGCCAACAATGATTAGAAAGCGCCGTGCTTTTTGAAGTCCTGGATAGCTGCAACCAGCTCAGCCTCGTCTTCTTTACTCAGTTCCTTCTTGCTTTCGATACGCTCAACCAGAGCAGCAAACTTGCTGCGCAGGTGATCTTTCAGACCTTTCTCGAAAGGCAGAATCTGAGCGACTTCCAGATCGTCGAAGTAACCGTTGTTCACAGCGTACAGGCTCACGGCCAGTTCCCACACAGCCAAAGGCTGGTACTGGGGCTGCTTGAGCAGTTCGACCACGCGCTTACCACGCTCCAGCTGGCGACGGGTTGCGTCATCCAGGTCGGAGGCGAACTGAGCAAACGCGGCCAATTCACGGTACTGAGCCAAGTCGGTACGAATACCACCGGACAGTTTCTTGATGACCTTGGTTTGAGCAGCACCACCCACGCGGGACACCGAAATACCGGCGTTAATAGCGGGACGAACACCAGCGTTGAACAGGTCGGACTCCAGGAAGATCTGACCGTCGGTAATCGAAATCACGTTGGTTGGAACGAAAGCGGAAACGTCACCGGCTTGCGTTTCAATGATAGGCAAGGCGGTCAAAGAACCGGTTTTGCCTTTCACTTCACCATTGGTGAATTTTTCTACGTACTCAGCGTTCACACGAGCAGCGCGCTCGAGCAGACGGGAGTGCAGGTAGAACACGTCGCCAGGGTAGGCTTCACGGCCTGGTGGGCGACGCAGCAACAGGGATACTTGACGGTAGGCCCAAGCTTGCTTGGTCAAGTCGTCGTAAATGATCAGGGCGTCTTCGCCACGATCACGGAAGTATTCGCCCATGGTGCAACCGGAGTAAGGAGCCAGATATTGCATGGCAGCGGACTCGGAAGCCGAGGCAGCCACAATAATCGTGTACTCCAGAGCACCGTGCTCTTCGAGCTTGCGCACCACGTTACTGATCGTGGAGGCTTTTTGGCCCACGGCAACGTAAATACATTTAACGCCATTGCCCTTTTGAGCAATGATGGTGTCCACAGCCACGGCAGTTTTACCGGTCTGACGGTCACCAATGATCAGCTCGCGCTGACCACGGCCAATTGGCACCATGGAGTCCACGGCTTTCGTGCCGGTCTGCATGGGCTGGGAGACGGACTCACGGGCAATAACGCCAGGAGCCACTTTCTCGATGACGTCAGTCATCTTGGCATTGATTGGGCCTTTGCCGTCGATAGGCATACCCAGGGTATCAACCACACGACCCAACAGTTCGGGGCCGACGGGCACTTCCAGAATACGGCCAGTTGTTTTAACTGGATCGCCTTCGGAAACACCTGTGTACTCACCCAGAATCACGGCACCGACAGAGTCGCGCTCGAGGTTAAGGGCCAGACCGAACGTGTTGTTCGGAAATTCGAGCATTTCGCCCTGCATCACATCGGACAAACCGTGGATGCGCGTAATACCGTCGGTCACGGATACGACCGTGCCTTGTGTACGAACGTCAGTCGACGCACCCAGGCCTTCGATGCGGCTCTTGAGCAGTTCGCTGATCTCGGACGGATTAAGTTGCATGTTCAGACTCCTGAAATCCTGTTTACTGAATCGCGCTTATGCGGTCAGCGTATCGCGCATGCTGGCCAGCCGGGCCTGCACGGAAGTGTCGAGCACCTGGTCACCAACGATCACCCGAATACCGCCGATCAAATCAGCGTCGACGGTCACAGTCGGTTTTAGCTTCAGGCCAAACTTTTTCTCCAGCCCGGCGATCAGCTCAGCAACCTGAGCATCATCCATTGGGAAAGCACTGATAATCTGTGCCTGTGCCGTGCCTTCGAATTGGTGTTTCAATAGATCAAACTGTTCTGCAATCTGTGGCAGCAGCAAGATGCGCTGGTTATCCACCAACAATTGGAGAAAGTTACGAGCTTTTTCGCAGACCTGTGACTTAACCAGGCCTGTAAAGAGTTCGAGTCGCTGCCCGTTATTCAGGCGCGGATCGTTCAATGCCTCGCGCACATCGTGGAGACCGGCCACCTGAGCCATTTCGGACAACAGGGCCGACCACGATTCGAGACCCTGGCTATCGTCGCGTACAGCGGCGAACAGGGCTTCGGCGTAAGGTCTGGCAATAGTCGATAGTTCAGCCATGGCCTGCCTTGATGTTAAAGTTCAGCCTTGAGCTGCTCGAGCAGCTGGGCGTGCGCATTTGCGTCAACTTCGCGTCGCAAGATTTGCTCGGCACCTTTGACAGCCAACGCAGCGACTTCGCTACGCAGACCTTCACGTACACGTTGCACTTCTTGACTAGCGTCCTGCTGGGCCTGAGCAATAATGCGGGCTTTTTCGGCTTCAGCTTCACGACGAGCCTGCTCTAAAAGAGCAGTCGCCTGTTTTTCAGCGTCAACAATGCGTTGATGGTTGTCGGACTTGGCCGAAGCGTCCATCAAGCTGATACGCGCTTGGGCCTGTGCCAGATCGGCTTTGCCCTTATCGGCAGCAGCCAAACCATCAGCGATTTTCTGACGACGATCATCGATTGCTTTCGTCAGTGGCGGCCATACGAATTTCATCGTAAACCAGGCCAAAACGAAAAACACGATCATCTGAAAAAAGAGAGTCGCGTTTAAATTCACGGTCGTATCCCTTCAAGACCACGTGTGTAGGAAGCGGTATGCGTCCTGACACATGTATGTTCAAGTCGACAAGCGGTGCATGATCAAATCGAGCAACACACCGCTAACGACGACTGCCTGCCCGTCTGCCAAAAGCGACAACGGGCTCGCCTCATTACCCAACAAATGGGTTGGCGAATGCAAACAACATGGCGATACCGACACCGATCAGGAAAGCAGCATCGATCAGACCGGCCAACAGGAACATCTTGGTTTGCAGAGCGTTCATCAGTTCTGGCTGACGAGCGGATGCTTCCAGATATTTACCACCCATCAGGGCGATACCAATGCAAGCGCCAAAAGCGCCCAGACCGATGATGATACCGCAAGCAAGAGCAACGAAAGCTACGTTGGTCATGACAACTCCTTGGTTAAAAATCAGGTGTAATTCAAAAAAATCAAAGCGTTAGCAGGCTAAGCCTGCTCCCCCCAACCAGACACCATTGTCCAGTCGGAATCGGATTAATGGCCTTCGTGTGCTTGTCCAATATAGACAAGGGTGAGCATCATGAAGATGAACGCCTGCAGCAACACAATCAGAATGTGGAAGATCGCCCACACAGAACCGGCCAGAATGTGACCGATACCCAGTCCCAGGCTGGCGCCATTAAACCCTGTCCATGCGCCACCCAACAGAGCGATCAGCATGAAAACCAGTTCACCGGCAAACATATTGCCAAACAACCGCATACCCAAAGACACAGACTTGGCCGCGTATTCGATGCAATTGAGCAAAAAGTTAAATGGTGCAAGCACGACGGCCATCAGGCCACTTGCGGCGAACGGTGCAGTAAACAGCTCTTTGACAAAGCCGCCTGGGTGCTTGATCTTGATGCCGTAGTAGAACATCAGCAGCAGCACGCCCATGGACATGCCCATTGGCACGTTCAGGTCAGCGGTAGGCAAAATACGGTGGTAGTACAGGGGGTCGCCGTGTTCGGCAGCCAGACCGGTTTGAATGAAAATCCAGCCCAGACCATCAACGGGCAGCAAGTCCAGCACGTTCATCATGATGATCCACAGGAAAACGGTCAGCGCCAAAGGCGAGACAAATTTCCGGGACTCAGCGTTAGGAACGATGGATTTGGCTTGATCCTCAACCCAATCGACCAGCATCTCTACGAAAGACTGCAAGCGGCCTGGCACACCTGCTGTTGCGGCCGAAGCGGCGCGCCACAGAAAGAAGACCACAACCAGACCCATCAACAGGGACCAGAACATGGAGTCGTAGTTAATGACACCGAAGTTGGCCAGAACATCCTGTTTTTCACCCACGTTATTCAAGTGAACTAAGTGATGCTGGATGTACCCTGACTGAGGCGAAATATCACTAGCAGCAGCCATCTGTATTTACCCTGTGATTTATACGTTAAGGGACAAGCCCGTGAAACAAAAATTCGTTATGGCAGCTTGCGAAAAAACAGCAGCAGCACATAGCCCTTCAAGACACACAGCAAGCCAAAGAGCAATGCGGGCCAAACCAACCAACCCGTGTTTGCAATGGCAGCCAAAGCCAGTGTCAAAACCGCAAAACCAAGTTTGAATGCTTCTCCCCAGAAAAAGGAGAGTGCGCCAGCATTGCCGCCGCCCATCAAACCCAGCAAAAGACGCAATGCGAACAATGCGTTAGGCACAAAATAAGCAGCCGCACCGATGAGTGCTGAGGCTGCTGCATATGCGCCGGAAATCCATGCCGACAGTCCTATCGCCAACAGGCCCATAAACGCCTGGGCAACAAGTGTGCGCACAATTCCTTGCCCTGCCCGGCGAGCCATGCGGCTACGTTGCTCGGGCGTAAGTACTACGGGTTCGGGAAGTGGCGGCGTGTCACCTGCTGCCTGCACCGTGGCTGTGGTGCCTGTCTGCTGATAAATCGGCTGATTCATAGTAGGAAACAATCAGATAACGTTGTGTGGGTGGATGTACTGCAAAGGCAAAAGCCAATCCATCCGCGCAATATTATCGGCCCCTTTCAAAAGCCGGTGTCGTCAAACCCATAAAGTATAGCGTCTTTTTTTTGTTGTAAGCAAATTCAGCCTTGCTTGTTTGATACTTAATGCAAGGCTGATAAACGCAATCTCAATGGCATCAAGGGGTAAGCTTATTTTGTAACATTGCAGCGCAGCAATTTTACAACACACCCCTCGTTTTATTGACTACTGAGAAAATTAGCGATGCTTGAACTCGGGCTTGCGCTTCTCAACGAAGGCACGCATGCCTTCTTTCTGGTCGTCCGTGGCGAACAGACCGTGAAAGTTACGGCGCTCAAACAGCAGGCCTTCTTCCAGAGAGGACTCAAATGCACGGTTCACGCACTCCTTGGCCATCAACACCGACGGCAAAGACATGCTGGCAATGATCGTCGCGGCGTCCAGAGCCTCTTCAAGCAGCTTATCGGCAGGCACCACACGGGATACCAGGCCGGAGCGCTCGGCTTCTTCGGCATTCATCATGCGAGAGGTCAAGATCAGATCCATGGCCTTGGCTTTACCCACGGCGCGCGGCAAACGCTGCGTGCCGCCAAAACCCGGGATCACGCCCAGCTTGATTTCTGGCTGACCAAAACGTGCGGAATCAGCAGCAATGATGATGTCGCACAACATGGCCAATTCACACCCACCGCCCAAGGCATACCCGGCAACCGCCGCGATGATGGGCTTGCGGAAACGACGCAGCTCTTCCCACTGGCCGCCCAGATAATCCTGGGAGCTGACATCGTGGTAGTTCCAGTCTTTCATGGCGCCGATATCGGCGCCGGCCGCAAAGGCTTTTTCGTTACCGGTCAGCACGATGCAACCAATCTCGTTGTCGGCATCGTATTTCTTTAACAGGGCATACAACTCGGCGATCAGCTCGTTATTGAGCGCATTCAAAGCCTTGGGCCGATTTAATGTCAATAAAGCAACACGACCATGCACCTCTGCTTTGACTAAGGGTTCGTTCATGCTGACTCCCAGAAAAATTAAATAGAATAGGGGAATGGAACCTACACCCGTACTTTACCGCGCCGAGCCAGCTGATCTTGCCGGCCACCGCCTGACTGTCCAGATACAGATCACTTCCCCCCAAACAGATGGCCAGATTCTTAGCCTTCCGGCCTGGATTCCTGGCAGCTACCTGATCCGCGATTTCTCGCGTCAGATCGAGAGCATAGCCGCCTTCTGCAATGAGCAACCGGTTTCCATCCGCAAACTGGACAACCACCGCTGGCAGTGCGAACCCTGCCAGGGACCGTTGAGTGTGCAGTATCAGGTCTATGCCTGGGACTTGTCCGTACGCGGCGCCCACATCGATCAGACCCACGCGTTTTTCAACGGCACCAGCGCCTTTCTGGCCGTTGAAGGCCAGACCGAGCAGCCTTGCCTGCTGGAGTTGATCTCTAACGAAGAAATCGAAGATTGGCAGATCTACACCAGCCTGCCTGAAGCCACTGGCTTGCCCGGTGCGGCAGAGCGTTATGGCTTTGGCCTGTACCGCGCCAGCAATTACGACGAGCTGATCGACCACCCGATTGAAATGGGCACTCCACAGGTCATCAGCTTCTTTGCACACGGCGCTGAGCACGAACTGGTCTTTACCGGTCGTGTACCGAATTTGGACTTGCCACGTATCGCTCGCGATGTAGAAAAAATCTGCGCCGAACAAATCGCGTTTTTTGAACCCGAAACCCGCCGTGCTCCATTTCTGGATTGCAGCTCGCGCTATGTCTTTATGACCATGGTCACCGAAGATGGCTATGGCGGGCTGGAGCATCGTGCCTCTACCGCCTTGGTCGCCTCGCGCCAAGATTTGCCCACCCAAGGCCAAGATAAATCAGTCAAGAGTGCCGGCTATCAAACCTTTCTGGGTCTGGTCAGCCACGAATACTTCCACACCTGGAACGTCAAACGCATCAAGCCAGCCGCCTTTGCCCCCTATGATTTAAGCCGTGAGAACCACACTCGCTTGCTGTGGGTGTTTGAAGGCTTCACCTCGTACTACGACGACTTGATGTTGCTGCGCTCCGGCGTGCTGGACGAGCCCTCCTACCTGAAACTGCTGGCCAAGAACATCAACGCCGTTCAACGTGGCCCCGGCCGCTTCAAGCAGTCCACCGCACAAAGCTCTTTCGACGCCTGGACCCGCTACTACAAGCAGGACGAGAACTCGCCTAACGCGCTGGTCAGCTACTACAGCAAAGGCGCCTTAATCGCGCTGGGGTTGGATCTGTGCATCCGCACGCACACACAGCAAGCCAAGGGCCTGGACGATGTAATGCTCTTGATGTGGGAGCGCTATGGCCGCAACTTCTACCAAGGCAATCCCCAAGGGATTCCAGAAGAGGCCATGCCCGCCTTGATTCTGGAAGCAACGGGCTATGACGCCACGGACTTCATCGCCCGTTACGTTGAAGGGTGTGAAGACCTGCCTTTGAAGCCCTGGTTGGCTGAACAAGGACTGAAGCTGGAGTGGCAAACCTCTTCCAAGCTGCCCAGCCTGAATGCACGTCTGCGCCAAAATGCAGGCCAGTGCCTATTGGCAACGGTCTTTACCGATGGCGCAGCACATCAGGCTGGCTTGTCCGCGGGTGATGCTCTGGTTGCCATTGACGGGCTGCGTGTTAGTGACACCGCTAGCCTGGAGCATTTGCTGGCCGCATACGAACCCGGGCAGACGGTTCAAGTCCACGCCTTCCGCCGCGATGAACTACACTGCTTCACGCTGCAGTTAGCGCGCCCCGCCCTGGACGAATGCGTATTGAGCCGCCCGTCCTGACCTTCTTCACAGGCCCGCCCCATCGGGTGGGCCTGACATCTTGCTTTTGCCATGACTACTCGCCGTATATTCATCAACAATCTGGTGGTTCAAGCCTCGATTGGCATGCTGGACCACGAATTGGTTCACCGCCAGCCTTTGCATATTGATGCAGAGTTCGACACTCCCATCACGCAAGACGTGCAGGACAAGGATATTGGCACTGTGCTGGACTATCGGCTGCTGCGCGAGGCCTTGATCGAGGTCAGCACCACGGAACACACTAATCTGCTGGAAACGCTGGTCGAGCGCTTGGCCGAGCGTATTCAGAACCAATTTCCGACCATAGAACGCGTTAAAATCCGGGCCAGCAAACCCGAAGCCTTTGCCGACTGCGACTGTGTCGGCATTGAAATCGAGCGCTACCGCTAAAGCACCGGCTGCGCCCATGGCGCCGCTGCGATGACACCTTTACCTGCTTTTCCTTATGTCCCAAGACACCAGCACCCTACCCGCCTCCGAATCCGATACGCCCGTGTTTGCCACCAAGGCCGAACGCAAACAACGCGTCCATGACAACAAGCTGAGCAAGCGCATCATGCGTGAAGTGGGCCGTGCCATCGGCGACTTCAACATGATCGAGGACGGCGACAAGGTCATGGTCTGCCTGTCCGGCGGCAAGGACTCCTACGGCCTGTTGGACGTGCTGATGACCATGCAAAAACGCGCCCCGATCAAGTTCGACATTGTTGCCGTCAACCTGGATCAAAAGCAGCCTGGTTTCCCGGACCACATCCTGCCCGAATATCTGGAAAAGCTGGGTGTGCCCTATCACATCGAAACCCAGGACACCTATTCAGTGGTGACACGCGTCATCGCTGAAGGCAAAACCATGTGTTCGCTGTGCTCGCGCCTGCGTCGTGGCATTTTGTACCGGGTCGCCAAAGAGCTGGGCGCTACCAAAATTGCGCTGGGCCACCATCGCGACGACATCCTGGCCACCTTCTTTCTGAACCTGTTTTATGGCGGTCGAATGAAGGGTATGCCGCCCAAACTGATGTCGGACAATGGTGAACATATCGTGATCCGCCCCTTGGCCTATGTGCCAGAAAAGGATTTGATCGCGTACGCCAAGCTCAAAGAATTCCCCATCATTCCCTGTAATTTGTGCGGCTCGCAGGAAAATCTGAAGCGCCAGGAAATCAACCGCATGATTGCTGACTGGGACAAGAAATTCCCGCACCGTTCCTGGAACGTCTTTGGCGCACTGACCCGTGTGGTGCCTTCGCACCTGATGGACCCTAAACTACACAATTTTGCGGAATTAAAAGTTACCGGCCAAGCTGACCCCGAAGGGGATAAGGGCTTTGACCAGGACTACTTTGACGACCATCTGCCAGAAGCCCTCCTAGCAGCCGGTTTGGGAGAAGACGAGCCCCCTGCCCCACGCCAGGACGCGTTTACAGCCGCTCAACCCGCTACCGCTGGCGAACAGCAAATTGTTTTCATGAGCAAGCGCCGATCTGGTCAATAAACTGCGATACGCCGTTGATGGTAGGCAGCGAACAGGCTTGAACGCAGGCTGATGCTCACACAGTGAATATTGCTTCACCGTAAAAGCAGTTCAAACAGACAATAAAAAAACCCGATGTGTGAGCATCGGGTTTTTTCATCTAGGCAACAGGCCTGCACCATAACTTAACTAGGTTTCTGCGACCCATCCCAGCGTTCGCCCGGAACCTGAATATCAAACAGTTCCAGAACCCGCATTACCGTGTGATCGACAATATCGTCGATGCTCTTGGGACGCAGGTAGAAAGCGGGCATAGGCGGGAAAATAATCCCACCCATTTCCGTGACTGCCGTCATATTGCGCAGATGCGCCAGATTGAACGGCGTCTCGCGCACCATCATCACCAAACGGCGACGCTCCTTTAAGGTAACGTCGGCCGCCCGTGTGATCAGGTTATCGGACAGACCGTGCGCGACCGCTGCCAAGGTGCGCATCGAGCACGGCACCACCACCATACCGGCTGTAGGAAAGCTACCACTGGCCAGCGTCGCGCCTACATCACGGAAACTGTACACCTGGTCGGCCAGAGCCTGGATATCGTGTCGTCCGATATCCAGCTCGTATTTAATGTTCAACACCCCGGAAGGCGAGATCACCAAATGGGTTTCCACGTCCGGACAGGATTGCAGCACTTGCAGCAAACGTACGGTGTAGACCGCTCCGGTGGCCCCGGTCATACCAATGACCAGGCGTCGCTTGGTGCTCACTCCAGAGCCCCAGCCTCGCGCAACATGGTTTCCAGTTCGCCGTTTTCGTACATTTCGGACACGATATCCGAACCACCGACGAATTCACCCTTGATGTACAGCTGAGGGATAGTAGGCCACGTGGAAAAATCCTTGATGCCCTGACGCACTTCAGCGTCGTCCAGCACGTTGACCACAACCACTTGGCTTAGGCCAACAGCGCGCAGGATTTGCACTGTACGAGCGGAGAAACCGCACTGAGGTGCCTGGGCAGTGCCCTTCATAAACAGCACAACGGGGTTTTCCGTAACCGTTTCGCGGATGAAATCTTGAACTTCACTCATGACGTTCTCTTAAGAAAAGAATTAACATTGACCACCTGTGACCCGCCGGATTCCTGCCAGATCTTCATAACTGACAACCTGCTTGAATCCTGCCTGCCGCAGCATATTTTGCACATGGTCGGCCTGATCCCAGCCGTGCTCCATGAGAAGACTAGCACCAGGGCGTAAATACGGCCCGGCTCCCTGAACTATTGTACGCAAATCCGTCAAGCCGTCAGAACCGTCTGTTAGCGCCTGACGCGGCTCGAACCGCACATCACCCTGATCCAGATGCTCATCATCCACAGCAATGTATGGAGGGTTGGACACGATCAGGTCAAAAGGTTCCTGGCCAGCCAAAGCATCGTACCAACTCCCCAGGCAAAACTCGACTTTCCCACACAAACGCTGAGCATTTAAGCCAGCCTGCGCCAACACCAGGGTACTGATATCGCTGGCCACCACCTGGGCATCAGGACGCGCCAAAGCAAGGGAAACGGCAATCGCACCACTGCCACAGCCCATATCCAGAATGCGGGGAGACTGGATATGTTCCACACGTTCCAGGGCGCGCTCGACCAGTGTTTCGGTATCGGGACGGGGAATCAAAACGGACGGCGACACCAAAAATTCGTGCCCCATGAACTCACGTACACCCACAATGTACGCCATCGGCTCACCTGCCAGTCGGCGGGCCTCCAAAGCCAGGTAAGCCTGAATTTTGTTCAGCGGCAGCTCGTCCGTATCGTGCGCGATCAGCCAGGTGCGGCCAACACCCAGCACCTGCATCCAGAGCATGTCGCGCTCCAGACGGGGCAAAGCGCTTAACGGCTGCAAGGCCCGCAAAGTACGCGGCAAGTCGGCAGACGCCAGGGCTACAGGCTGCACGTGCTCACCGGATAAGCTCATGCTCACGCCTGCGCCAGATCAGCCAGCAGACCTGCCTGATGCTCGGACAACAAGGCCTTGATCAGCTCGTCCAGATCACCATCCATGATGTAGGCCAGCTTGTACAAAGTCAGGTTGATGCGGTGGTCTGTCATGCGACCCTGCGGAAAGTTATAAGTCCGAATGCGCTCGGAACGGTCGCCCGTACCCACCAGGCTTTTACGCTCCGCCGCTTCCTTATCGGATTGCTCGCGCTGTTGCTTGTCCTTAAGGCGAGCCGCCAAGACCTGCAAAGCCTTTTCGCGGTTACGGTGCTGGGAGCGGTCATCCTGGCACTCCACCACCAAACCTGTTGGTAAGTGGGTCAAGCGAACCGCAGAATCTGTTTTGTTCACGTGCTGACCACCCGCACCACTGGCGCGGAAGGTGTCTACGCGCAAATCGGCAGGGTTGATGACAATCTCAGTCAAGCCCTCGGCTTCGGGCAACACCGCTACGGTACATGTGGAGGTATGGATGCGCCCTTGCGCTTCCGTCTCGGGCACACGCTGCACTCGATGCGCACCGGACTCAAACTTCAATCGGCCATAAACATCCTGCCCTTCGATACGCACGATGACTTCTTTGTAGCCACCCACTTCCGAATCACTGGCAGACATGATTTCCGTACGCCAGCCGCAGTTTTCTGCATAACGCGTGTACATGCGCAGCAAATCCCCGGCGAACAAGGCGCTCTCATCGCCACCGGCACCAGCACGAATTTCAATAAAGACGTTACGGGTATCGTCCGGATCACGCGGCAAGAGCAGAATCTGCAGATCATCTTCCAGCTGAGCAATGCGCTCTTTACCCAGCTTGTATTCTTCCTCGCCCATTTCTTTCAATTCAGGGTCGGACATCATGTCTTGGGCAGCTTGCAAATCACCTTCGGCGGCCTCGTAGGCTTTGAAGGCTGTCACAACGGGATCAAGCTCGGCACGCTCGCGCGACATTTTGCGAAATTCGTCCATATTTCCGGCAATTTCAGGCTCGGCAAGCATGGCGTCAACTTCATGCAGACGGCGAGCCAATTGCTCAAGCCGACTGCGCATAGAGTCTTTCATAGGGAACAGCCTAAAGGGAAAATCAGAGGGTCTGGGTGCAGTTCATGGCCATCAGGCTGCACCGCAGAGAGGCGGTGAACAGACAGAAGCCCAGACGCTAACGCCGACGTGTGGTCGAGGGCAGTAAACGAGGCAATAAATTCAGCAGTTGCTCGCGCTCGGAACCTTCGCTGCGCGTCAATTCGGCCATAGGGCCGTGCATGTATTTCTGAGTCAGGCCATAGGCCAGCATTTCAATCACTTCGGCTGGATCGTCGCCACGGGCCAGCATGCGGCGCGCACGTTCCAGCTCGTGCTGACGGACTTTTTCAACCGACTGCTGCACATCCATGATGGCCGGCACAATCGCACGGGTGCTAAGCCAGTGCATGTAGTGCTGCACCTGGGTGTCGATAATAGCCTCGGCCTGAACCACGGCGGCTTGACGCGCATCGGCGCCGCGCTGCACAAAGCGCCCCAGATCGTCGACGGTGTACAGATACACGTCATCCAGGCGGCCTACTTCGGTTTCAATATCACGTGGCACAGCCAGATCGACCATGACCACAGGGCGGTGGCGGCGCGAGCGCACAGCACGTTCCACCATACCCAGACCCAAAATGGGCAAAGTACTGGCCGTACAGGACACCACCACATCAAAATCAGCCAGACGCTCCGGTACATCAGCCAGCTTCATGGTGCTGGCCATAAAGCGGGACGCCAAAGTTTCAGCCCGTTCCTGGGTCCGGTTGGCGACCACGATGCTACAGGGGTTCACGGCAGCAAAGTGTGTGGCGCACAGCTCGATCATTTCGCCTGCGCCAATGAACAGCACCTTGGCCTGGCTTAGATCGCCAAACACACGCTCAGCCAAACGAACAGCCGCTGCCGCCATTGATACCGAATGGGCACCAATTGCAGTTTGCGTTCGAACTTCCTTGGCAACCGAGAACGTGCGCTGAAACAGTTGGTGCAATAACGTACCCAGCGAACCGGCCTCTGTGGCGGCACGCACGGCATCTTTCATTTGCCCCAGAATTTGGGGTTCGCCCAGCACCATCGAATCCAGACCACTGGCCACACGAAACGCGTGACGCACAGCCTCGTTCTGGTTGTAGCGATACAAGTGAGGGGTCAGCTCAGCAGAGCGCAGGCTATTGAAGTCTGCCATCCATTCGGGCAGGCGTTCAGCCACGTGCGGCTCGGCCGCACAGTAAATCTCTGTGCGGTTACAGGTAGACAGAATGGCCGCTTCCCGCACACCAGTGCCAAAGGTGGCACGCAAAGTGTCCAGCGCAGGCTTTAACACATCGATCGGAAACGCAACGCGCTCGCGCACGGCAACCGGCGCGGACACATGATTCAGACCGAAGGTTAGAACATCTACAGACATGAGCAGTACAGGCTATAGCCCCGAAAAGACCAATACAGGCGACCTTGCCTTAGCAAAGCGCATGAAACTAAAGTGATTTTACGCCGCAAGCGGTGGTTTTGCCAAAAATGTTACTTGAATTGCCTTTTTGTGATTACAATTGCTCTCCTTTATGCAGCCAACTTTTCGCTGAGAAGGGCCTGCCCCTAGGGACACGACCTATTTGAAGTCGAAAAGATGCATAAAATTTTTGTTGTTCTATGCGCACAAATAAAAAAACGTGGTATAGTTCTATTTTTACCGAGCAGTACATGATGGCCTGGTAGCTCAGTCGGTAGAGCAGAGGATTGAAAATCCTTGTGTCGGTGGTTCGATTCCGCCCCAGGCCACCAACCAAATTCAAACAAAAAGCCCAGTCAAACGACTGGGCTTTTTGTTTTCTGCTCTAGCTTGATGACTACAAGCTAGAGCAGCAAGACTTATACGTAGGCAGATTCATGGCGCTTCAGCCCCAAGGTTCAAAGCGTCAAGCCAGCAATAGTAAGAGCTAAGCCACCCTCCCTACGCTTCGCACCCTTTTAGCTGCGCTGATACTGCAAGCAACGTCCCTTGTAAGACATTTCCTTGCCCTCGGGCGACATGATGGGTCTGTCCCCCAAGCACACTTGCTGCACAAGCTCGAAACCATAGCGTGCCATTTCCTGGGTGAATTTACTGCGATGCCCACGATCCGGATCAACCATCCAGACCTCGGCCCGCTCTTTGGCTCGCACATTCACCAAGTCCGCCAATTGCGCGGGGGTGCTGCGTTCATAAAGCAAATCGCTGCCCACGATCATGTCATAACGTTGATGGGCAGCACTCAAGCCTAAAGACAGCAACAACTCGGGACTGGACTGTGCGCCCCACTGTGCGTGAACATACGGCAAGTCCGACAAGCCATTCAAGGCCTGATTCAGCTTCAAGAAATGGGGAACCATAGGGTGACAATCGCTGGCGTGAATCTGCACGCCGCGCTTATGCATCAACAAGCTAGTCAGGCCTAAGCCACATCCCAACTCCAAAATGATTTCACCTGCCCGGACAGGGCGGTTTTTCAGCTTGCGCGCCAACTGAATGCTGGAAGGCCAAACCAGGCCAAATAAAGGCCACACAGCTGGATCTATCCCCAGCGCCTGTGCATGCCCCAATGGATCTGCATACTGCATATGATCGGCCAAAGAACGAATATGCAAAGATTCTTTGGGGGAGATTCGTATATGCTGAAGACGCGTTTTCAGCGTAGAAGAACTGGATGAGGTAGAACCATTTAAGTCAGACATAATCCGATGATCGGCTATATCCAGACAAAAAGCGAATTTTATTGAATTTTGCAGTGGTTTAAACTAAAGATGGCAAAAATTAAACGAATTTCGAATTTCCGCTTCATAAGGATGGCTATTGTTCAAAGACCTGATTGACGACCTGAACGACCACTCTATCGTGGAACCCGACATCTTTCTGGACGTCCCCTTCGTCCCCAGTGATGACCTGGTTATCGACACCATGTTGCAACTGGCCGGCGCCGGACACAAAGACGTGCTGTATGACTTGGGCTGCGGCGATGGCCGCATTGTCATCACGGCTGCCAAAAAATATCGCTGCACCAGCATCGGTGTGGAATTGGACCCGCTACGCATTGCAGACGCCATGGAGCAAGCCGGCCAGGCAGGCGTAGAGTATCTGGTGGATTTTGTCGAAGAGGATCTGTTCACTGCAGATTTCAGCCAAGCCAGTATCGTCACGCTCTACTTGATGGACACCATTAACGCGATACTGCGCCCCCGGCTATTGCAAGAACTGCGTCCAGGCGCCCGCATTGTGTCGCACGCCTTTGATATGGGTGACTGGCAGGCAGATGAGATTCTGTATGTGGGCGGCATCAAAATCTACAAATGGATTGTGCCTGCCCAGGTTGCGGGCGAATGGGAATGGGAAGGGCTGGACGGAACGGCTTATAGGCTGGAACTCAAGCAGCGCTATCAAAATGTTCGCGGAAAGATCTGGATGAATGACAAACCCGCCTTGATCGATAGCATCGACCTGTCCGGTGGCAGTCTGGAACTGGGCGTACAAGCGACAGAATCATCGCCGCTAATTTGGTCCACTTTGTATTTTGACCACCAAGAACTGCTCTCCGTAGAAGAGGCTGCCTGAAGACCTCAGGCAGCCTCTTTAGAAAGTCATGCCCTGGCAAACTGCCAGGGCGAATGATTTAGAACTGGTATTTCATCGTCAGCATGATCTTTTGCGGCGCACCATAAAAGCCCTGCGAATCCGACACCAAATCTACATACTTCTTGTCGAACAAATTATTCACATTCAGCTGAGCCGACAAACTAGGCGAGAAGCGGTAGTTGGCCATCACATTGGCCAATAAAACAGAACCTTGCTCACGGCGAGCCTCTACATTTGGGGCCACCGTTCTATCCACATACACGTGACTACGCCACTGCAGGCCACCACCTACGGACAATTTGCCTTCGGTGCCCGGCACCACATAAGACGTCTGCAAATGAGCTAAGTTCTGTGGACGGAAGGGCTGAAACGCTCCACCCTCGGCATTGCGCACCAAAGTGCGGCTAAAGCCCGCCGATACCTGCCAGCCTGGCTGAATTTCACCGGACGCTTGCAACTCAAAACCTTCACTGGTGATGCCTTTGGCCCCACGATAGGCAAAGTCTGGGGAGCCGGGTACGGTTTTGTCACCATCCTTCTCTGCCACATTATCTTGCTCGATACGGAACAAGGCGACCGACGTGTTGAGCCTGCCCTCAAAGTGCTCAGCTTTCAGACCTAACTCGTAGCTCTTGCCTTGTACCGGGTCCAGGTAACCACCACTGGCATCCCGATAGGACTGCGGCTGGAAGATATCGGTATAGCTGGCGTAGGCCGTGTAGTTCTCATTAATGTCATACAACAAGCCCGCATAGGGCGTAAACACATGATGATTCATGGTGTCGTTACCCGCTATGCGCTTCCAATTGGTTTGTCGGCCACCCACAATCAGTTTCAGCGAATCACTTAGCGACAAGCGCAGTGCCCCATAGACTGCATTCTGGCGGGTTTCCTGCTCTCCCAATGCCTGAAAGTCTCCCCATGCGGGCTCTGGATAAGAACCATCCCATTGGTAGATATTACCGACCGGCGTATTGCCTAGCGGCGCGTGATTGCCAAAGCTATAAAAGGCTTTGCTGCCCATCAGCCCAACAAAGGCCTCATGCTCCTGACCGAAGGCCTGAAACGGGCCAGACAACTCCAGCGAACCGCTGTTCTGGTCGAACTCTTGGTGCGAGTTATTCAACAGGCTGCTCATCCCTAGCCCGGTGACGGGGTCAGGATGTCCCATCAAATAAATCAGCTTGGAATCGTATTTGCTTTCCAGCCGGCTCACAGTGGCCTTCAAGGACCAGCCGTTCGCAAAGCGATGATCCAGACCGGCATAAAAAGTATTGCTGGTGGTGTCCCAGCGGGTCCAGTCCGCACCGATGCTGAACGAACGACGCCAATCCAGATCTTGCCCCTTGTTATCCAGAGTAGGCAGCCCGCCCCAAGTCACGCCCGTAGGACGTTTAGCCTGATGCTCTACACCCACACGGAAGGTTGTGTCAGGCGTCAGATCAGCCTCTGCCGTCGCCAACCAGGCGCGATTGCGGGTGTGGTAGCGGTCGATATAAGAATCACGCTCTTCCATCATCCCGGCCACGCGTGCCCGTACGGTGCCGTCCTTATTCAGCGGCGTAGAAAGATCAATTGTGGCGCGGTGGTGATCCCAAGAGCCAATGCCCACCGACGCCGAGCCCGTGAACACATCACTGCTGGCACGCTTGCGCACCATATTGACCGAAGCACCGGGGTTGCCAGCACCGGTCATCAAGCCGGTAGCGCCACGCACGATCTCAATACGGTCGTACAGAATAGGGTCGAAATTAGAGGTTCCAAAAAAGTCGTTTTTTGTCTCAATCGATACCCCATCGTATTGATAGTTATCGACGTAGAATCCGCGCGAGTAAATGTCCGTACGGTCAACATCCGACATCGTGGAGGCAATCCCCGTCACGGTGCGGAAGGTGTCACCCAAGGTGGTCAGATTCATGTCATCGATCTGCTGTCGGGTCACAACACTGACGGACTGCGGAGTCTCGCGAGGTGACAGCCGCAAACCTGTTGCAGCTGCTGTCGCCTGCACGGCGTAAGAACCCGAGCCCTCTGTAGACAAAGTACGACCCACTACGCGTACCGGTGCCAATTGAGTCGTATCCCCCTGCTGCGGGCGCGACAAGGACACATTACTGCCCTTGCGACGGAACTCCAGACCCGAGCCTGCCAGCAAACGGCTCAATGCCTGATCGGCCGTCAAACTACCGGCCACATTGGGGGCACTCATGCCTTTGACCAGCTCAGGCAGATAGAAAATCTGCAATCCTGCCTGCGCCCCCAGCTTTTCCAGCGCTGCATCTAAAGGCTGGGCGGCAATACTGATCGCAACCGGCGCTTCTTGCGCCTGAACACTGGGTGCGTGCAAGCCAAAGGCAAGAAACAAAGAGAAGGCGAGCGTATTTAGGCCAATCAAAGTTGTGCCTCGGCGCGTCGAGGCGGTGGAGATAGCGTGCTTGTCCAGCATGAATGGAGTTCCAAAAAATTAGTACGCGCAGGTGCGCAGATGCCCTTGGCCAAGGCTCAAAAAGGCCTTATTCCAGCGCTGGAACAGCAGGCCCCCATAAGTAAGACGCTGTGGGCAAAAAATTTCCGGAATGATTCTCACTGCCCTTTTTGATACAAAATGTATCTAAGACATGCCGCAGCAGATTGGGCTTGCAGTAGGGGCTCTAAGAAAAGACGAGTACGCTGGGACGATCAGATGACCATCAATGATTGATCTGGCTTTCCTGCTGCCAGCTTAAGAGGCAGCCAAACGCAATGCCCTAGCAACCGACATCACACACTATTGCGCCATTAACAAGGCACTGCCATCAGCCTGACGAACGACCTGTACAGGGGCAATGTCCGGCAAGATATCCAGCGCCGCAGCTGGCTCTTCAATGCTGAGCGTGCCGGAGATACGCAATTTGGCAATTTGCGGGTCAGCCACACGCAAAGCGTGGTCCAGATAACGGTTCAGCTCAGAGGCGACGGTAGACAAAGGCACATCACGAAAAACAATCCGTCCTTGCTGCCAAGCGGTCATTGCTTCAACACGCTCCTGCGGCAAGGCGGTCAGGCCATGGCTTGATGCGCGGCTTATTTGCCCCGCGCTCAGCAAGACCTTGTCCCGTCGCCACCAAGGCCCCGTAGACAATTGCACCGCCCCTTCCCGCACGGCCACCGTCACACGATCAGGGTCGCGTCGAACATTGAATTGCGTTCCTGTCACCAGCACCTGTGTCTGTCCTGCGTCCACAGAGAACGGTCGGCTTTTGTCAGGTTGCACCTCAAACAGCGCTTCACCACGCAACAGTTCCACAGTACGACTCGACTCATAAAACGCAATGTGCACTTTTGTATCGGTATTCAGATCCAGCGTAGAGCCATCGGGTAGCTGAAGCTGCCTGCGCTCTCCCCGGGCCGTGACGAATTGCTGTGAAAAAACAGGTTTTTCTGCCCACAAAGGGCGGCTGATCCAGGCACCAGCGGCCACGCTTGCGAATGTCGCTCCTGCGCCCAGCAAGACGCGCCGCCGCGTAAAGCGCTGCGGTTCCTCTGCCCGGCTATCCATAATGGCCCGCATCTGATCTTCTGGCAGGTAATCAGCCACCAGCCAGACCTGTTGCAAGGAACGATATTCACGTTCGTTCGCCGGATCTCGCGCTAACCAGACGTCCCGCTCACGCTGCTCGTGCGGCGCCAAGGCACCCAGCTGCTCCCTGGAAAACCAGTCCAGGGCTTGTTCTCGCGGCAGGTTAGAGGCAGTGACGTTATCGTTTTTAGGCATGGCTCGCGTCGCAAAGGACACAGGGCAAGAAAACGAGCCCTTCACTAATAAGACGTTTTGACATAGGGAAATCCGGAATCAATGGGGGGCATAGTTTTGTAACTTTTCTTGAAGATGCCTCAAGGCCCGTTTCATATATTTTTCCACCGAGCTGGGCGTCAGATCCAGCCTCTGTGCGATTTCCTTTTGTGTATAGCCCTCTATTTTGTTCCATAAAAAGACTTGCTGGCACTTCAAGGGCAATTCCTGCAGAGCTTGCTGCATGGCGTGGCTAAGCTGGGCCATACGCAAGTCACTGTCCGGGCCGGACTGCACCGGGTGCTCGTCCTCGCGCAAGTCGTGCAGCGGCAAAACCTCATGGCGCGCCTGCCGACGGATTTCATTAATCAATTGATTTTGCGCACTGCGGTACAGATAGGCTTTTTGATCCAAGGCCGCCGCATGCTCACCACGCAGCAAACCCTCGATCGAGTCCTGGGCTGCATCTTCCGCATCCTGTGGCACAGAGCTTTTTTTCGCCCACGACCCGATCAGCCCGCTGTACAGAGCGAGCCAGCCTTTTTTGGACGTGGGTTGGCGGGACATGGCAAATGCGAAAGACAAATATCGGATGAGTCGAACATATTAACAATAATTCTCATTTCGATATAGAAAAGTGCGTGCTATTTGCTCATCCGCCTCACTCCTCAACTGTCCTGTCTGGGGCAGCGGATACAAGGTGCCTGAAGCTGGCTCTGCCCATGTTGAGCCACTAACAAAACGAGAAGTAAGAAGCCCTCAACAAGCCTGCTTTCAAACTCAAAAAAAAGCCCTGAACCGGTGCAAACCCATCCAAACGCACTTTACTGACAAAGGGAAACGTCTCTTAACGGCAGACTGCGCATGCAATGCTAGGCTGGTCTAACACTGTTTACTCAGCAAAGGAGTCAGCCTAATGCGTTTTTCCTCCCTTCAAGCACGATGCGCAGCGGCCTTGGTCGCCGTGGGCGCGACCCTTGCCTTGTCCGCCCCGTCCTTGGCCGATGTCATCATTCCCATGAATTTGGCCAATCAAGATGGAGCCGGTGAACAGATCGGCCAAGTCTCGGTGCGTCAGACAGAACACGGTCTGGTCTTCACCCCGGATCTGAAAAAACTTAAGCCGGGCGTGCATGGTTTTCACGTCCACGAGAACCCCAGTTGTGAGCCTAGCGAGAAAGACGGCAAAGTGACCCCTGCCGGAGCGGCAGGCGGCCATCTGGACCCTGATAAAACAGGCAAGCACGGGTTCCCCTGGGGTAATGGACACCTGGGAGATTTACCCGCCTTGTATGTACAGGCTGACGGCAGCGCGGATACACCTGTGCTGGCTCCACGCCTGAAGTCTTTGGATCAAATCAAAGGGCGCGCCCTGATGATCCACGAAGGCGGTGACAACCACTCCGACCACCCTGCTCCGTTAGGCGGCGGTGCCGGGCGCGTGGCCTGCGGAGTGATTAAGTAAGCAGTCTTAACACCTCAACCCTCTCAAGGAGATGCTATGAACGAAACAACTGAGTCTTCCTTTGAACATCTGCAAGAGATCATCAAGGACATCCGTTTTGCGATGTTTGTCACCCATGCGGCCAACGGTGAACTGCACGCCTGGCCCATGACAAGCCAGAAAGCCAAAATGGGATCGGAACAAGAAGGCTACGAGCATGACAAGCTGTGGTTCTTCATGTCTCGCAGCAGTGATGCGGTCAGCAATCTGACC
Source organism: Alcaligenes sp. GW821-FHT11D07 (assembly GCF_058808495.1). Taxonomy (NCBI): domain Bacteria; kingdom Pseudomonadati; phylum Pseudomonadota; class Betaproteobacteria; order Burkholderiales; family Alcaligenaceae; genus Alcaligenes; species Alcaligenes sp. GW821-FHT11D07. The sequence goes on from NZ_JBXART010000003.1 coordinate 498,783, forward strand.
GCCAATCCACATGTGAATGTGAGCTACGCAGACCCTAAAAATGACACGTATGTATCGGTGTCGGGCATGGCCAGATTGGTCGATTCCATGAACCAGAAAGAACGCTTCTGGAACAGCATGACCGAAGCCTGGTTTGCCGAAGGCATTACCGACCCGGATCTGGCTCTGGTATGCGTACAGATCGACGGCGCTGAATACTGGAGCGTCAAGGAGGGCAAGCTGAACCAGATGGGCAAAATGCTCAAAGCCACCCTGATGGGCGAGTCCCTGACGGAAATCGGCGAGCATGGCAAGATCAGCCAAGGCCATAAACCCACCTTGTAGGTCGCTGCCAACCTGCAAAAACAACAAGCCCGGCCTATGTGCCGGGCTTGTTGTTAAGCCGTTTTTTTACCCCGCCAGCGCTCCAGCCTTTTGTATAAAGGCCCGGTCAAGATCAGCACACAGACCATGCGTGCCACCTGAAATGACGTCACAATCGGAGCACCCAGCTGCAACACTTTCGCGGTGATGGCCATCTCGGCGATCCCGCCGGGGCTAACGCCCAATACCAAGGTCGGGTAGGCAATATCCGACAGTCGATACAGGCCATAAGCAAAACCAAACGCCAGGCAAAGATTCAATAGGTTGCTGACAGCAACTACCGCCAAATAACGCGGCGCGCGACGAAAGAAATCCGGTCCGAATTTATCACCCAAAGCCCAGCCAATACACAACTGACCCAGGCTGGAAATCTCCATGGGCAGGCCCGAAAGCACGACATCGTTGAAGGTCAGAATACCGACCATCACCATAGGGCCCAGAACCCACGGGTTGGGCAGACGCAGGAACTGAAATAGCCAGCCCGCTGCGGCACTTAAGAGCGCCAGCAATAACAAGCCAGGAACATGTAGAAAGTCGGCCCGCGCCAGATGCCCCGCCTGCTCCCCGCTAAAGTCCAACCATTCAAAAATAAAGGGGATGCTGACCACAACCATCATCACCCGCAAACCATGGGCGGAGGCCACAAGATCAGGACGGGCACCGTAGCGTTCAGCCAGTTCGGTCATCTCGCTGGCACCACCCACCGCGCTAGCGAACCAGGCCGTCTTGAAGTCCGCATGGGTAAAACGGCTAAGTGTCCAGGCGCCCAAAGCCCCTAACAACAAGGCAAACAACACACCTAGAACAATCAGACCTGCGTTGTGACCAATCAAACGCAACATCTCGTGAGTGAAGTACAGACCCAGCGAGGTGCCAATCACCCATTGCCCGGCATTGCGCGCAAATGGGAGGCACACGCCCGGGCTGCCCGCCACTTTAGTGATGGCCGTGACAATCAAGGGCCCCAACATCCAGGGCAAAGGGATATGCAGCCAGCTGGCGCCTTGCGCGCCTGCCAAGGCAATGGCAAAGCCTATGGCAACTCGAAACCAGGTAGTCATCAACAAAAAAATAAAGCCAGTCCGTAGACTGGCATGTTCCTAAAGCACCGCTTTGTGCATCGCCGGCAAACAGGCTGGACGCATCGGTGACGGAGATTAAAAAGGAATCGGCTCTAGCGAAATAGTACACCCTCTGGCGAGGCACCCTGGCCGGACCGCCCGTTAATCTGCTCGGTCAGCTCCAGAACGAAACGTCGCAGCCAGCGGCTTTCTTCATCGTGCTCCTTATTGATGTCCCAAATCATGGACACAATAAAAGACGGCACCCGCAGCGGTACGGGCGATACAGCCAAACGGCTATTGCACTCGGCAAAAGAGTGAGCGGCATAGTCCGGCATGGTCAAAACCAAAGGCGTGTCGATCACCGCATTGATGGCCCCCGAAAAATGGGTGAAAGAGGCTTTCACCTTGCGCTGCATGCGCTCGGCATCAAAGAGCTCATCCACAAAACCTCGCAAACCATCAAACGACACCCGTCCGTGCTGGGCATGAAGGTACTCCTGCTTGCTGATCGGCGTAGAAAAACAAGAAGACTGCTTGTCGTAGACGCAGATATACGAGGCCGAAAACAGCACCTGCGATTTATGCATGGAACTTAAAAACTTGGGGCTGGAACAGATCACCAGATCGGCCCCATGTTCCACCATGCTTTGCGGCCACAGATAGCTATTGGTTTGATAGAAGGAAAAGCTGATCGTCCAGCCTTGCTCGTCCGCCATGCGGATCATGCGTTTGGCCAGCATTGTTTCCAGATCGTCAGACAAGGCGATGCGAAAAACCCGGCTGGAGCGCGCAGGATCGAAGTCTTGCTCGGAGGTAACCAGCGCCGAGATGCTTTTCAAGGCTTCGGAAATTTGCGGCGCAATCTCCAGGGCTCGGTGTGTCGGCGTCATGCCGTGCGAGCCACGCGTGAACAACTCATCGTTAAAGGCCAATCGCAACTTGCGCAACGACGCGCTGACCGCACCCTGGGTCAGGAATAAAGCATTGGCGGCCTTGGTCACACTGCGCTCGTTCATCAAACACTGAAACACCAGCAGCAGGTTCAGGTCCATTCGCCTGATATTAGCAATATTGATTGAAGCCATTTTTATAATTAGTTTGAATAATTATTTGGCTTAATTAGACTAAAAACCAGCCACAACCACAATAAGGGTCAGGTTTTGACCTGCCCTGCTCGAGGAGATAACTATGGGCACTGCTACCGTCGCCCCCTTGCATGCCAATGCAGCACCCCCAGGCCCAAAGGGCTTGAGTCGAAAACAAGTCGTTGCCGTGGGCATCGGCAACTTCATGGAATGGTTTGACTTTGCTATCTACGGCTACTTTGCCGCCGTCATCGGTAGTATCTACTTTCCGTCTGACGCCACCGGCGTTTCCCTGCTGTCGTCGCTGGCCGTGTTTGCGGTTGGCTTTATATCGCGCCCCTTTGGGGCCCTGATTCTAGGCCCGATTGGCGACCGTTTTGGCCGCAAAACCGTCTTGATGATTACGGTATTTGGCATGGGCGTTTTCACCACCCTGATTGGCCTGCTGCCCGGCTACAACACCATCGGCATTACCGCACCCATCCTCTTGGTTGTGCTGCGCTTTTTGCAAGGCATGATGGTGGGAGGAGAATGGTCCGCTGCCGGTATTTTTCTGGTGGAAAGCGCCCCCTCCAACCGCCGTGCCGCCGCTGCCAGTGTCGTGACCTTTACCGCCGGTATCGCTTTCCTGCTGGGCACCGCCACCGCTGCTGCAATCAACGCGACACTGACCGAGGCCCAAGTCTATAGCTGGGGCTGGCGCGTACCCTTCGTACTGTCCATCGTCATGACCTTCATTGCCGTGTTTATTCGCCGCAAATTGAACGACACACCGGTCTACCACGAGCTGCAAGAAAAGAAAGCCAATAACACGTTGGAGCGCGTTTCATCCAAAGACAAATTCAACGCCTTTGTACTGTCCTTCGCATTTTCCGCACTGTTTCTGGTGTCGCTGTACTACTTCATCACCTACGCCAACAACCACTTGGTTTCCGTTCTGGGCATGAGCAAGACCTCCGCCCTGTGGCTGTGCAGTGCTTCACTGGTGGTGTATTGCATCCTGCACCCGCTGGTTGGTCGCTTCTCGGACCACTATGGCCGTCGCAAACTGGCGCTATTCGCCGCTGCCGGCCTGACGATCATGGCCTACCCGATTTTCCTGATGATGAACTCCGGCAAGCCTGCCCTGATCCTGCTGGGCCTGATCATCATGGCCTTTCTGGTGGCAATTTCTGCTGTGATGAACGTGGTGTTGCTGGTGGAAGTCTTTCCCGCCTCCATCCGATCCACAGGCGCGGCCCTGGGCCACAACGTCTCGTCAGCTTTGCTGGCTGGCCCCGGCCCCTTCATTGCTGCTGCCCTGATCCAGTACACGGGTAACCCCAACGTGCCGGCCTGGTACTTGGCCGCTGTATCTCTGGTGTGCTTTCTGATCCTGTATACCCGCCTGCCCGAAACCAAAAACGTGGACTTGTCCGCAGGCTGACCCTTCAAGGAGACCTAGTTATGAGCAAAGTTGCTGTTATACAAGCGGCATCCGTTCCTTTTGACTCTGCCAGCAGTGTAGAAAAAGCCGCTGCCATTTTGCAGCGCGTTGCCGCCAACGGAGCCACCTTGGCTGTCTTTCCTGAAGCCTTTCTGGGCGGTTACCCCAAAGGCATCAGCTTTGGCAGCGTGATCGGCAACCGCCGTCCCGAAGGCCGTGCCCTGTACCAGATGTATGTGGAAGGCGCGGTTACCCTTGGCGGCCCTGAACTGGAAGCACTGGCCGATGCCGTCACCCAAACCGGCGTGTACACCGTCATGGGCGTAATCGAAAAAATGGGTCGCACCCTGTACTGCACCGCTCTGACATTGGCTCCCGGCAAAGGCGTTGTGGGCATTCACCGCAAACTGATGCCTACAGGCCAAGAACGTCTGGTCTGGGGCTTTGGTGATGGGTCCACGATGGGCACGGTGGATACCCCAATGGGCCGAATCGGTAATGTGATTTGCTGGGAGAACTACATGCCGGCCTTGCGCCAGACCATGTACGCACAAGGCACAGAAATCTATTGCGCCCCCACAGCAGACGACCGCCCTACCTGGGCCTCGTCCATGATTCACATCGCCGTTGAAGGACGCGTTTTTGTGCTGTCCGCTTGCCAGGCCATCCGCCTAGACAACTACCCCGAATCTTTCCAGAAAGAATTTGCCCTACCCGGTGAATTCGCCCCAAACAGCTACGTCATGCGCGGCGGCAGCATGATCGTCAGTCCAACAGGTGAAGTGTTGGCCGGCCCGGTGTTCGACGAAGAAACCGAGCTGTATGCAGAGCTGGACATGGACTTGCTCAAACAAGCCAATCTGGACTTTGATGTCTACGGCCACTATTCACGCCCTGACATCTTCTCGCTGCATGTAGACACCCGCGCCAAGCAGGTTGTGAAACTGCAAACCGAAGACTCGGCAGAAGAAAACCGCTAAGCCCACACCTCAAATCCTGCAAAACGGCCCCGATATGCCTGCCAGCTATCGGGGCCTAAATTTTTACTGAGTACCTGCGCATCCACGAAAACACTGTCTGAACACCGCAAGATACGCCCTGAACCCAAGATCAGGCTGGGCTAAGAGCCATAGGCTCCAACACACTCTGATAGATAGAAAGCTGCAGCTGACTTTCATCCAGCCCCATCCCCTGTGCCACCTTGCTCAATAAGATCGGGGTCAATGGCACCAGCTCTTTCTCCAGCAATCTGTATTCGGCGACGGTCATCCCCAGGCGACCTGCCAGGCGCTCACGCTTGATTTCCAGAAATTCACGCCAGGACCGGATCAAGGTCCAACGATGCTTGTGCATGTCCTTCAGCACGGCATACGGAATGCCCCGGTCTGAACGCACAAATCGCGGTGCGGCCATCAATCTGCGCACGCATTTATCCTTCATGGCATCACGCGTCAGCAAATGGGCATACAACACCGCCTGCTCGGGCAAGGAGCGAGGATCAAAATCTTCTGTGGTTAACAGGTATGTATTCATCATGGGCGAACACCCTTACGGTTTGTGAATGCGATCAATCACAAAGTACCGTTGCCGCCCAGGCCTGTCTGTCAGACTATTCTTAAAAGGGCCACTACCCCGATTCAGGTCATGAAAGCTGCTGTTCGCAAGCCTTCAAACGGCTAACACCGCGAACTCAGAAATCAAAAAATGAGAAAACCTGCTGTGAACCCCTGCGGGCCACAGGGGCGTCTTCAGTGAGGTGCCTGCATAAGCCACAACCCATGAAGACTGCCCATTAGCCATCTTCTGAACGCTATGGTCAGAAGTTATATTTCACGCCGCCAAAGAAGCTTCTTCCATTTCCCGACAAATAGGTAGGCATGGCCGCCGTTGCCGAGCGTCGAATCACATAGCTGCTGGCATACGTCTTATCGAAGATATTGTCGGCCATCAGGTACGCACTCCAGTGCTTGTCATACTGATACGCCACTTTGAAGCCCCAGATGGCATAGGCATTCTGATGCGTGCCTTCCACATTCTGATGATTGGTCGGTGTATCTGAAGCCAGCCAACGCACGTTCGGCCCCACTCGCCAGCCGCCACGGCGATACATCAACTCTGCCGCCAGCAAGTGCTTGGGCACACCGGCAATTCGATTGCCATCGTACTCGCCACCCCGGAAGCGGAAATCGCTATAGGTGTACGACACACGGTAGTCCCAACGCCCTGCTGCCGGTGCAGGGAAAGAGCCGCTCAAGCCTGCTTCCAGCCCTTGATGACGAGTACGATCGCCATAATTGAACGTCACCGACGAGGCACCCGTTGCATCACTGACTGCCATCAGCTCATCTTTGACATTGCTGCGATACACCGCCAAAGACCAATCCACTGCCGATTCGCCACTGCCCAACCGCCCTGCTCCACCCAACTCAAAACTTGTCGCTTTCTGCACGTTCAGTTCAGTCAGGCTGGTCGTTGCCGAGCGCACGTTCATCGGCTGCGTTACTTCGGCGCTAATGATTTCCCAATACGTGGGTGCCTCGTGACTGCGGCTGACATTGGCAAACACGCGCAGATCATCAGACGGTTGCCAGACCAGGCCTAATTTCGGGCTGGCATATGACCACTTCTGATTCAAGGTATCGCCTCCGCCCAAACGGTTGTTTGCATCTCGCAGTGCTTGGCTGTATTTAAGATCGCCCACCACAGTCCACTGAGGAGCAAAATTCCAGCTCAATCCCAATAGGGCATTACGGTTTTCAGCACGCAAGCGGTAGTCACCAAAATACAAAGCCCGGCTGCCATTGGCTGGATTTACCGCATACAGTTCCCGGTCCATATCGCTGCGCGCCCAATCCAGGGCAACACGGTAATCCAGCGTCCCTTCACGGCCCGCCACCTGCCATTGAGCCCCATAGGTATGGCCTTTTGTAGGCGAAGAAACCTGGGGGTTGGTAAAGGTGTCATCCACCGTCTGCCAATACAGTCCCACCGTCTGGTTAAAGTCTTCCGTGCCCCAATAACTGCGGTTGGCCAAACGGAACTGCGTGGCCTTGCGGTTCGGATCACGGTTGTAGACATTGGCCGCCATATCCTGTGGCGTACCGTAGTCGCCCATCACACTGCGCGGATCGCTATACAGCCGTTCGCGCGGAATCACGTTGGGAATATCAAACTTTAAATCCACGTAGGACAGATAGGTTCTGTTTTCGAACTGACCCCGTTTGAAGCCAATATTGCCCTGCAAATTCGTGCGTTTCGAATCCGAATGATGTCGATAGCCATCAGCCTTGTCGTGACTGATCGCCAAACGGCCATCAAATTCGTCCGTTTGAAACCCTTTGCCCGCATACATGCCCAAACGACCAAAGCTGCCACCTTCCACACTGATGGTATCGCCCTGCGTGCCGCTCATAGAGCGGAAGTCCAGTTCACCGCCCAAAGTCGTCGCCCCGGCTGACAAAGCATTGGCACCTCGTCGCACGCTGATCAAAGCACTATTGCGAGGTTCCAGAAAGCCAATCACAAAAGAGCCATCGGCCTCGTTCAACGGCAGGCCATCTTGCAAGAGCAACACACCCCGGTTGACCGGGTTGCTTTGGATACCCGAGCCTCGAATGTTCAGGCGTGGCTGGTCAATACCGCCAAAAAAATCCTGCACCACAAGGCCGGGCTGATAATCCAGCGCATCACGCAAAGTCACCAAGCGCACTTCTTCCTGTGGCTGGATCAGGTTGGTGCCTCCAGGCACCGCATCCAGCCGTGCTTTTTCTTGCCGTAAATCGGCCTGCAACACGCTTTGAGCAAGGGGTGCCTTGATGACGATGGGAGACAAGGTGGACGGAGACGGGTCGGCCCAGGCGGCGCCGGACCACAGTCCTCCCAGCGCCAGGCTGAGCGTCAACCGGCGCAATACAGGAACGTGTGACATCAATATTCTCGATAGAAAGTGAAATTACCAGTGCAGGTAGAACATGGTCTTGGCCAGGATCACGATCCCGACCATGTGACAGAACACACTCAGGTGAATGCGTTTGAAATGAATGGACTTCATGCGTCCGGTGCGCCGCAGTGTCATAGCGGTCAGGAAGTGAGCAAACACACTGAGCGCCAACAGAATCTTGATGGTCAGAAATAGGCCCAAGGTGTTGTCAAACGGATGGGCAAGAGCAGCGCGGTGATGCCAGGCCAGACCTATCCCGGCGCTGTACAGAACCAGCAAGACCCAAGGCATGATGCGACGTGCCCGATCACCAATGGCGATCTCCAGAGTACGCATGGCTTCTCGTGGAACATGCTTGCGTATGCCCTCCAGCATCAGGACTTCAAAGAACACCGTGCCGATGAAAAACAAGGCGGCAAATAGGTGGAAAAGCAAGATCACGGGATAGGCAGTCATGGCGTCAAAACCTCTTGAGTTAACAGTTGTGCATACAAAGAATCCGCCAGTCGCTCGCGTGCAGCCGCATCGCCAGGGGCTTGCGGCTCAAAGTGCTGGCCGTGCCCTTTCTGCAGTAATAGGCAAGAATCGGCTACCCGCATCAGTTCACGCGGTTGATGGCTCACATACAGCAAAGCCGCGCCGGTTTCTTCCAGGCACCGCAAGCAAACTTGCGCCAGGCTATTGCGCAAGGCCGGGTCCAGTGCACTGAACGGTTCATCCAGCAACAAAAGATCAGGCTGCAGAGCAAAGGCACGCGCCAGCGCCACCCGCTGGGCCATACCGCCCGACAATTCCCCCGGCCAGGACTGAGCCACATCGGCCAACTCAACTTGCCCCAGCCAATACAGGGCACGCTCTTTCGCTTGCTGAGCCGACAAGCCTTGCGCACGCAAGGGGATTTGCACGTTGTCCAGCACCCGCCGCCAAGGCAATAGGCGTGGCTGCTGGAAGACCAAGACCGGATGACGAAACTCGTTTCGGATCTGGCCGCTGTCAGGCCGAATCAACCCGGCCACCAGACGTAACAAGGTACTTTTCCCCTCGCCGCTAGGCCCCAGAACGCCCAGGCGCTGTCCGGCCTTCAGGGTGAAGCTCAAGTCCTGCAAAACCGGTTTTTGCCCGAACTGAAGCTGGACATGGTTTAACTCAAGCATGGGACTCCTCCCGCCACTGGCCCAAACGACGCTGCAAGGGTTGCAGCAGGATGAACTCAATCGCAGCCACCAAAGCCAGAATCAGCACCACCCAGGCATATAGCTCGGCACTGTCAAAAGTGCTGCGGGCATTGGCCAAGGCATAACCTGCTCCGCTCTCGGCGCCCAATACTTCGGCCATCACCACCAAGCGCACACCACCACAGCAGGCAATCAGCAAGGCGGCGGTCAAGGGGGCCGTCAAAGAAGGCAGATACAGGTGACGCAGACGACGCCACCAGCCCAGCCGATAAACGTGGCTCATCTCGATCAAATCCCGGTCCACCTGCAACATGCCTTTGACGGTATTGACGTACATGCCCGGCACCATCATCAGCACCGTCATGAAAATCACCATGCCCGAGCCCAGACCAAACCAGAGCATGGCGAGGACGACCACCACCACCGGCGGGATCGCCATCAGCAACCAGCGCAACGGTTCCAGCAAGCCCCGTAAGCGTGGGCTGTGCGCGGCCAGAATTCCCAGAGTGAAGCCGATCGTGCAGCCCACGCTGACACCAATGGCTACCCGCAGCAAGCTGGCGCCGGCATCGTTCAGGAAATGCCCTGATGTCACCAGGCGAGGGACGGCGCGGGCGGTTTCCAAAGGCGAAGCCATCAACAAAGGCCCCAGAAACATGGCACTGATCTGCCAGCACAGCACAATCAGCAGCACTCCCACTACCCCCCAGGCGCGAGAGCTATGGGCTGACAAATGTGGCTTGGTTTTCATGGTCCATAAAATCCGGCAGCTGGCAGACCACCACCCAAAGCCTGGGGATGCTGAGCGGCCAGCAATTGGTACAAGGCTTCCAGTTGCGGACGGATTTCGCTGGCTGGGCGGCTGTCCAGACGAGTCTGTTCAATCGCGGTTTGAATGGCAGGAACCGGGAACTGCGGCAGATACTGATGAACCATCTGCGCGCAGTCTTGCGGCTGTTGGCTGCACCAACGGGCGGACTGAGCATAGGCGCGCTCTACGGCCTGATTCAGTTCCGTGTCGTGAGCCACAGTGACATTGGCCATAACGCCTGCTTGCGGTAAAGCCTGTTGCTGCGGAAACGCTTCTCCCCAAGCCTGCTCCAGACTTTTTCCGCGATGCAGCTCCACGTTTTTCTGGCCCGCCTGCCAAAGCAGTAAGGACGCAGTGGGCTCCACCAGCAGGGCCTGATCCCCTTGTCCGGTCAACATCAGAGCAATCGCATCCTGGGCATCACGAGTGCGGCGCAGACGCACCGCCTCATTGCCGGACTGCGCTTGTTTTGCCAGCAAGGTATCCAGCAGCACGGCAGGCAGATCACGCTGGAATGGCACCAGCAGCTCCTTACCCGCCAGATCCGCAAAGCTCTTGACCGCAGGATCGCGGCTGACCAGCCACAAAATCCCCCAGACTGAAATATTCAGCTGTTTAACGGCCTGGCCCTTATTGAACATCAGGGCGGACAGATTGCTGGGCGCGGCGCTGTAGTCCACTTCCTTTTTTGCCAGCAGCACACGCAACTGATCCGGGTTCTGCCACAGGCGGAACTCCAGCTTGTCCGTGTATTGGCTAAGGGCTTGGGTTTGGGCCATATGCATCAGCGGGTACGACACCACAGCGGCGGGACCGGCCAACGTCAGCGACTCATAGCGGGTAGCGGCCTGCGCGCCTGCCGAGCAAAGGCCAATCGCCAACAGGCCCATACCCAACAACGCGTGCAATTTATGCTGGCGGTCCCCCAAAGAGGCGCTTTTTGTCTTGGGGCGGCCCGGCGATGAAAAAGACCCCCACGCTGCGCGGGCTGCTGCCCGCTGGCTGCCCCCCGCGGGGGCGCTTTTTGTCTTGGGACGGCCCGGCGACAAAATCCATCGATAGATATATGGCATGAAGATTCGTATAATGAGAACTATTATCAAGTGGGAATTCTCCCATCTTCATTCCGTCCTCCCAATGACAAAAGTCAACATGCCCGGCCCGCGTCCATCTCTGCATGATTTGCTCACCCGCCATCGTCTGCTGCAAGGCTTGCCCGCTCAGGCCGTGCTGCATCTGTGTCAGGACGCTCAGACGCAACAAGCCAGCGCCGGACAAATCTTGTTCAACGAAGGGGACGAAGCCCGGTATTGCTTATTGATAGACAGCGGCCAGGTTGAAATCCTGCGCTACAGCCAAAACGGGGACGAACGGGTCTTTAATGTGTTCGAACCCGGTCAACTGGTCGCTGAGGCGGCCATGTTCATGACCCACGGCCGCTACCCCATGTGCGCCCGGGCCAAGGGCACGGTGCAGGTATACAAGTTGTCGCGCAGCAGTCTGCAAGAGGCTTGCCGACTCTGGCCTGAACTGGCCATGAATATGATGGCTGGCCTGAGCAGCGCCTTGTATGCCCAGGTCAATAAGGTGGACTGGATTTCAGCCAGCTCGGCGGCGGAGCGCCTGGCGAATTACTTGCTGAACCTGCAAGCCCGCCAAGGAACCAATATCCAGTTGCCGTTGAATCAACGTCAGTTGGCCGCTCACTTAGGCATCCGTGCCGAAACCTTAAGCCGCCTGTTTACCGACTGGCAGGCACGCGGCTACGTCAGTGGCAAGCGCTGCGACTGGCAAGTACACGATCAAGCTCACCTGCGCCGTCTGGCCAGCCCCGCTCAACGCTCTTTTTAAGCCGTTCACCAAGCAAAGACCGACAAGTTCCACGCCCTTGTTCGGGCGGCACTCATGACTTTTGTCATTGGTAGACCCTGTCAGCAGACCGAGAATGCCGACTTCCGCTTCTCTGGTTTTTCTTGCCCCCATGACAGACTCCCACGCCCTGCCCGATTACACCGAAACCGATATTCGCCAACTGGTTACGCGCTTTTATGCCCAGGTACGGCAAGATGAGCAGATTGGACCTATTTTTGAAACCCATGTGCAGGACTGGGACGAGCATCTGGATATGTTGTGCGACTTCTGGTCTGCTATCTTGCTGGGAACTCGCCGCTTCAAGGGAGCGCCGATTGCCCGTCACGCCGCGCTGCCAGAACTGGCCTGGCCTTTGTTTGAACGCTGGCTGCTCATCTTCCGGCAAACAACGGCAGCGCTGAACAACTCAGCCCTTCAAAGCAAGGCAGATGCTATGGCAGAACGCATCGCCGCCAAACTATGGCAAACCTATCAGGCGCAAAGCAATCAACCGCGCTTGCCTGATACCTTGCCACCGGGCCTGGAACGCTACAGCCAGTCCCCTGTCTTTACCCCTGACAATCTGCCCGATGCCCTGCGCCGCGCTCACAACACCAAAGTGGGGACCTGGGGTCTGCTGCGAGTTCAAACAGGCGTGCTGCGCTTTGCTCTGGACCAAGCGCCTTTCACCGAGGTAGTCCTAACCGCGGGCCAGTGTGTCGTGATCGAGCCACAGGTTCTGCACCATGTGGAATTTGAGCTGCCAGGCAGTTTTCAGATCGAATTTCACAAACAAACTGTCTAAACAGACAAATTCCCTTACAAATAATAGGTGAATACCCGGAGCACAGGCCGGCTAGTCGTTTACGGGGTGAAAACATCAATAGAATCAAGTTGTTCTTGATCAATAAGACACGCCCTTTTGCCAGATCCCGATAAGTTCAACGCTTATACTGTTCAACTATAAAACAGGGGGCCCGCTCATAAGGCGCTCCCCCACCAATTTCAAACACGAAAACACATCCTATTGGAGAGCCGCATGGTGAACATGAATCGGCGTCAGTTCTTCAAAGTGACGGGGGCCTCGCTGGCCAGTTCCAGCATGGTTTTGCTGGGCGCTGCGCCCACCCCCGCCATGGCGGAAGTCAGGCAGTACAAACTGACCCGCATGACAGAGACGCGCAATACCTGTCCTTACTGTTCTGTAGCCTGTGGGGTGCTGCTGTACTCCCGTGGTGACGGGGCCATGAATGCTGAACCCAGTGTGGTTCACATTGAAGGCGATGCCGATCACCCCGTGAACCGCGGCACACTCTGTCCGAAGGGCGCAGGCTTGGTGGATTTCATCAAGAGCCCCAACCGACTCAAATACCCCGAATACCGTGCCCCTGGTTCGGACAAGTGGGAACGCATCTCTTGGGAAGACGCTTTCACGCGTATTGCCAAGCTGATGAAAGAAGACCGCGACGCCAACTTCCAGGCAAAGGCTGAAGACGGCACCGTGGTGAACCGTTGGCTGACCACCGGCATGCTGGCTGCTTCGGCAAGCAGCAATGAAGTGGGCTATATCACCCATAAAGTCGTCCGCAGTATGGGCGTATTGGCGTTCGATAACCAAGCACGTGTCTGACACGGCCCGACGGTGGCAGGTCTTGCCCCGACGTTTGGCCGTGGAGCGATGACGAACCATTGGGTCGACATCAAGAACGCGGATATTGTGCTGATTATGGGCGGCAACGCAGCCGAGGCGCACCCCTGTGGGTTCAAATGGGTGACCGAGGCCAAAGCACACAACAATGCAAAACTGATCGTTGTGGATCCACGCTTTACGCGTTCGGCATCCGTGGCGGACTTTTACGCGCCTATACGTACTGGTAGTGACATCACCTTCTTGGGTGGCGTCATCAAGTACCTGCTGGATAACGACAAGATCCAGCACGAATACGTGCGCAACTACACCGATATGCCCTATATCGTGCGTGAAGACTTTGACTTCGTGCAGGGGCTGTACTCGGGCTACAACGAAGAAAAACGCAGCTACGACAAGTCCTCCTGGGACTACGAGCTAGGCGAGGACGGTTTCGTCAAAACCGACCCCACCATGAAACACCCCCGCTCGGTGTATCAGCTGCTGCGCAAGCACTACGAGCGCTACACACCCGAAATGGTGGAACGCGTCTGTGGCACCCCCAAGGACAAGTTCCTGAAAGTCTGTGAAATGCTGGCATCGACGGCTTCGCCTGATCGCGCCGGCACCATTCTGTATGCACTGGGCTGGACGCAACACAGCATTGGTTCGCAGATCATCCGTACCGGTGCCATGGTGCAATTGCTGCTGGGCAATATCGGTATTGCTGGCGGTGGCATGAACGCGCTGCGCGGACACTCCAACATTCAGGGCCTGACTGACCTGGGCTTGATGTCCAACCTCTTGCCTGGCTATCTGACTTTGCCTAACCAGGCCGAGAAAGACTTCGACGGCTATATCGCCTCGCGTGCCCAGCAACCGTTGCGCCCTAACCAACTGAGCTACTGGCGCAACTACAAGAAGTTCCACGTCAGCCTGATGAAGGCCTGGTTTGGTGATGCGGCCCAAGCGGACAATAACTGGGCTTTCGATTACCTGCCCAAGCTGGACAAGCTCTACGACATGCTGCAAGTGTTCGAGCTGATGGACGAAGGCAAGATGACGGGCTACATCTGTCAGGGCTTTAACCCCCTGGCAGCGGCACCGTACAAGGCCAAGCTGCTGCGTGGTTTCTCCAAGCTCAAGTACATGATCATCATGGACCCGCTGGTCACGGAAACGTCAGAGTTTTGGAAAAACTATGGCGAGCACAATGATGTTGATTCCGCGTCCATCCAGACCGAAGTCTTCCGTCTGCCCACCACCTGTTTTGCCGAGGAAGAAGGCGCACTGGTGAACTCGGGCCGTTGGTTGCAATGGCACTGGAAAGCCGCCAACCCTCCGGGCGAGGCCAAGAGCGATATCGAGATCATGAGTACGCTGTTCACGCGTATCCGCTCGCTGTACCAGAAAGAAGGCGGAGCCTACCCTGATCCGATCCTGAACTTGTCCTGGCCCTACTCCAATCCGGATGATCCCACCGCCGCCGAACTGGCCAAGGAATACTCTGGACGCGCACTGGTGGATCTGGTCGATCCCAAAGATCCGACCAAAATCACCCGTAAAGCAGGCGAACAAGTCGATGGTTTTGCCGAATTGCGCGACGACGGCACCACGCTAAGCGGTTGCTGGATCTACGCCGGTGCCTGGACGCAGCAAGGCAATATGATGGCTCGCCGTGACAATAGCGATCCAACCGGAATCGGCCAGACGCTGAACTGGGCCTGGGCCTGGCCAGCGAACCGTCGTGTGCTGTACAACCGCGCATCCTGTGACTTGGAAGGCAAACCCTTTGACCCGCGCCGCAGCCTGATTCACTGGGACGGCAAACGCTGGGGTGGAGCCGACATTCCTGACTACAAGGCCGATGAAAATCCGGCCGATGGCATGGGACCGTTCATCATGAACCCCGAAGGGGTGGCCCGCTTCTTTGCCCGCAAGGGCATGGCAGAAGGTCCGTTCCCCGAGCACTACGAGCCCTTTGAAAGCCCGCTAAGTTACAACCCCCTCAGTCCTGACGAACCACGTGCAATCACCAACCCGGCTGCCCGTATCTTCAAGGACGACTTGGCGGCCATGGGTACGGTAGACAAATTCCCCTATGTGGGCACGACCTACCGCCTGACCGAGCACTTCCACTACTGGACCAAGCACGTGAAGCTGAACGCTATCGTGCAGCCCGAACAGTTTGTGGAAATTGGCGAGGAACTGGCCAAGGAAGTGGGCATTGTGCAGGGTGACCGCGTCAAAGTGTCCTCCAACCGTGGCTACATCAAGGCCGTGGCGGTGGTGACCAAACGCATCAAGGCCCTGAACGTGGACGGCAAAGTCGTCCACCAAGTGGGTATCCCGCTGCACTGGGGTTTTGTGGGTCTGGCCCGACCTGGATTCCTGATCAATGCGCTGACACCGCCCGTGGGCGATGGCAACTCGCAAACGCCGGAGACCAAGGCCTTCCTGGTTCAACTTGAAAAGATTAAGGAGTAAGCCATGGCCTTGCAATCACTTGATATCAAACGGCGCTCCGCAACCACCACCCCCATGCCCAGCGTGCGCGAGCCCGTGGGCGGGGAAGTGGCCAAGCTGATCGACACCAGTAAGTGCATCGGCTGTAAGGCCTGTCAGGTCGCCTGCATGGAATGGAACGATACGCGGGACGAAATCGGTCACAACGTCGGGGTATATGACAACCCCGCCGACCTGACCGACAAGTCCTGGACCATCATGCGCTTTGCGGAGTATGAAAACCCCGCTGGCGATCTGGAATGGCTGATTCGCAAAGACGGCTGTATGCACTGCGAGGACCCGGGCTGCCTGAAGGCCTGCCCCTCGCCGGGCGCCATCGTGCAGTACACCAATGGCATTGTGGATTTCCACGAAGAAAACTGCATTGGCTGCGGATACTGCGTCACCGGCTGTCCTTTCGATGTGCCCCGCATCTCGGAAAAGGACAAGAAAGCCTACAAGTGCACCTTGTGTTCGGACCGCGTGGCGGTTGGACAGGAACCGGCCTGCGCCAAAACCTGTCCTACCGGCGCGATCGTCTTTGGTACGAAGGAAGATATGCAGCACCACGCTGCCGAACGTATCGAGGACCTGAAGTCGCGCGGCTTTGAAAATGCAGGCCTGTATGACCCGGCTGGAGTGGGCGGCACTCACGTCATGTACGTGCTGCATCACGCCGACAAGCCCGAGCTGTACAGCGATCTGCCCAAAGACCCGCAGATCAGCCCCATGGTCTCGCTCTGGAAGGGAGTGGCCAAACCCCTGGGTGTCGCTGCCATGGCACTGACCGCCCTGATTGGTTTCTTCCATTACATCCGGACCGGTCCTAACGAGACCGACGAGGAGGATGAGCGCCGCGCCGACGAGGAAGCACGCAAGATCCAGGAGACTCACCATGACTGATCGCAACCGCAAGGGCTTGATTCAGCGCTACACCACCAGCCAGCGCATTAATCACTGGATCATTGCCATCAGCTTTGTGCTGCTGGCCTTGTCTGGGCTGGCGCTGTTTCATCCGTCAATGTTCTGGTTGACCAACTTGTTGGGTGGTGGCCCGTGGACACGCATTCTGCATCCGTTTATCGGTGTAGTGATGTTCGTGTGCTTTTTCCTGTTTGCAGCCCGTATGGTCCGGCACAATATGTTCACCAAAGGGGACGCAGCCTGGCTGCGCCACTTTAAAGACGTACTGGATGCCAAGGACGAGCGCATCCCCGAAGTAGGCCGCTACAACGCCGGACAAAAAATCCTGTTCTTTGCCCTGGTGTTGTTCATGCTGGGCCTGCTGGCAACTGGATTGGTGATGTGGCGCGAATACTTTTCCGCCTTCTTCCCCATCTGGGGCATTCGCCTGGCCTCGGTGCTGCACGCTGTCTTTGCCCTGCTGATGATTTGCGCAATTATCGTGCACATCTATGCAGGTATCTGGGTCAAGGGATCAGTCAAAGCCATGACCCAAGGTACAGTGACTCGTGCCTGGGCCTGGAAGCATCACCGTTCCTGGTTCCGTGAGGAAATGGAAAAAGGCCCTAGCCGTCCGGCTGAATAAGCTCGTATCCGGTTCATTACCGACCCGGCTGCCATGCGCCAATTCGGGCATGGCAGCCTTGTTTTCAGGAGTCTGTCTTGCAACGCATCCTTCCGCGCGGCGAAATCGAAAGTCTGGACCACACCTCCATCCCCCGACTGCGCCTGCCAGTGCGAGCCAGCGTATTTGCTGACCGCGCAGCCCGTCTGCGTCAGCTGGCGACGGATAATCCAGCCGGAGCCTACCTGCTCTTGATGGCCCATCTGGTTCAGGGACAACACAAACAATTGAATGCTCTGCCCCCGGCAGAGCTACCCGCCGATGTCTTGGCAACGGCCCAAACCCACGGCATGCCTCCTTTACTGGCATCCGGCTGGAAACGTGATTCCCAATGGCGCCAGATTCTGGAAAACCTGCTCAATCACATGATCAACACGGCCGATGTTCCTGCAGCGGCCCAACAGGTCTGTCAGGATTTACTGACCAAGGCGCAGTCCGAACCGCAAAAGCTGGAAGACCTGGCCGATGCCATTCTGACCGAGCAACTGCCGGATCAAGATGGTGCCTATGCGCCCTTTATCATGGCGGCCTTGCAGGTGTATTGGACGCATCTGGCCTGCTCTTTGACCGAAGGCCAATTGGCGGTCAGCAGCCCCTTTGGAGTTTGCCCATCCTGCGGTAGCCTGCCCGTCTCCAGCGTCGTGCGCGTAGGTGGCCGTGAAGATGGCTGCCGTTATATGTGCTGCCCGCGCTGCAGTGTGGAATGGCACTTGGTGCGCGTCACATGTTCGCATTGTGAAAGCACCAAAAACGTGGCTTACCACGCCATTGAAGATGGCCCGGCAGGTATCAAGGCGGAGTCCTGCGACAACTGCCACACCTACCGCAAAATCTTCTATCAGGAAAAGCAATTGGGCCTGGACCCGGTCGCAGACGACCTGGCCAGTTTGGCTCTGGATGTCTTGATGGGTGAAGAAGGCTATTCCCGCGCCAGCGGCAATCCACTTCTTTGGCACCAGTCTTAAGCTAAGATTCCCCTACGCCTTGTTGCTTCATGCACAGGGCGTAGCTGACGGACCCTGCCCATAGACTCAAATGCCTGCCTTTGAACAATGAGCCCCACTCCTGATCTCTCGCCCGCCCACATTCCTTCGCTGGACCGCCTGCTGCGCTCGCCGGACTTCGAGCCTTTGCTCACGCAATTCGGCCACACCCGCGTCAGTCAAAGCGCTCGCGAACATCTGCAAGAACTGCGCCAAGCCGCCTTAGGCGGGACACTGAGTCCCCAGACGATAGAAACCGCTCAGTTGGCCTTGACGCTGCAAACTCGCTTGAGCGAAGCATCTCGTTTGCAACTGCGCCCGGTTTTTAACCTGACCGGCACCGTGCTGCATACCAACCTGGGCCGGGCCCTTTTACCCGACGAGGCCATACAGGCCGTGATCCAGGCGATGCGTTCGCCCGCCAATCTGGAGTTTGATTTAGGGACAGGAGGCCGAGGGGACCGGGATGATCTGATCAACCCCTTGCTGTGCGAGCTGACCGGCGCTGAAGCGGCCACCGTCGTGAACAACAATGCGGCCGCTGTGCTTTTGATGCTGAGCACCTTGAGCCCACGACGCGAAACCGTGGTGTCTCGTGGCGAGCTGGTTGAAATTGGGGGGGCTTTCCGTATCCCCGACATCATGAAACGCGCCGGTGCCCGTTTGCACGAAGTGGGCACCACCAACCGTACTCACCTGGCCGACTACGAGAATGCCATCAACGAGCGTACCGCCATGTTGATGAAGGTGCATTGCAGCAACTACGCCGTCAAAGGTTTTACCAAAAGCGTATCGGTGGAAGACGTGGCGCGGATCGCCAAAAAACACGGCCTGCCCACCAGCGTGGATTTGGGTAGCGGCACCTTGGTGGACCTGAGCCAATGGGGCCTTCCCCCTGAGCCTACCGTCCGCGAAACGATTGAAGCTGGTGCAGACATCGTGACCTTCAGCGGCGACAAGCTGCTAGGTGGCCCCCAAGCGGGCCTGATCGTAGGCCGTGCTGACCTGATTGCCAAGATCAAGAAAAACCCGCTCAAACGCGCCCTGCGTGTCGGCAAAATCACCTTGGCTGCCTTGGAGCCGGTGCTGGCCTTGTACCGATCCCCCGAACGGCTGCCCGAACATCTGACAACCCTGCGCCTGCTGACTCGCCCTGCTGCTGAAATGCGCGCCCAGGCACTGCGTCTGGCCCCCGCCCTGCAAAAATGGGTGGGAACGCTTTTTACCGTTGAACCCACTGCCATGCTGAGCCAGATCGGTAGTGGTGCCTTGCCCGAGGACGTACTGCCCAGCTTTGGACTGCGCTTTGCCTACACGGGTACAGGTCGCCCGGGCCGTCATCTGACTCAATTGGAAAAACGCCTGCGTACCTTGCCCCAACCCGTCATCGGGCGCATTGCACAGGATGCTTTCTGGCTGGACCTACGCTGTCTGGAGGAACAATTTGAGTCCGCATTCAGCGCACAACTGATTTCCGAGCAAGCATGATTGTTGGCACGGCAGGACACATCGACCACGGCAAAACCACCTTAATCCGCGCCCTGACCGGCGTGGACACAGACCGCCTGGAAGAAGAAAAGAAACGCGGCATCTCCATTCAGCTGGGCTATGCCTATACACCTCTGCCCGATGGGCAGATTCTGGGTTTCATCGACGTGCCGGGCCACGAACGCTTGGTGCACACGATGGTGGCGGGCGCCACCGGGATCGATTTTGGTCTGCTGATTGTGGCGGCAGATGATGGCGTCATGCCACAAACCCGCGAACATCTGGCCGTTCTGCAACTGCTAGGCCTGGATGCGGGCGCAATTGTATTAAGCAAGGCCGACCGTGCCGATGCAGCACGTATCGCCGAAGTCAAAGCCGAACTACAAGCCGTCTTGCACGGCACTTTTTTGGAAGATGCTCCGCTCTTTGTGGTGGATGCCTTGTCAGCCGACAAGCCCGGTCTGAACGCCCTGCGGCAACATTTGCAAGATCAGGCCATGCAGTCCAGCAGACACGATGGACAAGGCTATTTCCGTCTGGCGATTGATCGTGTGTTCACCCTGCAAGGCCACGGCACTGTAGTAACTGGAACAGTGCATGACGGCACTTTGGATCTGGACGGCCCAGCGCTAGACCTGCGCCTGATGCCCCGTGGAACTCCCGTCCGGGTGCGCAGCATTCATGCCCAAAATCAAGCTTCCCGCTTAGCCCGTGCTGGCGACCGTTGCGCCTTGAACCTAGGGGGTATTGAAGTACAAGATATCGCTCGGGGAGACTGGCTGGCCGACGCGCGCTGCTTTGTACCCTCCACCCGCGTGGATGTGGAGTTGAGCCTGCTCGACAAAGACATGCCTGCTTTGCGCACCTGGTCGCCCTGGCATATTCATATCGGTGCCGCCCACCTGACGGCACACGCCGTGCCGCTGGAAGGAGAATCCTTGCAAGCAGGCCACACCGGCAAAGTACAACTGGTATTCGAACGGCCGATCTGCACCATGACGGGCGAACGCTTTATTGTGCGTAACGCCCAGGCCAGCGAAACCGTGGGCGGCGGCATTGTATTGGACCCCAATGCGCCAGACCGAAAACGTCGCTCCGCCACCCGACTCGCTTGGCTGGACGCACTGTCCCAATGGACGCGTGGTGGGCCTCTGGAACACTTGCTGGCTCAAGCCCCCTTTGGTTTGGACGAGTCCACCCTGCTGCGATTATCAGGCGGTTCCAAAGAGCGCCTGCAGGCCCCGGCGGATGCCCGCTGGCACACCGGCACACGAGCACAAAGCCCGGCAATTTTGCTGAGTAATACACGGCTGGAGTCACTGTGCCAGCATGTCGAAAACGTCATGCTGCAGTTTCACGAACGCAATCCTGACGAGCCCGGCTTAGCCCTTAGCCGTTTACGCCGCATGGCGGCCCCCACCATGCCCGATGGCCTTTGGCAGATTCTTATCGACTCTCTGCTGGCCGAGGATCGTCTTAGTCGCCAAGGTGCCTGGCTACATACTCCTGGTCATCGCATCAGTTTGAATCCGGAAGATGAGGCCCTGGCCCAAGCCCTCCTCCCCCTGATTGAGGCCGGTGCCTTTGACCCTCCCTGGACTCGCGATCTGGCCGCACAAGCGGAGCAAACGGAAGAGCGCACACGTACCGTGCTAAGACGTTTAGTGCGTCAGGGAGAACTGTTCCAGGTTGTTCATGACTTGTTCTACCACCCACGACAAATCGCAGTCCTGGCCGATATTGTTCAGGACTTGAACGGAGTCCAAGGGCTGAGTGCAGCGCAGTTTCGGGACGCTACCGGCTTGGGGCGCAAGCGCGCCATTCAAATCCTGGAATTCTTTAATCGCATGGCGTACACACGACGCGTGCGGGACCGGCACGTACTGCGTGGCGAGCCTTGGTCGCCTAACGACAGCCTGCCATCTTGATGATGTGCAGTGTCACGGGCCGTATCATTGAAGGGTAAACAGCCCTATCGTATGATAGGGCCTTCATGGAAAGCATCCGTGCCCGGTGGCACGGCCGGGCTTCAAACCCGGTTGGGGGCGTCAGACGTTCCCAGGTAGGTTCGACTCCTGCTGCTTTCCGCCAATCTTTTGGACTACTGCCCGCCTTGGCTGCCCGTCGTACCCTAATTGCAAGGACGATATAGCTATTGGCTACGCCTGCGTATCAGGCGCTGAGCGACGTCCTGCTGTCGGCCCCTTATCAGAGCATGTCACCGCCAGTACCTGTGCCTGCTGCCCCCCCAAACTAAGCACGCTGTGGGGTAGTTCCGAGTCGAAATACACCGAATCGCCTGTCTCCAAGGTCATGCTGTGCTCCGCAATCGTGACTTGCACTTGCCCTTGAATCACAAACAGAAATTCCTCTCCCCCATGCGGGAAGGTAGGCGCTGGCTGCTGTTGATCATGGGGAGGGTAGATGACGAAGGGGTCCATCAAACGAAAGCGCCGCCGCCCCGCCATGCTCTCATAGCGGTAAGCACTATGCCCCGCCACGCTGGGCAAGGGCATACGATCGTGCCGACGCACCACACAAACACTTTCGTCCTGATCCAGATCTGCCTCGCCAATCAATTGCGACACGCCCATGCCATAAGCCTGAGCGAGCTTGACCACGGTTGAGATGGACGGCGCACTAACTGCCCGTTCCAGCTTGGACAGATAGCTTTTAGTCAAACCGGTACGCTGGGCCAATTGCTCCAACGACAAGCCATGTTGGCGGCGCAGGGCACGCAGACGAAAGGGAAGATGGATCATGGATAAAACAAGAGGTGTAGCGTCCGAGGACAGCCCCGGAACGCATATGAAAAAGCAGCCCCTTATTCTACTCAAAAACATCCGTATGGCGCTTCAGTGCTTTCCGGGCGTAGTATTCAAAGCCAATCTGTGATCGACGCGGCCTTAAGATCCAATCATGCGCTTCACGCCCCAGCTCCGGCAAAATTGGCTTAATCTGCCCGGCCGACATGGCCAACAACTGCATACGTGCAGCGCGCTCGAACTGCAAAGCCAACACGCAGGCTTCCTCAATCGAACTGGCTGCGATCAGCATGCCGTGATGCGCTAATAGAATTGCCCGTTTGTTACCCAGCGCCTTGGAAATAATCTGGCCCTCCTCGTTGCCAACGGGCACGCCGGGCCAGTCCTTCAAAAAAGCGCAATCTTCGTACAAGGTGCAGTTATCCATGTGCGAGACCTCCAGCGGCACCCCCAGCATGGATAACGAGGCCACATGCAAGGGATGCGTGTGGATAATGCAGTTGACGTCCGGCCGCGCGCGATACACCCAGGAATGAAAGCGATTAGCCGGATTAGGCATACCTTGCCCTTCCAACACGTGCAAATCCTCGTCTACCAACAGGATATTGCGTGACGTGATCTCATCAAAACCCAGCCCCAGCTGCTGCGTAAAATACGTGCCGTCCTGCTCACCACGTGCGGTGATCTGACCAGCCAGGCCGGAGTCATGACCACCGTCAAAAAGGATACGGCAAGTTAGCGCCAGCTTCTCGGGAACACTACGCTCGGGAAGGTCGAAAAGGGCTTGCATCTGGTTCTGCGCCTGCTCAATCAGCACGGACTTGGGCAAGCTCATGGTGTCACTCATATCAACTCCTTTTATCAATTAATAGTCTGCTTACAACAAGGGGACATAGCCCTCGAGGGCCTGCATACGTTCCAGCCAATGACGTACTGATGGATAAGGCTGAAGGTCGTACCCCCCCTGTTCCGCCATGCAGGTATAGGGAAACAAGGCGACATCAACAATGCTTGGCCTGCCTCCGACGAAATATCGATGTGACTTCAAATGCACTTCCATGTGCGCCAAGGCTTTATTACCTTGCTCGCGCCACGCCAGCACCGCTGGGTCGTCAACCGTCATCGTTTTTCGCAGCTCCACCCAGAGCCTGGGCTGTGCAAGGTTGACCATGTGCTGAGTCTGCTCGAAAGACAGCCATTGCAGCACCTGGGCCTGCTCGATCGGGGATTCGGGCAGAAAATTCGTACCCTGCGCCAGGTACCACAGAATGGCGGCGGATTCCGCCAGCCAAGGCCCTTCTCGAGTTCGCAATACCGGCACCTGCCCCCAAGGGTTGATGCGGCGGAATGCCTCGGTATCCAGGTCACCATCCACGATAGACAAACTGCGTCGCTGCAGCGCGACTCCTAAATAAGCGCACAGCAACCGTACTTTCCAGCCATTGCCGGTATATATCGTGTCGATCAGTTCCAGAACAGGTTTAGTCATTGTCTGCCCTTCATTCAAGACTGATTTCTGCGATCTGAACTATGCGCTGCCACTTGCTGCGCTCTGCCGCAATAAAGCTTTGATATTCATCCTGGGTGCCTGTGTAGACTTGACTGCCTTGCTGCTCCAGATGAGTTTTGAACTCTGGGTGAGCCAGTGTCTTTTGCAGCGCCATCTCCAACACAGCAACTACCTCCGGCGAAGTACCAGGCGGTGCCAACAAGACGTTCCAGGAACTGATGCGCAGTTCAGGGGAGCCAAGCTCCGTACTGGAGGGCACCTCGGGCGCTGCCGAGGAGCGTTGGCTATCGGCCAAGACCAGGGCATGGAGCTTGCCCGCCCTTACCTGCGGCATGATCACGGGAATTGCATCCATCACCATGTCAGAGTGACGGCCAACCACAGCGCTGACGGCCTCTCCACCACTTTTGAAGGGGATATGCCGCACATCGACCTGCTCAGTCAGCTTGAAAAGCTCTACTCCTAAATGCGGCGAACTTCCTATGCCCGCTGACCCAAAGTTAAGCTGCCCCGGCACTTGGCGAGCGTGGGCGACAAGCTGTGTATAGCTATCGACGCCCAAGTCTGAGCGAACTGCCAGCACATACGGAGAACCGGTCACCATACCGATGGGCACAAAAGCCTGCGGGTCATAACTAATCTTGGGAAGAATCAGGGGGTTGACCACCTGAGTACCTACAGTCCCCATAAATACGGTGTAGCCGTCCGCTTTAGCATTTTGTGCAGCCTGAGCCGCAATCATTCCTCCGGCACCTGCCTTGTTTTCAACGATTACGGTCTGCCCTAGTTCCTTGCCTAACTGCTGGGCAAGCAAGCGTGCCACCAGGTCCGTAATACCTCCGGCCCCAAAGGGCACGATCAAGCGCACTGGTTGAGTTGGAAACGTAGTGGCTTGAACCCCGGCGGTCATCATCATCAAAGTCGCCCACCCGACTATTTGCACCCAAGCT
Organism: Alcaligenes sp. GW821-FHT11D07; assembly: GCF_058808495.1. Lineage (NCBI taxonomy): Bacteria > Pseudomonadati > Pseudomonadota > Betaproteobacteria > Burkholderiales > Alcaligenaceae > Alcaligenes > Alcaligenes sp. GW821-FHT11D07. The sequence continues at coordinate 523,914 of NZ_JBXART010000003.1, forward strand.
GTCTTTCTCATTAGATGTCTCCTGAACTTTTTAAATTTGAATTGTTCAGGACAAATTCTTCACGCAAAGACCCATCGTGTCAATCAGGATAATTTAGGACACGAAACAATTATCGCCTAGTGAGTAAATCGCCAAATAAATCCCACAAAAAGCTTATGCAGATGGATTTCTATGCAGGCCCGCACATCACGAAAAAATAAATAAGACACTAAAAAAAACCAAAGGACACTAATTGTCCCCAGCAATCAACAATCGCCTTTTTTTGCAATGTGTTTGTGACACAACACTTCCGTCAGGCTTCTCGACACGCGTCACATTTTTAAACACAATCCGTATCGCGAACAATTCTCATTTTGTTTATCGTTTACAGGAAAGTGATTATGACTTTATTGGCGCCTTCGGCTCGCCGCCCGGTATTTACATTGGGCCTGCTCGCCACGGCTTTGGCAGCCAGCTTCAGTGCTCACGCACAAACCTCCAACGTGCGCGGCGGCGTGACCTCACTGGAAGAAATTCGCGTGCTGCCTTCTGCAGAAGAAGCCGTCAAGCAAGCTCCCGGCGTATCGACCATCACCGCCAAAGATATCGAAAAGCGCCCCCCGGCGAATGACCTGTCTGAACTGATCCGCACCATGCCCGGTGTAAATCTGACCGGTAACAGCCCCTCGGGCTCTTACGGTAATAGTCGTCAGATTGACTTGCGGGGTATGGGACCGGAAAACACTCTGATCCTGATTGACGGTAAACCCGTCAGCTCCCGCGATTCGATTCGCATGGGCCGTGATGGTGAGCGAAACACACGTGGTGACAGTAACTGGGTACCCGTGAACGCTATCGAACGTATTGAGGTTCTGCGTGGCCCGGCCGCCGCTCGTTACGGTTCCGGCGCCGCTGGTGGTGTCGTCAACATCATCACCAAAGCACCCACTGACACCTTCTCCGGTTCGGTCACGGCCTACGGCCTGATCCCCGAAGATAGTAATTACGGCTCGACTCGCCGTACCGGCTTTAACCTGTCCGGCCCGATTGCCGACAAGCTGTCCTTCCGCGTGTACGGCAATATCGCCAAGACCGATGCCGACAAGCCAGCCTTGAACGCAAAATCTTCCGGGATTGAAGTCAGCGAGAAAAACGTCCCTCCAGCAGGCCGCGAAGGTGTACGCAACAAAGACATCAACGGCCTGGTGCGCTTGGACATCAACCGCGACCACCGCCTGGAACTGGAAGGTTCGTTCAGCCGCCAGGGCAATATTTTTGCGGGTGAACGCCTGTTTTCCAACGCCAATGCCACCATTGCCTCGCTGGCCGATGAAGGCGCTGAAACCAATATCATGTACCGCCGTGCCGGCTCGCTTAGCCATTATGGGGACTATGGTCAGGGTCGTCGCTCGCGCTTGACTGTCGCTTACGAAGGCACCACCAACTCCCGCCTGAATGAAGGCATGGCAGGCGCTGGTGAAGGCAGCATTTCCAACCCAGGTGCAGGCTCTGTTTCGGAACTGCGCTCGCTAAACCTCTCGGGCGAATACAACACGCCCGTCCAGATTGCCAACAAACACGTTCTGATGACTGTGGGCTTCGAGCATCGCGATCAAAGCCTGGATGATGATTACGCCACTCGCTCTGGCCAAACCATCAACAAGAATACGGATTCCAAGAGCAAAGCCAAAACCACCGCCGCCTATCTGGAAGGCAATATCGAGCTGACGGATGCCCTGACCGTCACCCCCGGCGTTCGTTTTGATCATCACAGCAAATTTGGGGATAACTGGAGCCCCAGCCTGAACGCCTCCTACTTCATTACCGACACCATTACCTTGAAGGGCGGTATTGCACGCGCCTTTAAGGCCCCAAACCTGTATCAGTCCAACCCCAACTACCTGTATCAAACTCGCGGTAATGGTTGCCCGTACGACCCCGTCACAGGCCAACGCGTCAGCGGTCCTTGCTACATCTTTGGTAATGATGATCTGTCGCCGGAGCGCAGCATCAACAAAGAAATTGGACTGGCCTACGACAATGCAGGTTGGGCGGCCGGCATGACTTACTTCCAAAACGACTACAGCAACAAGATTGTGGCCGACATGGGGGACCAGACGATTCCTGACGCTATCTATATTGGTGGTTCGCTGGTGCGTCCATTCCAGTGGGTCAACTCTGGCAAGGCTGTGATTCGTGGCCTGGAAGGAAACCTGACTATCCCAATTCTGGGCGAGAACGGTGAAACCTTAAGTCTGAGCAATAACCTGACTTATATGATCACCAACAAGTCCAAGGAAACCAATCAGCCTTTGACGGTCATCCCTCGCTACACCCTGAACAGCACGCTGGACTGGCGCATCAACGACAAGCTGTCGATGCTGGCAACCGCCACCCTCTACGGCAAACAGAAACCACGCTCGCACAACCTGTCCAACAACTCGGAAGTGCAAGGCGAGGGGCTACGTGAGCGCGGCTCCTACGCGATCTTCGGTCTGAGCGGTGCCTACCAGGTCACCAAGTCCACCAACGTACGTCTGGGCGTGAACAACCTGTTCGACAAGCGTCTGTACCGGGAAGACTCGGGTAGCGGACAAGGTGCCAACACCTATAACGAACCCGGCCGTCAGTACTACGCGACCTTAACTGCCAGCTTCTAAACCGCCCCCCACAACTCCAGACTTCTAACGGAAGTCTGGAGTTGGTGTAGGACTTAACGTCTCTTTTTTGCAACCAATATGAGAATTCGTCTCATTGTTATTCAAGATATGGGAGATCAGCATTGAACAGATAATGAGAATCGGTATCATTATCTTCGCTGTAAGGAGAATACTGCCATCAAGAGCAAAGCAACCACAGCACAGGCTAAAAACAGACACAAATTGGAAGTCATCAATGAAATCTCTATTTACCGTAAAGCGCTTGCCGCTCATTTTGGCAGGCGTTTTTGTTGCTAGTGGTGCCGTTGCTCAAGAAAGCACGCCCGTTCAACTGAGCCCTGTTGTTGTTACCGCTTCTGGCTTTGAACAAGACATTAAAGAGGCTCCTGCCTCAATTACCGTCATTACTCGCGAAGAGCTGGAAAACAAGTTTTATCGCGATGCCTACGATGCTCTGCAAGATGTACCTGGCGTAATCGTGACCGGTGGTGGTGACCGCCGCGACATCACCATTCGCGGCATGAGCTCCAAATACACCCTGATTCTGATCGACGGCAAACGACAAAGCTCCGCCGAAACGCGTACCAACTCGGACTCTTCGGGTGTAGAAGGCGGCTGGACTCCTCCCCTCTCCGAAATTGAGCGAATTGAAGTCGTTCGTGGTCCTATGTCATCCCTGTATGGCTCGGATGCCATGGGTGGTGTGATCAACATCATTACCCGTAAAGTCCCCAAGGAATGGGGCGGTTCCATTCGTCTGGATAGCACCTTGCAATCGCACAGTCGCTCGGGCGATATTTTCCAGGGTAACTTCTCGTTAGGTGGCCCAATCAAAGAAGGAGTGCTGGGTTTACAGGTCTATGGCCAGCAAACCAACCGTAGCGAAGACGATATTTACAATGGATATCGCAAACGCAATGCCTTTGAAGTCGGCGCGAAATTGAGCTTGAACGCTACACCTGACCATACATTTATTCTGGAAGGAAGCTCCAAACGTCAAAAGTACAACTCCACATTGAATAAATCCGTGGATCCTTATGCACCAAGCTGTGGAAGTGCGGGGTGCGAAAGCTCAGAGACTGACTATCGAGGTGAAAAAGTCTCTTTGACACACAACGGCAAATGGGGCTTTGGTACCTCTGATACGTATGTCCAACAGGAAGACTTCAACAACAAGTCTCGCGCTATGCGTATCAAAAACACTGATGCACGTACTTCTTTGGTAATGCCTCTTGGAGATCACCTGCTGACGGTGGGAGGTACGTATCAACACCAAAAGCTTAATGATGAAACAGGCAATAAGCTAAAAACAGGCATACAACGCATCAAACGTACGCAGTGGGCCCTATTTGTGGAAGATGAGTGGAGCCTGACTAACAGCTTTGCCTTGACGGGCGGTCTGCGTTACGACGATGACGAGAACTATGGCGAACACTTCAGTCCTCGTGTTTATGGCGTGTGGACTGCCAACGATAACTGGACCATCAAAGGTGGTGTTTCTACCGGTTTCCGCGCACCCGATTTACGTCAAACCGTCGCAGGCTGGGGTCAAGTCAGCCGGGGTGGCAATATGTACGGAAACCCCGATCTGAAGCCAGAAAAATCACTCTCCCAAGAGTTTGGAGTGATGTATGACACGCTGGATGGTTTCTCGGCTGGAGTCACCCTGTTCAACAACGACTTTAAAGACAAAATCACTCGTATTGCGTGCCCACTCAGCAAGTGTACTGATGGTCTCAACCAGTTTGGCGCCCCCCCGACCACCTACGAAAACGTAGATAAAGCGATTACTCGTGGTATTGAGACGAACTTCAGCTGGGATTTAGCTCAAGATTGGACATTAAAAGCAAACTATACCTACACGCACTCCAAGCAAAAGAGCGGCCCCAACGAAGGTCAGCCTCTGAACCAGATGCCCAAGCATATGGCCAATGTCAGCCTGGATTGGCGTGCAACTGAGCAAATCAGCACATGGGCACGGGTGAATTTCCGCGGTAAAGAAAGTGAACCCGTAGCCACTGCCTCTTCTTCGAATACAAAAGCCCCCTCCTACACCTTCGTGGACTTGGGCGGCACCTACAAGCTGAACAAGAACGTAGACCTGTACGCTGGTATCTACAACATTATGGATAAACAAATCCGCTACGAAGACTACAGCTACGTCGAAGATGGCCGTCGCTACTGGTTGGGCGTAGGCTTGCGTTTCTAAGCCTTAATCCCTAAGGGAAAAAAGCATGCAGCTGGTCTGCATGCTTTTTAACGTCATGAGCCTGCCTGAAGGGGTACGTGGTGGCCAATGCCATGGCTCACAATCAGTTCGATCGGCAGATGGGTCTGACGCTGAATGTAAACAACGTCTTTGACCGTAAATATCTGAGCTCCATCGGCACCGTGTTTAATACCGGTTATTACGGTGAGCCGCGCAACGTGCGACTGAACTTGAGATACTCGTTCTAAACAGCGTGCGTGTTTGATTTTGGCTAGTGCTCTACCGCGCTAGCCACCGCTTGAACGCTCGCGATTGCGCTCCACAGCCCCCTCCCAAGAGCGCTAGACTAAAGCCTGTTGCTATCCATCTAGCTGGCTATAGCCTCACTACTTCGGGAGCTGATTTTGTCGTCCACTGAGCCTGACCTCGCGATCTACGCAGGCCCACGCGCCTATCGTCATATTCAACGCAACGGCCTGCACGCCAAAGACATAGACACGCTGATTGGCAGCGCAGGAGGGCCCAAAGCCTTGACTTTGACCGGACTGGATCAATATCTGTTTGGGGAATGGCTCAACACCCACGATGAGCCGCTTTGGCTGTTTGGCAGCTCCATTGCCTCCTGGCGCTTTGCGTGTGCGGCACAAGCAAATCCCCATCAGGCCTTTGCAGACTTTGCGCAGCTATACATCCACACCCCGTTTCTGCCGAAATCCACCGTGGCTGACATCACCCACTCCATGCAAGGCATGCTCCGAACGCTGCTGGGCGATTCAAACACACAAGCGGCCATTCTGAATCACCCGCGCTATCGCTTCGCCATCACGGTGGCACGCAGCAAAGGCTGGGCAGGCTCTAGTAATCAAAAGCAGCTCAGCGCGGCGTTACTGAGCTGTATGGTCGGCAACTATCTGCATCCGGCTATTCCGCACTGGTTTTTCGAGCGGGTGATTGTGCACGATAGCCGCAGCCCCCTGCCTATTCACAAGAAACATCAAACGCAGGCCCGCTACGCACTACTGGATCAAAACAATTTATTTGAAACGCTGGCTGCCAGTACTGCGATTCCTCTGGTGATTGATGGCATCAGTGCCGCCCACAATTGGCCTGCTGGCTTGTATCGTGACGGGGGCCTGCTTGACTACAATTTCTGCGCGCTGGATTTAGACGGACCCGGCTTGACCCTGTTTCCCCACTTCACCCAGAAAATTAGTGCCAGCTGGTTCGACAAATATCTGCCACGCTGGCAGAAGGCTCGCCGCCCCCATCATCTGGACAATCTGATTTTGCTTTGCCCCACCACGCGCTTCTATGAACGCTTAAAAGGCCGCAAAATCCCTGATCGGTCGGACTATAAGCGCTATTCAGATAGAGAACGCCGTCTGGCCTGGCAGAACTCCGTCGAGCAAAGTCAGCGTTTGGGTGAGCAATTCGCCCACTGGGCCACATCCGATCAGTTCGCTAAAGTCGTCCGGCCCTTGCCTTTTCCCTAAGATAAAAGCAGAGTTAGGGCGCAAGCGGTTTAGTATTATTTGATCTTCAACTTACTTTACGGGACGCGCTCATGGATACACCGATTCGTCTGACCCAGTACAGTCATGGAGCCGGTTGCGGCTGCAAGATTTCCCCCAAAGTGCTGGACATTATCCTGGCCGGCAGCGGCGCCCAGAACGTGGACCCAAACCTGTGGGTAGGCAATACCTCGCGTGACGATGCGGCCGTCTATGGCCTGGATGAAGAACGCGGCGTCGTCTCCACCACAGACTTTTTTATGCCCATCGTGGATGACCCCTATGACTTTGGCCGCATTGCTGCGACTAATGCCATCAGTGACATCTACGCCATGGGCGGCAAACCGATTATGGCGATTGCCATCTTGGGCTGGCCCATCAATGTGCTGCCCCCCGAAGTTGCCCGCGAAGTTGTACGCGGGGGCCGTGCTGCTTGCGATGCAGCAGGAATCACATTGGCAGGCGGCCACTCTATTGACGCCCCCGAACCTATTTTTGGCCTGGCCGTGACAGGCGTCGTCGATAAAGCTCAGCTAAAGCGCAACGATACCGCCACTGAGGGCTGCCAGCTTTACCTGACCAAACCCTTGGGTATCGGCGTGCTGACCACCGCCGAGAAAAAGGCCAAGTTGCGTCCCGAAGACCAAAACCTGGCTCGCGACTGGATGTGTACCCTGAACACCCCCGGCAGCCGCTTTGCGCAGCTGGCAGGCGTCAAAGCCATGACCGATGTCACTGGTTTTGGCCTGCTGGGACACCTGATCGAGATGGCCGATGGCAGTGGCCTGACGGCCCGCCTGAATTTGGATCGCGTGCCCTTGTTGCCGGGCATTGAACACTATTTGCAAGAAGGCTGTGTTCCCGGCGGCACACAACGTAACTTTGACAGCTACGGCCACCGCATCGCCCCGATCAGCCAAGATCAAATCAATATCTTGTGCGACCCGCAAACTAGTGGTGGCCTGCTGGTTGCCGTGGAGCCTTCCGCCACTGCGGAGTTTTTGGCTGCCGCCGCACAGTTGGGCCTGACACTTGAAGCCATTGGGGAATTCATCCCCGCTAAAACCCACGCTGTCGAAATTGCTTGATGCGCTCTGACACTGACCAGTACCGCGAGTTGTTCCTGAACGATGTACCTTTAATGGACGCTCGCGCCCCCATCGAGTTCAACAAAGGCGCTTTCCCCGGAGCCCTTAACCTGCCGCTGATGAACGATGAAGAACGTCATCAAGTGGGTATTTGCTATAAGCAGCGAGGCCAAGACGCCGCAATTGAGCTGGGCAACAGGCTGGTCAGTGACTCGCTCAAAGCAGAGCGCCTGCAAGCCTGGGCCCAGTTCACACAAGATCACCCCAACGGCTACCTGTATTGCTTTCGCGGTGGCCTGCGCTCTCTGATCACACAAACTTGGTTGCGCGAAGAACTGGGCATCAACTATCCGCGTGTGGTGGGTGGTTATAAGGCGATGCGCACCTACTTGATGGACAAGCTGGAGCACACCGTCAGCCGTGCCCGATTTCAAGTACTGGGTGGCATGACAGGCACCGGGAAAACAGATGTGCTGCACCAATTGAGTCACAGCCTGGACCTGGAAGGCTACGCTCATCACCGGGGCTCCAGCTTCGGTAAACATGCCATTGGCCAACCCACCCAAATCGACTTTGAGCATCGCCTGTCCATCGCCATGCTCAGGAAAGCCGCGCAAGGCCACCAGGACTTTATTCTAGAAGATGAAAGCCAGACCATAGGACGCTGCAGCCTGCCACTTAGCTTGTACCGAGGCATGCAGCAGTGGCCCATCATCTGGCTGGAAGACAGTCTGGAAAACCGTATTACACGCATCGTTCGCGACTATGTAGAAAACCTGCATGCCGAGTTCACTGAACAACACGATCCGCACACCGGCTTTGCTCTCTTTGCCGAACAACTTCGCCTTAGCCTGTCCCGTATCACCAAGCGTTTAGGGCACCAACGCTATCAGCAGCTAGCCGCCATCATGGATGCCGCCTTGCTGGAGCAAGAACGCAGCGGAGTGCTGGACGGTCATCGTGAATGGATTGGGGGCCTGCTGACGCAATACTACGATCCCATGTACGCCTATCAGCGAGAACAAAAAGCCGGGCGAGTAATTTTCCAGGGCGATGCGGCCGCGGTACTGGATTATTTGCGCTGCCAGAACTGAGGACTTACCTCAGACGCAAACCACCCATCCCCGCATTACACACAGTACAAATTGACAGACTCTGACAGAACCCGCGCGCACGGGCGTCAGAATCTGTCCTTGCGCTGACACAACGAGCAAACAAAGGGTAAGCCCTACCATCTTGCAAGAATCTTGTTGCAGGTGGTAAGAAATGACGTCCCTAGTACGCTTGGCCCGACACCTTCAGTGGCACACCTTCTGGCTTCTGTTGGTCTTTCTGGCAGCCTGTTTCAGCAGCGCCCCTGCACACTCAAGTTCACGCATTGCTCACTTTCTGCCGAACATTGCGCTTAGCGAAATCTATCCCGGCGCAACCCATGCCGGCGATCCCCAAGGCACCTTGCCTGTCGTCAAAGTTTTCAAAGATCAAGAGCAACTGGGGTGGGTGTATGTCACCAGTGACATCGTCAATACACGCGGCTACTCCAGCTTCCCTATCGACACCCTGGTCGCCTTAAGTATGGACGGCAGCATCATGGCTGCCAAACTGCTTGAACACCATGAGCCTATTGTGCTCATCGGTATCCCGGAGGCCCGGGTCGAAGCCTTTATTCAAGGCTATATCGGACAGAACTACATCAAGAATCGCCCCAAACCCGGCGCGCCTCCACCCGTAGACATCATCAGTGGTGCCACGGTGACCTTGATGGTGGTGGGGGACAGCATTATGCGCTCCTCCCAACTGGTGGCTCGGCAAGAAGGAATAGGTCAAAGTGCCACGCCAGCAATCACCCAGGCCCCTGTACAACGCAGCATCGATACCAGCAATCAGACTATTGCCAGTTGGGACGAGCTTATCCAAAGCGGTGCCATTCAGCGTTTGCACGTCAGCGTGGCTGACATCAATCAAGCCTTCATTGATAGCGGCCGCACAGAAGCCGCTGACCACCCCCAGGAAGGCGATCCACAAGATACCTTTATCGACTTGTACGCCGCCTTGGTCAGTGTCCCCAGCATCGGTCAAAGCCTGCTTGGCGAGGCGGATTACAACTACTTGCAGCAAGAGCTCAAACCCGGCCAGCAAGCTATGCTGGTCCTGGGGAATGGGCTGTACTCCTTTAAAGGTTCTGGCTATGTACGCGGCGGTATTTTTGACCGCATCGAAGTCGTCCAAGATCTGGACAGTTTTCACTTCACCGACCTGGATCACCAGCGTCTGCCCGGCGTCAAAGCAGCAAATGCACCGGACTTCAAAGAAGCGGCCCTGTTCAAGGTTCCCGCAAGCGCCACCTTTGATCCAGTGCAGCCCTGGCGACTTCAATTGCTGGTGCAGCGCGTCCTTAGCGTCAAGGACAAAGCCTTTGTCACGCTCAATCTGAATTACCAGCTGCCCGACGCCTATTTGACTGCGCCCCCTGCTGCTGCGCCGCCCCCTGCCGTCGCTGAGCTCGACGATATAGAGCCTGCCAACGCGCTCTACAAACAAATCTGGGCCGGTAAAAAAATACAGATTGCCGTGCTGGTGCTGTCGCTACTGGTCTTGGGCGGCGTGTTCTTCTTTCAGGACACGCTGACCAAGCACGAGGTTTTCTACCAGCGCTTTCGCATCGGTTTTCTGCTGTTCTCGCTATTCTGGATTGGCTGGTATGCCTCCGCGCAGTTGTCTGTTGTCAACGTGCTGACCTTCTCGCACGCCTTGCGCACGGATTTTCGCTGGGAATACTTCCTGATGGACCCGCTGGTCTTCATCCTGTGGGTGGCCACAGCGATTTCCATGGTGTTCTGGAACCGGGGTGCCTTCTGTGGCTGGCTCTGCCCCTTCGGCGCTTTGCAGGAGTTGGCCAACAAGCTGGCCCGCTTCCTTCGCATTCCCCAGATCAAGGTAGCCTACAGCGCCCATAAGCGACTGGTAGCGCTGAAATACGTGCTCTTCATTTTGCTCTTTGGCTTTGCCCTGTACGACATGGCATTGGCCGAAAAAATGGCCGAAGTTGAACCCTTCAAAACCGCCATCATCCTGAAGTTCATCCGCGACTGGCCCTTCACGATCTTTGCCGTGTTGCTCTTGATCGCCAGCCTGTTCATCGAACGCTTTTACTGCCGCTATCTCTGTGCCCTGGGTGCTGCCCTGGCTATCCCGGCCCGTCTTCGCATCTTTGACTGGCTGCGTCGCTACCCCATGTGTGGCAACCCTTGTCAGCGCTGCGCCACCGACTGCCCGGTACAGGCTATCGAGCCCGAAGGCCCAATCAATCCCAACGAGTGCATTCAGTGTCTGAACTGCCAGATGCTCTATCACCACGAGAAAAAATGTCCGCATCTGATTCAGAAAATCGCCAAGCGCAAACGCGGTAAGGCGGCACCTGTTGCGGTCGCCAGCTCGCTGCAGGACGACTCTGCTACTCGCCCTACCGTGCGTCCCCGCAAGCTTGATAACTCCGATTCCACGCCAGCCACGCCGTGAGACGGCTGGGCGCGCACCCAGCGCCAGTCGGCCACGTCATCACACACAAGGAAGATCACACTATGTCCGAGAACACGCAGGATAAACAGGGCCTGAGCCGCCGCGCCTTTCTAGGCACCGCCGCTTTATCGGGTGCTGCTGTGGTAAGCGCCACTCATATTGGCAGTGCTTTGGCCGATACCAAAAAATCCCCAACTGGCTTGAACGCCCACATTGAACCGGGAGAGCTGGATCAGTACTACGCCTTTAACTCGGGTGGTCAGTCCGGCGAAATCCGCATCATGGGCCTGCCCTCCATGCGCGAGCTGATGCGTATTCCTATCTTCAATATTTGTAGCGCCACCGGCTGGGGGATTACCAACGAAAGCCGCCAGATCATGCGGGCCAATCTAACCCCGGAAACACTGGCCTTTGCCGACACCCTTGGCGGCATTTTGCCCAACGGCGATGCCCACCACCCTCATATGTCCTTTACCGACGGGACCTACGACGGGCGCTTCATCTACATCAATGACAAAGCCAACAACCGGGTAGCACGCGTACGTTGTGACGTGATGAAGTGCGACAAGATCATCGAGATCCCTAACGCCGACGGTATTCACGGCCTGCGTCCCCAACGCTATCCACGCACCGGCTATGTGTTCTGCAATGGCGAACACATCGTTCCCTTGCCCAATAACGGCACCATCTTTGGCAATCCCAAAGAAAACTACTTCTCCGTCTTTACTGCAATCGACGGCGACACCATGGAAATTGCCTGGCAAGTCATCGTTGATGGCAACCTGGACAACTGCGACGCTGATTACCAGGGAAAATACGCTTTTTCCACCTGCTACAACTCCGAAAAAGGCCTGGATGTCGGCGAAATGAGCGCCAACGAGCAGGATTGGGCCGTCGTGTTCAACCTCAAGGCCATTGAAGACGGCGTCAAGAAGGGCGACTTCAAGGAAATGCAGGGCGTCAAAGTGCTGGATGGCCGCAAAGGCTCGCGCTACACCCGCTACATTCCCGTGCCCAACTCCCCACACGGCTGCAACGCCTGCCCCGATGGCATCCACGTTGTGTTCAACGGCAAGCTGTCGCCCACCGTCACCATGATTGACGTGCGCCGCCTGGATGATTTGTTCGCGGACAAGATCAAGCCGCGCGACTGCGTAGTAGCCGAACCCCAATTGGGCCTGGGCCCCTTGCACACCGCCTACGACGGACGCGGTAATGCCTACACCACCCTGTTCATCGATAGCCAGATTGTGAAGTGGAATATGGCCAAAGCCATTGAGGCCTACCAAGGGAAAGACGTAGACCCCATCATCCAGAAATTGGATGTGCACTACCAGCCTGGCCATAACCACACCACGATGGGAGAAACCAAAGAGGCCGATGGCAAATGGCTGGTCTCGCTGAACAAGTTCTCCAAAGACCGCTTCTTGAATGTAGGCCCGCTCAAGCCAGAGAACGATCAGCTAATTGATATCTCCGGCGACGTCATGAAGCTGGTCCACGACGGTCCAAGCTTTGCCGAACCCCATGACATGCTTCTTGTTGCGGCCGATAAAGTGCGCCCCAAGCGCGTCTGGACGCGTGATGATCCGTGGTGGGATCAGGCCCGGAAAATGGCTGAAAAAGATGGAGTCACGCTGGAAGGGGCCTCCAAGGTCATACGCGAAGGCAATAAGGTGCGGGTCTATATGACAGCTGTCGCGCCCGTGTTCTCCGTCCCAAGCTTTGAGGTCAATCAGGGTGATGAGGTCACGGTTGTCGTCACCAATATGGAGATGATCGAGGATTTGACCCACGGCTTTACCTTGTCGGGTTATGGCGTAGCCATGGAAATCGGCCCGCAGCAGACCAGCTCAGTCACCTTCACCGCTTCCCGTCCAGGCGTGCATTGGTACTACTGCCAGTGGTTCTGCCACGCACTGCACATGGAAATGTCCGGTCAGATGAACGTGAAACCCAAAGCCTGATGGTGACATGAAGCCTTTCCGCCTCCACCCTTTTCTTGCTCGCAGCGTCAGCCCAGCCCCTGGGCAAAGGCTGGCGCTTGGGCTGCTCACGGCGCTGGCCTTCATGGCGGCTAACCCTGCCCATGCTGCCATCATCCAGGTGCCTGCCGATAGCGCACTGCAAGCTGTCATCGAAGCAGCGCAGCCCGGCGACACCTTGATGCTGGCTCCTGGCAACTATCAGGGCAACATCGTCGTGAACAAGCCCTTAACGCTACAAGGACCCAGCGACCGGCAAGCGGTACTGATCGGCGAGCGTCAGGGACGCACAGTCTGGGTGCAGGCGGAAGATGTGCAGATACGCCAGATCACGGTACGCAATTCCGGCTTGAGTCTGCCGGACATGGATGCCGGTATCTTCTTGGACAAGCCCGCCCATAACGCCCTGATTGAACAGAACGACATCCTAGACAATCTGGTGGGCGTATATGTGTGGGGCCCCCACAATGCGCTGGTGCAGAACAACACCATCGTGGGCAATAAAGAGCTGCGTCTGAACGAACGCGGCAATGGCGTCACCCTGTGGAACTCCCCCGGCTCACGAATCTTGCACAACGATATTTCCTGGGGACGCGACGGCATTTTTTCCAATACCAGTCGTGACAATGTCTTCAGCCACAACCGGTTTACCCAGCTGCGCTATGCGGTGCACTACATGTACACCAACAACAGCGAAGTCAGCAGCAACCTGTCCATCGGTAACGACATTGCCTATGCCCTAATGTTTTCGCAGTTTCTGACGGTGCGCGAGAACATCAGCATCAACAGCACCCATCAAGGGCTGATGCTCAATGCTGCCCAGCAATCGACCATTACCGACAATATTGTGGACGGAGCTGAAAAAGGCATCTTTCTCTACAACGCCAACTTCAACAAGATCCGCGGCAACCTGATTCAGAACACAGAGATCGGGGTTCATTACACCGCTGGGTCCGAAGGCAACGAGATCACGCAAAACGCCTTTATTCAAAACCAGAATCAAGTGAAGTATGTTGGCACGCGCTTTCTGGAATGGTCCAGTGAAGGACGCGGCAATTATTGGAGCGATCACAGTGCCTTTGATCTGAACGGAGACGGCATTGGAGACACCGCTTATCGCCCCAACGGTTTGATTGAACAACTTGTCTGGCGTGCCCCGTCTGCACGCGTGCTCTTGAACAGCCCTGCCGTGTCCGTCGTGCGCTGGGCACAAACCCAATTTCCTGCCATTTTGCCCGGTGGAATCATAGATAGCGCCCCCTTGATGCGTGCCCCTGTGAATCCTGCCTGGGAGCGCTACAAGGCCACCCATGAATCCATCCGCTAAACCCACCGCGTCGGCCCCTGTCGCGCTAGACAATGTCAGCAAACTGTATGGCTCGCAGCGTGCCGCCAATGCCGTCAACTTTGAGTTGTATCCCGGTCAATGCACCGTTCTGGCAGGCCACAATGGCGCAGGCAAAAGTACCGTTATCAAGCTTATTTTGGGCCTGATCCGCGCCGACGAAGGCAAAGTTACTTTGCTGGACCATGACGCCAGTTCAGCACAGGCCACACGGCTACGGGCCCACATTGCTTATCTACCCGAAACCGTAGCCCTGCACCCGGCTCTGACCGGGACCGAAACCCTGGCTTTTTACGCCCGCTTGAAGGGATTGCCTGTTCAAGACAATCAGGCTCTGCTGGCCCGTGTCGGGATTGCTCAGGCTGCCCATAAGCGCGTTGGCACGTACTCCAAAGGGATGCGCCAACGGCTGGCGCTTGCTCAAACCTTGCTGGGCAAGCCCCGCGTGCTGCTTCTGGATGAGCCCACCACCGGCCTGGACCCCGCCTCCCGACTTCTGTTCTACGACATCGTGCAGGAACTGCGCGATGCGGGTGCCACCATTTTGCTCAGCACTCATGCGCTGGCTGAAATGGAACGGATAGCTGACCGCGTCATCGTGATGCAGCAAGGAAAAAAGATTGCAGACGGCACCTTATCCGAATTGCGCCAACATGCTGGCTTGCCGGTACGTATCCGCTTAACCGTGGAACAAATCCCCGACCCTGTACCACAGCACTGGGCTGTGCTCGGCACAAACCGCCTGGAACGCCATTGCATGGAGGCAGAAAAAATCCAGATTCTGCGTGATGCCCACACCCTGCCCGGTCTACTCGACCTGGAACTGGAGTCTCCCGGCTTGGACGAGCTTTATGCGCACTTTTTAAAGCGCGAGGACTACTAATCATGAACCCCGTCCTTATCATCATCCAAAAAGAAGTCCGCGATGGTTTGCGTAACCGCTGGGTGCTGGCAGTAACCCTCTTGCTGGCTGCACTGGCCCTGTCACTGGGTTTTTTAGGCAGCGCCCCCACCGGCAGCGTCAAAGTAGACCCTTTGACCGTGACGGTCGTCAGCCTGTCCAGCCTTTCTATTTTCCTGATCCCACTGATTGCCATGCTGCTGTCCTACGACGCCATTGTGGGGGAGATTGAACGCGGCACCATGTCCTTGTTACTCAGCTATCCCGTCCACCGCTGGCAGGTACTGGTGGGCAAGTTTCTGGGGCATGCCTTGATTCTGAGCCTGTCTACCGTCATCGGCTATGGCTTGGCAGGCATCACTTTGCAGCTGGCACACGGCGGTTTGGACTTCAGCGTCTGGACACCCTTTCTAGCCATGATGGGGGCCAGTATCTTGCTGGGAGCCAGTTTCTTATCTATGGGCTATCTCATCAGCACGCTGGTCCGGGAACGCGCCACCGCGGCCGGCCTGGCGATCGGCATTTGGCTATTTTTCGTTGTGATTTACGACATGGCTCTGCTGGGTATTTTGGTGGCCGACCAAGGGGCCACCATTACGGCCTCCTGGCTGAACTTCATCTTGCTGTTCAATCCCACCGACGTATACCGCCTGCTGAATCTGACGGGCTATGAAAATGTCGCCATGTTCTCAGGCATGGCCGGTTTGAGTGAACAAGCTCGCCTTCCTGTCAGCGTGCTCACGGGCGCTTTAGCTCTGTGGATCACCGTTCCTTTTTGCCTGGCAAGCCTGGTATTCAAAAAGAAAGCCTTATGAAAAAACTGCGCGCAATCCTCTTGCTCAGCATAAGCGCCCTGCTGAGCGCCTGCAGCCAAACCGAGCAAGTGCTGGCACCTCCGCCCCCAGTCACACAAATCCCCGAAACTGCGGTAGGCCATTACTGCGGCATGTACCTGTTCGAGCATCAAGGCCCCAAGGGCCAAATACTTTTGCGTGAGCGGGCCACTCCGCTTTGGTTCACCACCATTCGTGAAGTATTCGCCTACACCCTGCTTCCCGAAGAGTCCAAGGCCGTGGCTGCCACCTATGTTCAGGACATGGCACAGCGAGACAAGCAAGGCCAGTTTCCAGAGCAAGCATGGATACCCGCGCATGAGGCTTGGTATCTGATTCACAGCCGCTACATCGGTGGCATGGGGACTATCGACGCCCTGCCCTTTAGTCAGGAGCAGGCCGCACAGGCATTCCAAGAACAATATGGCGGCCAGTTGGTTCGCTTTAAGGACATGCCCGAAAACTACATCTTTGGTGCTGTCGCGCTGCCTTAAGCAGCTTGTTTTCCTGAATCCAGGTATCTGCCATGACCTCTACTCCAGTTTCCCGCCGTCGCTTTATTGGCATCGTGGCCGCAACCAGCGCCTTGTCCTGCCTGCCTTGGGCAGCAAAAGCGGCTACTGCCCCCACTTCCCTGACTCAATGGCAAGGCGTCGCCTTGGGGGCGGATGCCCAACTACACATTCATCACCCAGACCCTGTCTTTGCACAGATGCTGATCGATCAGGCGCTGACCGAAGTAAGACGACTAGAACGTATCTTCAGCCTTTACCAAGAAGACAGCGCCCTGCGGCGTTTAAACCGAGATGGCTATCTGGAGCACGCTCCCGGAGACCTGACGCGCCTGCTTCAAGAGTCAGAGCGCCTTAGCGTTCTAACGCGCGGAGCTTTTGACCCCACGGTACAAGTCTTGTGGGATCTGTACAGTGAGGCCGCCCAGCGTAGCGGCGCTCCCTCGAACCCACCCACTGCGACCGAATTAGAGCAGACCTTGCAACAGGTGAATCACCGCGCCATCCTGCTGCAGGACAACGCCATCCGTCTTGCCAGACCGGGCATGGCCTTGACTCTAAACGGCATCGCCCAAGGCTACATTACCGACCGCATCACTGAGCAGCTGAAACAGGCTGGACTGGAGCACGCCTTGGTGGATATGGGAGAAATACGCAGTCTGGGACAGGCCCCCGGCAATCGTCCCTGGAAAGTAGGCCTGGCAGGCGACCAGACAGGGGCTGCAAGCCTACTGAGTCTGGATGTGCACAACCAGGCGGTTAGCACCTCATCCGGTGCAGGAACGGTCCTGAGCCGCGACGGCTCTATCACCCACTTATTCAACCCCGCCAATGGTCAGGCACGCCCCCTGTACCGCAGCGTGTCAGTTGTGGCGGGCAATGCCACTATTGCCGATGCCTTATCTACCGCCTTTTCTTGGATGTCACCGCAAGACATCGCACAAGTCCTAAGGAGCGACCCTGGGCTGCAAGCATGGGTGCTGCCATACGGTGGCGAAAACCTGGTACAGATTCGCGTTTAAGTGTTGAGACAGGGGGCTTAGCAGGGGGAATGCTCAAGCCACTTAAAGCCTCGTACAATGGCGTTTTCGTCCACGGTACGCTGATCACTCATGCCCATGTCTACCAACAGCCTTCCCTCTGCTGCTCCCTTACCCGGCCTGCCAGAATGGACTGCGTTCTGTGAAGCAGCCCTACAAGCGGACCGCTATACGCTGGAACTGCACTGTCTGAAAGCTGCCGGGCTGCAAGTAGATTTAAGTGGACAGCGCCACTCCCCCGAGCTGCAACAAGCGGGAGAGCAACTTCTGGCTGCACGCAATTTTGAGGCTGCCCGTAAGGCGCTATTGAGCGGCGGCATCGTCAACAGCACCGAGCAGCGAGCCGCCTGGCATAGCGCCTTGCGTGCCCCTGCCCCCACTGCAGAGGTGGCCAAAGAGCGCGAACGCATGAATGAGTTTGTGCGCGTAGCCGATTCTGAACGCCGCTGGCGCAACATTATCCATATTGGTATCGGCGGTAGTGACTGGGGCGTTCGCCTATCTTTGGCCGCTTTCGGGTATCGACACAGCTGGCGCAATGTACGTTTTCTGGCAAATATCGACGGCCATGCTTTAGAGCATGCATTGTCAGGTATGGACCCTCACGACACCTTGATCGTGATCGCATCCAAATCCTTCACCACCACCGAAACCCTGAAAAACGGCCAACGCGCATTGGAATGGCTGCAGGCGGCCGGGGTCGCCAATCCTTACGAACAAATCGTTTCCGTGACAGCCCGCCCCGACACAGCTTCACAATGGGGTGTGCCACAAAAACAGATCTTCCAATTCTGGGACTGGGTAGGCGGACGCTTCTCGCTTTGGTCTGCCGTAAGCCTGACCACGGCGCTGGCAGTCAGCAGTGACGTGGTGGCTGGAATGCTGTCGGGCGCCGCCGCTATGGATCAGCACTTTCAGGAAGCCCCTATCGCCACCAACGTCCCTGTGCAAATGGCACTGGCCGGTGTAGTGAATCGCAGTGTGCTGGGCTATGGTTCGCTGAACATTTCGCCCTACGACTTCCGCTTAGGCAATCTGGTGCCCTATATTCAGCAATTGGATATGGAATCCCTGGGCAAATCGGTAACCACTAATGGCCAACCGGTCGGTGTTGCAACAGGTGCCGCAGTCTGGGGGCTGGCTGGCACTGATGCACAGCACACTTTTTATCAGTGGCTGCACCAAGGAAGTGACGGCGCTCCGGTCGATTTCATCGTCTGCCAACAGGCAGACCACCACCAGCCTGAACACCATCATTTGCTGCTGGCCAATTGCCTGGCCCAACGCGAAGCCTTGATGCGCGGCAAGACCTACGAACAGGCGCTGGCCGAATGTGAACAACAAGGCTCAAGCGAGCACGCTGCGGAACTGGCCCACCATCGTGTGCATTCCGGCGGCCGCCCTAACTCCCTGATCGTGCTTCCCCGCCTGAACCCATTCTCGCTAGGTGCCCTGCTGGCCCTGTACGAGCACAAGATATTTGTGCAGGCCCTGATCTGGGGTATCAACCCATTCGATCAGTGGGGAGTGGAGTATGGCAAAGTGCTGGCGAACGGAATTTTGCAGGAGCTGTCCGGCGAAAAAGAAACCGCTGCCGAGCATGATGTATCTACCCGGCATTGGATAGACGCCTTCAAGTCTTGATGGCTGAAGGACAAACAAGCGGCTTATTTGGGCTGTACGCCGCTTAGCTGCATCCACTGCTGCGCCAAGTCATGGATTGCAACATCCTGGCGCGATGCCTCTATCTTCGGGCCTGTGGAATTCCAAACAAAGTAATCCACATCACCACAAGGTGTGCCTAGCGCGGCGTATACCGAGGGCATGATAGGTACATGGTCGCCATACCAGCACAGGCTGGCTGGCCGCCCTGCCGTGTTCAAGACGCTGCGCAACCGCTTGAGCATGGCATCGGCGTTACGGAGGTGACGCAAGTAAATCGTCAGGTCCTCGCAGCGCTCTGGCGGAGGCTGACGATACAGCTCCTCGACATCTCCGTCCGCCACTTTTTCAAGATGCAAAGGTCCGTGATTTTCCATCGTAATGACATGGATAAAGACAGGGCCTTTTGCCTGTTCAAGCACGCTGGCCACTTTATCTGCCACGGCCTGATCACCGATATAGGGGCCTGTGCGTTCCACCTCCCCAAAGGCTTTGATATCTATAAATTCATCAAAACCGAATTGCGGAAACACGCGATTGCGTTGATAGAAACTAGCGGGGTAAGGATGAATGCAAATCGTGCGATAGCCTTGGTTTTTCAGCCAAGAGGCCAAGGTCGCAACCGACCAGCCTGCGCATACTGCTCTATAAGGATTGAAGCGATGGACGCCAAGAGCATCATTTTCAATGCCACTTAGAAAAGAGAACTCGGAGCGTACCGTGTTCGCCCCCCAGGCAGGAACACGCAAGTACCCACTAACGGCGGCCTCGGCTTTAAAGCGATCAAACTCGGCCAGAACCTCCGGTCGAATCCCATCAAAAAGTCTACGGGCATCAAAAAAAGACTCGCTCTGCACCGAAACCAGATGTGGTTGGTCCGCCAAAGAGTCAACCGTTGATAAAGTCGGAACGACCATATCAGCAAAGGGAGAGGACAAGGCCGGGCGCTGCCGTCCTTGCTGCCAGTAGCGCCAAAAACTGGCTAACAACCCTAAGGACTGAAGGTCCTTTTCAGGCGCAATTTGCACAGTCAAGCGCGCACTATTGCCCCACAGCAGCAGCCCCACACTGAGCACAGCCAGAAGGGCTAAAGCGCCCCATTGACCTGCCCAGGACGCACGGACAGCAGGGACAACTTCAAGCCACAAGCCAATACTTAGGGCTGCGATAAAACCCGTAGCGGCCAAGAAAAACTTGCCCCAACCCAAGAAGGGAATATAGAGGCGGGGATGGCGGATAGCGTCGGTGAAGTATTCGTAATCCTGAAAAACAAACGCCTCACGCAAGGCTTTGAATTTGGCATTGCTAACGACCACCAAAAGCAGGAAAAAAGCGCAGAGTAAGGCCGTCGCAAAAAGAGGCCGTCCTAAAACAAAGACCAAAACCACAAACCCCAGCCCATACAAGCCGGCATGCAAAGCCCATGCGGCTACTGGACGACGCGCACTCACTGATGGATGCAAGAAGCGTTCCAAGCCTAGCGTTAAAGCCAGCCCCAAAAGCGCCGCCAGTATTACCGTCCAGAAACCGGGCTCAAGCGTCATAGCCGATTTTGCTCAAAATAAAGACGGATACTTGAGCAGGCAACACCGCCAGGAACCAGCAGCCAAGATTAAGGGGGAAGGGAAAAGTGATTCGTGCTTTATTTGCTCTCAGGCCACGCGCAATACGTCGGGCTGCCCGTTGCGGTGACCATAAAAAGGGTTTGGGACCTGGCATGTCATCACACATGGGCGAGCTGACATAACCTGGCATCACCACATTGACCTTGATACCTTCTGGAGCCAACCATCCCCGCAAACCTTCACCGTAGGCTTTAACAGCAGCTTTGCTAGCACTGTAGGCCGGTGTTGTTGGCAAACCAAAGTAAGCTGCTAGCGAGCTCATCAAGGCGATCTGACCACGACCACGCTGACGCATGGCTGGCAAAACAGACTGGACAACACGCAGGCTGGCTTTGACATTGATATCCAACAGCAGCTCAGTATCTTCCCAGGCTTCAGGCTCGCCATTGGGACCCACATGAATGTTCATACCGGCATTGACGATAACCAGATCGAATGCAGCGCATTGCGATAACCAACTGTGCAGAGCATCCAGATCTCGCAAATCCAGTTGATGGGTTTGCACGCGTGCCCCCGCTTGGCGGCACCGCTCTGCCAAGGACTCCAGAATGGCTGCATTGCGACCATGCAAGGTCAGCTCCACGCCGGCTTTGGCATAGCAAAGCGCCAGTTCGCCACCAATGGCACTGGTGGCACCGGTAATCAGAATCCGTTCCTGCTCTGCTGGTTCAGTTACGCTCACGCGCTCTCCTTTCTTGGAAGGACCAGTACAAAACCATGCCAAAGCCTATGCACACTGTGGCATTCAGGGGTATCAGCAAGTAATTGCCCATGTCCACAGCCACATACAGCGCTAAGGCAGAGTACAGAAAGGTAAACACTTCACCGATCAACAAATACAAATTGATGCGTGGCTGTCTTGCCACCGTCTCGCCTGAACCTTTGGGCGTACGATTAAATTCCCCATACACCTTGAATGCCGCCCGCACTCCACCGACAAAATAATACCAAGCCATTGGCGGGAACATGGCGACATACAAATAGGTATGCCACAAAGTCCCCAGCACGCCAGGCCTGTCATCGAAACGAGCCCCTTTGCGAGCCCCAAAGGCATTATTCAAGGCCCAGACAGCAACCAGCAAAAAGAACAGCGGTGCGCCCCACTGCAAAGCTACATGGTCAAAATCCAGCAAATAATTCAACGGAAGGCTTAATAGAACAAGCCCATAAATAGAGGCCAGCATGACTGATGAAAACATCATGGAAAACGCATGCATGCGCTTCATCAAGGGCATGTCCTGCCGCCACATCTGCCCCAAATGCTTGAAGGCGCTATGAATCAGCCCCCGCCCCCAGCGCTCCCGCTGTACACGGAAAGCACTGATGTTTTCGGGCAAGGTAGACATGGACACAACATCGCGCAGATATGCGTACTTCCAATCGCCAAATTGCGCTCGGTAGCCCAGATCCACATCCTCAGTAATGGTGGATGCATTCCAGCCACCCAAAGCTTCCACACAGGCACGCCGCCACACACAGGAGCTACCACTTAACGAGGCCATATCTCCGTCTTCACTCAAGCCCACCGTCACATACTGCTGATGGCCCATCTCCATCGCCTGAAAACGCGTCAAGAAGGAGTGATCACGGTTTTCATAACCAATCCCCGTCTGCAGAAAACCCAGCTTCTCGTCCTTGAACGGAGGAATCGTTTTCTGCAAAAAATCTGCGGGTGGCAAGAAATCCGCATCAAAGATCGCGAAGAACTCACCCTGAGAATGTTGAATGCCATGCACCAGATTCCCAGCTTTGTAGCCAGATCGATCCTGCCGCTGGATACGCCGAATAGGTATCCCTTGACTGGCCAGCTGCTCGACCTTGCGTTGAGCCAATACAGCCGTCTGGTCTGTGGAGTCATCCAGCACCAGAATCTCTAATGCGGACACCGGGTAGTCCAGGCGACTGGCCGCCTCAATCAAGCGTTCAACCACCGATGCTTCGTTATAAATAGGAAGCAGCACACTGACCTTGGGGTAGGCGTCCAGCTGCAAGGCAGCAGGCGACTGCACGAGCTCACTTAACTTGCGACGCTCCACCCGGCGCGAGATCAGCATGACCCGCAGCTCCAGGACCACGTACAAAGCGAAGGCCCCTACCACCAACAAGAACAGCGCCTGAATCAGGTACGCAAAAATGCTCACGATCATGAAAACAGGCTCGCCCTAGAAACGGACCACATCAGCCAACTCCTGGAGGCGATGCTCCCAGGTGTGGAACTGGCGAACATATGCGGCCCCCGCAGCAGCGCGCTCACAGTCTTGCGCGGTAGGGCCCTGACGCAGACGGGCAAACAACTCACTGGCCTGCTCACGACTATGAACCACATGACAAAAGTCACGGAAATAGCGGTCAATAGCACGGCCGGGGTTGGTGACAGCAATCCCGCCACTGGCCAAAATTTCCAGCAAGCGGCGCGAGCACATGGTGTCCGAGTCCGTCACCGAATTCACGTTCAAGCACATCACATGTTCTTTGTAGATTCGGCCGGTTTCACGATGCGGCACTTGCCCATGAACATGCACATGAGTCGAGCGTGGGAAGCGAAATTCGATGTGTCGGGACAAGCGATCATGATTTCTATCATAAGCATTCAGATGCAACTGCGAGTCCTCACAGGCCCCGAAAATCATGTCCAGAAAGCGACGACGTTGACTCAAAATAAGGCGGTAATAACTGCCCGTGAAACACCCCTCTTTTCGAGTGAACTCAAAACCGGTGAAGTTATGAAACGCGGGTTGATAGGGCATGCTCAAGGTGTTCACGGGTACGTCTGGATTCAAGCGAGCGCGGTAACGCGGCAAGCAATCGCTATCAGTCGTGAACACATAGTCAAAGGCCTTGGCAACATCGATAAAGTGCTCAAAGTAAGCCCCGTCATCCTTGTTCCAGAATACCGTGGGCACACCCTGATCTTTAGCGAACTGCACTAGCTTGTAAATAGTGCGTGGAGTGCGCAAGCGAATCAGACGCGACTGCTTGGCTAGTTCGTAACGCCACACTCCACCCAAGCCATGAAAGACTGATTCCACAAAAACTAGATCCGGCTTCCAGGTAGAAATAACTGACTGATAGTTCTGCGGACTCAAAATGCGTATCTGGCACTCTGCCGACAAACAGTCTGCCGTAAAGTAATCCGAGACCAAGGCCACCTTCAACTGCCCAAAAGACCCCGTGGGCAGCCCATCTTCACTAACAGTAGGATGCTTATAGACACGCGCGCCCAAGGCCCGGATTGCGCGACCGATCATGAATTAGCCTCGGCAGGCAAAGCATGAACCACGAAGTCTGCCCAGCTACGACGCTGCACGGCCTCTTCTCGTGCCAATACTCCATCTTGCGCCAAGGCCTGCGGCCCCCCCTGAAATGCCTCATCCAACACACGAGCCAGATCTTGGACATCACCTGCTTTAAAAAAGCGTACAGAGCGACAAGCCCCAACTTCATCCTGAAATACGGGCAAATCCGGCACTACGACAGGTTTACCCATGGCCATTGCTTCGACCAACTTAATGGGAGGCACAATACGGCACACTTCGAATGGGCGTCGCGGGATACAGACCAAGGCGGCCTTAGCCTGCAAGGCACGGGCCTCTTCAGGCGAAACTCGCCCGGCAAAAACAATGTGACTTTCCAGCCCTAAGCTTTGTACCTGGGCCTGCAATTGAGCACGGGCTTCCCCATCTCCGATAATGGTCAGGGCCACCTCTTTACCACGGCCTGCTAGGTCAGCCACCGCATCAATCAAAACATCAAGCCCTTCGTAAACAATCAACGAGCCGGCGTACACAATAGTGTTGGGCTGCACATCCTGCGCAGCGCCCGGCGTGAAACGTGACGGATCGACGCAGTTAGGCATCAGCCCCATGCGGGCGGAATCAACATTCCAGTGCTCGACGGCATAACGGCCCAGCTGCTCGGAGATCACGAACAAACGGTCAGCCTGACTGGCAACTAAACCTTCCAGCTCCAGGCCTTGTTTGAAGCCTTGAGAGTCACGGAACTCCGGCATGCGGGAAGCACGGCTCAGTTCCCACAAGCCGCGCATTTCGTACTGAAAAGGAATTCCCAGCTGACGAGCGGCGATCAGGGCAGGTAAAGCGTTGACGTGGTTAGAGGCAGCATGGATGACAGCGACTCGTTGCTTGATGGCTTCCTGGGCGATGGAGACTGCGGCTTCTTTAGCGAACTGCATCACAGGCCGCTTATTGGAGGGAGTGCGTGCGTGAGCGTAAATCACACCATCTACTAGAGTCTCTTCTTGCTCTGCATCCACCAATCTGTCTTTACGATCCCACGGATAGCCTGGACGTGTCAGCACGCAAATATCCCCACCCGCCGCCTGCATGCCGCGGATGATTTCATGAGTGCGAGTGGTATAGCCACTAATGTGATACGGCAAGGCGCTGGCGGGCACATACAACACACGTCCTGGCACAGGCTCATAAGGTGTCTCACGATGCTGGCCACGACGAGTTTGGCGACGCACACTAAAGAGTGTCAAACGCCGGCTCAAAGCCATCCAAGGCTCACGTAACAGCCCACGCCATAACTTAAAGAGCATTTTCCCTAGGCCTTTTTCTTGTCGTTATTCTCTTGGTCCGCTTGCAGCTCTGCCAGCGACAAATCCACGGTATCTGGCACCACAATTTTGCCTCTAGCCTTAAGGTCCAGAAACTCCGCCGTAGTAATGACGTCATAGTCCTTAGTCAGGCGTGCCAGCAACTTGCGGTAGCCCTCCATACGGCTATCGTCACGATATTCACCCAAACCATTTTCGTCCCAAAACAGCAAGGACCAAGAGTGCAGCAGAAAAACAGCAAACGAGGGATTACCGCTTAAGGCGTTCAGCAGCAATTGTCCCCACCATGGGCGGAAGCGGAAATAACTGGACTCTGGGTAAGTGAGGCGAGCCCACCATTCAGGCTTGCCTACCTTACCCAAAATCCGTTTTTCGGTCATAGGCACTTCAAGCACGCCATTGGACCAAATAAAAGGATTGTTGGTGGGTTTGCTGTAGATGCACTGACCATTGTGTACGGCACACACCGAATTATTGAAGGACAAGGGAATACCCACCGCCTTCAAAGCACGTATCGTATCCGCATTCCAGCGAAACGACCCTGCGCGATGCGCCAGAACAGGCTTACCCGTCACACCGGACATCAAATCCGCAAAGTGCTGGAACACAAACTCGGCCCTAGCCTGATCGGTGTATTGGTTCATGTACTGCGGGCGGTTGGACAAGCCGTGCTCTTGCCAAAAACCGTCTGGCAGATACTCGGGGTGGGTGTGCAGCTGCACATCCTGGCCCTGTTCATCTAACCAACGCACCACTTCCTTGAGCTCATCCAGCCGGTCGTACGCTCCACACAAGTCCGTAAAAAACACATGTTTAATGCCGAACTCGTCACCGATCTTGCACATCTCGGCCACCCCGGCCGTCCCTTTTGGAAATCGCCCCCAGATCAGACGATTAACATGGTCGTCAGATGCGCGCTTGGGCAGCGCCTCTGTATCGACCGTAATCATTGCGTAGCGATCCCTCATAACTGTGTTTTTACCTGCTCTAAGTTAACTGTTCGCGAAAGACGGATTTTACCCCGCGCCTGCAGATCTAAAAAATCCGCTGTGGTGATCACGTCGTAATCCTTAACAACTCGTTGCATGAAAAGGCGGTAGCCCTCCAGCAGTTGGTCGTTGATGTACTGGAAGTGACCATCCTCATCCAAGGTCAGCAAGGACCAAGAATGCATCAGCACCACCGAGACCTTGGGCAAAGACCAAAAAGGGTCTTTCCAGAATGTCGTAGGCCGCGAACCATATTGAAAATAAGACGACTCTGGATACGTCAGGCTGGACCAACGATCCGGTTTGACATCAGGTATGCCAGGCGTAAAGCGCTCTGTCACCGGGACTTCAATCGTTCCGTTCGACCAGGCATAAGGCAAGCAAT
Source organism: Alcaligenes sp. GW821-FHT11D07 (assembly GCF_058808495.1). Classification (NCBI taxonomy): domain Bacteria; kingdom Pseudomonadati; phylum Pseudomonadota; class Betaproteobacteria; order Burkholderiales; family Alcaligenaceae; genus Alcaligenes; species Alcaligenes sp. GW821-FHT11D07. The sequence continues at coordinate 550,736 of NZ_JBXART010000003.1, forward strand.
CAGGCTGGCCTAAAGGGCAGCGTTTCAGGAAGGCTGCGCGCATGGACTGGTTGAAAGACAAAGGAATACCAACTGCCTGTAATGCGCGAATCGAGTGTGCATTCCAGCGAAAAGAGCCTGCGCGATGGGCAAGAATGGGTTTACCGGTAACGTCAGAGATCAGCTTGCCGAAGTGGCGGAAAACGAATTCGGCACGGCTTTGATCTTTGTATTGGTTCATCAGAGTCGGCTGCGCATCCAAACCATGCTCCACCCAAAATGACTTGGGGAGAGTTTCAGGATGAGCATGTAACTGCACATCCTGGCCTTGCTGATCCAGCCAGCGAACCGCTTCCAACATCTCAGGTTGCTGCGCAATCGTGGCGCACAAGTCCACAAAGAAGACATGCTTGGCACCGAACTCGTCACCGATAGAACACATTTCGCGGATGCCGGCAGAGCCGGTGGGGTGGTCTCCCCAGACTAGGCGTTGGACGTGATTGCCCTCTGCGCGCCTAGATAGAGCTTCAGTATCTACGGTCAGCAATGTATAACGGTGTTTCATCAAAATGCCAAATCTGCAAACCAAGAGGATTCTTTCACACTGATACTACTCTCATGACTCTTCGATCTGGATTCGCTTTTTCTCGCACAAAGCCATGCACTTTCAATAAGGAGTGCCTACACCCAACTGGTATATCCAAGACAACTCGGTCATCCGGTCCATACCACTGAGCTACCACCCTCTTCCCGTCAGCCATCAAATAATACGCATACTCAACCTCACCGGAAAAGTGCACGGGATTAGCTCTGCAAATCGCATAGACAGAATGTTCTCTACGCCATGCTAGCACTCCCACAGGCTCGTGCTCCGATGGCAAAAAGCTCACAGCATGTTCAGCCATACATTTGCAGTCGTCCAACGAAACGCGCGTTCCATCGATCTCAAAAGAGTCTTGATTGATACTGAGCACAGGACGCTGCGATTTTCTGGAAAACACCCACCAGACCGCTATATTCTCAGGGGCTACAACGCTCGGACACACCGTTTGCTGCCCACGGGAGCCGGGCAATCGCTGCAGATCTCGCAGACCCAGCGCCATCTGCGGGCTCATGACATGCAACTGATCACTAGGACTTTCCTCGGACTGCAAACTCATCCCCCCAGAGGACATCCCCCAAAATAAGGAAGGATGCCCGTGCCAATACCAGCCCAACCTCGAAGGAGCATCCGATTGAACGAAATCACACACAACAACATGCTGGTCCCGAACCAGCCAAATAGCACGCCACACCCGTAGCGCCTTAGCCTCAGCGGGGTAGCACTCAGTCAAGTCCAAGATGACAAACTTAACCTGCAACGAGGAGTTAGGGAGACATTGAAGTATTTGTTTACCCTTTTTAAAACTCTGCCCTACTCCATTAATTACGGGAGAGTTATGCGCTGTATATCCAACCGTAAACTCCCGCTCTGAGCTTTCTGCATACTGTTGGTAGCCAGGATCATCAATCCACCACCTTTTACTCATCCCTAGAACTAGGGAACCATTGTCACGCTGTATGTGCCCCATAGAAGAACGGTTAAGTCCGACAGCCACAGCTAAGCCATCTACCTCATAGCCAGAGCGCAGCATCACGACATAATTAGCGCTCTCATCATTTAGCAGAGCCCTCGTATTGCCTTTCATCGCCTTCGTATCTGCCAGAACCCGCAAAGCATCAGTTCTAAATCGTTTAAAATCGCATAAAGATAATGCCCAAGCTAAAGCGGGGTGAGGTTGAAATCTTTGCAATTTAGCAATAGCTGACCATACAAACGACATATGAAATGGCTCCACATCTCCAATCGGAGCCGTATTCATCATGTCACCCGGAGCAGAAAGTGAAATTGCTTGATAGCAGATTTTATATAGCTCGGGATGATTTAAAAAATTCCTCTGCACAATAGAGGGCTGCTCTTTCAACCAGTCCAGAAAAAAATCAAGAACATACCCATCATAAGAAACGCCTTCCGTGTGACCATGCACCCTTGAATCCAGAACGGCTTGAAATAAAATATTTACTTTTTTATTTAAATCAGAAGAAGTAGGATGTTTAACAGCAGTCGCAGCAAGAGCAAGCATAACGGTGCCAATCACAGCAATATTATGCAAATACCGATCAAAGTTCGGTTGCAGTAAAATATCCTCAGGTTTTTCTATAGACCCATATTCCGCCTGATAAATCGGAAGCCCAATAGAAACCGCCCGATCCAGTCCGACAATCAATTTAGAACGAAAATCATCATTTATATAATTACAGTTATTTAATACCGAACTTAAAATACGCACAATATGAGAAAATTTTAAATCCAGCTTAGAAGAATAACGATAATCTGGCAAAGCAATTAATGCGTCGATATCCCGCTCAAGAAAATCAAAACAATCCTCAAAATCAAGAAAGGAAAATATTCTATCCTCTAAGACCCAAAGAGCCCAAATTTCATAAGGATAAGACGGTTGAAAATTCCTAATTTTTAAAAAATCATCTTTTCCTAAGGAAACAAAAGGTATATCAAAAGCTACTTTTCTTCTTATTCTATAAAAATCTACAAATAATTTTTTTTTATTTTTGTTTGTTTGCGCCCTATCTTTTATCGACAAAAAAAAGTCATTCACAATAATTTCGCCAAAAAATTAGTTCTTAAATATAATTTCAGTAATCACCTCAGAAACACTTGCAGCGTATTCGATAACTAGAACGTCTATTTCGAATTTATTATTATAACTCTTACTAGCCCAACCAAATCCAGCCTCTTCGCCCCGTCTTATGGAAATAGAATTGTAGTTATTTTGTGGTTTTAAAATAGCCAATAAATTTTCATTTTTCTTCAGAAAAACAATACCATCTTCAAAATTAGCTTTTACATCTTTTCCAAAATGAAATCTAACCTCAGAATTTGATGAAGTTTGATTATGAACAATATCATGAAGAGATAATCCACATTCCGGCTTATACAACAAACTTCTTGAAAATGAAAAATCTTCTGATTTCCTCACAGAGCCTGAGAGCCGATAAAAATCCTCTCCGAGCTCAATAGGGTCAATGCTAGCAGCGCCCAAAGAAATATCTTTAGGGAGAAAAACACGGTCACTCAAGCCAATAACATTATGGGCTTTATCTGAGACAAAATAATCACGCCAAGCACCATACTCGTATGTATATTTACCAGGATCAGTAATCAACTCCTGGCCTCTTAAGAAGACCACGAAAGAAAGATGATCTGCATGAGCATGAACATAGCTGCTGTTCGTCGCATGAAAAAGAAGAGAAAAACTATCTAAAATATCAATACGCGGATGCGTCCTAACAGCGACATAGCCAGAAGGACTAAGATCCTTGTGTACATGTTTAACTCTTGACTCAACAAGATCAAATGGACCTGCACTTTTTATAGGCCTCCCCTCCCCCTCAGAGTCACCTACTGAATAGTAATTACCATCAATACCTGTTAGCCAACCAGTAATAGCCGAACCGTCACGAATAATATTATTTATTTTCTCATCTAAACCAGGAAAAACCCCACACCTCATTCTGGATAATAACTCTACATTGTAGCCGTGATAAAAAGGCGAGTTTTCAGTATTGACCGAATATTTATCAAAACTAAGTGAGATAAGATTTTCCAATATAGAACTGCAATAACCCAAAAGCTCTTTATCTTGGCCTATAGATAAAGATAAAATCCTCAATCCCATTACCTGATATAAGGCATGATTACCAGCTGTAATATTTTTCTCACAGGACAGATTATCTATATGCTCAGCTGCCAAATCATTCAATAAAAGCAGGCTGTCGTCATCAAGAGGCAGGATATTTTTTTTATAAAGCTCTAAAAAAAAACCTAATATAATAGATCTAAGACCTACCGCCATATCGTACCAAAGAAATTGGCTTTTTTTATCTTCTGATTTTTTGTAAGATTGCCAATCTTTCACATACCCAATTGCCTCAATTAAATATGAAGCATCAGAACTTGACAAAAACTTACTAAACAATGGATTTAAAAACCGCCAAGAATGCAGAGTAAATTCCACATTTCTATCAGGATATCTCCATTTAAAGGGCAACGCTAATTTAATGGGCTTAACACCCGGGCGAGGAATAAACCCTTTTATCTTTAATTGCTCATAATCACCACCGAGTATAAGCCTATACTTTAATTTTATCTCTTTTAATATTGCCTCATCAATATTCATCATTATCCACCACCCTATTTATTTAAATTATTTTTTCTTTTATAGAAAAATTTGAATTTTTTACAACCTGAATAGCACTTTCTGTCTTAACCAAAACCAACCCAGCCAATGACCTGTTAGAAACAATTTTTTTATATAAATAATTCTCCAATGTCTCCCCTACCAAACCGGCGTCTCTCAGCAACTCTATATTTCTTTTTATTCTCCGCAACACGTAGTCACCCACTACTCTATTTTCAACAGGCGTATTTATATCCTGAGTAATACTACGCCTTTCCCTCAACCTGTTTCCGTAAACTGCTCCTCCAACAGACTCTGCCATCATACTTAACCCAATCTCTGGACCAGAAGCGGTCACTTCTCGCCCCCACCATCCCGACTGATAATCAAACATATTTAAATCAGGTCGACATTCGTTGATAATATCAAATATTATCTTTCCGTTTTTTTTCAAATTTAAATCTATTTTATTTGCGGCCCAATAAAATTCAGGCTGAACCAACGGTAGGCAAATAAACCTGCCATTTTTTGCCGCCCTTCTCTGAATACCAAAATGCCTATTATTCCTACGCAACAAATATCTATTATTCAATATCTCTTCAATATTATTCCCAGGGATTTTCTTCATGTCATATACAAAATAATCCATCGCCGTCATGAATCTAGAATCCCTAGGCAGTCCTTTCACCAACAATCTGAAAATCTTTGATAAATCAGTCTCAATAGATTGAGAAATATTTTCAAACTTAACCTTCCCATCTGCAATACGAAGCAAACGGTCATAAAGCTCTGATTTTCTTAAAACCTCACCCCCTCCCCCCATAATATCGAGATAACAATTAGCACCACCTCCCTTTATATAACTTGAAGAGGGGTAAAAATATGCAAAATAGTTATTTGAATTATGGGACATCCAATGATCTAAAGAGTCATCATAGCTACAATAAACTCTCTCTCTAAAATCCGAGCCAGCTGGCGTAATCTTATAAAAATTTCCAATAAAACTAGCTATATTAAAATCAACTTCTACTGTCTTTCTAGCCTCTTGATTTTCTATTAAGGCAGGATTTTTTGAAGCCAAAGAAAGCTCTTTATGGCCCATTGCCGCCAAATAAATCGCAAGACAGGTCCTTGAATCTTTGCCACCAGACATAGAAATCAAGTTTTGACTCGCATCAATATTATTTGATATATTTTTTATTTTAGAAACGGCTCTTTCTATACCTATTTCTAGTAGATCCTTATAACTCGATCCTCCACCCACAAAAAGCATTGATTTTTTATTTTCTCGTATAACAACCTCGTTTCTGCCAACTATAATTGACTCACCAACTCCCAATGTTTTTATAGAACTACAGCTAGTATCATCCGAATAGGGATGATTAAAAAACAAATCACAAGACCCTAAGGTTGGAAGGAGAAAATTCGAGTCTAAACTCAAACTCGCCTTATTTTTCCTCAAAAAATAAGTCAAATAATCAAATCTATTACTAATTGCGAATATACCCGCACTATTGTTTGCAGGAAGAGTATAAAAAAGTCTGTAAAAACCCAAAAAATCAGTATTGATCTTTACTTCTTGATTCTCTTTATTAAAAACCAACTTAACCCATGCACCCTCGGATTGATCCTCGATTAAATCTTCGAAATCACTCTCATCAGAATCAATCTTGAAATCAGACAAACGATCTATACGAATTGATTTTCCATTTACCAACCCATCTGCAAATAGCAAATTTTCTTTTCGAGTAGAAAAACTAAAAAATTCGTGAAAAGAAAATAAATCTTTTAGTGGCTTTGATATTAAAAAACCATCTAGCTCCATAAAACCATGATTCATCTAATTTTCCATCAAATCCATTTCTTGATTAATCATATTTTTAGATTCGCTTTGAGAGCGCACTCGTTTCTGTGCATTCCAAGACAAACGTGAGAACTGTTCTGGCGTATGATACAAATCTTCAATTGCTACCGCCAAGCCTACCGCATCCTCACTAGACACAAGAGCACCGCATTCTGAATCAACAAACTCGGGCACCGCTGAAACCGCGTTTGTAACCGGCACCAATCCTGAGGCCATCGCTTCATCCCGAGACACTCCTTGCGAATCACAGCGTGTTGGCACCAGAAATACTCCATATTTCTTATGTAATTTCGCGATCTCAGACTGGGTCAAAAACCCTCTCTCTATATGGACATTAGGAAACTCAGCTAAAGGAGCTACAGTTTCTTCAAATAGCTCTCCATCACCAATAAAGTGAAACCGCAAATCTTGAAAAAAGGGTTTTTCACTCAAATATTGCACAGCTTTCACGCTAAGATCATTCGCATAGGCACGCGCTGTATATGGCCGGATAGACAACACATACTTGCGCTGCTCAACATCCTTCTCCTGATAGGAGAACATCGAAGTATCAATAGCGTTGTGGATAATGCTGTACTTGTCTTTAGAGAGGTTGACCCCAAGGTCGGAGAACACTTCTTCAGCAAAGTACTGAGACACAAACACCATATGTAGATTTGGATGTGGAGCCCTAAAGATATCGCGCCAGAATGCGTTGCGTTGCTCCCCCAGTTTTTTCCGACGGGTAATCTCAGATTCCGCAAGTCCCTCGAACTCAAACTGACGACGTTCCCAAGCCTGGATCTCAGACCCATGTGCCCAAACAGTAACTCGGACAGTGTCCAAATACTTCTGCAGCACGCGCCACATATTGCTGTCAAGAATATGCACCAGCACATGGCGGATCTGGCCTGTGGCCAACGTGGCATCAAGCAGATCGGCATCACCATTTGCCACATCGATCCCTTCAAACTCACGATAGCCCGCAGGATCTTTACTGATCCGAAAAACATCTACCACCCGCCCTTCACGCTTGTAAGCCCGAATCCGGCTGTGTAGGAAGCCATATCTATACAAGTCATCATAGGCAGGATATTGCTTGGTCAAGACAAGATAAGGGGATCGACAAATAATGGCGGCAGGTCGTTCCGCATTGCTCCCCAAAACTAGTCGTTCAATCAATACATCACCGCCTCCCTCAATGCGCAAGCCAAAACGAATCTGAGTACAATGCGCGGGAATAGCAAGCGCATGTTTATCACCTACATGATTCATCTGATGAGAAATTTTCTTACCGTCTTTATCCTGAAACTCGAAAACGGTCTTAACAGCCAAATTGCCCTCGCAGCTAAGCTCAAACTGGCTATTAAGTAACAGATTCATTTCCTTCCGCGTTTTGACCTGTTTGGCATACAGATAAACGAACTGCCCCGGCTTCAACGTCGACACTATGCGCAGGCGATTGTCACTCACACCAAGGCTTAACCCCTCACGCGCCGCCAGCATCGTGCGCAACTCTACCGCACTGATTTGAGGAAGATTGCTGTTATCACCACTTGGCCAATAAGACGCAGCGGGCAAACATGCCGATGTCGCTGCCAGATGTTCGGCAAATGACACACCTTGATCAGCTACAGGCAGGTCATCGACCTGCGCATGTAATTCCACCGGTAAAGCTGCTCCATTTTCGATGTAGTTGAACTCATCAACCGCCAGGGCCCCTTTCAAAGCAAAGATAAACTGCCCTGGTCGAGCCAACATCTTGTCCAGCCACCCCTGTGGCAGTGCTGACAAGCGGGCGATACCCCTACGTGCACTAACTGAATCCACATAACGATACTGGCCGCTGGGAGACTCCAATACAAGCTCACCGTCGTTGACCTTGTAATGGGTGGACTTACCAAACGCAGGTGCATTGCTATAGGTACTGGCCAATGCTAGATCAGTCAGATAATGCTTGCCATAGTAATCATCATGGCTCCATACGCCTATCAACGTTTCTGAGTCCACAGTACGAAGATGCTTACGCAAATCATCCGCGCTTGCATGCAGAGTGCAATCGGAGAGGTCGATGCCTTCCATTGGTAGGCCACACACAATATGCAGCTGCTTGCAGGAATAAGCCTGCTGTCGAAAAGCCTCCACCAGGCTCAGCACTTCTGCTTGCGTCGATGCTGCCGCGACCAGAACAACAGGTGGCAATAAAGGTGAGTAAACAGTATTCGTCAACTTGGCACGTATATAGGCCAAACGGTGCGAATAGGTATGTTCCCCCATAACTTTACGCAGACCCAGCAGGCGAGTCTTACGATAAACGGCATCATCCTGTACTACATCCTGCAACCAACGTGTCAAAGTCTCGGGCTGATCTGATGACGCGACCAAATCACCAAATAACAAACGAACACCACGTGAAAAATTCGACACTACCACCGTATTCGAAGCCAACAATTCAAACACTCTTCGAGCAAACATCGTCTGTGACTGCTTGATCGTGTTCATATTGATGCCGTAGCGGTAGCCCTTATAGGCTTTATCAATTTCGGCAAATGGAAGCTTACCCAGAATCATGGGCTTGTATTCGTCAGGGAAGGTGTAATGCGGATGCGGGTTATCCGCATTCCGATCGTAGATCTCGACCGGACGCAAATCCTTGACGGCGTTGATTAACGCAGAAAAGTCACGCTGACGCTCTGGATAACGAAGATAGTAAGAACCCGCGAAATTAAAGGCATCTTTACGATCAAAAATCTCGATTGGATTATGCGTTTTGGGCTGTGCCGCAAAAGGCAAAAAATAGACCTTTTCATGGCCAACCTGAGCCTTGTATTTGGGCACACAGTCGATATCTGTCGTAAACACATAATCCACTTGCTTGGCTAAAGGGATAAAGGTGCCAAAGTGGACTGGATCCTCTTTATTCCAAAACAATGTAGGCACGCCATTACGCTTGCACCAATCGATACACGCATTAATTTCCGGACCATTCGTACTAACCTTCAGCTTCCAGAGCTGTTCAAATCCCTGCCAGGCTGACTCAATAAAAAGTAAATGTGGCTTGAACTTCTCTAACTGCTCAATGCAATGCTCTGGGTGCAATTGCAGCAGTTCACACTCGGGATCGTAGGAATGAAAAGTGAACTCATCCATCACTCCTGCTACACGCAGTTGCTTTGCTGGTAGGCTGGCCAATTCGCCATATGCTCCAGCCCCCCCTAAACGTGACTGACATAAAGCCATGTTGGCGGCAAAAAACTGGTGCCCTAACCGCTCTCCCAGTTCCTTATAGATACCCATTGCCTGCGCATAATCCCCATCTCGAAATGCCTGCGCAGCACTACTTACTTTTGATTGCAACATATCAGCCTTTCTGCTTCCCTAGCGCTTATTCCGCAAACAAACCCACAACATCGATGCACTGAGCATGCTTGCGGATTTCAGCAATTTGCTCGACGAACGGACGATGTTTGACAAGAACGCAGACGACATCAGCATCTGCAATTGCACTGCCCAAAGCCGACAGTTCAATGCCAGTACCTTGCAACTTGATTGGCAGGTCTTGAATATTCGGTTCTACGGCATGCACTTTGCAGCCTAGGCTGGCAATCTTCTTCGCGACACCAACTGCAGGGCTTTCACGCAGATCATCGATATCGGGCTTGAATGCCAGCCCCAAGCATGCAACCTTAATGTCAGCCATACATGCATCAGGGCGCAACGACACCACACCCGCAATAGCTGCTTTAACCTTCTCTACAACCCACTCAGGTTTGTAGTCATTGATCTCGCGCGCCAAGCGAACAATACGAGCTTCTTCTGGGGTCTTATCAACGATGAACCAAGGGTCCACTGCGATGCAGTGTCCACCGACCCCAGCACCGGGCTGCAAAATATTAACGCGTGGGTGACGATTAGCCAGGCTGATCAATTCCCACACATTAATATTCAAGCGATCGCAAATTAGGGACAGCTCGTTGGCAAACGCAATATTCACATCACGGAAGCTGTTTTCGGTAAGCTTGCACATTTCAGCAGTACGAGCGTTAGTCGGTACTAGATCGCCTTCGACAAAGATCCGATACAGCTCAATGGCCATATCCGTTGCTTTTTGGGTCATACCCCCAATGACTCGATCATTGCTGACCAACTCATGAACCACACGACCAGGCAAGACACGCTCTGGACAATAGGCAACCTGAATATCAGCTTCCTCACCTGCCTGCTGAGGAAAACTCAAATCTGGGCGAGCCTCTGCTAGCCACTGAGCCATTTGCTCTGTCGTACCGACGGGCGAGGTGGACTCCAAAATTACCAAATTGCCTTTGACCAGTACGGGCGCAATGGCTTGCGCAGCCTGCTCGATATAGCTCAGATCTGGTTTATTGCCTTCCAAAAACGGAGTAGGCACTGCAATCAAAAAAGCATCAGCCGCCTCAGGCTTTAAGGTGGCGCGCAAATAACCACCATGCACCGCGGCTTGCACCAACATATCCAGCTCAGGTTCAACAATGTGGATCCTGCCTTGATTGATCGTGTCGACCGCGTGGGGGTTCACATCAACGCCAATCACCGTCTTACGGCGGGAGGCAAATAATGTTGCGGTAGGCAGGCCGATATAGCCCAAGCCGATCATGGATAGAGTTTCAAACATGCTGATTTTCCGAATCAATAGATCAAAGTTTTTAAAATTTCACTAATGCGAGTGGCGGCTTTACCGTCGCCATAGGGGTTGTGCGCCCGCGCCATACGCTCGTACTCAGCAGCGTTATCCAGCAACTGCGTCGCAGCGCTGACAATGGCTTGTGTCTCAGTCCCTACTAGCCGCACTGTTCCTGCGTCCACGGCTTCGGGGCGCTCGGTGGTGTCTCGCATCACCAATACTGGTTTGCCCAAAGAAGGCGCTTCTTCCTGAATACCCCCAGAGTCCGTTACCAAAAGATCACAACGATCCATCAGGTAAACAAAGGGCAAATAATCCAGTGGCTCGATCAAATGAACATCGGAAACGTCAGATAAGATTCGACGTACTGGTTCCTGAACATTTGGATTCAAGTGCACGGGATACACCACCTGCACATCGCCACGGGAGGCAATCTGGCGCAAAGCCAGGCAGATGTTTTCAAAGCCAGAACCAAAATTCTCACGACGATGCCCCGTCACCAGAACTAGGCGTTTGGCTGGATTAATAAAAGAGAACTGCTCTTCAAAACGACGACGCAATTCCGGATCTTGACGCACGCGCCCTGCCACATCCAACAACGCATCAATCACTGTGTTGCCAGTTATGTGCACGGTCTTGGGATCCACACCCTCATGCAAGAGGTGCGCCTGAGATTGCTCGGTCGGAGCGAAATGCACATCAGCCAATACACCAGCCTGACGACGGTTCATTTCCTCAGGCCAAGGCGAGTACTTGTTGTGAGTACGCAAGCCAGCTTCAACATGCCCCACCTTTATCTTTGAGTAATACGCCGATAAAGCGGCGGCCATTGTGGTGGTCGTGTCACCATGTACCAGAATCATGTCAGGTTGCCACTGCTTGTAGACATCGCGCATACCCAACAGTACGTTGCTAGTAATGTCGTACAAATCCTGGCCTGGCTTCATCAGATTCAAGTCAAAATCAGGCTTGATAGAAAAAATATCCAAAACCTGATCCAGCATCTGGCGGTGCTGACCCGTCACGCAAACACGTGCATCAAACGCAGAATCGGCAGCCAAGGCCTTGACCACCGGAGCCATTTTGATAGCTTCCGGTCGTGTGCCAAATACAGTCAAAATCTTCATAAAATTACTTTTAATCTTTAGGGTAAACAGTTAGTAAACAGGCATCTTTTTCGAGCTTGTATTCAGTGCATGTGCCGGTGCGTCCTAATGCCTCTATCTCTGCCAGCCAGTGTTGAACCACTTGCTTTTCATCCTCGCGGATATAGTCGTCCATCAGAAAATCAATATGGGCATTGGGGAAATGAGCGACCAACAAAGGACCAGCTGGATATCTAGCTTGAGTGCCCGTGGAAGCGGGAGGGCCATCCACGATCACCAAAATGCGTTTACGAGAGGCTTGTCTTTGCTTGGCAAGTTTCACCAACGCACTTCGGCAGCTGTAATACGGATAAATCTGACCATCTGCCGACTGCCAGTCCTCAAGCGGTGCCAGCATCAGATGTACAGCTTTCTCTAACCCTGCTTGCTGGACATGGGCCAAGGTTTGCTCGTAGTACGATTCCAGGTGCTCGAAGGACAAGAACTGGGTCTGACGAGAGCCATCACGCTCAGCTATCAAGGTCAATGTCTTAGCCACAATAACTGTGGACATTCCAGACCCAAACTCAATCACAAGATCATAAGGCTTTAGAACCAATTGCTGCATCAAACATAATGCAAAGTCGGCGGATACCGGCCAGCTATGCGCCTCACTATTAAATGCAGGTAACACACCAGTCGCAAAATACTCTTGCATGCCTACAAATGACTGCAATTGGCGCACAGCATTAGCACTATTATTCTTAACCGCTGTTTCGAGATGGCGACGGACTCGTACTAAATCGTCAGATTGCTTTTTTAACAATTCCTCAATCAGGCTTGGTGCTATAACCTCATGAGCCACCAAAGCCTGAACTTGAGCACTCAATCGCTCAAGCAAGTCTGTTTCTCGTGCCGCTTGGGCTGACAACAATTGCTGCAACTCAAGCTGACGAGCCTCCAGAGCCGCCTTATCCTTTTCTAGCCTCAGCAGCTCTCTAGCCTGTTGTAACAACTCCCCTTGGCGCTGTGCGCCGAAGGCAACATGCTCATCACGAGTTTGCAAAGCCTTACTTATTTGAGACTGCAAAGCACGCTCTTCATTTACATGTTGTGCAATGAGTGCAGCCTGTTCATCTCTAGCCGCCATCAACGTTTTCACTTGGGATATCAGGGACTCTGCTTGTGCTTGCGCACCTTGTAATTGATCCTGCAATTCCTCGCGCTCTGCGACTGATGCCTTTAACTGATCTGATAAGGAGTTACTTTCCTCGCGATTTCGTTCAGCAAGAATAAGCAACTCATCATGAGCCAGAGTCAAAGCCTGGAGCTTCGACAATACGACCTTTTTGTCCTCCAAACTTATCTGGAACTCCGCCTTCAGTTCTTCGCATTGCTGGACGATCTCTGCCAAGCCGCCCTGCACAGTGACACATTGTTCAAACCACTGCCCAGCTTGCGTCTCTTTTTCACTCAGGACTTGCCCCAGCCGCTTGAGGTCTGCCTGTAAACCTAAATATTGTCCCTGACTTTGTGACCTCAGCAAGGACTCCTGCTCAAACTCGAACCTTAGGCTCTCCTCCTGTTTGAACAAGGTTTGTATATGCGCCTGCGCCTGCAGGACAAGTTGATGCTGTTGGTCTCGCCCCTGTTTACTAACTTCTAAATCCGTTTCCAACTGCTGGACTTGTGCCTGCAAGTCCCCTACAACCACGCGATGCTCTTCTTTCTCTTGAGCCAAACGCTGCGCTTCACGTCGGGCAGCAAATAATTCTTCGCGCTGCTGCTCAAGAGAGGTCACAGCCGCATCCCGAGATTGCGCCAGCTCTTCCCATTGACGTTGAAGCTTCGCATGCTGCTCTTGGACTCCAAATACAGCGTGTACTTGATCAACACGAAACTCTTGCGCCTGTTTCAACAATCGATCTCGTTGACGAGTTTCTGAGTCCGTAAACGAAACATCCTCTGGCAACAAAGACAATAGAGCCTCTGCCTCTAGCAGATCACCTGATTCGTGCAAACGAAACGCCAACCATTTTTGCCTAAATCCCCGCGGTTCCAAGGCAAAAGCACGACGCGCTAAAAAGGCGACCAATGTTGGCTCCGCCTCCATGTAGGTTCGTGCTACCGCAGTCCACGCACTAGCTTGCACACTATTTGCGACTGAGACCTGACTAAACAGGGAATCCACCTGCTGATCCCCCCCTTGCTGGTAGGCCTGAATAACCTTGTCGAAGGATTTTCCACCCAGTTCCACCGGAGATTGTGTCCGACGATTCTGACGCCATGCTTGGCGTAATTTTCCAGGCAGAGCAAGCAAAGAGCTCGTGGTCTGCACCCCCTTGATTAAAATATCGCCAAGCTGACTGGCTAAGGCATATTGGGTCCTTAACTCATGTAACTGGGCTTGTACCTTAAGTACATACTCAAGCCGAATCAATTCTGCCTGCGCCCCTACAAACCGGCTATCAACAGGGGCCACTTGGATGACAGGCGGGGGCAAAGCGCCCGTGGCCCGTGGGCTATCGTGCAAACGCGCTAGCTCTTCTTGCACGACCTGCAACTGATCAAACAATAAATGGCTTTCCTCTTCCCAACGCTTCACGCGTTCGGATGCCGACTCATCGTGACCTAGCTCAAGTGGCGTAACAGGTGACATAGACATTGAATGGCTTTCCTATATTTCTTATCAGTCCACATGATCCAACACAATGCTCTTGAGCAGTTTCAGAATCCCTGCCAGGATTAATGCCAACAGCAAGGTCACCAATGTGTTGTAAAGACGTCGCGGCTCCATCGGATACTCAGGCAAAGTCGCGGATTGCAACACTGACACTTTCTCCAACATGCGTGTTGCATCAATACGCCCTTTTTCCAGGGCGCTTAAAGAAGATTTATAAAGTTCCTGCGTGAACTGAACATTCATCTCCAAGCGATAAAACTCTTCGACATACGTGTTCAAAGTCCCGCCCGATGGCGTTGCCAACTTGAGTTTTTCTGCTTTAATTTGCGCGTCCACAGCTCTTAAAGACTGCTTAAGCATCAGGATATTGGGATGATCTCGGTCCAGAGATTTAGGCAATGAAGCCAGCTGCGTCTGCAATTGAGCACGCTGTCCTTCCAGGGCTGCCACAATGGCATTGATGCTTTCCGCAGTAGCTTGGGGCGAAAGCAGACCGGCCTTGTTTTGATAATTCAACAAGTCCTGACTGGCTTTCTGGAAACGGTCCTGGGCCTGGTCCACCTGCGTTACCAAGAAATCCACTTGCACCTGAGCCATTTCATGGCCCAGCACGTTCATGTAACGCTCGCCTTCCTGAACTAACTGTTGAGTAATAGCCTGCGCCATTTCTGGGTTATAGGCTTGGACCTTAATGCGCAATACCCCAGAAAAGTCATCGAACTCCACCTCTACCCGACGGAGATAATGACGGTGGAACCACTCTAGCGAGGCATCTTGAAACCACATCCGCGAAACCAGATCATGATCAGAGGAGCTGTAATGCGTACGTAAATCCAGGGATTCATCAAGCTTCTTGAGCATATCCACGGATAACAAGTAATCACGCAACAGCAGTTGATTCGCGCGGTCAGCGGAGGCTACACCAGATACCAGCATCCCTAGATCAAAAGAGGGGGATCCTACCGAATCTGTCTTTCGGATAATGACGTTGGCCTCGGAGACATATCGATTCGATGCAAAGATCAACCAATATGCTGTTGTCAAAACAGCCAGGATCAAAATCACACTGACCGCATGATCAAACAAGCGCAATGAAAACCACGAGCGAAGACGAGCTCCAAAAGCAGGTTTCTGTGAAATGGTCGTATCGGAAGCAACACTAGCCGCTTGCGTAGTGACTTGAGGTGTTTCTGTCATTTGGGAAGCGAGTCCTTGTAGGCATTGAGCGCGTCATCAATCTGGTCAAACCAGTGCGCTCGTCCTTGATGCAGCCAGACACCAGCCTGGCAAAATTGTCTTAGGGTTTTATTGTCATGGGCCACCATGATCAGGCCCGCCCGATTAGTCATGGTTTTAAAAGCATCCGCAGCTTTTTTACGGAATGCCGCATCACCCGCCGCCGTCACCTCATCCGAGATATAGACATCGAAATTAAAAGCAAATGACAAGGCAAACTGAAGGCGGGAGCGCATGCCAGAGGAGTAGGTATAAACAGGCTCTTCAAAAGCTCGGCCCAGTTCGGAAAAATCTTTAATAAAAGCCAGTCGGTCAGCCAAGTCCTCTTGGTGACCATGCACTCGACAGACAAACTTGGCGTTTTGACGGCCAGACAGGGTCCCCTCCAGCCCACCATTACCCATAGGCCAGGACACCCGACATAGACGTTGCACAGTCCCCTTATTGGGATGGTCCACTCCGCCGATCAAACGCAGCAACGTCGATTTCCCCGCACCGTTAGAACCGATAAGCCCGACATTCACCTTGGGAGGAATCGTTAAATTCACTCCCTCCAGCACCCAACGCCCTACACCATGCGCTGTTTTGTACCGCTTGTAGACATCACTGACGACAATCATTTCATCACCAGCTGCTGCGTAAAGCGTTTATACAAAATCAGTCCCAGAAACAGGCTGACTACCCCCCACAAGTACAGGTATCCCATACTGACACCCGGCACCATATGGTAGTAATTCGAGAACCCTTTTCGTACCAACTCCAGGCCATGCACCAAAGGATTGAACAAAAGCAAATCCCGATAAGGCTGAGGAACAGCAGAAACAGGCATGATCACCCCCGAGATCAGATACAAGGGCATCATCATGATTTTCAGTATGTGCTCAGTTTCGCGCACCAAGGCCATCAACACAGAAGCAACCAAGCCATAGCCCACCCCAAAAAGCCATAACCCAAACATCGTCACCAAAACCTGCAAAGGATCATCAGGCCGCACGTCATGCCCGAGCAAAGCCGCACCCGTCAGGATAATGGCGGACACCAAGGTCATTAAAAACGCTTCTAACACGCCACGCGCTAAAGACGTATCAAAGGGCTGCACCTGTCTATAAGCGAACAAAGGCTTATTGCTATCAACGGCATACATCACCTGCATAGCTGTACGACGAAACATAAAAAAAGCCAGCATGCCCACCACGATCCAAACGGTGACATCGATACCCCCCACCGTCCGCAGCCGAATCACTGTAAAAACGAAGGTGATAAAACTGATATGCAGCACTGGCTCCATCAAGAGCCAAAACCACGCTGCCCGCATATCAAACAGACGGTCCAAGGATTCACGCAACAGCAGCGCCCGCCAGACCGACCAAGTGACGGCCATGGGGCTGCGCACCGGCTCAGTCATTTTGCCTCCCGTCCAAGCGTCTAGTTTCAAACATGGCGAACATCAATTCACCATATTGTTCAAGGTCGTACTAGGCACGGCAACCGACACCACTAAGCGCAGGAACTTCTGGAACTCTGCAGCCGGGGAGTTGGAAACGTAAATCACGTCTTTGTCCTGTACCGGGAAGTTCTGGGTGACAAAGAAAGAGCCGGGATCACGCAAGTCGATTTGATAGACCACAGGTACCACGCCCTTCTTGTCG
The DNA here is from genome assembly GCF_058808495.1 of Alcaligenes sp. GW821-FHT11D07. NCBI lineage: Bacteria > Pseudomonadati > Pseudomonadota > Betaproteobacteria > Burkholderiales > Alcaligenaceae > Alcaligenes > Alcaligenes sp. GW821-FHT11D07. Next base: position 568,109 of record NZ_JBXART010000003.1, read on the forward strand.
ACCAAAGCGGACTCGGGGGCACCTTCAACCAAAGCTGCGTCTTCGAAACGGAAGATGAAGACACCACGCGCATCAGCACGGGAATTATCCAACCCCCCCGAACGCGCCAGGGCCTGCACCAGCGATATACCTTGCGCCTCGAACGGCACTTCTTCGTTCTTGCCTGTTGCGCCCAGGATGGAGAAGCTCTGGTTCTGATACAGCGCCGTAATCACATCACCGGGCTTCAACATAATGTTTTGCTGGGGACTACGGATGATCGTGTCCAGCGCCATGGTTGCCGTGTTTTGCTCGCGTGACAGTTGGATAGCGATACGATTAACCGCTTGCTTGACACCACCCCCCGCTGCCAAGGCATCCAGCAGGCGCTCGCCTTTGGGGGTTAATGGCATCAAGGTACTTTGGTTGACTTCACCCACCACCGTTACGTTAGACGTGTTGTTTTGAATGACACGCACCATAACTTGGGGGTTATTGGCTTTACCCTGAAGGCGCTTGGCAATGCTTTCTTCAATCTGTTGGGTATTGCGACCATTGACGGCAATACGCCCAGCAAAGGGCATGCTGATCATGCCATCTGGTGTCACCATTTGATGGGGAAAAGCCACGGCGTTCGTTGTCGTGCCCATAGCTTTGGTATCCAGCGAAATAGTGCCAAACAACATGGCGGGGGGGGCTTCCCACACCGACACTTCCAGCACATCACCAGGGCCGATCAAATAATTGTTCGTGCCCTTGCTGGGAAACTGAGCAGCAAAATCACCCAGACGTTTTTTTACTGCCAATTTCTTGGTCAAGTCATCCGTGACGTTGACCAGGGTGATGCCTTCGATACGCCCATCACGCCGCTCCATCACTTGTTCGCGGCTAGGGCCGTCTGCTGACATCCAATCCGGCATCGTGGCACATCCGGCCAGTACAGCGACCAGAGCGCTCGCCAAAACGGGGCGCCCCATTGCTGCGATCTTGCTAACTGCTGTGTGTAGTAATTGAGCCATGCTTATTTCTTCATAAGCGTGTGAACGGTTTCACACGCTAAATCAATGTCATCCTGGGTATGGGTGGCCGACAGGAAAAAGCGCAAACGCGCTGCTTTTTCTTCTACCGCCGGATGAATAATGGGTTGTACATTCAGGCCAGCATCAAACAGCTGGCCAGATAATCTGACTGCTTTCAGGGAACTGCCCGTAATCGCAGGAATGACGGCATAACCTTGGGCAAAGCCCGTGTTAATGCCCAGCGACCGCATTGTGTTTAAGAACTGGCTTCCCCGCTCTTGCAGGGTTTGCACGCGCTCGGGCTCACGGTGCATGATCCGCAAGGCTTTAAGGGAGGCAGCAGCCAACACGGGCGAGATACCCACGCTGTACACAAAGCCGGAGGCCGCATACTTGAGCAGCTCCACCAAGGCACGATCACCCGCGATATAGCCGCCGCAGCTTGCCAAGGTCTTGCTCAGCGTCCCCATCCAGATATCCACATCACGACCCGCCACGCCAAAGTACTCGTGCGAGCCGCGACCCGTCTTGCCCAGCACGCCCAAGGCATGCGCTTCATCCACCATCAAAAAGGCTTTATAGCGCCGCTTGATGTCAATAAATGCAGGCAGATCCGGAATATCGCCGTCCATGCTGTACAGGCCTTCAATGACGATCAGCACGCGCTCAAACTGCCCACGGATTTCGGCCAGGATGCGCTCCAAGGCGACCGTGTCGTTATGCGGGAAGGAGCGACGGGCAGCGCCAGAGAGCTGGATACCTTGCAAGATACTGTTATGGATCAGGCTGTCATGAATCACCAGATCCTTAGGGCCAAACAAATAGCCAATGGTGCTGACATTGGTAGCGTGGCCACTGACAAACACCACACAGTCGTCCACGTCATAGTTTTGCGCTAACTCTTCTTCCAGTTCACGCTGGACCCGGCGCTCACCCGCTACCAGACGGCTGGCCGAAGCCGAAGTACCGTACTGGTCCATCGCCGCTTTAGCCGCCGCGTTGACTTCAGGGTGGGCAGACAAGCCCAGATAGTTGTAATTGGCAAAGTTCAGGTAGTCTCGCCCGCCAATACGTGTGCGCGCGGAGGCTACCCCGTCGTGGCTGCGGAAAAAAGGATTGCGCACGCCCATACGATCAGCCATGGCCTTGGGCACCAGCATTTTTTCGTAGCCGGGATGACGGTCAAAGCGGGTAAAGGCTTCTGGCACATGGCTGACCGCATCCAAACGGGTGGCAGAAGAGCTAGCCATGCGGCCCTCTCCAGCGGCTTGTCCGGTTTTACGTCCCAAGATGCGCTGAATCAGTTGTGCTTTGCTGCCTGGCGCTAGATCGTTCTTACTCATTGATCAATGTTGTCCCTGTTTCTGCCAATCGCTGGACATCCTGCGCCAAACCTTGCAAGTCCGCCTCGGACATATCATCACCGTGCTGACGCACGACATCGGCCACCAAATGTCCTGTGCCCTGCTCCGCCGAGTCCTCGCTTCCTGCTGTCAGCTTGTCCACTATCCGAGCAGCCACGTTCCAGACAGTGGGAGAGTCATTTAGCACCATGGCAGGTAATTGCACCCCAAAGCGCTGCTCCAGGCCCAAGGCCAGCTCCACGGCCATCAAGGAATCCATGCCCAAATCATGCAAAGAACGCTGAGTCTCGATCCGGTCTACTTCGGTACGCAAGATGTTAGCCACCTCTTGTGCTACCCATGCTGCTACCAAGGTATGAATTTGCTCCGGCGTCTTGCCCGCGATTAAAGAATGAATATCTTGCCCATCGCTGCCAGCGTCATGCTCCTTACGAGCCCGGTTCAAGATGGCAAAGCGCTCGCTTTGAGCGGAGGCCAGCAAACGGGCCAAGGCACTCCAGTCAAAGTTAGCCACAATCGTGACTTCACCATCAGCAGCCAGCACGCGATCGAGCTGATTCAAGGCCTGCTCTGCAAGCAAGGTCGCTTTACCCAAGCGCTTGCCCAGGCTGTCTTTAACAGTTTCATTGCGAGTCAGGTAACCTGCATCACCAATTGGGCCCCAAGCAATGCACGATGCTGCCAGACCCAGGTTCTGACGCAAGCGAGTCAGGCCTTCCAAGCCAGCGTTAGCCGCTACGTAATTCGCCTGCCCTGGATTACCTATAGCCGTCGTTACCGAGGAATACAGCACAAAGTGCGACAGCGTTACCGCCTGCGTGGCCTGATGCAGGTTCCAGGCACCAACCAGCTTGGTTCGCAGCACCTTGTCCAGGCTTGCTGAATCCATATTGGCAATCAAACGGTCATCAAATACGGCAGCGGCATGCAACACACCCGTCAAAGGGGTATTGTCCTGCTGAATCTTGGCAACCACCGCTTGGACGGCTGCATAATCTGTGACGTCACATGCTTCAATCTGCACTTGGCAGCCTTGCTCCTGGAACTGCTCCAGCAAAGCCTGGGCCCCCGGCGTCTCCACACCACGACGCCCCACCAGTACCAAAGACCGAACGCCGCGCTGGACTAACCACTGAGCAGAGGCCAGACCAAAGCCGGACAGGCCGCCTGTGATCAACCAAGTCCCCTGAGCCGACAAATCAACATGCTCGGTCGAAGGAGCCTGTGGCAGGGCCGGCTGTGCATCTTTCAGGGACACAACCAGTTTGCCAATGTGGCGTGCCTGCTGCATGGCGCGGAAGGCATCAATGACATGCTCTGCAGTAAAACTGCGGTAAGGCAGTGGGAACAAGGCACCATCATGGAACAGATCCATGACTTCTTTAAACAAGCGAGCCGCCAAGGCGGGACGCCCTGTCAATAATTGGTCTGCGTCGATGCCGAAGTAGCTAATGTTGCTTTTGAAGGGACGCAAGCCAATGGGCGTGTTCTCGAAGAAGTCACGCTTACCCAGCTCAAGGAAACGGCCAAATGGGCACAGCACATCCAAACTGCGGCGCATGGCCTCACCAGCCAGCGAGTTCAGCACCACATCAACACCTTGGCCGCCGGTTGCATCCATCACGTCCTGGGCAAAGCTCAGGCTACGCGAATCAAACACACGATCGGCACCCAGCAGGGAAGCAAACACACGCTTCTCGTCAGTGCCTGCGGTGGCATAAATCTCCGCACCCAAATGACGGGCTAGCTGAATGGCAGCAATACCAACGCCACCAGCGGCACCATGAATCAGGATTTTTTCACCAGGCTGAATATGGGCCAGGTGAGTCAAGGCGTAATACACCGTGAAGAACACAGTGGGAACGGTCGCGGCGGCTTCAAAGTCCCAACCTTCCGGCATGGGAGCAATAGCATCAGCGCGCGTTACGACATGACTAGCAAAGCAGGACGACCCAAAGCCCATCACAGGCTGGCCAACTGCCAAATGCGTGACATCTGCGCCCACTTGGGTCACGACACCGGAAAACTCCAAGCCAAGACTGGCACCCGCAAAACCATTCTCCACGGCTTCATCAGGCAACAAGCCCATCAAGTACATGACGTCGCGGAAATTCAGGCCTGCCGCCATAGTGCGTACTTCAACCTGGTTCGCTGCGAGAACAGGGGCTTGAACCGCTTGCCACTCTAGATTGCGCAATTGCCCAGGAACCTGGAAGTCCAACTTGAAACGGCTTGCCTCTTGCAAATGAGCGATGCCTGCCTGCTTGGCCTCGTCCAGAACCAAGGTATAGCGAGCCTCTTGCGCCAAGACAATTTCGGTAGCACCGTCTGGCCAAAGCAACTCGCACTCCAAGCGTTCACTAATGTCGGAAGTAGTCACATCACCGGTCAAGTCGATCATGGTGCAGGCCAGGGCGGGCAGCTCGTTCATCAAGACACGGCCAAACCCCCACAAGGCTGACTGAGCCGGATTAACCGACCAGTCCAGCTTTTGATCCATGGCGGGCAAGGCACCGCCTTCTGTCACCAACCACAAGCGACTTTGCGCCTGGCTAGCCGACAAGCTTTGAGTCAAGTTCAGCAGCTTGGCACTGGCTGCGCTGGCGGCAGTAACAGAGTCGCCCCAACCCAGCATATGCACCACATTAATCAGGCCGGATTGAGCAAGCACATCTGACGCCAAGGGCCAGGCCTGCGCATTCACTGTTTGCCCAGCCGCCTGTAGACGGGCTTGCAGCGCTTCTGCCTGCATTCGGGATGCATCATCAAACAGCAGTACCCAATTACCCGCTGGTGCAGGCTCTATATTCTGCAGGGAGTCTGTCTTGGTCGCCTTCGCCAATACCAAGTAGGCCCCTTCACTCAACTCCTGAGCAGCAGGTTCCAAGGCGGTTTGCACCTGTTCAAAACCTGCTTGTTCCAGCGCTTTGCTCCAACCCTCAGGAGAAAGCAGAGAGGACGACAGGCTTGCCTGTGTATCCCCGCTTGCGTGCCACCAGCTATTGTCCAGTCCAGACAGGAAATCTGCATGCCAGTCCGGATGGCATTCGGCCAACAGCAAGATGCCGTCGGATGCCAACCATTGTTTGCTGCGTGCCAGGGCTGGCGGAACATGGACAGTGCGATGCAAGCTGTGACGCAAGATCACGACATCAAACACGGCTGCCTCGGGCTGTTCCATCTGCCATTCCAGCAGATCAAAGCCGACGACTTTAACATTCGCCATTCCATGATGCTGAGTGGACTGACGAGCCTGCAAATCAGCGTCCGGCAGGGCCAGCACGTACTCAAACTGATCTTCCCTCAGACAAGCCGCCAAAGTTTTGGGCAGCTCGCTTGGGCCGACAGACACTTCCAGGACGCGCAGACGTTGGGAGGCCGGCAAAGTAGCGGCTAGTGCACGCAACTGCGTCTCCAAGGCCAAACGGATGCCCAGATACATCGGATCGTCGTCGTACAGCACTTCAACCACTGGCGAGCGCCGCAGAGAATTCAACAAGGCAGCGCCAGACAACTCACCACGCAGCAAGGCAGGCAATTGACGACCCACCGAACCAATCTGCGTCAATTGCGGCAGGCTGTTGGGCGAATCCTGCAAAATCGTGCGCCACAAATCCTGGGCGGGCGGCATATCAGCCTGCTCCACCACGCGCCAGCCCTGTTCACTCTCTTGCAACAGATCTTCGCGGCGCAGCAGATCACTCATCCAGCGGCCGTAAGGACTGCTCAAGACAGAAGAATCAGGTGTAGAAAGCTGGGCTGAAAGACCTTGGAAGGCTTCATAAACAAAAGACAGGCTCAGCGCATCCAGCAAAGGTAAAGTTTGCTGGAACCAGCGCTCTCGATCCTGTTGCTGATCGGCCAATGCCGTCCAAGCTGTATGCGCCAGTTGCTCCGGCGTCGCCCCAAGAGCCGAACGTTGGTCACGGGGGTGGGGACGCAAGTACGGCGTAATATGCCAATTCGAGACGGCGTGGCGATCCTGGCGCAAGAAATAGGCAGCACGGAAGCGGCAAGCCTGAGCACAGGCCAGCAAGCGACCATCTGCGGCATACAGTTCAAAATCTGCCAGTACAGAACGAGCACTGCTACGACGCAAATGCGCTCTGAAATGGGTAACCTGCCCCTCTGTGGACAGGGTGAAACGCCCTACTTTCACAGGCAGCAAGGCCACACCTTGGCCTGCTTCTATATCTTCTGCAAAGAAATCTACCAAGGACTGATAACACACGTCCATCAAGGCGGGATGCAGAAGATATCCGCCTTGCTCCAGCCCGATTGGCATCTCCAGTTCGGCATTCAGGTAAGTCCCCTGAACGTGCACCGCCTTCAATCCCTGAAAGGCCGGACCATAATCCAGACCTAGGGTATGGGCCAAGCGATAGTGACGGCTACGATCGATTTGCAGATCTGCCTGCTCCAATGGCTGCAGCTCAGGCAAAGGCATACGATCATCGGAGGCCAAAATTCGGCCGCTGGCATGAAATACCCACTCGTCCTGACTTAAGCGCTGGCGGCTCTTGATCTGAAAGCCACCATCACGAGGGTTCAGAATGAATCGCAGACTACGCGCATGTTCACCGTCAAACACCAGCGGAGCCAAAATATCCAGTTCGTCGACCAGGATCAAATCCTCGCCTAGCCATTCGCGGGCGGCGGCCAAGGCCATTTCCAGATAGGCAGCCCCCGGATACACCATTGCCCCGCCCACCTTGTGATCGGCCAGCCAAGGCAAGACGACCGGGTCCAGCACGTTTTCCCAGCTGATATCGCTATCAGGCAAACGCCAGCCCAGCAGGTCATGAACACGGCGACGCTCGATGGAACGCATCCCTTCCGAACTGACCTTGTACCAATGACGTTCGCGCTGCCAAGGGTAGACAGGCAATTGCACTGGATTACCCGGCACAGCGAAGCGCGCTTTTAATTGGGTGGGCAACAAGGCCAAAGTGCGCAAGGCAGTATCGACCAAGCGTTGGGGCCCATCATCGTGTTTGCGCAGGCTGGACAACACCACACCTTGCACATCAACTTGTGTCAGAGTTTCACGGATATAGCGCTGCAAAATGGCGTGCGGGCCAATTTCCAGAAACACGCGGCAGCCCTGCTTGGCGAGTTGGACGATAGCCTGCTCAAACAGGACGGGCTCACGAATATTGCGCCACCAGTAATCCACGCCCAGCGCTTCGGGAGGTAACTCATCACCAGTTACAGTGGACACGAAACGAGCCTGCGAAGCATTCTGGCCAGGCTGCAAATCGCCCAGATTTTTTTGCAGATGCGGCAACAAGCCGTCCATATAAGGGCTATGAAAAGCGTAATCCAGATCCAGCAAACGGAAGAACACGCTCTTGCCTTCCAGCTCGGATTGAATGCGCAATAAGCCATCCAGGCTGCCAGACAGCGTGATATTGCTAGGGCTATTCACCCCCGCCACATTCACACCAAGTTCGGTACCCAGGCTTTCCAGCAGGGTATTCACGGCTTCCAGCGACAGCCCTACTACCGCCATCCGACCTTGACCACGTGTCAGGCCCTGGGCCTGACTACGGGCACAAATCACACGAATCGCTTGCTCCAGATCCAGCGCACCTGCCGCCCAAGCGGCGGCAATTTCACCCACGCTGTGGCCAGCCACAGCATCCGGAGTCACTCCATCTTCACGCAACATGCGTGTCACGATCACCTGAACAGCAAACAACAAGGGCTGCGCGACGGTGGTGTCGTCCATTTTGGACGCAGCCAGGTCTGCTTGAAGCTGATCCAGCAAAGAGAAGCCTGCCATGGGCTTCATCATGGCATCCAGCTCTTTCAGTAACGCAGCAAAGCGGGGGGATTCACGTAACAGGGTCACGCCCATACCCAACCACTGCGCGCCATTACCCGCGTAGACAAAGGCCAACTGACCTTCCTTGTCCAAGGAGTCCACAGTCTGCAGGCCCTGCGGGTCTTTACCTTGTGCGTAGGCGCGCAATTGCGCCACGCCTTCCTTGACAGTCTCGGGCTGAATAATCAAACCACGCGCTAAAGCTTGGCGGTGATGAGCAGCCGCATAGCTAACATCGTAAAAATCTTGTCGTGTTTTGCCTTGCAGCAAATCAGCATACTCGCCAGCCAGTTGACGCAATGCCCCTTCTGTTTTGGCAGAAAGGGTCAAAGGCGGCAAGCCAGATTCCGGCAAGTTTGGCGCAGAAACAGACGCAGCCACTGGAGCCTGCAGCAGTACGTGAGCGTTGGCGCCACCGAAGCCAAAAGAATTGACTCCCGCAACCAGAGGCTTGCCGTCGCTGCGCTGCAAAACACGCGCTTGGGTCAACAACTCCAGGTTCAAACCATCAAAGTCAATGGCGGGATTCGGGTTCTTCAAGTGCAGTGCAGGTGGCAAAGCTTGATGCTGCAAAGCCAATACCGCTTTGACCAGACCAGCCATACCCGAGGCTGATTCCATATGCCCTAAATTGGCCTTGACCGAGCCGATAGGCAAACGCTGCGCACGCTCCTTGCCATACACCGCACTGATGGCTGTGGTTTCGATCGGGTCACCCACCGCCGTTCCGGTCCCATGGGCTTCAACAAAATCCACCTCAGCAGCCGTCAGGCCGCTGCGCTCCAACACGGAGCGCATCAATTCAATTTGCCCTTGGCAGCTAGGAATGGTGATGCCCGTTTTGCGAGCTCCATCTGCATTGACTCCGGTCGCCAGAATGACAGCTTGTACTTGATCGCCGTCCGCCAGAGCTTGCTCCAAGGGTTTGAGCATGAGCACAGCGCCGCCTTCCGAGCGCACATAACCGTTGCCGGCCTCATCAAATGCCTTGCAACGGCCATCAGCCGATAGCATCGACGCCTTGGTGAAGCCGACAAAAGGGTAAGGGTGCAATAAAAGATTAACGCCGCCGACCAAGGCGGTAGACGCTTCACCACTGCGCAAGCTGGTGCACGCCTGGTGCAAAGCAACGAGCGAGGACGAGCAAGCGGTATCCACCGCCATTGAAGGGCCATGGAGGTCGTAAATATAAGAGAGGCGATTGGCAGCAATACTTAAGGTATTGCCGGTCATCATATGGGAGGTCAGGCTGGCCAAATCATCCAGGCCGCGCATGCCGTAATCCAAACCTGAAATACCGACGTATACGGCGCAATCACTGCCTGCCATCGCCGACGGTAAAACACCTGCGCTTTCCATCGCTTCCCAAGACAGCTCTAACAACAGTCGCTGTTGGGGGTCCAGCCAAGCGGCTTCACGGGGGGAAATGCCAAAAAAATCCGCATCGAACTCGTCGATACGCGACAACACGCCAGCAGAAAAAGTAATGCTGCGGCCCGCTTCAGAGCGCTTATCGTGCTGCAATTCTTGGGTTGCCCAACGGTCCGCAGGAATTTCAGTAACTAGATCGCGCTGTTCAATTAAAGCATTCCAGAACTGTTCGGGGTGCGACAGATCACCTGGAAAACGAAACGCCATACCGATAATGGCGATTGCACCAGAAGAAGTGTTGCTTTTAATAATATCTGTTCGGGACGCTTCAAACTCACCAGCATCCTTACCTGTATTTTGAGACACGCACCCTACCCTTTCGATCTTTACTGACTTGCCCTATCGCCCCGGAGCACGGAATAGTCATATTTGATTAAACGCTATTTTTAGACAACGACTTCTGACTCTGACGTGTCGCTGGCAGCACACCCGTAAACAAAGGCGAAATTTACACCCGGTTACCGTGGTTTACAAATCACAATTACTGTGGAAATATAAAACCCACAAGTAATTTGATAATATTTAATTCTAATTTTCAATTAAATAAAAATTAGAAAATAAAATATATAATCGAAACACTTACTGGCTATATTGTTCTATTTATTTTTAAAACAAAAAACCTAGCGTTTGAAAACAACAATGCATTGGCATATTCGCCAAGACTGCTTAATCAAAACACTAGGAAAGCATCGAAGATTGTTTTATTCCTCAGCCACCTACTGCGAAACAAACAACTTAATCCGATACTAATTAAAGGCCATGAATCGTCAAGAAAACGCGAAATTCTTAACCTTGGCCCGTAGCGCATCTAAAGGATTCGCAACTAGCGATATTACCATTACGCACTTGTTCGAATCCATAAAGAACTGAAAACAGGCCAAAGCGCACTGTAACAATCCGATGCTGTCATAAAACCTTTGCAGGTCTGATGAAGCTAGCTCCCATCCGCTTACAGCCCTGTCATAACTGCCACTTAGCCACTTCTTTTTTGACACAAAACGACTGCTTCGTCGTATTAGAAAAATCACTTTTGATACAAACAAGATAGACCTGCAACTGTCGCGACACCAATCCTGGCGCTCTTTTACGGCGTTTAAAGACCTTGTCTGACGCCGTGCCGCCACAGCAGTGTTTTCCCTTAGCGACCTCAAAAACGTCCAGATTCGAGCATTTTCCTTGGGGGTTATCCCTCATTTATAGCCAGGCTCACCTAGGCTCTATACGAATTGTCTTATGGCATGCCTGTCGCACGCCGTTACATTGAGATGGCTACATCTAATAATTAATCCACTCTGGAGACATTTCATGGGTACGAACGCGACCACCGCACCCGTCGACGAACGATTACCGAATGGCAGGCTAGCCGCACTGGGCTTGCAGCACGTTTTGGTGATGTACGCCGGTGCTGTCGCGGTTCCACTAATCGTGGGCCGAGCACTAAACCTGACGTCTGAAGAAGTATCGATTCTGATTGCCGCTGATTTGTTTGTATGCGGCATGGTGTCCATCATTCAGTCCTTGGGCTTTACACAGTATTTTGGTATCAAGCTGCCTGTCATGATGGGAGTCACCTTCGCCGCTGTTGGCCCGATGGTGTCCATGGCACAGGCCAATCCAGGCCATGAAGGTGCTCAGCTTCTGTTTGGCACTGTTATTGGCGCCGGTATTATCACCATGATCATCGCCCCCGCCGTCAGTCGGATGCTGCGATTTTTCCCACCTGTGGTGACCGGCACAATTATTGCCATGATCGGCATTACGCTGATGCGGGTAGGGATCAACTGGATTTTTGGCAATCCTGTAGGGCCAACCGCTCCAGCCGTGATCAGCCCTGATCACCTGGCCTGGTTGCAACACGCGCAATCCGCTGCCGCCATGCCAGGCTCGGCATTGCCGCCACTGCCTGAAGGTCTGGCCTTGAAAGCTACAGTGCCTAACCCACGCTACGCTAACCTGCCAGGCCTGGGCATTGCTGCCATCGTGCTGGTGTCCATCTTGCTGATCGCCAAGTTCTGCAAGGGCTTTATCGGTAACGTGGCCGTGCTGCTTGGCATTGTGATCGGTGCGATTGTTGCATCCGCCATGGGCATCATGACTTATGAAAAAGTCTCCAATGCCGCTTGGGTAGATTTGGTGTTGCCCTTTCACTTTGGCATGCCCAAGTTCGACGCTCTGCACATTGCCACCATGACGCTGGTCATGATCGTGGTGCTGATCGAATCCACCGGCATGTTCCTGGCGCTAAGCGACATGACAGGCAAGAAAGTGGATCAGAAAGACTTGGCTCGCGGTCTGCGTACGGATGGCTTGGGAACCCTGCTGGGCGGTATCTTCAATACCTTCCCGTACTCCAGCTTCTCGCAAAACGTGGGGCTGGTTGCCGTGACAGGTGTGCGCAGCCGCTTTGTCTGCGTGGCGGGTGGGGTCATCCTGATTGTGTTGGGCCTGCTGCCTAAAATGGCTGCCCTGGTTGAATCCTTGCCCACAGTGGTATTAGGAGGCGCCGGGATTGTGATGTTCGGTATGGTCACTGCAACCGGCATCCGTATTCTGTCGGGCGTGGATTACAAAACCAACCGCAACAACTCCATGATTGTGGCGATCTCCATTGGTGTTGGCATGATTCCTCTGGTCGCCCCCAACTACATGCAGTGGATGCCTCACGCTATCCACCCGCTGATTGAGTCCGGTATTTTGCTGACCTCGATTGCCGCTGTGCTGCTGAATCTGTTCTTTAATGGTGCTAAAGAAGATACGCAAGCAGCTGTGGACGCCGCAAAACACGCCGAAGCTTAAATAGCGCTCGCCGTTCTTGTTTTGAAACCGGTCTGACTCGTTAAGAGAAAGACCGGTTTTTTATTGCCTTGCGTCAAGAGGCGAAACGGCGTGCGCCTGCTACACATAAAGCAGCACCGACCGTCACCCAGATCATGCTGGCATTCACCGTTTCACCCAATAGCGCAGCAGCCAGACCCAAACCCAAAAAGGGCTGCAATAGCTGTAGTTGCCCGACGGCAGCAATCCCGCCCTGAGCCAGCCCTCGATACCAAAACACAAAGCCCAGAAACATGCTGAATACAGACACATAGGCAAAGCCTAACCAGGCAGACATCGCTACCTCGTCCAAATTCTGAGGCCAAAACCAAAGCATCATGACGAACATAAAGGGCAGTGACAGCACCAGAGCCCAACAAATGACCTGCCAGCCCCCCAGACGGCGCGACAGCCGCCCTCCCTCGGCATAGCCCATCCCGCACACGACCACAGCCGCCAACATATACAGATCACCCTGCCAGGAGGCATCCAGCCCATCCCGCGCAGCGTAGCCAACGACCATCGCACTGCCTAGGATCGAAAACACCCAGAACACAGGCTTATGTCGCTCCCCCGCCAGGATCACACCAAATACCGCCGTACATAAAGGCAGCAAGCCCAAGAACACGATGGAATGGGCAGACGTAATGTGCTGCAAGGCCAAAGCCGTCAATAAAGGAAAGCCCAGCACCACACCAAACCCCACCAGCGCCAACGACGACAGATCGGAGCGCTGCGGACGGGAGACACGACCGATCAGCAGCCAGGCAGTTGCCAGCAACGCCGCTACTACCGCTCGCGCACCTGTCAGAAAAAAGGGATCCAAACCCAGTACAGCAACCCGCGTTGCCGGTAAGGAACCGGCAAAAATTGCTACACCGATCGCACCATTGAGCCAGCTGACTGCCTTGCTATCCATCGTTTACGCTCCAACAAAGATGCTTGTCAGTACAACACAGCCATGCCAGCATACACAGGCACAGTCCAATACGGTTTTAAAGAACTGTACTGCCTATTAGACCCATACACCGTGCTCGCGCCTGACTTCATGCCTTCTATAACTCGTATCGAATACGTAATGCAATCGGTGCGCGAGCGCATCGCCGCACGCACCTACCCGCCCGGCACCCGCTTGCCCTCCGTGCGTGCGCAAGCTCAATCCGCCAATGTATCGGTATCCACAATCGTGGAAGCCTATGGCCGGCTGGCAGCACAGGGCCTGATCGAGGCCCGCCCCGGTTCCGGTTTTTATGTGACGGCTCCTTTAGCGCCGCTTAACCTAACGGCGTTGGAGCCTGCGCTGGATAGAGACATCGATCCCTTATGGATCTCCCGCCAATCGCTGGAAGCAGACAAGCACGTCTTGATGCCCGGCTGTGGTTGGCTGCCTTCGGACTGGATGTACGATCAAGGCGTGCGCCGAGGACTGCGTAAAGCGGCCCGCAGCCCCAGTACCGATTTGACGGATTACGGTTCGCCCCTGGGCCTGGAGTCTTTACGACAATTGCTGGCCCGCCGCCTGGTCCATTCGGACATTGATGTCGCCCCCCATCAAATCATGCTGACCGATTCAGGCACTCAAGCAATTGACCTGATTTGTCGCTTCCTGCTGGAACCAGGCGATACCGTATTAGTAGATGACCCTTGCTACTTTAATTTCCACGCCCTGCTGCGCGCCCATCGAGCAAAGGTCGTCAGTGTTCCTTACACACATCAAGGGCCGGATCTGCGCGCCTTTGAGGCCGCACTGCAAGAACATAAACCGCGCCTGTACATCACGAATTCCGGCCTTCACAACCCTACCGGAGCACGACTATCAGCCATGACCGCCCACAGTGTTTTGGCGATGGCACAACGTGCGGATCTATACATCATTGAAGACGATATTTTTGGCGATCTGGAAACCCGCCCAGCAACCCGGCTGGCTGCCTTGGATGGTTTAGAGCGCGTAGTGCAGATAGGCAGTTTTTCCAAAACACTATCTGCTTCGCTACGCTGCGGCTATATAGCCGCCCAAGCACCATGGATAGAAAGCCTGGTCGATTTACGCACAGCCACCAGTTTTAGCAGCAACCGCTTAGCGGCCCACATCTTAAATAGTGCCCTAAGTGATAGCGGCTACCGCAAACACTTGGAACGCATCCGCTACCGGCTATCAAAAGCGATGGACCAGACCTTGGTTCAACTGGAACAACTAGGCCTGTCACCCTGGCTACGACCACGCGAAGGCATGTTTCTTTGGGCTGAGCTGCCGCCAGGGCAAGATGCATTGAGCTTGGCGCGAACCTGCCTGCCGCATGGTGTTGTATTGGCGCCAGGCCCAGCTTTTAGTCAGGCTCCCGAGGCAAAGCGATTCTTGCGGTTCAATGTCGCACAATGCACAGACAAGCGTGTTTTTGACGTGCTGGCCCGTGCACTCAACCAGAGTTTGCCCGCTTGAGCATCCGTTCGCGTATCCAATCTGCTTTTGCTACCCCAAAAAATGTGGCCCCAGTCAAACGACGTGGGGCCACCTTAGGAGCTTTTAGGAGATTGCCACCCCTCCTGTGCCAAATACTTCCGCATGAATTCGCTCTGCGGGAACGCCGCGTTCACGCAGAAACTGGATTTGGGCATTCATAAAGCCCGTGGGCCCACAGATGTAGTAGTCGGCCTGCTCAGGCAAATCGTGCTGGGCCAAATCCAAACGCCCCAACTGATCACAGTCCGAGCCGGCCTCCACCGCTTTCTCATGCACGAACCAGGCAGACGCATCCGCCAGGTTTTGCACCAAAAAACGCACTCGTTTCCCAAAAGCCTGCACCTGCCCATGACGTGAGGCGTGGAAAAACCGTATGGGTCGGCTGCTGCGTTGGTTATGCAGATGCTCCAGCATAGCCATCAACGGCGTAATTCCCACACCAGCGCTGATCAAGACTAGCGGCCCGCTGCGGTCATCATGCAAAAAGAAGTCTCCATTAGGCGCGGCCAACTCCACATAATCACCCTCTTGCATGTGCTGATGCAGGTGATTGGACATCATCCCAGCCGGCGTCTGGGCCGCGCCATCCTCTCTTTTGACAGAGATACGCAGATGTGAACTTTTACCGGGTGCATCCGACAAGCTGTATTGCCGTGCCTGGGAGAACCCCAGGTCGGGCAAGCGCAGTTGTAAAGATACATATTGACCGGGCCGGTAGGAAGGCACTTTACCGCCATCGGCAGGGACCAGCTCGAACGAGGTTATTTCCTGGCTTTCTGCACGCTTGCTTGCAATACGAAACGTGCGCCAACCGGTCCAGCCCCCCTCCAGATCCGTGCTCTCTTTATAGATGCCTTGCTCTATACCCACGAGGATCGCTTGCAACTGCTCATAAGCCGCTGCCCATGCCTCGGTAATCTGCGGTGTTGCGGCCTCTCCTAACACTTCACCGATAGAGGCCAATAAATGCCTGCCCACCACTGCATAATGCTCGGGTCGCACACCTAGGCTGACATGCTTGCGAGATACTCGCTCCAAAACAGGCAAGAGCACAGAAGGGTCATCAATATGGCGGGCATAGGCTGCCACAGCGACCGCTAAAGCATGCTGCTGAGTACCTATGCGCTGATGCGTTTGGTTGAACACCTCCCGCAATTCAGGATTATGCGTAAACAGGCGCTCATAGAAATGGCGAGTTAATGCTACCCCTTGCACTTCAAGAACAGGGGCCGTTGCCTTGATGGTCTGCCGTACAGAAGAAGAAAGCATTATAAGCCTCCATATTAAAGATATATATTAAATAGACCTTTGATAATAGGCTGGAGTCCTTAATTTTTCTACTGCCCCATAGATGGGTAAACAACACAGACAGGATTACAATCGCCCCTGTATACGGCCCGCGCGGACCGTCGCCACTCATCCCACTCCCATGTCCCCCAAAGACCTACGCGATTTATTCCTGCTGGCTGCCATCTGGGGCAGCTCGTTTTTATTTACGCTGCAAGCGGTCCCTGAATTTGGGCCCTTTCCCCTGACGGCAGTACGCGTGGGAGTCAGTGCCTTGGCGTTGATGAGCTACATCACGCTGACAGGTCGCCTGCCGGTCTTTCTGGCGAACTGGAAACCGATCTTTGGGCTGGGCGTACTCAATGCGGCCATACCGTTTTCTTTGTATGCCTTTGCGGCCTTGCGCCTGGAGTCGGGGCTACTGGCAGTGCTTAACGCCATGGCGCCCCTATTTGGAGCGCTGGTTGCCCGCATTTGGCTCAAAGAGCGCCTGACACCCAGCCGTATCCTGGGTCTTTTTGTAGGCTTTCTGGGTATCCTGATTCTGGTTTACGACAAACTCAGCTTTAACCAGGGGGCTGAAGGTTGGGCTGTACTGGCGTCTTTACTGGCCACTGTCTTTTACGGGATTGCCGCCAACTTTACCGCCCGCTATCTGCGTGGCGTGCCACCGCAAGCGGTGGCCGCAGGCAGCATGGTCAGCGCAACCTTGGTTCTCCTACCCGCTGCTATTTTTTGGTGGCCCGCCCAGCTCCCGGGTCTGCACGCCTGGGGTGCGGCCCTGTCTTTGTCCCTGCTGTGTACCGCTGTGGCGTACCTGATCTTTTACCGCTTGCTATCCAATGTCGGCCCATCCAAGACCATCACAGTCACCTTTCTGGTGCCTCCTTTCGGAGTGCTGTGGGGCGCTCTGTTGCTGAGTGAAGCCCTGACGATTCAAATGCTGGTCGGGATGAGCACGGTTTTATTCGGCACCTTGCTGGCGACCGGTCTGATCAAGCCACGCACAAAACGTACACCCTAGGCTCAACCGTTACTGGAGCTGTTGCCAGGCCTCGAAGCGCGTATCAAGCACCTTTCTCAAGGCCTCGTAAGACTCCCAGTCATCCGGCACATGGTAGATAGACACCAGGTCCGCATCATCCAGGGTCTCTACATAGTCATCCAGATAGAACTGCTCGTAGTAAAAGTCCGAAAACTCCCGGCCTTCTGGGGACATATATTCGCTAAGGAGTACGTCTCCACAAGCGATCTCCAGCAATTGCGAGCCCTTGAGCATGTGGTCTCGGCACTGCCGAATCTCGTTGGGGTACTGATCCAGCAAGGTCGTAGACACCATGCCCCGCTCAACCAGCCACGCCAAGTAAAACCCCATATGAGTGCGGCCCCCTTCAGGCCCCAGGCCCTGGGGGTAGTCGCCTTCAATATGCCAGTCCAGATCGTCGTATTTCACATTATCGAAAGATGAGGCGTTCACGGCTTTCTCTCCTTAAAAATTCGAAAAATCGGAATACCCAATACAGCCCGGATGAACCTAGTATATCGGTCTGCCCAGCGGGAAAAAAGCATACTGGCCTGGCTTTTTCAGCGTGTAACAAGACGGCTGCCGATTGAAAGGCACCAAGCCTTGCAGAAACAAAAGGGCCACCCAAAGGTGGCCCTTTCTAAACAGGCGTAAACCCGAACAATTATGTACGCTCGAAAATGCCGGCAGCGCCCATACCTGTGCCGATACACATAGTCAGCATGCCGTATTTAAGCTGACGACGCTGCAAGGCATGGACTACGGTGGCGGCACGCATCGCGCCAGTCGCACCCAAAGGGTGGCCCATGGCAATTGCGCCGCCCAGCGGATTAACGCGCTCTGGATCAAGACCCAGATCACGGATGACCGCCAGAGACTGAGCCGCAAAAGCTTCGTTCAGCTCGATCCAATCCATCTGATCTTGCTTCAGGCCCGCCAAGGCCAGTGCATGAGGAACGGCCTCTTTAGGACCGATACCCATGATGGACGGTGGCACACCGCGCACCGAGAAAGTCACGAAGCGAGCCAAAGGCGTCAGATTGTGCTCACGCAAAGCGCGTTCGGACACCACCAGCAAGGCGCCCGCTCCATCGGACATCTGCGAGCTATTGCCTGCCGTGACGGAACCACGAGCGGCAAATACAGGACGCAGCTTGCCCAGAACTTCCAGACTGGTGTCTGAGCGAGGACCCTCGTCACGATCCACAATTTGTGTTTTGACCGAGATTTCCTGAGTGTTCAGATTAGGCTGACGGCGCGTTACGCTAACTGGCAGCACTTCACCCGTGAACTCGCCCGACTCCCAAGCCTTAATGGCTTTCTGGTGCGAAGCCAGCGCAAACGCATCCTGATCTTCACGGGAAACCTTCCACTGACGGGCTACTTCTTCAGCGGTCAAACCCATGCCATAAGCAATGCCGTAGTTTTCTTCAGACGCAAAGATTTCCGGGCTGAAGGTGGTGCTTACGCCCATCACCGGCACCTGACTCATGGATTCCACACCAGCGGCCACAATGACATCGGCCTGGCCGGAACGAATACGGTCTGCCGCAATGGCGATTGCGCTTAATCCGGATGCGCAAAAACGGTTGACGGTCATACCAGCCACGGTGTCAGGCAAGCCTGCCAGCAGGGCCGAAATACGTGCGACGTTAAAACCCTGAGGACCTTCTGGCAGAGCGCAACCAGCCACCACTTCTTCAATTGCGGAAGGGTCCAGATTAGGAACGCTAGCCAGCGTGCCACGGATTGCTTCAGCCAGCAGCTCGTCAGGACGGTAGGCCGAAAACACGCCACGCGGCGCTTTTCCAATAGGCGTACGCTTGGCAGCGACGATATAAGCTTGTTGTACAGTCATGTCTACTCCTTGATCCGCTCTAGTTACGCACTGGCTTGCCAGTGGTCAACATCCCAGTAATACGCTCCTGGGTCTTGGGGGTATTGAGCAGCTCCAGGAAGGCCTGCCGCTCTTGCGCCATCATCCAGGCTTCATCCACCAGCGAGCCCGGATCCACATCGCCCCCGCAGATCACGGTTACGACCTTCTCGGCAATATGGAAGTCATATTCCGAGATAAAACCACCCTCTTTCATGTTCACCAACTGAGCCTTCAGCGTAGCGATACCATCGCGACCGGCGACGGGGAATCGACGCGGCAGCGGTGCACGCCAACCCGAACTGGCCAATGCCTGTGCCTGACGCACAGCCACGTACACCAGTTCCTGACGGTTCATGACGATGGTGTCGGACTCTTTCAGGAAGCCCAACTGGCGAGCATCCAGCGCGGAGCGCGATACCTGGGCGCTGGCAATCGCCAGAGCAAAACGCTTCAGGTAGGCCAACAAAGGCGCATCGGGTGCGCCCATAGCCTGCAATTCAGCAGAGCGGCGAGCGGAGTAGGCCAAACCACCTGCACCTGGAACCAGACCTACACCCACCTCAACCAGCCCAATATAGGACTCGAAGTGAGCGACGCGGTGCGCGCAATGCACAGCCAGCTCGCAACCACCACCCAAAGCCAGGCCAGCAACAGCAGCGACCACGGGCACCTGAGCGTAGCGAATGCGCAGGACCATATCCTGCATGGCACGTTCGACGGGTTCAACTGCAGCCACGCCTTCTTTCTCGAACAAAGGCAGAATAGCTTTCAGGTCAGCGCCAGCCGAGAAGGGGTCGCCGTCTTGGGCAATTACTAAGGCCTGATACGAGGCTTCAGCCAACTCAACCGCTTTGAACACGCCAGTCACCACACCGGGGCTCAAAGTGTGCATCTTGGTCTTGAAGGAAACGATCAGCACATCTTGGGGATGCGGGGCTGGCAAAGTCCAGCAACGCACCGACTCATCCTCATAAACCGTGCTGGTTTCCAAGGACTCCACTTCGCCCACCAGCAAAGGGGTGCCAATGTGACGCTGATACACCGGCAGATTGCTGCGGCCTTCAAAGCGGCTTTGCGAAGGATTCCAGGAGCCGGCGGAAGTATGCACACCCTGAGCCTCCCAGACCGGACCACGCGTGGCCCAATCAGGCAGCGGCTGGCTGCTGAGCGTCTTGCCCTCTTGAATATCCTGATTGATCCACTCGGCCACTTGACGCCAGCCGGCAGCTTGCCAGATCTCGAACGGACCTTGCTTGTGACCAAAGCCCCATTTCAAGGCCAGATCCAGCTGACGGGCATTGTCGGCAATATCTTGCAGATGAATGGCGCTGTAGTGGAAAGTATCGCGTAGCACAGCCCAAACAAACTGGGCCTGAGGCTTGTCGGATTCACGCAGCTGGCGCAAGCGCTCAGCCGGATCACGTACAGCCAGAATGGCAGCTACATCCGGATCAATTTTCTGGTCAGCGGCAACGTAATCACGCTGTTGCGCATCAAAGCGCTGAATTTCACGACCTTTTTTACGGAAGAAACCGGCACCCGTCTTTTGACCCAAGGCACCAGCATCAATCAAGCCTTGAACTTCGGGAGGCAGGCCAAAATGCGCTTTGAAGCTGTCCTCAGGCAACTGATCTTGCATGGTACGGATCACGTGCGCCAGGGTATCCAGGCCCACAACGTCCGCCGTGCGGTAAGTACCCGATTTAGCACGGCCCAAGCGAGTACCGGTCAGCTCATCAACCTGCTCATACGTCAGGGAGAAACGACGGGCTTGCTCGAATACGGACAGAATGCCAAAAACACCAATACGGTTACCGATAAAGTTCGGCGTATCTTTGGCACGAACCACGCCCTTGCCCAACTGCGACACCAGGAAAGTTTCCAGGGTGTCCAGCAATTCTGGCTGGGTGTATTGGGTGGGGATCAATTCCACCAAGCTCATGTAGCGAGGGGGGTTGAAAAAGTGCACGCCGCAAAAACGAGGGCGCAGCTCTTGGGGCAACACATCGGCCAAGGAGGTAATGGACAGGCCGGAAGTATTACTGGCAATGATGGCATTCGGGTTCAGGGCTGGACCAATCTTGCGGTACAGGTCCTGCTTCCAGTCCAAACGCTCGGCGATGGCCTCGATCACCAGATCGCAATCGGCCAGACGGTCCAGATTGTCGTCATAGTTGGCAGGCTCGATCAGGTCAGCCAAGTCTGGCGTACCCAAGGGAGCGGGATTCATTTTGCGCAGATTGGCGATCGCACGCAAAGCGATGCCATTTTTAGGACCCTCGCGGGCGGGCAGATCAAACAGAACTACTGGTATGCCTGCATTCACGCAATGAGCGGCAATTTGCGCGCCCATAACGCCGGCGCCGCACACGGCGACCCGACGCAAGGTACGGGCACCGCCCGTCACTGCACTGGCTGAACTAGATGTCATAGGTTTGTCTCCAGGAAACTGAACCCCACGCACCATAAGACCTCAAACGGAGGCGCTTTGATGCGCGGCAATCGAATAATCGTACACGCACAACTGGTTTTAAGACCATAAAGTCTTTTTTATTTTCAATCAAAGATGGGTATAGATCAAATCCATCTTCATAAATCTGCCCATGACACGAGCGTAGGCCGAGCCAGAACCGACTATCCAGCCAAGTCTAAATTCAAACGATCGTTTCAATCTCTTTTATTTCAATGCATTGACAGCATAAAAAGAGAATTAAGCGGCAGATTACAAGCTTGGGATACAAGCCTCTTCAAGCAGGCACCAGACATGGCTTTGCCATTTTTTTAATTTCTATTTTTATTTATTTTATTTATCTTTTCTATTTAATTTCTATGCACAAAACCATTCATTTATTTCTTTAATTAATTCAAACAAATAGTAATCCTCCGTGATCACCCAGGAGCGAACGCAGCCTGCGCTAAAACTGGCTCTCCAGCAGTCCGCCTAGCGTTCATCCTTGCCCAAAAAGCCTCCCTTGTGCGGCGCTTACCTTGAAAGGGATCAAAAGCGGCTCGCTTTGTATGCCAGAATGTTCAAACTTCAATCTCGACGAGCCCCTCCCCTGCATTGCTTATGACCCGGCCCCAAGAACCAGCTCCTCTATCTTTAAGCGCTCTGTTTTTGATCTTTGCCCGCATTGGCTTGACCAGCTTCGGTGGAGGCTTGAGTGGTTGGTTAATGCGCGAATTTGTCGTCCAGAGACGCTTGATGAGTCAGGACGATTTTCTCAGTGGATTGGCTCTGTCCCAAGCCCTTCCCGGCATAAATGTGGTGAACCTGTCCATCTGGATTGGCTATCGCCTGCAGGCGGGCCGCGGCGCGCTGGTTGCCACGCTGGGCATGGTGATCCCACCCCTGCTCCTTGCGATTCTGATGTTGATCGGGCTGGAGCAACTGACTGACTCTGCCTTGGTATCTCATGTCATGGCTGGCATCGCTGCGGCGGCAATTGGCCTGTCTTTAGAGATGGGGGCTCGCTCAGCTCGCGGCGCAGCCAGTGGACCGGTCCCTATTGCCTTGATGATCGCCGTCTTTATCGGCATCTTCGTCATGGAATGGAACCTGATCCCCGTCATTCTGGTCTGCGCCCCCCTATCCATCTGGCACGCCTGGTTGCAGCAAGAGCCCTCGCAAGGTGAGCCATCATGATCACCATTTTGCTGCAGCTGATGCGTGTCTTCGCACCTTTGTCCTTTTTGACCATAGGCGGTGGACAAAGCATCATTCCCGAGATTCACCGACAATCGGTAGAAATCCATGGCTGGATCAGCAATCAGGAGTTCCTGGATCTGTTTGCGCTATCGCGCCTGACTCCAGGGCCCAAATCCTTGTTGGTCACCCTGGTCGGCTGGAAGGCAGCAGGCTGGGCGGGCGCACTAGCAGCGTCGATAGCGATTTTTCTGCCGTCGGCCTTGCTTATCTACTATCTGGCCACAATCTGGAAACGCTATGAAGGCACTCGCCTGATCCGTGCAATCGAGACCGGCTTGCTGCCTATCGCGGCAGGCATGATTCTGGCGGCCAGCGCCACCATTCTTAAAGCGGCTCAAGGTGGCCTGTGGGCTTGGGCCACAGCTCTGGGCTGTGCGGCTGTGTTACTGCTCAGCCGCATCAACCCCTTATGGTTGCTGGCTGGCGGTGGGCTGTTGTTTGGATTCGTACAACCGCTTGCTTAGGACAGATCTGACACCCGACAAAACACCCAGCCACTATTACGTAAGCGGCTGTATCGCAGCTCACACAAAGCGCCACACTCATGGCGTCTCGCCCGCGTACAAAGCACGCAAGACATTGAGCCGCCAGACGCGCAAGCGGTACAATAGCAGGTCCTTTTATCCCACTTTGCCCGCGACATGGCTGTAAATACTGACCAAGCCGTACTAAATCTGGATTCTGCTTCGCTGGGCTATGGTGCCTTCACCGTGCTCGCGGACGTCTCCATGTCCGTCTATAAGGGTCAGGTAGTCGCCATGATGGGGGGGTCAGGTTCCGGAAAAACAACACTTCTGCGTGCCGCGACAGGCCAAATACGAGCGCAGAAAGGTACTGTTACGGTTTTTGGTCAGGACTTGGCCAAACTCAGCCACGAAGAGCTGCGCCAGACCCGTCAACGCATGGGGGTGCTGTTTCAGCAAGGTGCCTTATTTACCGATCTGAACGTCTTTGAGAATGTGGCCTTTCCCCTGCGGGAACTCAGTCGCTCATCCGAATCCGAGATCCAGGAGCGCGTGCTGGACAAGCTTGATGCCGTGGGGCTACGTGCTGCTGCACATCTGGGCATCAACGAGATTTCAGGCGGCATGGCCCGCCGGGTGGCCCTGGCTCGCGCCATTGTGCTGGAACCGGAATTGATTTTGTACGATGAGCCCTTTGCCGGGCTGGACCCCATTTCCATGGGCATTACTGCGCAGCTTATCCGCGACCTGACGGACCGTCTGAATTGCGCTTCTGTACTGATTACACACGATGTGGCCGAATCCTTTGGCATCGCTGACCAAGTCTATATTGTTGGCCAGGGGCGTTTGCTGACCCAAGGTGCCCCAAAAGAACTGCGCGACTCTACGGACCCGTATGTGCAGCAGTTCCTGCGTGGTGAACCGGACGGCCCCATCGCCTTCAACTACCCCGTCACCCCGGCTTTTGAAGCCTGGCTTCACAATCGGACAACGCGCTCATGAGTTTCATTACCGCCCCGATTGGCGCGCTGGGTGCAGCGATACGCAATAGCATCTACGGACTGGGCGCTTTCAGCCGCCTGTTTGTGGCCCTGCTGGCGCGCTCGTCTTTGCTCTGGCGTCGCCCTCGTCTGGTTTCCCAGCAAATTCACTTTATCGGCAACTATTCGCTGCTGATTATTGCGGTATCGGGCTTGTTTGTCGGCTTTGTGCTGGGTTTGCAAGGTTATTACACGCTAAACCGCTACGGCTCTGAAGAGGCCTTGGGCCTGCTGGTTGCTCTGTCACTGGTGCGAGAGCTTGGTCCTGTTGTCACGGCCCTGTTGTTTGCAGGCCGGGCTGGCACCTCGCTGACGGCAGAAATCGGCTTGATGAAAGCGGGCGAACAGATTGCCGCCATGGAAGTGATGGCTGTCGATCCCTTGCGCCGCCTGCTGGTCCCCCGTTTCTGGGGCGGCATTATTGCCATGCCCATCTTAGCCGCGGTCTTTTCCATGGTCGGTATTTTGGGTGGCTATATCGTGGGCGTGCAAATGATCGGCATTGACGCTGGCGCCTTTTGGTCGCAGATGCAAAATGGGGTCGATGTCATTGATGATGTGCTCAACGGTGTCATCAAAAGTGTGGTGTTTGGCCTGATCGTCACTTTGATCGCCCTGTATATGGGCTGGCACGCCAAACCTACCCCTGAAGGCGTTTCTCGCGCTACGACGCGTACCGTCGTCAGCGGCGCACTGGCGGTACTGGGCACGGACTTCCTGCTCACCGCCCTTATGTTCAGTTAACTATTTAGGAATTACTCAGTCATGAATCGCGAGAAAACCGATTTCTGGGTTGGCCTGTTTGTCCTGCTGGGACTGATTGCACTGGCGTTCCTGGCGCTGCGCGCGGGTAACCTCAGCTCTTTTTCCTTTGCCAAAACGTACCAGATATCGGCCAAGTTCGATAATTTGGGCGGTTTGAAACCCCGCGCACCTATCAAGGCCAGCGGTGTAGTGGTTGGCCGTGTGGGCTCGATTGCCTTTGACAATACCGAGTTCAAAGCCGTGGTCACCCTGGATATGGACGAACACTACAAGTTCCCGGCTGATACTTCGGCCTCTATCCTGACATCCGGACTTCTTGGCGAACAGTACATTGGACTGACCGCAGGTGGCGACGATAAAGACTTGCAAAGCGGTAGCACCATTACCTATACCCAAAGCGCCGTCGTGCTGGAAGAGCTGATCAGCAAGTTCCTCTACAACACGGCCTCCAAGGATGGCAGCTCCAAATCGGAGTAATACCCCCGCCGCCCTACGCTCCTTACAGACGACACAACCATGACTACAACAACAACTCGCCGCTCTTACTCCCTGCCTCGTGGAGTCCGTTTGAGCCTGATCGGTGCCAGTGCCTTGCTCGTGGCCGGTTGCGCCAGTGTGCCCAACCCCAACCCGCAAGACCCTTGGGAAGGGATGAACCGTGGTATCTACGCTTTTAACGAAGCGGTAGATGGCGCCGTAATCAAACCCATTGCCGAAGGCTACACGGCCTTGACGCCCAAACCGGCGCGCACTTGTATCAGCAATATTTTCAACAACCTGGGTGATGCCTGGTCGGCCGTCAACAGCTTCCTGCAAGGCGAGCATGTCGACTTTTTCAACACCCTGGGCCGTGTCCTGTTTAATTCCACCATGGGCCTGGGCGGCTGTATCGACGTTGCCACGATGAACGGCTCGCAACGTATCCCCAATGACTTCGGGGTCACGTTGGGTGTGTGGGGCATCAGCTCCGGTCCTTACGTAATGCTGCCCTTCTTTGGCCCCAGCACCGTACGCGACGGCCTGGCTCGTGGCACCAGCTTCTTGGAAGGCTTCTCGGCTACTGGCCCCATCATGGCCATCAAGGACGTACCTGTACGTAACAGCATTATGGGTATGTGGGCACTGGATGCCCGTGCCAGCGTGCTCGATACAGAAAAACTTGTTAACGACATCGCCCTTGACCGCTACAGCTTCATACGCGACGCTTACCTGCAACGACGCCATGCGTTGGTTCAGGTCCGCCGTACCGGTGGCGATACCAGCCAGGACTTGCCTGATTACTCGGACGCAGACGAATAAAAACGCCCTGCCCGCAGAACACTCATCTGGAGTTTTTTATGATTTCCCGTCCCGCCTTGGGCGGGACTGCTTTGCAGTCCTCTCCCTCTCGCCTGATTTCCTGGATTCTGACCGTCTGTGCGGTCTTGGCTTTGTGCTTGCACTCGTTCGCCGCACAGGCCCAAACCGCTGACTCTAAAGCGGCACCCAATGCTTTTGTAGAAGCTGTGGGTAATAAAGCACTGGAAGTTGTCAAAGAAAGCGAATCCATCCGCAAAGGTGATCGCGCTGCCATCATGGCCGCCGTCAATGAACACATCCTGCCTTACGTGAATCTGGAAAAGACGACCCGTCTGGCTGCTGGCCGTTACTGGCGTCAAGCCAACGACGATCAGCGTAAAAAGCTGGTCGAAGCCTTCAAAGGCACACTGGTTCGCACCTACAGCGGTGCCCTGTCTCGCGTAGATAGCAAAACAGCACTGACCATCCTGCCCTTCCGTGGCGATGCCAATGCCGACGACGTCGTGGTGCGCTCTTCCCTGACCCAATCGAACGGCAGCCCGGTCGGTGTGGATTACCGTTTGGAAAAAACGCCAGATGGCTGGAAGATCTACGACCTGAACGTGGAAGGCATCTGGTTGATCCAGAACTACCGTAACCAGTTCTCTCAACAAATCGAGCAAGGCGGTATCGATAGCTTGATCCAGGCCCTGAACAAGCAAAACAGCTAAGCCAGGCCGTGGCAAACACGGTGCCTTCGGTCTGGTTCAACTAAGCAGACCAGAGTCGTACTCTATAATAAAGAGCCTGACCACCACCCAAACAGGTCTACGCCCGCGCGTAGGCCTGTTTAGTTAACAAAGACGCCTCGGCGACGATCCTCGCTGCCCCCGCTGCGTCAGGCCAACTGAAATTGCCATGTCCGCCTTCGAACTAGATAACGTCAGCAAACGCTTCGCTCCCCAAAGCCGGGGACTCAAAAGCCTGTTTTCACCACCCCGCGCCGATGCCGGCTTTTTAGCCGTTGATCAGGTCAGCCTGACCATCGAGCACGGCGAATTTTTCGGTTTGCTGGGGCCTAACGGCGCTGGCAAAACCACCTTGATCTCCATGCTGGCGGGCCTGACTCGCCCAAGCAGCGGGCAAGTCAGCGTCTGTGGCTACGATGTGCGCACCCAATATCAGAAGGCCCGCCAATCGCTGGGCGTGGTGCCACAAGAGATTGTTTACGATCCCTTTTTTACCGTGCGTGAAACCCTGCGTCTGCAATCAGGCTACTTTGGCCTGAAAAATAACGACGACTGGATCGACGAAATTCTGGCCAATCTGGCCCTTACAGATAAGGCCGACGTCAATATGCGGGCTTTGTCCGGGGGGATGAAACGCCGCGTGCTGGTCGCCCAGGCCCTGGTGCATCGCCCACCGGTCATTATTCTGGACGAACCAACCGCCGGTGTGGACGTGGACCTGCGCCGCACGCTGTGGGAGTTCATCATCCGCCTGAACCAACAGGGCCATACCATCTTGCTGACCACACACTACCTGGAAGAAGCCCAGGCGCTCTGTGGTCGACTGGCCATGCTCAAGAGCGGCAAGGTTGTAGCCCTGGATACCACGCAAGCCATTATGGAGCGGGCCGGCGGACACGATCTGGAAGATGCATTTGTGCGCATCATGCACAACGAAGGAAAAATGGGGGTTGCACTGTGAGCCAAACTAATTCGCCCAAACACTGGGGAGTGCCCCAGAACACGGACGCACCCTCCCCAAAAATTGGCACCTTGAGCCTGCCACCGCAGCCCAAAATGGGTTCGGGCTTTCCGACCTTGCTGCGCAAGGAGCTGATGCGCTTCTGGAAAGTGGGTTTTCAGACCATTGCCGCCCCCGTGCTGACAGCGCTGATGTACTTGCTGATCTTTGCCCATGTACTGGAAGGCCGCGTCACGGTGTATGACTCCGTGCCGTATACCGCCTTCCTGATTCCCGGCTTGATGATGATGAGCATGTTGCAAAATGCCTTTGCGAACCCTTCATCTTCTTTGATCCAAAGCCGCATTACCGGTAATCTGGTCTTTATCCTGTTGCCTCCCCTGTCGCACCGCGAAATCTTCGCCGCCTATTTGCTGGCCGCGATTGCTCGTGGCGTCAGTGTCGGCATCTGTGTCTGGCTGGTGTCCCTTTTCTTTGTCTCCCTGCCCGTTGCCAAGCCTTTATGGGTATTGGTCTTTGCCGTCATGTCTTGCGGCATCATGGGCACTTTGGGCCTGATCGCCGGCCTATGGTCTGAAAAATTTGACCAATTAGCCGCGTTCCAGAACTTTTTGATCATGCCTGCGACCTTCCTTTCAGGTGTGTTCTATTCCATTCATAGCTTGCCGCCTTTCTGGCAATCTGTTTCACACTGGAATCCGCTGCTCTATACCATCGACGGATTCCGCTACGGTTTTTTTGCCGCCTCGGATATTTCTCCCTGGTTCAGCCTAACCGTTGTCGCCAGCGTCTTTGTGGCGCTGTGTCTGATTTCGCTACGCCTGCTTGCCTCAGGCTATAAATTACGGAATTGATTTCATGTTGCCGACCCCCGAACAAGTTCACCAATACATTGCCGACAACCTGCCCTGTGAACACTTGCAAGTGCAAGGCGATGGCTCGCACTTTGAAGCCCTGATCGTCAGCGCTGCCTTTGAAGGCAAGCGCCTGATTGCCCGTCACCAACTGGTTTACAAGGCCTTAGGCGACCGGATGAAGGCTGAAATCCACGCCCTGTCCATGCGCACGCTTACCCCCGACGAATACAAGGCCAATCCGAATGGATAAATTACGCATTACGGGCGGAGAGCGCCTGAATGGCGAGATCACCGTCTCTGGCGCCAAAAACGCCGCCCTGCCAATTCTGTGCGCCAGTCTGCTGACTGCCGACACCGTATACCTGGAAAATGTCCCGCGTTTGCGCGACATCGACACCACACTCAAGCTGCTGGGGCAGTTGGGTGTCACACAGGAGCGCAATGGCACGCTGGCCTTGAATGCTGCCAACATCACGAATCTGGAAGCGCCTTACGAACTGGTGAAAACCATGCGCGCTTCGATTCTGGTGCTGGGCCCCTTGCTGGCTCGCTTTGGTGAAGCCCGCGTCAGTCTGCCCGGTGGCTGCGCCATTGGTCAGCGCCCGGTTGACCAGCACATCAAAGGTCTGGCCGCCATGGGGGCTGAAATCCATGTCGAGCACGGTTTTGTGAATGCACGTGCCAAGCGCTTGCGCGGTGCCGTCGTACGCACCGATATGGTGACTGTCACCGGTACCGAAAACCTGATGATGGCTGCTGTGCTGGCCGACGGCCAGACCATTTTGGAAAATGCCGCTCGCGAGCCCGAAATCATTGATCTGGCAGAACTGCTGATCAAAATGGGTGCCCATATTCAGGGCCACGGTACAGACCGTATCGTGATTGACGGCGTAGAACGCCTGCACGGTGCCACGCATCGCATTTGCCCAGACCGTATCGAAGCCGGCACCTTTTTGTGTGCCGTTGCCGCAGCGGGTGGCGAACTGACCCTGCGCAACACCGATGCCGACGCCATGGGCGCTACTTTGGACAAGCTGCGCGAAGCTGGCCTGCAGATCGAAACCGGCCCTGACTGGATCAAGGCCACCATGAACGAACGCCCCAAGGCTGTCAGCTTCCGTACCAGCGAGTACCCCGGCTTTCCAACGGACATGCAGGCCCAATTGATGGCGCTGAACACCATTGCCGACGGCACCGCCTCTGTAGTGGAGACCATCTTTGAAAACCGCTACATGCACGTGCAGGAACTGAACCGCCTGGGCGCGCAAATCGATATCGAAGGCCATATGGCCGTCATTACCGGCGCACCTTACCTGACTGGCGCCACCGTCATGGCAACTGACTTGCGCGCTTCGGCCAGTTTGGTCATTGCCGGCCTGGCCGCTCGGGGTGACACCACCGTCGAACGCATCTACCATCTGGACCGTGGCTACGACCGTATGGAAGCCAAGCTCCAAGCCGTAGGCGCAAACATCGAGCGAATCAGCAGCAAGGAAACCTAATGAGTCCCGCCGGTTTAAATCAACCTTTGACCCTGGCCTTATCCAAAGGCCGGATTTTTGACGAAACCCTGCCTTTACTGGAAGAGGCAGGCATCAAGGTGCTGGAAAGCCCCGAAACGTCTCGCAAATTGATCCTGCCCACCAATAGTCCGGACCTGCGCCTGATTATTGTGCGCGCCACGGACGTGCCAACCTATGTGCAGTACGGTGCGGCGCATATCGGGATTGCCGGTAAAGACGTCTTGTACGAGCACATGGAACAGCACCCAGGCGGTCTGTACCAGCCCGTAGACTTGAACATCGCTCGCTGCCGTCTGTGCGTGGCGGTAGCTGAAGGGTTTGACTACCATTCGGCCGTCAAACAGGGTTCGCGTCTGCGCATCGCCACAAAATACACCCGTGCTGCTCGCGAACACTTCGCCAGCAAGGGTGTGTACGTGGACTTGATCAAGCTGTACGGCTCTATGGAATTGGCACCTCTGGTGGGTCTGGCCGACGCCATTGTCGACCTGGTTTCCAGCGGCGGCACCCTGCGTGCCAACAAACTGGTGGAAGTGGAAGATATTTCGCCCATTTCCTCGCGACTGATCGTCAATCAGGCGGCCATGAAAAACCGTGGTGCCCAGTTGCAGCCCCTGATCGACGCCTTTTCGCGCGCTTCGGTGGACGAGTAACACCCTCCTTTGCCTGAAGAGGGAACATCGCTGTTGATCGTGTCCGGGCAAAAGGCGCAGACCGCCTTTTGCCTAAGCGAAATGTTATACACTGGCCCTTGAACCTTAGCTTTTTCCTATAGCGTCATGTCACTGATCCATCGCCTGAACTCCCAATCTGCCCAGTTCGATGCCGAACTGCGCACTCTACTGGCTTACGAAGCGTCCGAGGACGAGTCCATCGAGCACGCCTGTGCTGAAATACTGCATCGTATCCAGCATGAGGGAGATGCCGCCTTACTGGATTACACCCAACGCTTTGACCGTCTCAGTGTCGAGCAAGCCAGCGCTTTGGAAATTCCAAAAGAAGAGCTGTTCACCGCGCTGGACAGCCTGCCTGCGGATCAACGCAAGGCACTGGAACAAGCTGCCGAGCGTGTGCGCCGCTATCACGAACATCAGCGCACCGAAACTTGGACTTACACAGAAGCCGACGGCACGGTGCTGGGCCAGAAAGTCACTCCCTTGGACCGTGTGGGACTGTATGTTCCCGGTGGCAAGGCCGCTTACCCCTCCTCCGTTCTGATGAATGCCGTCCCCGCGAAAGTGGCCGGTGTTTCTGAACTGATCATGGTCACGCCTACACCCGATGGCGTGCGCAACCCTATCGTTTTGGCTGCTGCTGCCCTGGGCGGTGTTGACCGTGTGTTCACCATTGGTGGCGCACAAGCAGTAGGCGCGTTGGCCTACGGCACCGACACCATCCCTGCGGTGGACAAGATCGTGGGCCCCGGTAACGCTTATGTAGCCGCTGCCAAGCGCCGTGTTTTCGGCGTGGTTGGCATCGACATGATTGCCGGGCCTTCCGAAATCCTGATCATCAGTGATGGCAGTGCGCCAGCAGACTGGGTTGCCATGGACTTGTTCTCTCAGGCCGAACACGACGAGCTGGCCCAGGCCATCTTGTTGTGCCCTGACGCGGACTTCCTGGATCAGGTCGAAGCGGCCATCGAACGCCTGCTGCCCACCATGCCACGCGCGGACATCATCCGTCGCAGCCTGTCTGGCCGGGGTGCCTTGATCCACGTCCGTGATCTGGACGAGGCCTGTCGGATCAGCAACCATATCGCGCCGGAACACCTGGAAGTCTCTACCCAGAACGCCCAGGAATTGTTGAGCAAAATTCGCCATGCTGGCGCCATTTTTCTAGGCCCCTACAGTTCTGAATCGCTAGGCGATTACTGTGCCGGGCCTAACCATGTCCTGCCGACGGCACGCACAGCGCGTTTCTCGTCACCCTTGGGCGTCTACGATTTCCAGAAACGCAGCAGCATTATTCAGGTTTCAGAATCAGGCGCCCAGACACTGGGACCCATAGCCGCTACGCTGGCTCTAGGCGAGGGGCTGTACGCCCACGCTGCCAGCGCGCAATTCCGATTGAACCAATCCTGATACCGGCCTTGCCGCCGGCTCTGATATGCGTACCGCCGAGATTACCCGCAATACCAATGAAACCCGCATCCGCGTGGCTGTTAACCTGGACGGCACTGGCCGCCACTCGCTCAACAGCGGCGTGCCTTTTCTGGACCACATGCTGGACCAGATTGCCCGCCATGGTCTGATTGACCTGGACGTGCACTGTGAGGGCGATACTCACATCGACGATCACCATACCGTCGAGGACATCGGCATTGCTCTGGGCCAGGCTTTCGCCAAGGCCGTCGGCAGCAAAGCCGGTCTGCGCCGTTACGGTCATTCTTACGTACCGCTGGACGAAGCCCTGTCACGCGTTGTGATCGACTTCTCCGGCCGCCCCGGCCTGTTTTATTTTGTGCCCTTTACCCGCGCACGAATCGGCCAGTTCGATGTAGACTTGGCACGCGAGTTTTTCCAGGGTTTTGTGAATCACGCCCTGGTTTCTATGCACATCGATAACCTGCGCGGCGAAAACGCACATCACCAGTGCGAAACCGTGTTCAAAGCCTTTGGCCGAGCATTGCGTATGGCTCTGGAGCTGGACCCACGTAGTGAAGGCGTGGTGCCTTCGACCAAAGGGGTTCTGTAAACGTCCTTCGGACACACATCGTGACCACTATCGCTATTGTCGATTACGGTTCGGGCAACATCTTCTCGGTTGCCCGAGCACTCCATGCCGCCGCTCCCAGTGCGCGCATCGTTCTTGCTCAAACTCCCCAAGCCATTCTGGATGCGGACCGGGTAGTCTTACCTGGTCAGGGAGCCATGCCCGATTGCATGGCCCACCTGAACCAATCCGGTTTGCGCGACGCCTTGATGACTGCCGCCGGCACCAAACCCCTGTTGGGAATTTGCGTGGGCGAGCAAATGCTTTTTGATTCCAGCCAGGAAGGCGATGTACCCTGTCTAGGTTTGATACCCGGCCAGGTTCGACGCTTTGAAGGTCCCAACTACAAAACCAGCGAGCAATCGGCTGGGGGACTCGGGCTGAAAGTGCCCCATATTGGCTGGAATCGGGTACACCAAACCCAGGCTCATCCTTTATGGTCTGGTATTGAAGACGGCTCTTTCTTTTATTTTGTTCATAGCTACTTTGTCGATCCACAGCATATAGATCAAACTTGTGGTTCGACGCACTATGGCCAACGCTTTACCTCAGCGATAGCAAACGCTAATATTTTCGCGTTACAGTGCCATCCTGAGAAAAGTGCAGACAACGGCCTGCAACTGTTCCGGAATTTCGCCAACTGGAAGCCATGATTTTTCGAAAAGCCTCCCTAGCGTTTTCCGACTTTTTCCGATCCAGTATTTCTTACGTTTTTTACGGCTAAAGACCATGCTTTTGATTCCCGCCATCGACCTTAAAGACGGGCGTTGTGTGCGCCTTCGCCAGGGTGACCTGGACGACGCCACTATTTTCTCGGATGATCCGGCCAAAATAGCAACACAGTGGCTGGAACAAGGGGCTCGCCGCCTGCATCTGGTGGATTTGAACGGCGCCTTCGCGGGCAAGCCCAAAAACAGCGAAGCCATCAAATCCATTATTGCTGCAATCGACAACGAAATTCCCGTGCAGATCGGCGGCGGTATCCGTGACCTGGATACCATCGAGCGCTATCTGGACGCCGGTATGAGCTACGTCATCATTGGCACGGCTGCGGTAAAAAGCCCCGGCTTTTTGCAAGATGCCTGCAGCGCCTTTCCTGGCAGCATCATTGTTGGCCTGGACGCACGTGACGGCAAAATTGCGACCGACGGCTGGAGCAAGCTGACCCGCCACGATGTACTGGATCTGG
The DNA here is from genome assembly GCF_058808495.1 of Alcaligenes sp. GW821-FHT11D07. Lineage (NCBI taxonomy): Bacteria > Pseudomonadati > Pseudomonadota > Betaproteobacteria > Burkholderiales > Alcaligenaceae > Alcaligenes > Alcaligenes sp. GW821-FHT11D07. Next base: position 602,444 of record NZ_JBXART010000003.1, read on the forward strand.
CCAAGAAGTTTGAAGACTACGGCTGCGAATCCATCATCTACACCGACATTGGCCGCGACGGCATGCTAAGTGGCGTCAATATTGAAGCCACGGTCAAGCTGTCCCAGCACGTGAAGATCCCCGTTATTGCCTCGGGCGGTGTCACCAACCTGAAAGACATCGAAGAGCTGTGTGCTGTCGAGCACGAAGGCGTTGAAGGCGTCATTTTGGGTCGTAGCATTTACGAAGGCACCCTGGACTTTGCAGAGGCTCAAACCTTCGCAGACGAGTACCAGGCATGAGCCAGGACGTCGTAAACGAGTTAGCCTGCCGCATCATCCCCTGCCTGGACGTTACCGCTGGACGCGTAGTCAAGGGCGTGAACTTTGTGGATCTGGTCGATGCCGGAGACCCGGTAGAGATCGCCCGCAAGTACAACGACCAGGGCGCTGACGAACTGACCTTTCTGGACATTACGGCCACCTCGGACAACCGTGATCTGATTTTGCCCATCATCGAACAGGTGGCCAGCCAGATTTTTATCCCCCTGACGGTGGGTGGCGGTGTGCGTGAAGTGGCTGACATTCAGCGCCTGCTCAATGCCGGTGCCGATAAAGTGTCCATTAATAGCGCGGCCATCAGCAACCCGGATCTGGTGCGGGCTGCCAGTGACCACCATGGCAAACAGTGCATGGTCGTGGCCATTGACGCACGCCGCGTCAGCGCCGAAAACGAAGCACCTCGCTGGGAAGTGTTTACCCACGGCGGTCGCCGCGCAACCGGTCTGGATGTGGTTGAGTGGGCTGCTCGCATGGCGGAATACGGTGCCGGCGAACTGCTGTTGACCAGCATGGACCGCGACGGCACCAAATCCGGCTTTGATCTGGAATTGACCCGTGCTGTCTCGGAAGCCGTATCCGTTCCCGTGATCGCTTCGGGCGGCGTGGGCGGATTACAGGATCTGGCTGATGGCGTGATCAAGGGTGGTGCAAGTGCCGTGCTGGCCGCCAGCATCTTCCACTATGGTCAACACACTATTGCAGAGGCCAAGGACTTCATGGCCGCGCAAGGTATTCAGGTGCGACGCTAATGGCTGACTTACCGGCCTGGCTGGCTGAAATCCGTTTTGATGAACAAGGGCTGATTCCTGCCATTGCGCAGGATCAGGCCAGTGGCAAAATCCTGATGGTTGCCTGGATGAACCAGGAATCATTGCAAGAGACCGTCAGCACCGGCCGCGCCGTGTACTGGTCGCGTTCTCGCCAGCGCCTGTGGCGCAAGGGCGAGGAATCCGGCCATGTACAGCACGTCAGCGACTTGCGCCTGGATTGTGACGGGGACGTCATTTTGCTCAGCGTGGAGCAGATCGGCCAGATCGCCTGCCATACAGGGCGTGAAAGCTGCTTTTTCCGCCAGCTGCAAGGCCAAAGCGACGAGGCACAGTGGGTCAGTGTTGACCCCGTCCTGAAAGACCCGGAGCATATCTACAAATGAGCGATCAACCTACCGTCGAGACAATCCTCGACCACCTTGGCCGCACCCTGAAGTCCCGCTTGCCTGCCCAAGGCGGTGACCCTTCTTCGTCATACGCTGCCAAGCTGCTGGCCAAGGGGCCAGATGCCTTTCTGAAAAAGATTGGCGAAGAGGCCACCGAGCTGGTGATGGCCGCCAAAGACCAAGAGCGCGAACGCATTGTCTACGAGACAGCCGACTTGTGGTTTCACAGCCTGATCGCCCTGACCTACTACGGTCTGGAGCCCCGGGATGTACTGACAGAATTGCTGCGCCGCGAAGGCACATCAGGCCTGGAAGAAAAAGCTTCGCGGCCTAAGGATCAAGTGTAATCCTGTCATCTAGTCGCGCTACACTGTCTTGATACCTAGAATTTTGGCACTCGCATGGCGGGTGCTTCGCTACCGAGGTTGCTATGAGCGAGAACTGTCTGTTTTGTAAAATTGCTGCCGATCAGATCCCGTCCAAAAAGCTCTACGAAGACGAGGACTTTCTGGCTTTTCACGACATCAACCCAGCCGCACCTATTCATGTCCTGGTAATCCCCAAGAAACACGTCGTCTCTTTGCAGGACGTCTCGGGCCAGGATAGCGAATGGTTGGGTAAAATGATGGCTTTGGTACCTTCCTTGGCCGCTAAGGCTGGTTGTCGCCCCGGCCCCGAAGGCGGTTTCCGTATTGTCATCAACAATGGTTTGGATGGCGGACAGGAAATCAACCATTTACACATGCACATCTTGGGCGGCGAGCGCCCTTGGCAACAACGCGCAGCCATGGCTGCTTAAGGGAGATACATTATGGGTAGCTTTAGCATCTGGCACTGGCTGATCGTTTTGGTCATCGTTGCCCTGGTTTTCGGCACCAAGAAACTGCGTAACATCGGCTCGGATCTGGGCGGCGCCGTCAAAGGCTTTAAAGAAGGCATGAAAGACGTCGGTGAAGAGGAAAAAACACCTGATTCCGTCAGCCAGCGCGCTGCCGATCCTCAAACGATCGACGTGCAGGCCAAGGAAAAATCCGATCGCAGCTGATCCCTTTTGTGTGAGTCTTAATGTTTGATGTCAGCTTTAGCGAACTACTCCTGATTGGAGTGGTTGCCCTGATTGTCATCGGTCCCGAACGTCTGCCTAAAGTCGCACGTACTGTCGGTCACTTGCTTGGCCGCGCTCAGCGCTACGTCAACGAGGTCAAGACCGATATACAGCGCGAAATTAATCTGGACGAAGTCAATAAACTCAAGGACCAGATGGAGGATGCTGCGCGCTCGGTGCGCAGTTCCGTTGAAGACACGGGCAAAAGTCTAAGCCAGCCTCTAACTGAAGCTCGCGACACACTGCAACAAGCGTCGGACTCTGCGCAAAAAGCCTTTTCGGCCAAAACCGATACGACTGATCCGCAACCCGACGCCCCAGCAAGCCCCACGCTTGCTGAACCTGCGACAAAGGATGCAGCCGCCCAGCCAGCGCCCGCCGCGCCAGCCAGTGACGACGCTCCCCGTCCTACGGATGCTCCCGCCCCTACCTCTAAAGGACCTACGGCATGAGCTCCGACGCGCCTCAAGAAGATACCTTTATCTCCCACCTGGTCGAACTGCGCACCCGCCTGCTGCGTGCCGTGATCGCCGTGGTGGGGATTTTCATCGTGCTGTTCACCTATCCAGGCGCTTCTGTCATTTATGACATTCTGGCGCAGCCCATGATGAGCTCCCTGCCAGAAGGCACTCGCATGATCGCCACCGGGGTGATTACCCCTTTCATGGTGCCGGTCAAAGTGACGCTGATGGCCGCTTTTGTGCTGGCTTTGCCCGTAGTCCTGTATCAAGCCTGGGCTTTTATTGCTCCTGGCTTGTACAACCACGAAAAGAAACTGGCTTTGCCGCTGATCATGACCAGCACCCTGCTGTTCATCGCCGGCATGGCGTTCTGTTATTTCGTGGTGTTTCGCACCGTCTTTCACTTTATTGCGTCTTTTGCTCCGCAATCGATTACGCCCGCACCTGATATCGAAGCCTACCTGGGCTTTGTCATGACGATGTTCCTGGCCTTTGGCATCACGTTTGAAGTGCCTATCGCGGTCATTCTTCTGGTGAAAACAGGCGTGGTAACCGTTGCCAAGCTGCGCGAAATTCGGGGTTACGTCATTGTCGGTGCCTTTGTGATTGCCGCCATTGTGACGCCACCTGATGTGGTCAGCCAGATCCTGTTAGCCGCTCCTTTATGTATTTTGTATGAGTTAGGCATCTTGGCTGCCAGTCTGATCAAAAAGCGGGAAGCAACCACCAGCGAAGGCCGCGAACTGGATTTGTAATCGCGCCAGGCTCCTGAAAAGCCTCCGGCAGGCAATAAAAATGGCTCTCTATGCTGCTCCACCTGGGGCAAGACATAAGAGCCATTTTTTTATAGACATCACATCGAGTGTTGCTGCTTCCGCCAGCAGCGCTGGCAAAATACATACCAAGGCTGGAAAGCTACCTTGCGCCAGAACGCCCTGAGCACGCCGCCCAAGCCTTGGCATGGTGACGCCTAGGACAGGGGTGTCAATCTATTTATGTGCGCACCTGCGGCCGCATACCAACCTTCACGGCGACGTCCAGTTCCTTACCATCACGCAAAACGGTCAATGTCACTGTCTGGCCGGGTTGTACGGGGCCAATCTGATTGAGCAACCCAATTGAATCCGCCACTTGCTGGCCGTTCAAACGCAGCACAATATCCCCGACCCGCAAGTGAGCCTCCGCCGCAGGACCATGCCGCTGAACGCTGGCAATAATGACACCTGCGTCGCTTTTCAACTTAAAGGACTTAATCAAATCAGGCGTAATGTCCTGAGGCTCCAGGCCCAACCAGCCACGAGTCACCTCTCCATTGCGGATGATCTCATTCATGATGGCCAGCGCCGTGGAAGCAGGAATAGCAAAGCCAATGCCCAAGGACCCGCCTGTTTCGGAATAAATAGCCGTATTGATTCCCACCAGACGTCCGTCGGCATCGACCAAGGCCCCACCCGAGTTGCCGGGATTGATCGCCGCATCTGTCTGAATGAAGTTCTCGTAAATATTGATGCCCAGACGGTTGCGCCCCAAGCCGGACACAATCCCCATCGTCGTGGTTTGTCCCACGCCAAAGGGATTTCCGATCGCCAGGACCACATCGCCTACCTGCAGTAAGTCTTGCGCCTGAGCTTGAATGACGGACACCTTGGCCAGATCCACTTTCAGGACTGCCAGATCACTTTCCGGATCTGAGCCGATCAAGCGCGCTTTGGATTGGCGGCCATCCGGCAAGGCCACCTCGATGGCATCAGCCGCCTCAATTACGTGGTAATTGGTCAGGATATAGCCCTGCTCGTGTACGATCACGCCCGAACCCAGATTGATCGTGGAACGACGGCCCATCAAATCGGGCAGTTCGCGAAACAGACGCTGCAGCTCCGGGTCTTCCAACAGCGGGGAATTGCCTTCCAAATGCTTGCTGGTGTACACATTAACGACAGCAGGCGCGGCATTGGAGACCGCTGCGGCATAGGACCGCGGGCCCTCTTGCGCGACGGGCGCGGCAATCAAGGATGGGACGGGCGCGGGCAGAACCACTGTATTAATAGAACGGACAGGTGCTTCGGGTGCTCCTACCCACTGCGGTCGCAGCGTCACCACAATAAAAAAGCCCGCCAGACAGATCGTCACCGCTTGAGCAAACACTAGCCACAATCGACGCATAGCACTCTTTCAGATAAGGATTTCCATGAATCAGGTATCAACGACCGAACTGACCAGCTGGCTCAATAGCACCCTGGATGTCACCCGCTTCAAGGACTATTGTCCCAATGGGCTTCAGGTTGAAGGCAAGCCTTACATTAGCAAGCTCGTCACAGGGGTGACCGCCTCGCTGGCCCTCATTGATGCCGCTATTGCCCGCCAGGCGGACGCTATCCTGGTACACCACGGCTGGTTCTGGAAAAACGAAAACCCATGTATTGTTGGCGCTCGAAAAACCCGCATCGAACGCGTCCTGACAAACCAGCTTAACCTCTTGGGCTATCACCTGCCGCTGGATGCTCATCCCGAATTTGGCAACAACGCCCAACTCGCTCGCCAGTTAGGTATTGAAGTGCTGCGCGATGCAAACGGCGCAGCACGAACCTGTGGTCCGGATGGGCTGGTCTGGCTGGGAGAACTGCCCAACCCAGTTTCCCTGGAAACATTCGGCCTGACAGTTTGCAATAATTTACAACGCCAGCCACTGATTGTTGGCGATTTACAACGGAAAATTCGCCGAATAGCCTGGTGCACAGGAGGGGCACAGGGCTTTATTGATAGCGCCATTGCCGAGCAAGCCGACCTTTACATCAGCGGCGAGGCCTCAGAACAAACCTTCCATAGTGCGCTGGAAAACGATATCGCCTTCATGGCTGCAGGCCACCACGCCACAGAGCGTTATGGTGCCAAGGCACTGGGTGAAGAAATCGCCCACCAGTTTGGCATCGAGGTGGAATTCATCGACCTGGACAACCCGATCTGAGGTCAAGAAAAACCAGCCCATATGACCTTGAACAAGCTTTAACCGCCACATGGCTAGACAAGCCCAGGCCATGAAAGGCTAAAATCAGGCATCCGGCGCGGGCGAGCTTGACCCCGTCGGAAGGTTTACATAAACAAAAAGGTGCCGAAAGGCACCTTAAAGCTTTGATAAGGTTACGCTTTTATTTTCTCAGCGAATCCCTGATCTCGCGCAGCAAGATCACGTCTTCAGGGGTTGGTTCGGGTACGGCTTCTTCAGCTTCGGCCTTGGCCACCGTGGCACGCATGCGATTAATCATCTTGACCATGCAAAACACCACAAATGCCAACAGGATGAAGTTGATGAAAATAGTCAGGAAGTTACCCCAGGACAAAACAACAGCGCCCGCCGAATTCAGAGCTTCCAGGGTTTGTGGGCCGGTATAGCCTTCTGGTGTACGCAAGACAGTGAACTGATTGGTAAAATCCACCTCGCCGCCCAGTATGAAACTGATGACGGGCATGACGATGTCTTTTACCAGCGAGTCGATGATCTTGCCGAACGCAGCGCCAATGATGACACCCACTGCAAGGTCCATCATGTTGCCTTTGACGGCGAACTCCCGGAATTCGTTGAGAAAACCTCGAGCCTTGTTCATATGTTCACCTTTGATGAAGTTATGCTGCGCTGGGTAAAGCGTATAATGTGCGGTTGAATAATATACCCAGGCCCAAATCCGTAAATTGTGGTACGCCCGAGTCGGGCAGGAATAAGGATACTAGAATGAGTCAGAATACGACACAGCCCGATGCCATAGGCGCGGTTGATCTCAACCTTCCGCCCGATCCTTCGCGCCGCACGTGGGTAGCCACCGCCTGTGCGTTAGGTGGTGTCGCTGGTGTGGCTACTGCTGTTCCCTTTGTCAGCTCCTTTGCCCCTTCCGAGAAGGCAAAAGCGGCCGGCGCTCCCGTGGAAGTCGATATCTCCGGTATCGCCCCCGGTCAGATGCGCACCGTTGAATGGCGTGGGAAACCCGTCTGGATTCTGCACCGCACCAAAGAACAGCTGGACAGCCTGCCCAAACTGGACAGCCAGTTGGCCGACCCTGATTCGGATCGTCCCGGTTATACCCCTGCGTACGCCAAAAACGAATACCGTTCGCGTCGCCCTGAAATCTTTATCTGTATCGGTATTTGCACCCACCTGGGTTGCTCCCCTACCCCGCATCTGGCCGCTGGCGCTGGCGCCGGCCTGCCTGGCGGTTGGGAAGGCGGCTTTCTGTGCCCTTGCCACGGCTCTACTTTCGACCTGGCCGGCCGCGTCTATAGCAACAAGCCTGCCCCAGACAACCTGGAAATCCCGCCCTACCAGTTCTCGGCTGACGGCATGATGGTTACCATCGGCGTAGACGAAGACAACAAGGCCTAAGGCGGCTGTAACCCAATACGTACTATTTAAAAAGATAAAGGAGCCGTTTCATGGCTGGCGAGAAAACCGTCGAAACGACAGGACTCTTAGGATGGATTGACAGGCGCTTCCCCCTGACATCCATGTACAAAGAGCACATGTCAGAATACTACGCGCCGAAGAACTTCAACTTCTGGTACTTTTTTGGTTCTTTGGCCCTGCTGGTTCTGGTTATCCAGATCGTGACCGGTATTTTCCTGGTCATGAACTACAAGCCCGATGCCAAGCTGGCATTCGAGTCTGTTGAATACATCATGCGTGAAGTGCCTGGTGGCTGGATCATCCGCTACATGCACTCTACTGGCGCCTCCATGTTCTTTGTGGTGGTGTACCTGCACATGCTGCGCGGCTTGTTCTACGGTTCCTACCGTAAACCTCGCGAACTGGTCTGGATCTTTGGCGTTGCCATTTTCCTCTGTCTGATGGCTGAAGCCTTCATGGGCTACCTGTTGCCATGGGGCCAGATGTCCTATTGGGGTGCCCAGGTGATTGTTAACCTGTTCTCGGCCATTCCCTTTATTGGTCCTGACCTGGCAATTTTCATCCGTGGTGACTACGTGGTGTCCGACGCCACCCTGAACCGCTTCTTTGCGCTGCACGTTATTGCTGTGCCTCTGGTTCTGCTGGGTCTGGTTGTGGCTCACTTGATCGCTCTGCACGAAGTGGGTTCCAACAACCCCGACGGCATCGAAATCAAGAACGGCCCTAAAGACGCACAAGGTCGTCCTTTGGATGGTATTCCCTTCCACCCCTACTACTCGGTTCACGACATTCTGGGTGTGGCTGGCTTCCTGATCGTTTTTGCAGCGATTGTGTTCTTTGCCCCTGAAATGGGCGGCTACTTCCTGGAGTTCAACAACTTCAGCCCTGCCGATGCACTGAAAACACCTCCGCACATTGCTCCAGTCTGGTACTTCACGCCTTTCTACTCCATGCTGCGTGCCACCACTGCCGACTTCACCTGGGTGCTGGCCGGTGCTTCCGTGCTGGGCGCTCTGGTTCTGTTCGTCAAAGGCAAACTGCCTGGTATCTGGCGCTTGGCCGTACCCGCCGTCCTGATCGCCGTCGCCGTGTTGCTGCGTGTTATCGACGCCAAGTTCTGGGGTGTGGTCGCGATGGGCGGTACAGTTGTGATCCTGTTCTTCCTGCCTTGGCTGGACAAATCGCCTGTTAAGTCGATTCGCTACCGTCCTACCTGGCACAAAGTGCTGTACGCGATTTTCATCGTCAACTTCCTGATCTTGGGTTACTTGGGTACACAGGCCCCGAACGATCTGTTCAACCTGATGAGTCAGATCGGTACGGTGATCTACCTAGCTTTCTTCCTGCTGATGCCAGTATGGAGCCGCATGGGTACGTTCAAACCCGAACCTGATCGCGTGACTTTCCGCCCTCACTAGGCCCCCAACACGAAACGGAATGACCATGATTAAGAAACTGCTTGGCGCTCTGGCCTTATCCCTGACCTGCGCGGTGGCTGGCGCCGCCGAAGGTGGATACGCCCTGGAGCGCGCGCCCAACCGCATGAATGACATGGCGGCCTTGCAAAATGGCGCAAAACTGTTTGTGAACTACTGTCTGAACTGTCATAGCGCCAACTCCATGCGCTACAACAAGCTGACAGACCTTGGCCTGACCGAAGAGGACATCAAGAAAAACTTGCTGTTCTCCTCGGACAAGGTGGGTGATCTGATGAAGATCGCCATGACCCCAGAAATGGGTACGAAGTGGTTTGGTGCTGCTCCTCCTGACCTGTCCGTGATTGCACGTGCCAAGTCCACCAACCTGGGTCCTAGCGGCGCAGACTACATCTACACCTACTTGCGTACCTTCTACCGTGACGCATCCCGCCCCACCGGCTGGGATAACCTGGTTTTCCCAAGCGTGGGTATGCCTCACGCCATGTGGGAGCGCCAAGGTGGCACGACCTTGCACCGCACCACTGTGGCTGAAGTAGCCAAAGATGACGGCAGCAAGGAATGGGTCAAGACCACGGCTACGTACGATCCAGCCGGCTTCTCCGACGTCAAGAAAGAAGTGCTGGCCAACTACACCGGCCACGCGACTGACACGGTCAAGCTGGAACCGGTCAACGCCAAAGCCGCTGCCAAGTACGACAGCGATGTGGCTGACCTGGCCAACTTCATGGACTGGATGGCTGAACCCGTTCAGTTGGAGCGCAAGAAAATCGGCGTGGGTGTGATCTTGTTCCTGCTGTTGTTCTTTGCCGTTGCATGGCGACTGAACAGCGTTTTCTGGAAAGACATCAAGTAAAACGCTATGCTAGACGGGCAGACCACCTGGTCTGCCCGGCTTTTTATTGTTAAAACCCATTGCACGGTTTTAAATTCTGAGCCGTGAGGCTCTTGTTTTTATTTCTACGACTGGAATCTCCTATCATGATGGTGCTCTACTCTGGAACGACCTGCCCATTCTCGCAACGCTGCCGTTTTGTGTTGTTTGAAAAAGGCATGGATTTCGAGATCCGCGACATCGACTTGTACAACAAGCCTGAAGACATCGCCGTCATGAACCCCTACGGACAGGTGCCTATCCTGGTAGAACGTGACCTGATCTTGTACGAATCGAACATCATCAATGAATACATTGATGAGCGCTTCCCGCATCCCCAGTTGATGCCTGCGGACCCCACCATGCGCGCTCGCACGCGTCTGTTCCTGTACAACTTTGAAAAGGAACTGTTCGTGCACGTGGCTGCCCTGGAAGACCGCCGCAACGCCGATGCCAAAGCACAAGACCTGGCCCGCCAGCAGATCCGCAACCACTTGTCGCAGTTGGCTCCCATCTTGCTCAAGAACAAGTACATGCTGGGCGAAGAGTTCTCCATGCTGGACGTGGCGATTGCTCCCCTGCTCTGGCGTCTGGACCACTACGGTATCGAACTGCCCAAGAGCGCAGCTCCCGTACAAAAGTACGCCGAGCGTGTGTTCTCCCGTCCTGCTTACATCGAAGCACTGACGCCTTCCGAAAAAGTAATGCGTCGCTAATTCATTATGCAAGAAACCTCGACCAAGCCTTATCTGCTGCGCGCGCTACACGAATGGTGTTCCGATCACGGTTACACCCCACACGTTGTGGTTACCGTAGACGCCAACACTGTCGTTCCACGCGGCCATATTCAGGATGGTCAAATCACCCTGAATATCGGGCATCTAGCCACCAACGGCCTGATCCTGGGCAACGAGTACATTGAATTCCAGGCCCGCTTTGGCGGCGTCACTGAGGACATCTTCGTACCCGTGGCGGCAGTGTCGGCTATTTACGCTCGCGAGACAGGCGCTGGTATGGGTTTTGAAGTCGTGGAGTCCGAGCCCTACCAAGAAGGTGAGGCACCAGACGCGGCTCCCGAGGCTGCACCAGAAGCACCTGCAGCCAAGAAAGACGCTGATAAGGTATCGCACCTTAAGATCGTTAAATAAGGCGCGTTCGACGCAGACAAAAATAGAGCCCCCATGGGGCTCTATTTTTTTGGGTACAAGTCCACGTTCCTGCTTAGTGGCCTGGTTTCGGATTAGGCTCTTGCTTTGGCTTCGGCTTCGGCTTCGGCTTCGGCTTCGGCTTCGGCAGCTCGTTATCACCTGCTGCCAAAGCTGTGTTTGAGAGCCTCAAGCGCCTTTAAGCCTGCACCGCCTCCGCCTGATTGCGACGGCGACCTGCCGCCACACGCCACTCCAGCAGGCTCTTGAGCATCACCGACACCATGGCGAACACAGCCAGCAAAGCTGCAGCGGTAAAGGCGGCCGCAGCCTTATTATCGTTATTGAGCTGATCCACCAGCAACGATAAGGTCAGTGTCTGATTCATGATCGTTCCCGACACCACCGACACAGCACCAAACTCACCAATCGCACGGGCATTGGTCAGCACCACGCCATACAACAACGCCCATTTGATGTCTGGTAGGGTCACATGCCAGAAGATCTGCCAACCATTGGCTCCCAGACTCAAAGCAGCAGCCTGAGCATCGGAACCCTGCGCCTGCATGATGGGAATCAAAATACGCGCCACATAGGGCGTCGTCACAAAGATGGTGACCATCAAGATACCCGGCCAAGCAAACATCAGCTGAATATCACGGGCGCTAAGCCACTGCCCCAGGGAGGACTCCACCCCGTAGACCACCAGATAGCACAGACCTGCAACCACGGGCGACACCGCATAAGGCAAGTCCACCAGCGTACTGAGCAAGCGACGGCCTCGGAACTGATAGTGCGTCAAACACCAGGCCAACAGGATGCCAAATACCATGTTCAAGGGCACGGTCAGCACTGCCACGAACAAAGTCAGCCCGATGGCATGCAACATATAGTCTTCTTGCAGATTGCCCCACAAAGCCGGCAAACCGTCGCCCAAGGCTTTAGAGAAAATCAGCAATAAAGGCACGACCAGCAGGCCCAGAACCAACAGCACTCCTAAAGCCAGAATCAGCCGGTCGGCAGCACTTTTAGGTTTTTTTCTCAAGATGCCCTCCGTTGCCAACCCAGCAAGCGGTTCTGTACTAACTGCAGCGTGAACAAGAGCAGCAAGGATGCAATCAAAATCACTGAAGCAATTGCTGCTGCTGCCGGGTAGTTGAACTCTTGCAGACGTACAAAAATCATCAGGGACGACACTTCAGTTTTGAACGGAATATTGCCGGCAATCATAATCACGGCACCGAACTCACCCAGGCTGCGGATAAAGGCTTGGGAGGCACCGGTAACCAGCGCGGGAATCAGCGGCGGAAACACCACTTTGCTGAAGGTCTGCCAAGCATTGGCACCCAGCGTGTGAGCTACTTCTTCGTACTCGGCCCCCAGCTCTTCAATCACAGGCTGCACAATTCGCACAACAAAGGGCAAGCTGGTGAAAGTCATGGCCAACACAATACCGGGGTATTGATAAGCCACTTTCCAGCCCTCTGGCAGGAACTGGCCAAACCAACCACCTGGCACAAATAGGGTGGCCAAGGTCAACCCAGCCACAGAGGTTGGCAAAGCAAAAGGCAAATCCACCAGGGCATCAATCAAGCGACGGCCGGGGAACTCAAAGCGCGTAATAATCCAGGCAATGATGAACCCCACCAAGGTGGCAATGACCGTGGAATAGAACGCTGCACTGATGGTGACCTGATAACTGCTGACGACGCGTCGGTCAGTAATGGCACGCCAATAATCAGCCAGGCTCATGTCACTGACGTACATGAACAAAGCCGATAAAGGCAGCAGCACAATAATGGACAGGTACAGGACGCTAAAGCCAAAGCTCAGCCCAAAACCTGGCATAACGGGGCGGCGCAGAAAGAAGATGGGCTTAAGCGCAGACTTCGCCCCGGAGTTCTGCGCCTCGCCCACAAGAGTACGGCTCATAAATTACTTGGCCAGCAACTGATCCAGTACTCCATTAGCCGCAAAGTGGCGGCTTTGGATCTCGGTCCAAGAACCCAATACATCGGTAGGATTGATCAGCTTCACGGGTGCGTACTTGGACTCGAACTCTTTGGCTACCGCAGGATCTGTTACGCGGTAGTTAAAGCCGGCCAGCAAGCGCTGAATTTCAGGGGTGTACTGGAACTTCAGGTATTCAGTCGCTTCCTTGCGAGTCCCTTTTTGATCCACTACACGGTCTACAACCGCAACCGGAAACTCAGCCAAAACACTGACAGGTGGCACAACCACTTCCAGCTCATTGCCCTTGAACTCGTCGCTGGCTGCAATATTGATCACTTCGGATTCAAAAGTCAGCAATACATCGCCTTGCCCGTTCTGAGCAAAGGCCACGGTAGCGCCACGGCCACCCGTAGGGAAGCTTTCTACGTTACCCAGCACCTTGCCTACGAAGTCCTTGATCTTGGCTTCATCGCCCCCGAAAGCCTCATTGGCGTAAAGCCAGGAAGCCAAATAGGTGTAGCGTGCGTTGCCTGAAGTCTTGGGGTTCGGGAACACCAGCTTCACGTCGTCACGGGCCAGATCATCCCAAGACTTGATGTTCTTGGGATTGCCTTTGCGCACCAGGAAAGCGATGGTGCTGTAGTAAGGGGAGCTGTTGTTCGGGAATTTAGTGGCCCAATCTTTGGCGACCGCACCGCGATCAGCCAGGAACTCAATATCCGTGACCTGGTTGAAGGTCACCGTGTCCACTTTCTTGCCCTGAATAATGTCCTGAGCCTGACGGGAGGTGCCAGCGAAAGACTGATCAATCTTAATGTCTTCGCCTGTTGTGGCCTTCCAATGTTCAACAAACTTGGGATTGATTGCCGCAAAGGTTTCGCGGGCCACGTCAAAAGAAGCGTTGAGCAAGGAGACCTGGGCACTGACTGCGCCACCCAGCAAAGACGACAACAACAAGGCAGAGCCAACAACAGACTTCAATTTCATGGTGTTCCCCAGAGTTCCCTGACGCGGCATCCTGTGCCCCATCACTGATGTTCGAGTGCGTGCTATCTATATAAGCGCAGCTTGGATAGATCAGATTATGGGTAGGGGAAAAGGCATTTAAAACGACATTTTCATCATGCTCTTATAACCAGAACCTATCTATCGGCTAGGGCCGTGGCACACGAACTGCAAGAATCTTTTTCTAGCGATTGCATCTTCACAAAAAACCCGGCTATAATCGTCAATTCGCCGGCTTAGCTCAGTTGGTAGAGCAGCGCACTTGTAATGCGAAGGTCGAGGGTTCAACTCCTTTAGCCGGCACCACGAATAAGAAAAACGCCAAGCTTTTAAAAGCTTGGCGTTTTTTTATCTGCCCCAAAAGCGTCTAACCCAGCGCAAATCCTTCATATTGGGGCAAATCATCCTTGATTTCATGCCATGGGGCTTTTGAGCCCACAAAGACGTGGCAAGTGGGACGCAGGCCGGGATCATCATCCAACACCCCTAGCGCCAAGCCCAACTCTTCTGGTTTTTGATCGAATTTAGTCAGGATATTTGAGCCGCAGGTGGAACAGAAACCCCGGTGCTCTCCTGGCGATGACTCATAAAACCGAACAAGCTCCTGCCCCCGCAACCAATGGAATTCCCCGGCATTCACTTTACAGCGCGCCCGAAATGCAGAGCCGTGGAATTTACGGCACATACTGCAATGGCAATACAGCAACTCTGTCACCGCACCATCCAGTTCAAAAACCACTCCTTGGCAAAGACAGCTTCCTCTCACAAGAATACTCCCGCTAGGTTTTTCCACCCTTATCTATAGTGCCTGGTCACGGATTGAGCAAGTCCTGGAGCAACAGACTTCGTGCTGCACTACGCTATCTAGCACGTAGCGACTACACATGGCATTGAACCAAGTCCTCCGGGCATGCGGCCCCTAGCAGAACCATCGTTCGCTCCAACTCCTGAGCGATCAAAGCCAAAACTTCGGATACGCCCTGCTCGCCGCCTTGAGCCAAGCCATAGGCAACCGCACGGCCCAAGAAGGCTCCGGTAGCGCCATAGGCGATGGCTTTGGCCACATCTGCACCGCGTCTGAAGCCACTATCAATAAATACCGGCATCTGCGTTTTAACGATATCCATGATCTGCGGCAGCACGCTAATAGTGGAGGGTGCACAGTCGAGCTGACGCCCTCCGTGATTGGACACGATAAGGCCATCAACGCCGTATTGCAGCGCCTGACGCGCATCTTCGGGATGCAATACGCCTTTGATCAACACGGGGCCGTCCCACTTGGAGCGCAACCAAGCTACATCGTCCCACACCAGGCTACGATCCATGCTTCGTGCCAGCAAAGCCGCTTGTGCCTGCGCCGAACTGGCCCCTTCTGCTGGCATTAGATTGACAAACTGGGGTTGGCCCGCCCGAGCCTGACGCAACAGCCAGCGAGGCTGTGATGCCATATCCAGCAACAAGCGCGGACCTGGGCGGAACGGCAATTTGAAGCCGTGACGTATATCTTTTTCTCTGTACCCGCCAACCGGCACATCTACCGTCAACACCAGGGCCTCGAAACCCACTTGGCGAGCACGATCCAGAATGGAGTTGGCCATGCCCCTGTCTTGCATGACATATAGCTGCATCCAGCATGGTCCTTCGCAGACTTCGCGCACTTGCTCCAAAGGACTATTGGATGCAGTGGACAAGATATATGGCAAGCCGGCTTTACCTGCAGCACGGGCTGCCAGCACATCCCCATGAGGCCGAACCACATCAATCAGGCCAACCGGCGCAACCCCAAAGGGAGCGGACCAGCGCCGTCCGAAGACATCGATAGCGGTATTAACCGCCGAGGTGTCGCGCAAGCTACGTGGAGACAAGGTCAGGGCCTGTAGATCAGCCCTGTTACGGGCCAGACATAACTCGTCTTCTGCACCACCGGCCACATAGTCATAGACAAAGCGGGGCAAGCAGCGCTGCGCAGCCGTCTGGTAATCCTCGATATTGAGTCGCATGATGCGAGTGTTCTCCACCTGATGCCGGATTATTAATCCGATTCAATCTAATTGTTTAAGCATCAAGTATATGGCTGAATACAGCCGTGTCAAAGGTCTGCTGCACGAGCTCAAGACAATGTTTGGACCATACTGGCAGAAACCCTCACTCAGATAATCTGAGCGGTCCCACTTTACGTAGCAAAGCAGCAGCCAAGCCACGAAAACTACCGCTCTGCCCTGCTAAAGCAGCGGCTCACGTGATTCGCGTCAGCCACTGCTTTCTTCTCATTAAGGCTTATAGCTCGACTGGCGTGACAAGACGCCCTTCCGACAGAAAGCTCTCCACATTGCTCAACACCAGCTCGCACATGGCTGCTCGGGTTTCACGGGTTGCGCTACCCACGTGCGGCAGCACCACGACCCGTTCGTTGCTCAGCAATGAGGCAGGCACCTCTGGTTCATTTTCAAACACATCCAGCCCGGCACCGCCCAATTGGCCGTTTTCCAATGCAGCAACCAGCGCTTTCTCATCCACGACCGAACCCCGGGCAACGTTGACGAGGTAGCCCTGAGGCCCCAATGCTTTCAGAACCTCAGCCGAGACCAGATGGAAGGTTTCAGGACTTCCCGGACACGCGACGATAAGAAAATCACACCATTGGGCCAAAGCCATCAGCGAGGGCTCATGTTGCCAGGACAGCTCGGGTTTGGCCGTGCGCGTGTGGTAACGGATCTCCATATCAAAGCCGCTAGCGCGCCGCGCAATGACTTGGCCGACTCTGCCCATACCCAACATGCCCAGGCGCTTGCCGCTGACCCGTGTGCTTGGCATCGTCGGGCCGACCCGAGGCCAGTCCCCACGTCTGACGTGGCGGTCGGAGGCGGAGATACCGCGCACCACATCAATTAACAATCCCATAGCCAAATCGGCCACGCAATCGTTAAGCACATCCGGCGTATTGCTCAGCACCACGCCGCGCGCCCGGACGGCCTCCAGGTCGATGGCATCGTAGCCTACGCCCAGGCTGCAAATAGCCTTTAGATTAGGCAGCGCATCAATCAGCGCCTTGTCCGCGCCTTGCGTCCCGGTGGTGATCAGTACGGTGAACTCGCCACCACGTTCGCGCAAGAAAGCCGCTTGGTCCGGCGCATCGCTCAGGGTCTCGACCGAGCCCAAGGCAGGCAGCTTGCCTGCCAGAGGAGGCGGCAAGGGGCAGGCTTGAAGGATTTTATGGGTCATGGTCATGCCTTGCTCGTAAAGATGTCGAAATCGACTTGTTTAAGCAGCGCATTGCTCTGGCGCACAACGTGGCCTGCGGCAGAGGCTTTGCGGCGATAAGCTAACCAACGGGGATCGGCTTCCAGCGCGCTGCGACGCGCCTCCCGGTCAGCCATATCTTCGTAAGCCCATAAATGCACCACCTGATTTAGCTCGCCAACTTCCGTGGTGTAGTAACCCTGACAAGCACCCAAATGCTCAATTTGGACAGCGCGCCCTTCCGTCGCATACAGGGATAAGAAATCACGCAGCAAGCCGGTCGGGATGGTGTAGGTTCTTTGGTCGATAATCATGTTGCGAATCCTTTTATGCTTATCCAAGATATTTTGGCAACAGCAGCGAAATGACAGGGAAAGCCAGCAGCACCGCCAGACGGAAAACGTCAGCGACCACAAAGGGGATGACGCCCCGATACAGCGTGCTCATCTTCACGTCAGGCAGCAGGCTTTTCAGGACCATCACGTTCATGCCCACAGGCGGGGTGATGAAGCTGATTTCAGTGACCACCACCACGATGATCCCGAACCAGATCAGGTCAAAACCCAGGTGCTGCACCAGCGGGTAGAAAATAGGCACTGTCAGCAAGACCATGGACATGCTTTCCAGCACGCTGCCCAGAACGATGTATATCGCGCAGATCAATAAGATCACCACGATCGGGCTCATGTCGAACTGCTGCACCCAGTCTTGCAAGTCGCCAGGCATGGAGGTGAAGTTGATGAAGCTGGAGAACAGCAAAGCCCCAATCAACACCATAAAGAGCATGCCCGTAGTCCGCGCAGACTCAACCAGAACATTGGAGAGCACCTGCCAGGTCAAGCGGCCACGCAGCCACGCGAACAGGAACGCTCCGCAGGCGCCAATGCCGGCCGCTTCCGTAGAACTGAAGATCCCGCCATAAATCCCGCCCATGACGATGACAAACAACACCAGCACGCCCCAGACATCACGCAACGCCAGCAATCGCTCTTTCCAGCTCATACGCTCGCCGGGAGGCCCCGCTTTCGGGTCGCGCCATATCGTCCACCTGACTGCCAACAGATAAAAGACGATGGCCAGCAAGCCGGGCAAAATACCGGCAGCAAACATTTTGCCTATGCTTTGTTCGGTCAAGATGGCATAGACCACCATGACGATAGAAGGTGGAATCAGGATGCCCAGCGTGCCGCCCGCAGCAATCGAACCGGAAGCCAGTGCACGGCTGTAACCCAGTCTGCGCATTTCCGGATAGGCCACTTTGGACATGGTGGCCGCCGTCGCAAGGCTGGAACCACACACCGCACCAAAGCCACCACAGGCAACAACCGTGGACATGGCCAGCCCGCCCTTTCTATGGCCTAAAAAGGCGTACGCGGCGGCGTAAAGCTCCTTGGACAACTTGGCTTGAGTGATGAAATTGCCCATCAAAATGAACAGCGGCAGCACTGACAACAGATATTGAAAACCGCTTTCACGAACGACGGCGCCAGTCATCGCGTAGGCAGAAGGCCAGTTGCGCATGAGGCCAACGCCAATGAATCCCACCAGGGCCATGGAAAATGCCACCGGCACTCGCAGGAAGATCAAGAGGAGCATGGCTGCAAAGCCAATAAGCGCTTCAGTCATTCGTTGCCTCTTCTTCCAGATGTGCCGTATCTGCGCGCAGATCTCGTCGAAGCTGACTCAGCTCCACGATGGTGTTGACGAACAGCATGATGCTCATGAAATAAACAACCGGGGCCAGCGGCAGCCCCAGCAAGGTGGTCTGGTCGGCGTATTCGGCAGCCGACTCGGCTTGTGTCCAGCTGACCATCGCCAACAAAGCGCTGATTCCCGCTGCCAGCAAATGGCTGGAGACATGAACGACACGAGCGCCCTTCTCCCCTCCGGGGATAGGCATCAGATCAACGACCACATGCTCGCGCTCCATGGTTGCAAACACGATGCCGCAAAAGATGACACCTACCATTAGTATTTCGGTCAGTTCTACCGCGCCCATAACCGAGACGTTGAAAATGTAGCGCCCTAACACGTCTGCCAAGGTCAGCAAGGCCAGCGAGACCATGCATAACTCAGTCACACGTCGAAGACCTGCTCTTAGTAAAGAGACAAAGGAGTTCATGATTTGTAGCTCCGGGGCTGCTGGCGCACAGGGCGCACAGCAGGTTTAAGACAGTCTGGGTACGCTGATCAATTACCGCTTTCCCGCTCTTTAAGGTCGGCACGGAACTCTGCCAACACAGCGGGTCCGTCTATGCCCTTGGCCTTTGCTGCAGCAAGCCATGTTTGTTCAAAGGGTGCCGTGCGCTCTTTGACTGCAGCGATAAGCTCATCACTGGCAGGATGGAACTGCACATTGTGTTCCTGCAGAACTTTCATGGCCGCCGTATCAGCATCACCCCAGGCCTTGCCACCCATGCGGGCAATGTGCTCACCGGAAAGACTCATCACGATGGCGCGGTCTTTTTCAGACAAACGATCAAATGCAGCCGGGTTCATGATGATGCCGTGCAGGTCTGCATAAAGACCGCCAGGGAAAACCGTCGCATGTTTGACCACCGTATCCAGACGGAAAGACGCAACGGACTCAGGCGGGAACAGCACCCCATCTACTACGCCGGTACTCAGGAGCTCGTAGGACTCGGAAGCCGGTTTCACCACCGCGTTGACTTTCAGCGCCTTGGACAAGTCAGCCTGCATGCCGCCGCCGATACGCAACTTCAGGCCTTCAAAATCGGCAATGTTTTGCACCTGTTTTTCGGTGGTGTAGACACTGCCTGGGCCGTGACCATAAATACCCAGCAACTTGATACCGCGATGCTCTTTGGCATCTTGCAGATACTTGCTGTAGATATCCCACGCCGCCAGCGAGGTGGACTCGGCGCTATTGCCCGAAAAAGGCAACATGGCGAACTTCATCAAATCAAAGTTGCCGGGGTAATAGGAATAGGAAATAAAAGCCAGATCGACGATGCCATTACGTACTGCATCCAGATGCCCGACCGGGTTGGTGACGGCTTTAGTCAGGAAGTTGACCTTGACGCGTCCTTCGGTAGCCTGCTCCACCTCTTTGGCCCAGGGCTTCATGAAGTTAGCCACCAGAACATGGGTTTGCGGAATCCAGGCCGAAAAAGTCAGCTCCACAGGTTTATCCGCTTTCGCAGGGCCAGCCGCCACACCCAGGCTAGTTAAGGCAATACCCAACAGGCGAGAAATCCATCGGTTCTTCATGGGGGAAATCCTTTTTTGGTGGTAGATCGTTATAGGTATAGTTAAGTAGGCCCTTCAGGAAACAAGGGCCTGTTCAATCAAGGTCTTCGCATCGCCGTCGTGATACATGCCCAACTGCGTGGCGATGGCGGTCGTCAATGGCGGCCACTGGGCAAACTGCTGTTCAAACTGGGGATTGGACTGAAAGCTCAAGCCAGCATCTGCCCCCGATCCATAGCGAGATTTCGATGCCTGTATCAGGTCCGCGACCTGTAGTCGTTGAGCGGGAAGATTCCATACCCGGCCGGCGGGCAGTCGGGCCGCTTCTAGCCTGGCTGCAATCAGGAGATGCTGGACACATGCTGGCAGAGATAGCAGCCACATCCAGCCCTGCGGTCCGATAGGACAGTCGTAGGTCTTGCCGGCGGCAAGTGCGTGAATCAAGGAGCTGGCGAATGAGGACAACGCCGTTTCGGCACTAAGGGGCCTGGCGACCACGGTGGGCAGACGAACGGAGCGGCTATCCAGAAAACCATGGCGGCTGTAATCGGCCAACAGCAGCTCCACCATCCGCTTTTGGGTCCCGTAACTTAAGGTGGGTGCGGCGGCAGTATCGTCATCCACATGCTCAGGCAGCGGTGTGCCAAAGACGCCGATACTGCTGGCGTACACCACAACCGGGCATTGCCCTTGCTGCCGCAACCGCTCCAACAAGCCCATCGTGCCGTCAATATTGACGCGCAAACCCAGCGCGAAATCCTCTTCCGCTCTCCGGCTGGTCACCGAAGCTAAATGGAAAACCGTATCCGGCGCAGGCGTCAGTAGTGCCTCCAGCACCGCCTTATCGGACAAGTCCCCACTGACGCAACGCACCCCGGCGTTGTGATGGTAAGTTTTATCGTCAAGAGCAAGATCGGTCAGCGTCAGGCTTTGGATCTCATTGGCTGCCAACAGTTTGGCGGCAGCACAGGCAAGCGCTTGGCCGATATAGCCGTTGGCACCCGTAATCAAGACATGCTTCATGGCTGATCTCCAAACGGCCAGAAAGCGGCCAACAGCGTGATCGCTGCGGCGAACCTCATGCCAGCACCCCACGGTCACGCAAGGGCTGGCACCATACCAAGCCCTCTGACGGTAGCGCACGGGGCTGGTATTCGCAGCCCAGCCACGTGTCGTAACCCAAGTCAGGCAAAGCCGCGACGCCTGCAAGCAAACCATGCTGGTTCAAATCAGGCTCGTGACGCCCTTCTGCGCCAGCTATCTGTACATACCCTATCCAGGGAGCACAAGCCGCAACGCTGGAAGGCACATCCAGGCTTTCTTTGACGCAGTGGTAGTAATCGAATTGCAGCCGCAAGCGTGGAGCATTGAAATGCGTCAGCACCTCTATCGCTTGCTCGGGTAAATGGTAGAAGTAGCCAGCCATATCGCTGCGGTTAAGCGCCTCCAGCGTCAGCACCACATCATCAGCTTCGGCCAGAGCCAAGGCATATTCCAGATTGCTGTGCAGTGCGGCCTGGCAGGCCTCGTGAGCCAAACCGCTCACATCACCCGCCATGACATGGATGCGGCCACATCCGGTCGCCTGCGCAACAGCGCGGGCGCGATCAAAGGCTTCCCTGAACTGGGTTTGTGCGCCGGGAATTGCCGCCCAGCCCAGCCTACCTTGACCCTCACCTATAGGCGTATTGATGAGCGTCAGTTCCAACTTGGCGGCTTGCAGCTGGCGGGCATACCAAGCGGTGGGATGGTCATAGGGCAGCAAAATTTCTACACCCTGAAAACCATCGGCCGCCGCAGCCTCAAAGCGTTCGCTCCAGTCCAGATGTCGATACAACCAGCTGAGGTTAGCGGATAGTTGCATGAGCCCGCCTGTCTTAACCGTCTATTTGTCGAAGGAAAGCGTCGCGCTGCTCGGGCAGGACGACACTAATTACGGCGGAAACTTCAGCCTGCCCCAAGCCCATGGCGCTCGCCACGCGCAACATCTGCTGCACACTGGCCGCAACCGGCATAGGTGCGCCACTTTGTTGAGCATTGGCGATCAAGGTGTCTATATCCTTGAGCATGGTGGACAGCGCACCGATACTTTTTTCCTGGGCCTCAATCATGCGCGGCGCAAAGATCTGCAAAGGTTTGGAATCAGCCCAACCGCCCGCCAGCGCGGACGCCAGCTTATCTACCTTGATGTTATTGCGCTGTGCAAAGCCAATGGCTTCGGCCAGTGCCGCAATAGAGGTAGCGACAATGGCTTGATTACACAGCTTGGTCGCCTGCCCTGCTCCGGACGGACCCATATGGGTGATATTGCCAGCGTAGGCGCGCATGGCGGCCTCGGCCTCTGGCATATGGGTTTCACTGCCGCCTGTCATGATGGCCAGCGTACCGGCCTCCACTCCAGGAATGCCGCCGGAGACCGGGGCATCTATCCAGTCTGCTCCGCCACTTTGCGCCAAACGAGCCGCCAAGCGACGCGTGGCGTCGGGGTCGATACTGGAATGATCCACCAGCCATTTAAGTCCGGCTGCCTGAGCAATCCCTTCGGGGCCAAACACCACGGCTTCAGCCGCCTTAGCATCAAACAGGCATAACAAAACACCGTCGGTGTTTTCAGCTGCCTGGCGTGGACTGTCCACAATCTGTGCGCCGAGCGCTGCCAGTGGCTCAGCCTTTTCTCTGGAACGGTTCCAGACTTTTACCTCATGGCCCGCCTTCAGCAGGCGCTGCACCATCGCAGCGCCCATCAATCCTAAACCGCAAAAACCGAGCTTCATCTCATTCGTCCTCGTTGGTTTCCAGCGGCCATTCGGCAGCACCCGAGTGCGTCACCGCCCCCTCGTGGGTTGGACCGACCAAGCGTGAGTATTTTTCAAGCGCACCCGCCAAGCGATCACGTACATAGGGCTGCCACTGCGTCTTGCGTACAGCCAGTTCTTCTTCGGAAACATGCAGATGAATGCTGCTTTGCGTGGCATCTATCGTGATGCGATCACCATCACGGACCAGGCCAATCGGCCCGCCTGCTGCCGCTTCGGGGCTGGTATAGCCGATACACATACCGCGCGTCGCACCGGAGAAACGGCCGTCTGTTAGCAACGCCACTTTCTCGCCATTGCCATGCCCATAGATAGCGGCGGTCACGCTTAGCATCTCGCGCATGCCAGGGCCGCCTTTAGGACCTTCATTGCGGATGATCAGCACATCGCCCTCTTCATAGGCTTGCTTGGACACCACCGCCATGCAGTCTTCTTCGGTTTCGAACACGCGTGCGCGTCCGTCAAAGACCAGAGATTTCAAACCGGCAATTTTCAGCAGTGCCCCATCGGGACAAAGATTGCCCTTGAGCACCACTAAACCACCCGAGGCATGAATAGGCTGTTCGGTATCGCGCACGATACGACCATCCACATCGGGAAAATCTGCCAACGCTTCCGCCAAGGTTTCGCCCGTAATGGTCAGCACATCACCGTGCATGTGGCCGCTTTTCAAGAGTGCTTTGAACACCACAGGGACACCGCCGATCACATCCAGATCTCGGGCCAGATAGCGTCCGCCCGGCTGCAAGTCGGCGATCAGTGGCGTGCGGTTGAACACCTCGGCCATATCGTCCGTGGTGAAGCGAATGCCGACCTCATGCGCAATGGCAGGGATATGCAAAGCCACGTTGGTCGATCCGCCCGTCGCAGCCACGGCGGCCGTGGCGTTCTCCAGGCTCTTGCGAGTAATCAGGTCACGCGGCAGTGGACCGCCATTAGCCAGGATTTCCATCACACGTCGGCCAGCGCGGCGAGCCTGCGCGTGCCGTTGGCTGTAAACGGCGGGGACGGTGGACGAGCCCAGGAAAGACAGGCCCAGGGCCTCTGCCACCATGCCCATGGTATTAGCGGTGAACTGGCCCGGACAGGAACCAACCGTCATGGCACAGGTACGCTCGATACCGTGCAGCTGTTCCAGGGAAATCGCCCCGGTCTGGTAGCGGCCCACGCCTTCGATAGCGGTAAGCACCGTATTTTCAGTGCCGTCGGGCGAGTAGCCCGGCAACATGGAACCACCGTAAATAAAAACGGAAGGTACGTTAAGCCGCGCCATGGCCATCAACGTGCCGGGAAGCGTCTTGTCGCATCCGCCCAACCCCACCAAAGCATCATAGCCATGACCGCGCACGGCTACTTCCATGCTGTCGGCAATCAGCTCGCGAGACACCAGGCTCATGCGCATACCAGCGTGGCTCATAGACGTGCCGTCAGACACGGAAATCGTGTTCATGATGACGGGCACGCCACCACCTTGAGCCACACCCAGACGAACGCTGTCTGCCTGAGGGCCTAGCGATTTAGAGCAAGGCGTATTGTCTCCGGCGGTGCCGATGATAGCGACCATGGATCTGTCCAGATCGTCGTCATCTAAGCCAGTAGCACGTAGAAAAGCTCGGTGCGGGGCACGGGTTGCGCCCTCGGTAACCATTTTTGATCGATGTTTTTTTAGCATGGTCTTTGGTGGATGAGTAATTGTTAGAGGATCGATTTAATCGGCGAGGTCCAGGCGATCAAAAACCCAGGAGACATCCTCCTGAATGTATTGACGTGCCTCGGTGAAGTTTCCGGCGCGCAGCGCTTTGACGGTGGATTCATGCAGATGATCTGCGGAGTCCTTGTTGTGCAATTGCTCGCGGGTTTCACGCAGGTAAGCACCCGACTGCAGCCACAGGCTCTCGATCATGGCGAGCATGACGGGGGACTGCGCGGCGGCATAGATCGTGAAATGAAAGATCCGGTTCTTTTCAAGGCTGCTGTTCACACCTTGGGGCGTGCGGCGCTCTTGAGTAATTTCTTGCGCCAGCTGTTCCAGCCGGTCCAGTACTGCCGGGGTGAGATGAGGGCCAGCCCATTCCGTGACCGTGCCTTCGATCAGGACACGGGCGCGGCGAATATCGCTCAGGCAGGCTTTGGTAATCAGAGGGACACGCGTCGTGCCATTGGGCAAGGGCTCCAGCCCCTGCTGTGCCACAAGACGGCGTAGTGCTTCACGCACAGGCATCGTGCTTGTGCCCAGCGCATCAGCCAGGTACTGAATGCCGAGCACTTGGCCAGCACGGTACTCACCATGCATCAACTTATTGCTTAACGCTTGATAGACCGCTTCGTTGACCGATTGCCTGACGATGGGTTGAAAAGCCTCAAGCGGAGCGTTGGTGCTGGCAGCATCTGAGTGGTTCATTAAGTTCCGTCAAAAGTGAATTCGAGCAAAGATCTGTGATATTTGATCAATTCTAAGGACGGACTACGGCGACAACAAATAGAGCTAACCCTTACGCCTCTCATTCGGGCGTCAAGGGTTGGCACCGTAAAAAATCAGACGATAGAGGCCGCTTTCGCCGGTATCGGCAGCTCATTCAGGCCCTTGAACTCTTGCAAAGAGAAGCTGGTCTGCGCTTGCCGAACACCTGGCAAACGGTGCAGCTTGCGTTGCAGCAGCTCGGAATAGCTATCCAGATCTTTGGCCACCACCATGAGCAAAAAGTCCGCCGGGCCGGCTATGCCATGACACATCACCACCTCCGGAATATCGCGCACAGCCTCCACAAACTCTACCGAGCGTTTTTCATTTTGAAAGTCGACGCTGATGCTGACAAAGGCCACCACCCCATAGCCCAAACCGCGCCTATCCAGCCGTGCCTGATATGCCGAGATCAGCCCGGATTCTTCCATGCGCCGAATGCGACGCCAGCAAGGCGACTGCGATATGCCCACTTTTTGCGCCAGCTCGCTTGTCGTCAACCTGGCGTTTCGCTGCAGCTCGGCCAATAACTTGCAGTCCACCTCATCCAGTTCTATTTGCATAAAAAATCCATTTTTAGCGATTTAAAGAAAAAATTATGCGCCTATGAAAAACGGCTTGGCACAACAGCGTTAAATAAATAAGATCAAAGCATAAATTTAAGTGGGACTAAATAATGAAACCACAGACAGATTCCCCCTGTACTTCTTTACCCGCTTACTCGGGTATCCCCCACCTGCCGCTGCTGGAGACCTTGCGGCAAGATACGCAGCCAGAGAAGATCAGCTTTAGCATAAGCTGGTACTTTGAAAAGGCAGGCCGTCTGCCGCCACCGGATTTCGAGCACCCGCTTGCTCAATCATCGGCAGCGCACACCACACCCTGCCGCTATCCCCCTAAAGCGCGACGCAGCGACTTCCGCAAACGACGCGACTTTGGTTTTCTATTGACTCAGCGCGGCATGCCCGGCATGTCGCACACGCCATTATTAACGTATCGGGAACAGAACAAATGAATGCTTCCAAAGCATCGACTGACCAAGGAGTCAGCGAGACAGAGCGCATCGTTTCAGAAGAAAAGGCGCAGTTGGATTTCAGCCAATCCATGAGCTATGGTGATTACCTGCACCTGGACGAAGTGCTGGGCGCTCAGCATCCACTCTCGCCTGCCCACGATGAAATGCTGTTCATCATTCAGCATCAGACCAGCGAACTTTGGATGAAGCTGATGCTGCACGAGTTGAACGCCGCCACTGCCTCAGTCGCTGCCGACCGTTACGCAGACAGCTTCAAAATGCTTGCGCGTGTCTCACGCATCATGGAGCAACTGGTCAGCGCCTGGACTGTCCTGTCCACCATGACCCCGCCGGAATACACCGCCATGCGGCCTTATCTGGCCAGCTCCAGCGGTTTCCAGAGCGCGCAGTATCGCTGTATTGAATTCGCCCTAGGCAACAAAAACGCGGCCATGCTCAAGCCCCATGCGCATAGGGCCGATCTGTTGAGCCAAGTTGAGGCGGCCTATCGCGCCCCTTCGCTCTACGATGAATCTTTGCGCCTTTTGGCACGCCAAGGCTTCGCCATTCCCGCCGACCATCTGGAACGCGACTGGACCCAGCCCTACGTCGCCAGCCCTGAAGTCGAAGCCGCATGGCTGCAGGTCTATCGTGACCCTCATGCTCACTGGGACCTGTACCAGCTTGGCGAAAAACTGACCGACATCGAGGATGCTTTCCGTCTTTGGCGATTCCGTCACGTAACGACAGTGGAACGCGTGATCGGTTTCAAAAGAGGCACTGGCGGCACGGGAGGCGTCAGCTATCTGAGAAAGATGCTGGACGTCGTGCTGTTCCCAGAAATCTGGACTGTACGGACCGCGCTGTGACGCAGGCGCCCAACTCCTTGCTCTCGCTGGAAGAACGGGAGCGCGAGTATTCGCCCAGCTCCTGTATAGGCGGGAACTATGCCCCCTTCCTGGACGAATACGCCACGCTTAGCAAAGCGGCACTGGAAAGCGGCTCCCGGCATGTTGAGCTGGCCTATGGCAGTGCTGCGGCGCATAAGCTCGACCTTTTCCTGCCTGAGCCCAACGACTCGGATCAAATGCCTCCGCTGCTGCTGTTTATTCACGGTGGCTACTGGCAGGAGCTCTCCAAGGCCTCGTCCTTGTTCGCTGCCCCGGATTGCACGGCAGCGGGCATCGCCTTCGCTGCTATCGACTACACCCTGGCACCACAGGCCCGCGTCCATGACATGGTGCTTGAGTGTCGCCAAGCCTTGCGCTGGCTGCACCAACATGCGCAAGAGCTGGGCTTTGACCCTGAACGCATCGTCGTTGCCGGTAGCTCTGCGGGTGCACACTTGGCAGCCATGTGCTGCTTGCGCGCTTGGGAAGACGATGCTGATTTGCCTGTTGGAACGCCTGCCGCAGCGATCCTGGTTTCCGGCGTCTATGAGCTTGAACCCCTTATTGGCACCAGCATCAACGAGGCGCTCTCTCTAGACTTGGCCAGCGCACAGGCGGTCAGCCCTCAAGGGCTTGATCTGACGGGGTTTCCTCCCTCCATCATCAGCTGGGGGGAAGTGGAAACTTCGGAATTCAAGCGCCAGAGCCAGTCATTCGCCGATGCCCTCCAGTCACAAGATGCGCTGCGGCTGCCGCTTATCGAAGTGCCAGCACGCAATCACTTCAATGTCATTCTTGACTTGGCTCGTCCCAACACGAGCTTAGGCGATGCCACGCACACGCTCTTTGCGTCGCTGCCAGCCACCTCTACCCGGAGCACATGATGAAACAAGTTATCGACGTCGGACTGCCGCCTCTTGAGCAAGCTTTTTCATGGGCGGTCAAGGCCAAGGGCGACATGCTGTTCTCGGTGCACGGGCCGGTACGTCCCGATGGCAGCATAGATACAGGGTCCATCGAGGATCAGGCACGCCTGACTTTTTTCAATCTGCAGCAGGCCACGCAAGCGGCAGGCGGCACCTTGGAAAACGTCACCCAAGTTCTGATTTATATGACTGATGTTGCCGACATGGCCGCCATCGACGCGGTGTATCGCGAATTTTTCTCCGAGCCGTTTCCCAACCGGGCAAGCGTTGCCGTGGCTGCGTTAGTCGTGCCGGGTATGAAGCTGGAAGTGGTGGCCTACTCGATGATTCCCTAAGCTGAGGCCAAAGCTGGCTGTGACGCGCTTGTCATCGGCGTCACAGAGGCTGGACTACAGCGAGTCAAACGGGTCCTGCGTACTTGGCAGACCCGTATCATCACCCAGCACAAAACGGGGAATGAACTGCAAGACGTACTGGCGCATGGCCTCCACCAGGCGCACGGCATCCGGGCGCAATTCACGAGAACGCAAAGACACCATGCCCACCATATAAGGGACGTGGATATCAATCGGGCGCAACGCCACATTGGGAATGGGCAGACCGTGGGCGGTAAAGGGGTCAATCAAAGAAACACCCACGCCTTGGCTGGCCAGGACCAAGCCCTCCAGCGAGGAGGCAACTTCAATATGGCGTATATCTTCGGGGGCTTCCGGGCTGGCACGCAGCAAGGCTGTTGCCAGTGTATGGCGCAAACGGTGACGGTTCTGAATAGTGATCAAGGGGGTATCTTGAATATCACTTAACCGTACGACTTCCTGCTGGGCCAAGGGGTGGTTGACGGACATGCCCAGCAAACACGGGCTTTGCCCGGACCAGTGCAAGGTGCAGCCATCGATATCCAGCGGCAGACTGGTCACAGCCAGATCTGCCCGCCCTTCGTCGATGGCCTGCACGACTTCTTCCGGTTTGACCGTATCAATAATCAGCTTTTGCTTGAATGCCGGATCGTGCTGCTCCATGATGCCCAAAGTTTGCGGCAACAGGCCAATGGCCAGAGCATGGGTTGTCACGATACGCAGGGGCCGCAGGCCCCCACGCGCGATTTCCAGGGCACGACTTTGCAGAACCTCCAGGTTCATCAAAACGGGCCGGGCTTCCAGATAGAACTCGCGCCCCTGCTCGGTCAAAGTGACCTGCGGACGAGTGCGGGTAAACAGTCTAAAGCCCAGTTCCTGCTCTAATTCCTGGATCTGACGGCTGACCACGGGCTGAGAGCGGTCAAGCAAACGGCCGGCAGCAGTAACACTGCCTGCGGACATCACGGCTGCAAAAGCTTCTAATTGGCGAATTTCCATGTCGTTCTATGTGGATGCCGCATTTATCAACATGAAATATTCTAATGCGGAATAGTTAGCCGGACTAGCGTTTCACACCGAAACATTGATCCAATGTCGGGAAAGAGCCATCACGCACTTCAGCCGCGTATTGCGCTGCTGCTTGCGAGATCACAGCACCCACATCCGCGTAGGGTTTGGCGAACTTGGGGATCTTGCCGTGGGTCAGGCCCAAAATGTCTTCGGTGACCAGCACTTGGCCATCACATGCAGGCGAGGCGCCAATGCCGATCGTGGGGATAGCAATAGATTCAGTAATGCGACGGCCCAGACTTTCTGCCACGCCTTCCAGCACCACACCCCAGGCACCGGCCTGAGCGTGGGCTACGGCATCTTCCAGCACGCGCTGGGCGGCGGCATCCGTCATGCCCTGGGCTTTGTAGCCACCCATGGTGTTGACGTACTGGGGCATCAAACCGACATGGGCCAGCACGGGGACGCCGCGCTCAACCAGGAAACGGGTGGTTTCTGCCATGGCCTGACCGCCTTCCAGCTTGACCGACTGGGCGCCACTGATGGCCAGCATACGCGATGCATTGGCAAATGCCTGCTGGGGTGATTCCTGATAGCTGCCAAAGGGCATATCAACGACAATACAAGCGTGTTGAGTCGCACGCACCACGGCGGCTGCATGAGCAGCCATCATATCGACCGTAATGCTCAAGGTATCGGGCATGGCGTAGCCCACCATAGCGGTCGAGTCGCCCACCAGAATCATGTCCAGGTGCTCGTCCAACATCCGTGCGATAGGCGCGATGTAGGCTGTTAACGAAGCAATTTTTTGTTTGCCCTTGCAGGCGATCAAGGCGGGAACGCTGACGCGAACCTGCGTGGTATGTACGCTCATACTTACTCCAGCTGGAATCCCATCAGCAAATGCTTATATGGGATTATGAATGATGCAGATTGCAACATCTTAAGAAAAATTCCAGTCGACGCCTCTATAATCGCCGCAGGACAAAAAACAATAAGCTAATTTCCTGCCTACGTACAAGCTTCGCGTGTCCATCCCATGCGGATTCCGTCCTTTTTAGGACTTTTACTTTGACACCGCTTGTACTCTAGACCCCGATCGTTCCCAATGCGCGGTGGTTTCATCAGCCATGTCCTGGCTGTTTTGCCGTGCACCACACCGAGGAGAGACCTATGTCGACTACCCCCCCAACTATTACCTTCCATGATGATAACCGTGCGCCGCAACTAGGCCTGGGCGTCTGGCAGGTTCCTAATGAGCAAACGGCCGATGTCGTGTGCAGTGGCATCGAAGCGGGCTATCGCTTGATCGACACCGCCGCTATTTACGGCAATGAAGCCGAAGTCGGACAAGGCATTCGACAGTCCAAGGTGCCGCGCGAAGAATTGTTTGTGACCACCAAACTGTGGAATGACATGCATGGCCACGAGAACACTCGTGCTGCCTTTGAACAAAGCATGGAAAAGCTGCAGCTGGACTATGTGGACCTGTACCTGATCCACTGGCCTGTACCCAAGAACCGCCAGTACATGCAGTCCTGGGAAACACTGATCAATCTGCGCAATGAAGGCCGCGTGAAATCCATCGGCGTGTGCAACTTCCTGCCCCAGCATCTGCAAACCTTGCTGGATAAGACCGGTGTTTTGCCCGTGCTGAACCAGATCGAGCTGCACCCCGGCTTTCAGCAAGCGGAGTCGCGTCACTATCACAGCGATCACGCCATCCAGACCCAGGCATGGAGCCCGCTCGGACTGGGTACGCTGTGGGACAATACGGTGCTGAACAAGATTGCCAAGGAACACGGCCGTTCGGTGGCACAAATCATGCTGCGCTGGCAGATTCAGCTGGGCAATATGGTGATCACCAAATCCAATTCCCCAGAGCGCCAACGCGACAATATGGACATTTTCAGCTTTGAGCTGAGTGAACAGGACATGGCTGACATTGCCAGCCTGGACCAGGCCGAAGGCCGCCTTGGCCCTGACCCGGAACTGTTCCGTTTGCCCAAAGAAACGGTCTAAGGCTAGGCCTTAGGGCGCACCCGACGCGCGGGCCCTGACAAGAGGGCCGCGAGCAGGGGCGCCAAGGCAAACAGCCACAGCAGCGCCTGCGCCGACTGGCGTGCGCCCTGCACCCCGCCGGGGTCCACAAAGCCTGAGGCGGTTGTAATAATTCCTGCCAAGGCCGCGCCCAATGCCATCGTGAATAACTGCAAGGTGGTAATGGCGGCCGAGGCAATATTTTCCTGCCCCTTGGGTGCGGAATGAAACACCCGCGTCAGCAAATGTGGCCACGCCAGGCCAATCCCCAAGCCGACCCCCAGCAAAGACAGATACAAGGCCCAGGAATAATCCACGCCTTCACTCAAACCCACCCACGGGATAAATACTCCCAGGGCTGCCAGTGACAAGCCCGAGACCACGGGCCCGGCAATAATCAATCTGTCGCCCGTTTTCAAGCTACGGCTGGAACTGGCAATCGAACCCAAGGTCCATCCGCCCGACATCAAGGCCGTCAGATACCCGGCTTTTAGCGGGCTCATTTGATGGATGATCTGCAAGAAATACGGGATAAAAATTTCGGTTGCGACTGCCACGCTGACCAAGCCAATACCGGCGTACAAGCTACCCAAGGCTGTGCTGATGGAATACGTCCCTTGCGGAAAGAGCCGACTGGTGGACTTGCTGTCCGCACGCGCCATCAAATAAACCAAAATGGCCCCACCCAGCACCCCTGCCAGGTTAATGGTCCAGGAGGAAGAGAGGCTACCCGCCGACATCACCAAGACTGAAGCGGTCAAGAGCAACACCTTACCCAAGGTAGAGCCGGATTTACGCGTTTCAGGTGCGCGCGCATCGCGCAGTTGTGTCCAGACCAGAACCGCCAGCAAGGCCGCACAGGGCAACACGCTCCAAAAAGCCAGACGCCACTGCCCCATCTGCGCAAAGATGCCACCAATGGCAGGCCCCGACAAGGTCGCAATCCCCCACATACTGGATACCAAGGCCATGACTCGGGACCAGAGCCGTTCTTCAAAAACCAGTCGGATGGACGAGTAACTCAAGCCTAGCAAAAGGCCGCCGCCCAACCCCTGTATCGTACGAGCAAACAAAAGGAAGGGCATGGACGGTGCAAGAGCGCACAAGGTGGTCCCAATCGCAAAAAACAGCAGCGATATCAAAAAGCTATGCCGCAGGCCCATTTTCTCCAGCACCTGGGGCGACAAGGCAGAACCCAGGATGGAAGCCACCACAAACAGCGTCGTGTTCCAGGCGTAATACTCCAGACCACCAATATCCTTCACCACGGAGGGCAAGATTGTCGTTGCCACGTACACGTTGATGGCATGGACGGCCACGCCCCCGGCCAATGCCAGCGAGCGCAGACCATTGCGGCCCGACAGTAGTTCAGACCAAGAAGCTTCTTGGGTATTTTGCATTGTTCTTGTTTCCATGAAAGCCTGTGCGCTTGAAATCCAGCAGACGGTTCGTTCTGACCTGAACCCGGTATTTTCTCTAGCACAAGCAAGCGCTGTCTATTTGCTCAAGGACCTGCGCTGCCCCCAGCGGCGATCCTCACTTCTTGCTCAACAAAAAGCCGGCAACCATGCCGGCCTTCCAAACACACAAGTGCGTCAGCCGCACTGGGCAACTGACGCACTTGCTGGCGTGCTTGAACACGCCGTGGCCTACAGACGGGCTTAAGCCTTCAACAAGCCCCGCAGAACGTACTGCATGATACCGCCGTGACGGTAGTAATGCGCTTCGCTAGGAGTATCAATTCGGACCAGGGCCTCGAACTGAATATCACCTGCACGTACTTTTACCTTCTCAGGGATCTTGTCCTGATTCAGTACGCTAATGCCTTCAATATCAAAGACTTCATCGCCGGTCAGACCCAATGTGGCTGCGTTTTCCCCTGCCGGGAACTGCAAAGGCATTACGCCCATACCCAACAAGTTGCTGCGGTGAATACGCTCGTAAGACTCCGCAATAACGGCACGGACGCCCAACAGCACTGTCCCTTTGGCCGCCCAGTCACGCGACGAACCCGAACCGTACTCTTTGCCTGCCAGAATCAGCAGTGGCACCTGGTCACGCAAGTAGTTGCGTGACGCATCGTAAATAGTCGATACCGGTGCGCCTTCCAGCGTGAAGTCGCGGGTGTAGCCGCCCTCGGTGCCGGGGGCAAGCTGGTTACGCAGACGTACGTTGGCAAAAGTGCCGCGAATCATGACTTCGTGGTTACCACGGCGCGAACCGTAGGAGTTGAAATCCTGAGGTTTGACACCGTTATCCATCAGATAGGTCGCCGCAGGCGATGTGCGAGCAATCGAACCTGCGGGGCTGATATGGTCCGTAGTCACGGAATCACCCAACTTGGCCAGAACACGAGCGCCACGAATATCCGAAACCGGGCTAGGTTCGCGCTTCAGGTCAATAAAGTAAGGCGGTTTGCGTACATACGTGGAATCCTCCTGCCACTCGAAGCGATCCCCTTCGGGGGTCGGCAAAGAGCGCCAGCGTTCATCACCGGCGAACACATCGGCGTAGCCATCACGGTACATATCGGAAGCAATGGCCTTGCTGATCACGTCCTGCACCTCGGCTGCGGAAGGCCAGATATCTTTCAGGAACACGTCCTTGCCATCGCTGCCCTGACCCAAAGGCTCTTTGTACAGGTCGATATCCATCGTGCCTGCCAAGGCGTAGGCCACCACCAGGGGAGGCGACATCAGGTAGTTCATTTTGACTTCGGGGTGAATACGGCCCTCGAAGTTACGGTTACCGGACAGCACCGACACCACCGCCAGATCATTCTGCGTCACAGCCTGACTGACTTCGGGAATCAAGGGGCCGGAGTTACCAATACATGTGGTGCAACCGTAGCCCACCAGATCAAAGCCCAGCTTGTCCAGAAACGGCGTCAAGCCAGCACGTGCGTAGTAGTCCGTGACCACACGCGATCCGGGAGCCAGACTGGTTTTTACCCAAGGCTTACGTGCCAGGCCTTTTTCAACGGCTTTCTTGGCCAGCAAACCGGCTGCCATCATGACGCTGGGGTTGGAGGTATTCGTGCAAGACGTAATAGCCGCAATCACCACGGAGCCATGATCCAGCTGGCACTGGGAGCCGTCAGCCAAAGTGAAGCTCACACCTTCCTTACGTGGGCTTGGTGGCTCATGCGATGGCACATCAGATGCGGGGAAACTTTCTTCCAGTGCTTCGTCATAAGTGGCTACATCGTCGCCCAGCAGTTCGCGGACCGCTGTGCGGAACGACGGCTTGGACGAAGACAGGGCAATGCGGTCCTGGGGACGCTTGGGACCGGCAATCGAAGGCACGACGGTCGACAGATCCAGCTCCAGACGCTCGGAATAGCGCGGCTCGTGCAGCGGATCGTGCCACAGGCCTTGAGCCTGGGCGTAGGCACGCACCAGATCAATCTGTTCTTTGGAGCGACCTGTCAGCTCCATATAACGCAGGGTTTCCTCGTCAATCGGGAACATGGAAATCGTGGAGCCGTACTCAGGGCTCATATTGCCGATGGTGGCGCGGTTAGCCAGTGGCACCGCGCTGACGCCTGGACCGTAGAACTCCACAAACTTACCCACCACGCCATGCTGGCGCAGCATATCGGTAATGGTCAGCACCAAGTCGGTTGCTGTGGTTCCTTCCGGCATTTGTCCGGTCAGCTTAAAGCCCACCACACGCGGAATCAGCATGGAAATGGGCTGACCCAACATGGCTGCTTCGGCCTCGATACCTCCTACACCCCAGGCGACCACGCCCAAGCCGTTGACCATAGGCGTATGCGAGTCCGTGCCCACACAGGTGTCGGGGTAAGCCAACTGACGGCCTTGCTCATCGCGCGTAAAGACCACTCGAGCCAAGTGTTCCAGGTTGACCTGGTGAACAATACCCGTGCCTGGAGGCACCACTTTGAAGTTATCAAACGCACTTTGGCCCCAGCGCAAAAACTGGTAGCGCTCCATATTGCGTTCGTATTCGATCTGTACGTTGCGCTCGAAGGAGCTGGGTTTGCCAAAATCATCCACGATGACCGAGTGGTCGATAACCAGCTCTACCGGTGCCAATGGATTGATTTTTTGAGGGTCGCCACCCAAAGCCTGCATGGCTTCACGCATGGCGGCCAAATCCACAACGGCTGGCACACCGGTAAAGTCCTGCAAAACGACGCGCGCTGGCGTAAAGGCAATTTCACGATCCGGCTCTGCGGCGGGATTCCAGGCCGCCAAAGCACGAATATCATCCGCTGTAACGTCCCCGCCGTCTTCCGTACGCAATAAATTTTCCAGCAGGATCTTCAAGCCGTAGGGAAGGCTGGCAACATCCAGGCCATCTCCGCGAACCGCGTCCAGCCGATAATAGTCATAGGACTGCCCGCCCACATCCAACTGGTGCAAAGCCTTAAAACTATCTACGCTTTTCATATCGGGATCTCCATGGAAAAGTGCCGGCCGATACCATCCAATTTACCCAGCCAGCAACATACGTGTGGTAATTGTCTATTGGTCTAGACCATTGCACATCTTACACTCTGCAGTTGCCCCCTGCCGTCACACTGTCCTGCATGTGGTCTGAAGTCACACCTGCACAAGCTTGGAAACATTCTTTACGTATAATGGTTTAGGCTTCTTCTGCCCTTCTTTCTGGCCCGATCTGCTCCCTTCTTACCTCTAGCACTCGCCCATCCTCATGTTTTTTGTTGATCTGCGCCGGCTGATTCTTTTGCTGGCTACCGCCAGCAGTCTGCTGACCATGGGCTACACCCTATACGGAGCCTATTCAGCGGAGCGTACCCTGTTGATTGAGCAGTCCCTGGAGAAAAACCGGGCCTATGCTCAGAAATTGGCCAGTAGCACGGACTCTTTCATTGCCAATTTGCAGCAGCAGCTGCGCTATAGCGCAGACATACTCTCCGGTGCCCTGCCCAATGCCGCTCAAACCTTGAACGACGAGGTCCGGCGCCTGAACGAACAAAACAACAGCTTTAACTCGGTGCTGATCCTGGACGAAAAAGGCCAGGTGCTGGCCAACGCGCCGCACGAGCTCAGCCTGATTGGCACCGTTTTAAAAGGCGAAGGCACGCAGCTGGCCCTGAAAACCAAGGTGCCCGTCATCAGCCCTCCCTACCTGTCGGCAACGGGACGCTTGCTGATCTTTCTGTCGCACCCCATTTTTGATGCGAACGGCAACTACAAGGGTCTGGTGGGGGGCTCTATTTATTTGCATGAACCCAATAGCCTGAACGCCTTGCTGGGTGAGCACTTTTACCGCGACGGCTCCTATATTTATGTGGTGGACCAGCACAAACGGCTGATCTTTCACCACGACCGATCCCGTATCGGTGAGATCATCCACGGCAACCCGGCCATTGATGCCGTCAGCCAGGGTGAAAGTGATGCCTTGGCACTGCGCAATATCAAAGGCATAGACATGCTGGCCGGCTTTGCGCCCAGCAGTGATGTGCAATGGGGTGTGGTGGTGCAAAGCCCCACCAAGGTCGTGCTGGATGAACTGACGGTCTTGCTGGGTAAGGTCCTGCGCAACTCCATCCCGTTTTTCCTGGCCGTACAGATTCTGATCTGGATGTTGGCCATGTTGATTGCCAAACCCTTGCGCCAGCTGGCCCGCCAAGCGCCACACCTGGATTCAGCCAAGGCCAGCTCGCGTATCGAGCAAGTCCATGCCTGGTATTTCGAATCCCGTCAGATCAAGCTGGCCATGTTGTTGGGGCTCAAACGCGTCAACCGCAAAATGGGCGTAATGAATGTGGAACGCAATACCGACCCCTTAACCGGCCTGAACAACCGGCGAGGCATGTCCGCCGTGCTGCAGCAATGGAAGGAAACCGACACGCCCTTTTGCGTGCTGACAGTGGATATTGACCACTTCAAGCAGGTTAACGACACCCATGGGCACGATGTGGGCGATCTGGTACTGGTTTTCCTGTCCGACACCATGCGCGCCTGTACCCGCGATACCGACCTGATCTGTAGAGTCGGTGGCGAAGAGTTCTGTATTTTCTTACCCGATCAAGACATAGACCAGGCACTGCAGTTGGCCGAACGCCTGCGTATCTTGATCAGCGAAACCAATAGTCCCACCAGTTACCCGATTACCATTTCAATCGGGCTGGCCCACTGGCCCATCCATGCTCGTGAACACAGCACGGTTTTGAAACTGGCGGACGAAGCCCTGTACAGAGCCAAGCGCAATGGGCGTAACCGGGTGGAAATCAGTGATCCAGCCGCTACCTTGAACCCGGACAGCGATGTCGCTTAAAGGCGTCGTAGCACCTTAATCAGCACATCTACCTGCACATCCAGGCTCGTC
This sequence comes from Alcaligenes sp. GW821-FHT11D07, assembly GCF_058808495.1. Classification (NCBI taxonomy): domain Bacteria; kingdom Pseudomonadati; phylum Pseudomonadota; class Betaproteobacteria; order Burkholderiales; family Alcaligenaceae; genus Alcaligenes; species Alcaligenes sp. GW821-FHT11D07. The sequence continues at coordinate 640,578 of NZ_JBXART010000003.1, forward strand.
AATTGACGGGCCTGCTCCAAGCCCTGCGCACTGGCCCGAAACAGATGCGGGGTCATCAAGAGCAAATCCGCAATCTGCTCTTGGGATGTCAGGGAAACGTCACAGCGAATGCGCTCGCTCGCTTCCAGACTGAAGCCGGCAGGAGGCTCGGACGCCTCTGGTTTGTCTGCCTTCAGACTGGGATAAATAATGCGACGCAGCTCCAGCAAATGGTCTGCCCCGGCCTCTACCTGCACCCAGATACCGCCCGATTTCAAGGCCCGCAAAAACTCCTCGGGTACCGCAAAGCCGAACATACACAAGAGCGCGTCCAGGCTGCCATCAGGCACCGGCAATTGAGCATTGCTGCCCACCAGCCAACGAATATCCGCTGAACTGCGGGCTGCCGCCACAACCGCCCATTTGGAGATATCCAGACCCACCAAGGCAAGTTGCCCATCCTTGTCCTGCTGCTTTAAATAGCGCGGGTAATAACCTTCACCACAACCCGCATCCAGACAGGCGTAAGGCGCATCCCCTTCCAACCCCTCCATCAAAGCACGCCATACTCCGGCCGCAATCGGTTCATAGACTCCGGATTCCAGGTAGCGACGGCGTGCCGCGACCATTTCCTTGCTATCGCCCGGATCGCGTGAACGTTTGTTTTGAACAGGAAGCAGATTGATATAGCCCTGACTGGCAGTATCGAAGCAGTGGCCAGAGGCACAGCGCCAACTGGACGCATCCAACGTAAGCGGCAAGCCATCCAGGGGGCAGCACAGCTTCTGAAACAAGGGCGGGGAAAGGTCAGACATGAGTTAATCGCTCTACGGCCACCGTGGCCAAGGCAATAGTGTAGCGCCCCGGCCTGTCTATAGCCGGAGGCTGCGTGTGAATTTACGCTTGTGTCGCGAAGGCCAGCGCGTCGCGCAGCAAGGCCTCGATCAGGGGCTGGATATTGCGGGCGGCGTCCTCTTTGTAATCAAAGGGCCACTGCTCTTCCATATAACAGCACTGTGCCATTTCCAGCTGCACCGCGTGAATATTCTGGTCCGGGCGGCCATAGTGACGTGTGATGTAGCCCCCTTTGAAGCGACCATTCAAGACGCTGCTGTAGTCTTTATTGGCCGACGCCGTTTTCATCAAGCGATCGCTCAAGTCAGGGTCGCAGCTGGCACCGTTGGCCGTACCAAAATTCAGGTCTGGCAAACGACCTTCAAAAAAGCGTGGGACGACCGAACGGATCGAGTGCGCATCCCACAAGACCACACGGCCATGCAAAGCACGCAAGCGCGTCAGCTCTTCTTCCAGTTGCTGGTGGTAAGGCAACCAGATGGTTTCACGACGCTGGGCAACTTCACGCTCATCGGGCTCTTGGCCGGGCTGATAAATCCGCTCATCGCCAAAGGTATCCAGTGGACACAGGCCGGTGACGCTTTGGCCTGGGTACAGGCTGCTGTTATCGGGTGGACGGTTCTGATCAACCACAAAACGCGAATGTGTCGCCACCAGCACCGAAGCGCCCAACTGACGGGCGCATTCGTACAAGCGAGGGATATGCCAATCCGTATCGGGCACCTGACGCGCCGTTTCCGTAAAACGCGCCAGCAAGTCCGAAGGCACATAGGTGCCGGAGTGAGGCATGGAAATCAGCAAGGGGGCTGTGCCCGGATAAAACTCAAATGCAGCACGAACTGTCATCAATAGGCTCCAGTCTTTTTCAGTACAAGATCAAGAAGGAATAGGATACAGATCACCCCGGCGGTGCTGCCAGGCCGGAAGTGACTCACGCATGCGCTGTACTCGTGCAGGGTCCAGATCGGCACAGATATAGCCAGCATGATCGGGCATGCAAGCCAGCACCGTACCCCAGGGATCAATAATCATGCTGCGACCCAAGCAAGGCATCGCCGGGCCAGGGCCACCGATTTGCGCTGCGGCCAGCACGTAGCACTGGTTTTCAATGGCACGCGCACGCAACAACACTTCCCAGTGATCGCGCCCGGTATGGACATTAAAGGCCGCCGGGACCACCAGCACATTCGCGCCACGCGCACGCAGACTGCGGAACAGCTCGGCAAAGCGCATGTCGTAACAAATGCTCAGGCCCAGGTTCAACTCCCCGACCTGCACATTTTGCAACTGCTCGCCGTGGCAGAAGTCATCCGATTCACGGTACTCCAAACCATTGACCACCGCATCGTACAAATGCATTTTGCGGTACTGCGCCACAATCTGGCCGTCCGGCGAGAAGGTGACACTGGTGTTGCCCAGGCGGTGATCATCAGAACGGCGCTCGTGCATGGAACCCAGATGAATCCAGGCGCCGGTACGACGCGCCAGGCTGGCCATATGCTCAGTGACCAAGCCCGGAATGGGCGTGGCGTTTTGCTGCAGCCATGGCGTGTCACCACGCACGTCGCTGTATTCCGGAGTCACAATCAATTGTGCTCCATCTTTGGCAGCGGCCAGCACCCAATGTTCTAGCTGATCCAGATTGGTCTGGCGGTCACGACCGCTATCCAATTGAACCAGGGCAACACGTGTCGTAGACATACTCTTATCCTTTCGGACCGGCTCAATACTGCAGGGAGCGGGCCGTTTCCAAAGCCAGGCGGGACAAAACCCCTGCCCCCTGGCCACCGTATAGGGAAGTGCTGGTGCGGCCATCGGTAAAGCCATCGGCCATGACGGCCAACACCACACTGCGATCACCCATGGTCAAAATACCGGCGTCATGACGCAGACCAGGCAAGGAGCCGGTCTTGTGAGCCAGTTGAGCAATAGAGGGCAAAATCGCTGCAAAGTGACCTCGCTCGCGCTGATCGGCCAGCATGTCCAGGCCTTGCTGACGCAAGTGTTCTGGCAAGGCCGGCGAATGCAGCAAGTACAGCAAGGTCGAGCAGGCGTCCTGGACTGTGGTCCAGTTGTCTTTGCCGGCTTCACGCGCCTTCATGTCCATCATGTGGCGCTGCAAATCCGTATGTTTCAATCCCGCCTGAGCGCTCCAGGCGTTGATGTTATCCATGCCCAGCAAGTCGATCAGGGCATTGGTGGCGACGTTATCGCTCAGGATAATCATCAGCAGCGCCAGCTCGCGCAGGCTCAGGCTGGGTACGCCAGGCAACTGGCTCAAAATGCCGGTGCCGGGGGTACGGTCGCCCTCGGGCAGAGGGTAAACCGTATCAAGCGAGAGCTTGCCCTGTGCCACCTGTTCCAGCAGACACAGCAGCATCGGCGTTTTGATCAGGCTGGCCGAGGGCATGACGCGCTGCGCATGCCACTCGAACAAGGAGGTACCGTCGGTAGCGTAGACCGCCATCGAAATACGGGCGGACTCTTGAGCCAGCAATGGTTCAAGACGTTCTTGTAAACGTTGGCGTACCAACGCTGTATCCAACAACTCGCTTCCTAAGGTAAACATGCAAACTCTCCTTCAGTACTCAGACCAAAATCATGAACAGGCCGGCGAACATCAGTAAGTTGATGGCCATGACCGCCCAGCCGTTATACAACATGTACTTGAGCTGCGTAGAGCGCGCCAGGCCCATCTGTCCGAACATGTCTGAAGAAGGGAATGGACCAAACCAGTCAATCTGCGAACTGCCCAGAATCACGGCTGCGGTAGCCGCAGGGCCCACACCAGCAGCCGCCAACACGGGACCAAAGATCTTGGCCGTAAAGGTCATCTGCGCCACGGCAGCACCGGGAATATGACCGACCACGTTAAAGGCCACGATCAACATACACAGCACCGCACCGCTGATACCGATCAGATACGGCTGCACCGAATCCAGCAAGGCGTGATACGCGTTCAGTTGGTCAACCAGAACCAGCACCGGGTTAAATAGCCAGAACAGGAAGAAAATCCAGATCAGCTTGCCCGCACCGGCATACATGGCCTGCAAAATTTCGCGTGGGTTCAGACCACCGGCCAGACCGGTCGTGGCGCCCAGGGATACCATCACAATGATGGCGTAAGCAAAACCGGCTTTGGAGGCGATACCAACAGCGGCCAGACCCACAATGGTGATGCAAAATGCCCAGGCAGCACGAACCGCTTTAGGCGACGCCTTGGCATTCACGTCGAAAGCCGCCGCACCTTGCGAGGCTTCTTCGTACTGAAAATGATCTTTAGTGATCTTTTGGATGCGACCCGACATGAACCAGCCGGTCAGCAAGGTAGCAATAGCCATAGGCAGGCCAGCAACCAGCAAGTACTCGGTGTAGCTCAGACCTGTCAGGCCAGTTACCGTCACCACGTTAGGCGTGAACGGGCCCAGAACCAGACCCGCCGAACCGGCGCTTTGGAACAAGGCAGCAACGGCAGGGGGAGACAGACGCACGGCAGCGGCAATAGGGATCACCACAGCAGCAATAATCGCGTTACCACCGGCCAAGGTACCCAGAGCGCCACAGATCAGGGTGGAAGCCACCATGATGCCCAGGCGGACGCGCAAGGGGTTGGACAGACCAATACGTTTGACAATGGCTCGCACCAACTGCTCGGCCGCCCCTGTACGGGCAGCAACCTCGCCCACCCCGGCGCCCAGCACAATGATCAAACCCACAACAGCAATAAACGAGCCCAAGGACTCGGCCAGCAGCTTGCCCATGGCAATAGGCGTTGTACTGGTCATAATGGCGCCCAGAACAATGGCGCCAATAGTAGCCAGAACAATATCCACGCCCAGCAAGGCAATAAGCGCAAACACCACTACCGGCGTCAAACCCCACAGGGAGCTTTCACCCGGCATATAGAAGTGGGTGTACAAGGCAATAGCCATGCCAATTAAAAACACCACCATGGCAGCATTGCGCTTGCCTGTTGGCATTTGTTGCTGAATGACACTCATGTCGTCTCCTTAACGATCCTTCCTGGCCAGCTTTCATAAGACTGGCCTGCATGTGATGCAATCACCCTGACCTGGTTGACGGCCCCAGACCCGGGCAACTGTTTTTTTGTCCGACGCGCCGCTTTACAGCGGGGTAATCGGCGCATCCAGGCTTTGCGCCTGAGCGGCAAATGCACGGCTGAGCACTTGGCCGGGCCGCTTTTCCGGGGCGACAGGATGAACCTGAACGCCGTTGACAAACACAGTCTGCACACCTTGAGACGGTAAGGTGGGCTCTTCCCAGGTGGCGCAATCTTGCACCGTATCGGGATTAAATACCACCAGATCCGCCCAGGCACCGACTTTCAACACGCCGCGATTTTCCAGCCCGAAAACCGAGGCAGGCAAGGCCGTCATTTTGGCCACCGCCTGCTCCAGCGACATCAGGCCATCGTCGCGTACGTAACGCCCTAAGATGCGCGTGAAACTGCCCCACAAACGAGGGTGGGGATGCGCATCCGCAGGCAATCCGTCCGAGCCCACCATGCAACATGGGTGGCTGAAAATGCGCTGGACTTCTTTTTCGTCCATCGCAAAGTAAATCGCACCGGCAGGCAGCAAACGCCGAGCGGCGGTCTCCCGGTCGCAGCCCCACTGCTGGGCAATATCAGCCAGATACTGGCCGTTGCACTCAGGGTGTGGCTCGGACCAGGTGATACGAATCTGGTCAATGGTGTGAGCGCGTTCGGGGATCAGAATCGTCGAGCTGCCCGAATAGGGATAAATATCCAGGGTGGCCTGCACGCCATCGGCGCGGGCCCGGTCGATATTGGCCAAGGTATGGCCGCTGCGGCCCCAGTTGGCCGGCATCATGCACTTGTGGTGAGACACCAAGGTGGCGCACTGAGTCTGACGACCCACGGCCAGCACTTCTTCCACCGACTCCTCAACCGTATCGCCTTCATTGCGAATATGGCTGGTATGCAAAGATCCTTTGGTAGCCGCAACGCGCGCCAGCCCTTCCAGTTCGGCCGGTTCCGCCATGCAGCCAGGCTCGTACGCCAGACCAGTACTAAAGCCCACAGCACCATGTTCCAGCGCTTGAGCCAATAACGTTTCCATCGCCTTTTGCTCATCGGCATCGGGCTGAGACAAGGGGTCTTGCATGACGGCCATACGCAAATTAGCGTGACCAACCAAAGCAGCCACATTGATCATGGGCTTTAAGTTGCGCACGGCCTGCACGTACTGCGCCATGTCTTCAAACAAGGGCGAGTCGCCCAGCAAGGCCAGGGCCGCTGCTGAATTACCCGGCAGGGGAGCCGGAAAAGCACTGACGCCGCAATTGCCCACGACAACGGTCGTAATGCCCTGACTGGTTTTCCAGTCCAGCACCGGCCGCTCGATGAACATCAGATCATCATGACCATGGGTATCAATAAATCCGGGCGCGACTACATGGCCGCTGGCATCCAGAGATTGATCGGCATGCCAGGCGCTCAAATCGCCCACGGCAACAATTTTTCCGTTACGGATACCCACATCACCACGCCAGCGCGGGGTGGCCAAACCATCAATAATCCAGCCATTGCTGATCTTGACGTCCAGCCTGCGGTCGTCTGTCTGCATATACGTCTCCACTAACCCTCCCACAAAAAGGGGAGTTGACCGCATTATCCAAAGGTATTATTAATATGAAAAATTGTTTAAGTTAATTGATTAATCAGAAATTGATATGGACAGACTTCCTAAGCACATCACGCTCAAGCACTTGAACGCGTTTGTCGCCGTGGCCCAAGAGGCCAGCTTCACCCATGCCGCGCGTCGCCTTTTTCAAACACAATCCTCGGTTACGGGCCTGATTCAGCAGTTGGAAGTTGCCCTAAATACCACTTTGTTCAATCGCACCAGCCGGCGCGTATCCCTGACGCCGATTGGGCTGGAGTTCCTGCCACGCATCACCCGCCTGCTGGCAGACTTTGACGGTGCCATCAGCGATGTCATGCGTTATGGGGAATTGAAAAGTGGCCGGGTCAGTGTGGCGGCGGCCCCTTCTGCCATCACGGATTTGATTGCGCCGGCAGCCGCCAACTTCTCGCAGCGTCATCCTGCGGTGCGTCTGTACCTGCGTGATGACAACTCCGGCCGCATCCAGCGTCAGATCGTGGCGGGGGAAATCGACTTTGGTTTGACCAGCCCCTGGGCAGATGTCCAAGGACTGGACACTGAGCCCCTGTTGGAAGACCAGTTTGGCGTGCTCTATCGCAGTGATGACAAGCTGATCAAACCCGATGCCAATGGCACCATCAGTTGGTCCGCCTTAAACGAACGCAAATTGGTCGGTGTGGTGGATGAAACCGGCATCATGGCCGTGCTGCAATCACGGCCAGACTTACCTATCGAGGCCTCCGCCCCCTTTTACGAAGCTTCCAGCACGACGTCGCAAGCAGCACTGGTGCAAAGCGGCCTTGCCATCGCCCTGCTTCCGGCCCTGGCGGCGCAACGGGTTCTGATGCCTGGCCTGACCTTCTCCTTGTTGCAGACCCCCACACTGGTGCGAACCTTATGCCTGATGTTTCATCAGGAACATGATTTGACGCCTGCCGCCGCAGCTCTGGCCGAAGAAGTACGCGCTTACGTCAAGAAGGCCCCTTTGCCACCGGGCTGCCGTGCTCTGTAAGTATGTGCAAATGTCGTGGGAGAGCGCCCCCGGCTAAGTAACAATAAGCACTGCAAGCCGTCGCCTTTTTTGCCACGACTTGGCCCTGCCTGCTCGACCCTTTCCATCCGATAGACGAACAGTAAAGCAAGACGTAGAATCGCCTCCAAGCCTCGCCTGATTAGAAAGCCATCATGCCAGTGCTCTTTCCTGGTCTGAATGGCTCACACAGGGCGAACCTGTAGCTCATCGTCCTGCTCATCAGGAGAAGCCATATGACGCAGTCCTCTTCGGCATCCAGCAACGCCAAACCGCTAGAGATTGGCGACATCACCGTTGTAGACAACAGCAAACTCAAAAAAGCCGTTACCGCCGCTGCCCTGGGCAACGCCATGGAATGGTTTGACTTTGGTGTCTACGGCTTTGTGGCCGCCACCTTGGGTAAGGTGTTTTTCCCGGATGCCTCACCGGCCGTACAAACCATTGCTGCTTTGGGTACCTTCTCGGTGCCCTTTTTAGTACGGCCTTTAGGCGGTGTGTTTTTTGGCCTGATGGGGGACCGTTTCGGACGCCAGAAGGTGTTGTCCCTAACCATTATCATCATGGCCATCAGCACCTTTTTGATTGGCCTGATTCCTTCTTATCTCAGCATCGGCCTGTGGGCTCCCATCTTGCTGCTGCTGTGCAAACTGGCCCAAGGGTTTTCCGTGGGGGGGGAGTACACCGGTGCCGCTGTTTTCGTAGCCGAATATGCGCCGGACCGGCAACGCGGTTTCCTGGGAAGCTGGCTGGATTTTGGCTCGATTGCCGGCTTTGTTTTAGGCGCAGGTTTAGTGGTCTTGCTGCAAACGTCCCTGACCGAAGAAACCTTTCAAGATTGGGGCTGGCGCATTCCCTTTCTGATCGCCGGACCGCTGGGTATTTTGGGCCTTTATCTGCGCCATGCGGCTGAAGAAACGCCTGCCTTTACCGAGCAACTGGAAAAGATGGAACAAGAAGACCGTGCCGCCCTGCAAGAGCGCCCCACCGTGTCTTTTCGCGAGATCTTCTCCAAGTACCGCAAAGCCCTGCTGATCTGCATCGGCATGGTCCTGGTCACCAACATTACGTACTACATGTTGCTGACCTATATGCCTACCTATCTATCTTCCAGCCTGGGGTACGCCGAAGAGCATGGCGTCTTCATTATTGTGGTGGTGATGATAGGCATGCTGTTTGTGCAACCTGTGGTGGGGTTTGTCAGTGACAAAATAGGCCGCAAGCCCTTCTTGCTGGCAGGTAGTTTGGGACTGTTGATCTTTGCAATCCCCGCCTTTCACTTTATTGGCAGCGACAGCAATGTGCAGATCTTCCTGGGATTGCTGATACTGGCCGTTTTGCTCAACTGCCTGACTGGGGTGATGGCCTCTACCCTGCCCGCTTTATTCCCCACACGACTGCGCTATAGCGCCCTGGCCGCCTCCTTCAATATCGCCATTATTGTGGCGGGTCTGACCCCGACCGTAGCTGCCTGGCTGGTAGAGCGCACCAACGATTTGATGGTGCCCGCCTACTACCTGATGTTTGCCAGCGTCATCGGTCTGATCACGGCCTTGTTCCTACCCGAAACGGCCAACCGCCCCTTGCGTGGTGACACCCCTACCGCCTCCAACCGCAAAGAGGCAAAAGAGCTGCTTCAGCAAGCCTACGACCATATTGAGCAGAGCGTGCAAGATGTGGAAGAAGCCATCGCCAAGGCCGAGGAAGAGCTGGAAGAATTGAAGCAAAAACGCCAGCGCTTGGTGGACCGCCACCCCGAGCTGGATTAACCCTCAGTCCTCTATATAGAATCAGCCAGCGAAACAGGAATTTCGGGACCGGCACAGAGCCACACGTACCGGATTCCTGACACGCTTTAGCCCCCTCCAAAACAGAAAAAGCCTGAATCCGGTTTGCATCGGATCAGGCTTTTTTACAGTGCTGATTGGCTCAGCTATCAGTCTAAGCTTCCGCCTTTGGAGGGCAGCATTAAACCGTTAAGCCACCAGACACTTCCAGGGTCGTACCGTTGATAAAACTGGCTTCATCCGAGGCCAGAAACGCGTACACATTCGCAATTTCCTCGGGCTTGCCCATACGGCGTAGCCAGCAGTGATCGCGGAAGCCTTGCAGGACTTTTTCGGGGATGGTCTTGAGGATGTCGGTCTCGATAAAGCCAGGACAGACCGCATTGACGCGAATGCCTTTAGGCCCCAATTCGCGTGCCCATGTCTTGGTAAATCCAATCACGCCAAATTTGCTGGCTGCATAGTTGGTTTGACCAAAATTGCCGTAAAGCCCAACCACGCTGGATGCGTTCAAAATAGCGCCGCTTTCTTGCTCCAGCATCACCGCAGCAACGGCCTGCGTGAAGTTGAACACCGCTTTCAAGTTCACATCAATCACGTCATCAAATTGCTGCTCGGTCATGCGCACCAGCTTGGCATCCTTAGTGATGCCTGCATTGTTGACCAGCACATCAATGCGCCCAAACTTTTGCTTCACATCTTCTACCAAAGCATCAATCTGCGCACGGTCAGTGACATCAACGGTGTAGGCCACTGCCGTCACGCCATTGCCGTTCAACGATTGCGCCGCCTTATTGACTGCGTCTGCATCACGATCGCACAACACCACAATCGCTCCTTCCTGGGCAAACTTCCTGGCTGTTGCCAAACCAATTCCAGCCGCCGAACCGGTGACAACCGCCACTTTATCTTTCAATCGCATTCCAGCTACCTTTTAAAAATCACTCAACGCTGTCATGTATAAAAACAAGTTTGAAAGCCGTCACCCTGACTGTTGCCTGCAGACTCATTCACACCAGCACACTGTTTTTTACTCCGATCACAAGCGGACCGCTAGTAACAGCAAATAAATGTCCGGCAGGCACAATGGCCCCAAAAGGGGCCATTAAGCGGGACAAGAAAAGCCAAAACCGGGCGAACACCCGCCTCGTTAACAGTCTGCCAAGACATCATGGCAGGCCAGCTTCATGGGCCTAGTCCGGGCAGAAGCTCCTAAAACCAGACGCGCACCACAGCTAAGTATTCGATAACAATCAGGCACTTTCCCAAGGCAAATCCGGAGCAATCAAAGGATCACCGTCATAGCCTTTCACCACACCGAAACGGGCGTCTGCTGCCCGCCAGTCACGTTGCGCTTGGGTGATGACTTCTTTGCTTTGTCCAACAAAGTTCCACCACAGCACCAGTTCCTCGGTAAAGGGTTCACCACCCAACACAATCACTCGGCAGCCTGCGCTTAAACTCAGCTGGATCTGTTCTGCACCTCGGCCTATGTACGCTAATTCATTGGCTTGAAACTGCTCCGTCTGAATGCCCACTTGCCCTTGAACCACTAAAAAGCCGTACTCGAAATCAGGATTCAAGTTCAGCGTGATATCCCCCGCTTTAGGACTGTTCAAATCCATGCCCATCATGGGCGAATACAGTTTGCTAGGAGCCTGCTGCCCGGCGTAGCTGCCTGCCAACAAGGTGAAGTCGCACTCGCCTTCACGCCAACGCGGCAAATCTGGATGATGGTCAAAAGCCGGTTCACAGGCTGCCTCTTTGGCGGGCAAGGCAATCCACAATTGGACGGCATGCAATTTGTCTTCGCCAGGCAAAGACTCTTCGGTATGGCTGATGCCCCGCCCCGCTGTCATCAAATTCACCTGACCGGGCTTGACCACCTGCACATGGCCCAGGCTGTCACGATGCAAAACCTCGCCCTGAAGCATCCAGGTGAAGGTCTGCAAGCCGATATGCGGATGCGGCCCCACGCGCAAGCCCGTACCAGAGCTAAACACAGCTGGCCCGGCATGATCCAGAAAGCACCAGGCCCCGATCATGCGTCGTTGCGAGGACGGCAATATACGGCTGACGGTAATCCCCCCGCCCACTTGTGCACTACGACCAGCAACGCGTTGAACACGCTTGTCCCCGTTCAGATCTTCAGGGCAGTCAAAGGATAAGGAGACGTCGGAACTATGCGTACTCATGGGGAAAACTCCAAAAATTGCAGGTACAGGGAACTGGATCACCACCAGCAAAAAAGTGCTGACCAACTAAATGGCCAGCACTGTGCCAAAGCGCTTACTTACCGGAGGTAAATTTGGTGTGGCTATTGATCAGGTTGCGGTAGTCGGGAATGTGATTGGAGAACAAAGCACCCAAACCTTCCACGTCATTACGCCAATCACGATGCAGTTCGCATGCAACGCCAAACCAGGTCATCAACTGAGCGCCCGCCGAGGACATACGGTCCCATGCCGAATGGCGCGTCAGTTCGTTGAACGTGCCGGAAGCATCCGTCACCACAAACACATCAAAGCCTTCTTCCAGAGCTGACAAGGCAGGAAAGGCCACGCACACTTCGGTGACTACGCCGGCGATAATCAACTGCTTCTTGCCGGTCGCTTTGATGGCTTTAACGAAGTCTTCGTTATCCCAGGCATTGATCTGGCCAGGGCGTGCGATGTAAGGGGCATCGGGAAAGGTTTCTTTCAGCTCTGGGACCAGAGGACCATTCGGGCCTTCTTCAAAGCTGGTCGTCAAAATCGTGGGCAAGTTGAAGTACTTGGCCAGATCGGCCAGTGCCAGCACATTGTTCTTGAACTTGTCCGGATCAATATCACGCACCAAAGACAGCAGGCCAGTTTGGTGGTCGACCAGCAGTACCGCAGCTTGGTCTTTATCAAGGCGTTTATAAGGGGTAGTCATCTCAGGTTTCCTCAAAAAGGATTGAAAAGATTGGGTGCCGGTCAGCACCCGGTACTGCTCCAACATGCTTGGGCTATCAGCGCTGCGAATCCAGCTGTTCCTGATTCTTGAATACGTCTTGGGCTTTGGCGTAGCTCTCGATCAGCAATTGATAAGTGGGGAAAATCTTGGTGTAAATCTGGGCCCATTCCTGAGCATCAGGACGGTTCCAAGTGCGTTGCAGTTCGGAGGCCACCGCACCCATATCAATAGGCACGACACCGGCCTGAACCATACGGGCCAAGGTGATTTCCTGCGCCATCTTGGAGTAGGTGCCCGACGCATCAATCACCACAAAAACCTTGTAGCCCTCGGCCACGGCACTGATGGCCGGGAACGCCATGCAGACGCTGGTGATGGTGCCGGCAATGATCAAGGTCTTGCGGCCGGTTGCTTTGACCGCAGCCACGAAATCCTCGTTATGCCAGGCGTTGATCTCGCCTTTGCGGGCCACGTACTGAGCGTGGGGTGCGTTCTGATGGATTTCAGGAATCAAAGGACCGTTGGGGCCTTGCGGTACCGACGCAGTGGTAATTACAGGCAGTTTGCTCAGCGTGGCAATTTTTGCCAGCGCCGCCGCATGATCACGCAAAGTAGTCATGGGCATGTCTTTCACCGTCTGGAACAGGCCGCTTTGGTGATCGATCAGCAACATCACTGCATCATCAGGGTCAATTACTGGGGCGGCACCGTTAAAGTTGGCCACGTTATTGGGAAAAGTCATCTTGGTTCTCCTGAGGGATGAAAGGCGGGGGCTGCCGCTTCGTGCAGCCCCCGCAACCTTGCTCTACGATGCCGACCCTGGCGCCGTTGCGCCAAAGCGGCCACTGCTGAAGTCATCCATAGCCTGCAAAATCTCTTGCTTGCTATTCATGACAAAGGGACCGTGTCCCACAATGGGCTCATCAATGGGTTCACCACTGATCAGCAGGACAATGGCGTCGTTATTGGCCTCAACACTGAATTGACTGCCACTACGATCCAGCACCACCAGCTGTCCTTCCCGCGCCACGCTTTGACCATTGACCAGCACCGTGCCTTGCAACACCACCAAAGCAGCTGTCCAGCCTTCAGGGCTGCTCAGCTCGGCAATGCCACCCTGATTCAGACGCATATCCCATACATTCATGGGAGTAAACGTCTTGGCAGGGCCAGCAGAACCATCCAGTTCACCGGCAATCACCCGCACCATGCCAGCAGCATCGGGCAACGCCACCACAGGAATCTGCTGATCCGTAATGGCTTGATAGCCAGCAGGTGTGCCTTTGTCCTTGGCAGGCAGGTTGACCCACAGCTGCACCATCTCCAGCGTGCCGCCCGAGCGGGCAAACGCGTCAGAGTGGTACTCCTCGTGCACAATGCCGGCACCCGCCGTCATCCACTGCACATCGCCAGGGCCAATGGTGCCGCCCTGGCCAGTGGAGTCGTGGTGCGAGACCTCGCCCTTGTAGACGATGGTGACGGTTTCAAACCCACGGTGTGGGTGCTGGCCAACGCCACGCTTGTGATTGCTGGGTGCAAACTCGGCAGGACCGGCGTAGTCCATCAGCAGGAAAGGGCTCAACTGTTTTGCGTGCGTGTGGTACGAAAACAGGGAGCGAACGGGGAAGCCGTCGCCCACCCAATGAGGACGGGGAGCGCTATAGATACCAAGAATGTTCTTCATGTCCATCTCCTTGTTTCAACATAAGAGACAGCTTAAACTCGGGACGACAACACCAGTAGCCCCCTAAATCTGCCATCTACGTTCCATTTATGGAACGATAAAACCACCATGCAAGATTTAAACGACTTGTACTTCTATGTTCAGATTGTGGATCACGGGGGCTTTGCCCCTGCCGGACGGGCCCTTGGCCTGCCCAAATCCACCTTGAGCCGCCGACTGGCAGCGTTGGAAGAACGCCTGGGTGTCAGGCTGATCCAACGATCCACCCGCCGCTTTACGGTTACCGAAATTGGTCAGACTTACTACGAGCACTGCAAGGCCATGTTGGTAGAAGCGGAAGCGGCCCAGGCAGCCATTGAGATGACCCGCGTCGAACCGCGTGGCGTGGTGCGATTGAGCTGCCCAATCACCTTACTGAACGCTCATGTCAGTAATATGTTGGCCGGTTTCATGCTGCGCTATCCACACGTGACGGTGCAGTTGGATGCCACCAACCGACGTGTGGACCTGATTGGCGAGGCGCTGGATCTTGCTATCCGGGTACGCCCGCCACCGCTGCAAGACAGTGATCTGATCATGCGTGTGCTGTCCGACCGTAGCCAGTGCCTGCTGGCTAGCCCAGACCTGATCGAACGCGTGGGCCTGCCCAGTTCGCCCGCAGACTTGGCCGACTACCCCAGCCTGGGCCTGGGCCAACCTCAGCAAAGCCATACCTGGACCTTGTTTGGTCCCGATGGCGCGCAAGCCGTGCTGCATCACAACCCACGCCTGATTACGACCGACATGACAGCCCTACGCTGTGCTGCCCTGGCTGGCGTGGGCATCGTGCAATTGCCTACCTTGGTGGTGTGCGATCAACTGGCTGACGGTTCATTGGTCAAACTGATTCCCGACTGGGCACCGCGCCGCGAAATCATCCATGCGGTGTTTTCCTCCCGTCGTGGCCAGATGCCGGCTGTGCGCGCATTGCTGGATTATCTGGCCGAGCAATATCAAGCGATGGACGAGGACTGATATCCCTAACCGCAGCCCATCCCGGCCCCCCAAACAAAAACGCCCTGCTTTTGCAGGGCGTTTTTTTATGCTGAATCAGTAATCAGCCAGGGCAATCAAGCGCCGCCGTTGAAATCGCGCACTTGCTTTTCAGCTTCTTCACGCGCAATGCCGTAACGCTCCTGAATCTTGCCGACCAGATATTCGGTATTGCCTTCTGCAACATCGACATCATCATTGGTCAATTTGCCCCATTTAGCCTGGATTTTGCCAGACAGCTGTTTCCATTTACCTTTGATCGTATCTTCATTCATATTTGCTCTCCTGTATTAAAGAAAATCAACGATTGATTATCTGTAAAAGCATTACTCTGCTTTAACTTTCAAACCAGACGAGTCGACTTTCTTGACGCCCTTGACGCTTTCAGCAGCGGCAACGGCCTTTTTCTGTTCAATGTCACTTGGCACAGTACCAGTCAATGTTGCAACACCATTGTTGGTCTCAACAGAGATATCCGTGCTCTTCAAATCCTTGGTGCTAGCCAGATCAGCTTTGATCTTGGTAGTGATCCAGGTATCGCTAACAGCTTCGCCGGTGGTGGCTGAATGGTCTGCATTCACACCTTTATCATTTGCAAGGGCGCTACCTTGAATACCCAAGCTTAATGCGCTTGCCATTAATACACTGGATAGGATGGCGGACTTTTTCATACGTTATCTCCAATATCAGTAAAAGAGTTTTTATTAAAAAAACTGCTTCGCACCTGCTATTAAAAGGAGTCCAAATTAATCAACAAGGAAATTGTTGTTTTCAATGGATGAGTCCACCGTAACATTCGCTTCAGGCCCACAAACTACAAAATGCTACGATCAATTTCTTGATGAGAATTATTTCTCAATTTTCTCCGGCTCTGGCTTCTACTGCGCGCACCCCCCGCTTTTTCGCACTGCTCAGAGCGGCCAATCTCACCCCCACCCGATACGTGGCAGCCTATGCCAGTAGGTGGTTTCAGGGGGTTCATCGAACAGCAAGACGCCCCCTGTTAACACCACTTTTTAAGCAGGCTGGCACAGCGTTCAGCTACGCCTGTCCTCCTAGGGACCAGGACGACGCTTCAGATACATTAAGTAAGGAACTAAGCAAACTTCATCAGGAAACCTTATTCCTGCTCCAGGCTTAGAGCGCTTTGCTGGACGATCCGGCCTTTCACGGACAGCGTGTAATCCTGCAGCTCAAAACCATGTTTACGGCATAGGGCTTGCACTGCCTCGCCAATCTCATCGTCATCCAGCCAATACTCGCTGCCCGACTCCGAACACACAAAGCGGTGATGGAAGTGCCTTGAGGCCAGGTAGTAATGAGCTTTGCCAGCAATGGTGCAGGTAGAAATCAAGCTCACATCCTGCATACGCCGCAGCACGGTGTAGATCGTGGAGATGGCAATATGAAAACTGCGGCGAATCAGCCGTCGCTTGATCTCTACCGCTCCCAAGGGCCGTTCTGACTGGGCGATCACAGACCAGATCGCCAGACGCGGCACAGTTGCATCCAAACCGACCGCCCGCAAAGCCTGAACACCGGAATACAGGGAATCTTCATCCATGACGCCCTGATCTAACATGGCTTGCTGATCATTCATCTTGTTCTCCTTGCAGCAACAAGACTGGCCTTGCCCCAGGCAAGACCAGTCTTGAATGAATCGCGGCCGCTACACCGTCTCCGGGTAGCGGCAGACGGGGTGCCTAGAAGCTGGCCGTCATGGTCGCAAAGTAGCGACGGCCGGGTGTGTAGAAGTTATTGCCTTCAGGGCTGGTGCCGTTGGGGTCTTTATCAAACAGGTTCTTGACGCCCAGATCGAACTTCAGGTTTTTGGAGGGCTGGTAGTTAAAGCCGAGATCAAAGATCGTGTACGCATTTTGAATGCGTTGCGAACCCGAAGAGCCGCTTTGGTTGGCCATGCGCCAGTCCAGATTGACCTGTTTGCCAATGTACTGAGCCTGCACAGACGCATTCAAAACGCTATTGATTTCAATATCCAGCGTGGAGCTGAAGGCCCATTCCGGCACTACGCTCAGCGGCGCACCGGTGTCCTTTTCTTCCGCTTTGAACATATGAGTAGCGCTGGTGCGCCACGTCAGGCGGTCCGACAAGGGAATAGTGAAGTTGGCTTCAATCCCGCGGCTAACCGCCTCTTGCGCGTTGTAGTACTGGTAAAAGTGTTGGCCGTTGATTTGACCCAGATAACCGGTTTGCAGTTTGTTCTTGAAGTCGGTATTAAAAGCGGTCACGCCAAATTCCCAGCCATCACGCTCCCAACCTGCACCAATTTCAATGCTCTTAGTGGTTTCAGGCTTCAAGTCCGCATTGCCTCGAGTGCTGCAGGGAGAGAAACCGCCCGTACAACCCGCACCTTGCGATTGGCCCACAAAGTTGGGATTGCCTTGGCGCAGCGATGGAGCTTTAAAGCCTTCCGAATAACCACCACGCAGTGTCCATTCACTGCTCGGGTGCCAGACCAAGTAAGCACGGGGGCTGACCTGTCCACCGAAGTTGCTGTTGTCATCCCAACGAGCACCCAAGGTCAGTGTCAGGTTATCCAGCAAGTACAGTTGGTCTTCCATGAACAAGGCACGGTTATAGACCTTGTTGTAGCTCAGGCCCAAAACACCCTCTGCATTGGCGACGGAGCCCACGCTGTTGGCGTTATCCAGTTCATTACGCTGCCACTGTGCGCCCACCGTCAGTGTCTGCTCCAGACCCAGAGTAAAGGGCATGGACAGGCTGCCATCAATGACCAGATCCTTGGCAATAGCTTCGGTCGGGTAAGTTGCACCGGTCAACTGGTTATCCGCAATGACCGGCGCCGTTGTGGCATTTTCATACTTGGTGCGTGTCACAGACAGCTTGGAGGTACCAAAGCTGTAGTAACCGGTATGGCTCAGGCTGAGCTCTTCACGATCCATTTGTCGCGGGCCACGGGTCGCGGTGCTGGCCAACGGGTTGCTGCCTGCGGGATTGGGTCCCAATACTGTGTTGCGACGCGAATTCAGGTAGTTCAAAGAGAGGTCATGATCCTCGTTGAGCTCCCAATCCAGACGTGCGCCAAAGGACTTGAGCTTGCTGCCTTCACGGCCACCGCCAAAGCGGAAAGCCGTGGTGCCCGATGGCAATTCACTGTCGGACTGCTGGTAGGTTTGCTCACCATTCAAACGCAGCCGAAAGCCTTTGCCCAGGCCACCGCCAATGGTAAAGCCACCAAAGTAATCATTGCCACGGATGGAGTCTTCGTTGACCTCTCCACCCACACGGAACGAACCGCCCCACTTGTCTTCGGTTTTCTTGGTGATGATATTGATCACCCCGCCCATGGCGTCCGAGCCATACAAGGAAGACATGGGGCCGCGAATCACTTCAATGCGCTCAATAGACTCCGGCGGAATCCAGTTCACTTCGTTGCGCGAATAGCGGTCAAAGGTATCGCTGGAGCTGCCCACACGACGGCCATCTACCAGAATCAAGGTGTAGCTTTGAGGCAAACCGCGAATCTGGATGCTGGTGCCGCCGTCCGGCGTGGTGGCTTGGGACAAACCAGGCACGCGGCGCAGAACTTCGTTCAAATCCGCTGCGGGGATTTTTTTGATTTCTTCAGCCGTAATGACGGAAATACTGGCGGGTGCATCTTTCACATCCAGAGCCGTCCCGGTGGCCGTCACCACCACGGTATCCAGTTGAGTAACCCCAGGCTCAGAGCTTTGTGCAGACACGCCAAAACCCAGCAGGGCCAAGGCAATTGCCGCCGTCGTCTGGTTCAGACGATGAATCGAAAACGGAACGTTCATTAGATAGAAATTCTCATCAAGCAGAATGTAGGAAGCGTGGCTTGGCTGACCCACGACGGGGCGAGATGGGCGTGTGCACGCCGCCTCAAGCAACAAGCTAATGAGAATTATTACTATTTATTGTTGTGTGAATTCGCCAGACTTAATAAACGGACAAGAGAAAGCGGCCACAATTTGCCACAATCGGCCACACTGGACCACAATCGGCAGCCCCGATCAACTGGCAAGCCGCCTGCCGCGTCGCGTGATGCTTAGGCTACAGGCAGGGTAATAACAGCTCGCAAGCCACCTTCGGGACGGTTGTACAGGCTGACTTCACCACCATGGGCACGCACACAAGAGCGTGCATTCGCCAGGCCCAGTCCCGTACCACCCATTGCTTGATTGCGCCCTGTATCCAGGCGCACAAAGGGCTCAAATACCTGCTCCAACTTGCCTGGGTCTATCCCTGGCCCCCTGTCATCCACTTCGATGCGAGGCCCCTGCTCCTGCTGGCCAGCCAGCAAACGCACCGACACGTTGCCATAACGCACGGCATTGTCGAGCAGATTATTGAAAGCACGTTTCAAATGCACAGGACGGCAGCAATAGCGAATACCGGTGGGCACATCACAACTGATTTGTCGTCCCAAAGTGATTTGATCTTCTACCGCTTCTTTGAGCAACTCCCCCAAATCCACTTCCTGCGTGGGTTCCTGGGTCGCCTCGTCTTGGGCAAAGCGCAAGGTCGCATCGATCATGGCGCTCATCTCGTCCATGGACTGGATCATGGCCATGCGCAACTCATCGTCATCAATCAGTTCGGCCCGTATGCGCAAAGAGGTCAGCGGGGTGCGCAAATCATGCCCGATAGCAGCCAGCATGCGTGTTCTGTCGCTAACGTAGCGCATCACATGTTCCTGCATATCGTTGAACGCTTCGATCACCTCGCGAATATCGTCCGGTCCGTCTGCAGGCACCTTGCCCACCCGTTCACCACGACGGATACGCCGGGCTGCAGCGGTCAGCACCTGCAATTGGCGCACCATACGGCGGCCGAAGAAAAACGCCACAATCAACAAAGGCAGCAGACCGAGCGGAATGGAAAAGCGCCAGATTCCCGCCAGCTTATTACTCATCATGGCGGGCAAATGGCGACTATGCAGCACCATGCCATCAGGCAAACCCAGCTCTATATCCATGACCCAGTTTTCGGCTCGATTCATGAACTCTGCCGTGCGATTCATCACCATCGCCTGTGGGTCCTGAAGATCGCGCTGCTTTAAATCCACCTGTACCCGCGTGTTCGGCCCCAACTCCAGACGATCTCGCAAGCGCTGCGCCAGTGCTGCTTCCTGCTCGTCCATGCTGTCACTATCAGGACTGCCCGGCGGCTTTATTTCGAACAAGGTGTCAGGAAAGCTCATCGCCTCGATCAGCTTGTTCGAGTCTTGGGGAAACTCCACCACGGCCCGATACACCGCCCCCACCCGCGCCTGGATTTCACGAATGGACAAGGCATGAACCTCGTTAGTCGTGTACATGCGATACGGCATCAGGATGGCTGACAAATGGGTGATGGTCATCGCGACCAGAAGCAGCGCAAACAGCTGCCCAACCATACTTCTAGGCAGCAATCTCATGGCTCGATTACCGCGATCCGCGCAGTAAACAAATAGCCATCACCGCGTACTGTTTTAAGCAAACTGGGGTGGCGCGGATCTTCTTCCAGTTTTTTGCGTAGGCGGCTGATCTGGCTATCAATGCTGCGATCAAAAGTCACCTTCTCAGAACGCTGGGTCAGGTCCAGCAACTGGGTCCGGCTCAAGACTCGATTGCCGTTTTCCAGCAATGCGTGCAACAAATGAAATTCAGCCGTGCTGATGGGGATCGACTGCTTTTGCGGGTTATGCAGCTCGCGCAAACCGATATTCAGACACCAGCCGTTAAACAGGAAACGCTTGTCCTGCTCCGGGGCTTGTACCGACTCTGCTGCTGGAGCCACCGTTTTGGGGCGCGCACGGCGCAAGACACTGCGTATGCGGGCCACCAGTTCACGCGGATCAAAAGGTTTGGTGACATAGTCGTCCGCCCCCACTTCAAGACCCGCTACCCGGTCCACCTGATCGCTGACCGCCGTCAATAAAATGACGGGAATGTCCATATGCTCGGCCACGTAGCGGCACAAAGACAGACCGTCCTCGCCAGGCAGCATCACATCCAGCACGATCAGTTCAAAGGAGCGTTGAGCCAGCACCTGACGCATGGCAGCGCCGTCGGCCACCGCCTCTACGTCAAAATCAAAACGTCGCAAATAGGTCGAAAGCGGATCACGAATGCTCTCGTGATCATCAACGATAAGAATGCGGGTGCGTGTACTCATAAACGGGGGGAACAGGGCCCTAAATGTGCGTCAACTGAACGCTTGGCCCCACTATTAAATGAGAAGCGTTACTAAATAAAAGCGTGGCCGCAGTTTAGCATCGTTTATCCGCGTCTGATCTTGTCATCTACGCTGGCAACACGCTTTCAAAACAGAAGGGGAGCAAGGCGCGTCCCATCGCACCTTGCCCCCTCTTGGCTTATCTACTCAGCATCAACGCAAATGGTGCACATCCTGCGTACCGTATACCTGTACAGGCAAGCCCGCCTCCCTGGCCTTAAGCTGCAAGGCCAAATACTGGGAATAATGGCGTGACTGGTGCAAGTTACCGCCATGGAACCACAGCGCGGCTTGCTGGGTCGGCTTCCACATATTTCGTTGCTCGCCTTCCCATGGACCTGGGTCTTTCGTGGTTTCTGAACCCAGGCCCCAGCATTTGCCCACCCGGTCAGCCATTTCCTGACCCGCCAGATCTGCCACCCAGCCATTCATGGAGCCGTAGCCCGTGGCGTAGACAATCAAATCAGCGGGTAGCTCCGTACCATCGCTCAGGACCACTGCATCCTCGGTCAGATGGCTGATGTCCGTCCGAGACTTAAGCTTGATGCTGCCATCAATAATCAGCTGACAAGCGCCTACATCAATGTAGTAGCCCGATGCCCGACGCAGGTATTTCATGAACAGGCCAGAACCATCATCGCCCCAGTCCAGCATGAAACCGGCATCTTCCAATTGCTTATAGAAATCAGCGTCACGTTCGCGGATCTTGTCGTAAACAGGAATCTGAAAGTCAGCCATGATGCGGTACGGCAAGGAGGCAAAGAGCAAATCAGCCTTGCGCGTAGTGACACCAGAGGCCAAGGCTCGCTCGGAATACAGATCCCCCAAGCCGATCTCCATCAAGGAGTCGGATCGCACAATATGTGTGGAAGATCGCTGCACCATGGTGACGTCCGCGCCCGCTTCCCACAAAGCAGCGCAGATGTCATGGGCCGAGTTATTGGCGCCGATCACCACGACTTTCTTGCCCGCATAGGCTTCGGGGCCTGGGTGTTGCGACGAGTGCTGCTGTTCGCCCTTGAAGCTGTACTGGCCTGTGATGGTGGGGATGTTCGCCTTGCCAGACATGCCTGTGGCAAAGACCAGTTGTTGTGGCCTCAAGGTCATGGGCTGACCATCGCGCTCAATCTCCACTTCCCAAGTCTGGCTGGACTCGTCATAGTGAACCCGCTTGCAGACTGTGCTGCTCCAGTAATTCAGCTCCATAATCTTGACGTACATTTCCAGCCAATCCCCCACCTTATCCTTGGGTGCAAAGACGGGCCAGTTCTCGGGAAATGGAATGTAGGGCAGATGGTCATACCAGACGGGGTCGTGCAGGCACAGCGACTTGTAGCGCTTGCGCCAGCTGTCACCGGGGCGAGCATGCTGGTCAATGATCAAGGTAGGCACATTCAACTGGCGCAGACGTGCACCCAATGCAATGCCGCCCTGCCCTCCACCGATAATCAAAACGTAAGGCTGGCTGGACACGCCCAGCTCTGCCTGCTCCTGCTCCCGGCGTTCCTGCCAGGTTTGTCGCCCACGCTGGATTCCGTGCTCGGCACCCATGGGACGGCGCACGCCCAAAGGCTCCTCGTGCCCTTTCAGTTCTGACATCGTGGTCAGCAAAGTCCAGATCTTGCCTTGCTTCAAGCGGATGTGCCCGTAACCCCGTGCCACCGCCGTCTCTACCTTGAACCAGCCTTCAAGCAGTCCTTGCCCATCGTCACTGACGGGTTCGGCGCTATCTCGCTCAAATTTGGCGGAGGCAACGCCCGCTTGCTGCTGCGTCAGCATGTCGCGGATCTGATCGCGACCTTCCATAGTCCGGATATTCCAGGTGAACATGACCAGGTCGCGCCAATAGCTTTCATCGGCAAACAAGGCAGCAACATCGTCTGGTGCATTGCGGGCCAAGGCATGGGTCAACTGTTCAAGAACCGTGTCGAGCTGTTGTGCAGACGGCTGCATCTCCTGCTGTGTTTGCATGATCTGTCTCCATATCGTTTTAATGTTGCGCCAGACTTTTACTGTCCAGCTGTGGAGTACAAAGCAAACTTCATGCCAAGACGTACTTGGCTATTTCTGGCGGGGTATCGCCTGACGACAGGGGGAAAACCTGTGCCAGGAGTGGCACAGGTGGTGCATCAGGTGTCGCACACTGTGTCATGTGTCGCAGGCCTAGGAATCCGGCAGCAGGCCAGCACGTTTGATATAGCGGTGCAAGGTAGAGCGGCTGATCCCAAGCTGGCGCGCCGCAGCACTGACGTTGCCACCACAAGTCTGTAAGGCCTGCTGCCATGACAGCGCATGGGCGCTGCCCTGCAAGGACTCTCTGGAGGCGCTGGCTGGCCGCAGAACACGCAAGGTCTCTGGCAAGTCATGCACTTCAATGCAGGAGCCTTCCGCCAGAGCAAGGGCCAGCACCAGCGCGTTGTCCAATTCGCGCAGATTACCCGGCCAGTCGTAAGCCTGCAGGGCCTGCCACGCCTCCGGCGACAAGCCCGGCACATCACCTTCGGACCGGCGACGACGCAGTATCTGCTGCACCAGCCACTCCACATCGGTACGCTCGCGCAAAGCCGGTAAAGGCAAAACCGCCGCATTCAGGCGGTATAGCAAATCCGCCCGAAACCTGCCTTGTTCTACCAAGGCGCTCACATCATGATGGCTGGCTGAAATCACACGTATATCAACACGTTTGCCGGCGCGTGCCCCCAAGGGCATGACTTCTGATTCCGCCAAGACCCGCAGCAGACGACTTTGCAAAGCCAGCGGCATATCCCCGATCTCGTCCAGGAACAGCGTGCCCCCGTCGGCCTCTTCGATCAGACCGGTACGGCCGCGTGCCGCGCCACCCGTGTAGGTTCCCGCCAGATAGCCGAACAGCTCACTCTCAATCAGGCTCTCGGGCAAAGCGGCACAATTGACGGCCACAAAATTCCCCCGGCGGCCACTAGCAGCATGAATGGCACGGGCCAAATATTCTTTGCCCGATCCGGTCTCGCCTTGCAACAGCACCGGCATTTCACGTGTGGCCAGACGCGCCGCTTTGAGCAGCATCGACTGCATGGCCGCATCCGTACCCGCCAAGCCGCGAAGGGCGGGAGGCAATGCGGCATCCACCGCCGCCCCATCCATTCCCACAGACCGGCTGCTCAATACACGCCTAGGCTCGATAGCATGGGCAAACAGCACACTGCCGTCGCGCGCCATCACCACCCGTTCTTGTGTCGGGCGGTGGCGCATCAGCGTGGGTAGCTGATCTACGTCCAGATGCAGAAAGCGCATCAAGACCTGCCCCAGCAAACCCGCCGGCTGACGCCAATCCAGCCCCGCTGCACGCGCCAAGATTCGGGCGCCGGTATGTGTCATTCCTTTGATTCGCCCCGAGCCATCAATGGCGATGGCCGCCTCCGGATCAATGTCCAGAAACTCAGGCGATTGAGACAAGCACAGAATCCATTCCTGACGATGGCAGGCCATCAGGTTGGCCAGTTCGATACGACGAGTCGCCGCATTGGCCAGATGCAAGGCCAGACCTTGGCTGGCCTTGGCTTCAGGAGACTGAAGCAAAGACAAATCCAGCACTGCCGCCAATTCGCCGTCGTAATGATAGATGGGTGCCGCTGTACACGACAGGGGAGCATGCATGTGATCGAAATGATCGCCTTGATGAATGGTCAGGGCTTCACCTGTCTGCAAACAAGTACCCACAGCACAAGTGCCGGCCCGTTCTTCAGACCACTCAGAGCCCATGTATAGGCCTGCCTGTCGCAACGCATCGCGCTGGCCATCCGCACCCAGGAAATCGACGGTCACGCCCTTACTGTCGGACAGCAGCAGTACGTAGTTCAGCCCGGCCACCTGTTGATACAGACGGTCCAGCCCAGAGCGCGCAATATTGATCAGGGCTTCAGACTGCTGACGATGCTCGCGCAACTGGGAGTCAGGCACGATATAGGCCTCGCAGGCCTGAGCGGGGTCGAGCCGGTGATGCTCGATGCACCGCCGCCAGCTATGGATCACGGCCTGATCGCGCCGGGACTGGTTGCCCTGCCAGACAGCCGTGATCTCTTGAACATGTGCCACATGTGAAGACTGCATCCGACCTCATCCCTAAAACAGGCCACAGCCCGGGCGGGCGCGGCCTATCTTTTAGTGTGCCGCCATGATTAGTTGCCGTACATGGAGGTTTTCCTTGAGATGCGGTGCAACAACTCAACTGCTTTGCGGCATCTCTCCATTTGCCAAACGACGATTGATGTCAGCCAGCACCTCCGGCAGATCCACAATGGTGTCGATCAGATAATGCGGGCGCGAATCGCTGAACATGGCTCCAATACGTTCACGTTCGCTTTGCAGCTTGTCAGCAGGCAATTGCTTGAATTCTTCGTAGGTCAGCCCCAAGGCATTGCCCGAACACGTCAAGGCGACCGTCCACATACCGGCGCTGCGCCCTTCCACAATACCCGGCCAGGTGTCGTCCACTTTGACGCAGGCCGCCACATCCGACACACCCAGTGCAATCACATTGGCCAGCGACTGAGCGGGATAAGGACGGCCATTCG
Organism: Alcaligenes sp. GW821-FHT11D07; assembly: GCF_058808495.1. Taxonomy (NCBI): domain Bacteria; kingdom Pseudomonadati; phylum Pseudomonadota; class Betaproteobacteria; order Burkholderiales; family Alcaligenaceae; genus Alcaligenes; species Alcaligenes sp. GW821-FHT11D07. Next base: position 666,305 of record NZ_JBXART010000003.1, read on the forward strand.
GCACTTCGTCCGTGGCAATCACGCATTCGGCCATATAGCCATTTTTAGCGGCCAGTTCGACAACCTTATCCATCACCACCTTGGGATAACCAGAACAAGAGCCTACTTTCACGCCCGTGCTCTTCAGGTTGGACACAACCTCCAGTGCACCGGGAATCAGGGCGGAGTGTTCGGCAATTTTTTCAATTTGCAAAGGCATGAAGCGTTCGTAAATTGCGGTGACGTCCTCATCACTGGGTGTACGGCCAAACTTGGCTTTGTAGCGCTCGGCAATTTCGGGCACATTGCACAAAGTGCGGATGTGATCCCACTTGCCCATGCCCATGGGGCCACGTGCTTCTTCCAGGGATACCTGAACACCGAACTCGGCAAAGGCCTCGACAAAAATCTGAGTAGGCGCAAAAGAGCCAAAATCAACGACAGTGCCTGCCCAGTCAAAAATAACGGCCTGTACTTGTTGGGGTTGCTGATACGTCATCTTCGTTCTCCAAACGCGGAATGCTAGTTACAAGAGCTAATGGGTGGATTCCAGATCCATGAACAAATCATTAATAAGTGGTCGGTCTTTTCGTAATTCCAGACAGCACAGGTAGTAGTCGATAAAAAAGGGATGCTGCTCAAAGGTGATCAGCCGGGTGCCGGGAATATCCACGTACTCCGGAGCCGATACAAAGCCGATTCCCATCCCTTTGCGAATCGCATGCACAATGGCCTCGCGACTGTTCAACTCCATCACGCAATTCATGCTGATCTGATGCTGCTTGCAGCCCTCCTCCATAATCTGACGGGTGCGTGAGCCCTTTTCTCTGAGCACCACTGGCTCGTCCTGAAGCTGGTCCACCGACACCCGGCTTTGCGCACACCAGGGGTGCTGCTCAGGGACCACGGCAACCACCGGATAACGCTGGTAGAGCCGTGTGTACAAGCTGGGATCTAATTTGGGATGGGCCAACAAGGCCACATCCACTTCAAAGTCATACAGCTTTTCCAGCACCTCGGATGCCGAGGAAAAATACGTCTTTAACTCAACATCCGGATTGTTCTGCCCCAGCTTGAAAACCAAATCCATCGCAATAGGCGGGGACACCGCCCCTACCCGCAACAGGCCGGATTTTCGATGCTTGAAGCTTTCCAGCAACTGCACCGCTTCTTCTTCAAGATCAAACAAAGGCTTGGTGATCTCGTAGAGCTGTTTCCCGGCCGCACTCAGGACCAGCTGGTTGCCAGAGCGATAAAACAGCTCGACATCGAAACGCTTTTCCAACGCCCGGACTTGTTCACTGACGGTGGGTTGCCCAATGCTGATATAACGCGCTGCCGAGGTGAAACCGCCGGTGTGCGCCACGGCATAAAAGGATCTCAGCCATTTGTGGTACTGGTGCATGGACTAGCCTTACTCTTGATTAACGACGTATGAATAGTGCCACCACTGCGCTGCACGAGCAGGCAATCAGCACAATCACGAAAATCAAAGAGGTATCACCGGTGGAGTCCAGCACACTGCCAATCATGGGCTCGGCCAGACCTGCAAACAGATACGAGGAAAAATTCATGACGCCGGTGGCTGTACCGGATCGCTTGGCCCCCACCAGGTCCGGACACAGGGCCCAGAAACTGGATGCTGGTCCGTAGACAAAGAACCCGCACAGGAACAGGGCCACCAAACCGATAGAGCTATGAACGGGCAATGTCCACATCCACAGACTGGTCAGCGCACCCAAGGCGGTATAGAGCATGATGGCCAGGTAGCGCTTGGAGCCAAACAGGCGGTCCGAAATCCAGCCATTACTCAAGGCGCCCACCGCCATGCCGATCGGCAAGGCAATCGTGATCCATTTAGGATCGATCATGCTGTCGCCCGTCTTCCAGTCCGAACCCAGAAAATGCACGGGTACCCACACAATCAAACCGTAGCGAGCCGCATTCTGAAACCCCAGGGACAGAGCAGCAATCAGCAGGCGCTTGTTTTTCAGTACCGCCTTATAACGCTCCCAAGATGACTCCTTATCGGCCTCTAGCGCCTTGGTTTTGTCATCGGCATTGGCTACTCCGGTATCGGCCAAGGGCTGAAAACCCATATCTTCCGGGCGCTCACGGGCCACCAGATAGAACACAATGCCACCGACCAGCATCAGCAAGACAGGCAGCCTGAAAATCCAGCGCCAGCCCAGTTCCATTACATCAATCACAATGATCGAGGTAACGTAAGACAGTACGGAAGCACAGCCTGCGGCAAACACATACCAGCCAAACGCACGGCCCCGTTCGGAGACGCCCCACCAGTTGGAGATCAAACGGCTACCCGGCGCGAAACCCAAAGCCTGGAAGTAGCCGTTCGCCCCCCAAGGGATGATCAGGCTGAAAAAACCCGTCGCAAAACTGGCGATCCAGTTGGCCCCGCAAGACAGAATGGCACCAGCCGACATGATGCGGCGGCCACCATATTTATCAGCCAGATTGCCGTTGATCGCCTGGCCAATGGCATAGGCCCATAACAAGGCGGCCGATACCCAGCCTAAGGCGGCACTGCTGAAACCGAATTCTTCTTTCAGTCCGGGAATGGCAAAGCCAAAGGTTTGGCGGCCCGTATAGAAAAACAGATAGCAAAACATGGCGGCCAATAGCATGCGCCATTGGGCTCGACGAAACGAGGGCATGCGTGCTGCAACGTCCCCCGGCAGACTTGATGCGTGAGTCATAATCAGCTCCTTTCATTCCCTTGCCGCTGGCGAGCCAGGCCGCAGGAATGCTCTATTCATGCTGTATGAGAAGGGGGGGAAATCTCCTCTCTCCCTTCCTGGGTTTGTCTCTCGTATTTTTTTCTTGCTCAGGCCGCGATGAAGTTCTTTCCGCGCGCACCCTGCATGGCGTAAGTGATCATGGCCTCTTGTTCTTCTGGTCCTACGCCATAGTCCAGAAACTCCGTCTTGACGCCCACGCTAAGTAAAAATGCGCGTAAATTGGCCTGAGCCTGCTGACGGTCAGCCCCGAACAAGGTTTCAAACACGTGATCCCGTGACGGGTCACAGCCCCAGGCCAGGCCCAACACATAGGGCAAGGTAAAGGAGCAAGCGATGCCATGAGGCAGGCCGTGACGCAGCGTCATCTCATACGAGATGGAGTGAGCCAGGGCAGTCTTGGTATTGGAAAAAGCCATGCCGGCTTTCAGTGCTGCCAGCGCCATTTTGGAGCGCAGCTGGATATTACCCAGATCTTTTTGCAGCAAGGGCAAATACGTCAGGATGTCTTGAATGGCGGAGATCGCAAACGTGTCGGAGATCGGATTGGAATTCACATTCCAGATGGATTCCAAGGCATGCGACAAAGCATCCAAACCGGTGGATACCGTCACCTTTTCCGGCACGGTCAACATCAGCTCCGGATCAATAATGGCGACGGCAGGCCAGGTTTGCTCCAGATGCAAAGAGTATTTCTTCTGTGCCTGCTGATCCCAGATCGTGGCCCACGGCGTAACCTCACTTCCCGTTCCCGCCGTGGTGGGTACCGCAATCAAGGTTTTGGCCTGGACGGGCGTAAAGGGCTTGCCTGTAGACAGCAGCTCCAGCAACTCCTGAAACGTCCCCGTTTGAGTGCCGACAATTAGCGCCTTGGCCGTATCAATTGCACTGCCGCCGCCCACTGCCAGGACCATATCCGTCTGCCCGGCCTGCTGCCAGAAAGCCTCGTACACATCCTTCAGATAGCTGACATCCGGATTGGGCTGCACATCCTCCACGATGTGGATCAAGCGATCCCCCAGCAGGCCTTGGATACGTTCAATCAGACCCAGTGATCGGGCCTCGGGAAACGTGACCAGGGTGACTTTTTTATTGGCCGCCAGTGTAGAGATTTCGTTCAGACTTCCAGCCCCAAAGCAGGTCCGAACCGGATTGGAAAAATACGCCGTCATGGTTTGCCTCCTTATTGTTACCAGTCATCGTAGGGGGGCATACCGGGGGGTACAAATCGATTAATCGGCCCAGGCCATCGATAGAACCAATAGGCTTTTTGTGCGGCAACACAAATATGGCTGGGGCTCATCACGCGTACAGGGCGTACTCCTCTCTATGAACGACGGCCCCGTATACGACGCGACGACCAGCATTAAAACAGTAGCTGATCAGGCGTTCGCCAAATCAGTCAGGTGCTGGGCAAAGCCTCCTTCAGCGCCGGCTGCGTTCACGTGATCGAAGTACTCGTACCAGCCGCTGGCTTTAATACCTGCGAGCAAGGCGGCACATGCTTGCTGATCCGGAAAGCGCCAAACACCCATAAAGCGGTGTTCGCTGGCTTGGTCAATATCGTGCTCGGTGGGCGCTAGTGCCAGCACCTCAATGCCAAGATTGGATAAACCACCCATGGCCGCCTGAAGGCCACCCAGAAATTGCTGGCGCTGCTCGATAGGCAGTGCATTCCATTTTTCATTGGGGGTGTAAAGCTCGATCAGATAGTGAGACATAGAGGCTGTGTTCCTTTGGCGAAGAGCGCGCAACAAGCGCTAAAAAATTGGATAGGTGGCTTTGAGAATAGAGTCTGTCAAAGGGACAAACGCCTAGGCTGACTTCTGGTCGAGATTGCCCGCGTCCTTGGACGGCAAGCGAACAGCCCACTTGGGCTCAGCCGCCTGAGCCTGTAACAGCATTCGGAAACGGCAGGAAACCGCACCTGCTCAAGCATCACTCTGTGCTTTGCTGCTGTAGACAATCTCGGGATCTTGCTCAAGTTTCCCTACCAGAATCATCATTTGATTAGATATCTAATCTTATAGTCCGAAATTAAATTGCGCAAGCACTCTTCATGCAAGGGATATCCGGGCCACTCCTACGTTTAATAAAAAAGCCCGAGTTCAGCATGACGCCGAACCCGGGCTTTTGGCTACCGTCTTGTCAATCGGTAAACCATGCTTTCAAGCGAATAAAACTCGCTTAGAACTGAATGCGGACCATGCGCTCTTTAGTTCCCGCTTCCTTGCTATTGCCATCATTCTTGACGGACACATACAGGGCTTTTTCTGCAGGAATGTATTCCAGGCTATTAGGGTGCGGAGCCAACTCAATTGTTTGCAGCGGCTGGTAGTTCACCGTGTCAAAAATACTGACCGAACCCTTGCCTTCTTTTTCACGAACCCCACCGCGATTCGCGACAAACAGGCGCTGCGAGGCCGCATCAAAACGCACCCCGATAGGCACTTCGCCGGTAGGCATCGTTGCCAGTGTTTTGCCATTGGACGCATCCAGAACGAAGACCTGATGGCCCTTGCTGCGGCGAGCGTATTCACGTTCCAGATGCAGATTACGGGCGTCGTCACGATCAATACCCTGGTCCACCGCAAAGAGGCGATTCTGTGCCGGATCGTAAGTCAGATTCAAGAGCTGATCGGCTTCGATTTCCCAGACCTGATCAATCTTTAAGGTCTGGCTGTTCACCACCATGATCTGGCCTTGCATATTGGACACAAACAAGCGGTTATTGGCTTCGTCCAGCGTGATACCAACGACGTTGTAGCCAAAGCCTGGCATCACTTTTTCCAGCTCCAGTGTCTCCGTGTTCACCACGAACAAGACGCTATCAAAGCCCAGGCCCAAACCGGGCGCAAACACTCGGTGGTTTTTCTTGTCCACAACAAGCTCACGGGTTTTGTACTGGTAGTCCTCGGTGATTTTGAAGCGCTCCATCATCTTCAGCAAACCGTCTTTGCGCGCTTGTCCAAAATCAGCAGCGTTAATGGTGTCTTGAAAATTGATTTTATCCTGCACAGGAATGCGCTTGATGACGACATTGGTCGTGGTATCCACAACCGCGATGCTGCCGTTAAAGCCTTGGGTCAGATAGAGACGGTTGGCGCCATCATCCAGGGCGACCCCAAAGCTTTTGGCCTCCATCGGGATTTCCTGCTTGATGCGCAATGTCTTGGGGTCCAGGACCAACGTGCGGGACAAGGTTTCGTCTTTCCAGTCCGGGGACGATACATACAAGCTGGCTTGTTTGGGGCTGTAGACGATTTCCAGCACTTCGGCTGCAGTGGGTTTATCCATGATCTGTGCTTGAGTAACGGCCTGGTAGCCAGCAGGGACAGGGGTCTTGGCGTGTACGTAGCCCGTGGACAATGCCATGGCAACGGCAAGGTACAGACCACGAACCAGATGGCGAGTAGTAAACGGCTTCATAGTGTTAGGCTCAAAAAAGTAGGAAAGGAATTACCACTGGTAATCAATCGTCAGATGCACATTGCGCGGTGCGCCATAGCGTGCCCGGAAGATCACGAAGTTGTCGTAGTAACGCTTGTCGAACAGATTGTTCACGCTAAGCTTGGCGTTCCAATGGCTATTCACGCGATAGTTCGCATGCAGACCGACCAAGGCATAGCTGCTATGGGTGGCTTCCAATGGCTTGCCGTTGCTGGCGTTGTAGGGACGGCCTGCCGTCCACAGATCACGCTTGCCGAACCAGTTCACCGTGGCTCCAGCGCTCAGGCCGTGTAGCGCACCCGAGAATTGGTACATGGTGCCCAGACGGAAGGTCTGACGCGGGATGTAGGTATGAATGCGCTCGCCCTGGCCGTCTTTAGTGCTGGCGTAGCTATAGGACGCAAATACATTCCAGTTATTGTTGATCGCACCATTCAGCTCCACTTCAAAGCCCTTGGTTTTGTTGCCATCTCCGGAAGATACATAGGGGCGGCTGCCATCGGGCAATAAGAAGTCATCCGGTACTGACGGGTCCAGCACGGCCAGGTTGTTTTGTCGTGTCTCGAAGGCCGCCAAAGAGAACTGCAAGGCTTCGTCCATCAGGCTACCTTTCAGCCCGATTTCACGGTTAACACCGGTAATGGGGTCCAGGAAGTTTTCGTTGATGTCTTTGTAGCTTTGCGGCTGGAACAGACGTGTGTAGCTGGCGTAGGCCGTCAAATTCGGATTGAAGTCGTACGTCACCCCGAAGTAAGGCGTAACTTCATTGCGGTTGCGCAACTCGTTCGACACCCCCGTGAACTGGCCGGTTTTGCCGTAGTTGTCCCGGTAGGTCTTGTAGTCGGACAAACGCATGCCCATGATCACATTGAGCGGGTCAATAACGTTCAAACGTGTGCCAGCAAACAGGCCATATTCACGTGTGTTCACCCGGTTCCATTCACCTGTGCGGCTGACGCTAGGCTCTGGCATATAGCCATCCCAATCGTAAATATTGGGAATGAACCACGTACTTTCATTACTGATTTTCATGGTGTGCGTGGTGTCACGCTTGCGTGTGCCATTAAAACCAAACATCAGCTGATGTTCGCGGCCAAACAGTTCAAAGGGTCCGTTAGCCGACAGCTCCAGGTTGTCCTGATGCCGATAACCATTGGCCGCCAAATTGGCGCGTATGCCAATACCAGAACCGTCGGGACGGACAATGGGATTGACGCCCTGCCCCCAGCCGGTAATCAAAGCATCCCCATCATCGCGCTGGTGGCTGTAGCTAAGCTTGGCATTCCAGCTGTTCTCAAACTCATGCTCAACTGAGAAAAACGCGTTTTGATGGCGTTTGTCCCAGTAAGTCCAGTCCGGCACCAGCGACATGGAACGCGTCACATCGATACGCTCCCCCTCAGTGTTAAACAAGGGCACACCCATATTGGCTTCGCCGCGTAATTTGGCTTCCTGATAGTCGTAGCCCGCGGTCAGAAGAGTGCGGTCTGTCAGGTCAAATTCCAGCATGCCGGAGAGCAGATCGTTCTTGTTGCTCTGGCGATCCATGAAAGAGTCGGCCTCTTTGTGCGAACCAATGATGCGCATACGCAAACGGCCATCCTGCGTCAGCGGGCCGGTCACATCGGCCGTAATGCGCTTGTCCTGCCAGGAACCGTATTGCGCACTCAGCTTGCCGCCAAATTCGGCTTGAGGACGTTTACGAATCAGGTTGATCAAGGCCGACGGTTCACCCGTAGGCGACAAGAGCCCGGTGGCGCCACGCACGACCTCCACGCGATCGTATAAATCCATATCCAAAGAAATAGGATTGAACGCACCACGTCCGGCAGCACGGTAACTGCTTTGCACGCCATCTACCTGCACATTGCTGATATCAAAGCCGCGTGCCTGAAACTGAAAACCACCGCCCACCGCAGCCGTATTGGCGGTGACGCCAGTGGTGAAGTTCATCACATCATCAAAGCTGGTAAGACCGAAGTCATCCATTTGCTGGCGTGTCATCACACTGACCGATTGCGGCGTGTGTTGGGTATCCATGTTCAAACGAGTGGCCGTGCTGCTGGTGCCGCTTAAGGTGTACAGGCCAGTGTCTTCAGTGGGCCGGTTCAAGGTGCCCTGCACGCGTACCGGCTCCAGCTGCGTGGTTTCACTGACTGGCCACAGATTGACGGTGTCGGCAGAGCGCGAATAGCGAATGCCCGTGCCTGCCAGCAAAACATCCAGCGCTTGCGAGACGCTGTAATTGCCGCTTAGGCCCGCGCTTTGCTTGCCTTCAGCCACACTGCCCGCACCCACCAGATACACGCCGCTCTCTTGAGAGAAGCGCATCAGCACGCGGCTCAAGGGGCCGGCGGGAATGTCATAGCGCTGAGTCTTGTCGGCAGCCGGGCTGTTTTGTGTGGCCGCCTGGGTGGGCTGGGAGCTCAACACCAAGGCACTGCCCGCCATCAGCAGGTACAAAGCCATAGCCAGAGGGCGCATTGGAGCGCAAGGCAATCCCGGACCCTTGGACAGGGAAAGTGGATCGGGGCGACGACGCATAAGTAGACATCCTTCAAAGACACGGGTCAGTCAACAATAAAAACGATGAACCTGAACGATGTTCTTGCGTTGATGTTCAGTACTTAGCGGCCGCTAAGGCTCGCCTCCTGCTTCATTGGCGTCACGCCAATCAGGTCCTCTTACTGTCTTAAACAAGCGAGTCTCCAAAACCCGGAACCTGCTTTTGCACTTTTTTGTATGTTTTTGCTAAAAAGACCGACAAACCATTGAAACCAATGGGATTTTTATTTTTATAATTTTTCCTGAAAAGCTGTGATCAGGCGCCCTGTCCCATCAATTCACGGCTTCCACATTAGTCCACCAAGGCAGTGGCTGCCCGATGCGAATAGGCAAGGCTGAAGCCAGCATTTTCAGCACATGATCGGTGTCATGAAGAGGGAAGCTGCCATAGACTTTGAGCTCGGCCACGGACTCATCCACCCCCAGATAGCCTTTCCGATAACGGCTCAACTCCTGGATCACGCTGCGCAAAGAAATGTTGTCTGCCACCAGCACTCCTTGAGTCCAGGCCTCTCGTGCCTGGTCCGCATCCATGCTTTGTTTAATGTGCTGCGCATTGAAATGCACCTGCTTGCCCGCTTGGACAGTGGCGGTATTCTGACCCGTGGACGTAGACACTTGCACAGCGCCCTCATACACCGCCAACTGGGTGCAGTCCGGGTCCATACGCACATTAAATTGAGTCCCTAAAGCACGCATCGTCCCTTGAGGGGTCTGGACGGTAAAGGGGCGCGCCGTGTCTTGTGCCGTCTGGATAAAGATCTCGCCAGAAATCAGAACGATATGACGAGCCTGAGCAGTAAATTGCACATCAATGGCGGTCGCTGTATTGAGCCAAAGCTTGGAGCCGTCATCCAGCACAAGATGACCTTGTTCACCGGTTTGAGTGGAATGGTCTGCCGCCAGAGCCATCACACTGGACGGCAGCCAGGACTGACGCCAGGAAAACCAGCTTAATAAGCCAGTGCCTGCCAGTACGGCAACGCTGGCCAAAGCCCGCCGGCGCATGTGCAAGCGCTCATTGGCTGTATTCAGTTTATCCACCACACGGCGGGAATCCGGTGCTGCTCGCACGGGTTCAAAACTGCTGCTGACCTCCTCCACATAACGCCAGGCAGTACTGTGCATTTCGTCCTGCCTTAACCAATGTTGCCAGGCAGAACGCTGCGCCGCACTGGCTTTGCCATCGCGCAGGCAGGCATACCACTCAGCCGCTTGCATCAATACCGCATGAGGAGGAGGTGAAGAAGAAAAATGGGAACCGTGCTTCATGAGGGGTAACTTAATACTGAGGTTCCTGGCGCAGCTCGGCTACGGTTTGGCAGGCATGCAAACTGATGCAGCCCAGCATGGCTTGAGCGACGTACTTGCGCACCATACGGCCAGAAATGCCCATCTCTGCACCGACTTCATCGTCCGTCATCTCGCAGATAACCGCCAAGGTAAAGGCTTTGGCAGCCTTGGGCGGCAAGTCGCTAAGCATGGTGCTGATCTCTTCCAGCGCCTGCAAAATCATGGCCTGACGTTCAGCCGAGGGGTAAAAAGTTTCTGGCGCGGCAGCCAAAATATCCAGCCACGCTTGTTCAATTTCTTGGCGACGCCATAAATTGATGCACAGGTTCTGCGCGGTCTTGCGCAGATAAGCCCGGGCTTGCCCCGGACTGGAAAACTGCCAGGTAGCGCGGCTGCTTAACAAGCGTACAAACGTGTCCTGCGCCAAGTCCGCCGCCTGGTCTGCCCCCCCAAGCCGGTGATGCAGCCAGCGCTGTAACCAACTATGGTGGTCGCAGTAAAGTGACTCGACCGAATCGGCCAAAGACACCTCTGACAAGGGAAGAACTGAAGATGACACGAGGGAGCTCCGCACTGATAGCTAATGAGAATCGTTATCAATTATAGGGCGGTCAATATGAAGTTCGCTACTAGTTGTTTGGACTCAAGCTTTCAGGCAACAGCAATCACAGCACAATTTCCGACGCTGCAGCCCACACTGAAAATTCCTTCCTGCCTCGCTTACGCCTCTGGGCAGGTAGTCGAATCGAGGGCTTGCGGCACCTTCTCAAACCCATGCAAAGCCCAAAAAATTTGGGCCAGGTCCGAACAGGTCTACCGTTGTAAACCCACAATATTTCAATTCAGTTTAGGAGCAGATACGTCTTAACCTCCCCTAACTGCCGTCGGAGTCATCCCAAACCGGCGTCGGAAACTGCGCGAAAAATAGCTCAAGTCATTAAAGCCATGACTAAATGCAATGTCGGAAATAGCCTGCTCACGATAGCGGGAGCTCAGCAGTTTTCGATGGCACTCATCCAAACGACGACCCAGCACATAACTGGTAAAGGTCAGGCCACCCTGCTGAAACACTCTATATAGAGTACGCAGCGACACACCCGCCAGACCAGCAATCCTGATCGGAGACATCTCGGGATCTGTCAGATGCTCGTCCACTATTCGTAGCACCCGACGAAGCGCTGGCCCTCCACCTTGAACACTATTTCTTTCAAGGGAGGCGTACTCACCCGCAGCCACTGCCCCTGCCAGGAAATCAATCAAGGATGCATGTACGTCCAACTCATTGCCGGGCAGCTCCAGAGGATCTGTCTCATCTTCGGCCATGACGCCAGCCAAGGCTGAGACAGCCTTGGCCAATCTGCTCCGGGCGTGGCAATGCCACAGCACCATGGCATCAGGACCATCCGGATGCAAAGAGAGCAGTGAGCGGGGCACCAGCACGGACAAATGAGCAAAATCCCGAGAAAAACTGTAGTCCCAGCTGCGATCTGGGTCGGCGATAGTGATGTCTCCCGGCTGCAAAAGCAGGGATGCCCGACCCTGCCGCATCATGGCCTCCCCCTTTTTGGCGATGACAAGGAATACCGATGCATCATCACTGCCCTGCCCGGCCACTCCGTCCGTTTGAACCCGAGAAACATTGCCCGAGATAGCACTCACCAACGCCCCTGCAGAACGCCAGAAATGGCCCGAGAACAGATCAGGCCGCTCCATATTAAAAACCGTCGGGCCATAGGCTGCACAAATTGCGGCCTCCCAAGCAGCGAGTCCCGCCTCGCCCCTAAGGCCCCGGTCTGGAGTACTGATCATTGTAGGTATAGAGAGCATGGCTTCCGGTCTCGCGGCGGTCTGGAAGATGGCATTCATGGACAAGGAATTGGCGCACTACGCCAAGTCCCCAGGGAGCACTGATTCTAGAATCCTATCACGCATACTTTAAACATCAACAAAGCGATTCAAGGAGACAAAGCCATGACTGAAACCCCGGCCAAGCCTGCAGCTGCGCAAGTACGCCATCAAAAAATCAACGTTTTTTTTAATCCAGAAACACTGCCCTGGACCCCCTGGGTGATGCCCAATACCTGGTTCAAATTACTGAACATAGATCTTAAAACAGGGGGGTTCACCATCCTGCTGAAAGTAGGCCCAAACACTCAGGCTCCGCTCCACCACCACATTGGCGCTATTGAGGGTGTCATGCTGGAGGGCGAATTTGGCTATGAGCAAGACCGGGGTTCAGTTGGCTGGTATGTGTGGGAAGAAACTGGCGCTATCCACACCCCCACCACAACGAGTGGATTTGTGATGTATGCAGCCGTTCACGGTCCACTGGCTGGCTACGATCAGGACGGGAAACTATCGGGGTTGGTGGATGCAGAAATGATGTTGCAGCTAGCCCGGGAAAATAATGCAGCTGCCCATATCCGGGTGCCCACTCTGTATGAGTTCCGCTAAGCCAGAACAGGCAGATGTGCTATCGCTACCAAACACCTGCCCAAAAAACTGATTTTTCAAAAATAAAAAGGAGACAACAAAATGCTGTGGCAATGGGGACAAACACAAGAAGGCATCATTCAAATCGCATTCGTCGTACCAGACATCCATGCGGCAATGCAGCACTATGGCAGCGCTTTACAGGTAGGCCCTTGGTTTCTGGCCGAACACTTCGCTTTCGACGAGCTCAAATACCAAGGCTTGCCGGTCACCCCTGATCTGAGCCTGTGTCTGGGTTTTTCTGGCTCCATGATGGTCGAGCTGATTCAGCAAAACTGTACAACGCCTAGCCCCTATATCGACGATAACGGCCAGCCCCGCTGCGGGTTTCATCACTGGGGAGTGGCAGCCACACCGGAGGGGTATCAAGCCAAGCTCGACTCGCTCTGCGCACAAGGACTCCCCCTGGTACTCCAGGCGGTAGTTGGAATTGGCAGCCGCGCTGCCTATGTGGATGCCCGCCCTACCTTGGGGGGGATGATCGAGTTGATGGAGATAAGCCCTCCAGTCGAGGCCTTATTCACGCACATGCGTGATGTCACCAAGGCGTCGAGCCAAATCGGCCTTGTCCATCCTTTTCCAGGCCAAGCAGCCCCCTGCTGACCCACGATCTCGTCACACGGCCTGTCTTGTTTCCTAATCACCATGCCGTGTGACGTGCCGCTACTGTGGCATAGCTGCAGCCCGCTGCAGCCTTAGGCCCGGCCCCTGTTTCACAAAAAATAATCTGTCGCCCCAGAACAGCGAGGCAAGCAAGCTCCTGTCTGAAGGCCAGCGCACGCCCATACCAACTGGCCTGCCCCAAGCACCTGAAAGCGGCGACCAAAGCCAATAAATCGCGAAATTACGCGATATGGAGACACTTTTTATGACACGCCAATTAGTGCTACGCGTCGTGCTGGCGCTCGCCAGTACGATGCTGCATCCATCTGCTTTTTCTGAAGGTCACTACATCGGAGGGGTAGAAGGCACACAAGCTGCCAGCGTCCCGCCGCCCGGCGTCTACTTCATGAGCTATCTGGTGCACTACAACATGACCCGCTTCCAGGAGCCTGGTAGTCATGAACGCTTACCCACCCAAAACACAGGAACGATCAATGCGATGGCCAACGGCCTGGTCTGGATTACACCCTATCAATTGTTGGGTGCCGACTATGGCATGCAAGTGATTGCACCCCTTACACGGGCTTCCTTAAAGCTGGAGGGAGCGGGAGTCCGAGATCAACACACAGGCCTGGGAGATATCTACGTGAGCCCTCTTTTACTGGCCTGGCACGGTGAGCGTTGGGATGCAGTCACTGCGTTAGGCGCGTGGTTGGACAATGGCAAGTCTGACAGCCCCGTTATGCCCGGTAAAGGATACAAAACAACGATGCTGACGGGTGGGGCCACGTACTACTTTGATAAGGCCAAGACGATCAGTGGCTCTGTTTTGGCACGATACGAAATCAATGGCAGAAACAAAACGGGCATTCGACCTGGGGACCAGCTCACCATGGAGTGGGGTCTGGCCAAAAACCTCGGCTCAGTGCAGGTGGGTTTAGTAGGCTATAGCCAATGGCAAACCACAAATAATCAAGGGACAGGCACCTTTGGTCAACGTGGCCACCGGCACGCCTTGGGAGGCGAACTCATCTACCCGATCCCCAGTGCTGGGCTTGTCCTGAAAGGAGCCTTTTATCAAGAGGTGGACGTCAAGGCAGGGGATACGGCCCAAGCACGAGGCCAGCTACTACGGTTTACGGTGATGAAACAGTTCTAAATCACCACGGCTCAAAACGGTACATGCTCAGAGCTGGCACATAAAGCCAAGGACAAAAAGGGCCGCACACTAGGTTGCGGCCCTTTTAACACTTCAATCAAGGTCGAATGTTGAACGGATGCTGGATCACTCCACCGTCACACTCTTAGCCAAGTTCCTTGGCTTATCCACATCCGTTCCCCGTGCGCAGGCGGTGTGATACGCCAGCAATTGCAACGTCACGGTATGCAGGATGGGAGACAGCTTGCCGTAGTGTTCAGGCATACGAATCACGTGTACGCGTTCGCTGCTGCCAATACGGGTATCGGCGTCGGCAAACACGTACAACTCACCCCCGCGTGCGTGGACTTCTTCAATATTGGATTTCAGCTTTTCCAATAGTTCGTCACGCGGGGCGATGGTGACAACAGGCATGGCCTCAGTGACCAAAGCCAGCGGTCCGTGTTTCAGTTCTCCGGCAGGATAACCTTCAGCATGGATGTAGCTGATTTCTTTCAGCTTCAGTGCCCCTTCCATGGCGATGGGGTAATGCATGCCGCGGCCCAGAAACAAGGCATTTTCCTTGCTGGCAAAGCGGTCAGCCCAAGCCATGATTTGTGGCTCCAACGCCAGCACGGCGGCGATGGCGGTAGGCAGGTGACGCAGGGCTTTCAGGTAATCGCTTTCCTGTTCCTGGGTCAAATGGCCTTTGACTTGTGCCAGGGCGATCGTCAGCAAGAACAAGGCAGTTAGCTGCGTGGTAAAGGCCTTCGTGGACGCCACGCCAATTTCCACACCCGCACGGGTGATGTAGGACAGCTTGCACTCGCGCACCATGGCGCTGGTGGCCACGTTGCAGATAGTCAGGGTCTGCTCCATGCCCAAGCTGCGGGCATGTTTCAAGGCAGCCAAGGTGTCAGCCGTTTCACCGGATTGGGAAATAGTGACCACCAGGGTACGGGGATTAGGCACGCTGTCGCGGTAGCGGTATTCGCTGGCAATTTCCACGTTGACGGGGATTTTGGCCAGCGATTCGATCCAGTAACGTGCCGTCAAGCCAGCATAGTAGCTGGTGCCGCAAGCCAGGATCAGCACATTGTCGATATCCTGGAACACCTTGTAGGCCTGGTCGCCAAACAGCTCAGGCGTAACGCTTTCAATGTCTTGCAAGGTATCGCCCACAGCACGGGGCTGCTCGAAGATTTCCTTTTGCATGAAGTGGCGATAAGGGCCCAATTCGGCGGCAGCAGTGTGCAGATGCACGGTATGAACCGGACGATCTGCCGAACGGCCGTCCTTATCCACAATCCATACTTTATTGATTTGCAGATCAATCACATCACCGTCTTCCAGGTAGATGATTTGATCGGTGGTGCCAGCCAGCGCCAAGGCATCCGAAGCCAGGAAGTTTTCGTTCTGGCCCACGCCAACAACTAGGGGCGAACCATGGCGAGCACCCACCACACGATGTGGCTCGTCCTGACAAAATACGGCAATCGCATAAGCGCCGGTCAAGCGACGGATCACCTGTTGCACAGCTTCAAACAAGTCACCGTTGTACAGGTGGTCGATCAAGTGAGCGATAACTTCGGTGTCAGTCTGGCTTTCAAACACGTAACCAATGTCTTTGAGCTCGGCACGCAATTCATCGTGGTTTTCGATGATGCCGTTATGCACCAGCGCAATACGCGCTTTACCTTTGCCGGAGAAGTGCGGGTGTGCGTTATGGGTAGCGGGAGCACCATGAGTTGCCCAGCGGGTGTGTGCAATGCCAGTGAAGCCTTGCAGATTGTCTGCCTTGACCTGATCTTGCAGCTCGGCCACACGCTGAGTACTGCGTGCCCGCAACAACTGGCCCTGCGCATGAACAGCAACCCCGCAAGAGTCGTAGCCCCGGTATTCCAGACGCTTCAAACCTTCAAGCAGTACGGGAACAATATCGCGTTGCGCCACAGCGCCAACAATTCCACACATAGCCAACTCCTGTTCATGACCCTGTTTTCAGGGCCAGCTAATCAATCCAATCGCTTATTCTGATCTTAAACACAAAAAATTTTATGTCTATTTTTTTGATGAAATGAATTAAAATTTCATTTAATTATCAATACGAAATAATAGAAATACATATCTTATTTAAAGAAATTTAATTTCATAATGGATAGACAAATTTTGTCATGATTGAACTCGACGATCTGGACCTGCGAATTCTGGAACAGCTGCAAAATGATGCGTCCATTAGCAATCAGGACCTGGCTTTGCGCGTGCATGCTTCCCCCCCAACCTGCCTGCGGCGAGTGCGTCGTCTAAGCGAACAAGGGGTGATCCGACGGCAAGTGGCCTTGTTAAACCCGGAACAGCTAGGCCCTAGTTTGACTGCGATTGTGGAAATTACGCTGGACCGTCAGGGCGAAGAATACTTGCAGCAATTTGAACGCCTGATGACTCCCGAACCTGCCGTGACGCAGTGCTATCGCGTCTCTACCGGGGTGGATTTCATTGTGATTTTGCAGGTGAGCGATATGGCTGCGTATCACAAGCTGGCTCATACCCTATTCACCAGCCAGGCCAATATCCGTAATATACGCAGCTTTTTTTCGATTCATCAGGCCAAGTTCGAGACACGGATTCCCCTGCCTGCACCGAAGATCTAGTGCAGTCGAATCCCGCGTCCGGCGAGGTCATACGGCTAGAGCTCTGGCTATGGTGGTGGCTGTGGATGTGGCTTTGGCTATGGCTATTGCTATTGCAGGCACTAAAACACGAGCAAAGACCAGCACAAGAATCAAGCGTGAAACGTGCAACGACCGAGCAAACAGCCCTGCTCAGGTCCGTAGGCGTTGCTGTACCAATTGCTGATACAGGCGTAAATAACGCTGCACCATAACGGCGGGATCATGTTCCTGAACCACCCAGCGATAAGCCAAATCAGCCTGCTGACGCGCTGCGGCGGGACTGTTCAAGGTGTCGTCCAACGCCTGTGCAATGGCTTGTGCATCCCCTACCGCGCATAACTTGCCACGCCCATTGTCCAGCAGCTCGCTTAAACCACCGGCCATGGTGGCCGTAACGGGCACGCCGTATACAAAAGCGTCCAGCACGCTGGAGCCCAAGGCTTCGTGCCGCGAACTCAAGACAAAGCCGTCCATCAAACGATAGGCCTGTTCTGGGCGGGCCTCAAAGCCAGCCAATTTGTAGCAGGCTTCCAAACCTAATTGCGCGATCAACGCTTGCGCGGCCGAGGACTCGGAACCAGGCGCACCAAAATGCAGAAACACAAAATCCTGACGACGCTGGTACAGAACATGCAACGCGCGAATCAACGTTAAGGGATCTTTCTCTGAGCTCAGTGCCGCCATCGTCCCCAAGACATGCAAACCTTGCGGGTTCCAGCGTTGCCGCAAATGATTTACATAAGTCTCGTCCTGCTCCACGTATTCGATGGCACTAGGAATCAGGTCCACAGAAAAGCCCAAACGACGTGGCTCTGCCGCAGCTGCCTGACTGATTGCCACCAGACGGTCTGCCTTACGCCACTTCCAGCGAGTACGCCGTTCTTTAGAGGTCAAGGGACTGCTTTTTTGCTGCCCAGTACGTTGTTCATTGCGTTTGCGATCAACGGGAAAGGCTGTGCGGCGGGTAAAGACCACCCGCTTGGGCAGCCAAAAATGCAATAAGGCCAGCCAGCTCATGCAAGAGGCTGTTTGCGAGTGGACGATATCAAAACCACGGCCATGCAACAGCAAGTAGCGCAGCGCAGCCCCAACCGAGGCACATTCCACCACGCTCAAGCCTTGTTCTTTGGCCCGCTTGGCCAGTTCTTCATCGCGCCGGGCCAGCAGACTGACCTGATGGCCGGCCTGCTGCATATGCTGAAGACTCAACAAAGTCTGCCGTTCGCCACCGCGCCAGCCGCGTTCGAAATTAAGCTGCAGAATGCGCATGGCAACGATCCAGAATCAGCCCATCCGGGCCTTGTGCGTCA
The DNA here is from genome assembly GCF_058808495.1 of Alcaligenes sp. GW821-FHT11D07. Classification (NCBI taxonomy): domain Bacteria; kingdom Pseudomonadati; phylum Pseudomonadota; class Betaproteobacteria; order Burkholderiales; family Alcaligenaceae; genus Alcaligenes; species Alcaligenes sp. GW821-FHT11D07. The sequence continues at coordinate 684,567 of NZ_JBXART010000003.1, forward strand.
AGATTCCGCGGCGCATCTCCCCCTTTGCAAGACAGAGGGGGAGATGGCAAAGATGGGCTAAAACACATCAAGATTTACGAACCGGGCGCTTCCAGCCGGACACGCTGCGCTGTTCGGAGCGCGACAAGGTCAACTGATCATCCGGTGCATTGCGCACCAGGGTGGTACCCGCGCCAATCGTAGCTCCACGGCCCACGGTTACGGGGGCCACCAGCTGCGTGTCCGAACCGATAAAGGCATCGTCGCCAATGACGGTACGGAATTTGTTGACGCCATCGTAGTTGCAAGTGATGGTGCCCGCGCCAATGTTCACGCGTTGGCCCACATCAGCATCACCGATATAGGCCAGGTGATTGGCTTTGGAGCCTTCCCCCAGCTGCGTATTCTTGATTTCCACGAAGTTGCCCACGTGGGTGTGATTGGCCAACACAGCACCGGGACGCAGACGGGCGTAAGGCCCAATACGTGCCTCTTCACCCACTTGGGCTTGCTGCAAATGGCTGAAGGCTTCGATTTGTGTACCGGCACCAATGGTGACATCGCGCAATACGCTGTGTGGACCAACACGCACTCCGTCTTGCAGCACCACTTTGCCTTCAAATACACAACCCACATCAATGAACACATCACGGCCGCATTCCAGCGTGCCACGCAGATCAAAGCGGGCCGGGTCTGCCAGCGTGACGCCTTGCTCCAGCAAGCGACGGGCCTGTTCGGTCTGCCACAAGCGCTCCAGCTGAGCTTGCTGAATACGGCTGTTCACACCCAGCGTTTCCCAACCGGCGGAAGGTTGAGCGGCCTGGACGGGCACACCATCCGCAACGGCCAAGGCAATGATATCGGTCAGGTAGTACTCGCCCTGGGCGTTGTCATTGGTGATGCGCGTCAGCCAGTCTTTCAGACGCGCGGTAGGTGCGACCAGAATGCCGGTATTGACCTCTTTCACTGCGCGCTGTGCTTCGTTGGCGTCTTTATGCTCAACAATGCTTTGCACGGAACCGTCAGCTCCGCGGATGATGCGGCCGTAGCCGGTGGAGTCATCCAAGGTTTCCGTCAGTACGGCCACGCCCTGGCCCCGAGCGTCCAGCAAGCGGCGCAGGGTATCGGCCTGGACCAAAGGCACATCCCCGTACAGAACCAGCGTGACATCTTCCGCCTTATCGCCGCCAACCAGTTCAGGCACGGCCTGCTGCACAGCATGGCCAGTGCCATATTGGGGCTGTTGCAATGCGAAGGCCAGTTCGGCCTGCGCGAAGGTTTGCTGCACGCGCTCGGCGCCATGACCCACCACGACCACAACTTTTTCCGGCTCCAATTCACGCGCGCTGTCGAGCACGTGGGCCAGCATGGATTTGCCAGCGATAGGATGCAGTACTTTGGGCAGGTCAGACTGCATACGCTTGCCCATGCCTGCTGCCAGAATCACGATATTAAGCATAAAAAATTACCTACTAGGTTGGTCGATCAGTTTTTTTGGTACTGCTTGTACTGCTGCGCGGGGCGGCCTTTTTAGCAGCGGTTTTAGCGGCGGGTTTGCTGTCTGCCGGGGCCGATGCCTTGGCCGCTGTCGGGGCGCTGGCGGCAGCGGGCTTAGTCGCTTTATCAGCCGTACCGGCCTTGCTGGCCTGAGCCGTTTTTTGGCGATAGGTTTCTACCTGCTGCATGGACGCAGCGGTCGCCGTAGCCATCGCATCAAACTGCTGCTGCAACATGCCCCACCAGGCTTGCGCAGCAGCATTACCAGCCGCTGCCTCGCCACTTTGTTCCGCGCCCGCAGCTGTGCCTTTAGGTGTTTCTTGTTGGGCGCCGGATTCAGACTTGGGCTCAAACGCAGACGTTTTGGGGGGTTCTTGCGACTTGCCGGATTGGGCCTTGGCACTGGCTGCACCTACTTCTGAGCCAGCAGCGGCACCTGCGTTCAGGGGGTTGAAGGCCATAAAGGCGTCGAAAGGATTGGGGCCACCAGCAGCTTGAGTGCCTTGCTGCGCCATCGCCTTGATAGCAGCCAAGGTAGAGCGCTGGATTTCCAGTCCTTGAATGGTCGTGCTCAACATGGACAGGTTCAGCTGTAACCAGCTTTCCACAGCACGTAAATCACGAATGCGGCGATCCAGATCATCCGGAGACAGGCTGGGCATCATGCCCGCACCCAGATCGCTCGTGCCGCCACTGGCCATGTTCTTCCAGGCCTGGGCCATCATATCCATGCTGCGCAGCAATGGATTATTACCGCCACCCAGGGCATTGAAATCAGGTATACCAAAAGGATTCGGGTTCATGCTTTGCTCCCATCGGGTTGGTGCCTGCCCGGTGACTCCCGGGTTCAGGCAAGCTGTTCCAAATGCTGCTTGATGCTGTCGATCAGCACCACTTGTGCTTCCAGCGTGAACAGATCAGCTTCTATCATTTGCCAGGCTTCATCCAGCGTCAATAAGCGAAACTCACTAACCTCGCCGTCCATATTGCAGGGTCGAACGTCGTCAGCCAGTACGCAATCGCTGACCAAGGCGTTTTCCACCTGATAGCCTTCAGGCAAACGGCGGTGCATGCGCAAAGACACCCGCAAGGGCGTGCAATCTGCCAGCACCGACTCCGCCAGGCCCGCTTCTTCATAGCTTTCGCGTATCAAGGAGGTGTGCAGGGTCTCGCCCGCCACCGCCAGTCCACCAACCAGCGTGTCCCACATATTCGGGTCAGTGGATTTGGAAAACGAGCGGCGCGCCGCCCAGATACGGCCATCGGTGGACCAGCCATTCAAATGCACGGCCTGGGTCAAAAAGCCCAAGGGACGCACCGCACCGCGTTCGATACGGGACAGGCATTGCCCTTCTCCGACCACATCCAGCAGTTCATCGCGCCAGGCGCGAATACAACCGCCTTCCTGCAAACTCAGGGCGACCTGATCCAGGACTTGAGCCAGGCTCAAATCATGGCTGGGGCATTCGCTCAGACGCAAGACATCTTCTTCAATCGTCACCCCGGGCAAAGGCTCAATACACAGAGCCGCCTTGGGAGTAATCCACCCGGCAACGCTGCCGGCAACAGTGACGGGACGACTACCTGGAGGGGGTAATTGTTGCAGCTGACTGGTCAGGCTTGCCATGCGCTGACGCATGGCCTGAGTAAGTGATCGGTTCTGGAACAAGGTCATAGTCGGCGATTGTAATTCAAGGCTTGCCCCATTACGGCTTTTGTAGCGTTTAGTCCAACCTTGTCGTCTAGGGACATACCCTGCCCTTGAAGGCTAAAACAAGTTCTATATAATTTCCGTGAACAGATAAGCTACTAAAAACTTCGAGCGGACCAGCACTTAGCTGAGACAAGCCCGCCACTGCAACACAGCAGTTTCTTCCAGCGTTGGATTTTTCGGAGCGTTGACGCAGCCGAACCTCGGTTTGGCATGGCAACACCAAAAGAGGGACAACAATGAAGATGTGGAGAAGTTTATTTGCTCTGACCGCCTGTTCGACGGCAGGGCCCAGCCTGGCTCAGATCACCCACATGGAGGGTGGTCCGCGTGTCAATCAGCTCAATTTGCATCCGGGTGTCACCCCCATTGCCCAGGACATTGCCTGGCTGCATTGGATGATGCTGATCATCTGTACCATCATCTTCATTGGCGTGTTCGGTGTGATGTTCTATTCCATCATCCGGCACCGCAAATCCAAGGGCGCCATCGCCGCCCGCTTTCATGAGCACCTAGGCGTCGAAGTTGCCTGGACGGTCATCCCCTTTCTGATCGTGATTGGCATGGCCTTGCCCGCCACCAAGACCGTGGTGGCCATGAAAGACACCAGCAGCGCCGACCTGACGGTGAAAGTCACCGGCTATCAGTGGAAATGGGGCTATGAATATCTGGACGGCCCCGCCACGGGCGTGAAGTATCTGTCCAACCTGTCCACACCACGCGCGCAGATCGAAGGCCGTGAACCCATTGGCCCGAACTACTTGATGGAAGTGGACAAGCCGCTGGTTGTCCCGGTCCATAAAAAAGTACGTGTCATGCTGACCGCCGAAGACGTCATCCACTCCTGGATGGTGCCCGAGTTTGGCGTCAAGCAAGATGCCATCCCCGGCTTTTTGCGCGACACCTGGTTCCGCGCCGATAAAGTGGGTACGTACCGCGGCCAGTGTGCCGAGCTGTGCGGCAAGGACCATGCTTACATGCCCATCGTGGTGCAAGTGATGGAGCAAGAGGACTACGACAAGTGGGCCAAAGAGCAGAACGACTTGCTGAAAGCCCAGGCCGATGATCCCAACAAAGAGTGGACCAAAGACGAACTGGTTGAACGTGGCAAGCAAGTCTTCGCACAGAACTGCGTAGCCTGCCACCAGGCAACCGGCAAAGGCATGCCCGGCACATTCCCGGCTTTGGATGGTGACGAGAAATTTGTTCTGGCGCCCATGAAGGGGCAAATCGACACCGTGCTTAATGGGCATCCTGGCACGGCAATGGCCGCCTTCCGCGATCAGCTCAATGATGCACAGATCGCCTCGGTCATCACCTACACCCGTAACGCTTGGGGCAACGCTGGCAAAGGGCCAGACCCTGTTGTGAAGCCTGCCGACGTCAAGGCACAGCGCTAAGATCGCGCCCGCCGCCCATTACACAATCAAGCTATCCCTGACTACGGCCAGGGGGAGTGCAGCAAGGAGTCAAGCATGAGTAGCGTCACCGTCGACCATGTAGCGAACCCGAGCGGACATGATGATCATCATGCCCATGCCACCCCTAGCGGCTGGCGTCGCTGGCTGTTCGCCACCAATCACAAAGATATCGGGACCATGTACCTGATATTCTCTTTTGTGATGCTGCTGGAGGGCGGCGTGCTGGCTTTGCTGCTGCGCACCGAACTGTTCCAGCCTGGCCTGCAGTTTTTCCGGCCTGAACTGTTCAACCAGTTCACGACCATGCACGGCCTGATCATGATTTTCGGCGCGATCATGCCGGCCTTTGTGGGCTTTGCCAACTGGATGATTCCATTGCAGATTGGCGCATCGGACATGGCCTTTGCCCGGATGAACAACTTCAGCTTCTGGCTGCTGCCAGTAGGCGCGATCTTGTTTACCGCCTCCTTCTTTGTCCCTGGCGGTGCTCCGGCTGGCGGCTGGACCATGTACGCCCCCCTGTCCTTGCAGATGGGCCCAGGCATGGACTTCACCATTTTCGCGGTACACATTCTGGGCGCGTCCTCCATCATGGGGGCCATCAATATTGTGGTGACGGTATTGAACATGCGCGCCCCCGGCATGACGCTGATGAAAATGCCGCTGTTTTGCTGGACTTGGCTAATTACCGCTTACCTGCTGATTGCTGTAATGCCGGTACTGGCTGCCGCCGTAACCATGCTACTGACGGATCGACACTTCGGTACGCACTTCTTTAATGCCGCCGGTGGTGGTGACCCTGTTCTGTACCAGCACATTTTCTGGTTCTTCGGGCACCCCGAGGTCTACATCATGATCTTGCCGGCCTTCGGGATCGTGTCGGCCATTGTTCCTGCCTTCTCGCGCAAAGCCCTGTTTGGCTACGCTTCCATGGTGTATGCAACGGCTGCCATCGCAATTTTGTCCTTCCTGGTTTGGGCCCACCACATGTTCTCCACCGGGATGCCGGTAACCGGGCAGTTGTACTTCATGTACGCCACCATGCTGATCTCCATTCCTACCGGGGTGAAGATCTTTAACTGGGTAGCCACCATGTGGCGCGGCTCGCTGTCCTTTGAAACCCCGATGCTGTTTTCCATCGGCTTTATCTTCGTGTTCACCATTGGTGGCTTTACCGGCCTGATTCTGGCCGTGGCCCCGATTGATATTGCCGTACACGACACCTATTACGTGGTGGCTCACTTCCACTATGTGCTGGTAGCCGGTTCGCTGTTTGCCCTGTTTGGCGGTGCCTACTACTGGCTGCCCAAGTGGACAGGCCGCATGTACAACGAGCGTCTGGGCAAGATCCACTTCTGGTCCACCATGATCTCGTTCAACGTGACCTTCTTCCCCATGCACTTTCTGGGCCTGGCAGGTATGCCGCGCCGCTATGTGGACTATGCGGGCCAGTTCACCGACTTCCACCAGATTGCCACCATTGGCGCCTTCTGGTTTGGCCTGTCGCAACTGCTGCTGATCTACATCGTGATCCAGGCCGCACGCGGCAAGGGTGAAGTGGCCAGTGCCAAGCCATGGGAAGGTGCAGAAGGTCTGGAGTGGACGGTACCTTCGCCCGCACCGCACCACACGTTTGAAGTACCCCCTGTCATTAAGTAACACTGGAGGAGCGCCGTATGACCCCCGAACAACGCCGTCGCAACCGCCGTCTGGGACTGCTCCTGGCTGCGTTCGTCATTGCCGTCATGGCCTGGACCTTTCTGAAAGGCAGTCAATTTTTAGGACAGTGATATGGACGACGATTTTCGGGACCTTACGCGGCGCAAACTCAGCTTTTTCCAGACAATGAAAGCCATTGCCTGGGGATTTTTTGGAGTCCGTCGTGGCAGCGACCATGAGCAGGACATCGCCAAGATCAATCCGGTTTATCTGATTGTTGCCGCCTTGATCGCCACGGTCGTTTTCGTTGTGGGCCTGATTATGGTGGCCCGCTGGTTCATCGGCCAGGCAAGCTGACCGCACAGCCTGGTCCTGCGCCCCAGGGCACATGACCCGAAGGAGAACACTATGCATGTCGAGACTACGGCTCACCCGTCCAAGGCGCCGTATTACTATGTCCCCGGCTTATCGGGGCATCCCGTACGCGCCAGCTTGTCCCTGTGCCTGACGCTACTGGGCGCAGCCACCTGGATCAATAATTGGCCAGGCGGTTTTTGGGTGTTTCTGGTCGGGATTCTCAGCTTTTTGCTGGTCCTGTTCTTCTGGTTCAGCGACGCGGTGCGCGAGTCTGAGACCGGCCTGAACAGTACACGCGTCGATGTCTCCTACCGCTGGAGCATGTCCTGGTTCATCTTTTCCGAAGTCATGTTTTTTGCGGCTTTTTTCGGGGCGCTTTGGTATACCCGCGAAATTGCCACGCCGCTGCTCAGTGACCTGGACCACCGTGCCCTGCTCTGGCCCGACTTTACCGGCACCTGGCCAAACCAAGGCCCAGCTGGCACCGTCGCCCCCTTCCAGACCGTAGGCCCGCTGTGGCTGCCCACGATCAACACAGCCTTGCTGCTGACTTCTGGCGTAACCCTGACCATTGCCCACCATGCCTTGCGAGCCAGCAAGCGCGGCGGTGCCATCTTCTGGCTGTTCATGACCGTGGCACTGGGCTTTGCCTTTGTGGCCTGCCAGGCTTACGAGTACATGCACGCCTACGCCGAGCTGAACCTGAAGTTCACCTCCGGTGCGTATGGGGCCTTGTTTTATATGCTGACCGGGTTTCACGGTTTTCACGTGATTATCGGTGCCACCATGTTGACGGTGATGCTGATACGGCTGATGCGCGGGCACTTTACCGCCGAGCACCATTTTGGTTTTGAAGGTGCCGCCTGGTACTGGCACTTTGTGGACGTGGTATGGCTGGGCTTGTACCTGTATGTGTACTGGTTCTAGCGACGCAAGCACCAGGCCCGCTTTGCGGGCCTGGGTTTTCTTATCAGGCCAAGGGCACACCGGTGCTTTCAATCCATCCCAAGTAATGGGCCAGCAAGACAAACAGGAACAGGGCAACGGACAAGCCCACTCGCCAGGTCAAGGCATAGGCCATACGATTGGAGTTACCCCGGTCCCGCATCAAATACACCAAGGCCGAACCCAGCGACACAATAATCCCCAAAAACACGATCAGGACAAGCACACGCATTAAGTCTCCCCCGCTTCAGGTTGAATGGATGTCCAGCAACAATCCTCGTTCTTCTTCGACTCGATCACTGCTCGCCCTGATTTGCCTGGGTCTTCTCATGCTGCTGTTCATCAGCCTTGGGCGCTGGCAACTGAGCCGTGCACAAGAGCGTCAAACATTGGCCCAGCAAATTGAACAAGGCCGCCAGCAAGCTCCCCTTCAGATTGACTCTCGCAGCACACTGGACAAGGGCACCTTGTGGCAATCCATTGCCCTGCATGGTTCTTGGCGCAGTGATTTAACTGTACTCCTGGACAATCGCAATTTCAAAGGTAAGCCGGGCTACTGGATTGCCACCCCATTTGTGCTGGACAGGGGCGATTTGGCAGGCTCCAGCCTCTTGGTGCTACGGGGTTGGCTGGCCCGCGAACCCGGGCAAACCCCTAAGATTCCGCCCGCTCCTTCAGGTTCCGAAACCATTTCTGGCGAGCTGCTGGAGCGCGTGCCCCGCTTGTTTGAACTGGGTAGCAGTCCGCTGCCCGAGCACCTGCCCGCCCCTTCCGGCACCCCACCCGTCGTACAAAACCTGGCGCTGGAGGATTTGCGCAGCCGCATCGACCTGCCGGTACTGCCGCGTGTGCTGGCACAAACGTCCCCTGCCTCCGGCCTGCTGACCGATTGGCCCGACCCGAACATCGACTTTGAAAAGAACCGAGGCTATGCCCTTCAATGGTTCGGTTTTGCCCTGATTGCCCTGTGTGCCTGGATAGGTGTAGCGTGGAAATGGCTGCGACGATCCAGGCTCAACTCTGCTCCTACAAGGAAAACCTGACGTGGACACGACTCAATCCCCTTCCCGCCCGCGTTCCATGACCCCGCTGTACCTGCTGATAGCAATCAGTCTGGCTCCGGTGCTGTTTGCTCTGGCCGCCTACTACATGCCCTCTTTGGGTCTGCGGCCTGACGAGAGCAATGCTTATGGCCAATTGATTGAGCCACAACGCAGCGTGCCAGAGTCCAGTGCACTGACGCTGCGTACCTTGAAAGGGGAGCCTTTTGACCTGCAATCCTTGCGTGGCCGCTGGGTTCTGGTCAATGCCGATGAAAGCGCTTGCCCGGAAAGCTGCGTGCGCAAACTGTTTATCCTGCGCAACTCCCATGCCAGCCAGGGCAAGAACGTCGAGCGTCTGACTCGCGTCTGGTTTGTGACCGATCAAGGACAGCCTTCTGAGCAGATTCTGGAAGCCTACCAAGGCACGCATATGCTGCGCGCCGACCCGCAGCAACTGGCCGCTTTCCTGACCCCACAAGCGGCAGCTCAGGCGCCGGAACAAGCCTTGAAAAACAATATGTGGATCATCGACCCCAACGGCAATTTGATGATGCTCTTTCCCGGTGATGCAGACCCGCTTAAGGTCCGCACCGATATACGCAAACTGCTGAACAATTCACGGATCGGATAAAGGTATGGCCGATATCCGCCAACGCTACCGCAAGCTGGTGTACCTGACCTGGTTTTTAACCTTGGACCTGATCATGTTTGGCGCTTTTGTGCGTCTGACCGACTCGGGCCTGGGTTGCCCGGACTGGCCCGGCTGCTATGGCAAGCTCAGCCCTTTGGGAGCAGGCGCGCATATCGAGCAGGCGTATCAAGCCATGCCCTACGGCCCGGTCAGTTGGGGCAAGGCCTGGATTGAAATGATCCACCGTTACGTAGGGGCGGCTTTAGGTTTGTTGATCATTGCCATCGTTTGGATGGCATGGCGACACCGCCATACGCTGGGACATTCGGCCCGCCTGGCCGTCTTCACTTTGATAGCCGTGTGCGTGCAAGGAGCCTTTGGTGCTTGGACGGTCACCCACAAGCTGATGCCCATTATCGTGACCACGCACTTGCTGGGTGGTATGAGCGTGTTGGCCCTGATGACCTGGCTGGCTGTACGTGAAAATCCCGGCCCGCCTGTCTCGGCAGCCACCCGCCGTTGGCGACCTTGGCTGATTGGGGCCTTTGCCTTGCTGACCGTACAAATCGCCCTGGGCGGTTGGGTCAGTACCAATTACGCGGCGCTGGCCTGCATGGACTTTCCGCAATGCCACGGACAATGGATACCCGAGATGGACCTGCACGGGGGTTTCTCTGTTTTTCGTGCACTGGGTGAACTGCCCTCAGGCGAAATGATCTCCCAGGCAGCCCTGACCGCCATTCATTGGGTCCACCGCAATATGGCCTTTCTGGTCTTTCTGATATTGGGTTCGGTAGCCTGGAAGTTACGCGCCGATCCTGTACTGCGTCGCCCCTCTACTCTGGTCCTGTTGTTGCTGCTGGCCCAGCTCATCACGGGGTTAACCACGATCTTTTTCCAATGGCCTCTTTTAATCGCCGTCCTGCATAATGGGGGAGCTGCCGGTCTCGTTTTATGCTGCGTCACCCTGTTGGTACGGCTTTCCCGCAAGTCGACTGTCCCCCAAGGAATACAGTATGACAAACACCGCTACCCTGGCTCCCGCCTCGCTCCTGCGCCAGTATCTGGTACTGACTAAACCAAGAGTCACCCAGTTGGCTGTTTTCTGTGCCGTTATCGGCATGTTTCTGGCTGCGCCCGGCCTGCCCGATCCGGGCACTGTGGTCGCGGGCACGCTAGGCATCTGGATGCTGGCGGCCGCCGCCTTTGCCATCAACTGTCTGATCGAAAGCCAGATTGATGCGCGTATGCTGCGCACCGCAAGACGCGGTACAGCACGCGGCACCATTACTCCGCCCCAGGTTTTGGCCATGTCTGGCCTGCTGGGAGGCGTAGGCATGCTGGTGCTGTATTACTGGGTCAATCCGCTGACTATGTGGCTGACGCTGGCCACCTTCATCGGCTATGCCGTGATCTACACGGTGATTCTCAAGCCGCTGACTCCACAAAACATCGTTATTGGTGGCCTGTCGGGTGCCATGCCACCAGCATTGGGCTGGGCAGCCATCGCCAATGCCGTACCTGCCGAAGCCTGGCTGCTGGTACTGATTATTTTCATCTGGACGCCCCCGCACTTCTGGGCACTGGCCTTGTACCGCCAGCACGACTATCAGCGCTCCGGCTTGCCCATGTTGCCCGTCACCCACGGCCAGACCTTCACCACCTTGCATGTGCTGCTCTACAGCTACATCCTGATGGCCTCCAGCCTGCTGCCCTTTGTGATTCGCATGAGCGGCGTGCTGTATCTGGTCGCAGCCATCTTGCTGGGTGCCCGCTTTATTCAATACGCCCACCAGTTGCACCGCAACTACAGCGACGAGCTATCCCGCAAGCTGTTCCGCTTTTCCATTATTTATCTGGCGGTTTTGTTTGGGGCGCTGCTGCTGGATCACTGGGTGCGGCTGATCTGATTTCCACTTTCTACAAAAAAAGGCGAGCCACATCGGCTCGCTTTTTTTATACCTCTGCTTGCTGCGGCTCCGACGGCTCCGCCAATTTAGGAGGCAATGGCGGGCCTACAAAGTTTTCAGCCTCGCTCAAGGCGTGGGCCAGACCAAACAGTGGCGGCAGCTCTTCATGTTGGCGCTGGCCTGTCTCAAATTCCTGCCAGACCTGATAGGCCCGACGCCGCTGGCGCGCTACGGCTTCGATCTTTTCACTGAAGATTGGATCTTTGCCCCGCAAGGTATCGAAGTCCCGCTCGCTGAGCATCAGCAAACGGCTATAGCCCAAGGAGCGCGCCTCGCCCGGGTAGTCGCTATGTTCGACAACATTGACCTCGCCAATGGTCTGGCCGGTACCCAATTCCACCAAGGTGCCGTCTGGCAAGATGGTTTCCAAGGCGCCCGAACCCACAAAAAACATGACTCGCATACCGCCGTAACGCAGGTGAATTTTCTGATCCGGCAGGGCCAGACGAGGACGTAGACGCCGTGCCAGTTCCTTTTTAGCTTCTTCGGAAATACCGTCGAACATGGGCACCTGAGCAATCAGCTCCATGGCGCTCATGGCCATATCCAAGGTAGGCCGCTCTTCCAGGTAGCGCCAGCGCTGCGTAATCTGCTTGACCAGATCGGCATACATCTCGCTGGTAATCAAAGAGTGCGACAGCATGGTGCGATAGTGCGCCCGCTCTTGGGAGGCGGCCACCCGCGCCAGATAGGACTCCTGCAACCACTGCGCAAACACGGGGTATTGCAGCGTCAGGGCGTGCAAAGCATCTTCCAGCTGAGACAGGCGCAGCTGATGGGCCTGCACAATCGTACCGGTCGCGGGCTGGCCCAATAAGGGAGCCAGCTCAGTCTGTGCAAAACGAATCAGGCGTTGAGCCACCGAACGTTTGGCGATCAGATTGGAAAAGCGCTTGTCCAATTCCCGCACCAGCCAGCCTTGCATATCAAACAGATAATGCAGTCGCAAGGCTGCACGGAAGCCTCGGGAATAGCGCAGATCAGATGCTATCGCCGCCTCAAAACCCGCCAAACCGGCTAAACGCACGGTGTCATTCATACGCTCGGCCCGGCTTAGCAAAGACTCCGCAGTTTTCCAATCCACAATCTGCGATTTAAGCAGTTCGTAAAATAGTTCGACTTCACGGGTAGCCAAAATAGCCATGCCCATTTTGACTTTCTGCGCCTCAGTCAAACTTTGAATCTGACCCGAAGCCACACCCGCCTGGCTGGACTCGAATACGGTACACAGGCGCTCAATCACCTCTGGCTTGATTTCCTCCTGCCGCCCCAGCTCTTCGGTCTTGTCGCGCAATTCTTCCAGGGCCAGGCTGACGGCTTGGTCACGTAAATGGCGCTCCAGCGGTGTCAACTGATCCAGCCCCAGGCGCCGGATCAAGGGCCGCAGGCTGATCCCGTTAACAAACAAGGTCAGTAATACGAAGCCAGTAGTTGCGACCCCAATGAACTGACGCACCTCATGAGGGATGGCATGTTGTTCAGTCACCGCCAAAGCCAGTGCCAAAGACACAGCACCGCGCAGTCCACCCCACAGGATCACCACCCGATAAGGACGGCTGACCCGTGTCCCGAAACGCGTCCGTCCCAATAAGGGTAAAACGCCAAATACCATGACCGCACGCGCCAGCAGCGTCACCACAAACAGCAGGGCCACCAAACCAATCTGCATCCAGGTGATTTCTGCCATCAAACGCGGAATCAACATGGCCGCGAACAGGAAGATCAGGGAGTTCGCCAGGAACCCCATCTGTGTCCAGGAGCTGCTAAGCAGTTCAAATGTGGCAGGCGACATGCGAGTGCGGCCTGTGGAACCCACCACCAGCCCGGCAATCACCGTAGCCACCACGCCGGATACGCCTAGATAGTGTTCCGAAACGAAAAAAGCCAGGTAGGCCAGCGAGATCGTCAGTGTCACTTCAGCAGCGGGCCAACCACGCAACAGCACAAACAGCCCGCTGGCCAAACGCCCCATCAAGAATCCAGCGACACCGCCACCCAGGAAGCTGAACAAAAAGCTGCCTAACACTTTGCTGCCGCTTAAATCCCCACCGCCAGTCAGCACGGCCAGCAGAACGGAATACAAAGCAATAGAGGCGGCGTCGTTAAACAGGGCCTCGCCTTCGACCAAGGTGGACAGGCGCTTGGGTGCGCCCACTTCACGGAAGATGCCCACCACAGCCACAGGGTCGGTGGTCGCCACGATAGCCCCCAGCATCAGACATACGACCAAGCCATAAGGGGAAACCGCGTTCAGGGCATAGCCCACCGCGAAGGTACAGACCACCACAGCCACAATCGCCATCATCAAAATGGCGCCAATATCGTCGAGCAAGCGGCGCAAATTCATGGCCAGCGAGGTCTCGAACAGCAGGATAGGCAAAAAGGCGTAGAGGAAGGTATCGGAGGAGATGTCGAAGGCTTGCAAGGTGTCCAGAAAGTCCGACACCATCTTGGGAGCCCAGGCGTGCAAGTGCAGCATCAGACCCAGCACAAACCCGATCAAGGCCAAGAGCACGGAGTACGGTAGTCGCAAGCGTCCAGCCAAAGGCGGCATAAAGGCAACCAGCCCCAACAGGCCTGCCAGTCCAAAAACAAACTGCCCTATCTGCATCGCGACATCCTTTGTCATCGGCATTGAGCCAATCGGCATGTCATTAGCATCCAGGCATCGCCCGAGGCAGGCCAGATCGGCACGGAAAATCCCCCCGCTTTCCGCAAGAATCAGAATAGCGCCTTTTTGCGGCCGTACAGCCGGGGAATTTCCTTTTTCCCGGAAAATTTACTTTTTTTGGCATCCATTGATGTCAGAAACATCAGCCAACACACCTTTGCGACTGACCCGAACTGATGCAGCGCAAGATCTGCTTAAACACCGATTGCCTGCTGACATCAATGGTTATACTTTTGCATCATGAATTTTCTGCGCACCGTTTTCGCTGCAACAAACTGGCCCCATCGCTGGGGCCTGTATCTGTTGTTGCTGGCGGTGGTGTTGCGCGGCATGGTGCCAGTGGGCTATATGCCCAAACAAAGCGAGCAAGGCTATGCGCTGGAGTTTTGCTTGCCGTCCGGCCAGGCGCTGCCCCCTGAAATGGTCCGGCATTGGGCGGCTCTCCTGGGTGATGAGCCCGCTTCCCATTCTGAGGAGGCCACCACCAGCGCCAGCTGCCCGTTTTGTGTGATGTTGCAGGCGGCGCTAAGCCCGGCACCGCTCACTGTCCCCACGCCTTTGACCATTGGCCACTTCCGGCCGTTCTTGCTCCCCCCCCTCAATCCCGCCCTGGCACAGGCTTTCATTCGTGGCCCGCCTGTGGGGCAACGCGCCCCGCCCGCCTTTCTTCCTGCCTGATTCCTAGCGTTCGGCTTTGCCGCTACGCCTTTTCTCCTATGTTGCTATCGACCAAGCGGGTATGCCGCTGGCCGATGACCGCCTTTCGGAATGAAGTCATGAAGAAATTATTGACCCCCGGCCTGATCAGCGCCGGTGTTCTCGCCTGCGCCCCTACCGCCACCCTGGCCCAAACTGCCGTTGTTGAACAGCTCAGCCCCATTGTGGTGACAGGTGTTGCCCCTGAATCTCACTTGCAATTCAGCACCAATCCCAAGCTGCCTCGCCTACCCTTGCCCGCCAGCGACGGCACGGATTACCTGAAAACCATTCCCGGCTTTGCAGCCATCCGCAATGGGGGCAGCAACGGCGACCCCGTGCTGCGCGGTATGTTCGGATCACGTCTGGCCGTGCTGACTAACGGCAGTTCCATGCCCGGTGCCTGCCCAGCTCGTATGGATGCCCCAACGTCCTATATCTCGCCCCAGTCCTTTGATGAACTGACTATCATCAAAGGACCGCAAAGCGTACGTTGGGGGCCGGGAGCCTCTGCCGGGACCGTGCGTTTTGAGCGCAAGCCTCCTGGGTTTACAGAAAAAGAGGCCACGTTGGAAGCCAGCCTTTTGGGCGGCTCCAATGGCCGACATGCCGGTAATGTGGACTTCACCGCCGGGAACGCGTCCTACTATGCTCGGCTGACCGCCAACCAGGATCGCGCCCAGGATTACCGTGACGGGGATGGGGATCGCGTGCCCTCGCGCTGGAAGAAATGGAATACCGATGTGGCAATCGGTCTGACACCGGATACCGACACCTTGCTGGAACTGAGTGCAGGTACCGGCGACGGCTATGCCCGCTATGCCGGTCGCGGCATGGATGGCACCCAATTCAAACGCGAGTCCCTGGGCCTGCGCTTTAAGAAGGATATGCACGAAGGCGTATTGCGCAATGTAGAGGCTCAGCTCTACTACAACTACGCCGATCACGTGATGGATAACTACGAGCTGCGCCCCTTCAAACCCGGTGGCGGCATGTCCATGCCCATGGCTTCCAATGTGGACCGCTTGACCTGGGGTGGACGCTTCAGCATGGATTGGGCCTTGAGTGAAAACCTGAGCCTGACGACCGGTGCAGATCTGATGCGCAGCCGCCATCGCAAACGCAGTGGCATGGGAATGCAGGATTACCGCGATCAAGATTGGGTGAAAGATGCCGAGTTTGATAACGTCGGCGTGTTTACCGAGGCACGTTGGGACATGAGCGACGCAAGCCGCCTGATTGGGGGGGCTCGTCTGGACAAAGCAAGCGCTCGCGATCTACGTCCAAATTTGGGGAGCGGCATGATGAGCATGCCTAATCCCGGAGCGAACGAGCGTCGCCGTGAAACCCTGCCTAGCGCGTTTCTGCGTATAGAACATGACCTGGACTCCCTGCCCTTGAGCCTGTATGCCGGCATAGGCCATGTACAGCGCATGCCCGATTACTGGGAGCTGATCTCACCTGCTAGCGGGCCACAAGGCAGTTCCAGCGCCTTTTTGGGGATTCAACCTGAAAAAACGACTCAGTTGGACATCGGGGCGCAGTACAAGAACGAGACTGTCTCGGCCTGGGCTTCTGCCTATATCGGCCAGATTCAGGACTACATTCTGTTCGACTACTTGCCGGGCGGCATGATGGGCACTAAAACCCAGGCCAGAAACGTCAATGCCCGCATCATGGGCGGCGAACTGGGTGCAGACTGGAAAGTCAGTTCCAACTGGACGCTGGGCAGCAGCCTGGCGTATGCCTGGGGCCAAAACCGCAGTGACGGCCGAGCCTTGCCTCAAATGCCCCCTTTGGATGTACGCCTGACAGCGGACTATGAGCAAGGGCCATGGTCGGCCGGAGGGGTATTGCGCATGGTGGCGGCTCAGAAGCGCTACGCGCAAGGTCAGGGTAATGTGGTGGGCTACGACTTTGGCCCTACCGGCGGCTTTAGTACCTTGTCGCTATACGGCGGCTACAAGATCAACCGCAATCTGTCGCTGACAGCAGGTGTAGACAATCTGTTCGACAAAACCTACGGGGAACATCTGAACCTGGCAGGAAACAGCGGCTTTGGTTTTGGAGCGGCAACGCGCTTTAACGATCCTGGCCGCACCGTCTGGCTGCGGGCTGCCTTGTCCTTTTAATCACTGACGTTTAGCGAGGCCGGGGTCTGTCTGACCCGGCAACGACATAAGCCAGAAAATCAGGACAAAAAAAGGGACACCTAGCTGGTGTCCCATAAACATCCGCTTCAAAAGGGAGGGGAAGAGGAGAAGCCGAAGCGGATGCGCAAATGCTGAATTGCATAGGTGGCAAAAATCAGCAAATGTATTGTTTAGTCCGCGAAGATCAGCTTAAGTTCTACTGATTCCCTAGAAAGTTGTAACTCTTTAAAACGGCTTAAGCCGCGCCGGCCAGAACTACGCGCAACTTCTTGAAAGCCGCCACTTCGATCTGACGAATACGCTCTGCCGACACGCCAAATTCGGCAGCCAGATCGTGCAGCGTAGCGCCGCCTTCGTCTTGCAACCAACGAGCGCGCACAATGCGCTGCGAGCGTTCGTCCAGTGTATCAATGGCCTCTTCCAGGCCGCTGCCTTCCAGCATGTCTTGAGCACGACGCTCCAGTACACGCGTAGGCTCCTGATGACCGTCATCAGACAGGTAGGAGATAGGCGCGAAATTGTCATCGTCGTCGTTGGTCGGTGCTTCCAGGGCCATATCATGGCCGGACAGACGCACTTCCATCTCGCTGACGTCTTGCGGACGTACATCGAGTTCACGCGCAATCGCGTCTACTTGAGCTGTGTCCAAGGTCTGACCATCTGGACGCATGCGACGCAGATTGAAAAACAGTTTACGTTGGGCCTTGGTGGTGGCCACTTTCACCATGCGCCAGTTACGCACGACGTACTCGTGGATTTCTGCCTTGATCCAATGGACGGCAAAAGACACCAGACGCACCCCACGTTCGGGGTCAAAGCGTTTGACAGCCTTCATCAGGCCCACATTACCTTCTTGAATCAGGTCAGCATGAGGCAGGCCATAACCCAGGTACTGGCGGGCGATGGACACGACCAGACGCAGGTGCGACAAAATCAGTTCACGCGCCGCGTCCAGATCGTCCTGGTCGCGCAAGCGTTGGCCCAGCTCAGTTTCGCGTTCAGCGCTGAGCATAGGCAGGCGATTAACAGCAGAAATATACGCTTCGATCGTCCCCAGTGCGCCTGGATTAGACACGGCGGCGACGAGTTCATTACCAGACGTCAGGGCCAAAGCGTTCGCTTGTTGTGTCATGGAAAATCCTTCTAAAGTCAGCCGGTGAGAGCCAGAAATGCGGCTCTCGAACCGCACAAAACGTATTGCACTATTATCTGAGTTTAGCACTCGATGTGGCGGAGTGCTAAAAATTTTGAATACAGGAATAAGAGCGTCGCAGCAAGAAAAAGTTCACAAAAAAAGGGTAAACCGCTGCAAATAGGTGGGCAGAACGCCACAAACAGGCCAAAACTGTGGCTGTTTGAGAGTAGCGCCTTATCGCCCACCCAAAAATAACAAAGTGCGACCTTATTTATCCAGCAATCACAGCCGTTCGGCGTGAAAGTTCAGGTGATCCTGAATAAAAGTCGAGATGAAGTAGTAGCCGTGATCGTAGCCCTCGTGACGGCGTAAAGTCAGCGGCTGTTGGGCCTGTTCGCACGCTTGTTCGAACACTTCCGGATACAGTTGTTCGGCCAGAAAGCCATCGCTCAAACCCTGATCGACCAAAATACCGGCGGGATAAGGCGTGCTGGCTTGGCTCATCAGGACGCTGGCGTCATGTTGCTCCCAGGCTTGGCGATCCTGGCCCAGGTAAGCCCCAAAAGCTTTCTCACCCCAGGGGCAGCGCGTTGGGGCTGCAATCGGGGCAAAAGCGGATACTGAGCGATATTTTCCAGGGTGACGCAAAGCCAGGGTCAGCGCCCCGTGACCACCCATGGAATGCCCAAAGATACCCACACGGCTGGCGTCACCGGGCAGGATGCTGGTGACCAGATCAAACAGCTCCTGGGTCACATAGCTTTCCATGCGGTAGTTTTTGTTCCAGCCCGGCTCAGTAGCGTCCAAATAGAAACCGGCACCGGTTCCCAGATCCCAACCGTCATCCTCGCCGGCCACACCAGCACCACGCGGGCTGGTATCAGGAGTGATCAGCATGATGCCGTGCTCGGCAGCGTAACGCTGGGCACCGGCCTTGATCATGAAGGTTTCTTCTGTGCAGGTCAGGCCAGCCAGAAAAAACAGCACAGGCACACGGCCCTGGCCTACTGCATCGGCCAGACTGGCGGCGCCTTTTTGTGCACTAGCCTGTAATTGAGGCGGCAAATAGACGGAAAAACGCATGGGCAGACCAATCGTCTGCGAGGCGTGTTGGTAATAGCGCTGCCAACCATTAAAACAGCGGTGTTCGTTGAGCAGTTCCAGTGACTGAGTCATAGCCCCCTCTTGTTCTCAATTATTGACCCGGCCCAGGGCCTGTTGATACGACAAGGCCCATGAGCCGGGACGATAGGCACAGGCTTGCACCTGTGCCCCTAAATCAACAGCAATTAAAACATCACCACCGAGCGGATGGATTTGCCTGCATTCATCAGGTCAAAGCCTTCGTTAATGCGCTCCAGCGGCAAGGTGTGGGTGATCAGATCGTCGATATTGATCTTGCCTTCCATGTACCAGTCCACAATCTTGGGAACGTCGGTACGGCCACGAGCACCACCGAAAGCAGAGCCCTTCCATTCGCGGCCAGTTACCAGCTGGAATGGACGCGTGGAGATTTCCGCACCTGCTTCAGCCACACCAATAATGATGGACTGGCCCCAACCGCGGTGGCAGCACTCCAGCGCCTGACGCATCACCTTGGTGTTGCCGATACATTCAAAGGAGTAGTCCGCGCCGCCGTCTGTCAGTTGGATGATGTGGTCAACCACGTTCTCAACTTCATTGGGGTTCACAAAATCGGTCATGCCGAACTGGCGAGCCATGGCTTCGCGCTCGGGGTTGATATCCACGCCAATGATCTTGCCAGCACCCACCATCTTGGCGCCCTGAATCACGTTCAGTCCAATACCGCCCAGACCGAAAACCACGACGTTAGCCCCGGCTTCCACCTTGGCGGTGTACAGCACAGCGCCCAGACCCGTGGTGACGCCACAGCCGATATAGCAAACCTTGTCGAACGGTGCGTCGCTGCGGATTTTGGCCAGAGCGATTTCTGGCACCACGATGTGGTTGGCAAAAGTCGATGTGCCCATGTAATGGTGCACAGGTTTACCGCCGATGGAAAAGCGCGACGTGCCGTCCGGCATCAAGCCCTTGCCCTGAGTCGCACGGATGGCGGTACACAGGTTGGTCTTGCGCGACAGGCAGGATTTGCACTGACGGCACTCGGGCGTGTACAGAGGGATGACGTGATCGCCGGGACGCAGGCTGGTCACACCCGCACCTACATCCAGCACCACGCCTGCGCCTTCATGGCCCAGGATGGCTGGAAACAAACCTTCAGGATCAGCACCCGACAAGGTGTAGTAATCGGTATGGCAAATGCCCGTCGCCTTGATTTCGACCAGCACTTCGCCCGCTTGTGGGCCTGCCAGATCGACCTCTTCAATTGTTAGCGGAGCGCCCGCCTTCCAGGCAACAGCTGCACGTGTTTTCATGTGGTCCACCCTCCGGGTAAAAGTAATTATGGTTACGGCAAACTCGGTCCTTCGGGACCAAACTCTTAAAGTATAGAGAGTATTTTATAAGGCGCTGCCCGGCTGTCAGTACCTTGTATGGCTAAAGACGCACCCAGGCCATCAATACAAGGACGATTTACCCGTAAGCAGCACACCCAGCCGCAACATACCATAAGCCAGGTAATCGCCCATCCGGCTGAGCAGACCCAGCCGCTGATACTGATCTTGGGACACACGCTTGGCATTGTGTTCGATCTCGTATTCCAGCTTGGCCTGCAGGTTTTGCGCAAAGGGGCCATCCTGGATCAGGACGTTGGCCTCGCGCGCCAGCAGCAAGCTGAACGGGTCCAGGTTGGACGAACCCACCATGGAATAGTCATCGACCACAGCCACTTTGGCATGCAGATAGCTGGCCTTGTATTCGTACAGTTCAATGCCATGGTCCAGCATCTGCCCATACATGAATCGACAGGCCCGGTATTGCAGAAAATACTCGGCATGGCCTTGCAGCAATAGGCGCACTCGCACGCCGCGTTCCGCTACTTTTTCAATACGGCGTCGCAAGGTACGGCCTGGGAAGAAATAGGCATTGGCCATAATCACTTCCTTTTGCGCCTTGTCGAGCAAGTGCAGATAGGCCTGCTCAATCTGTTGCCGATGGCGCACGTTGTCGCGCAACAGCAAGCTGGCCCGTATGCCTGAAGGGGCCGAACCTGACTGCTGTGCTTGTTTGCGTGCCTGACGCCGCTGGCGACGCTCGCGCCAATGAGTAAAACGCTGCGTGAAGCTGTCCCAGTCGTTGCGCCTGCGCCAAGCCATGCGCAACCATAGAGCGTGCTGGGCGCGGACCATATCATCCACAATCGGCCCCTCACAGCGCACGGCAAAATCAAAGCGCGGCTTGCCTTCGCCATTCACCAAAGGCACATCGTCAAAATCGTCCAGAATATTGATGCCGCCCACAAAACCAATGCGCTCATCCACCACCAGCATCTTTCGGTGCAGCCTGCGCAAGCGTCGCATGGACAGGCGCGGTTCACGCCAGCCACGGGGTTTTGGGCGATAGATCCGATAGCGCGCACGCATGGTATGCAAGTGCTCGCCAATCTGCTGGGCATGCAAGTCACTGCCAAAACCATCAATCACCACCCGAACACGCACACCGCGCTCACAGGCTCGACGCAAGGCGTCCAGCACGCTGTGTCCGCTGTCGTCCAGATTGAAGATATAGGTTTCCAGATGCAGATGTTTCTGCGCCTGATCGATGGCCTCGCAAATGGCCGGAAAGAATTCCTGGCCGTTTTGCAGCAAGGTAATTTGATTACCCTCGTGCCATCGTAGATCGCGCTTCAGACTCGGCATTCTTGCTTGGCCTATGCGTTAAGAAGCCACTGAGCGGCACAGCCCCGTTAAGGCAGTTCCAGCTCAGTCAGGATAGGGGCGTGATCAGATAATTGCTTCCAGGGCTCGCCCACCAGCACACGGGCGTTACGCACTGCAAAGCCACGCTGATAGACACGATCCAGGCGTAACCAAGGGAAGGCGGCGGGGAAAGTACGGGGAGGTGGCGTCATGCGTGCTGCGCCATTAACGCCCAGCTGTATGCCTTGATCCGGCACCATCAGCCCGTTTTTACGCATGGTGCGCAACCACTGGATGGGTTGGCGCAGACGGAAGCGGTTATCAGCCTGGCCGCGCGGCGAAAACGAAAAGACTTCGTACAGATTCAGTTGCTGCACAAAGATCGGCGCCAGCCGGTTATTCCAGTCGTTGAAGTCGCCCGCAATCAGCAAAGGCTCGTCCGCTGGGACGATGCGCTTGATGCGATCGAGCAAAGCCTGGACCTGGCGGACACGCCCACCGTTGAACAGCCCCAGGTGGACCACAATGCAGTGCACCGGACGGCCACCCACATCAACAACCGCATGGAGCAAACCGCGCTGTTCCATACGGTGATCAGAAATATCCTGATTTTCGTACTGCAGAATAGGAAAGCGCGACAGCAGCGCGTTGCCGTGGTCCGTATGAGGGCGCACCACGTTACAGCCGTAGGCGGTATTCATGCGCAAGGCCGCGGCCAGCGATTCGTGCTGGGCGTCCAGACTGCCTTGCAGTTGGTTGCGCCCCTGCACTTCCTGCAAGAACAAAAGGTCGGGAGACAGCCCGTACAGCCCCAGGCGCAAATCCGCCAGGGACTCACGCTTGCCTGAAGCCGAGCGGCCTTTGTGAATGTTGTAGCTAACTACCCGTATCACTGACACGCCGTCCCCCGCTTTGTCTTACTTGTTTTCAACAGCCCGCAGACGAATGTGCAATTCACGCAGTTGCTGCTCGTCTACCGCGGACGGCGCCTGAGTCAGCAAGCACTGAGCACGCTGTGTCTTGGGGAATGCAATCACGTCACGGATCGAATCGGCACCCGCCATCAAGGTCACCAGACGATCCAGACCCATAGCCAGACCACCATGCGGAGGCGCACCGTATTGCAGCGCATCCAGCAGGAAGCCGAACTTCAGTTGTGCTTCTTCAGGGCCAATGTTCAAGGCATTGAACACTTTGCTCTGCACTTCGGCACGGTGGATACGGACCGAGCCGCCACCCACTTCCCAACCGTTCAGCACCATGTCATAAGCCTTGGCGAATGCTTTGCCGGGATCAGTTTCCAGCAAGTCTTCGTGGCCGTCTTTGGGGCTGGTGAACGGGTGGTGAGCAGCAAAGTAGCGGTTTTCGCCTTCGTCGTACTCGAACATGGGGAAGTCCACGACCCACAGTGGTTTCCAGCCTTCTTCGAACAAGCCGTTGGCTTTACCGAATTCGCTGTGACCGATCTTGATGCGCAACGCACCGATGGCATCGTTAACGATCTTGGTTTTGTCTGCGCCAAAGAAGATCAGGTCGCCGTTTTGGGCACCGGTGCGCTCCATCAACTGCTTGAGCACATCCACGTTGATGTTCTTGACGATAGGCGACTGCAGACCTTCAGGGATGGAGGCGACATCGTTGACTTTGATGTAAGCCAGGCCCTTGGCGCCGTAGATGCCCACAAACTTGGTGTAGGCATCGATTTCGCTGCGGGGCATAGCGCCACCACCAGGAACGCGCAAGGCTACGACGCGGCAAGAAGGATCGTTGGCAGGTGCGGAGAAGACCTTGAAGTCCACTTCACGCATCAGGTCAGCCACGTCCACAAATTCCAGATTGACACGCAGGTCAGGCTTGTCCGAACCGTAGCGCTGCATGGCTTCGGTCCAGCTCATGGTGGGGAACGTGGGCAATTCAACGTTTTGCACGGTACGGAAAATGTGCGAAACCATGCCTTCAAAGATCTCGCGAATCTGCTCTTCGTTCAGGAAGGAGGTTTCGCAGTCGATCTGGGTGAATTCAGGCTGACGATCAGCGCGCAGGTCTTCGTCGCGGAAGCACTTGGTGATCTGGTAGTAACGGTCAAAACCCGACACCATCAGCATTTGCTTGAACAACTGGGGCGACTGAGGCAGTGCGAAAAATTCGCCTGCGTTCACACGCGAAGGCACCAGGTAGTCACGCGCGCCTTCAGGCGTGCTCTTGGTGAGCATGGGGGTTTCAATATCAATGAAACCCAAGTCGTCCAGATAGCGACGAGACTGCATGGCCACTTTGTAGCGCAGCATCAGGTTGTTCTGCATTTGCGGACGGCGCAAATCCAGAACACGGTGCGTCAGACGCGTGGTTTCGGACAGATTGTCGTCATCCAGTTGGAAGGCAGGAGTCACAGACGCGTTCAGGATCTCGATTTCGTCACAAACGATTTCGATCTCGCCCGAGCGCAGGTCTGGATTTACGGTGCCTTCAGGACGAGCCTGGACGCGACCGGTAATGCGCAAGCAGTACTCATTACGGATACGTTCGGCAACTTCAAATGCCTGCACGTTGTCAGGATTGACGACGATCTGCGCCAGGCCCTCACGGTCGCGCAGATCAATGAAAATCACACCCCCGTGGTCGCGGCGACGATGTACCCAGCCAAACAAATTGACCGTCTGGCCCAGGTATTCTTTGGAAACCTCGCCGGTATAACACGTACGCATCTAGGATGACTCCGAAATAGTAAAAACTGCAAATTGGAAAATTCAGGTCCCAGCCAAGGGGGGTGCCCCATCGGGGCCCTCTGGCTGGTCAGAAACTGGGGGCAGAACGATCGGCTCAGTTGGGCCGACCACTCCCATGGACACGATATATTTAAGCGCCGCATCCACTGTCATGTCGAGCTTATGCACATCTGCCCGAGGCATCATCAGGAAAAAACCAGAAGTCGGGTTAGGCGTAGTGGGAACGTAGACGCTGACAAAATCGTCTCCCAATAGCTGCGCCACTTGTCCGCCTGGTGTGCCAGTTAAAAAGGCAATGGTCCAGGAACCGGCTCTGGGATACTGCACCAGAACGGCCTCGCGAAACGCCTGACCATCGGGTGCCAACACCGTATCACTGACTTGCTTGACGGAATTATAAATGGAACGCACCAAAGGAATACGCCCAAGTAGCAATTCCCAACGATCCACCACCGCACGGCCCAGATAATTGGCGGCCAATAAACCTGTGCCAAACAAGACCGCCAACACCAGCACAATTCTAAAGCCGGGGATACGCAGGCCAAACAAGGCCTGCGAGGACAGAAACTCCGGCACCACGCTCTCCAGCGTTTCGATCAGCAAGGTCAGCACCCAGACGGTGATGACCAGGGGCACCCAAATGAGCAGGCCGGTGACGAAATAACGCTTGAAGGGGCGCATAAGAAGGGTGTGGATCAGCTAGTCGAAGAGGAAGTGGGCGTGGACGGAGCCGCAGGAGTGGACGAAGAGCCACTATCAGCCGGCTTGCCACCCTGGTTACGGAAATCCGTTACGTACCAGCCCGAACCTTTGAGCTGGAATCCTGCCGCCGTTACCTGTTTGGTAAAGGTGGACTGTTTGCATTCAGGACAGACCTCTAAAACAGGGTCCGACATTTTTTGCAGCACATCTTTTTCGTATTGGCACGAGCTGCATTTATAAGCGTAGATAGGCACGACTCATCCTAACAAAAAGCCGAAACAAATTTCGAGATAAAAATAGTGGGGCCAGAACTGGCGAAATCAAGCCAGAGGCGCTTCTGCCGTGATTTTAGCCCTTTTGGCGCTCAATCGCACTGAACTTCGCCCCACGCCAGACGGGCCGTCGCCGGCGGCCATCCGGTTTAGATCAAAAACATCAGGGCCGCAACCAAGGTGGGCACGGCGGCACTCAGGAGTAATCGCAAAGGCGAAATAGCCCCATCCGGGAAACTGCCTTTCAGAATGGAGAAGCCCGCCGGGTTAGGGGCATTGGCAATTACCGTCAGACCACCCCCCGTTACCGCACCGGCAACCAGCATATAACGCCAGATATCGGAGGTGCCTTCCACCAGCGAACCCAGGTAGGTCAAGGCTGCGTTATCAGTGACCGCCGTCAAGGCAGTGGCTCCCCAGAACAGCACGGTAGGCGACAAACCGCCCAGCAGATCTTGCAACCACCATTTCTGCAAGCCACCCAGGACCACCAGACCGGCCAGAAAAAAGCCCACCATCAGGCCTTCACGCACCAGCAAGGGGTTTTGATAGTGTTTGTAAGAGTGGGCATAACCGATAAACAGCATCAGCAAGGCCATGAACACAATGGGATGGTGCGCACCCAGCACAATCGCGACCAGGAAGGCAACGTGGATCGCCATGACCGTCACGGGTACGGGGCGTTGAGTCTGCGTGCTCTCGGGCATGCCCTGCCCCATTTCCAGCAACGCCTTGCGGCAAACCAGGGTCACCAGACTGGCGTTAACCACCACTGCCAAGACGGCACGCCACCCAAAATGGCTGGCCATATACGCGGTATCCCAGCCAAAGGTGCTGGCCACCATCAAGACGGGCGGCGCTGCATAGGCGGTCAAGACCCCACCAATGGAGACGTTCACAAACAAGGCACCCACGGTCAAATACTTGAAACCGGCATGGCCCTGGTGGCGGAAATACGCTTTGTGCAGCAATAAAGCGGCCAAGGTCATGGCGGCAGGCTCAGTAATCAAGGAACCGGCTAGCGGCACCACCGACATGGTAATGAAGTAGGTGGAAATCTTGTTGGACATGGGCAGCACACGCGCCAGCACGGCCACTGTCTTGTTCACCAGCTCCAAAATGGGGCGGCTGGCCGCCACCACCATGATGGCAAACACAAACATGGGCTCGGTGAAGTTGCGCCCTTCCAGGTATTCGATCGCCGCATCCAAGCTGACGAACACCGACATATAAGCCACGAGCACACAGGCCCAGACGCCGAAAACGGCTTCGACCTCGGACAACATATGCCACAGCCCGGCGTGGCTACCACCCTTGTTGGCCAGCCGTGCGAACACCGGCACCGAGAAGGTGTGGACAATTGCAATGACGAACAGCGCCGTTGCAACGTACTCAAGAGGAGAGGCCATTCTTCAAACCTTTATAGCTTTACGTAAATTGCTTGAGTGCGTATCAAGAAAGACTGATCGTGCCAGCCAAAGCGGCCACCACCAAAAGCACACCCACCCAGATATTGGCACGGAACAAACGCAAGCCCCGTTCGGGGAAGCGCACGTCAAAATGCCGCATCTGCCAGACCAGGTGAAGGGCGATTACCGCCATCACCACGTAATAGAAAATCCGCTCGTTCAGCAGAAAACCGCCCACTAGCCAGCAGGCCATGGCAGCAATATAAAAGCCGCTGATCCAGGTTTTGCCTGCATCGCGAAAGCGCAGGGCCGTGGAATGCAGGCCCAGCTTGGTATCGTCAGCCACATCGATATAGGCATAGATGGAGTCATAGCCCACCTGCCATAACACGGCGCCTACCCACATCAATACGGCCCCAAACGGCACCATGTTCTGCGTGTCCGACCAGGCCATCAGCATGCCCCAGTTAAAGCAGATACCCAGCACCACTTGCGGCCAATAGGTAAAGCGCTTGCAAAGCGGGTAAATCATAACGATCGGGAACAAGGCCAGAGCCAGCCAACGGCTGTACTCATTGATGGCCAAAAGCAGCAAGGCACACACGGCGATCTGCGCCAGCACAAAAATCACCGCCTTTCGCATGGTGAGCTGGCCGCTGGTCAAAGGCCGGAAGCGAGTGCGCTCGACCTGATGGTCAAAGTTGCGATCCGCCATATCGTTAAAGCAGCAGCCAATGCCGCGCATCAACAAAGCCCCCAGGGAAAAGATCACCAGGCGCCACAAGGTGGGGATGCCGTCCGCTGCCTGCACCAACGCAGCCAGGGCGGGCAGCAAGGTCAACCAGGTGCCAACGGGACGATCCAAGCGGCACAAACGCGCATACGGTCCCCAGGAAGCCGGCAAATAGCGGGCCACCCAGTCATTCGTGGGGCGCATATCAGACAGATCGGGACGCGGAGAAGATTCCGATGCGGATGGAGATGTCATAGAGGTAAAACCTAAATCCAGGCGTCAGGCCATAGACTGAAAACAGGCATACCCTCTATCAAGAGGGTATGCCGTGGATTCGTAGGGCAAACGGAGCTGACTTGGGCCGCTCTGAAAACCGCAACGCTGGCCAGGCCAGCGCATGAAAAGACGCAGCACACCGTGTCTGCGTCCAATGCCTGCAAGACAAAATCAGGCTTCTTTGATGAGTTTACCCAAGATGGCGATGCCTTCGCGAATTTTTTCCTCGGGCACGGTAGCAAAGCTCAGGCGCAAGGTATTGCGCTTGACGTCGTCACCAGCGTAGAAGGGTTCGCCCGGTACAAACGCCACCAGATTCTCAATGGCTTTTTGCAACAAGGCACTGGAATTCACGTGTTCTGGCAAGGTCACCCAGATAAACATGCCACCTTCGGGGCGTGTCCACTGAGCGGTATCGGGGAAATGCTGATCCATCGCGTCCAGCATGATGGCGCACTGTTTTTGATAGATGTCGCGCACTTTAGGCAGGTGCTTGTCCAGGAAGCCATTATGTACGGCTTCGTAAACAGCCATCTGCGTCAGGGTAGAAGTGTGCAAGTCAGTGGCTTGCTTGATCTGCACCAGTTTGTCGATGATTTTTGCCGGGGCCACGATGTAGCCCAAGCGCAGGCCAGGAGCCAGAACTTTGGAGAAAGTGCCCAGACGAATGACCGTGGCACCCGCCTTGCGGCCCAAAGACAGCAAGCTAGGCAGACGCTCGCCCGCATAGCGCAGTTCGCCGTAAGGATCATCTTCAACGATAGGGATATGCGCTGCCGCACATCGTTCCACCAGATCCTGACGACGTTCCAAAGGCAGGCGCAAGCCAGTCGGGTTCTGGAAGTTGGGCAGTGCGTACAGCAAACGGGCGCCCATGGCTTCAGGGGCAGACACGTATTCAGGGATCATGCCCTGGCCGTCGGTAGGAATCGCCACAAAAGCTGGATCGTACACAGACAAGGCCTGCAAGGCGCCCAGATAGGTAGGCGATTCCACCAGCACTTTGCTGCCTTCGTCGATGAACAGCTTGCCCAGCATGTCCAGCGCTTGCTGCGAACCGTTAACCAGCAAGATTTCGTCGGGGCTGACGGCAGCGCCTTCCGCGCTCATTTGGTCTGCCAGCCACTGGCGCAAGGGCAGGTAGCCTTCAGTGGTGGTGTATTGCAACGCCACACGACCCTGTTCGCCCAATACCTTGTTGAACGCGCTTTGCATTTCCTCGACAGGAAAGCCAACTGGAGTGGGCAAACCGCCCGCAAAGGAAATAATCTCAGGACGCGCAGTGACCTTGAGAATTTCACGAATTGCGGAGCCACTCAGTTTCTGGGCACGTTGGGAAAAGGTAAAAGACTGCGAGAGGGTATCCATGATTCGGGAAAGTCCTGAAGAAGAACGATTAATACTTCATATGCGAACTTTATAGTTCACAACAATTAACGCGGAATGTCGGACGATACCGGCACTCCGCAGCTTTGAATGGCTTACAACACCTATTTATTAGCGTATACCTTGCCACCAAGCGGCCTGCAGCGCAAGTAGCCAAACCCCTGCTGCTTGGGATTAACCCTGAAAACACGCCTTGCCTACCCGGCCAAACGTCTCACTTTGTCTATACTCAGCTATTGTATATACAATTAAAAACCCGCCTGGAGCCATGCCACTATGAGCCAGCCCCACCCTGCCACTGGCTGGAGCCAGCTGAACATTAGCAGCCTGCCAATCCAGCCCTGGAAAAACGGCGGCGGCACCACGCGCGAACTGCTGTGCTACCCCCCCAATGCGGATTACCAAAGCTTTGACTGGCGCATCAGCCTGGCCCATGTCCAGACAGCCGGGGACTTTTCCCGTTTCCCGGGGATAGACCGGCACATCGTGCTGATTGAAGGCGACAGCATGCCACTGCTTCAAGGTGAACAGGTTCATGTGCTGCATCCTTTCAAGCCCTATTCCTTTGCCGGTGAAGACCCCGTCGCCTGCCTCTTGCCGCAAGGCCCGACCAAAGACCTGAACCTGATGCTGCGCCGAGGCCGAGCCCACGGCAGCCTGCAAGCCTGGCAAGGGCATCACGGTTCCGAAACACTCGCAGCAGGCACCCACTTGTTCTACCTTGCCCAGGGCAACTATCAGCTTCAAGCCGACTCGCAGCGCTGGACCTTGAGCGCCGGGCAAATCCTGACCGCCACCCTCAGCCGCCCCTTGCCGCTGGATATGCAGGCTGGCTCTGCCGATGCAGCATTGATACATGCCTGCATCACTCAAAACGGAACGAATTGATCATGAGCTACACCCTGTGGACTGACTTACGCCTGGCCCCCAATGCTGACCCCGAGCACGTGATTGAGAATGCCTGTCTGGTTGAACAAGCAGGCCGTATTGCCTGGATGGGGCCGCACAAGGCCCTGCCGGCTGAATGGGCACAACCTGCGCAACACCACCGGCTAGGCAATCGCTGGGTGACACCTGGTCTGATCGACTGCCACACCCACCTTGTTTACGGCGACAACCGCGCCCAGGAGTTTGCCCTGCGGCTGGCAGGCGCGTCCTATGAAGAAATCGCCCGCCAAGGGGGAGGCATCGTATCGTCTGTCAAAGCCACCCGCAGCCTGGACGAAGACACCCTGCTGGCCCAAGCCCTGCGCCGTCTGGATGCTCTGCTGGACGAAGGTGTTACCGCCATCGAAATTAAATCCGGCTATGGACTGGATCTGGACAGTGAACGCAAAATGCTGCGCGTGGCTCGGCGTCTGGGCCAACTGCGTGCCGTCACGGTACGCACCACCTTTTTAGGTGCCCACGCCCTTCCCCCTGAATTTGCCGGACAAGCGGATGCCTATCTGGATCTGGTCTGCGATGAAATGCTGCCCACACTGGCACAAGAAGGGCTAATTGATGCCGTAGACGTTTTCTGCGAGCGCATTGCCTTTGACCTTCAACAGTCCGAACGCGTCTTGCAGGCCGCTCGAAAATTGGGCCTGCCCGTCAAAATGCACGCCGAGCAGCTCTCTAACCTGGGCGGCACGGAACTGGCTGCCCGCTATCAGGCGCTGTCTACCGACCATCTGGAGTATCTGGACGAAGCGGGCATCATCGCCATGAAAAAGGCAGGCACGGTTGCCGTGCTGCTGCCCGGTGCCTTTTATTTTTTGCGTGAAACGCAATTGCCGCCCATCGAACTACTGCGTCAACACGGTGTGCCTATGGCCCTATCCACAGACAACAATCCTGGCACATCACCTTGTACGTCCCTGCTCTTGATTCTGAACATGGGCAGCACACTCTTTAAGCTGACCGTGCCCGAAGCCCTGGCTGCAGTTACCCGCCACGCGGCCCAAGCCTTGGGCGACCCGGATATCAGTGGGGAACTGAGCGTAGGTGCACGCGCTGACTTCGTGGCCTGGGATATCGACTCTTTGCCCGAGCTGGTCTATTGGCTGGGCCTGCCCCGCTGCGCGGTCGTTGTGCACCAAGGCAAAATCAGCCGTGATTTACGCAAGGAATCACCATGAGCATCACCCGGCAGCATGACGCGCTCTTGGCCCCCTGGGCCTATCTGAACGGCCACTGGCAGGCCAATGTTCTGCTGCGCTGGGATCAGCACGGCACACTGACCCATGTGTTGCCTCAAGCCAGTCAAGAAGATCTGGCCCACGCGGGCCGGGTCCACCAGGCAAAAGGCGCAGTCTTGCCGGGCATGCCCAATCTGCATTCCCATGCCTTTCAAAGTGCCATGGCAGGCTTGACCGAGTTCCGTGGACAGGGGCAGGACAGCTTCTGGAGCTGGCGAGATTTAATGTATCGCTTCGCCGCCCGACTGGAGCCAGAACATATGCTTGCCATTGCGCAGTGGCTCTATATCCAGATGTTGAAAGCCGGCTATACCAGCGTGTGCGAATTTCATTATCTGCACCATCAGCACGACGGCCAGAACTACGCCCCCATCGGCCTGCTGGCCCAGGGCGTCTTGGATGCGGCCAGCAGTAGCGGACTGGCGATCACAATGCTGCCCGTGCTGTATCAGTACAGCGACTTTGGCAACAAAGCTCCGCGCCAGGATCAACAGCGCTTTTTAAATAGTCCCACCCAACTGCTGTACCTGCTGGAATCCCTGCACCGTAGCCACCCCATTAACCCCGATCGGCGCTATGGCGTCGCTCCGCACTCCCTGCGGGCCACCTCCGTGGGTTCCATCGGCACCTTGATCGACGGCCTGCATAGCCTGACCTCGCGCCACCCTATCCATATCCACATTGCGGAACAAATGGCCGAAGTGCTGGCCTGCCAGCAGGCGCATGGTTGCAGTCCAGTGACCTATTTGTATGACAACTTCAATGTGGACCAACGCTGGTGCCTGATCCACGCCACCCATATCAAAGATCAGGAGCGCCAGCAGATTGCCCGCAGCGGCGCGGTAGCCGGTTTGTGCCTGACCACCGAGGCTAATCTGGGTGATGGCCTGTTTCCAGCCGCCGCCTTCCTGGCGGACAAAGGGCAGATAGGAATAGGGTCGGACAGCCACATCTGTGTGGACTGGCGCGCCGAGCTGCGTTTGTTGGAATATGGTCAACGCTTGATCAGCCAGCAGCGCAATGTACTGGCCTGTCCCGAACAGCCTTTCGTGGCCGATTACCTGTTCGAGCATTGTGTCCGTGGCGGAACACAGGCTTCCGGGCGTACATCAGGCCAACTGGCCGCCGGCCATCAAGCTGATCTGATGGTGATTGATCTGGAACACCCCAGTCTGGCGGGGCTGGACAGCGCACATTGGCTATCCGCCTTGGTCTTTTCCGAGCGCGCCCATGCCAACCCAATTCGGGATGTATTTGTGAGCGGAAAAGCCTGCATTACAGACGGCCATCACCCGCAGGAAGAAGCAGCATTAGCGGCCTACCAAGCAACGCTGGGCAGTTTGCTTAGCCAGTCCTGAACCCAAGAAAACACCAGCAATCCGCATCCACTAACTGGGCCAGCACCGGAGGTCGATGCACTGCTCTGCCACGCCCTCTGTGAACGGTTAGCTCCAGACAGAAAGGCCAAACACGATACGGCAAAGCATAAAAAAATCCCTGGCTGGATAAATCCAAACCAGGGACAAATTCGTGGAGACAAAAATAATCAGGGGGTCTTCATCGGTACTAAAACAAATCTGCTGCGGTATCCGCCAAGCTCTCATCCAGCACCAACGCTTTCAGCGCCTCGATGTCCGGAGCCAGATAACGGTCTTGGTCGTAGAACGGGACAGCCTTGCGGATCACATCCTGCACCTTTTTCAAGCGCTCGGACGTCAGCAAGGGCGCATGAAAATCGATACCCTGCGCAGCGCACAACAACTCAATTGCCACAATAACGGCTGTGTTCTGCGCCATGTCCTCCAGCCTGCGAGCCGCAAAGGTCGCCATGCTGACGTGATCTTCTTGGTTCGCAGAAGTCGGCAAACTATCCACACTGGCCGGATGCGCCAGGGATTTGTTTTCTGAGGCCAGCGCCGCCGCCGTCACATGCGCAATCATGAAGCCGGAGTTCAGCCCCGCAGAGGGCACCAGAAACGGCGGTAGGCCGGAAATGCTGGCATCGATCAGCAGTGCGACACGGCGCTCGGCCAAGGCACCAATTTCAGCAATAGCCAACGCCAAAGTATCTGCCGCAAACGCCACCGGCTCGGCATGAAAGTTACCCCCGGAGATCACCTGATCCGGCTCGCCATTCTGGCCTGGGAATACCAAGGGATTGTCTGTGACGGCATTGGCCTCGATCAACAAGATCCGCGCGTTCTGGCTGATCAAGTCTTGAATGGCTCCCATGACCTGAGGCTGACACCGCAGGCTATAGGGGTCCTGCACCTTATTGTCATTGTCCCGATGGGATTGGCGAATCTGGCTACCGGCCAGCAACTCGCGATACAGACGCGCCGCATAAATCTGCCCAGCTTGGCCGCGCACTTCATGAATACGCGGATCAAAGGGAGCATCACTGCCTTTGGCCGCATCCACACTTAAAGCGCCCGCCAAAATCGCGTTGCGAAACAAGGTCTGGGTACGGAACAAGCCATTTAGAGCCAGCGCGGTGGAAACCTGGGTGCCATTAATCAAGGCCAGCCCTTCTTTGGCAGCCAGCACAATAGGCGTGATACCTGCTTTGGCCAAGGCTTGTTCGGCAGGCATCCATTCACCCTGCCATTTGGCCTTGCCTTCCCCGATCAGGGTCAAGGTCATATGCGACAAGGGAGCTAAATCCCCCGACGCCCCCACCGAGCCTTTGCACGGAATGAAAGGTACAACGCCTGCATTCAGAATATCCAGCAAGGTCGTGACCACATGGGAGCGTATCCCGGAAAAACCGCGTGCCAGGCTGGCTATTTTCATTGCCATGATCAAACGGGCCACGGCGTCCGAAACCGGTTCGCCCACCCCTACGGAGTGCGACAGAATCAAGTTCTTTTGCAACTGCTCCAGATCCTGATCAGGAATGCGTTGCTGAGCCAGTTTGCCAAAGCCGGTGTTAATGCCATAGGCCGGATTACCTTCGCGGATGATCTTGGCCACAATCGCCGAGGACGCATCCATGGCCCCGATGGCCTGGGGCGGCAAGCTCAGAACAGCCGGTTCCTGCCAAATCTGGCGCAGCTGTGCCAAAGTCAGTTCGCCGGGAGAAAGCTCGATACTCTTGCTCATCATTCTGTCCTGTTTTCTTACTTGATCATGGGCAGTGTCAGCCCGAAATTCTTGGCGGTTTCAATAGCCAGCTCATAGCCTGCATCAGCATGACGCATCACACCACTGGCGCAGTCGTTTATCAAGACCCGCTCCAGACGGGCCGCAGCCTGCTCACTGCCATCCGCCACGATCACCATGCCCGCATGCTGGCTGTAACCCATGCCTACCCCACCACCGTGGTGCAGCGACACCCAGCTTGCTCCACCCGCCGTATTGAGCAAGGCATTGAGCAAAGGCCAGTCCGACACGGCATCCGTGCCGTCGCGCATGCTCTCTGTTTCGCGGTTAGGGCTAGCCACCGAACCGGTATCCAGATGATCGCGGCCGATGACAATGGGCGCTTTCAGCTCGCCTGTGCGCACCATTTCGTTAAAGGCTAAACCCGCCAAGTGGCGCTCCCCCAGCCCCAGCCAGCAAATGCGCGCTGGCAAGCCCTGAAACGCAATGCGTTCCTGCGCCATATCCAGCCAGCGATGCACATGCTGATTGTCCGGGAACAGCTCTTTGATCTTTTGATCCGTCTTGTAGATATCCTCTGGGTCACCCGACAAGGCCACCCAGCGAAACGGGCCTTTGCCTTCGCAAAACAAGGGGCGAATATAGGCGGGAACAAAGCCGGGGAAGTCGAAGGCATCAGCCACGCCTTCATCCAAGGCCACTTGCCGAATGTTATTGCCGTAGTCCACCACCGGAATGCCCAATTTCTGGAAATCCAGCATGGCCTGCACGTGAACAGCGCATGATTTAGCGGCCTCTTGCTGGATGCGCGCATGTTGCGCCGGATCTTTCTGCGCCGCCTGCCACTGCTCCACGGTCCAACCCGACGGCAGGTAGCCATTGAGCAGGTCATGGGCCGAGGTCTGGTCCGTGACCAGATCAGGCTTTAATCCGCCTGCCTGAGCGCGGCGCAGCAGTTCGGGCAGGACATCTGCTGCATTACCCAAGAGTCCGATGGAGACCGCCTCTTTAGCTGCCGTGTGCTGAGCAATCAGCTCCAGCGCGTGATCCAGATCCCGAGCTTGTTTGTCCAAATAACGAGTCTGCAAACGAAAGTCGATACTGCTTTGCTTGCACTCAATGGTCAACGACACCGCACCGGCAAATGTAGCGGCCAAAGGCTGCGCACCCCCCATGCCACCCAGCCCAGCAGTCAGAATCCAGCGCCCGGCCAGCGAGCCGCCAAAATGCTGCCGGCCTGCTTCAGCAAAAGTCTCATACGTGCCTTGCACAATGCCCTGGCTGCCGATGTAAATCCAGCTACCTGCTGTCATCTGCCCGTACATGAACAAACCCGCCTGATCCAGCTCGTGGAATTTTTCCCAGGTAGCCCATTTAGGCACCAGATTGGAGTTGGCCAACAGCACACGCGGCGCATCGCTATGGGTACGAAACACCCCTACCGGTTTACCGGACTGGATCAACAAGGTCTGATCCTCTTCCAGTTGGCGCAGACTTGCCAGAATCTGGTCATAGCACTCCCAATTGCGCGCTGCCCGTCCAATCCCGCCGTAGACCACCAGGTGCTGGGAATTTTCGGCCACGGCCGGGTCCAGATTATTCTGGATCATGCGGTAAGCCGCTTCGGCCACCCAGTTCTTGCAACTGAGCTGGCTACCTGTAGGCGCTTTAATCTGCCGACTGGCATCAAAACGAGGGTCTTGGCTGGCCGCCAAAGTGTGATGATCAGGCATGGTGCTGTCCTCCGTCTGAGGTGTCTCTGGATGCGCGTTGGTTCTGTCTGAGTGGCGCTTTCCGGGCGGTACGCCAGAGGTAAAGCGCCGACAAAACAACGGTTTTCTTGTAAGCTCATGCCAATGTATAGTCATTTCTTTTAATTGTCTATACATATACAAAAAGCCCTGTGGACGGTGCGTGTTCTCAGGCAGCATCTGCCCTGCCTTTGTCCTGACTGGAACGATCACACGATGGTTCAGGCAGCCTAGGTCTGCTGCCTAAGTACCGGCTAGAGCAAGGCTCCTTTCCGTATTAGCAGGCCCTACAGGAAAACGTAGCAATGGATGCGCCCCTGACGAATACCTCGTCTCCCGAATCGGCTCTGCCCGCCTATTTGCAAATCAAGAATTTCGTACTGGAAAAAATTCAGTCCGGGCAGTGGCGTGAAGGGGATCTGATTCCTACAGAACTGGCCCTGTGCGAACAGTTTGGCGTGTCGCGCATGACCGTTAATCGAGCCTTGCGCGAGCTCACCAACGATGGGCTGCTGATTCGCATCAAAGGTTCAGGCACCTATGTTGCACAGCCCAAATTCCAGTCCACGCTGATCGAAATTCGCAGCATCGCCCAAGACATACGGGAACGGGGCCATCAGCACAGCTGTCAGGTTCTAAGCATGGAGCGTTTGCAGGCCAGCCCGGCGCAAGCCCGGCTTTATGGCATTGATCCGGGCACTCCCTTGTTTCACTCCATCATTGTTCACGCTGAAAACGGCCTGCCCATCCAATACGAGGACCGCTTGGTAGATGCCCGCATGGCCCCGGACTATCTGGAGCAGGACTGGAACCAGATCACACCGAACGAATATCTGGTGCGCGTCGCGCCCTTGCCTACCGGTTTTTACACCATTGAAGTGCTGGTGCCGCCTGCCGCCATTGCACACGCTTTGCACATGAAAGAACATCAGCCCTGTCTGGTGATGGACCGCCGCACCTTTTCCAGCGAGCAATTCACCACCCACGCCCGGCTTTGGCATCCGGGGGACCGCTATAAATTCGCGGGACGGATGTAGAGAGCCCCGGCCTCTGTCGTGTTGGGGGCATCGCACATCAAGCCCTAAGACTTGGCCTGGGCTGTTTGACTCATTGCTCTGCGCTGTTTCTCAATCAAGTTGATTTCGCTTATGCCACACCCACACCATCCCTATCTCCAAGACTGGAATTTGCAGCCTGATGGCCCCGCCATTGAAACCGGCAATGCAAGCTTGCTTCCGGTGCTCTGGCAGGGGCAGGCAGCCATGCTGAAAGTCTCCAGCTCAGCCGAAGAAATCCAGGGCTACGATTTGCTGGAATGGTGGCAAGGCCAGGGCGCCGCCAAGGTGTGGGCTCGCTCAGAACATGCGATTTTGATGGAACGCGCTACGGGTGGGCGCAGTCTGGCAGGGCTTAGCCACACCGGTCAGGATGAACAAGCCAGCCGCATTATTTGCAATGTCGTGGCCCAACTGCACCATGCCGCCCCTACTTCGCAGGCTCATCCCCGTCCCCCCGCCACACTGACACCGCTGCACGAGCGGTTCCAGTCGCTGCAGCATGTTGATGTCAGCCTTCATCCCGTCCTGCTAAGTGCTAAGCGCACAGCGCACGAACTGTTGGCCCAGCCCCGCGACCTTGTTTGTTTGCATGGCGATATTCATCATCACAATATTCTGGACTTTGGGCCACGGGGCTGGCTGGCTATCGATCCCAAAGGCCTGATCGGTGAACGCGCTTTTGACTACGCCAATCTGTTCTGTAACCCGGATGCGCACACCGCCATTAATGACTATCGATTTTTGACGCGGGTAAGTACTGTCTCTCAGCATGCCCAACTGGACAGGCGACGGCTACTGCAATGGATTCTGGCTTACTGCGGCCTGTCGGCGGCCTGGCACTTTGAAGACCAGAGCGATCCTGCCATTGCCTTGCAAATTGCACAGCTGGCGCAGCAAGCCTTAAACCCCTAGACGCAGGACCGCTAAGCCGGCCCGGTTTCGATCTGCTCGTGCTTGCGATATCGCGTCAGGGACAAACCAGTTTGACGCTTGAAGTAGCGACACAGATAAGACGGGTCCTCGAAATTGAGCTGATCGGCAATCTGCCCGATCGCCAGCTGGCTGTAGGAAAGTAGCGCCTTGATCTCCAAAATCACCTGCCTGTCGATCAAGGCCTTGGGGCTGTCGTTGAAAAACTCTTTGGTCAGCTGTGACAGATAGAAGGGCGTGATGTTGAGTTTGTCAGCATAAAACTTCACATCACGATGTTCTCTGCATTGTTGGCCCACCAATTCCCAGAAGCGCCAGCTGATCATTTCCTTGCGACTGAACTGCTGACCGCCTTGGTATTCGGGCGGAATCTGCTCGGCAATACGCAAAAAGAAATTTTGCAGCTGATTACGCAGCATGATGTGCTGATACAGGGTGCGGGTTTGAACAATCTCGCGCAGTTGTACGAGCCAGGCTGCCAGCAAAGCCCTGTCTTTCTGAGGGGGGACGCATAAGGGATGGTCATGCAGGAACACAAACAGCGGGTTAGGTAACTGATACGCTACCTCAGCCGCCAAGTTCTTGGGCATCAGCAGGAAAAACACCTTAAAGCCGCGCGAGCGCCGTTTCAGTAGCGCAATCGTATCTTCGGCCAGGACCAGCACATCATCGCGCCTAACCACCTGATCTTTGAAGTTCAGACTAAGCAGCGCACGGCCCGACACGCAAATCATCAGAGTCATATAGGCATGACCAAAGGACAAAGGCATGCCCACGCCTTCGGCCAGCGTTGTCTCGCCCGTCAGCAAACCGTCTTTAGCGCTGAATAATTGTGGTATCTGATGCATGGTGCCCGTCTTCCCTTCATCACCCCGCCGCAGGAGGCGATACCTTCCAAAAGTACCGAAACTGCCAAGGTACTGCTCTGTTCCCTGACCCGGCCAAGTTCTATTCTGTTTCCTACTTAATTGTGAGTAAAGAAAATGAAACTTCAAACAGAAAGACTGATATTACGCCCTTGGCAAGACACGGACGCCGAGGATTTGTACGAATACGCCAAAGACGAACGAGTCGGCCCCATTGCCGGTTGGCCTGCACATACCAGTGTTGAAGAAAGTGCTCAGATCATCCGCACAGTTTTCAATATGCCCGAAGTGTACGCCGTCGTGCATAAAGAAAATGGCCGCGCCGTAGGCTGCATTGGCATTTTGATCGGTAAAAACAGCAACTTCGACATCAGCGAAGAAGAAGGCGAAATTGCTTATTGGATTGGCGTACCGTACTGGGGCCAGGGCTTGATCCCCGAAGCTGTGCGCGAAGTGATGCGACACGCTTTTGAAACGCTGAAGCTAAAGGCTTTGTGGTGCGGCTACTTTGCCAACAATGCCCAATCGCAGATAGCGCAAACCAAGTGTGGCTTTCGCCATCACCACACCGAGGAAAACAAGTACAACCAGTTCCTGCAGGACTACCGCACTGAGCACATCAGCCGCATTAGCGCCGAGGAATGGCTGGCTTTGCCCAAAAAGCAGTCCTAATCGCCTGTTGAGCCCGTACGCCTACGCCGCCGCTCTGGGTGTAGAACGGCCCCCAAAACCGGGACAATTGTCCCGGGCTTTTGGGGGCCGTTCACCTTCGGAAGGTGCCTTTAGTCTGCGCTTATCCGCTTATGCCGTTTGCAGGGCATTCTTGGGCTGCTTCAACAAGAGAAACAGCAGGCCAGCAATCAAGGCGGCCAGCCCAGCCAGTACACGCAATATGGTCAGGAATGAAGCGGCATAGCTATCTGCCAATTGCGCCTCCAAACCGGGCAGTTGTTGCGCCGCCAGTTGCAGTTCACCCAAGGCTGCGCGGCTTGCCGCCTCCAAAACGGCCTCCTGTGTAAACATCGTGGTGTCCACGTTCAAGCGATGCTGAATCAAGGTCGCCAGCAGCACGCTAACCACCGCAATGGCGACGCCATCTGCAGAAATACGCACGGTATTGAAGATCCCTGTGGCCATTCCAACACGGTCCGGGCTGACGACGCTGACCGCCATCCCATCCATCAAACCCCAGGGCAAACCAATGCCTATGCCAATCAGCAACAAAGGCAGATGCAGTGCCTGCCCGCCGCCTTGGGCGAAACCATGTGCCAGCCATAGCAAGCCCGCCGACACGATCAACAAACCCAGGCTGGACAAGGTGCCTGCACTAAACCAGCGTGTCAGCAAAGCAGCCAGGAAAGGGATGATCAACAAAGGCGCGGCCAACCACACCATCATTTGTCCGGCCTGCAAAGCACCATATCCATCAATACCGATAAAGCGTCCAGGCAAAATCACAATCAACACAATAAACAGGAACGCTGGCGCAGCGGCCAAGGCCTGTACACCGACGAAACCAGGGTCACGGAAAAAGCTCAAATCAATCATGGGCTTGGCGACACGCTGCTCGATCATCACAAAACCTACAAAGGCCACCACAGCGGCCAGCAGCGCCGCCATCACCCAGGTATCGGACCAACCCCGTTCCGGGATCAACAACATGCCGTAGGTGAACAAAGCCAAGGCCAAGGTAAAGCTGAACGCACCGGGCCAATCCAGAGATCCGGGCGATCCCCCTTGTTTCTGCGGCGTACTGATGAAAACCAGCGCCAAACTGAGCACACCAATGGCCGCAGTTACGTAGAAAACACCTTGCCAGTGCATTGCCTCCACAATCCAGCCAAAGAACCAAGGGCCAAAAGACAGCCCCAGGCCAAACGAGGTGCCTAAAAGACTGAAAGCCCGCGCCCGTGCCCGCCCTTCAAATAAGGGGGCCAAGGAGGACATGGCCGCTGCAAACGCAGCGGCGCCACCCAAGCCTTGCAACAAGCGCAAGATATCGACCCAGAACACCGACGGCATAAAAGGGATGGCAAAAGTAAACAGGCAAAACGAGATCAGGCCAATCAGCCAGATACGTCGTTGCCCGTAGAGATCCGTCAGGCTGCCGGACACCATCATCGCGCCGCCATAGCTCAGGATGTAGGCGTTCATGATCCAGCTTAGCTGGGCCGCACTGCCGCCCAGGTCCGCACTGATCGCTGACAAGACAACAGCCGGGCCGGTAAAGCACAGGGGAATCAACAAACCCGTGAGGCAAGCCGACAGTAACTGCAGCCGACGCATGGCCGGCGAGGAGGAAGTAGAAAGCATGGTTCTCGTTTGCTACTAAAGCGCTAAAGCCTGGCGGCGCACATGAGGAAAGCCATGCAAAACCCCAGGCAAGGTTCAAAGCTTAAGCGCCCCCTGAGAAAAGAAAAATACACTACAGTTATTAATACTTAGGAAATAAATTCTTAAATAGGACCGTCATCATGATGGATAACTTGGGCAGTATGGGCCTGTTTGTGCGGGTAGCTGAACGACTGAGCTTTTCAGCGGTAGCACGTGAATCCGGGCTTTCACCCTCTACCGTAGGCAAGTCCATTGCCCGCCTGGAAGAACGTCTGAAAGTGCGGCTGTTTCACCGCAGCACGCGCACGCTGGCCCTGACTGCTGACGGCAAGATCTTTCTGGAACGCTGCCGCCGCATTCTGTGCGAACTGGAAGCCGCAGAGCTGGAAATGTCCCAAGCCAGTGAAATGCCACGCGGCAAATTGCGCATTAGCCTGCCGCGCTACAGCGGCCTGTTCCAAACCGTCATTGCCGACTTCATGCAGCGCTATCCGGCGGTGGAACTGGATCTGGATTTTTCGGATCGTGTGGTGGATGTGATCGGTGAAAGCTTTGACGCAGCCGTACGCGCCAGCGCGCTGACTGACTCAGGCTTGATGCGTAAACGCCTGGGGACATTTCGCCGTGTTCTGGCCGCCTCCCCCCGCTACCTGAAAGAACATGGCCGCCCTCAAATAGCGATGGATCTGCAACACCATGCTTGCCTGCACTACCGCTTTTTGAATACAGGCAGACTGGAGCAGTGGCCCCTCCCCGGCGATCAGGAGCTACCGGAATTGCCACGCACCTTGATCTGCAATAGCGTGGAAATGCGTGTTCACCTGACGGTACAGGGCAAAGGCATTGCCTGCCTGCCAGACTTCACCGTGGCTGAGCACTTACGCGATGGGCGGCTTGAAACCATTCTGGATGACTACACGCACAAGCAAGTCCCCATCTGGCTGGTCTGGCCCGCCAGCCGCAATCTATCACCGAAATTGCGCGCTTTTATTGATTGCATGAGCAAGGGCATATTGAGCAGCTGAAGCGGACGTTTCCGCGACCGTTTACGCTGGGCTTAGCTCGTTACGTGTCTTGTCCTGACCTAAGGAACGTATGCGATCAAACAAGGCCTGGGCCTCATCAGCAGGCAGTGCCAACCCCAGTCGTTCCTGCAAACACTGTGCCCACGCTCCCACATCCGTGAAATGCTGCGTATGAAGTTCACCAGCATTGCCGCGCCGAGTGTAGCTGTCGTTGACCATAGACTCCCGCGCGCCAGGCTGGGTGCGGCTGATCAGCAAACTGTTCAAAAACAAGGATTGGGGGTAGGTAGAGGTGTACCAATTGCCAATTTCAAAGTCGATGGGCGCTG
Source organism: Alcaligenes sp. GW821-FHT11D07 (assembly GCF_058808495.1). NCBI lineage: Bacteria > Pseudomonadati > Pseudomonadota > Betaproteobacteria > Burkholderiales > Alcaligenaceae > Alcaligenes > Alcaligenes sp. GW821-FHT11D07. Next base: position 727,293 of record NZ_JBXART010000003.1, read on the forward strand.
CAGGCTCCAGACTGTATTCGTACACGGTCTGCCAGGCAGAGCGGGTCTGAAACTGCAAGCTCAGTTCATCCTGTTTTTGAACAATGCGGTATGAGCCATGCGGTGTCGTCTGAGGCGTATCCAGCACGTATTCCAAAGGGGCGGTCTGAGTGGTCGAGCCAAAGGCGACATCGGCAAACCAGCTACGTCCGTCGATCTCCACCCGCAGCAACATATGGGTCAGACCGGTCCGCAACTGCTCGGGCACTTGCCAGCGCACACGGGCGATCAAGGGCGTGACGGTAAAGCCGATTTGCTGCAAGACAGCCAACAACAAGGTGTTGTGCTCAAAGCAATAGCCGCCGCGCTGACGCCCGATCATTTTCTCTACCAGGGCATCCAGGCTCAAGGGTACTGTCTGGCCTGTAAAGGGCGCGATATTTTCAAATGGAATCGACTGAGGATGCAAAAGGTGCAAACGCTGTAAAACCTCCAGCGTTGGCTCCACAGGCCCGCTATAAGCGATACGAGCAAAGTAAGCATCAAGCAAAGCGCTTGTAGACATCACCGTCATCTGAGATCACCGAAAATCGCAAAAAATAAAGGGGGGCAACACCCCCCGACCCACTATAAGCATGAATCCGGAGAGCCGGATCTGCCATCCCACGCGCACCCCATTGCCCGCAGTATGGCAGATCCTTAGTGGCTCAAGCGGCGTGCTGGCTGACGAAGTTCACCAAACTTTGTTTGGGCACGGCACCAACCAAGCGATCAATCACCAAGCCGTCCTTGAACAGCAAAACCGTAGGAATACTTTGCACACCATAGCGCGCCGCCAAATCGGGCGACTGGTCCAGATCGACTTCGCCAAACTGGGCCTGGCCCTGCATATCGTTGGCAATCGCGTTAAAGACAGGTGCCATCACCCGGCAAGGGCCGCACCATTGCGCCCAAAAGCGCACGGCATACACATGGGACGCCTGTCCCAGTTCGGCATCAAAATTGTCCAGATTAAGTGACTTGGGCATGAATAAAGACTCCAAAAAGTAAGAACGGCAGAGCCCGCGCCGGGCAGCCACTGATAATCGCCTAATGCATTAATCAGGCAGACGACGCCCCAGCAACTGGCCGGGCCAGTCCTCTACCTGAAATGTGGCAAGACGTTCATAGCCACACGATTCATAAAATTGCACTAAAGCTCCGGTGCCTCCGCCATAGCAGTCCACACGCAAATACGACACACCGGCGCGGCGAGCCTGATCATCCGCAAAGCTCAGCAAGCTGCGGCCCAAGCCCCGCACTTTTGGGTCACGAGAACTGATCAAGACACGCACATACACTTCTGGCTCGTCTGCAGGCGGCACATAGTCCATGGATTCGCCCAGAATCAAGGCACCCTGAACGCAACCGGCGGGATCTTGTGCCACCCAGGCTCCGGGCAAGGCACAAGCCTCGGCAATCCGCGCAACCTTATCCGGCTGAGTCGACCAGGGCTCCGTTCCCCACTGCCACTTATTTCCCATTTGAGCGAACCAGGCAATAGCCTCGTCAAACAGCGTGAGTACGGCGGGAACGTCTTGCTCCGTCGCACGACGAATCAACCATTGCCCTGTATAGACCCCGATTTTGTTCATTGATTTACCTCTGACTCTATTAACAACTCCCGGCAGTAAAACACGGCCAAGCCCTGACACTGCAAGAAGGTTTCAAGCATCCTGTTATTCAGCCCTGAAACGGCTCATCCCGGTGTGCCTCACGCATTGGCAGTCTGAGGACTCAAACGCGTATCCCACATCGCCAGCCCCAGAGAAATCAGCGCAATAATGACTCCCACCCAGGCCACCGACGCCAGGTTATAGCCCAGGCTGATCGGAATACCGGCCAATAAGGGGGCCAGCGTCAAACCCGCCTGAAACGCAGAGGCATTGGTGGCCCCAGCCAGCATGGGGGCATCCGGCGCCAAGGCGTAGACCCGTCCCCACACGGGCGGATTCAACAAGAAGCCGGCCATTCCCAACATAAACACCATGGCTACCGTAAGCCACAAGGAGGTGGCAAACACGGCGATAAGCACTGAGCTGATAATCAGGCCAATAATCCCCACCACCAACGTTGCCAGAGGTTTTCCATCTGCGGTGCGTCCCCCTATCGTCAAACCGATGAACGCACCCACACCAAACAAGATCAGCACCGCAGGCAGCCATTCGGAGGCCAGACCGCTGACCTGTGTCAGCAAGGCCGCGATATAGCCAAACGTGCCCATATACGCCGCCGTCGTGAACATGGTCGTGGCATAGGCCACCCACAAACCGGGCCGCTTCATGGCGCGTAACTCCGTTGCCAGATCGGGAGCCTGAGCATCGCTGGCACTGTGCCTGGGCAAAGCCAGCAACACCGACACCGCAGAGATCAGGGTGACGACGACTACCGCCCAAAACCCACCACGCCAGCCTGTGGCTTCACTGATGTAAGTACCAGCCGGGCCGCCCAGCACCATCGCCGCCGTCAAACCACTGACCACAATGGACAGCGACTTGGCGCGTCGGTCTGGCGGGGACAATTGCACCGCCGTGGCCGCTGCCACCGACCAGAAACACGCATAAGCCAGGCCCATGAAGAAACGACCCAGCAAGATTGCGCCGTAGCCCTGAGCCAACAAACTAATTAGCGTCGCCACAACAAAAGCCATCTGGCTGATGAATAAGGAGCTGCGAGCAGGCCAGCGCACGGCCAAAATCGCAAAGGGTGGCCCGCCAATCAGCGCCCCCACCGCAAAGGCTGAAATCAAAGTGCCCGCGGTGGGCAAGGAAATGCTTAGATCCTGCGCGATCATGGGCAAGATGCCGCCCATCAAGAACTCCGCGCTGCCCATGGCAAACAGACTAAATGCCAACAAATAAACGGCTGAGGGTATGGTTTCGCTGCTTTTAGTGCGACTCATGACGAACATCCAGATCCAAGAAACCTTAAGCCACCAGCTTGATCAGCAAAGCGCTGACATACATGCCCAGACCAAAAATGGCGTGCGTCACCAAGCTACGCAAGCGATTGATCCAAGGAGTAGGAGTACGCGAGGCCGCCAAACCGGCGCCCATAGCAGGTTGCATCACTAAAAAAGGGAAAAATACCGTGACCGCACCCACGATGACGGCGGGCAAGCAGCTAGGGGCCTGCAGCCATGCCGTGCCGTAGAGGGCGATCAACAAGAAGGCGAAGGCAATGCCCACGGCATAGTGAATGATCCAACCCAGGGCCAGCTCCCCCGCAATGGGCGCAGCCTTGCCAATATTGTTGTGTGCAATTTGCCCCCGCAGCACATGACCGGCCCAGCGGCCCACCATGGCGTAGTTCAGCGTCATCACGCCAAAAGCCTTTTGAATCAGGCCCCAGATATCCATGAACAGCGTCGCCCCGACTCCAATCAGAATCACCTGAACCCATTCACTCATCGATAACATAGGTCGTCCTTTAGCTTGATAAGCACATCGTTATTTGCCATGATAGAAGTTGAAGTCAACTTCAAGTCAACAGGTATCAGATGGATATTTCAGAAGTCGCCAAAGAGATCGGTCTGCCCTCCTCCACCCTGCGTTATTACGAGAAGCAAGGCTTGATTACGGCTATCAGCGAACCGGGCTTACGGCGACGTTTTCATCCGCGTGTACTGGATCAACTGGCCCTGATTGCCTTGGGACAAGCAGGTGGATTGAGTCTGGAGGAAATACGGGCCATGTTGCCGTCCGAAGGAACCCCGCAGGTGGACCGGCAATTGCTGCTGTCCAGAGCAGATCAGATTGACGCCACCATCAAGCGTTTACGCGCCATGAGTGAAGGCCTACGCCACGCGGCCCACTGCCCGGCCAGCAACCATGCTCAGTGCCCACAGTTTCAGCGCTTGCTCAAAGCCGCAGCCAACAGAGTCAAAAAACACAAAACCACGAACCTGAAACAGCCCGGTGCCTCGTTTACGCAAACGGGTTAAGCAGCACCAAAACAACACCGTATTTTGAGGCCGCCCCAGGTCCGACCTTATAATCGCAAGTTGGCACGATGCGCCGTAAGTTTCATCTTGAGCGCATTTAAGCGAGCCGCACAGAGCGCCGCCGCCCCTATTTTCATTTATTCACATGAGGAGCCGTCTTCGTGACGAGCGTAGAGTCAGCAACCCGATAAGCCGCAACAAGCTTCTGTCTTGTTGCGGCGTCCTGTACGACCAATCGCGCTGATTGTTAACAAACAGACGCCGCCCGATCTCTCTGTTTTCGAGCGGTATATTTGTTATGGCTTCCTCTCGCCCATCGTGGGCTTATACGCTGCCAGCAACCTTGCTGTTGATGGCGCCCTTCGACATCCTCGCTTCTTTGGGGATGGATATTTATCTGCCTGTTGTGCCCGCCATGCCCGGTCTGCTTGGCACCACTCCCGCGATCATCCAGCTGACCCTTAGCCTGTACATGTTGCTGCTGGGTGCCGGTCAACTGCTGTTTGGCCCGATCTCCGACCGCATTGGCCGACGTCCTGTCTTGCTGGCCGGAGCTGCCCTCTTCGTGCTGGCCTCAACAGCAGTTGCCTTTTCCAGTTCCGCCTGGGCGTTTGTCTGCTTTCGCCTGCTACAGGCGCTGGGTGCATCTGCCACCATCGTGGCCTTGTTTGCCACCGTGCGGGATGTCTATGCCGAACGGCCCGAAGGCGCCGTGATCTACAGCGTCTTCAGTTCCATCCTGGCCTTCGTTCCTGCACTGGGACCGATTGCAGGCGCACTGATTGCGCAATTGGGCGGCTGGCAGGCAATATTCCTGACACTGGCTGGCTTGGGCCTGATCGCGTGCTTGCATGCCGTGTTCAGTTGGCATGAAACCCTGGTCAAGCAACCCGAGCGCACACGGCAATCGTCCTTGGCAGTGCTTAAAAGCCCCCACTTCTGGGTCTACACCTTGGGCTTTTCCACCGGCATGGGGACATTTTTTGTGTACTTTTCAACTGCCCCGCGCGTGCTGATCGGCCAGGCTGGCTATTCCGAACTGAGCTTTAGTCTAGCTTTCGCCAGCGTCGCGCTGGTCATGATTGTCAGCACACGGTTCGCCAAGACGTTTGTGGCCAAATGGGGCCTTGCCGGATGTCTGGCGCGGGGCATGTTCCTGATTGCACTGGCCGCTCTCTGGCTGGCAGCAGCTCAGCTTTTGCTGGAGCCCTCGTTCCTCAGTTTTATTCTGCCTATGTGGCTGGCAGCCGTCGGCATCGTGATGACAGTCTCTGTCACGGCTAACGGCGCCTTGGCAGGATTTAACGATATTGCAGGCTCCGCCGTGGCGATTTACTTCTGCCTTGAAAGTCTGATTGTCAGTATCGTGGGCACTCTGGCAGTCACCTTGCTCGATGGCGATACTGCTTGGCCGTTGGTGGTGTTTGGACTGGGAATGAGCGCCTTGGTAGCCGCAGGCTTGCTGATGCTGGCACGCTTACCAGAGCAGCAAGGGAAAGCCAGCTAAAAGCCTTCCCTTAGCAGACGACGATCAATGGCCAGCCGGCACCCGGCCTGATCGTCGCCCTCAGGCTGGGCCACATTGCCTTCAAGACGAAGCTGATGTGCGCTCAGTGACCGGGTCTAGCTCATACGTCACCCAATCAGTTTTTGTAGCCATACCGTCATACAGCAGTTGGGCCTGGGCATTATCGTGAGCGGTAATCCAGCGTAGCGTTGACCATCCCCGCTCCTGCGCCACCTGGGCGACGGCAGCAATCAAACGCCGCCCCACACCGCGCCCCCGATACTCATCCACCACCAACAAATCATCCAGAAATCCTGAGTCACGACCCAGTAAGGTTTCCGGAACCCAGCGGTAATGAGCCAACCCGATCAGTTCCCCACTCGGCAAGCTGGCCAGCAAACCTTCTACAGGGTGATCCGCTGCCATAAGCCAGGACCAGCTACGGCTCAGGATGTCCTCATCCATGGGAACCTTGTAAAACTGGGCATAGGCACGGAAAAGACGCGCCCAGGCCGGCCTGTCGCCCGGCTCCACAGGGCGAATCAACAAGTCTGCGTCGTTCACAAGCGGTGTATTCATCGTCAACTGTCCTTACCAGGAAGTCGCGATAGTAGCTTGCTCTTGATGCGTAGGGAAATACGGCAGTACTTCCTGGGCCAGTTCCTGAATCACCTCGGCTGCGGGTCTTTCCGAAAACTGAATCCCTAGGGCCGCATGGTTCACTCCCGCCGCCTGCCATTCTTCCAGCAACTGGATCAGCCCCTTGCGACCGGTGCGCAGTGTGAAACCCCCTCTTAAGGGTGTGCGCGGGTAGTTCGGGTCCTCCACCAGATCCAGCCATTCATTCGTCATGTGAGGCCGAAAGCCACCGTCGGGGATCAACTGACGCCAGGCGCGAATCTTGGCGGCCAAGCGCTGTGGCCCCAGAAGGTTATGCGTCGAATCCGGGTAGGTCAGCCAACCATCAGCATTTCTGGCGACCCAATCCAAGGACTGGCCCGATGCACCTGTGATGATTAAGGGAATCGCCCCTGTCACCGGCTTGGGTAAAAGTTCTGCGCCCTCAAACTGCCCCAAGGGAGAATCAATCGCCAAAAGACCCGGCTGCATTAACTGCCGAAAATAGCTGACAGCCTGAGCAAAACGCTCTGCCCGCGCTGCATGCTCCAGGCCATAGGCGGGAAACTCTATGGGGCGGTCACCGGAGGCAATGCCCATCACCAAGCGGCCACCTGAAAGCTGATCCAGAGTACTGGCGGCTTTGGCCAGATCAATGGGGTGGCGCAGGGTAAAGATCGCGCTGCCCGTTGCCAGAGCCACCCGCTTGGTACGTGCCGCCAGATAGCCCAAATAGCTAAAGGGGTCGAACACCTGCCCCGCATCCCCGAACCTAGGATCAAACAAAGGTACATCCCGCAGCCATAGCGCTGCAAAATCATGCTGATCGATGGCTTCCACCAAGTCCGCCTGCCCGGCCAACACAGCCATATCGCCCTGATAAAAACGTAGGGGCAGGAAAATGCCCATGGTCAGACGGTCCGGTGCAAACATGCGTCGGTATCCAGGATGACCCTGAAAAGCAGCAAATGAAGCCCCTGCATGGCTATCCAGAGAGTGTGTTGTATTGCTCATCTCACGCTCCACGTGCCGGTTCAGGCAAGCTGACGCCTTTGCGCACAGCGGGCCGCTGCGCCACCCGTTCATGCCAGGCACTCAGATGTTCGTACTGGCTGAAATCAAAATCAATAATTCTGGCAATGTGCGTCCAGCCAAAAAGGGCGATATCCGCAATGGAATAGCTTTCGCCCGCAAAATAGGGGCGGTCAGCCAGGTGCTGATCCAACACAGCAAACAAATCCTGCGTCAGACGCTGGTAGCGCTCAATGGCAGAGGGAATCTTGTCTGCGGCGAAGAGTTCAAAATGCACGCGCTGCCCCAGAATTGGCCCCACGCTGGAAGCATGAAATTGCAGCCACTTGATGGCCTCCCACCGCGCCAAGGGCTCTTGCGGCAGCAGCCGGCCTGATTTCTCCGCCAAATACAGCAAAATGGCTGCGGACTCGAACAAGGTGACGCCCGTCTGCTGATCGTGAATTACCGGGATGCGGCCATGCGGATTCAGAGCCAAAAAATCCGGCTGCTTGTGTTCATGGTCATCAATGCGCACATGATGCAGGCGGTAAGGCAATTCCAGCTCCTCCAGCGCAATCGTCGCCTTGAAGCCGTTAGGCGAACTATCGGTATAGAGCTCAATCATGATGGGGTTCCTTAGATTACAGTCCGCCTGACTTTTACGATAAAGTTAAGCTAAACTTTCAAAAACAATGGAGCCCTTATTTTCTCTGCACTCCACAGCGAAACGAAACGATTTAATCTGCTTTATAGATTTAGAAAAACTAAACCATGAACCCTGTCTTTCCCTTGCTCGCCCTGCGTGCTTTTACTGAAGTGGGCCGCCACGGCAGCATCAAGCATGCTGCACAGGCCTTGGGCGTGACCTCCGGCGCGGTCAGCCAGCAGATTCGGCAATTGGAAGATCGCTTGGGCCTGACGCTATTTGTGCGCGGCCACCAGAAAATGAGCTTGAGCGAGGACGGTGCGCGGGTCTACCCCACTTTGCTGAGCGCGTTTAATCAGATTGAAAGCGCCTTGCAAACTTTGAAAGCCAGCAAACAGCGCAAGACCATCACCATTAGTACCGTGCCCTCTTTTGCTGCGTCCTGGCTGGTGCCCAGGCTGGGAGACTTCGCCCGCCTGCATCCCGAAATTGAAGTACGCGTAGAAGCCTCCCCCAATCTGGTGGATTTGCGTCGGGACCGAGTAGATATAGCGATACGGCATGGCTTGGGGCAGTACCCTGGTCTGCAAGCGGAGCACCTGATGGCGCCAGTGCTCCTGCCTGTGGCCAGCCCGGAGTTGATCGCGTCCCAGCCCGCTATTCATGAGCCCGCTGACTGCCTGAATTGGCCCTTGCTGCAAGATGCAGACCGGGCTGATTGGGCGCTGTGGCTAGCCGCACACGAGGTAGCCGAAGATCCACGAGCCGAACGCGGCACAGCGTTTGAGGATGACTATCTGCTGATTCGCGCTGCCATTGCCGGTTTGGGTCTGGCCCTGATCCCGCAAGAATACGCCCACGATGAAATAGCCGCTGGCCGCTTGGTACAAGTGCTTAACAAGCCCTGGCCCACCCGCTTTGCCTACTATCTGGTGACCTTACCCGACGCGCAGCAGCGCCCGGAAGTACGTGCTTTTGCTGATTGGATAAAAAAAACCCCGTCCCTAAGGACGGGGCAAAACTCAACAAGCAAGTGAAAAACGCTTAGGGCAGTTCCACCACCACCGCAGCACGGGGACGGGAACAGCACAACAAAACCTTGCCATCTGGAACCGGGTCCAGAGGCTCTTCAAAATAATCGACGTCGCCAGAAACCAACGTACACATGCAGGTGTTGCACAGGCCAGCCCGGCAATTAAAGTCCGGGCTCAAGCCCGCTTCCTCGGCCAAATCCAACAGCGAGGGACAATCCTCATGCCATTGCGCCTGACGGCCATCAGGCAAAAAAGTGACTCTCTGCGTAGCGTCCTGCTCGCCGACATTCCCGGACTCAGAAGGCTGGGCGGCCAACTCAGACGCCGCTGTGGGCGGCTCGGGCTGCGCTGCTGCGTCCTCCGCGCGACTGACAGCGGCATTCACCACGGTCTGCTCCAGCACGGTCGCAGGCCCAAAAAACTCGTAATGAATGCGGTTCTGCGCTACTCCCAAACTACGCAACACACCGTAGTTAAGCTGCATGAAGGCACTGGGGCCGCACAGGTAAAAATCGTAATCATCCAGCGGCAAGCAACGCTGCAGCTGCTCACGGGTAATCAATCCAGAAAGCTGGTGAAGACCAGCCTGCAAATCGCGCTCTAAAGGATGGCGATAGCAAAAATGCAGTTGTACCCCCTCGCGTTGCGCGGCCAGTTCACGCACTTCGTCGGCAAAGGCATGCACACTGCTGTTGTCGCAGGCATGGATAATATGCACCTGACGCTGACTACGCTTGACCAGCCGGTGCAACATGGCCAGCAAAGGTGTTTGCCCCACCCCACCACTGAGCAAGACCACGGGACGTTCGCTACTTTCATCCAGCACGAAGTCGCCCATGGGTCCAGCCGCACTGAGCACATCACCTACTTGCACGTGCTGGTGCAAGTAGGACGAAGACAGGCCATCGGCCACACCCAGATCAGCCGGCGCTTTTTCGTGTTTGACGGAAATTCGCACCCGGTCCAGACAGTCCGGATCACCCGACACGCTGTAATTGCGCAGCACTGGCTGCCCATCTACCGACAGGCGAAACACCAGATACTGCCCGGGCTGATACGGCAGCATCGGGCCCTCCACCGGTTCCAACAGGAAGGAGGTAATGGCCTCGCTTTCCGGTGTTTTTTCCAGAACGCGATAGTCCCGGAACCGGCGGCTAGTCGAGCTGTCTGCAGACAGAGGCGATTCAGTCATGCCCATTGCCTCAGGCCGAAACCGTCTCACTGGCCGCTGCCTGTTCAGCCTGAATCAGCTGGCTGATCTTGCGACGAAAGCGCAGGGGGCCAGAATCCAGTGGCAGGTCCAAGGCGGCAGGACGATCCTTCAAGCCTTGATGCACCGCTTCCAGAACAACTTTGTCTTCCAGGAAAGCATGGCGCACGTCTTCATTGAAGATCTTGGAGATGGCTTCATCATCCGGGCTGAAATTGCGCAGCTGGAACCAGAAATAGCGTGTGTGCTCTTCGTCGATGGGCGTCAGAAAGTTGTAGGAATCCATCAAGAAAACGTCTTGATGATATTGGCTGGGCTCCTCGGTCGCAGCACCGGCGGGCAAAAAGATCGCCTTGATCACCGCCAAGGATGGGAAACGAACTTCGTACTGCTGTTTGCGGTCGCAATTTCCGGCAAATTTCACGAATTGCTTGTAAAAAGGCGCAACTTCTACATCTTTGGACCAACGCGACACCGTGACGCCACTGTCTTCCACCTTGACGGTTGAAGGCAGGCCAATAATGTCCGGGCTGCCAAAAGAGCTCTGGTGTACCCAAGAAACGTGCGACGGGTCCAACAAGTTGTCGGTGACGTACAGGTAATTGCAGTCCAGCTCCATGGCATCGCCACTGTTCACGCCCCACTCCGGCTGGTCCCACTCGGGAATATCAATCAGCTTGGAGGCGTCTGCCAATTCCGGCTCTCCCATCCAGACCCAGACCAGGCCATAACGCTCCGTACAGGGGTAGCTGCGCACCAGCGCGCTTTTAGGGATTTGCGCCACGCCCGGCGCCTTGGTACAGGCACCGCTGCAATCGAAAGTCAGGCCGTGGTAGCCGCATTCCACCTGATCGCCAATCAAACGCCCTTTGGATAAAGGCAGACGACGGTGCGGACAGGAATCTTCCAGGGCGACGGGCTGGCCGTCTTCACGGCGATACATCACCAGGTTTTCGCTAAGCATACGCACGGGCTGCAAGCTGCGACCTAACTGCGTAGCCAATGCGCCTACATACCAGGCATTACGTACAAACATGATTTACCCCCAACTCTAAATGCGGCGCATGACGGCAGTAGGGCTCATCATGCTCTGTTAACGCCATGATAATCTCAATCAAATTCAGCCTACCATCCTTATCGTTTAGAATTTCTAAAGTTAAATCACCTCTTTAGACAGGGCCTGTACATCATGGATACCTTGCCTCCACTACGTGCGCTGCAGGTGTTTGAAACGCTGGGCCATAGCCAAAGCTTGCAAGAAGCTGCGCGCCGCCTACAGATCACCCCCGGTGCCATCAGCCAGCAATTACGCTTGCTGGAAGACTCCTTGGGTTGCCGTTTGACCTACAAAGAAGGCAAACGCTTACGGCTGACAGCGGCTGGCGTGCGTTTCCACGAAATCTGCACGCAAGCGTTTGAGCTGCTGCGCGACGGGCAGCAGGAAATGGAGCGTGCGCGCAACACCAGCTTGCTATCCATCAGCGCCCTGCCCTCCATGCTGAAAACCTGGATGGCTCCGCTGGCATTTCAATGGCAAGAACAATACGACCCGGAACTGACGCTGCACCTGAAAGGCAGTCATGCTGAACCCGATCTGGAAGCCGAGCAGATTGATTTTCGGATTACCTACGGGCAAGCCGCCGCACGCCCCCGCAACTTCACAGAACTTTATACCGACCGGGTCGTGCCAGCCTGCAGCCCGTCCCTGCTGCTAGGGCGGGCCGCCTTGCGCCACCCCCGCGATCTGCTGGCCTACCCCTTGCTGTCCTCGGACTGGCAACCGCGGTTTACCTCCCCGCCATCCTGGCGGGACTGGTTTGAATCATTGGATATAGATAGCGGCGAGGCGCCTTTGGATCGCTTCCGTGTCTTTTCCCTCTCACATATGGCGCTGGAGTCCGCCATAGCAGGGCAAGGCTTTGTATTGGCGCAATGCTCGATGATAGAAAAGGAAGTACATAGCGGACAATTGATCCTGCCTTTCTCCCACTCACTCCCCCTGCCCTGGCCCTATGTCTTGACCCGGCGAGCAGGCGCGTTTGAATCACCGCATAGTCAGGATTTTCATCGGTATTTATTGAATCAGGCTCGGCAGCAGGAGCAAATCAATCAGGATCTGCTCAAGCAAGCGCTGGCTTAGTTCATTTTGCTAAGTCTGGCGCGGAGGCGGGCATTCTGGGCAGGCCCGTTTGATAAGTAGCTGACCGGTTAGTGGCGACCGTAGCTGTTGGCGATGCGGATATTGTGGCGGTGTGGCGGTGTGGCGGTGTGGCGGTGTGGCGGTGTGGCAGCGATGCTAATTTTCCGCCCAATTGTTATTAGATCCACCATCGCCCAGCATTCCACAAAAAAAGCGTGCTTGCCGCCCCCGACAGGGACGGCAAACACGCTTTTGATCCGACGGAATAAGCGGCTGTTTCTTAGGCCACTACAGCAGCCAGCGACTCCGCAAAGTAATCCACATTGGAGTTATTCAAGCCAGGCACGCTGATACGGCCCGACTCCAGAACGTAAACACCAAACTCATCGCGCAGTTTCTTGATCTGCTCGGCGCTCAAGCCGGTGTAGCAGAACATACCCTGCTGTTTGACGAAGTAGCTGCTGTCGTACTGGGGAGCCAACTCTTGCAAACGGGCATGCACGCGCTGGCGCATGCTGGCGATACGTTGACGCATAGCTTCCACGTCGGCAGTCCACTCGGCCAGCAAAGCAGGCTCGGACAGCACTGTCGCAATGGCCTGACCCCCGTGAGAAGGTGGGTTGGAGTAGATGCGGCGTACCACTGCCTTCAACTGACCCAGCACACGGTCTGCCTCATCGGCGCTTTTGCACACGACCGACAAGCCACCACAGCGCTCGGAGTAGTAGGAAAAGTTCTTGGAAAAAGAGTTGGCCAGCAAGAAGGTCAAGCCCGCATCAACCATTGCGCGCACGGCAAACGCATCTTCGTCCAGGCTACGACCAAAGCCTTGGTAAGCCATATCCAGGAAAGGGATCAGCTTGCGCTGTTGCAGCACTGGGATCAGCTTTAACCACTGCTCGTCGCTCAGATCTGCGCCAGTGGGGTTATGACAGCAAGGGTGCAGCAGCACAATGCTGTGCTCGGGCAACACGGAGATGTCTTCCATCAGGCCATCAAAATCCAGACCACGTGTGGCGGGATCGTAATAGCGGTAGGTGTGTGTAGGAATGCCCGATCCACGGAAAATAGAGTGGTGGTTATCCCAGGCAGGATCACTGATCCACATTTCGCTATTGGGGTACGCATCGTGCAGGAAATCCCCGCCCACTTTCAAGGCACCCGAACCACCCAGCGTCTGGATGGTTGCGACGCGGCCCTCTGCCAGCACTTTGCTGTCCACACCAAAAATCAGTTTTTGCACTGCTTCACGGTAGGAAGCCAGACCTTCGATAGGCAGATACCCACGTGGCTGGCCTTTAGCGGCCCATTGATCTTCCGCACGGCGCGCGACATCCAGCAAAGGCAGACGGCCTTGCTCGTCGTAATACAAACCGATGGTCAGGTTCACCTTGCGCTCGCGCGGATCGGCGTGAAAGGCCTCGTTCAAACGGAAAATTGGATCGCCACCATAGGCCTGCAAATGCTCAAACATGCTTGTTCCTTGAAAAATTACGGTTGTGGGCCGCCCGGTCTGGTCGACGGACTGTTTGAATAATCATCGACCTTATACCTTGGGCATACATTAGCCAATATATTGGGGATGCTTTTGCAGCGCACGCACAGCTTCGCTCTGTTTGGATGCGTCACCAGACTTGCCCCTCCTGACTGAGCACAGCACCTGTTCTTGTGTAATCGGTGCAAGCAAGAGTCGGTCCTCATAAGGGTATCGGTTTGGCCCCCGCTTCATATCTGGGAGCAAAGGCGGCAACCTTGAATGCGAACTTGCTTGGGCTTAGTCAGCAAAGAATATACATGGCTTTTGCATCATTCAGGACAGCACAGCGGCATTCGCCACTTTTCGCGCAGGGCCAGACTTGCCAGCCAGGGCATTGTCATATGCAGATCCCGGTCAAGACCGTTAACATGGGACTTTCACCGTTTCCCAGGAGTCTGCCGTGTCTGTATCGTCGCTGCCTATCCCCGTATCCTGCCCTTTAGAAGGGGCCAGCAATTTCCGCGATATCGGCGGGTATGCCACTCACAACGGCTCCTTTCGCAAAGGGCGTGTTTACCGCTCTGACCACTTGGCTGATCTAAGCAGCCAGGATTTGAACACCTTGCAGGAACTGGGCATTGCCCGCTCTCTGGATTTTCGCGGTGCACATGAGCGCGAACGCTCGCCTTACCAGTACAGCTTTTTGACCAGTCAGCCACTGACCGTCGAACCTACGGTGCTGGCCGACTTTATGCAGATGGTGGCCAAGGGCCAAATGGACGTCAAAGCAGCGCACGACACCATGAACAAAACCTATGCCGAGTTCGTCACCGCGCACGCCAGCACCTTTGCCCGTGTATTTGACGAGCTGCTGCAAGCAGAAACCCCCGTGGTGATGCACTGCACCGCTGGCAAGGACCGTACAGGGTTCGCGGTTGCCCTCTTGCACCGGGCTGCTGGTGTTCATCCGGATGACGTCATGCACGATTACCTGCTGACACGCGAGTATTTCCGTCGCCCTAAGCTGGCCGACGACCGTGGTATCAGCGAAGAAGTGCTAGATATTCTGTGGGGCGTTAAGCCGGAGTTTCTGGAAACAGCCTTCAACACCATTGATGCCAGCCACGGTGATCTGGAATCCTTTTTCCAGAACGCGTTAAATCTTAGCCCCGCCCGACGCGAGGCCCTGCAAGAGCGCTACATCGCCTAAGCCACACCGACCTGGGTCGCTGGGAGTTCCCAGTGACCTTCCAGGCTCAAGGCCGGACCCAGCACATTGCGCCAGGTTGGCAGGTCATGCATCTGTGTGAACAAAGGCATGCAATAGCGCGGCTGCACCATGTCCACCAGCCAACGCAAATCCGTCAAACGCGGATGCACGTTCCAGCACAAAGTATGGGTGCCACGCGGCGCATGCGGGGCGACATAACCGGTATGGATCAACAAGCGTTCACTGCTGTGTTCAGCCGGGGCCAAAGCCTGATTCTGATGCTCACGAATCAGCTCCCCGGCCTTGCCTTGGCAACCGTCCGGTTCGCCCGCCAACAAAAGATGCGCTTGCGGATCGAACACAGCGGCCCGTGGCATCAACTCCCGCAAAGCCTGCTGCACTCCCGGCAATAACAAATCACTGCTTTGGCTGACCATGCGCGTCAGGTTCTCATAGCACGATGCGTCCATGCTCCAATCCGCAAAACCTTGCTGGTGACGCCACAGAGCAATCTCGATCGCTCGGCCCGAGGGTGGCACCGGCAACAAAGCCGGATGGGACTCCAGCAAAGACTCCAGAATGCTCCAGGCCACATGATGGGACTGATCGTACAAACCATAGGACGCATCCAATAAAGCCAGATGCGCAGGCGGTGGCAAATCAAAAGGAAAAAGCAAAGATTCGCAGGAGAAATCCCCGCTGTAAAACAGGCCGCCCCCCACATCCAGGTGCAGCCAGACACCGCCCAAGGCATGGCCGGACAAGCCGGTACGCACTGCAATGTCGCCAATATAGCTGGTGCCACGAGTAGGCAGTTCGCGCCAGATACGCCCGGCTGGCAAGCTGCGCGCCGTGGACGCAGTGGCATAAATAGGGATATGTTCCGGCAACTGGGACAAAGAGCCAATATGATCCTGATGATCGTGCGTCACCAGCACGGCATCCACCTCCAGACCGTGATACCAGTCGCACACCTGGCCCGGATACAAGGGACCACCTGCATCCAGCAATAGCCGCAAGCCGCATGCCTGCACCAAAATAGCAGCGGGCGCTTTGCCGCCATAGCCGCTTAAGACCGTGACCAAGGTCTGGTTCATGCTCCGTCCCCCACAAGGCATTCAGGCCATAACATCACCGAACCACACCCGGTACCCTGCGTCAGGGCACGGTTGAGCACCGTGCATATCGGCAACGTATCAATAAGCGTAATGGGCCGCAGCACAGGCTGCCGGACAGGAAAAGACATCAACTTAAAGAACCAGAGTCACCGAAGTGCCCTGCCTTGAAAGACCACGACAGGCTCAGGTTAAACAAGAGTTCTTTCAGCCCCGTTACAGATTTATGGCAGTTCGATGTCAGTATCCGCCCCTGCGTGAAGCTGGGCAAACAAAAAAAAGAGCACCGAAAACGATGCTCCAAAAGTGGGGGACTACAAACAGGAACTTAAACAATCAAAGGAGTCAGGAAAACGGCCAGAACCACGGCGGTCAACAAGCGCATCACAATGCCCAGAACCGCAGCCAGCATGACTTCTTTTTCATTCAGATCGGAGCACTCGGCCCAGACCACCGGGATCTGTCCAAAGACGGCCGACAGGGGCAAGCCCGAGGAAGCCAGGACAAACGAGCCCACCACCAGAGAAGGGTCCAGCGTCGAGGCCATTGCCTGCAACTTGCCCATCGCCAAGGTGGGGCTGACCAGCATCGCCAGCACGCCTGTTTCTGGGTGAATATTCAAGGCCAGCAAGCCGCGCTCCAGCACATCACTGATGGGAGCCCACAAGCCAATATGCTCCAGCAGACCAATCACGCAAAACACCAGTGCCACGGCCGGTATCAGGATCAGCAGCAGCAACTCCACCCCTTCCCGAGCGGCCTTGAACAACATGGGTGCAAAATCAATATTGGGCGTGAAGCGAGGGGCAGCCAAGAGATCCACAGAGCGCACATCGCGATACACCAGCCGGGACAGCAACAGCGGAGACAACAACAAGGGTCCGAAAATCGCGATCAACACCACGGCGAACACATTTACCCCGGCAAAGGTCAGCGCCATCATGCCCAGCATGAAGGTAGAAAAAGACTGCTGGGACTGCACCATGGTGGCGACCGCAATCTTTTGCTCATCTTTGGTAGCACCTGCCTGACGCAGCAAAGGCCCGGAGATGCGCCCCGCTGCATTGATGTCGCCAAAAATGTTGTAGACGCTGGGAATAATGACGGCTGGGTTGATGCCAATAGCTCGCATGGCCGGCATGAAGACCCGCATCATGGCGTCCGTGAAACCCAGTCGCTCCAAAAGGCGGCCAATAATGACGCTGATAATGACGGCTACGCCGACATGCCCGGTCAAAAACACATCCACAACCACTGGCTTGACCTTGTTGAGCACGGTGTCGAACGCACCGGACAAGGTAGCGGGAAAAAAGAATAAGGTCAGCATGGCCAGAGCCAGCAAGCTCAGGCCGACCACCTCGATACGCTCCAAAGGCCGTCTGCCAGCAGGTGGGCAATACGCGACTTTATCGACTTCTATTGTTTTGTTATCCATGTCTCTCTCCATTGTGAGAACGGGACCTACTGGAAGCTCAGCACATTCTTGCCCATCAAATGCGCGGTGGAAAAATGCTGGGCATACTCACGCAAACGGGCGCCACCCACCTCGTGCACGGGCGTGGATGTCACTCTGTCGCGAAACATCACTACCTCCACCCCATCCAGCAAGGCGCTCAGGGCGTAAGCCAGCGGCAGGCCGTTCTCCAGTATTTCCAGCACGTGGCTATTACCCACCAGAAAATTCAGACCCAGTTCGCGAGCACATTCGATCAGCGCATGGCCCTCGTAGACACGGCTGATGGAGGCCAGCACCGTATCCACGCCCGGATTCTCGGCCACGGCCTGACGCAGGTGATCGGGGCTAAAACCCGTATGCGGAAAGATGTGCAGAATGCGGCCCACGCGGCTGCTACGCTCGCCCAGACGGATGGCTCCGCGCGTCAGGGTGCTGGTCTCCAAAATATTGTCATTGCCCTTGATGTGTCGCTCTGCCTGCAAGATCTGATCCTCCAGATCCAGACCCATAAAGCCATCCAGCCTGTCCAGCATGTCGCCCAGATTGCTGACGCCTTCCAGCGGTTCGCCCACAAACATGACATTGCCATGGATCCCCCCATAGGCAATATCGCTTTTCATGACTTTGTGGCCATGCAAATAGGCAATGCCCGGGTGCAGACCGTGGAAGGCTTCGTGGCACTCCAGCGCCGCCACGCCATATAGATCCAGGTAATCCTTCAAGGTCACGCCCCCGCAACTGGCCGCATCCGCAATCGGGTGATGCGCAATGATGGCATCGACCCCTGTCGCACCCGCCAGCTCGATGCTGAGCTCGGACATGGTCATGCACACGGCGACCTTACGGATTTCTTTATTGGGATCACCGTGGATCAGCCCTGGAATTTCCAGCACCTGCTTGCCGTAGATTCCAGAGGACTTCCAGATAACGAAAGGATGGTTGCCGCACTTGACCTCATCCATACAGGACACCATGCGTCCCCCCGTAATTACATTCAATGCATCCAGCAAATCGGCTACATAGGCCATGATTTTGTCTCCAAATAAAAAAGCCGGCCTCCGGCCCTGGGAGTTCCCAGTGCCCGAGGCCGGCGGTATGCAAGCACTTCCTGTCGGCAACTTCCGCAAGTGGACCTGTCAGGGTCTGAACTTGGCACCAAAGACAAGGTGCACACAGCACACCCGGCTTTGATTGGAAGGACAACAAGACTGTCTACCAGTCAGCTTCTTTTTATCGATTTGGAATTCAGGGCAACGGTATGCACCAGTGCCACTGCATTCACACTCCTTTTTGCAACAACACCATGGTGGAGGACAATTGCGCCGCGGCATCGTAATCCTTGAAGATAGCCACGACATCCAGCCCATACTCTTCCACCAAAATCTGCTTCATCTCCTTTTTGAAGGCCTTGATCAGATACAGATCAGCCAGGTCTGCGATATGCGCGTTTTCACGGCTCAGCGTCTGCAAGGCTGGCTGGCGTTTGTGAACCGCCAACATACTGATCCTGTCATCCAGCACATCAATTTTCAGTGTCACCACACCCGATGCAAAAATACTGCTGTTGATGCGGTTGTAGTCCCGGGTCAGTGCCTGCTTGAATTCGCCTAAAGAAGAAAAGCCTGCCATTCCCATTGCCTACCCCCAACACGCTTGAATTATTGTCGTTTTTCAGTGTGCGGCAACGCTCTCCGAAGAGCGCTGGGCAAGCCTATAACGGCGATACGCCAAGCCAGCCACCGCAATATCCTCAATTGCCACACCCACTGATTTATACACGCAAATACCCTGTGCGTCGTAGCCCTGCCCATGGCTCAATTGCAACCAATCGCTTAGCTCATGCAACTTGTCTTGAATGCGGCAGTCAGGAGCCGCCAGGATCAAGTCCCCGGCTTCAGACAAGGTTTGTTCGCTCCACTCCACCACAATTTTGCTGGCACGCGTCAAGCAGGCATCATCCAGTTCACGCGCAGCCGGCAGACTGGAACCCACTGCCGCCACAAAGCAGCCAGGTTTCAAGGTATGACCGTCAAACAAGGGTTCGCGGCTACGGCTGGCTGTCACCAGAATATCCGCCTGTACGGCAATCTCGTCAGGGCGGGCGGCACGCACGGGAACACCGCAGTCCAGCTCCAGTTGACGGCAGCGAGCCTCGTCCACATTCGGGCTCCAAACCAATACACGGCGCAAATCAAAAGCCTGGCAAAACTGACGCACATGCGCTATTCCCTGAGCCCCCAGCCCCATCACGCCCAAAGTCTGGGATTGCGGGTTGGCACCGCGCTGCGCTGCCAGGACCGAGCAAGCCGCCGTGCGCCACTGCGTAATCGCCCCAGCATCCAAGGTGGCCAAAGCTTGTCCGCTACGTGCATCAAACAGCACAATCACGAAGTTAAAAGCCCCTTGCACGGTGGTGTAGATTTTTGCCCCAGCCACTTGCTGACCGGGAATGACCGCCCCCAATGTAGACAGGCGGATGTCGCTTGCCTGGGTGCGCACACGACGCTGCTGCGCCGCCTGGCCGCGCCCGAACTCAACAAACGCCTCCTCCAGCACCTGCTGCACCGCGGGGGCATCAAGCAGTTCATGTAGTTCTTGATCCGTAAAGTGCAGCATGCGCAATTCCCCTTACCAAATCACCGTGACATCACCGCGCACAAAGGTCTGGCATGCCATGCGAAACCCTTCGGCCAGATCCTGTTCGGACAGGTGTTTATGCTCTTTGGCTTTAACCTCATCGGTGTTGTCCAGGCCTGCCGTAATCCGGCATTTGCACGTACCGCAGATACCACCTCCGCACTTGAACGGAATACCGCCCCGCTCTCGGATGGACACACGCAGCAAGTTGCTGTTTTCAGCGGCGGACACCACCAAATCGTTGTTTGACGCAAATGTAATCTGAACCATATTTTGCTACCTCAGGATTGCTGCTGTACAGAAGCCTGGGCTCCTGCTTTGTCACCAGACCACTCACACTCGCGCAGCTCGGCTTGTATGCTGCCAAAGCGCGTCAATCCAGCCAGTTCTTCGTAGGCCAGCTCGCGCGTTGCAAACTTTTCCATCTGCCGGGTGGGGATATCGTTAATCGTGCCGTTTGGCGTTTCTTCCACAATGCGCACACGCGATCCCTCTTGGATGCGTGCAATGGCAAATACCGCCTTCAAACGACCCTGAAAATGGTATTCATAGGCCACCACTGCCTCCACACCAATTCCCGGCTCGGTCCGGTATTCGCCCGGCTTGCTGGTCAGTACCACATACATCACTGCACCTCCTGTATTTCAAGCTGCTCCAGGGCGATGTCCTGATTAATCCATAACTGACACGCCAGGCGCCAACCCTGGTCCAGCCGCTCCCCCAATTGTTTTTTTTCTTTCCAATTGGCTGCGGGCAAATGCTCAGCCCCTTCCAGTACACGGCAAGCACACTTGGCGCACTTGCCCATGCCACAACCGTAAGTCAGGTGCGGAAAAGGGAACTGCTTGATGCCCGCCCTGACCACCAGATTGGTGTTCTCTTGCACTTCGCCCACATGAGTCTGGCCGTTTTTATGAAAAGTAATGGTTGGCATAAGACCTCCTGCTTGCTGCCAAAAATGCGACCGGATTGCGAGCCCTGACCGCTTGAAAATCCAGAACGGTATACCAAGATAAAAAACACACCCCGCAAGCAACAGTTTTTTCTGCTTTTAGGTACAAGTATCCCTCAATTTGAGTACAAACCCCTATTGCGGTATACTTAATTCAATTAAAACAATCTATAGAGACCATCATGAAAACCTCCGTCGAACTTCGCTATCTGCAGCGTCCCGTCGGCGAGCAGTTGCTGCCTCACCTGGCTCAGCGCAAGCATCTGCGCCGTCGCATCCCACTGATCAACCTGCCTTCTCTGTCTGAGCTGTTTGGCGCTCCCAAGAAGACAGATCAAAATCCGGCTCAGGATCAACTGCCCCACAGCGCCTAAACAAGCGATGATTCTGCGGGGCGGGTGTCGGGCTGAAAGTTGAAAGCGTCGGCATACATGAACTGCTCATTGGCACCATGCTCTTTGAACAGACTGCGAGCCTGCTCAATCATCAGCGGCGATCCGCACAAGTAAATGGCATGCTCGGACAAGTCCGGCTCGTCCCGACACACTTGTTGCTGCACATAGCCTCGCGCGCCCTGCCAACTCTCATCCGCGTGGGACAACACGGGGACAAAACGAAACTCGCACAGCCGGTCTGCCCAGGATTCGATCTCCTTGGCCAGATACAGGTCTTCGGGTCGGTTCATGCCCCAGTACAAACTGACAGGCGGGCAATCGTCTTTATCCAGCAAGGCTTCCAACATGGCCTTGATGGGGGCAATGCCGGTGCCGGTGGCTACCATGACCATGGGCCGCCAATCGCGCTCGCGCCAATAAAACACGCCCAGCGGTAGCTCCAGCTGCAACTCATCCCCCACCTGTAGATCCGGCAAGCACGCCTGAGTGAAGCGCCCCCCTTCAACTTCCCGAATATGCAATTCGATGCGGCCTTGGAGAGCATCGGCATTGGCCATCGAAAAGCTGCGTGCTCGCCCATCTTCAAACAAAATATTCAGATATTGGCCGGGAAGAAACTGCACCTGCGCGCCATCTGAAAGCTGCAACGTCAGACGCCAAATGCCTGCGCACACCCGCTCCACGCACTGAACCTGCGCCTTAACTTGTTGTGTCTCTGGCAGCTCGTCCCGATGCGCCGCCAGACTGATTTCTATATCAGCATCCAGGCGGGCCTGGCAGGCGGCGGCATGACCCTGTTCGTGTTCTTCATCGGCAATGCTCATGGGCAGGCAGTCATCCTCATAGCAGACCTTTCCACGGGTGATCTGTATGCGGCAAGTGCCGCAACCGCCAAATTCGCAGTCACTGTAGATACGCACGCCTTGGCGCTGGGCCGCCTGCAAGATCGTCTCTTGCGGCTCTACCCAAAACTGCTCGCCGGTTTCTTTGATATCGACACGATGGGCCATGACCCGTCCTCCTGATGCCACTATTTCTTGATGTCTGCCTGAACCATCACGTCCAGACCCTCGGCCTTCAAGGCGTCCGCCAAGGCCTGCAGTCCTGCAACGCCAGCGGCGGTATCTTGCTCGCCATTACCGCCACTCAGACCAATGCCGCCAATTACCTCGCCATCCACCACAATGGGGTAGCCGCCCACAAAGGCTGCAAAACGGCCTTCAAAGCTCAGCTGAATCCCGAAAGCCTCGTTGCCAGGCAGGGCCGGGCCATTGGGCGCTTGTGTGAACAAGTGGGTAGAGCGTTTGTGACCGGCAGCGGTAAATGCCTTGTTCCAGGCAATCTGGGCACCAGTGATGCGAGCTCCGTCCATGCGTTCAAGCACGATGGGATAGCCACCCTCATCAACCACACATACGGTTTCCAGCACGCCAATCTCTTTGGATTTGGCAATCGCCGCGTCCACCATCAAGCGCGCTTCGCGCTGTTCGAGACGAAGGATTTTTTTCATAAGTCTTCTCAGTATTTCGAGTTAATAAAATTCAGATGCCGCGATACACGGTTTTGATCTGGGTATAGAACTCCAGACCCGCGCGGCCCGATTCACGAAAAGTGGACGTGCTGGACTGCTTCAGTCCGCCAAACGGTGCATTGATCAAATTGCCTGTCGTTGTGCGATTGATCTTGACCGTCCCCGCCTCAATATCATGGGCAAAGCGATGCGCGTACTCAGCGCTACGCGTCACAATGGCGGCCGACAAACCATATTCGGTGTCATTGGCCATGGTGATGGCCTGCTCATACGAATCGATCTCCAGCAAGGCAATCACCGGCCCGAAGATCTCCTCCCGAGCGATGCGCATCTGTTGCGTCACGTCGGTAAACAGAGCCGGGCGCATGAACAAACCGCGCGCGTAGTCACCCTCGGTCAGACGTTCCCCACCCAGCAAGTGGGTAGCCTCTTGTTTACCGATAGCCACGTATTCCAAGATGCTGTTCAGCTGGCTTTCGGTGGCGATGGGCCCCAGATCGGGATTGCCGTTCAAGCCATTGCCCACCGTCAGGGCTTTTACTTTCTCTACCAAGCGACGCGTGAATTCTTCCTTGACCTGGCGATGCACCAGCACGCGGCTAGTGCCCGTGCATGCTTGACCGCTCAGCGAGAAACCGCCTTGCACCACCAATTTGACCGCCAGGTCCAGGTCGGCATCGTCCATGACGATCAAGGGGTTTTTGCCCCCCAGTTCCATCTGGGTTCGAGTGCTCATGCGGGCCTGACGGCAAATGTCCTCGCCAGCCTGGGTCGAACCGGTAAACGAGATTGCTCGCACGTGGGGAGACTGAACCAGCGTTGGCCCGACTTCACTGGCACGTCCATGCACTAGGTTCAGCACCCCTGCCGGAATCCCGGCTTGTGCAAAGGCTTCGCACAGGTAGTAGCCCGTCAAGGGGGTATCTGAGGAAGGCTTGAAGACCACGGTATTGCCGGTAATCAGCGCCGGGGCGATTTTGCGTGCCGGAATAGAGATGGGGAAATTCCAGGGGGCAATCACTGACACCACGCCCAACGGCTCGCGCTGGGTATAGACCAGTTGCTGCGCGTCGTCCTGCGGGAACGTCTCGCCGCTGTAGGTCTGGCCTTCTACCGCGTAAAACCGCAGCGTCTGGGCCGAGCGGCCCACTTCCATCTTGCTTTGCGCCAGCGTCTTGCCCTCTTCCCGAGTCAGGCCCTGGGCAATGACTGCCACATTGGCATCCAGCCAATCGGCAGCTGCATTCAAGATACGCGCCCGAGCCGAGATAGGCGTCGCCCGCCAGCCTGCAAAGGCCGCTTGGGCTGCCGCGACGGCTGCCTGCGCGTCCTGTTCGGTAGACAGGGGGAAAGCGCCCACCACATCGTCCCGATCTGCAGGATTCAGATTGGGCTGGGTACGCCCGCTCTGGCTGGCTTGCCATTGCCCATCAATGTAATTGTCAAAAACGACGTCCTTGAGATTTTCCACCGCTGTACTTCCTTGTTTCTAAGTTGGCGGGCAGCCCATCTACCCGCCCGGCATGTGGGCTCAGGCTGCTTCCATCTGCAGCTCGTGCAGGCTGATCTCGTCTTTGACGTAATCGTTGTACAGCGCGGTGGTATACAGTAGACGCATCTCGGCGCCAATTTCACAAATTCGCAGGCAGCGCTGCTGCAGTTCCACCGTATTGGCGTGCTCAAGCACGATCTGATAGCCGCGTTCACCGTGGATCTCGTCCGACACAATGTGCAAGTCAAAAAACTCCACTTCTTCGTCGGTAAAGCCGTACTTGTCACGCAGGGTCGGAGTCTGCTTGCGGTAAATGGACGGCACTTGCGATTCCAAACCCACCACCAGACCGGCTACCGCCACTACGGGGTCTTCACGCATGGCAATGGCATAACACCAGGCCTGCAAAGCGCGGGTCGTGGCGTTCATATTGTCTGGGTCCTCGATCCGGGCACGAGTGGTGCCGCAGGCTTCCCCAAAGCGGATCAGCAAGTCGGTGTGACGGTCGCCCCCGATTTCTTCTTCATACATATTGGCCAGCAAGAAGTCTTTGGCTTCAACGTATTCAGCAGGAGTGCGGGCATACAAATAACCCAGGTAATCCGCAAAAGGGCCGACGTAGTGATAGTGGTTTTCAGCCCAGCGTGCCAGGTGCTCGCGGCTTAATTTGCCACTTGCCCAGGCAATACTGAACGGGGAAGTATTGGCACTTTTGCCTTTGATTGCGGTTTCCAGTGCGGTGCGAAATTCATCGCGATTCAGCAGTTTTTCCATGACTATTTCCTTGTTGAAAGACGTCGCCTTAGAGCAGCCGACGAAATATGAGGTTTGGATGATTTAGGTATATTGTATACCGTCTACTATTTTGATCAGTAGGGAATAACCCTGCCCGTTGACTACGCCAGAGCTACGCAGCCGTCCTTACGCGGGTCGGAAACTGCCTTTAAATCCCCGTTTGCCATGCGCTCGACAGCCTGCGCACCGCCAAAATCGCTGCGGCCAGCCAGCTCGCCCACACCTTGATCAGGTTGCCCGTAGCCCTTGTCGCGCAAAAATGCTCCGCAGCGGGTATCAAATCCCTCTTCCAGCGCAAGACGGCCTGCTCCTTCCAGCCGCCAACGTGGCCCAAACAAGGCCCGCTCCAAGGTCCAGCCATCCCGCAACACACGGGTCCATATCTGAATCTGGCCCTGCGGCTGCATCAAGCCGCCCACCACGCCCAATCCCATATGAAAACGCCCGTCTCGCAAGGCCAGCGACGGGACTACCGTGTGATAGGGGCGTCTGCCTGGTCCGGGGCCATTCACATGCCCAGGCTCGGAAAAGCCGAAGCCGCGGTTTTGCAATACAAAGCCGCAACCGGGCACGGCATAGCCGGAGCCAAAACGCTTGAAAATGCTGGACATAAAGGTGACGGCCAAACCGTCTTTGTCGACCACAACAGTACAAACCGTGTTGCCCGCCGGGTCGCAAACCACTTTGGCTGCTTGAGCCATGGCCTGCTCTGTGGCGCGAACCAGGGCCAGCTCGGCCTCGCAGTCATCTGCAGGGCGGCTCCAAGCGGCTTGGACCGCCTGCAGAACCGCCTGCCCATGCGTGTTGGGAGGACATTCGAACAAACTGAATTCCGCTAGAGACGCAGAAACAGGCTCACAAAAAAATCCCTGATGGCGTCGAAAATCCTCGGCACACAGCAGGCCTTCTATTTGTTTCATTGCCTTCTCGGCCTGCTGGGCCGGACGGCCCAGATAGAAAGCATCCGGGCCATCCGTGGCTATCTCTTGCAAAACAGCCGCTAACTCTGGATTGGCGTAGTGCTGCCCTGCTTTCGGCGGATTCCCCGCCCGGTAAAGATCTGCGCAAACCGGATCACGATGCAGTACGAAATCAAAGATCTGCCATTCCCGAGCCGCCACCGGCGCTACAGCAAAGCCTTCGCTTGCGGCCTGAATGGCTGGCTGGAACAGACGCGCCCATTCCAGGCGTCCATAGCGCTGGTGCATGTCCCACCAGCCACGCACCAAACCGGGCGTGGTGATGGACAGAACATGCCGTTCGGGAATCCGTGCTCCTGGCAAATCCTGGACCATTGCTGCCGTCAATTGCAAAGGGGCCGCGCCGCTACCGTTATAGGCCAGGGGCTGAGCCCCCGGGGACGCAATCATTGCCAGCAAATCCCCACCTATGCCCGTCGCCATGGGCTCGACGACCCCCATCACCGCATCAGCCGCAATAGCGGCATCCACGGCGCTGCCATTACGTTCCAGCATGGTCTGCGCGGCGCGCACGGCCAGGGGATGGCCAGCGGCAACGGCCCACTGCGCCCCCTGCCCCTGCTTTTCACCTGCCGTATAGGCTGTTGTACCCATGCCGATCACCCAAAAATCAGGACGGCACAAATAGTGGATAGCGCCATTCCGGACAGCACGGGTATGGTCAAAGCCCGCACCAGATCCAAGATATGCACCCGCGCAAAGCCTGCCACCGCAATCAAGGACGACCAGGCAATCAAGGTGCCACCCCCCGTCCATATCGCACCGATTTGTCCTACCGCAGCCAGGGTTTCCACTTCCAGACCGGAAACCGGACTTAAGGCCGAGGCCAATGTGCCAGTAAGAGGCAGGCCCGAAAAGCCAGAACCATCAATTCCGGAGATCACCCCCACGAGCAGAACGCCAAATGCCACCAGGAAATGATTGTCTGGGATTAGATGCTGTCCGGCAGAGATCAACTCAAACAACAAGCTGGGCGTCTTATCCAAAGGCGTGCCCAAGATTGCGGAGGTTGCTTCGCTGGCGCCCAGAAAAAAGAAACCGGCAATCGGCAACACCGAGCCCATGGCGCGAAAGGCGAATACAAAACCATCTGTCATATGGTCTGGACAGGTATCCAGCATGCGACGGGGCCCTTCAGCCATGCAGGTGGCAATCATCATCAGGAAAAAAGCCACCCCGCCCACCAGTCCAGCCGCATCACCACCACGCAAAACCGGTAAAGAGGGGATGAAACGCGGCAAAAGCATGATGCCGATCACGCCCAGAAACGCCAGCGGCGTAATAACCGCCAGAATGCGCGAATAGCGCTCTTCTTTAGGACTTAACCCCGCATGCTGAGTATGCTCGTTACCGGCCGTGCCACGGGCAATCTCTGCCTTGTCATAGGTTCCCTGAGACTCAACATCGTCCAAGGTGCTGTCCGGCGCCTGACGCATCCACGCATCCAGCAAACGGCTGTCGGCTGGTTTGAAGTGACGGCGCATCATCAAAAATGCCAAGGTCAGTGCCACTGCGCCGGTAATCCAGGACAGCACCAGCGCTCGGTCAGCCAGAATGGCCACATCTGCCCCCACCCCTGCTGCTTTCGCACTAATGCCCGGTGCCACGCCAATGATGTAATCCGAGGACAGCGCCATACCTTGACCGCAGATGGCAATGACCATGGCACCTGCCAAAGGCGGCAGGCCAGCTGCGATAGCTGCAGGCAGCAAGATGGCCGAAACCAAAGGCACAGCAGGCGTAGGCCAGAAAAACAAGGAAATAAAGTAGGTGGCCGCCGCAATCATCAGAAACGACGAGGCGCTATTGACCATCACCTTGCGAAACGGCGCCACCATTTTCACGTCCGCCTCCAGCCGCTTTAAGGAGTTCAGCAGCGCGGTCATGAACGTGATCACCAGGAAAATATTGAACAGCTCCTGGGCCGCCACGAAGCTGGCCGAAAAAATGCTGATAAAGCCCTGGATAGGACTGCCTGTCATGGCGGTGACCACCGCCAAGGTGCCAATAACGGATGGCACCACCACATTGGCCCGGAACACCATCGTAATGATGATGACCAGGACGCTGATTAAATAGGCCCAGTGCGCTGCACTGAGCACCACGTCGCTTTGCATGTATCCCCCTTCCTTCTCTTTTTTCTGAATATCGAACAGCACTAAAAACGGTATACTATCTTCAATCTTGTTTTTCTATCAGATAAAAATACCGAAAACTGGGGAAAACGTTAAGAATTCAAGGCCTGAACTATTTCAATTGAATACCTTATACAAGAAGAAAGAGAAACCTCATGACTGCACTGCTCGCTTTGGTAGACCCTTTGTCCTGGCTGCTAATGGCCTCTCTGGTTGTTCTGGCTGCCTTTTTACAAGGGGTGGGCGGGGTCGGCTTTGCCATGCTGGTAGCGCCCATTGCCGCCCTGGTGTTTCCCCAATTGGTGCCGGGGCCCTTGCTGGCCTTGGGCGGCAGCGTGTCCTTGCTGGCAGCGCTAAGAGAGCGCCAGCACATCGTGCCAAATGTGGTTGCGTGCGCCGTGGGCGGACGTGCGGCGGGCTCTGTCATTGCCGTGCTGGCCATGACACAGCTGCCAATGGAGGCAGTAAACCTGGGCTTTGCGATCGCCATTCTGGTCGCTGTCGCGCTCAGTGCCTGGGGGCTGCGCATTCTGCCCACAAGCCGCAATATGGCTTTGGCTGGAGTGGCCTCGGGCATCATGGGGACCTTGACCTCGGTGGGCGCTCCTGCCCTGGCAATCGCCATGCAAAATCTGGCCGCCGCCCAGCTACGCGCCTCATTGGGATTAATTCTGTTTCTGGGTGCGAGCCTGTCTTTATTGCTATTAATGTTCGCAGGCTTGTTCACCTTGCAGCAGGCCATGCTCAGTGCCGTGCTCTACCCGTTCATGCTGCTGGGTTTCGCGCTGTCCGGACAGCTACGCCATAAAGTCAGCCTGCCCCTGATGCGTAGGCTGCTATTAAGTGTCTGCTCCCTGAGCGCCGTCGCCCTGATCGCACGCACAATCTGGACTTGAGTGCTTAGGGGCCGAACTGTATACCATATTCAGAAAAACACGCCCAACCCGTATAATCAAGCCTGGCCCTTTTGCCCGATTGCACAGGTCGCACAATGAATATCCCCAGTTTCAGCCTTCCCAATACGTTCGCCAGCGCAGATAGCCGCCGTCTGGGCGATCAGCACGCCTCCCTGTTTGCGGTCATCCGCGACCAGCTACGCGAGCGCATCCTTAGCGGGGAGTTCCATCCCGGCGACCGCCTTGTAGAAGGCAAATTGGCAGGCGAACTGGGCGTGTCACGCATTCCGGTGCGTGAAGCCCTGCGTGAATTAGCGTCCGAAGGCCTAGTCACGATCGAACCACGGCGTGGAGCCTCGGTGGCCGTGTTATCGGCGGAGATTGCCTACAACATGGCTGAAGTGCGTGCCACCTTGGAAGGCCTGAACGCCAAGCTGGCTGCCCAGCGCCGTGACCCTGCCAATATTGAAAAGCTGCAGACCATTTTGAGCCAAGGCCATGAAGCCATGGATGCTGGCAATCTGGACCTGCTCAAGTCCCTGAACCGACAATTCCACGAAACCCTGGCCACCATGTCGGGCAATATCGTTTTGACTGAGTTGATGCGTTCTTTACGCGACCGCACCGCGCTCTTGTTTGCCCCCAGCAACTTGCAGCGTATCCGCCAGAATTGGGAAGATCACTCCCAGATTCTGAATGCCGTCGTTGCGGGCAATGGGGATCTGGCCAATTTGCTGGCGACACAGCACGTGCACAATGCCGCCAAGGCTTACCAGGACGCGCAAACCGGCTAAAGCCTGATCAGGCAGGGCGGCCTGCCAGGGCCGCTTCATACACAGTCCAGATTGCAGCCAGACGGCGGCGGTACTTGCGGGCGCCGCCAAACAGCAGCTCGCTTTGCAAGCTCTCTATCATGGCCATACAGGCGATCACCTGTGTCTCCACGTCCAGCGAAGCAGACGCCAGCGGCGAATTCCCCAAGGCCTGGCGCAGAATCTCTTCCAGATCGTCCATAAAGACATGCATGGGCTGCATGACCTGCTCGTACAAATGCACAGGCGGGGAAAACAAGATGCGCATCCAGAACCGGACTTGAGGCGAGCTATCAAAGCGCTCCTGGATTCCATGGAAATAGGCCAGCAGTTGCGCCCGGATTGCCTCCCCTCCCTGGAATACGGAACGCGCATGGGCCAGCTCGGACTCAATCATCAAAGGAATCAGGCTCATAAAGAGCTCGTCCTTATTACGAAAATGCGCATAGACCGAGGGCTTCTTGATCCCGACATCGGCCGCGATCTCGTTCATGGTCGTCGCGTCAAAGCCCTGCACAGCAAAGCGGGCCAGGGCAGCATCCTGCAAGCGTTCAGTAGTCGTTTTGCTCAAAATCCAGCCTGCTCAATATCAGAAAACAACCCAGCACTGTAATTCAAAATGGTGGCCTAAATACCGCATCAGGCCACCTCTCACGCATTATCCACGCTACTTAAGCGGCAGCCCTAGGCGTCGTTCGGCAGCGGCTGGCAATCCAGTACAGCAGCATTGCCATCAATCCGCAGCCGCCAATGGCTAAGGGCAAGGTTTGTGGGCCGGGCGAAGCCAAGCTGACCACATAACCCACCACAGCGGAAATCAGATAGTGGGACGTGCCCATCAAGGCGGCAGCCGTCCCTGCCTGAGGTCCGGCCACGTTCATCGTCAAGGCGGTCACATTACCAAACACCATCCCGAGCGAGCCCACTGCAATCGCCACCAGGGCAGCATATAAGGGCAAGCTGGCCATACCGATCTGAACCGCTATATATAAAAGCAGAGCCGACAGCGTATGGATCATAAGCCCCAGCACCAGCACTCTGGCGGTAGGCATGCCAACGCGCAGCAGATAATTGCTGACAAAGCCCCCCACAACCAGCGCAATCGAGTTGCCTGCAAACACGTAGCTAAAGACGGAGGGGGTCAGCCCGAAATGCTGGGTAAATACAAAGGCCGAGCCACTGATGTACACAAACAGCGCAGCCAAGGCGAAGCCACCCGATCCGGTGTAGGCCATGAAAACCTTGCTGCTCAACTCGCGTCCGTAAGCACGCAGAATATGGCCGGGGTTCAAGGGCACCCGCTGCGCTACAGGCAAGGAGTCCGGAATCGCCTTCATGCCCCACGCCAGTCCCAGCACACCAAGAACTGCCAAGGTCCAGAAGATGGCTCGCCAGTCTGCATGGCTCAAAAGATAGCTACCCAACAGGGGGGCCACAATGGGCGCGATCATCATCACTTGCATCAGCAAGGAAAAAATACGCGCTGACTCTTTCATATCGCACAAGTCAGACACAATGGCGCGCGGGGCCACCAAACCGGCAGCCGCACCCAGAGCCTGAATAAAGCGGGCCACCAGCAAAGCTTCGACCGAGGTTGCCAATGCGCCAAAGATGGAGCCCAGCACAAAAATAACCACCCCGATCAGCAGGGGCAGACGCCGGCCGTAACGATCCAGTAGCGGGCCGTAAAACCCTTGCCCAATCGCCAGACCAGCCAGAAAGATGGAAAGCGTTTGCTGGATCCGGCCCGGCGACACGCCCAGCTCCTGACCAATGGCAGGCATGCCCGGCAAGTACATGTCGATGGCCATGGCATCCAATGCCGTTAGCAAGGCCAACAACAGGATCAGGGCCCAGCCTAATCCACTAGAACGGGTAGCTCCACTCACGCAACACTCCAGCTACGGCAAACAGATACAACACACGTCATGATGAAAAGCTCCAAGAGATCAATCCGAAGCCAGTGCTTCAGACTCTATAAATTCGTTAACCTACCGACCGGTAGGTAGCAGGAGCGTACTCTACTCTTATTTAGCTTCAGGCACAAAAAAACCCCGACCAGGGTCAGGGTTTTTAATCAGGTCGTCACAGCTTATATATCCAGCAAATCCCCCATATCGTCAGCATGCTCTTCCTCGACCGCCATGATTTCAACCAGCATCTGGCGGGTTGTGGGGTCGGTATCGCCAATACGCTCAATCATCTGGCGGTAGGATTCAATGGCGATGCGTTCGGCAATCAGATTGGCGCGAATCATGGACTTGATATCGCTACTGTCGTCATATTCCGCATGGCTGCGCTGGACCAGGTTGGCAGGGTTAAAGTCCGGGTCACCGTTCAACTGCACAATACGTTCGGCAATACGGTCGGCATGCTCGGCCTCTTGCTGAGCGTGCTCCAGAAATTCTGCTTTGATGGGTTCGTTGTTCAGGCCGGTGGCAGTGAAGTAATGGCGCTTATAGCGCATCACACAGACCAGTTCGGTTGCCAGGGCCTCATTGAGCATCTGAATAATTTCTTCACGATTGCCCTTATACCCGGATGAAACTGCCCCATCGTCCACAAACTTTTTAGCGGCAGCTCGGATAGCAGCTACATCGATAGGGCCGTGGTCAGGATTGACAGCTTTCTGATTACTCATTGCATTCCTCCGTATTGATTCCCACCGCGAAAGCGCGGCGCTGTATCGCGCAACAACCGGAAACGAACACACTGACTTCACAACCAATAAGAGCCAGCCACAAGGACTGGCGCTTTACCTACTCCTGGGCTTGAAGTCTGCACGCTACATGTGGTTGAAACCGGTCGCGCAAGAAACTGAACAAAGTGGATAGGTCTTTTCATGGTAGCGACTGCACCCAGGATTGAAAAGCACATAAAGGCGAATTTGCGTAGCAGATGTACACGTTTTCAAGGCTGAAATCCCACAAAAACCGTTTTTAAAGGACGTGGAGAATCACAACACATGCGGCTTAGCCGATGAACTTCTGAGCTAATCATCCCCAGAGAAGCAGACCGCGTTCTGTTCAAGAGGCGATACAAGACCAAACACTTGGATACATGAATGGCCAGGGCTCCGGTGCTTTTCTCAGGCGTTTTTAAGGATTTCTTGCACAATTATTTCTCTTTTCACCAGCACACAGTTCGATTAATATGAAACGACCGTTACTTTTAATCTGTGATCATGACATCAATAAGCTGGCTGCTACTGACTTACAAAGTCCCCTCTGAACCCAGCGCTAAACGCCTGGCCTTATGGCGTCGTCTGAAAGCGCTAGGCGCGGTTTATCTGCAAAACGGTGTCTGCGTATTGCCCAAAACGGATGAGCATGTACGCCGTCTGAAAGTGCTGGAAAACGATATCGCCAGCATGGATGGCGAATGCGTCTTATTGGAGACCATTGCACTGGACAAGGCCCAGGAGGACAAAGTCATCAATCGTTTTACGGATGACCGCAACGAGCAATACCAAGAGCTGCTGGGCCGCTGCAAAGATTTCGAGGCCGAGATCGCCAAGGAAATTTCGATTCAGAAATTCACCTATGCCGAGCTGGACGAAGAAGAAACCGACCTGAAAAAACTGGAAAACTGGTACGAGAAAATCCAGAAGCTGGATTTTTATGGCGCCCCCCTGGCGCAGGTCGCTCAAGAGCGTCTGCAAGAGTGCAAGGCACGGCTGGATGAGTATGCCCAGATGGTCTATGACGCTCATGAAGAAAACCGCTGATTTGGCGTCGGCCCCTGCCACGCCCCGGGCCAAGATCCACCGCAGCGTCTGGGCACTGGGCTTTGTGTCCATGTTCATGGACATTTCTTCAGAGCTGATCCATGCCTTGCTGCCAATTTATATGGTCACCGTCATGGGTACTTCGGTCCTGGCGGTGGGTGTTATTGAAGGCATTGCCGAAGCCACGGCCTCCATCATGAAAGTGTTTTCCGGAGCGGTCAGCGACCGTTTTGGAAAGCGCAAGCTGCTGGCGCTTATTGGCTACGGGCTGGCCGCGCTGACCAAACCTATTTTCCCCTTGGCGAACTCGCTGGACTGGCTGGTGGGTGCCCGCTTCGTTGACCGTATCGGCAAAGGCATACGGGGCGCACCGCGTGATGCGCTGGTTGCCGACGTTACCCCTCCTGAATTGCGCGGTGCCGCCTATGGTCTGCGCCAGACACTGGACACCATCGGCGCCTTTATCGGCCCCCTGCTGGCAATCGGGCTGATGTGGTGGACAGCGAATAACTATCAGCTGATCTTCTGGGTTGCCGTGCTGCCTGCTTTTGCAGCCATTGCCATCCTGGTTTTCTTTGTGCGCGAGCCCAAGCTGCCTGCCAACACGCGCCCCCGCAAACTACCCTTGAACCGCGAAGACCTGGGCCGCCTGGGTTCCCGTTACTGGTGGGTTGTGGCGATCGGGCTGGCCTTTACTCTGGCCCGGTTCAGCGAAGCCTTCCTGATCTTGCGGGGCGAGGCCAGTGGCCTGCCACCCATGTGGGCTCCGGCTGTGCTGGTTGTCATGGGTCTGGCCTTTTCCCTGTCAGCCTACCCGGCAGGCGTCCTGTCTGACCGCATGCGCAAAACCGATCTACTCTTGATCGGCGTGGTCCTGTTGATTACTGCTGATCTGGTGCTGGCTTTTGTTCCCGGCCTGCTGGGCCTGGGCTTGGGCGTCGCCCTGTGGGGCCTTCACATGGGCTTTACCCAAGGCCTGTTCAACGTGCTGATTGCCGACAACGCCCCCAACCAACTGCGTGGCACAGCATTTGGCATGTTCCACCTGCTGACAGGCATCGCCCTGCTGCTGGCCAGCGTCATCGCCGGCGTGCTCTGGGATACCATCGGCTTTCAAGGCACCTTCGCCGCAGGCGCGCTGTTTGCTGGCCTGACTGGCATAGGACTGATCACCTTACGCCGCTCGGCTCAGGGCGCATTCTAATAAAAAAGGCCGACTTATTTTGTCGGCCTTTTTTCAATTCATCACTCAGCCACCGCTGCGATGCACTCGATCTCCAGCAGGAACAAAGGGTTGCCCATGTCTGCCGCAATCGTAGTGCGCGCTGGGTATTCGCCATCTTTAAAGTAAGTGCGATAGATCTC
The DNA here is from genome assembly GCF_058808495.1 of Alcaligenes sp. GW821-FHT11D07. Taxonomy (NCBI): domain Bacteria; kingdom Pseudomonadati; phylum Pseudomonadota; class Betaproteobacteria; order Burkholderiales; family Alcaligenaceae; genus Alcaligenes; species Alcaligenes sp. GW821-FHT11D07. The sequence continues at coordinate 762,398 of NZ_JBXART010000003.1, forward strand.
GTTCATGCGGGCAAAGTCACCGGCATTTTTCAGGATCACATTGGCCTTAACAATATGGTCCAGACTAGAACCCGCCTCTTCCAATAGCGCTTTGACGTTGGCCATGACCTGGTGCATCTGGGCGTCGAAATCGTCCTCGGCAATTTGGCGATCGTCAAAAAAACCGGGCTGGCCCGAGACAAAAACGAAACCGTTGGAACGCACAGCGGGCGACAAGGGCGCGCGCGGGGGAGTCACTTTGTCGGACTTGATAATTTCTTTAAGCATGTTCATCTCCTAAGTAGCTTGAGCTCGAGCGGCTCAATTTTGATTTTTATCGGTATTGACTGCAGTATTTACTGCAACGTGGCACCTGAGGCCTTAACGACTGTGGCCGCCATTTCCATCTCGGATTTTAAATACTCGGCAAACTCGGCCGATGTTGTACCCGCTGGTTCCAAGCCCTGTGCCAGCAAGCGCTCGCGAATCTCCGGCAAGTTCACAATGCGGACAAATTCTGCGCTCAGCTTTTCCACTATGGGCGCTGGTGTCCCAGCGGGAACCACCACTCCGTACCAGGAGTTCGAATTCATATTGTCGACCCCAGCCTCTTTAAAGGTTTCCACATCCGGGATGGACTCCAGGCGGGTGTCGTTAGCCAAGGCAATAGCGCGCAACTTGCCCGACTTCACATGCGGCAAAACGTCAGGTGTATTGGCGAACATCATGTCCACATGCCCGCCCAAGAGATCATTAAGTGCAGGGGCCTGACCTTTGTAAGGAATATGCAGCACATCAATCTTGGCCTCAGACTTCAAGCGTTCAATCGCAATATGTGGTGAAGTACCGGCGCCAAAAGAGGCAAAAGACAACTCGCCCGGTTTGGCTTTGGCAGCCGCAATTACATCCGCCAAACTTTTGACTGACACATCCGGATTCGCCACCAGCAAGTGCGGTGTGTAGGCGACCCGGCTGACCGGGATGAAGTCCTTGACTGTGTCGTAGCGCAAGTTGTCGTACAAGCTGGGATTAATGGCAAAACTGTTTGCCACCATACCCATGGTGTAACCATCCGGCGCAGCACGCGCCACGATTTCCGTGCCAATCACGGTTCCTGCACCCGGTTTGTTATCGATGATCACCGGCTGCTTGAAGTCCTCGGACATTTTCTGCGCCAGGCTGCGCGTCAGATTATCCAGCGTGCCGCCAGCCGGAAAAGGAACAATGATGGTGATGGGTTTGCCAGGGTATTCCTGCGCCGCCGCAAGCGATGGCACAGCCGTTAAAGCGCTTAATGCAGCCACGCCTGAAAGAATCATTTTGAAGCGCATAGTCGTCAACCTTACTCAATAGTAGTGACCAGCTCGCCAATCGCGGAGATGCGAGCCTTGATGACATCGCCCGGCTCCAAAGAGCGTGGGGGTTGCATGGCAAACCCGACTCCCGATGGTGTTCCCGTAGCGATAATGTCCCCCGGTTCCAATGTCATGCCCTCCGACAACTGAGCAACGATATGGGCCACATCAAACAGCATGTCCGAGGTATTGGCTGATTGGCGTAGTTCGCCATTAACTTCCAATTCCAGATCCAGCGCATTGGGGTCAACGATTGCGGTTTTCAAGGCCACTACCGGACCAATCGGGCAGGTGCCATCCAGCGATTTACCCTTGAACCACTGACCATGCAGGGCCTGCAAGTCGCGCGCCGTAATGTCATTGATCACCGTGTAGCCAAAGACATATTCCAAGGCATCTTCAACGGCGATATCCCGGCCTTCCTTGCCAATCACAATACCTAGTTCCACTTCGTAATCCAGCATCTTGGTATGCGCTGCATGACGGCTGACCAGGGCCTGGTGCCCCACCACGGTGGTAGGTGGCTTACTGAAGAACTCAAGTGCCTTGGGAAAGTCATTAGGGGCACGACCACGAGCTAAATTGCCTTCCACGATATGCGCACGGTAATTACGCCCCACGCAGAAAATATTCTTGGCAGGATTGGGGATAGGTGCCAGAAAGCACAGTTCCTGCGCAGCGTAGATAGGCGCATCGGCCTTGATGGCCTCCTCCATCAAGAGCTGCAGGCTAAGCAAAGCAGCATCCCCCAAGAAAATGGCATCAATGACTTCACTTGGAGCTTGCCTGCCACTTAAAGGATGCTCGTACATCCTCCAGGCCTGTGTCAGATCCACCACGCGATCATCATCCAGCATGCCGCCAAGCCTCGTTTCCCCTGCATCGACGAACGTCAATAGCTTCATTACAGCGAGCCTCCTGATAGGGTGTTATTGGTGATGTTCAAGATCTGCGTCAGAAGTCCTTGAACATGTTCACGAGCCAAACGATCCGCCAAAGCACCGTCCCGCTTCTCGATGGCATCGATCATTGCCAAGTGCTCTGCCAAAGACTCGTGGGCCCGCTTCAGGCGCTCGATAGTCTTGGTCTTGAGCATGTCGCGGTGCCCAAAGGACTTCCAGACTTTTTCCAATAGGCTATTGGCGGCCAAACGCATGATGGCTGCGTGAAACTCCACATTGGCTGCGGCATATTCGCTGACCCGTTCGTCCAGGTTGTCTGGAGTGAAAGGCGCAAATAAGGCCCGCAACGCATCCACATCACGCTGCGACGCGTTCAGTGCGGCCTCCCGAGCGGCAAAGGCTTCCAGCTCAATGCGCAACTTTAGCCACTCGATGTAATCCTGTTTGGTCAGCGGCGAGAGCAAAGCACCACGACGTGGCTCCATGGTCAAAATGCCTTCCTGCCCCAAGCGCAGCAAGGCCTCGCGCACCGGCGTGCGGCTGACATTAAGCATCTTGGCCAGTTCTTCTTCGCGAACCCGCACAGGCTCATCAATATTTTTCACCAGGCCAAGAACGTGAGCGCGTACAGACTCGTACACGCCATCGCTATTGCTTGCTGTTTTGATCGTGGACATTGCTTTCCTATATTGCATTCATTTCTTATGGATTGTATACAAGATTGAATACTGGTACACATTAGTGTTTGTACGGACAAAAAAAGCCCCGGCAAGCATGGGCTTGCCGGGGCTTTTACTGCGTCAGTCTAACTAAGAGCTAAACCTTAGAACGGAATATCGTCATCCATATCGGCCAGATTGTCAGACATAGGAGCTGGATTATTACGTGGAGCTTGTTGCTGTTGTTGCTGAGGCGCTGCGGGGCGTTGAGCGCGTTGCTGGGGTGCGGGAGCACCGCCGCCACCGCCGTATTCGGCACCACCCATGCTGCCGCCGCCACCCATATCACCGCCACCATCACGGCCACCCAGCATTTGCATTTGCTCGGCGATGATCTCGGTAGTGAATTTGTCCTGGCCATCCTGACCCGTCCATTTACGGGTACGCAGACGACCTTCTACGTAGACAGGGCGGCCCTTGCGCAGGTATTCACCTGCAATTTCAGCCAAGCGGTTGTAGAACACGACACGATGCCATTCCGTTTCCTCGCGCTTTTCGCCCGAGGTACGGTCTTTCCACTGCGAAGTCGTGGCAATGGAAATATTGCAGATGGCCGAGCCTTCTGCGCTGTAGCGTACTTCTGGGTCGCGGCCAAGATTGCCCACCAGAATGACTTTATTTACCGATGCCATGAAAAAATCCTGTAGTCAAAATTTCAATATCAAGCCGTATTATCGTGGATTCGTTCCTGAAAGAACACTCCTGAACCTGCTCGGGCAGGACCAATCTGTCCAGGTCAACGATCCCTATACGACGCTTTGAAGAGCGCATCAGGCTGGCCGTGAAGCGGCCCCGCCTGCTATGCCAAGCTCTTAATTCTTAAGGCCAATCCAGCCACTTTACTGGTTGCTGCTCAGCACGTCCTGGTTCAAGCGTAACAGGCAATGCCCATCAATATTTATCTTTGAAGCCGCGTGCTGTCAGCAGCCAAAGCAAGGCCAGGCCTGCACCCACCCACAATACCCACTGGATTTGCCCTTGCCCTGCCAGCACACCTCCGATCAGCCCACCAGCGAACACGCCCAGGGATTGAGAGGTGTTGTAAAAACCCAGCGCCAAGCCTTTATATTCCGGTGGTGCTACACGCGATACCAGGGACGGCTGCAACGCTTCCAGAATGTTGAAACCAATAAAAAAGAAGGTCAGCGCAGCCACCATTGGTGCCAGGGAAGCACGAGCCCAGGGCATCACCGCCAAGACCACTACCAGCAACAGAACGGCCAGTTCCAGCGCATGTTTATGGCGTTTGCGCGTTTCGGTCCAAAACACGGCGGGCACCATCATCACAAAAGACACCAGGATGACGGGCAGGTAAACCTTCCATAAGTCCTGTGTGCCATAGCCGCCCAGCGTAGCCAGAATGCCGGGCACGACAATAAACAGGGACATCAAGATAAAGTGCAGACAGAACACGCCAAAGTTCAGGCGCAACAAATCCATATGACGCAGAACCTGACCGGCGGTGACCTGAACAATAGAGGCTGGCGCTTTAGGTGCACTGGGCACGACAAAGGCAGCGACCAGCAAACAGATGAAGCCCAGCAAGCTGATGGCCCAGAACAGCCCGGACAGGCCAAATTGCCCCACCAGCACGGGCGACAGCACCAGCGATACGGCAAAAGACAAGCCAATCGAGCCGCCCACCATGGCCATTGCCCGTGTGCGCACCTCCGGACGTGTAGAATCAGCTACCCAAGCCGAGATCGCAGCAGAGACTGCGCCAAGGCCCTGAACACATCGACCAACGGTGACCCAGTCAATATTTTGGGCCATCGCCGAGATCACACCGCCAATCACGAACAAGGCCATACCGATAACGATAATTGGCCGACGCCCAAAGCGGTCCGAGGCCATGCCCAAGGGAATTTGCAAGACGGCCTGCGTCAAACCATAGGCGCCCAAGGCCAGCCCCACACGGGCAGCGTCGTTACCGCCAGGCAGGGAGTGGGCGGCCACCGCAAAGACCGGAGTCAGTAAAAACAGACCCAGCATCCGACAGGCAAACAACAAAGCCAACAAGATGCTGGCCTTACGTTCCTGCGGAGTCAGACTTAGACGCGCTGGGCGAGCCCCGGCCGTATTCATGGTTTGGTGTGTACTCATTTAATACTCTGTCACAACTGGGCTGCCAGAGAGCCCGGCTACCCGATCACATAAATCCTGACGCAACGCGCTATAGTAGCAAGTTGCCTTTTGACAAGCCTAAATAAAGCGATGGAAGCCATCCGCATTCGTGGTGCTCGTACCCACAACCTGAAAAATGTCTCCGTAGACCTGCCACGCCATCAATTGGTCGTGCTAACGGGGCTGTCCGGTTCTGGGAAATCGTCCCTTGCCTTCGACACTTTGTATGCCGAAGGCCAGCGGCGCTATGTGGAGAGCCTGTCCGCTTATGCTCGTCAGTTTTTGCAACTGATGGACAAGCCTGATGTGGACTTGATCGAAGGGTTATCGCCTGCCATTGCCATCGAGCAAAAGGCGGCGGGGCATAACCCGCGCTCCACCGTAGGAACCACGACCGAGATCCACGATTATTTGCGCCTATTGTACGCGCGGGTCGGGACTCCTTACTGCCCTGAACACCACTTGGCCCTGCAGGCTCACAGCGTGAGCCAGATGGTAGACCAAATCTTGCAGTGGGAGCCGGAGTCTCGTATTGCCATACTGGCGCCCATGCATCGCGGCCTCTTGGGTAATCTGCAACTGGAACTACGCGGTTTGCAGGCTCAAGGTTTTGTACGGGTGCGCGTGGACGGTGAAATTACCAGCATTGAAGACCTGCCCGCACTGGATGCGGAGCAAAAGCACGACCTGGATCTGGTTATAGACCGGCTGCGTGTCCGGCCCGATAGCCAGCAGCGCTTGGCTGAGAGCCTGGAAACGGCCCTGTCCACCAGCAATGGGCGTTGCCTGGTAGTCAATCTGGATACCGGCCTGGAGCAACCTTATTCCAGCCACTATGCCTGCCCGGTCTGCGATTATTCCCTGCCCGAACTGGAACCTCGTCTGTTCAGTTTCAATAATCCGGCAGGTGCCTGCCCGGACTGTAGCGGCCTGGGACAAGTGGATGTGTTCGACCCGGAACGCGTGGTGGCCTTTCCTGAACTAAGTCTGGCGGGCGGTGCCATTTCCGGCTGGGACCGGCGTAATGCCTTTACCTACACCTTGTTGACCAGCCTGGCGGCTCATTATCACTTTGATATTGAAGCGCCTTTCGAGTCCCTGCCAGCCGGGCTGCGTCACACCGTGCTGTACGGCTCCGGAACGGAAGAAATACCCTTCCTGTATCTGAACGAAAAAGGCCGCACCACGGTTAAAACTCACCCTTTTGAAGGCGTGATTCCAAACCTGCAGCGGCGCTGGGCCGAAACCGATTCCAGCGCTGTACGCGAAGAACTGAACAAGCTGCGTCGCACCCAGACTTGCCCGTCCTGCCAGGGCGCACGACTGCGCCTGGAAGCGCGCCATGTACGCATTGGTGACGACCCTGTGCCCGCTCATGCGGGATGCAAGCATCACAGTGGCACAGAGCCGCTGGCCTCAGAAACCTTGGGCACCAAGCAGGCTGCACCACAGACCTCCCAGCAACAAGGCCAAGCCAAGGGTTTGGCAATTTACGAAGTAGAAGCGCTGGCTCTGTCGGACTGTTTGAAGTGGTTCGAAGATCTATCGCTGACAGGTTCCAAAAAAGAAATTGCCGACCGCATTGTGCGTGAAATCCAGGTACGCCTGCAGTTCTTGAACAATGTGGGTCTGAACTACCTGTCTTTGGATCGTAGTGCCGACACCATTTCCGGTGGCGAGGCGCAGCGTATTCGTCTGGCCAGCCAGATTGGCTCCGGCCTGACCGGTGTGATGTATGTGCTGGATGAGCCCTCTATTGGCCTGCACCAACGCGATAACGACAAATTGATCCAGACCTTGCAGCACCTGCGTGATCTGGGCAATAGCGTGATTGTGGTCGAGCATGACGAGGACATGATCCGCACCGCCGACTATGTCATTGATATGGGCCCCGGCGCGGGCGAGCATGGCGGGCAAATTACCGCTCAAGGCTCTCCCGCTGAGTTGGCGGCTGATCCCAATTCACTGACTGGTCAGTATTTGTCCGGAAAGCGCCAGATTGCCATTCCCAAGCGCCGTCCAGTGGACGACAGCCTGGACTGGTTGCGCTTGTACGGCGCCACTGGCAACAACCTGAAGTCCGTAGACTTGGCTATTCCCGCTGGACGACTGGTCTGCATCAGTGGCGTGTCCGGCTCGGGAAAATCCACGCTGATCAACGACACTCTGGCAACGGCCTTCTCGCATTTGCTGCATCGTGCTCATGCCGAACCCGCCCCCTACGAGCGTATGGACGGTCTGGAGCATTTCGACAAGATCATCAACGTTGACCAAACCCCGATTGGCCGCACTCCACGCAGTAACCCGGCCACCTACACGGGAATGTTTACGGCTATCCGCGAACTGTTTGCCAGCGTGCCCGAGGCACGTCTGCGTGGCTACGACCCAGGCCGCTTCTCCTTTAACGTCAAAGGCGGCCGTTGCGAAGCCTGCCAGGGCGATGGCGTCGTCAAGGTAGAGATGCACTTTCTGCCTGATGTCTACGTGCCTTGCGATGTATGCCAAGGACGCCGCTACAACCGCGAAACTTTGGATATACGCTATCGCGGCCGCAACATCAGCGAAGTACTGGAGCTGACCGTTGAACAGGCGATGGAATACTTTGATGCGGTTCCCGCCGTTGCACGCAAACTGACGACGCTGATGGACGTGGGTCTGTCGTATATTCGCCTCGGCCAAAGTGCCACCACCTTGTCCGGTGGCGAGGCGCAGCGGGTGAAATTGTCACTAGAACTGTCCAAACGCAGTACCGGCCAGACGCTATACGTGCTGGACGAGCCCACCACCGGTCTGCACTTTCAGGACATCGCTGTCTTGCTGGAAGTTATCGACAAGCTGGTGGAATCCGGTAATACCGTGGTCGTCATTGAGCACAATCTGGATGTCATCAAGACAGCAGATTGGGTTGTGGACATGGGACCAGAAGGTGGTCAGGGCGGTGGGCAGATTGTGGCCCAAGGTACGCCCGAGGCCATCGCGGCTTGTGAACAAAGCCATACAGGCCGCTATTTAAAGCCTTTGCTGCAGCGATAATCCTGGCGGCCGCAATGCTTGCGGCCGCTTTTATGAACGCTACATCTTGAAGATGGCGTTGTGTTCGCGGATCGCGTGGCGATCCGTCATGCCAGCAATGTAGTCAGCAATGGCACGGGCCTGGGCGATGGGGTCGTCACGCCGATGCTCTGCCGCCAGCAGGCGCGGATCGTCCAAAAAGGCTTGGAACAGTTCACGCACGATGGTCTGGGCCTTGCTCATCATGCGCATCACCTTGTAGTGGCGATACAGATTCGCGTGCAAAAAGTGCTTCAACTCATCAGCCTGTGCGCGCAACTCTGGCGAGAAACCCGCCAGACGTGGCAGCAGACGAATCGCATCCACACTATCAGGTCTATGCTCTTCCAGCTTGGCGCGGGTGGTTTCCGTCAAATCCACGACCAGCGTATTAATCATGCCGCGGATAATTTCAGCCACCAGCCTTTGGCCCTTGAGCCCTGGATACTGAGCTTGAACGCGTTCGTAGTGATCACGGAACAGACGCAATTCCAACAGTTGCTCCAAACGGATCAAGCCCGAGCGTAGCCCGTCATCAATATCGTGATTGTTGTAAGCAATTTCATCGGCCAGATTGGCCATTTGTGCTTCCAAGGAGGGCTGGGAGCGCTCAATAAAACGCTGGCCGACATCCCCCAATTCCCGGGCATGCTTCAAAGAGCAGTGCTTCAAAATCCCCTCTCGGGTTTCAAAGCACAGATTCAAGCCATTGAATGCGGCGTAGCGCTCTTCCAGCTCGTCCACAATGCGCAGGCTTTGCAGATTATGTTCAAAGCCCCCTGCTTCGGGCCGCAACGTTTGCATGCAGCTATTAAGCGTATCCTGGCCCGCATGCCCAAATGGGGTGTGGCCCAGATCATGAGCCAGGGAAATAGCTTCGATCAGGTCTTCGTGCAGCCCCAGGTTGCGGGCAATGGCCCGCGCCAACTGGGCGACTTCCAGGCTATGCGTCAATCGTGTTCGGAACAAATCACCTTCGTGGTTAATAAAAACCTGGGTTTTGTATTCCAGCAGACGAAAAGCATTGCAATGAATAATGCGGTCGCGGTCCCGCTGAAAGGCATTACGACCCTGGGGTGCGGCTTCTGCATAACGCCGGCCGCGGGACTGTTCAGGGTGACAGGCGTAAGCGGCAAGCATTAGCATCCGCTTTACTCCTGTTCGGCCGTTACAAAGCGGGCCAGCGCCTGGCGCACCACATCTGGAGCCACCGCTTGCACCCTGGCATGGCCTAACTTATCCAGCAGTACAAAACGCAGCTGGCCGCCTTCATTTTTCTTGTCCACCTGCATCAGTTCCAGCCAGCGCTCGGCAGGCCATTGTGGCGGAGTGATGGGCGAGCCACTAGCCTGGACCAGAGCCTTGATACGGGCCACATCCTGCGCTGGCAGACCGCAAACCAAAGCAGACAATTCAGCCGCCATAATCATGCCGCAGCCCACGGCTTCACCGTGCAACCACTGGCCGTAGCCCATGCCGGACTCAATAGCGTGGCCAAACGTATGGCCAAAATTCAAAATGGCGCGCAGCCCGGATTCACGCTCGTCCTGAGACACGACCTCGGCCTTGACCTCGCAAGAGCGGCGGATCGCGTAGACGATCTGTTCTTGCTCCAGACCACGCATAGGGCCGATCTGCTCTTCACACCAGTTAAAAAAGTCCAGGTCGTAAATCATGCCGTACTTGATGACTTCGGCCAGACCCGCAGAAATTTCGCGGTCCGGCAGGGTCTTGAGGACTTCAGTGTCGATTTCAACGGCAATGGGCTGGTAGAAAGCACCCACCATATTCTTGCCCAGTGGATGGTTGATGGCGGTTTTGCCACCCACCGAGGAGTCCACCTGGGCCAGTAAAGTCGTAGGCACTTGCACAAAACGCACGCCACGCATGAAGCAGGCCGCTGCAAAACCAGCCATATCGCCAATCACGCCGCCACCCAAGGCGACGATCAGCGCCTTGCGGTCCAGATGAGCACCCAGCAAAGCGTCAAAGATCAGATTCAGAGATTCCCAGGTTTTATAGGCTTCGCCATCGGGCAGCTCAATCACATGGATAGGCTTGCCGCTTGCCGCCAGCGCCTCTTGCACAGGTTTCAGGTACAAGGCGGCCACCGTCGGGTTAGTGACAATCGCAATGGCAGACGTGTCGGCGGGTACCGTGCCTGCAAGCTGCGCCAGACGCCCTGCGGCGATATGGATGGGATACGCGCCACCCTGGGCGTCAACATGCACTACAGACATTTAGCAACCTCGTTCTTTCAACAGGGACAATAAATGGCGCACCGCATGATGGACCGGCGCCGAGCCAGTCTCAAAGCGGACATCTGCCACTTCTTCATAGAGGGGTTCGCGCGCTTGCAGCAGTTCCTGAATGCGGGCGCGGGGGTCCGCTGTTTGCAACAGCGGCCGGTTACGGTCTCGCGCAACGCGTCGGTAAAGCTCGTCTACCGTGGCGCACAAGTACACTACGATACCGCGATCCTTGATGATCTGGCGATTGGCCTCGGACAAAATTGCCCCGCCGCCCGTCGCCAGCACAATACCGGTCTGGCGCGAACAAATATCCAGCACCGCAGATTCGCGTTTGCGGAACCCTTGCTCACCTTCGAACTCAAAGATAGTGGCAACTCGCACACCGCTGCGCGCTTCCAGCTCGTGGTCCAGGTCCATAAACTCGCGTTTGAGTTCCCGCGCCAATTGACGACCAATGGTTGTTTTACCGGCTCCCATCATGCCCACCAAAATAATGGGTCGTGGGCCAGTCTGTTGTAAATGGAGCAGCTCGGCGTCTGATAAGGGATCAGGATGTTCTACAGGCATCAGCTCGGCGGGTAAAGAGTGGTTCATTTGTGTATTATCCCATTAGCCTTCCCTAAGCACAGTCCGCTTGCTAGTATTATTTTGTTACATTGATACTTAGTTTGAGGCCCAGTCCCGCTGCGTTTGGACTTTAAAATCAGCCCTAATGAGTTCTTCTTCCCGCTCCCCCAATTCAAAACCCGAGCAAAGCTCCGGTTCCTGGCTTGCCCGCCTCATCATCAAGACCTCGGTCTTCTTTGTGGGGCTTGGTTTGTGTGCCGTCCTGCTTGGGTCTTTGGCGCTGGCGCTTGCCTGGCCAAATCTGCCTGACCTAAGTGCCATGATCGATTACCGCCCCCGTGTGCCGCTGCGCATTTACACGGCGGACAAGGTGCTGATCGGTGAATTTGGTGAAGAACGCCGCAATGTGTTGCGTTTTGACGAAATTCCCGATGTCATGAAATCGGCCATTCTGGCCGCCGAAGACGACCGTTTCTATCAGCACGGTGGTATTGACTGGATGGGCGTAGGCCGTGCGGCCTTGGCCAACCTGACCCATATGTCCAAAACACAGGGGGCCAGTACGATCACCATGCAGGTAGCGCGTAACTTCTACCTGTCGTCAGAAAAGACCTATACGCGGAAATTCTACGAGCTGTTGCTGACCTTCAAGATTGAAGCGACCTTGTCAAAAGACCAGATTCTGGACTTGTACATGAACCAGATTTATCTGGGTCACCGGGCTTATGGTTTTGCTGCAGCGTCACGAACGTATTTAGGCAAGCAACTGGCCGAGATCACCACGGCGGAAGCAGCCATGCTGGCGGGTATCCCGAAAGCCCCTTCGCGCTTTAACCCGATTGCCAACTTTGAGCGTGCGAAAACCCGCCAAGGCTATGTGCTGGGCCGCATGCGCACACTGGGCTACATCACCGACCAGGAATACCAGGAAGCCCAAGCCCAGGAAATCGTTGTGAAATCGGCTTTGGGTACCCCTGCCGGTGGCTACGCCATCCACGGTGAGTACGCCGCTGAACTGGCCCGCCAATTGTTGTACGGCGTCTACCAGGACAATGTGTATTCGCGCGGTTTCAATATCTACACCACGATCAAGTCCACCGACCAGGAAGCCGCCTACCTGGCCGTGCGCAATGGTATTTTGGACTACACCCGCCGTGCGCCCTACACCGGCCCACAGGGTCAAGTAGAGCTGCCCGCCGGGATTGAAAACGATCATGCCCAACTGGACGCCATTCTGGACGATATGCAGGACAAGTACCCCGACACCGGCGATCTGCTGACTGGCGTGGTGCTGGATGCCAGCCCCAACCAGATTCGTGTGGCCCGTACCGCTCAGCAGATTATTGATGTCAATGACAAACGTGCCTTGAAGATCGTGGCGCGTGGTCTGGTCAACAATGCCAAAGCCGATGTGCGTATCCAGCGCGGTTCGGTTGTCTACCTGTTCCGCAACGGCGATTACTGGGAAGTGATCAATATGCCTGCGGTACAAGCGGCCTTTGTGTCGGTACGTCCGCAAGACGGTGCGATTCAAGCCATGGTGGGTGGTTTCCACTTCTCTGACGGGAAGTTCAACCGTGTAACCCAAGCCTGGCGTCAGCCCGGTTCGGCCTTCAAGCCCTTTATCTATGCTTCTTCGCTAGAGCGCGGCCTGACCCCTGCCACCCAGATTTCGGACGAACCCTTTGTCCTGACGGCTGCCCAGACAGGTTCCAAGCCCTGGACGCCCAAGAACTATGGCCGCACCTACGAACCCATGCTGACCATGCGTCAAGGCTTGTACAAGTCCAAAAACATGGTGTCCATCCGTATCATGCAGGCCGTCGGTCCGAAGTATGTGCAGGAATACGTCACCCGCTTTGGTTTCGACAAAGCACGTCAACCTGCCGTGCTGCCTTTGGCCCTGGGGGCTGGTAGTGTGACCCCGCTGCAAATGGCAGGTGCTTACTCGGTCTTTGCCAATGGCGGTTACCGCACTGAGCCCTATCTGATCGATTACGTCACCGACAGCACGGATAAAGTCATCATGCGTGCCAAGCCCATTGTGGCTGGCGATGCAGCAGCGCGCGCAATCGATGCCCGCACGGCTTACGTCATGAATGATTTACTGCGGGGTGTCGCCACTTCTGGTACCGGTGCTCGCGCCTCGCGTGAGCTGAAGCGCACAGACATCGGCGGCAAGACAGGTACCACCAACGACTCTCAAGACGCCTGGTTTGCCGGTTACACGCCTGATCTGGTCGGTATCGCCTGGATGGGCTTTGACAAGCCACGCAGCCTGGGTTCGGGTGAAACGGGCGGCGGTGCTTCCATGCCGATCTGGATCAATTACATGCGATCCGCGCTCAAAGACAAGCCTATCGTGCCTCCCGGCCCCGTGCCATCGGGTCTGTCACGCATTGATGGCGACTTCTACTTTGACGAATTCCCGCCCGGCCAAGCCATTGCCCGTGTAGGTCTGCCCGCCCCTGGCGACGGCAGCTTGCAACAAGGCGGCGAAGATCAAAACGATGGTATTGGCGATTTGCTGCGGCAACTGGACTCGGGGTCCGAGTCCTCAGGTGCCCAGACTCAGCCCTTCGTCCCCTTCTAAAACGTACTACCCCAACGCCGGCCTAGCCGGCGTTTTTTATGCTTTGCCCCTGCCAATGGCATAATGTTCTGCATTGTCCGCACTAGCTCAACACCATATGAATAAACTTCGCTCCTCCCGCCTGCTGGCCTTGCTGGCGCTTAGCGTTTTTCTTAGCGCTTGCGGCTATAAAGGCCCTCTGTACCATCCTCCTGCGCAGGAAGCAGCGGACGCCCAGACAGCACCACGCTGATTTCCGCCCCTGCTCGCTCAACCTTTGTTATTTGACGACACCATGACTGTTGCCCCTCACTTCCAATTCCAGAACAACACGCTGCACGCCGAGCAAGTTCCCTTGAACAAGTTGGCTGAAGAATTCGGCACCCCGCTGTATGTGTATTCCCGCCAAGCCTTGCGCGACGCCTGGGAGTCCTATCGCGTCGCCGGTCAGGACCGCAAGTTATTGGTGTGCTATGGCATGAAGGCCAATTCCAACCTGGCCATCTTGCAAGAATTTGCGCGCCTGGGTACGGGTTTTGACATTGTTTCGGGTGGTGAACTGGCCCGCGTCATTGCCGCCGGTGGTGACCCTGCCAAAGTGGTGTTCTCCGGTGTCGGCAAACAAGTCTGGGAAATCGAAGCGGCCCTGAAAGCGGGTGTGAAATGCTTTAACGTCGAATCAGAAGACGAGCTGGAGCGCGTTGCCCAGGTTGCAGAGCGCATGAAGGTGAAAGCACCTGTTTCCCTGCGCGTGAACCCGGACGTTGACGCCCGCACCCATCCCTACATTTCTACCGGCCTGAAAGACAATAAATTCGGCGTGCCTATCGAACAGGCTCCCCGCATTTACGCACGCGCTCAAGAGCTGCCCAGCCTGCACATCGTGGGTGTGGATTGCCACATTGGCTCGCAAATTACCGAAGTCAGCCCTTATCTGGATGCGCTGGACAAGCTGATCAAGCTGATCCTGGCCCTGAAAGAGCAAGGTGTGAACCTGACTCACCTGGATCTGGGTGGTGGCCTGGGTATTCGTTACACCGACGAAACGCTGGTCACGCCGACCCAACTGCTGACTGAAGTCTTTGCCGCTCTGGACAAGAACGGTCTGGACCATCTGGAAATCGTGCTGGAGCCAGGTCGCTCCATGGTCGGTAACGCCGGTGTATTGCTGAGCCGTGTGGAATACCTCAAGCATGGCGAGACCAAAAACTTCGCTATCATCGATGCTGCCATGAACGATTTGATCCGCCCCACCTTGTACGATGCCTGGCACAGCGTGGAAGCTGTAGAGCCTCGCCCGGTGACCGAGGACACCCCCCGCTATGATCTGGTTGGCCCTATCTGCGAAAGCGGGGACTGGCTGGCTCGCGATCGTCAGCTGGAACTGAAACAAGACGATTTAATCGCCATCATGTCCGCCGGTGCTTACGCTTTTACGATGGCCAGCCAATACAACACGCGCCCGCGTGCAGCTGAAATCCTGGTTGATGGTGAACAAGTCCATTTGATCCGCCCGCGTGAAACGCTGGAAAGTTTGTTTGCCACCGAACGATTGCTGCCCTGATCCCTGGCAGGAATACAAGTAACAACCATTCAGCCTTAAAGAACTCTCGAATCTGACCGTAAAACAGGCCGGGACTGTCATGCCATCAGCAGGCATAGCAGTTCCGGCCTGTTGCGTCCTAGCCGGGAAAGCACAGATTTCGCTGTCAGTGGCCAGACAGTTCGATGGTAAGCGCTGGAGGCTGTACCACCATCATGACCACCCCAGGGATACCGACACACGGCTTTGAGCCTGTTACCTCGGCCAGCGAGCGTCTGATTCGCGGCTTAAGTCTTTACGTCATCCCTTTGTTTCTGATCGTGCTCACAATATGGGCACTGTTGTTCCTGCCTAACCGCTATCCCACCGCCCCCGGCCAAAGTTTGAGCGTGCAGGCACTGGCCAGCCAGCAAGAGCATGCGGATCCAGAGTTACTGACGCAGTTAGAAAGCGCCCCTGCCCGGCCTCGGCTGCACTTGAGCGAGCCCCATTGGCTATTGCTCAATATCCCCGATACGCAGTTGCAGTCAGAACAAGTCCTGCACTTTCCAGCCTCCCCGGTTTCATCGCTGCAGTGTGAAGATGCCCATACAGGGCAGGCTCTGCGCAAGAGCGAGCTTGACCCTCCCACGCCCTTATCCCCCGCTCCCGTCAAAAGCTTCACGCTGGAACTGGGCAAAGACAAACCAGCCACCACCATTTTGTGCCGTGTCGAGACCTCTCGCCCCACCCTGCTCCAGGCACAGCTTTGGGCCAGCTCCGACATCACGAACTCCTCCATTCGACTTAGCCGTGGCATAGGGCTGCTGGAAGGTGGTTTGCTGACAATGGCCATGTTCATGCTGGTTCTGGCCGCCACCAACCGTGCCTGGATTTACCTGCTGCTGGCCGTCTGGCTCATTGGTAACCTGCGTTTGGGCTCGATGGCCATGGGTTGGGATACGCAGTGGCTGGGGCAAATCCTGCCCACGCAGTACATGCCCATACTGCGCCAGGTGACCATCGTCTGTTATTTCATCCTGAGCTACTCGCTGTTCACCGTATTGCTGGGCAATTCCATCACGACAGCCCGCCTGCAGCGTTTACTGCCCACGGTAGGCATACTGGGCCTGGCCCTATTGCCCGTGTCCTTGCTGGCCCCGCCCAGCGTGTTCCAGCCCATCATGTGGCTCAGCACCATCTATGCTCTGTGCTGCGTCTCTGCCGTCTTGCTATCCATCTTGCTGCACACCCGCTCACGCATTTTGCTATGGCAACTGGTGCTCTT
Organism: Alcaligenes sp. GW821-FHT11D07; assembly: GCF_058808495.1. Taxonomy (NCBI): domain Bacteria; kingdom Pseudomonadati; phylum Pseudomonadota; class Betaproteobacteria; order Burkholderiales; family Alcaligenaceae; genus Alcaligenes; species Alcaligenes sp. GW821-FHT11D07. The sequence goes on from NZ_JBXART010000003.1 coordinate 778,729, forward strand.
GAGCATGGCCCTGTGCATGCTGATCTCGGCCATCTTCCTGGTGACTTTCGGGCGCTCCAGCTTTGTTGAGAACTTCAACGGGGTAATCGCCTTTTTGCTATCCAATCTGATGGTGGCTCTGGCGGTGGGCGAACGTCTGCGTGAAGACCGCAGCGAGTCCCTGCGAGCCCGCAACGAATTGATGGCGCACTATTTGCTGACTCCGGTGGGGATGTTCACCCTGAACGAGTCCGGCGTGTTTATGCGTATCAGCCCCATGCTGAGCCGCATGCTCAACATCGAGGACGACCCGGGCGAGAACACCATCTACTGGACCGACTTCTTCCCGGAACAAGACTGGAAAGCCGTCGCTGAAAGCACCCAGAATGGTCAGGACGTCACCATTACCCGCTACGACACCCAAGAGCAGCCCTGCCAATTTGCACTGCGAGTTGCCATCGTCAACCAGTCCATTGAAGGCTCTCTGCAAGACATCACCGCTCGTGCGGAAACCTACCGCCAGTTGCGCCTGATGGCCGACAACGACCCGGTCACCAACGTCCTGAACCAACGCGGTATCGAAAAAGCCCTGGATGGCCTGCTTAACCGCAGTCAAGACGACAAGCCTTGTCTGTTGGCCTACCTGGATCTGAACCACATCAAATACGTTAACGGCACCTTCGGCCATTCCTCTGGCGATGCCCTGCTGTTGAAAGTATGCGAGCAGCTGGAATCTGTCCTGCGCAGCAAAGACAAAATTGGCCGCATTGGTAGCGACGAATTCGTCATCATTTTTGAAGACTGCGAACCGGATCAAGCCCGGGTACTGGCCAATAGCGTACTGGAATCGCTGAACAAAACCCCGCTGCTGGCAGGCAACCGCAGCTTTAACCTGCGCAGCACACTGGGGCTGGTTGAAGTGTCCGCAGGCATGGCTCCCCAAGAGGCTATCTCCGCTGCCAGCCGGGCAGCCCGCGATGCCCGCCGCCTGCATCAAGACATGATCATCTATGAGCAGGACTCCAATGCCCTGCAAGAACACGCCGAAGAACTGCGTTTGTTTGAAGAGCTGGAAGGCGGGTCCTCCGGCGCTCTATATCTGGAAATGCAGCCCATCGCGGCCCTGCGCCGCCCTCTGGACAGTCTGAACTTCGAAGCCCTGCTGCGCGTACGGGACTCCTCCGGCCAATTGATCCCCACAGGCCGCATCATTGCCGCAGCCGAAGAAAGCGGCACCATCACCATCATCGACAAATGGGTGTTCTCCGCCACCTTGGAGTGGATGTCCAAACACGAAGCTCAACTGGCGAAAACCCAATGGGTCACGATCAACCTGAGCGGCGTGTCCCTGAACGACGACACCTTCATCGAATGGCTGTTCAGCATCCTGGCCCGCTTCCAGCACCTGGCACGCAGACTGTGCGTAGAAATCACTGAAGGCGTGGCGCTGGACGACTTGGAGCACACCCGCAACTTCATGCGCCGCTTGCAGCAAATGGGCGTGCGTATTGCACTGGACGATTTTGGAGCCGGCTACACCTCCTTCTCCTACCTACGAGAACTGCCTGCTGACGCCATCAAAATCGACGGCGCTCTGATTTGCGACATGCTCAAAAAAGAAACCAACGTAGCCATCGTTCGCACCATCGTCGAACTGGCCAACAATTTGGGCATGATCAGCATCGCAGAATGGGTAGAAGACGTGCCCACCTTAAAAGCCCTGCAAGAACTGGGCGTGGACTACGTACAAGGCTTCATCATCTCCAAAGCCTGTACCCCGGCAGACCTGCTCAAAGCAGGTGCCATCACCGATCTAGTGCACGACGAAGCAGCCCGACAATTCCTGCTGGACTCCCAAGACAAGTTCCCGCCAGCCATGTAAGAAAGATGCTCACCCAAGGCCCCCAGAGGGTCTTGGTGGCGGCCCACAAACCGCCAACCACCCCAAGGACAGTTCACATCCCAAATGCGACTGGCAGGCCCTACGAGCCTCCCGAGACCTTGGACACGAGCTCCTGAACAAGACATTCACCCGCCTGCTCCGTTTACCAGTTGCCTTCTACGCGGCAGATGCTGCACAAACGATCAGGGTAGAAAGTGCCTCTGACCGTCCTCTCCAGTACAAAGATCACTACTCCAGCCCCACAACCCCCATCAACATCACAGCAGTAAATCCATCCGCGCATCTGAACGAGGCATAGGTAACAGCCAGCCCGGACTTGCACCTCAGAGCAGATACAGCATTAATCACCAACCCAGCTCCACTTAGAAATGAAGAAGCCTGTAGAGCTGGCGGATAACTAAACACTGTGAGCAGCTGGTGTGCGCGACAGAGTGCCGGGGTGATTCAGAGTGACAGCCATAAAAAAAACCCGAGTCCGGCATCCAGCCAAACTCGGGTTTTCCATTCTCAAGCAAATATTCTGAAACCAAGCTACCAGCCTCAGAACAACAAAAAACTTACAGTTCCCCGTAGGAATGCAGCCCCGACAAGAACATATTCACGCCCAGGAACGCAAAGCTAGTAATCAGCAAGCCACCCAGCGCCCAGTACGCCGCCATCGTGCCGCGCAGGCCCTTCAGCAAACGCAAGTGCAACCACGCCGCATAGTTCAGCCACACGATCAGGGCCCATGTCTCCTTAGGGTCCCACTGCCAGTACGTACCCCAGGCATCCGCTGCCCACAAAGCACCCAGCACCGTTGCAACCGTAAAGAATGCAAAGCCCACCGCAATCGCGCGGTACATAATGTCGTCCAGCACTTCCAAGGACGGCAGCTTGCGAGAAATCGGGCCACGGAAGTACAGAATCGTACCCACGATCACACTACCAATACCGAAATACAGCATCCAGGTCGGCGACAACTCACGCGAGCCAAAAATCATGGGCTCTGCACACAGAATTGCACCCAGCAAGAACACCGGGATCAGCTTGGCACGAGAACGCGTTTCGCCATTTTCCTTGACCAGATAGGCAAAGCCCACCATTGCCGCCAAGGAGAACGTGCCGTAACCAATAAAGTTGGCCGGAACGTGCAGCTTCATCCACCAGCTTTTCAGAGCCGGCACCAAAGGCTGAATCTGATGCGCATCACGCGTGAACGAATACCACAGCAGAAAAATAACCAACGAGCTGATGGCCAGCAGCACAAAACCGCCCAAGGCACGCGTGTTGTAACGGCGCTCGTAGTACAGATAGAACAACGCGGTAATCAGCGCCAGCAGTACAAACACTTCATACAGATTACTGACTGGAATATGGCCAATATCCGGCCCCAGCAAGTGACCTTCGCGCCAGCGCACCAGCAAACCCGTCGTACCAGCAAAAACAGCGGCCCAAGTCAGGCCTGAACCCATCCAGGCGGCGGTATTGCTGAAAAAACCAGCCCAGTACATGACGGTAGCCAGAATAAACAGCGCGCACATCCACAAAATAGCGGACTGAGACGAGAACAAATACTTGAGCAGGAAAACCGTATCGGCCTTTTCAATATCGCCGGTGCTCAAACCATCGCCAGTGCTGTAAAGCCAAACCGCCAGTAGGGCCGTCAAACCACAGGCCACCGTAAGAGTGCGCAGCGGACGCCAGAGCCAACCCAGCCAAGTCACAAAAGGCACGAACGCCACCAGAATGATCTTCTCGTAGTAATCCATGCTGGTGCTATACGCATTGAGCGCATACGCTGCGCCTAAAGCCAACAGCACCAGATACAACACATCCGACCAATTCGGACGGCCACGGATACCGCGCCGGTCACCACTGGAAGCGATATTGTCTTGCCACATTGTTGGGGTGGCCGAAGAAAGGGTCTGCGCCATAGCTACACCTTGTCAGACAGATAGCCGGTTGAAAGCCGTTTTGAGGCGATCAAACTCGAGGTTAAAGTCCAAGTTGCGACGTTGAGAGGTCATGGCAGCCATCAAGCTGCTGCCCTGGTTGTGGGGCCGAATCCAGACCCACACACGGCGATCCCGGATATAGAACATCGAGAACACGCCAATAATCAAAAACAGGCAACCCAGATACACAATGTACATGCCGGGGCTACGCGCCACCTGAAATACACTGGCCTGAACCTGCTCGAAACTGCCCAGGGTCAACATGACCGGAGCAGGGTAATCAGGCAGGTTGGCAAAGGCCAGAACGGCAGACTGAATCCAGCGATTCGCATCGCTATTTTCCTGGCTGTAATCCAGTTCTGGCAAGCCTTGTTGCTGGCGTACCAAATCACGCAATTCACTCAGTGTGAACTGAATCATGGGAATCGCAAAGCCCAAAATACGTTCGCGTTCGGCCTCAGGCACGCGGCTGATCAAGCCATCAAAACCCGAGCTCACAAAAGCCTGCAAGGCCGTCTTGGACGCCGAGAGCATCAGCTCTTTTTGTTCGGGCGAAGAAGAATTACGTTCGGCAAAGCGCTCGGCAGCCTGGTTGACCAAAGCCTGATCCTGAGTTGCCGCACGCAAATCCATGAATTCTTTCAAAGAGCCCTTCTCGTCAGCGGGCAAGCGCACGTAGCGGAAAGGCTCAGCGGCGGAAAAACGCATGCCAGCCAGGAAAACCAAAGTGCCATCCAGCTCAACCGGCAACATGTAGTTCACAAACTCGCGGGACTGGCCTTGCTCGTCAATCAGGCGGTAATTCACGCTGGGACCGACGTTCTTCAAATGCTGGTCTTTCTTGCTGGCAGCACTGCCGGTGACTGCGGCCACGTGTTCAATCATGGCCTTGGGCTGAGGATCACCTTCGGACAGATTTTCCACGTTGATGGGGCGCAGTTCGGTCAGTTGCACCGTCAAGGGCTGGGAGGTCGGGCTTTCCTTGGCCGTAATTCCCAAACTTTCGCCCACCGTGCCATTCACCTCGAAAGGCTCGGAACTACGGCCCACCAGCGGGTAGCCACGCAAGTTCAAGCGGCTGCCACCATCATCAAAACCAGACTGATAAACGGTGACGCCTTTGTAGCGCAGAGGTTCATTGACCTCGATCGTGCGCTCGAAGGTGTGGCCCGTTACAGGATCGGTAACCTCGACCTCGCTCTTGAAGCTGCTGGGCATGCCGGTGGAGTAGTACTCCACCAAAAAGCGCTTCAATTCCAAAGCGAAGGGCAAAGGCTGAATCAAGACGCCTTCACCGGAGTTAATCACGGCCGTTGCCGTTCGGGCACCTTCAGGCACCAGCATATTGGCGCGAAAGCTGGGATTGCCCAAGCCCAGTCGCCCGGAATCAGGCACCTGGGAAATCAACATGTTTTCAGTAATGGGCTGCTTGGCGCCCAACCAGACTTGCAGGCGCACAGGCAATTCGCTGTCGAGCAAGCCGCCCACACAAATCACCACAATCGCCAAGTGCGCAAAAATGTAGCCCAGCTTGTTGGCACTGCCTTTTTTGGCCGCCATCATCATGCTGCCGTCATCATCCTGGCGCACACGTACCGCATAGCCCTGGGCCTGTAACCATCCCTGGACCTGTTCGCGGCTATGTTCCGGTGCACCCGCGCTTTCCAGCTCGACGCGATGCGGAAAGGCTTTCAGGCTGCCGCCACGCACATGTTCTTTGAACGTGCGCATTTCGCGGATCATCTTGGGAGCATTGCGAATGACGCACAGGGTCGTGGAGACGACCAGAAACGCCATGATGACCATGAACCATCCACTGTTGTAGACGGACCAGATCGAGAAATGATCGAACAACTCAAACCAGTACGGTCCAAATTGATCAATATACGTATTGGCGGGCTGATTTTGCGCCAGAACAGTACCGATCAGACTCGCTACGCAGATGAACATCAGCAAGCTGATGGCAAAGCGCATAGAGCCGAGCAATTCCAGGAAATCAGCCGCAAAGCGACGTACAGGGGATACTTTTTTCACAAAGGCTTGCTTAGGAGGTGGGGGGTTTCACCGGAAACATCCAGACCTGGGGCGCAGAACGCGCACAAAGTGTGATCGCTGGACAACATACCAACCCGAAACCCGGCCCAGATCGGCACTGCCCGTTGTTTAGGCACCCAAACCGCCACGACCTTCAGGAAGCTGGGGCCAAAGCGACTATCAGGCTTTAGACAGTCAGGGGGCCATTGGCCCCCTTTGACTGATTAACGCAGGCCGGCTGCGAAATCTGACACAGCAGAGATGTCGGAGTCCGACATGCGGTCAGCGATGTCATGCATCATAGGACCATTGGCACGGTCACCACTGCGGAACAGTTTGAGCTGCTCTGCGATGTAGGCAGGATGCTGACCTGCCAGACGTGGATACTGACCGGGCATACCAGCGCCATCAGGCGAGTGGCAAGCGGCACAGGCAGCAACACCACGCTCGGGCAGACCGCCACGCCAGATCTTCTGGCCGCGTTCCATCGTGTCTTCTTTGCTGGCGTTAGCAGCCTGGTCCCAATCCACTGTCTGTTGAGACAGGTAAAGAGCCACGTTCTGCATATCTTCATCGGTCATGCCAGCGGCAATCGCGGTCATCAGGCTGTTGGCACCTTCAGGGCCACGGCGCAATGGCACGGACTTTTCGTCTTTGGCACGGAAGTCATGCAATTGCTTGACCAGGTACTCGTAAGGCTGGTGAGCCAGGGACGGGTTCACCGGAATAATACTGTTGCCGCCATCCCCGTGACAGGTCACACAGGCCAGCACGCCACGCGACATCTCACCTTGCAGGTAGAGCTGCTCGCCTTTGGCGGCATCGGGCTTAGGCAGACCGGCTGCATTGGCCACGTTAGCGGTAAAAACCACAGAGCAAGCCATCGTCAGGCTGCTTGCGATAACGACTCGGGAAAGCGCACGCTTCATTTGGACCTCGATAATCGCGAATCAATCGGGGTGCCGCATGCGCCCCGCAAAAGCCACCGTAACCCGCTGGTCAGTACCCAGTGGAATACGACATTACTGTTTCAAATCGAGAGATTATACAATAGGCGCTGAACCAATATGGAATTACGCTGCAACCATGTCGATACTGCACCGCGCTCACTTCACGATTTCAGCTGCTCAGATCGATCAGCTGCCTCCTCCCGGACCTCCAGAGGTCTGCTTTGTGGGGCGCTCCAATGCGGGCAAATCCTCCGCCATCAATGTGCTGGCCAACCAACGAAAACTGGCTTTTTCCAGTAAAACGCCGGGTCGAACACGTCTGATCAATATGTTCGGTATCCCCGACCCGCTCTCGCCGGGCGACTTTTTGGGCCATCTGGTGGACTTGCCCGGCTACGGCTATGCCGCTGTCGCCCGCCACGAACGCCAGGACTGGGCTGAGATCCTGGGCGACTACCTGGTCACCCGCCCCTCTATTGCCGGCATTGTGCTGCTGGTCGATATCCGGCGTGGCGTCACAGATCTGGATCAACGTCTAGCCCAATGGATCGCACCCACCGGAAAGCCTGTACTGGCGCTTTTGACCAAAGCCGACAAACTGCCTTATGGTCAACGCATCAAGGCTGTGGCCGAGGTCCGTCGCCAATTGAAAGAAATTGGCGCTTTGCACACTCTGCCCTTCTCCTCCACCGATCGTATCGGCCTGCCCGAGGCCACTGAATACATCGAAAACTGGATTTCTCCGAAGGTTGTTCCATGACCCGTTTTATTCCTCCTGCCGACTTTCCCAATACGCGCTTGCGTCGTAACCGCCGCGATGAATTTTCCCGTCGTCTGGTACGTGAAAACCGTCTGTCCACAGACGATCTGATCTATCCGGTCTTTGTGCGTGAAGGCGAGAAGGTTAAGGAACAAGTGGGCTCCATGCCTGGCGTCATGCGCTATTCACCCGACGAGCTCATGCGCGTGGCCGAACAATGTGTGGAACTGGGCATCCCTGTGCTGTCCCTGTTTCCCTCCATTGACCCGTCCCTGAAAACGCCGGATGGCAGCGAAGCGGCCAACCCGAACGGCCTGATTCCACGCGTGGTGGCCATGCTCAAGCAGCAATTCCCGGAACTGGGTGTGCTGACGGATGTGGCATTGGACCCGTACACCAGCCACGGTCAGGACGGCATTCTGGACGAGGCCGGCCACATCCTGAACGAAGAAACGGTTGCCATGCTGATTCGTCAGGCTCAAACCCAGGCCCAGTCTGGCGTAGACATCGTGGCGCCCAGCGACATGATGGATGGCCGTATCGGCTCTATTCGCGCTGCACTGGACAAGGAGCAGTTCATCCACACCCGCATCATGGCTTACTCGGCCAAGTACGCCAGCGCCTTCTACGGCCCCTTCCGTGACGCCGTGGGCTCGGCCGCCAACCTGGGGCGTTCCAACAAGAACACCTACCAGATGGACCCGGCCAACCGTAATGAAGCGCTGCGCGAAGTAGCCGCTGACATCCGTGAAGGTGCGGATATGGTCATGGTGAAACCCGGCCTGCCTTACCTGGACATCCTGCGCGACGTAAAAGACGCCTTTGGCATGCCCACTTACGCCTACCAAGTCAGTGGCGAATACGCGATGATCAAAGCTGCTGCGCAAAACGGCTGGCTGGATCACGACAAAGTCATGATGGAATCCCTGCTGGCCTTCAAACGGGCTGGCGGTGACGGCATTCTGACCTATTTCGCCATCGAAGCTGCCACCTTGATGCGCGAACAGAACTCCTGATTCACATCAATCAGAACGCAAAAAACGCAGCCCGTGAGCTGCGTTTTTTGTTGCTTGTAAACGACGATCTACCCGCAGTTAGACGCCATTAGCGTCCATATCATCTGATTCGGGGTTTAAGCACCAGCCAAAACCTCATCCAGCACCTTGGAAAAGCGTGTTGCGTCCTGGAATCCAATCACACGCAGCTGCTCCAGTTGTTGCCCCTTGGAATCAAAAAACATGATGCCGGGAGGCCCGAATAAACGGAAATGCTTGAGCAGCTCCCGGTCCTCCGGTGTGTTGTCCGTCACATCAACCTGCAGCAATTCGAACTGCGCCATGCGTTGCGCTACGGACGGATCACTGAAGGTGAAGTTTTCCATTTCGATGCAAGAAACGCACCAGTCAGCGTAGAAATCCAGCATCACAGGACGCGTAGCTTGCGCCAAACGCTGCTCCAATTCTGCCAAGGTCTTCACGCGTTCGAACTCCACCTTGCTTTGCGCCGCAGCGACCGTGCCAGCAGACTTCAGGCCCTCCAAGGGACGGATGACACCGGGACGGCCTAGCGCAATTCCGACCAGCATCATGATGGCCCACGCAGCCAGCAAAACACCCACACCTTGTCGCAAGCCCGACCAAGGCGTGCGCTCCGCCGTGCCGCGCCCGAAAGCGCCCAGCAAGGCAGCAGACCACAGCGCTAGGATCACCCAGCCGAACACAGCAATCGTGCCAGACATCAAAGGCGACACCATCCACCACGCAGTGGCCAGCAGCAAGACACCAAAAGCGGTTTTAACGCTTTCCATCCAGGCGCCTGCTTTGGGCAAGACCTTGCCAGAACCGGCACCGACCACCAGCAAGAGCACGCCAGAGCCCCAGGCCAAGGCAAACAGCGCCGAACCGCCCAGCACCACGTCGCCCGTCTGAGAGATAAACAGCAGCACACCCGCCAAAGGCGCGGCCACGCAAGGCCCCACAATCAATGCAGACAGCATTCCCATCAAGAACACCCCGCCCCATCGACCACCGGGCAGGCGGTTCATTCTGTCATTCAGACGGGTCTGCAAACCAGCTGGAGCCTGCAGCGTAAAGACATCCAGCATGGACAAGGCCAGCAGCACCAGAATCAGCGCGAACAGACCCAATACCCAAGGATTTTGCAGCCAGCTGGCCAAGCCAGCACCCAGCAGACCGGCGGCCACACCCAATAAGGTGTAGACCAAGGACAAACCCAGCACGAAAGCAAAGGCCATCTTCAAACCATGCCAACGCGAGGGAGCAGGCTGGTTACGGCCTGCAATGATAGAGAGCAGGATAGGCACCATCGGCAGGACGCAAGGCGTAAAGGACAGCAGCAAACCGAACACAAAGCTCAGCAGCACAATCTGGCCCCAACCCGCTTCTTTCAGGTAATCCGCCAAACCCACATCGCTCAGGCTCAATGCCGACGCCATCCCGCCTGTCTCGGGCGCCGTCACCGCAGCGCCTGTGTCGGATTTCGGTTCAACCGCGTTTTGCCCTGGAGCCGGTACAGACACCACACCAAACGGTCCGGCCACCTCCCAACCTTGTCCGGTCGGGATCAAGGTGAGTGTTTGCGTAGAGGGGGAATAACACAAACCAGCATCCGCGCAGCCCTGGCTGACCACATCAATCTTCAGATCCTGACCAATGGAACTATCTGCCAGAACCGGGACCCGCAGGGTGACTGAATGTCGGTAAACCTCCATGACCTCATCAAAGGTTGGGTCATAGACCTTTTCACCATCCGGAAACTGGGGAGTCCCCAGATGCTCAGATTTGGCTGTCGAAAAGTCAAAGCGCTTGCGATACATATAGTATTCGGGCGCAATCTGGAAATGAATATCCAGTTGATCGGGCGCACTCATGGCCGCGGTCAGCACAAATGCCTGCTCCGGGTCCAGAAACTCCTCTTCAGCGTGGGCAGCCAAAGGGGCCGCCGCAAGCCAAGCCAGCATTAAAACAAAGAAGAAGGAAAAAAAGGCGCTGATAGGCCGCACGAAAAACGGAGAACGCTTCAAAGACAAAGACACAAATCTATTCCAGTTTTGTAGGCTTAACTATCTGAATCAGGTGGGCTGCGTCTGGGTTCGTACCCAATCCAGATAGGCGGTGAAACCACCAACCACAGGAAGAACAATCAGTTCAGGCAGTTCGTATGGATGCTGCTGTCGCAAGCGATCTGCCAGTTCCGGTAGCCGGGCCACTGTGGTCTTGAAAGTCAGCGTAATTTCCTCGTCGCCTTGTAACTCCCCCTGCCACATGTACATAGACAAACTACTTGGCGCAAGGTTCGCGCAGGCAACAATTCCGTCTTCAACTAAATGATGCGCCAGATATTTGGCCAGCATCATATCGGGTGCAGTGGTCTGCACAAGCACCAATTGCTGCGCATCCAGATCGGGCACAGTCACAGCAAGTTTGGGTTTGGAACTGGAGAGACTATCAGACATGCAGGGCTCCTAATCAGAGCCCCTAGTGTAGCGCCGGAAATCCGGGCTTAGAGCGTCGCACGTGATCGACTCTGACCGCTCAAGGTCTCGGAAGGTCGTTCGCCGTAGTAACGTCGGTAGTCCGCAGAAAACTGGCCTAAATGAGTAAAGCCACAAGCCAGGGCAATTTGCGTGACCGACACGCCACCCTTTAGCAAATATTGCCGTGCAGCCTCCAAGCGCATCTGTTTCAAGCGCGCCATGGGTGCAACGCCTAGATGCTCCCGAAACCCGGCATACAGACTGCGTACACTAACGCCCGCCGCCTGAGCGATATCGCCAATCGTGATGGTTTGGCTGGCCTGGCTTTCCATATAGTCCAGGGCTCGCCTCAACACATGCGGCAAGGCCGGCGCCGTTTTTTGGGCCGGTTGATTATGTTGGTGCAGCTCAAACAAGGCATAGATCAAGGTCTGCTCAAACTGGCGTACCTGACGAGCCTGATCAAACAAGGTGCCATCGGACACTTCGGCAAACTGCCAATCCAGCAGTCGACGCAAGCTGGCACCGCCGGGCTCATCCAGAGGAATGGAAGGCTGAAACTCCAGCGGTCCTCGCAAGGGCTGCGCAAAATAGTCTTGGTAATGCCGTTCCAGACCCTGACGCCCAATACGCACGAACAGCTTATCGGCCTCCAGGCTATGTTCCATGCTGAAGGCCTGGGTGGGACTAATAATGGAGGCCAAGCGCGACGTGGACGCAAAGCGGCCATGCGCTGTATGGATTTGCTCTTGTCCCGACAAAGGAATTTGCAACAGGTAAAAGTCGTCCAGCGGCTGGGGCTCTATTTGCACCTGAGCGCCATAGCGCAAGCGGCCATATGCCACATCCTGGCCTTGACGCAGGAACAGACGAGCGTCCAGACGCTGACGCGTATCCGCCAAGGTCAGGCGGTGCGGACAGAAAACCTGGGAGATGTAGTGCTGAACGCAGTCCACATCCTGCGAATGCAGCTGGGCATAGCGATTCAGTATGGTGGTCATGAGCGTCGCGATAAGCGATAAAAAAAGCTGTGCCCTAGTGTGGCACAGCCTCCCGCACTGCAACATCGAGACTATCCCTAGGCCGGCTTACAGCAAATCCACACGCCGACCAAAGGTGCCTGAACCAAGGGCTTACTGTCCTTGGAAACGGCCGAACCGTCCCTGCCAATACAGCAAGGGTGAATCCTGCTCCTCTTGCGCATGGTGCACTTGCAGCACACGCCCCAACACCAAGGCGTGACTGTGACGCTCGATCACTTCCACAATCTGGCAGGCCAAAGCAGCGGGTGCCTGACGTGCCAACCAGATGCCATGCTCAGTACGCAGCCAATCGTGACCCGCGTAACGGGCCTCGCCTTGCTCACCTTTAAAGCCTGCAAACTGCAAAGCAAGCTCAGCCTGCTCCACGCCCAGAATATTCACTCCGAAAACGCCACTATCACGCATCAAAGGCCAGGACGAGGAACTTTGGTTGACACACACCAGCACCTCGGCCGGATCGGCGGCCACTGAAGTGACGGAGGTTGCCGTCAAGCCGCTACGCTGGCCTTGATGTTCCACCGTAATTACATTGGCCGTACCGCCCAGATGGCGCATGGCCAACTTGAACTGCTCGGCAGAAACTCCCGGCGCTTGGTCCGTCGGCAAGGAAGCCAATTCCACAGGCATGATTCACCTTTTCTAATCGTATTGGGCAGCAAGGCCATAACAACCCAGCTGCCTGCTTGGCTCACGTGCACTGACTACCCCCCAGGATAGCCAGCGTATCCCTCTCTTAGCGGATACCACGTTGCTGCAACAAAGGCAGCACAGTATCACGGAAATACGGGAACTCTTTCACATAGTCCACAAAGGACAAGGTTGTTCCCCGAAAGCCCGCGGCATGCAAGGCACACAAGCCATCCGCAACTTGTTCCGGTGTGCCCACCAGCGGGAACCCGCCGTGACCGGCCGCCATGCGCTCGCGAATCTGCTCCAGCAGCTCATGCGGGAACGAGTGTGCATGGGCAAACTGCAAACGCATCAGATTGTCCACAGCACCATTGTCGATATTGTTCATAATGCGTTCCCACTCTGCCTTGGCTTGCGCTTCGGTAGGACGGCACACCACGTGCGAGAAGGTCATCACATCAACCTTGCGACCTGACGCTTCACCTTGAGCTTTCAGCTCGGCCACTTCTTTCTTGGAACGGTCCAGCTCCATGGCAGGCGTGAACAAGAAGTTGGCATTGCGGCTGGCAAACTCGCGGCCCTGGCCAGAGCCTGCCGCGTTAAAGATAGGCGGATCGAATTCGGGGCGCGGATTTCCATACACACCTTTGGCCTGGAAATATTTGCCGTCCCAGTCAAAGCGGCCATCGTGGTGCCAGATCTTCTTGATGAAATCGAACCATTCCTGGGCATAGCCATAACGGGTTTCATGGTCGTCAGGCAGTGTCACTCCCAAGGCGTCGTATTCCGGCTTGTTCCAGCCCGCCACAATGTTCAGACCCACCCGGTTGCCGCTCATATGCGCCATAGTGGCAATCTGTTTAGCGACCACCACGGGATGGTTGGCAACGGTGTGCACAGTGGCAAACACGCTGATATTGCGAGTGTTCGCCAGCAAGGCAGTGGCCCAAGTAACGGTTTCCAGCACGTAGCCGTGAAAGTCAGTTTCGCCGCCGTAACCGATCCAACGCGCAATAGGCAGCATGAAATCGATACCGGCATCGTCCAGCAACTTGCCCAACTTCAAATTGTTTTCCCACGTTGCCTGCCAACGGTCTGGCAAGGTGGATACCGTCATACCGCCACCACAGTTGGTGGCAAAGGTGCCCAGCAAAAACTTGTCGTGTGTGAGCAATGTATTCTGTGCCATCGCCAGTCTCCTGAAAATCGTCGTTCTTTGCGGGTCGCCACCATAGCGAACCTGACATAGCGCAGATTTTAGGGATCAGTATGGACGCCCACTATCGAATCACTGCTGGCTTTATCAATAACCTGCAATTATTTGAACTTTAAAGCGATGCGAATTAGTCGGCCTAGTAAAAACCCTTACATAACAGAGCCTTGCCTCGCTATTTTGTTTGTTTTTAGCCTGCAAAGTATCGCACTCTGTGCCATGAGTTTGCAGACAGGATTGCGAAGTAAGGCTCTAGTTTCCGATAGGTTCGGATTTCTGCTAAGGCTACTCCGAACAGCGGCCATTAGCTCAATGCGGCTAAGATTTCGGCCACAAAAAAACGGACTCAAAAGAGTCCGTTTTCAGTACTACGGTAGAAACAAGCGGCGCTTATTCAGCAGCGGCTTCTTCCTGAGCTTCTGGACGATCAACCAGTTCCATGAATGCCATAGGAGCGTTATCGCCCTGACGGAAACCCATTTTCAGAACACGGGTGTAACCACCGTTGCGCTCTTGGTAGCGTGGGCCAATAACTTCAAACAGCTTGGTAACTGCATCGCGGTCGCGCAGACGGGCGAAAGCCAGACGACGGTTTGCCAAGGTTGGGTTTTTAGCCAAAGTGATCAGGGGCTCAACAACACGACGCAGCTCTTTAGCTTTAGGCAGCGTGGTTTTGATGGCTTCGTGAGTCAGCAGGGACACGGACATGTTGCGGAACATGGCCAGACGGTGGCTGCTGGTACGATTCAGTTTACGTAAACCGTGACGGTGACGCATGATGATTTTCCTAAATAATGAATCTAATTGGCACGCCGCTTATGCGACATGCGTTAATCCGGTTCTTCTATCAGCTAGGCTGCGGACCAGATGGACAGCTCAAAACAATAGCATATTTTCAGCCGCCGCTGACACTGTTTTCAGGTGCAAAACACCTAAAAAAGTGTAAACGGCGTCTGGAAACTACGGTCTTGCTTACTACTTATGGACGCTCAAGACCCAGTGGTGGCCAGTTTTCGAGCTTCATGCCCAAAGTCAGACCACGTGCAGCCAACACTTCCTTGATTTCGTTCAAGGACTTGCGGCCCAGGTTTGGTGTCTTCAACAGTTCGTTTTCGGTACGCTGGATCAGATCGCCGATGTAGTAGATATTTTCGGCTTTCAGGCAGTTTGCGGAACGAACAGTCAATTCCAGATCGTCGACAGGACGCAGCAACACGGGGTCGATCTGTGGAGCGCCACGCACTGGGGCTTCGTAGGCATCGCCCACACCTTCCAGAGCGGCAAACACAGAGATCTGATCCATCAGGATGCGAGCGGACTGGCGAACTGCTTCCTCGGGCGAGATCACGCCGTTGGTTTCAATGTCCAGAACCAGCTTGTCCAGGTCAGTGCGCTGTTCAACACGGGCGTTTTCAACCGCGTAGCTGACACGACGCACAGGGCTGTAAGACGCATCCAGAACGATACGACCGATCGTGTGGGTGCGGTCATCAGCCAGAGCACGTACGTTACCAGGCACGTAGCCACGGCCTTGCTCAACCTTGATCTGCATTTCCAGCTTGCCGTCATCGGTCAAGGTGGCAATCACATGATTGGGGTTGATGATTTCAACGTCGTGCGGCAATTCGATGTCGCTGGCCAAAACTTGACCGGCGCCTTCTTTGCGCAAAATCAGGGTGACTTCTTCACGGCTGTGCAGCTTGAATACCACGCCCTTCAGGTTCATCAAGATATCAACCACGTCCTCACCCACACCAGGCAGGGTGGAGTACTCGTGCACCACACCGGTGATCTGCACTTCAGTCGGTGCATAGCCGGTCATGGAGGACAGCAAGATACGACGCAGTGCGTTGCCCAGAGTGTGGCCGTAGCCGCGCTCGAAAGGCTCCATGATCACCTTGGCGTGATTTTTGCTGATTGGTTCGACTTCAATGGAACGGGGTTTCAAAAAACCTTGAGACATTCGATTTCCTTTTCAATACCCTCGGCTCGTTACACCGATAAGGCTGACGGAAACTGGCTAAGCCAGCGGGAAAGTATCGCAAAGCCCACTTGCCGAAAAACGGGAAGTGGGCTTGGCTTTACTGCATTGTATAAGCGGTCTTCGCGTAGAAAATTAACGCGAGTACAACTCAACAACCAGCGATTCGTTGACGTCTTGAGCGACATCTGCACGATCAGGAGCTTGCTTGAACACGCCGGACAGCTTGGCAGCGTCAACTTCAACCCACTGAGGCAAGCCAATACCAGTAGCCAGATCCAGGGATTCCTTGATACGGCCTTGGGATTTTGCTTTTTCGCGGACGGAAACAACGTCGCCAGCTTTGATCAGCATGGAAGCGATGTCAGCGGTGTGACCGTTGACTTCGATAGCGCGGTGGTTAACCAGCTGACGAGCTTCGGCGCGTGTAGAGCCAAAACCCATGCGGTAAACCACGTTGTCCAGACGCGACTCCAACAACTGAATCAGCGTTTCACCGGTGTTGCCACGGCGGCGGTCAGCTTCAACGTAGTATTTACGGAATTGCTTTTCCAGCACGCCGTACATACGCTTGAGCTTTTGCTTTTCGCGCAGCTGCAGACCGAAGTCAGACGTACGGGCACCGGAGGTGCGGCCGTGCTGACCAGGACGCGATTCCAGTTTGCACTTGGAATCCAGCGAGCGACGGGCGCTCTTCAAAAACAGATCAGTACCCTCGCGGCGCGAGAGTTTGCACTTTGGTCCAATATAACGAGCCACTTTGCTTCCCCTTAGATGCGACGACGCTTGGGCGGACGGCAGCCGTTATGCGGAACCGGTGTGATGTCTGCAATGCTGGTAATTTTGATACCCAGAGCATTCAGAGCACGCACAGACGATTCACGGCCGGGACCGGGGCCCTTGATGCGAACTTCAAGATTTTTAATACCGTATTCCATGGCAGTACGGCCGGCTGTTTCAGCGGCAACCTGCGCGGCAAACGGCGTGGATTTGCGAGAGCCTTTAAAGCCCGCGCCACCCGACGTAGCCCAGGACAACGCGTTGCCCTGACGGTCAGTAATGGTGATGATCGTGTTGTTAAAAGAAGCGTGGACGTGAGCAATCCCGTCCGACACGCTTTTTTTGACTTTCTTGCGTGCGCGTGAAGCGCTGCTAGAAGCTTTGGCCATCTTCTATTCCTCGATTATTTCTTCAGGGACGCGGCGGCGCGACGCGGACCTTTACGGGTGCGAGCGTTGGTGCGTGTACGTTGGCCGCGCACTGGCAGACCACGACGATGACGCATGCCGCGGTAAGTTCCCAAGTCAGCCAAACGCTTGATCGAGAGCTGAACTTCACGACGCAGGTCACCTTCTACGGTGAACAGGCCGATCTGTTCGCGAATGCGCTCGAGTTCCGCGTCGGTCAGATCTTTGACTTTCTTGGAGTATTCAATGCCCGACGCTTCGCAAATTTTGCGTGCGCGGGTGCGACCGATGCCGAAAATCGCGGTAAGACCGATTTCGGCGTGTTGATGCGGCGGGATATTGATGCCGGCAATACGGGCCATGGTTATTCCTTGTTAAATCGGTTGCGTTTCGGCAACTTAGCCTTGACGCTGCTTATGACGTGGATCGGTGCAAATGACACGCACCACGCCATGACGTTTAATGATTTTGCAGTTGCGGCAGATCCGCTTTACTGATGCCATTACCTTCATGGGTTTGACTCCTAGGTTTCCTGTAACCGGCCGCTTATTTGGAGCGGAACACAATTCGTGCGCGGGATAGATCATAGGGCGTGAGCTCCACAGTGACCTTATCGCCCGGCAGAATCCGGATATAGTGCATACGCATTTTGCCTGAAATATATCCGAGCACTACGTGCCCATTTTCCAGCTTGACGCGAAAAGTTGCGTTGGGAAGGTTCTCAAGAACCTGTCCCTGCATTTGAATGACGTCGTCCTTTGCCATTTTCGTGAATTACCGCATCGGCAAGCTCGAGCCTTTGAAGTTAGCCTTCTTGAGCAGCGAGTCGTATTGTTGTGACATGACATAGGCCTGGGCCTGCGCCATGAAGTCCATGGTTACTACAACAATAATCAGCAAGGATGTGCCGCCAAAATAAAACGGTACATTCCAGCGCATTTGCAAGAACTCTGGTACCAAACACACCAAGGTAATGTAGATCGCACCGGCCAGGGTCAAACGCATCAAAATCTTGTCGATATAACGCGCTGTCTGATCGCCGGGACGGATACCTGGCACGAAGGCCCCACTCTTTTTCAGGTTGTCTGCAGTTTCGCGGCTGTTAAACACCAGGGCCGTGTAGAAAAAGCAGAACAAGATGATCAGCGCGGAGAACAAAGTAATGTAAAGCGGCTGACGCGGTGACAAAGCAGCCTCGATTTCACGCAGCCAACCCAAACCGGGCGTGCTGGAGAACCAATTAGCAATTGTCGCTGGCAACAGAATAATGGACGAAGCGAAGATCGGAGGGATCACGCCAGCCATGTTCAGTTTCAGCGGCAAATGCGAGCTTTGACCACCATAAATACGATTGCCTACTTGCCGTTTGGCGTAGTTAACCGTGATACGACGCTGACCACGCTCGACAAAGACGACGAAGTACGTGACGGCGGCTACTAAAACGAGGATAAACAGTGCCGATAGAATCGACATGGAATCCGTACGCACCAGATCAAGCATGCCGCCCAAAGCATTAGGCAGACCCGCTACGATACCGGCGAAGATCAGAATGGAAATACCATTACCCAACCCCCGTTCAGTGATCTGTTCACCCAGCCACATGACGAACATGGTGCCAGTGACCAGTGTTACCACTGTCGTGAAGCGAAACAGCATCCCGGGGTCAATGACTAGACCGGGTTGTGATTCTAGAGCGATGGAGATCCCAACTCCCTGGAACAAGGCCAAAAAGACCGTTCCGTAACGGGTGTATTGCGTGATCTTGCGACGACCCGACTCACCCTCTTTCTTGATTGCTTCCAGCGTGGGCACCACTGCGGTCATCAATTGCATAATGATGGACGCAGAGATGTAGGGCATGATTCCCAGTGCGAACACTGAGAATCGCTCCAAAGCACCACCGGAGAACATATTAAACAAACCCAGAATACCACTCTGGTTTTGAGTAAACAGTTCGGACAAGGCATCTGGATTGATGCCTGGTACCGGAATGTGCGTACCCAAGCGGTAGACAATCAGGGCGAGCAACAGGAAAACGAGACGACGTTTCAAATCGCCGTAGCGCGGACCCGACTTACTCTGTGCCTGAGCTTTTGCCACCGTGACCCCTTTTTATTCCAGCGAGCCGCCGGCTGCTTCGATCACGGCGCGAGCGCCGGCCGTTGCATTAATGCCTTTCAGCGCAACTTTACGGGAAAGTTCACCAGACTTGATGACTTTAGCGTAACGCACCATTTGGCCAACTACGCCAGCCTGTTTCAGTGCCTGGACGTCGATAACTTCAGCGTCCATTTTCTGCAGTTCGGACAGACGCACTTCTGCGTACAGATGGTCGTCCAAAGTGGTGAAACCACGCTTAGGCAAACGACGTTGCAAAGGCATTTGACCGCCTTCGAAACCGACCTTGTGGAAACCACCGGAGCGGGATTTTTGGCCTTTATGACCACGTCCGCCGGTTTTACCCAAGCCAGAGCCTACACCGCGACCAACACGACGTGCTGCGTGTTTGGCGCCGGCGGCGGGCTTGAGATTGTTCAATTGCAATTCAGACATCCCGATTCCTTTCAGGCTTCCGAGACCGTAACCAGATAATCCACCTTGCGGATCATCCCACGAACCTCAGGAGTATCAACCAATACACGGCTGGTGTTGACTCGGCGCAGACCCAGGCCGCGAACGGTGTCGCGGTGGCTTTGCTTAGTGCCGATGACCGAACGCACCAACGTAACTTTGATTTGTTTCTGTGCCATGACTTACCCCAGAATTTCTTCAACTGTCTTGCCGCGCTTGGCAGCAATATCAGCAGGTGTCGAGCAAGCACGCAAACCGTTCAATGTAGCGCGAACCATGTTGTATGGGTTGCTGGAACCCAGGCTCTTAGCTACGACGTTGCGCACGCCCATCACTTCGAAGATAGCGCGCATTGGGCCACCGGCAATAACGCCAGTACCTTCAGCAGCGGGCGAGATCAGAACGGTAGCTGCACCGTGCTTACCTACGACCGTGTGGTGCAAAGTACCGTTTTTCAGAGGCACTTTGATCAGACCACGACGGGCCTGTTCCATTGCCTTCTGAACAGCAACGGGAACTTCGCGGGCTTTGCCCTTACCCATGCCGATACGACCATCACCATCACCGACTACGGCCAGCGACGCAAAGCTCATGGTGCGACCACCTTTGACCACTTTGCTGACGCGGTTGACCGCAATCATCTTTTCTTTCAGGCCATCATCGCGCTCTTGCTCTGGAGCCTGTCTGCCTTGTGCTTTAGCCATTTGATAATTCCTTTAGAATTTCAAGCCGGCTTCACGCGCGGCCTCGGCCAGCGCTTTCACGCGGCCATGGTAACGGAAGCCCGAGCGGTCAAAAGCAACCGTCTCGATGCCCGCAGCCTTCGCCTTTTCGGCGACGCGCTTGCCAACCAGGCTGGCTGCCGCTACGTTGCTGCCAACGGCCAATTCTTTGCGAACTTCGGTCTCGACAGTGGAAGCACTGACCAGAACGCGGTCGCCTTCGGGCGAGATAATGCTCGCGTAAATATGCGTATTCGTGCGATGCACCGACAGGCGGTGTACGCGCAGCTCGGCGATCTTGCGGCGAGTAGCCACTGCACGACGCATACGGGATTGTTTCTTGTCCATGATTCGTCCTTGCCTGCGGGCTTATTTCTTCTTGGTTTCCTTGAGGATGACGCGTTCGCCGACGTAACGTACACCCTTGCCTTTGTAAGGCTCTGGTGGACGATAGCCACGAATTTCTGCGGCAACCTGACCAACCACCTGTTTGTTCGAGCCCTTGATCACGATTTCAGTCGGAGTTGGGCATTCGGCTTTTACGCCTTCAGGCAGTTCGTGCACGATGTCGTGCGAGAAACCAAGCTGCAACTTCAAGGCATTACCCTGGACGGAGGCACGGAAACCCACACCTACCAGACTCAGCTTGCGTTCGAAACCGGCGCTCACGCCAACAACCATGTTGTTGACAAGTTGACGCACGGTGCCGGACATTGCGTTTGCGTGACGAGTTTCGTTCGCAGCAGCAAAAGACAGCTGACCGTCTTGAAGTTCAATGGTGACGTCGCCAGTCAGAGTTTGAACCAAAGTGCCCAGAGGGCCTTTGACCGTGATCTGATCAGCGGCAATGTTCGTTTCTACGCCTTGAGGCAGGGAAACGGGATACTTAGCGATACGTGACATATGATGTTCTCCTTATGCCACGTAGCACAGCACTTCGCCACCGACGCCAGCTGCACGTGCTTTGCGATCGGTCATCACGCCACGAGACGTGGAGACGATAGCAACGCCCAAGCCGTTCATGACTTGAGGGATGTTCGTGCTGCCTTTGTAGATGCGCAGTCCAGGACGCGAAACGCGGTCGATGCGCTCGATGACTGGCTGGCCGGCATAGTATTTCAGGGTGATTTCCAGCTCTGGCTTGGCTTTTTCGCCAGCAATGCGGAAGTCTTCGATGTAGCCTTCGTCTTTCAGCACAGCAGCAATAGCTGCTTTCAGCTTCGAGGAGGGCATGCTGACCGATGTCTTGTTGACCATTTGCGCGTTACGCACGCGGGTCAACATATCGGCGATTGGATCGCTCATGCTCATGTGTATTTCTCCTACCAGCTGGCCTTGGTCATACCGGGGATCTCGCCGCGCATTGCCATTTCGCGCACTTTATGGCGAGTCAAACCGAATTTCTTGAAAACACCACGAGGGCGACCGGTGACAACGCAACGGTTGCGTTGGCGGGTCGGGTTCGAGTTGCGTGGCAATTGTTGCAACTGCAAACGAGCCTCGTAGCGCTCTTCGTCAGACTTGGACTGGTCGTCAATGGTCGCTTTCAGTTCTGCACGCTTAGCGGCGAATTTCTCAGCCAGCTTAGCGCGCTTGATGTCGCGATTGATGAGGGAAAGTTTAGCCACGTTGCGCCCCTTAGTTGCGGAACGGGAAGCTGAACGCGCTAAGCAGCGCCTTGGCCTCTTCGTCCGTCTTGGCAGAAGTAGTGATGCTGATGTTCAGACCACGCACTGCGTCGATTTTGTCGTACTCGATTTCGGGGAAAATGATTTGCTCTTTAACCCCCATGTTGTAGTTGCCACGGCCGTCAAACGCACGACCCGACACACCACGGAAGTCACGGACGCGAGGCAGAGCCACAGCAACCAGACGATCCAGGAATTCGTACATGCGTTGACCGCGCAGGGTCACCATACAACCGATCGGGTAATCTTCGCGAATCTTAAAACCGGCAATAGCTTTGCGGGTTTTCGTGACAACAGGACGCTGACCAGCAATTTTGGTCATGTCTGCTACCGCGTTCTCGATAACCTTTTTGTCAGCAACCGCTTCCGAGACACCCATGTTCAGAGTGATCTTGGTGATGCGCGGTACTTCCATAATGCTCTTGTACTCGAACTGCTTTTGCAGGTCGGCAACCACTTTTTCGCGGTAGAACTCTTGTAAACGTGTCATGTTATCCGCCCCTTAAGCCTTGGCGCCAACGGTTTTGCCGCTGGAACGATAAACACGCGTCTTCTCACCGTCGATCACCTGGATACCAACGCGGTCGCCCTTGCCGGTTTCTGGGTTGAACAGAGCAACGTTCGAGATGTGGATAGGCATAGTCTTGTCGACGATACCACCTTGCGTGCCAGCCATAGGATTGGCTTTAACGTGTTTTTTGACGACGTTGATGCCTTCCACGATAACGTGGTCTGCATCGACGCGTTGCAGTACTGTGCCACGGCGTTTTTTATCACGTCCGGTCAGCACGATAACTTCGTCGCCTTTACGAATTTTTTGCATTTTTTTCGCGCTCCTTACAGCACTTCGGGAGCCAAAGACACAATCTTCATGAACTTCTCGGTACGCAGTTCACGCGTAACGGGTCCGAAGATACGGGTGCCGATGGGTTCCAGCTTGGCATTGAGCAATACGGCGGCATTGCCACCGAAACGAATCAGCGAACCGTCTTTACGGCGCACGCCCTTAGCGGTACGAACCACTACAGCGTTGTAGATTTCGCCTTTTTTGACGCGTCCGCGCGGGGCCGCTTCTTTAACGGTAACTTTAATGATGTCACCAATTGCGGCATAACGGCGCTTCGAGCCGCCCAGCACTTTGATGCACATTACAGAACGCGCACCTGTGTTGTCGGCCACGTCCAGCGTGGTCTGCATTTGAATCATGATTTTTCCTGTTCCAACTTAATTGCAACGATCCAGCCAGAATGACCGGGTCACACAACCAGTTTTGGTCCCGTCAGATTCGGATCCAGCCAGTTCGATACCGTAAACCCGATCTCGATCTGGTCCGGCAAGCCGAACCCTAGGTTGAAATCTTGCGAGAGACAAAACGTTGTATTACCACTCCACCCCGATAGGCGGCTAAGCTGCCCCGGCCAATATGAAGAGGTAAGCCACATATACTAGCAAATAAAGTCCCGAAAAACAAGAATAAATTTGCTAAGTTCTTGGCGGGACGGCGTTTTCACGCAACAACTCGTCCAGCTGAGCACTATTGGTAGCGCGCGTCACCCGGCGCAAGCCAATTCCCAGTTCCTGCAAACTTTGCAGAAAGGCAGTCAGCAAATGGCGGCCACCCACCTCGGCTTGCAAGGTCTGGGCACGCTCATCATCCAGCACAATATACTTCAGTGCCATCAGATGCAGCCATAGAATGGACTCAGGCTGCTCCAGCACTCGGCGAAGCCCAAACTGTACGCCGTAGGGGCGCAAACTATCAACAAAGGCGACCGTTTCCGCATCGTGCTCGCTCAGGCAATAAGCGTCTAGCTCAATAATCAGACGCTTGGCCCTGTCGCCTGCTTTGGCCAGTACTTCAGCCACCTGATCGCCAAACCCCGGTTTGATCACCGAGGCCCAGGATACGCGTACGCTCAGACTGCCTTCGTGCTTGCCCAACCAATCGCAAGCCAGTTGCATGGTACGTAGGTCACACTGTCCGGACAGACCCAGACGTACCGCGACCGGAATAAATAAATAGGCGGGCAAACTGTCCTGCCCAGGCTGCTCCGCTAACAAACTTAAAGTGGCATCGTAGATTGGCCCAGGTTGGCCCCAGACCTCCACGCCAGGTTTCACGTTCAGTTCAATGCGATTTTGCGCCAGACCCCGCTCAATACGTGAATGCCACTCTTGCTCCCCAATCGACGAGCCCGCTTCATTATGGCCACCTTCGGACGGACGATACTCCACCTCTTGGTGCCCTGCCCCTTCGGCGCGCATCAAGGCATTATCCAGACGAGTCATGACTGCGCTGAGCGAATCCTGACCTTCGTAATTAGTCATCGCCATGGCCCAGCGACACAAAGTGCCATCCGGCAGCGGCTGACGCAGCTCTTGTAGCGCCTTGCGCAGTTCCTGCGCCAAGCCCATAACCTGAGGCCCGGTCTGCCCTTTGAGCAACACGATAAAATCCGACCCATTCAAGCGGGCCAGATTACTGGCATCCATGCCATGTTTTTGCAATAACTCTGCACAGCGCTGCGTGACCAGTTTTAACCAGCCATCCACGGCATCCCGCGACAAAGACGTATTCAAGGCCAGCAAGTCTCGCTGACGGAACAGCAGCACATGGCCACCCTCATCTTGCTGCAGGACCTGACGAAACAGGTTCACAAAGTATTTGCGGTTGGCCAATCCAGTAACAGGGTCGCAATTGAGCTCCAGCTGCAATTGTTCGATTCGGGCATTCTGTTCCTGACTGCTGACTCGTATGCGCTTTTGAACCGTACTTAAAGTGTGCGTGACCTCTTCCAGCTCAGGAATGATGCGGACCTTTTTACGGCTAGGGACAGATTCACTCTGATCCATTTGCTGCAGCTCGAACTGCACATGTTCACGCAAAGCGCGACGCAACCAGGCCATGACCATCAGGACAAACACGCCCCATGCAATGCCAGCACCTAATACGAGCAAAGTGACCCGTACAAAACTCTTCCACAAGCTGGCGCGAGCATACTCATCGGCAGGCTGAACTTCGATCGTGCCAATCTGGTTCCAGCCATTACTGACATGGGCCGAGGCCACAGGTACATCAATCGGCAAAGAGTTGGCGAACCACACAGGCGAAGAGCCGCTGATCTGCGTTTCCTGCTGAGCACTACGCTCCACCAAAACCGTATCAGAGGTATCAACAAAGCGAATACGCTCAAACTGCCCGGTGTCGTACAAGGCGGCAATCAGCAGTTCCTGTGTCACCGGGTCCTGGTTGCTGGGCTGTGACAAGGTCAAGGCCAACGAGGTCGCGGCCGACTCACCCTGAGCCTGCAACTGACTGCTCAAATACTGCCTTGCTGAATCGACGCTGAACCACAGCGTGCCAATCAAAATAGCAAGAATCGCGCACGAGACACTCAGCAAGAGCTGTTTAAGTAAAGACATAGCGCTTCCGTTTATTCCATAAATTCTGGTCTAGCCCACCCCGACGGGTGTCCCAGGGTTTGTCCATCACCTGCCATTACGCCAAATTGGCGGTCAGCATCACGGTACAAAACCTTCCTTACGCATTTTTTCCAGCAAACCACGCCAGCGGCTGATGCTATCTACAGAGCCTTTCTGGGTATTACCCACATACACCCCTTGTGAGTTAAAACTAAACACAGGGGTTAAATCAGGCCGTTGGCTGGCGGGCCGGATCGAGCCGCTCAAGTTATCCAGTAGCAAAGGCTCAGCCTGCGGCGTGGGATAGTAGCCCAACACCATGTGCGCAATGCTTTGACCGCCCACCTGAGCTCGTACATAAATCAATCGCAGTTTTTCATTGGGCACGCCCAGGTGCAACAAAGAAAAGTACTTGCCGATAACAAAATCCTCGCAGTCAGCAGCACCTTTGCCCAAGGTTTCTATTGGGGTTGCCCAATAATCCAGCTGGCCCCAAATATGAATATCCTCGCCTGCCATTACATTCATATTCCAGAAATCATTAACCGCATCTAACTGGCGGCGTTCACCCAAGGAACGGGCGGACTCCAGATTAGCCAGCCAGCGATCCACGGCGGTACCCGCACGGGCGCCAAAACGGGAGACGGCCGTCTGACGGATCTTTGTTGCTTCGAACTGCAAGGCAGGCGCCGACATCGGCAGCCACACCAAAACCAGCAGTGCGACCAGCACAAACAGCGCAATCTTAGATCGAAGAAAAAGGCGTAGCCAGGCAAAAGACAAGAGCACGTCAATCCCAAATAAGCAAACCCTTATAACGGCGTTCTAGCTTGCCTATTTAGTTAGTACTTGGCAATCGTCAAAGCGCTTAAAACCGCCCTACAGAAGAGTTTCTCTTAAATAGCCCGAAATCACCTGGGCCTGGGTAAAACTCAAGCCCAAATAAAGGCATATTGACGCTCGCCAACATGGTCCTGGGCCGGCTTTACGCCTGATCTTGTATCCGGCTGCGTTACGCCTTTACAAAACACCTGGCGCCAGCCTGTATCTGCTCCATAAAGCAGCTTGGTCGAGCCTAACCGAAACGGTATCCATACAGAGCATCGCAACAAAACCAACTCTTTTCTCCGATTTATCAAGATCATAGCCAGAAACCCCTGTCGCCTACTATTGGCGCTGACGACAAGCTTCGCATATAAAAAAACCCCACAAACCCAAAAAGGCTTGTGGGGCTTAGGGCACCACCCGCAGGTAGCGCCTATGTGGCAGACATCTTAGAAATCAGAAGACTTCAAAGTACCGTCTTTCAGCGAGTTAGCGATCTGAGCTGCCTTCTCCGCGTCAAAGTCGATATTGTCCAGAATGATCTTCTGATCAATCTGACCATTACCTTGAGAGCTGATACCGATTTCCATCTTGCCGCTATCCGAACGGCCTACCGTCAGGTACTGGCTCAGGTCGCCGCTATTGAGGTCATGGCCCGACAGCAGATCAGTGATATCCAAGGTGTCGGTACCCGAGTCACCAAAGTCCATCACGTAATCCACGGCTGGTTTATTAACGGTACCTTCGTCACCCTTGTTCCAGATAAAGGTGTCATCACCCTCACCGCCGAACATGATGTCGTCGCCGGCACCACCGATCAGGATGTCATTACCGCCTTGGCCGTAAAGGATGTCGTTACCCTTACCACCATCAAGGATGTCATCGCCGCCACGTTTGTCGCCATCGACATTGAAGGCTTCGTGGTTGTCCTTGATGTAGTCATAGATATCATTGCCTGTCGCTGGAGTACCACCGTTCTTCATTTGCAAGAACACTTCCAGCGCCTTCAGACCGGAGCCATCAGGCAAGTTATCAGGACGTCCACCCACTTCGTGCCATGGCAGAACTGCACCGTCAGTGTTGATCGTGTCACCGAAGATGATGTCATTGCCGTCGCCGCCAATGATGTGGTCATTACCAACAGGTGCTGGATCATTCGTTACCGAACCCCCCTTCAAGGCTGCATCCAAGTCTTCCTTGGTGTTGACGATGTCAACCTTATTGACCTCTCTCCAATCATTTGGATTACCAGAGGACAACATCGTGACGTCATCAATGTAGACCTTGTAGTTGCTGCTGCTGGAGCGATCATCCACCAGGAACTCGAAGCGGTACTGACCTTCGCCTACTGGCTTGGTCGTGATGGTGCCGCTGCTATTCACACGGTTTCCAGACTCAACAACTTCCCACTTGCCGGTCTTCTCGTTGTACTTCTGCAGCTGCCACTGGAACACGTCCTGGCTATTACGGCCGCTTTCCGAGTAGTAGAAGCTCAGCTTGCCATAGCTACCCGCAGCGACAGTCATACCTGGGCCACGAACCGTGGTCGCAGTATCGCCATTGCGGCTGTAGGTATCGGTGATTTCCAGTCGGTTGCTACCGCTCACATACTTGACGCCTACAGTACCGTTACCGTTAGCTTGGACCCAACCGTCATGACGGCCGTTGTCGAAGTTAGTAACTTCCTTGTCGCCACGGACCACGTCAACAACCTCGGTACCGGTGTTGTCGTACTTGCGCAGAACATCCACGCTCACGTCATTACCAATACCCACGGCGTAAACCTTGCTGCCCGAGGACGTCACCAAGCTGTCGTAAGCAGTTTTACCGCGTGAATCAGCAGTAGCGTCGTAGCCACTACCTGCACCTTGGCCAGTGCCATATTGGGTCGGGTTACCGTCGGTCAGGAAGTAGGTAACGTTTTCATAAGCGTTGCCGTTCTTATCAGTTGCCGGTGCATCACCAGTCTTGAACCATGCTTCAGCCGCTTTAAAGGCTGCTTCATAGTTGGTGCCACCTACATTGGAGTTCCAACTGGAGTTGTAACCATTCAATGTATCGATCGAGTTCAACAGCTTGATCAGATCAGCATGCGTCAGATCCTTGAAGACCAGAGGCGCATCAGCCTTGGTACCGAAGCCAATGATGCTCAGGTTTACCGTGCCGCCTTCATGATTGGCCAAGCTCTCGGCCAAGGTCGTCAGTGCGGCCTTGAGCAACTGCATACGGTTCATATTGTCCGTACCAGAGGCTTCCTTCATGCTGTTGGAGCGGTCAACCAAGATGGCAATGTTGTAGCTCTGGCCGTGAACGATGTTTTCTTGTACACCGCCGCGGTCGCCGATGATAACGTCATCACCCACACCGCCTTTCGGATTGCCACCACCGTTGCCATCAACAATCAGTTGATCCACATCCAGCGTGTAAGGACCGGAGTCATCGGCAGAGGCACTGTTACCAGCCGAGTCAGTTGTCGTTACCTTGGCATCGACCTTATCGTTCTTCAGCAGATCCTGTACAGGTACTGGAATCTTGAAGGTCAGATCATTGCCAACGGTACCGGTGTATTCCTTACCACCGATTGTCAGCGTCACGGTGTCGCCTGGCTGAACATCCTTGCCAACGGTACCGGTCACATCGATCGTGCCCTTGCCGTCGCCAGCTTCTTTGTGATCCAGCACACCGTCACCGGCGATCGGATCCAAAGTGATATCTGCTTCAGGCAACGTGGTTTGTACACCGTAGTCGCGATCAGCCTCAGCGCTGGCAGTGTTACCAACAGCATCCTTGGTCTCGACCTTAGCGTGGACATTGTCGTCCAGAGCCAACTCAGCGCCTGGAACATTCACGTTCCAAGTCTTGCCATCCGCATTAACGGTGGTCGTGTAGTCCTTGCCATTAACGGTCACAGTAACCTTGTCGCCAGCCTTGACGTCTTGGCCCACAGTACCTGTCAGAGTAACGTTGGACTCGGACTCAGCCTTGTTGATCACATCATCACCAGCAATGGTATCGATAGCGATCTCGGCCTTAGGCAAAGCAAGCTGAACGTCGTAGCCACGGTCGGCTTCGGCAGAAGCGGGGTTACCTGCGGCGTCTTCGGTCTCGACCTTGGCGTGAACATTGCTGTCCTTGGCCAATTCGGCGCCTGGAACATCTACGTTCCAAGTCTTGCCATCGGCGTTAACGGTGGTGGTGTAGTCCTTACCGTTCACGGTCACCGTGACAGTGTCGCCAGCCTTCACATCTTCGCCAACCGTACCTGTAATGGTCACGTCAGACTCGGACTCAGCCTTGTTGATCACGTCATCGCCAGCGATCGTGTCGATGGTGATCGCCGCTTCTGGCAACTCAGTATCCACACCGTAGCCGCGGTCGGCTTCAGCGCTGGCTGGGTTACCCGCCGCATCTTCGGTCTCGACCTTGGCGTGTACGTTCGAATCAGCAGCCAATTCGGCACCTGGAACGTCCACGTTCCAGGTCTTGCCGTCGGCGTTAACGGTGGTGGTGTAGTCCTTACCGTTAACCGTCACGGTCACGGTATCGCCAGCCTTGACGTCTTCACCCACGGTACCGGTGATGGTCACGTCGGACTCAGATTCAGCCTTGTTGATGACGTCGTCGCCAGCAATCGTGTCGATGGTAATGGCGGCTTCTGGCAACTCGGTGTCAACACCGTAGCCGCGGTCAGCTTCAGCGCTGGCTGGGTTGCCTGCCGCGTCTTCAGTCTCGACCTTGGCGTGAACATTGCTGTCCTTGGCCAGTTCGGCGCCTGGAACGTCTACATTCCAGGTCTTGCCATCGGCATTAACAGTCGTTGTGTAATCCTTACCGTTAACCGTCACGGTCACGGTATCGCCAGCCTTCACATCTTCGCCCACCGTACCAGTGATGGTCACGTCAGACTCGGACTCAGCCTTGTTAATCACATCATCGCCAGCGATGGTGTCGATCGTAATAGCGGCTTCTGGCAGATCGGTATCCACACCGTAGCCACGGTCAGCTTCAGCGCTGGCTGGGTTACCCGCCGCATCTTCGGTCTCGACCTTGGCGTGGACATTGCTGTCTTTGGCCAG
>NZ_JBXART010000004.1:0-342139 GCF_058808495.1 Alcaligenes sp. GW821-FHT11D07
GCGGTCAGAGTGGTTTTACCGTGGTCAACGTGACCGATAGTACCGACGTTGACGTGCGGTTTAGTCCGTTCAAACTTGCCTTTAGCCATGGCAGACTCCTGAAGGGATAGAACGATATAGAGAGATGAGGGGTGTGGTGCCCATGACGCGGATCGAACGCGTGACCTCTCCCTTACCAAGGGAGTGCTCTACCACTGAGCCACATGGGCATTCAACTTCAGCTGAGAATAGCCAAAGATTTCAAACCTGGAGCGGGTGAAGGGGATCGAACCCTCGTCTTAAGCTTGGAAGGCTTCTGCTCTACCATTGAGCTACACCCGCAGACTTTTCTTCACCCTCTCCTAAAGCCGCCTTGCTGGCTGACCTTAGAAAAGTGCTGGTGGTGGGAGTTGGATTCGAACCAACGTAGACGCAGGGTCAACAGATTTACAGTCTGCCTCCTTTAACCACTCGGACATCCCACCCGAAGCGAAAATCGAATTATGGACATGTTTTTAATACTCGTCAAGCCTTTGGAGAGGAAAACTGGATAAATCCTTAAATTTTTTGAAAAAACCCGTTTTTAAGGGGGTTTCACTCCGTTTTTTTACCGTTTGAAGACAGACCTTCAGATACTTTCAAGGCCGGCAAATATCAATGAAATACGGGTTAACACAGAGGGTTTTCTGATTTTTAAGGCTTTAATTTTGTAAGCAAATAATACATTTTTAGGTTTTATCCATTTTTGTCGCTGTCTCTCCTTCCCGTGGCCACCTGATTTCTGCTTAGCCCCCCCACCCTGCTCTTGCTTAAAATTCGATCAGGAATAAAAAAAGCCGACCTGAGGCCGGCTTTTTTCACTTCAATTGTGCTGCTTAATCGTCTGTTTGCTCCAGCAAAGACGACAAGCCCTGCTTTTCCAGCAAGGCATTCAGATGTTCCCAGCCATGAAAAGAGATCTGCAGCTGCCCTTTATCCTTGGCACCGACCTTCAACGTCACTTTGGTGCCCAGGTGGTCAGACAAAACCTTTTCAAAGCGTTGTACATCGCCAGTACGACTGGCCTTGTTCTGTGCCTGCTTGCTGGCTGGCGCATCATCCTCGTGCAAGGTACGGGCCACCAGTTTTTCGGTTTCACGCACTGACAGACGGCGCGCAATCACTTCGTTAGCCAACATGATCTGGCGCGCAGCGTCTACAGCCAGCAAGGCACGGGCGTGGCCCATATCGATATCGCCAGCCAACAGCATGATCTGCACCGGCTCTGCCAGGTTGATCAAGCGCAGCAGGTTGCTGGTGGTCGAACGTGAACGGCCAATTGCTTGCGCAGCCTGCTCGTGGGTCAGGCCGAACTCATCCAGCAAACGCTTGACCCCTTGCGCCTCTTCCAGCGGGTTCAGATCTTCACGCTGAATATTCTCGATCAGGGCCATGATGGCGGCGTTTTCGTCCCCCACCTCGCGCACCAGGACCGGCACCTCTTCCAGGCCTGCAATCTGCGAGGCACGGAAGCGTCGTTCGCCGGCGATGATCTCGTACTTGCCTTTATCCTTGCCCGACAGGGGACGCACCAAAATAGGTTGCATCACCCCTTGTGCGCGGATGGATTCGGCCAGCTCGTTCAAGGCGCCTTCGTCCATGCGCGTACGCGGCTGATAGACCCCGGCTTTCAGCGATTTGACGGGCAGGCTGGAAGGCAGGCCATCACCTGCCGTCGTTTCGCCTTTTTTCCCTATGGTTGCGATAGCGCCTGCATCAGCACCGAGCAAGGCATCCAAGCCTCGACCTAGACCTTTGGGTTTTCGTGTAGCCATGCTTACATTCCTATTGATTCTTGTGTGCCTTACGCCTTATCGCTGCGGGATTCTTTCTTCAAGCGCTTGATCAGCTCTTTGCCAAAGTCCATATAAGCTTTGGCTCCCCGGGAGTTTTTGTCGTACACAATACCTGGCATACCGTGGCTTGGTGCTTCGGCCAAACGCACATTACGGGGCACCACCGTTTTGAACACTTTGTCGCCAAAGTGCGTCTCGATTTGATTAGACACCTGCTGCTGCAAAGTCACGCGACCATCAAACATCACCCGCAGCAGTCCAATCAATTGCAAATCCGGGTTGATGTTGCGATAGACCCGTTTAACTGTGTTGACCAGGTCCGACAGCCCTTCCAGTGCGAAATACTCGCACTGCATAGGGATGATGACCCCATGAGCGCTAGCCAGACCATTGAGCGTCAACAAGGACAAGGTAGGCGGGCAATCAATCAGCACGAAATCGTAATCGTCCAGCACCTGGGCGAGCGCCTGTTTGAGTTGTTGCTCACGCTCTTGCATCTGGATCAGGTCGATCTCGGCTCCGGACAGCTCCCTATTGGAAGGCAGAACGTCATAGCCACCTGTTTCTGAATGTATCTTTACGTTAGCAATGCTTTCGTCGCCGATCAAAACCTGATAAAGATTACCAGACAGGGAGTTTTTATCGATACCGCTACCCATGGTGGCATTACCCTGGGGGTCCAGGTCAATCAACAAAACTTTTTTCTTCAGAATCGCAAGCGCAGCGGCCAAATTAATTGCTGTGGTGGTCTTGCCTACCCCGCCTTTTTGATTGGCAATACAAAACACATAGGCACGGGGAGATTTTTCGTCGTTTTTACTCATGATTATCCTTGCTGCACCAACCACACTAGACAGCGTTGTGCCTCTAGCTCCGGTACAGTTAATGATTCGATTCGCTCGACCTGCCAATTACTTTCAGATTGCAAAGCAGCTATTTCCACATCGGGCACTTTCCCTTTCATAGCTGCAATACGCCCACCTGGGCGTACATGCCTACCTGCCAAATTCACAAAATCAAGCAGCGAAGAAAAAGCTCGGGAAACCACAATATCAGCTTGCATGGGTTCCTGCCGCTCTACCCGAACATGCATAGCCGACAAATTAGGCAGACCTAAGACGCCCACCATTTGTCGAACAAATGCCATTTTTTTCTCAACAGCATCAATGCAGGTGATGTTCCACGTGGAACAAGATGCAGCCAAAACCACACCTGGTAAACCAGCCCCTGAACCTACATCCACAATCCGTACAGATTCTGCTGCAGATTGATTCTTGCTGGCCAGGTAGTCCTGAAAAGGACGAACAACCGACAGGCTATCAAAAATATGCTGCACCAGCATTTGATCTGGGTCACGCAGGGCGGTCAGATTATAAGTGCGGTTCCAGCGCTGCAACTGATTAATGTAATCCAGTAGCTTGCGTACCAAGATAGGGTCCTGATCCAGGCCTAAATCCTGCAAGGCCTGGATCAGTCGTTTTGAGAAAATATCGCTCATGCCGTGTGTTTGTTTTTTTGCTTGCGCTTCAGGTGTACCAACAATAATGAAACAGCCGCCGGTGTTACACCCTGAACACGTCCAGCCTGGCCAATCGTCAAAGGCTGGGCAGCCTTCAAGCGCTGGCGCACTTCTATAGACAAACCTTTGATGTCGTCATAATCCAGATCCTCTGGAATAGCCTGCTCTTCTAATGCAGCCTGACGGGTAACTTCATCCTGTTGACGAGCCACATAGCCCGCGTACTTGACTTGGATCTCTACCTGCTCAACATGTACAGCATCATCCAAACCTGGGCCTGCAACGGGCGTCCCTTGATCATTCAAGACGGCCATCAGCTTTTTGTAATCCACCTCAGGGCGCTTCAATAAATCAAAAAAGGAATATTCCCGTTCGATTGTTCTACCCAACAAGGTTTGAGCTTGATCGGCAGGCAGGCTACGGGGGTTCACCCACGTACCCTTCAGACGTTCGATTTCACGTGCAACCGCATCGCGCTTGCGGTTGAAATGATCCCACCGGGCGTCATCCACCAAGCCCAGCTCACGACCCATTTCAGTCAAACGCTGATCCGCATTATCTTCGCGCAGACTTAAGCGATACTCGGCACGCGATGTAAACATGCGGTAAGGCTCGGTCACACCACGGGTGATCAAATCATCCACCAGGACACCCAGATAGGCCTCGTTACGGCGGGGATACCACTGCTCTTTTTCTTGCGCTAAGCGAGCAGCATTCACCCCAGCCAACAAGCCCTGAGCTGCAGCCTCTTCGTAGCCGGTAGTGCCGTTGATCTGGCCAGCAAAGAACAGGCCACGAATCTGTTTGGTTTCCAGCGTCGGATACAAAGATCGAGGATCAAAATAATCGTACTCGATGGCATAACCTGGACGCATGATGCGCGCATTTTCCAAGCCAGGCAGACTGCGCACCATTGCCAATTGAATATCAAAAGGCAAGCTGGTGGACACCCCGTTGGGGTAGATCTCCGTCGTGCTTAAACCTTCCGGCTCCAAAAATACCTGATGGCTGCTCTTGTCCGCAAAGCGATGAATCTTGTCTTCAATAGACGGGCAGTAGCGCGGGCCTATGCCCTCGATAGTGCCCTGGTCGCTATACATGGGAGAGCGGTCCAGGCCCGAACGGATGATGTCATGCGTGCGCTCGTTAGTGTGCGTAATCCAGCATGGCATCTGCTGAGGGTGCATGGAAACATCCCCCATATACGAAAACACCGGGATGGGATCACTGTCGCCTGGCTGAACTTCCAACCGGGAAAAGTCGATGGTGTTGGCATCAATGCGAGGGGGAGTTCCGGTTTTCAATCGACCTTGGGGTAACTTCAATTCCCGCAGGCGATGCGCCAAGCTAATTGACGGTGGGTCCCCTGCCCGGCCGGCTGAATAGTTATTCAAGCCCACATGCACCAAACCGTTCAAAAAAGTACCGGCAGTCAGCACGACAGATTTGGCTTTGAACTCCAAACCAATCTTAGTGACAGCCCCAACCACACGATCGCCTTCCAAGATCAGGTCTTCTACCGACTGCTGGAACACCATCAAATTAGCTTGGTTTTGCAAGCACTCGCGAATCGCTTTCCTATATAAGGAGCGATCCGCTTGGGCTCGGGTGGCGCGCACTGCCGGCCCCTTGGAACTATTTAAGGTACGAAACTGGATGCCGGCCTGGTCAGTTGCCAATGCCATGGCCCCGCCCAAGGCGTCTACCTCTTTGACCAAATGCCCCTTGCCAATCCCTCCTATCGAGGGGTTGCAGGACATTTGCCCCAGGGTATCCATATTATGGGTTAACAATAAGGTAGACACACCGGTTCGAGCTGCCGCTAAAGCCGCTTCGGTACCAGCATGTCCGCCGCCTATGACAATAACGTCAAACTCTTCGGGATAAATCATGTCAGAACAGCTAGAAAGTAAAAATCAATTATACGATTACAAGTGGTGGATGTTCCACGTGAAACATGTGAAACCAAGATCTGTTCCACGTGGAACACACTTATTTGCTTAAAAACCACTGTGGATAACTTTGTGGAGAAATAGCCCGCTTTTTATCCCCAGGCTCTTTCGGCGCATGCAACAAGGGAGCCTGAAGGAAAAACCCGAGCTGAAAACACAACTGGCGCAAGCCATAAAAGGCGCGCTTATAGCCCTTAAATACCTTAAAAGTAGCTATCTAGGCGGGCTGTGCAGCCTTAGGGGCCAAAAGACGATTTAGCAGGGTGCGAAATTGTGGATAACAGCGCAATAAAAAGAAATACTGCCAGATAAACGAGAAAACGTCTCAACAGTCTGGCGATAAGAAAATTTGCAGCTATTCGGCAGGAAAAACTCAGCTAACGTACACCGTCCACAAGGGCGAACTATCCGCCGAGTCTCGGCCATCAAGAACGATGATCCTGGTTTCACAAGGACGAATCAAGGTAGTGAAGGCAGGAAGTCGTCGGGAAAAGAAAGCAAATTGCGACGCCTGTTTATTCCCCACTGCCTCAGTATCCATCACTCAGACCAGTTAAGGATAAAAAAATTCCTTCACGTATCAACTGCGCTTGCCTGGATCTATCGACAAAAAAGGGATCAACGGAAGCCAGCCTGCCTTATATAGAAAGCAGCTATATCGATGTAAGAAAGCATCCTGTCTATGTGGTTCCACGATCAACGGATAGCAGTGGAATCTATGGTATTTTCGACAGGGATTTATTTGATACTTCGCCACCCAATTGTCGTTCAAAGCTGGACCACGGGTGCACTTTTATTATTTATGCCGGTAGACCCATGCAGATCACATCCAAGCTCCCTTCCGTGGGCGCCACAATCTTTACAACCATGAGCCAACTGGCTCTAGAGCACAAAGCCATCAACCTGGGCCAGGGCTTCCCGGATTTCAACCCAGACCCTGCCTTGATTGAAGCAGTACATCAAGCCATGCTGGACGGCGTAAATCAATATCCCGCAATGGCGGGATACCCTGCCCTACGTGCAGCTATCGCTAGCAAGACCCAGTCCAGATATGGGCGTCTCTACAATGTGGACACCGAGATCACAGTGACCAGTGGCGCCACCGAAGCTCTGATGGCGAGCTTTCAGGCCTTCGTCCACCCTGGGGATGAAGTCGTCGTCATTGAGCCCTTCTACGACCTGTACATCCCCGCTATTGAGCTTGCAGGAGGGATCCCTGTCGCAGTACCCATGACAGCACCCAGTGCGTCGGTGCCTTACTACCGGGTGGATTGGGAGCGCGTTGAAAACGCCATTACTCCTAAGACCCGTATGCTGGTGATCAACTTCCCTCACAACCCGACCTGCACCATTTTGCAAGATCAGGATTTAGATGCATTGGAACAGATCGTAGAAAAGCATCCCTTGATCATTCTGTCCGACGAAGTCTACGAACACCTGACTTTCGACGGAAAAGATCACTTGAGCCTGGCAAGCCGCCCTACTCTGGCAGAAAGATCCGTGATCGTTTCTTCCTTTGGTAAAACCTTCCATGCAACCGGTTGGAAGGTAGGCTACTGCTGCGCCCCAGCCTATCTCAGCACCGAAATTCGCAAGATCCATCAGTACACCGTCTTTACCGTTCCTAGCCCCTTACAGGCAGGTCTGGCCACGTATATGCAGAACCCTGCTACCTGGGAGAGCCTACCGGCCTTCTACCAAGAAAAACGTGATCATTTGCTTACTGGCCTGCAAACGACGCGTTTCACGCCTATGCCCAGCGAAGGCACGTTTTTCCTGCTGGCCAGCTACGAAAATATCTCTGAGCTTTCTGAGCTGGACTTTGCCAAACACCTAAACCAGGTCCATGGAGTGGGCGCTATCCCGGTTTCCGCTTTTTACCTGAATCCCAATTTAGAGCAAGCTAATCACCGTTTACTGCGTTTTTGCTTTGCCAAGCAAACCAGCACTCTGGATCAAGCAATCGATCGCCTGCGTACTGTGTGATCCGTCAAACAGTGCTTCATCCCAACCGCCGCAAGGCGGTTTTTTTGTGTCCTGATTTTTGTGGACAACTGGCAAGGCAGCGATATCTTCACCATCCACAGCAATAAAGCCTTTCTTGGTCTGTAGAACAAAACCGTCCGAGCAAGAAACAAAGCCGCAGGTATAAACGACAAAACCCAGGCTTTGCGCATCAAAGGCAGTCGAGCGTGAAACGCTTGAGTCTGCTCCCAAACACGTTCCTGTTGATAACTTTGGGGGCAACCCTGATTTTTTGCCCAGTTATCGCTTCTTTTCCATTGATAAAACGGAAAATCCCCCTGATTGGCGAATCCGATCTACCGACCCGAATACCAAACGGAAAAAACAGCCTAAAACTTAAAACCGTGAAAAATATAGTTATAAAACAAGGACTTATTTCAAAATTACTAGACTCAGGCCCCACATAGAGCTGTGAAAAAACACAGTCCATAAAACCCAATCAACTAAAACAAGCAAGTCGCAGCCAGCAATACACGCTTTACCCACAAAATGTGGATAAGTCAAAAATTCAAATGAGATTGACCTAGTACAAGCTCCTGTTGCAGACAATGCCTGAAGCGCCGGCAGTCCAGAGCCAAGCGACTAAGGCAAGTAAGCAACCCCTCTGTTGCCACCAAGGGCTTTGTTTGAATTTTTCTCATACTGCAGAAATTATCAAAAAGCTGGTAGCAAATCCGATCTTGCGCAGCTTTGAAAATAAATTTTCAGACTTCGCAGCCCAAAACGCTGTATGCAAAAGCCGCATAAGCCAGCTTTGGACGAGATCGTGTTTTTTGTTCATGGACTGCATCTTAGTCGAGAACATTTGACTTGCAAAGTGTGGAGGCCTGGCAGGCAAGGGACTGAACTTATCTTATATAACAAGCACTTAAATCTTTTACTAAGATTAGTGGATGGAGGCCTGTTGATAAGTCGAACAAGTAGCTTTAGTAGCAGTAAAACAAGAGCTTAGCGTCTTTTTTTACGGGGATAGATCTACCGCTTACCGGTGGATGGTTTAGGTACAACTTTTGGGTAAAACAAGGAAGTACCTACTTATGCCTTAAGTATCCACACTCTGTTCACAATGCCCCTCCTAGAGCTTATCCACAGGAAAGAAAATTGTAACAGTGCCAAAAAAAGAGAATTTAACGGATGGGATGGGTAAAACCAGTGTCAGTCATGATGATTTTCTCTGGCCAGCGCAGGGCTGCCAGGTGAAAAGCGGAATCTTCCGGCGACTGGGCCTTGTGACGATCGCGCCATCGAGCTCCGACAGAAAAGTCGACACAAAATGTATTTTTTTTCTTTCCATGCCAAGAAAATGGATCTATATCCTTGAATAATAAGGAATATTTAGACATTTTTACGCTTGGGCGAGGGAAAAGCTGGCGCCAGTAATGGCCAAAAATGACTGGAATGTCGTCGTCGTAGTGGTTCCACCAGGGGGTTCGGTCCGAAAAGCGCCAGCGATTGCCAGCAAAAAAAGCTTCGCTAGCAGGGCCTTCAGTCCCCGAAGTTAGCAAACGGATCGGATTGAAGTCGTTTTTAACCAGGTCGTAATCAATATAAGCCTGCAATAAGGGCATATACGTCGCTGGATCTTCAATTTTTTCTTTCCATTCTTCTTTAGCAGCCAGATATCTATTCAGAATTCCTTTATTTTCTGCGT
The DNA here is from genome assembly GCF_058808495.1 of Alcaligenes sp. GW821-FHT11D07. Taxonomy (NCBI): domain Bacteria; kingdom Pseudomonadati; phylum Pseudomonadota; class Betaproteobacteria; order Burkholderiales; family Alcaligenaceae; genus Alcaligenes; species Alcaligenes sp. GW821-FHT11D07. The sequence continues at coordinate 8,962 of NZ_JBXART010000004.1, forward strand.
AGACATCTGCTTTACGCTCGCATTCAAAGAAAAAATCAAGAAAATTATCGCTTTTGACAGATCTGATGGCATTTATTGATTCATTTACCCAGGCTGCATGCACAATTCTTAAATCGTTTCTCTCCAATGCAATGGGTAGAGAGCTTAAAAACTGGCGTATTTTTTCTCTATTTTTAGGTTCTACACGAGAAAAAGGCGCGTAATTCTTTAAATCAGATTCGTATCGTTGATCAAAGTACCAGCCAGATCCATCTTTTGCATCATCGATCAGCAGGTTGATTTCATGATTTCCCAATATACCCTTTGCTTTATTATTATTTATCAATAACTTAAGGTATTCAATCACCGCTGGGCTGTTTGGACCTCGATCACAATAGTCTCCAACAAAAATGAGAGTCCGTTTATCTGGATGAGAGCCATCTTTTTGATAACCCAGGTTTTTTATCAGTTGATGCAAGGCCTGCAGCTCTCCATGTACATCACCGATGATGTCTAAAGAACCAGCAGGTAAAGGCTGTACAAGAAAGTTGGACATGGGTGGAGTGATCTTTATTTAATAATAAGTATATATATAACTAATAATGGATAATGGATGTCTGTGGATAAGTCGAATAGCTTGAAATTCAGCTTCTATTTCAACGGCTTACAGATGGTTTTTGCCTGTGTACCACCTACATTGAGTCGGTGGACCGAAACTGGACAAAATTTGCACCTCTGCCAGATGGGGGACTTATCCCCCTTCCATCCACAGCACGTCCACAACAGGTCTGCTTGGAGCTTATCCACAGGCTCCAGGAGCCAGAAGCAGCCTTAAATATAGCTTTTTTACCCAGGCTTGGATCGATTTTTCCTGGCAATGAGGCTTGTTCAGGCCTGCTTTGAGCCGCTCATGCCCATCTGTATATCGGGCCAGTGTTTTAGCTTGAATTAAGCCTTTATAATATCCACAATCTATTCACTTAATTATCAACTGGCGTTTTTCGTATTTCCATATTCTCATTTTTGGATTAATGGAAATTGTTAATAAGTTTGTGGATTTCTTTTTTATTCAGATTTGTGGATAAGTTTTATCATCACGTTTGTTATTCCTTGTTTTTCATCTTTAACAAAGCGATGGTTTTGTTTTTCAGATCACCGTGTTTGTTTAACGCTAATTTTCTTTATAAAAATATTATTTGTCTTTTATCAGCTGGAATTTTTAAATAGAAGACTAAAAATACGATCTGTTTTTTCAAAACGGTGCTGCTCGGAGTTTTTTTAGATTTATCGTTATTGATGAAAAGCACGGCTTTGTTTCAATCATTCTTCTAAATATCTACTTATTTTGGATTTATCCGTTTAAATCAATACAAAAAATAAGATTTCTTTCCGCTAATACGGTTGATATTTACTTCTCCCTCAGCAAGGCCAAGCTTTATAGAGAAGGCCAGGTGCTGATAGTGGAATTGATTCAGCAAGAGTCCCGGGCGCTGCTAAACAAACACTTCAATAGGTTTTGTGACTGCCTGTTTTTTTGTACAGTTAACGGTTGGGGCTGTTAGGGCGAGCTGCCAGCTTGAGACGTGTTCGGCCACACTGGACCTCCGACCTGATCCCGGATCGTGGCTTTTTGGCGATAGTTGATGATTCGTTTTGTCAGCTCGGTGCTTTGATAGGACAATCAGCGGGTGTTGGAACTTTCAGGGCGTTTCAGCCCACAAAGTCTTAGCTTTGAATGACAGGCCCTAGCCTGGGTGCGGCGGTACACGCGAATACAGGTAAACGTAGGACTGGCTTTTTTGTATCCCTGTCTTGGACATCACCCACTTATCTTTAAGGGGTATGTTTTTTCCTTGTTGTTTAGGGGGGTATTCTCCTGCTTGCCCATGGTCTGGATCGCTATAAGAAATAGCGCGAAATCTCCCCCCATGTAACAATTGCCGCTAAGGCTGTTTATCCCTTAAGTATCGTCTCGCTACCCTCCTCCCGTACTTCATGCCTCAACCGAATATCGAAGAAGCCGCACAGGACTGGCACGGCTTGCTCCAGAAAGTGCCACTGGCGGTCCGTGCTCATGTGCTGACTATCACCCAAGATAACCAGGACGAGCTTGCGACCCATTTTTATACGCATATGCTCAAGCACCCGGCCGCACAGGTTTATCTGTCGCATGATCAGGTACACAGGCGCTTGCATCGATCCCTGCGCAGCTGGTTGGTACAGCTGTTCTCAGTAGATGAGCACAGCGATATGCAGGATCAGGTCAAACTGCAAAACCAGGTGGGCGAAGTACATGCGCGCGTGGGGGTGCCGGTTCACCTGGTGTTGCGCGGTGCACGCTTGCTTAAAGGGCGTTACGCCCGCTTCCTGTTTGAATCCACGACGATCAGCCCCGAGCAGGCCTGGGAGTGCTATCGCTACGTTCAAAACTTTATTGATTTGGCGATGGAGTTGATGAGCCACGCCTATGCCAACTCGCGGGAACGAAAATCCCGTGCGGAGGAGTCATATCGGCTGTTTGCCATCGTGCAAAACGTCGCGGCCGAGCGAGGCCGTCAGCGAGCCGCCCTGCTGGACTGGGAAAACCTGTTCATGTTTGCGATGGCCGTCAATAACGAGGCCACACCGGTCCCGCGCATTGGTGACTCGGATTTTGGGATCTGGTTCAAACATAAAGGTGCGCATGCTTTCCAGGGAACGGTTGAAAGCCGGGAAATTCTGGATCTGATGTCCCGTATCGACACGGAGCTCTTGCCCGCCTTTGAACAGGACGATACCAAGGGGCAAGTGCTGCGTTTGCACGAGTTGCGCGATCGCACTCGGGCAATTGGCCTGCATCTGGATCGCCTGTTTGAGCAGCAAAATGAACTGGAGTCTGGTCGGGACGTATTGACCCGTCTGCTAAGCCGTAAATACCTGTCTGTGGTGCTGAGCCGAGAGGTGGGCTATGCCCAGCAGCGGGGCTCCCGTTTTGCGCTCCTGGCGGTGGATATCGACTACTTCAAACGCGTGAACGATACCTACGGCCATGATGCCGGGGACCGGATCTTGCGCCAGTTCGCTGAACTGCTCAGCAATAGTGCCCGGGCGGGGGATTATGTGTTCCGTTTGGGCGGGGAAGAGTTCCTGCTGGTGTTGGTCGATGTTGATGCTGAAGGGGCGATGCGCGCGGCGCGAAACCTGCGTCTTCGGATTCACGCTGAAACCTTCCGCGTTATGGATAGCGAGATTTTGAATATTACGGCCAGTGTGGGTGTGGCTCTGTATGATGGCCATCCTGACTACGAACGTACGCTGCGCCGAGTAGACCGTGCCTTGTATCAAGCTAAAGAAGAAGGACGCGACCGGGTCGTGTTTATCTGACAGGACAAGCCTGTCCGCGCACTTATGTCGTATGGCGGCAACCTGTGCTACAAGTGCGTATTGTTTTGTTCATGCCCGTGTCTGCGTTGGCCTGCGGTGTTTTCAAGGACCGTGGCCCTGGCACGATGTGCTGCAGTAAGTACATTTCATTTGAATGGCACAAACGCTTTGGCCTGTGGCCAAAGCAGGTTTTGTTTGCGAGCTGATTTTATGCATTCCCGTATTGCTGTTCTACCTCAGTATCTGTTACCTAAACAGGCACTGACCGAATTTTTAGGGGGCTTGGCCTCCAAACCCATGGGGTCGCGCACGACCTGGATGATCAAGCGCTTTATTGGCCGTTATCAGGTCGATATGAGCGAGGCTGAACATTCTGACCCAGCCAGCTATGCGACCTTTAACGAGTTCTTTGGCCGGGCTTTGCGCCCCGGAGCCCGCCCTGTTGCCGATACGGCGCTGGTGAGCCCTGTAGACGGTGCTATCAGCCAGTTGGGACCCATTCAAGGGGGCGAGGTTTTCCAGGCGAAGGGCCATAGCTACTCCACCACCGCTTTGCTGGGTGGCGACGCCCAGGAGGCTGCCCGCTATCAGGATGGGCAGTTTGCGACCCTGTACTTGAGCCCTAAAGACTATCACCGCGTGCACATGCCTTGCAGTGGCGTGTTAAAGCGCATGATCCATGTGCCGGGCGACTTGTTCTCCGTCAATCCCACGACTGCGCGTGGTGTGCCTGGCTTGTTTGCCCGCAACGAACGTGTCGTGTGCTTGTTTGACTCCGAGCAAGGGCCGTTTGTCCTGGTGTTGGTGGGGGCGACTGTAGTGGGCAGCATGGCGACGGTTTGGCATGGCGTCGTGAATGCTTCGCGTGACGGCAAGATCCATGAGTGGAATTACGAAGACCAGAACATTGAATTGGCTAAAGGCCAGGAAATGGGGCGTTTTCTGTTGGGGTCTACTGTTGTGCTGCTGTTCCCCAAAGAGAGTGGCTACCGCTTTGATTCGGGCTGGCAGCCGCAAGGTCTGATTCGCCAAGGTCAGGCCATGGGCCATCAGGGCTAAACCTGCTTTCTAATGGATAAAACCTGTGTTCAAGTGGACACAGGTTTTTTTTTGACTGTTCATACGGTCAAATGCAATTTATATCCTTGATGTACGTGGAGTGAGTATGAAAAGGTGGTGGGCAATGGTGATCAAGATTCTGGTCATGTTATTGGTCCTGGCCGTGGCGGCTTGGGGAGTTTTGGCCATACAGTTCCAGTGGCAAACAGGCCTTGGACGCTGGCTGGTATTGGCTGGCTGGGTCGCTGTGGCCGTGTTGAGCCTGTATGCCTTAAGCAAAGGCAAAAACTGGCTTTTGCTGCCGCAAATTCTATGCTTTCTGGGCTTGCTAGGCTGGTGGAGCACCATCACACCCAGCAATGACCGAGAGTGGGCGCCCGATGTGGCCAGAATGAGCTATGGCGAGGTTCAGGGATCACTTGTGACTTTGCACAATGTGCGGGACTTTAACTGGCGCAGCGAGACGGACTTTGATGAGCGTTGGATCACACAAGATTACGACCTGCAAACCCTGAAATCCGTGGATATGTTCCTGTCCTATTGGATGGGGCCGGTCATCGCGCATACGTTGGTGTCATTCGGCTTCGAGGATGGCCGCCATATTGTGTTTTCGGTGGAAATCCGCAAGGAAAAGCACGAGGCATTCTCTGCGATAGGCGGCTTTTTCAAAGAGTTTGAATTAAGTCTGATTGCCGCTACGGAGCAAGATATTGTGCGCACCCGCAGCAATGCGCGTGGTGAAGATGTGTACATGTACAGCGTGGAGCTAGCAAAACCGGCGATGCAGGCCTTGTTCCTGTCGTATGTGGAGCAAGGGCGGCAATTGCAGACCACTCCCCGCTTCTACAACACATTGACGGCTAACTGCACCACGATTGTGTATGACATGGTGTCCAGCATTGTGGATGGCATTCCCTGGGACTGGCGGGTCTTGGCTTCGGGCTACTTGGCAGAATATGTTTACGGCTTGGATGCCTTGGCACCGGGTTACAGCTTCCAGGAGCTGAACCAGCTTGGCTACATCAACCCCCGCGCCTTGTCGCAGCAGCCGAATCAGGATTTCTCCACGGTAATTCGCCAAGGTTTACCCCTGGTTAAGCCTCAATAAGGCTGTTTTTAAGCTGTTTTACACGCATTTTGTTCCACGTGAAACATACGTTTTATTATTATTGTTCTTAAATTTATAGCTGAAATTAGATAATCGAAATAAATAAAACCCCATCATATGAGAAACATGTGATGGGGTTTTTATTTCCTCAAGCTATCGGTCTTTTAAGCCTGATAGTGAATGCTCTTTGGAAAACTAAACGCTGCGGCTCAAGGGCTTGCTCGCCATTGCACAAGCTGCTCCAGTGTCATGGTGTTGCCGCCGCAGACAACAACCAGAATGGTTTGGTAAGGTGCCAGAGCTTCGTGATCCAGGTAAAGGGTCGACAACGCCGCGCCACATGCGGGTTCTACCAGTACGCGGTGATCTGTCAGAAAGCGCAAGCATGCGCTGACTGCCTGGGCGTCGCTTACTTGCACGCAGCTCATAGGGCGCGATTGGCTAAGAGCATAAGCCTGGTCACAGACACGGGGGGCGGCCAGCGAGGTAGCCACGCCGCTGACTTCGTCCAGACTGATGTGCTGGCGTTGACGTACCGACTCCCCCAACGAGGCCGTGCCTTGGGTTTCCACCGCAATAATGGGAGTTTTGTCCCAGCCTTGCTCTTGCATTCCCTGGGCCACACCACTGAGCAAACCCCCGCCGCCGACCGCTAGCAGGACAGCGTCTGGTTGTATTCCCAGCTGCCCTACTTCCCTGATCAAGCTGGCATGGCCCTGCCAGAGCAAAGGGTCATCAAAGGGATGAATCAGGGCATCGTCCTCTTGCACCAAGGTCAGCGCATATTCATGGGCTTCCTGCCAGTTTCGGCCGATGACAAGCAGCTCGGCTTTTTCGCGTTGAATCAAGCGTCTGGCATGCTCGCTGGTGCTCTCAGGCACAACAACCAGAGTAGGCATATTCAGGCGTCGTCCGGCGTAGGCTACGGCGATGCCCGCATTGCCGCCTGAGGAGATGATGAAGCGTTTCTTGCCTTGTTGGGCATGGTGCTGACACAAATGGCCAATACCGCGAATTTTGAATGAACCGCTGGGTTGCAGCGCGTCCATTTTCAACCAGATCTGCTTGCCAAGTTGATCGCTTAGCGAATGTGAGTAGATGAGTGGCGTCTCAAGGTGAAGAATCATTTCTTATCGTTCCAGATTTTATAGTGATCTGAAGGGGCGCATGGGGCGCTCAGGACCCTGTCCACCTTATTTTATAGGTCTGAAACAGGGCTGGCTAAAGATCATGGACCGCATTTTGTGACTGCCGGAGCAAGCGGGCGTAAAGCAAGGGGAAAGGACGCTTATATCATTGGATCGGTATTTTGTAACTATCCTTGTGCCGGTATTTAAGTCATTCTGTCAGCGTTTAATGTGAGGCGCCTGACTATCTGCTCTGCCGTCTGCACCTTCTTACAATTTCCCCTCCCCGGGGGCGCAGTGTTCAAGCTAAATCAAGGGCTTATCTGATAAAATCCCAAGCAAATCGCCCGACTCAGGACCTTGTATCAGATGGATTTCAGGCTTGGCTTTAAGCGTTTAATTTTATGTGCATGATAAGCACAAAAACTCATTCCGATCTCTCGGGCCATAAAGTAGCGTTGTTTTTTGCTTTGCCTGATCGGAATAAAAACAATAATAACCAGAACTTATTTCTAGAAAAGGCGCTGTTGTAGCGGCTCTTAAAGGAATAAAGATTTTGTTATGAAAACTGCCACCAGACCTGCTGATATTTATATGCGTTTTTTGCAGCTCGCCGATTCGCTGCATACCTTGCCCTGCCTGCCGTGCCTGGACCCTCTTGAAGAGCGTATCTTGGTGTTGGTTGCCAAGGCGTCCAAAGACTGCCTGCGTTTGTCAGTGCGTGATGTCATGGCCGTAGAACGGCTGGGATCGCCCGCAACCATACATACGCGCTTGAAGTCCATGCGTGAGAAAGGCTGGATCGTATTGAGCGATACGGAGGACACACGCCGCAAGCAGGTTGATCTCAGTCAGGCTGCCCTGCTGCATTTTGACCGCCTTTCGGCTTGTCTTTTAGAAGCAGCCAATGCCTGACCATCCTAATTGCGGATGACTGAATCACGGCAATTGGGAAGTCCCAAAAAATAAGCATTCGCATTGCGGCGATAAGTTTGGCACGCCCGGCCCGGGGGGCTGGAACGGAATCATCCTGAGTGCTGAAAGCGGCGGCTTGACGGGCGATTAAAAAAGTCCGGAAGGCTTGTCACCATTAAAAGAAAGCCCTTATTGCGCGCGCAATTACCCGCCTTCCAAGAGCCTGCTTTCTTATACTGAGCACTCCCGTTCAATCCCATGCCTGGAGGCGAAATGCGATTACCTATTTATCAGGTTGATGCCTTTACCGACACCTTGTTTGCCGGCAACCCGGCTGCAGTGGTCTTGTTGTCCGAGTTTTTGGATGATGCGGTGCTGCAGTCGATTGCCATGGAAAACAATCTGGCTGAAACCGCTTTCTTAGTTCCGCATGGCCAGGATTTCCGTCTGCGCTGGTTTACTCCCTCTGTTGAGGTGCCTCTGTGCGGCCACGCAACCTTGGCCAGTGCCGCAGTTGTACTGCAGTACGTGCGCCCTCAAGACACGCAGGTGGTGTTTCACACCTTAAGCGGTGCTTTGACGGTGCGACGCGATGGGGCCGCTTACGTGATGGATTTTCCTGCCCGGCCTGTGACCCGTGTGGATGATAGTCCGGCGCTGGAGCAAGCCTTGGGAGCCAAGATTGTGCAACTGTGGCGCAATTCGTTCACGCATATGGCGGTACTGGAGTCCGAGGAGCAAGTGCGTCAGGCGCCGGTTGATACGGCGGCCATGATGGCCTGTGGGTTTGAGGGTTGCATTGTGACTGCGCGGGGAACGGGACAGTTTGATATTGTCAGCCGCTTTTTTGCACCCGGCCACGGTATTGAGGAAGATCCCGTTACTGGATCGGCTCATTGTGCTTTGTTGCCTTACTGGGCCCCTATTTTGGGTAAGAACCAATTACTGGCCTATCAGGCCTCCGCTCGTGGCGGTGTGCTGGACTGTACCTTAAGCGGTGACCGGGTCTTTTTGAAAGGCCAGGCAGTGATGTATATGGAAGGTCAGATTACGGTGGCTTAAGGCCCTGCGGTGCTCCAGGCACAGGTGCAGTCTGTCTGCGCTGCACTTGTGTTGTGGGTCTATAGCGCGTAACACTTTGCTGCCCGGTATCGGTGCCTTGATCAGTAAGATGAGCCGGCTGCTTTTTGCAGCTTTCTTTTATTACGGCTTTTTATCGTTTCTGAACGCTTATGATCCCTGTCGCCCCGATTTCTTTGACGTTTTTATTGATTATTACGCTGGGGCCGCTGGCGCTGATTATTTTGGTGGTCTGGGCAGTTTTGCTTTTTTCCCAGCCACGGCGTCGTGCAAATTTTAAGAACAATCCGTGGCCCCGGATACTGCTGTTGATTCCCTTACTCGTTTTAGGGGTCTACTACGCCGGATTTCAATGGGCTGTCTATCAGTTTGATAAAGAGTTCGAGCAAGAGCTTGCCAGCCGCCAACATGTTTTAAAAGAACCAGGCCGATTTGCTGGGGTGGATATGCCGGCTGGCACCGAGTTGGAGCTGGCGGTCTTGGGCGATCCAGACAGCGTGTCCTGGGCGCGTTTCCCTGCAGCCGTCATGGTGGGGGGGGCGCCTGTCTTGGCGCTGAAGCGCCCCCGCCCTGATCTGGCTGATTCCAACTGGCAGTTGACGATGGCAGAGGACGCAGAGCTGGAAGGCTGGCAGTGCGATGGTCGTCAAATGCTTGAAATGAAAGCAGATCCATCGGCGGAAAGCGGGTTCCAGTTTGTCAGCTGTTTTTTGGCCAAGGGTAATCAGATTACGGGCTGGAGTCCCTATGCAGCGGCTACCAATGTGAACGAAGCCCCTGCTTTTGTTCTGGATTTACCTGCTGGGACCTTGGTGCAGGCTAGGCCCGCCGGCACCTTATATATCGATGGACAGCGTGATCAGGACCGTTGGGCTGTCCGTGTTGAGGATAGTGGATTACAGCTGCGTGCCTGGGGCTTGTCTTTGGAGCGAGCTTATTTCTCAGTCGATAAAAATAAAGCGTTGCTTTATTTATCACAGGGACGATTGGTTCAAGACATTCAATTAGGTGGATTCAGCTATCCGGCGGGTACGCGGGTATCTACTCCTAATTACCGATTTTTCCCGCAATGGCCGCTGCTATTGAGAATGCAGTTGATTGCTGATGACGATTCGGCTCAAGCAAAAGAGCGCTTGCATGACCTTAATAGCGGTCAGATTTGGGAGGAAGTTAAGTAGTTCTGCGCCTAACACTTCCGCTTTGACCGGTAATCTGCATTTTTTTTGTGGTGAGTGTAATTAAATAAGGCGAATTTGTTTTGATTGGGTCAATTTGAGTTAATGTAAGCATTTGAAGCGATTGTATAAAATAAAAACGTATCGTTTTCAAAGGTAGAGGGCTGGAGGGCTGGTCGCTACGGGTTTTAAGTCCTAGGTTTTGGTGCTGATCGGTGTGTTCTACGCTTGGCTGAAACCGTCCTACTGCTGGCTTAACTGAACAAGGTTATATGCCGCTATGACTACATATCAAGGTGAGCTGCTGGAGCACACGCAAGCTCATGCGCAGGCCGCTTATTGGTTTACTCGCCTAAACTCCGGCGAGGCCACGGCTGCAGAGCTACGCGAATTCGAGGATTGGCGTCGTGACAATCCAGAGAACGAACGCTCGTACCGATATATTTGCTATTTTTGTGATGCCAGCCTGGATGCCCCCGAGCACGAGATTCGTCGTCTATTGACGGGCCCGGATGGAAAAACCGTATTGTCCAAGCCATATTACCGAGGTGTGCTGGCTGGCCTGGTGGTCTTTGTTTTGTGCTTAGTTGTGTTTTTCTCCTGGCCAGAACGAGTGCTGAGAGAAGAGCATCTGGTGGCCGGCGCGCAGACGCTGGAACAACGTCTGGTAGATGGTTCTGTCCTCTTGTTAGGGCCGGACTCCGTCCTTGAGATTCGAGAGTACGAAGACAGGCTGAATTTGCAGCTGATGCGGGGTCAGGTATTTTTGCAACTGGCCGATCCCACTGAAAAGAGCGTGACGGTCTTTACCAACTTTGCTCAGGCACGTGCTAACCGAGGGCAGTTCTCTGCTTTTCTGGATAGCAACCATATGAAGTTCGCGGTGGATACCGGCTCGGTCGAGGTGTCCAGTGGTACGTGGTGGCGCAAGCAAATTCGGGTGCTGATTCCCGGCCAGCGTCTTGATGTTGATCGGTGGTCAGGAATGAAACGGGTTCAACCCGCTCCTGTATCTCCGAATGAGGCCGACTAATAGTCGGCCTCTTACATTTCAGGGCTATTTAGAACAGCCAATTCAGGAATAGTTTGCCGTTTATATCGGCGCGGCTGTCACCGAGCAAACGGGTGTTGGCAGCCAGGCCTAAACGTAGATGCTCAGATTGCTGCAAGCTGATGCTGGCCCCCAGCGCCAAGGCGTGGCGATCCACTCGTGCATAGCGCCCATCAAAGTTCACGGATTGTGCATTGGCAAACGCGGCATGTTGGGTCTGATTACGACGCAGTAAAGCCTGCTCCCAAGCTACGGATAAAGAAGTCTGCAGTTGACGGTCCTGGCTCAATGCCCAGTTCTGACGTAGGGCCAGACCTACAGACGCTTGCAAGGCATTTTGCCGACTGGAGTCTAATTGCAGACGGCTGGCGGCATCCCCGCTTTCTTCCAGACCGGGGCGACGGTAATGGATGTAATCCAAGGCCACCATCGGGCCGATACTGCCGTTCTCGCCCAGTGCCCAGTTATAGCCAGTCTGCACACCCAGCGAGAATGTCTTGCCTGTCCAATCAGAGGCGGGCCGTGCCTGATAGCCAGCAAAGCTGATGTCACGATTCATCTTGCCCTGCTCTATCCCTATGCGCAGTTGTGCCAGACCATTCCAGCCTTCATGGCTGTAGCCGCGATAGCGTGCATGCAGGCCCAAACCCAGACCGGTCAATTTGCTCTTGGCCTGGAAGGGGGCGTCAATGTTTACACGTTGCTCATTGGCATTGCCGTGCACACCCAGGCTCCAGTCGCTGCCTTCGGCGCGATGCTCAGCACCGAGCAAGATGCCGTAGGTGTCACTACGGTGATCCACATCATTGCTGCCCAGTTGCCAGTGGTAGCGCCCCCCATAGGTCTGGATGAAGCTTTGCCAGCCACTCTTGTCCAGCCCGGCAGTCTGGCGTAGTTGTTCGGACACCAGCTGTTCACGGCGCAAACTGGCGGCTGTCTGAGCGGCATAGGAGCCAGCGCTTAATTGGTCCAGCGCCAGGCCGATATCGCTACCATCGGCACGCGAGAAGTCCATGGCCTGATACACGGACGCTAAAGACTGATTCCCGAAGGAGGCTTGCGCCAGGCTTTGGCCGACTGCGGCGGCATTGGGCGAGGCCGCATATTGGGCATAAGCGTCCTGTTGTCGGCTGACGGTCCAGCCATTGCCATTGCTGTGCACATTCAAGCTGGGCGACGCCAGCGTGGCACTGTATAAGGCAAACTGCCCTTGTGTCTGGCTGGCGGTGAACACCTTGTCCTGATCCAATGTCCAGCCGTTTTGATACCAGTCTGGCTGCAGGTCCAGATGCAGCTCACCATCCAGTTGGGCCAAGCCTTGCACGTCAATGTGATCATTCTGCGTGGTGGATGCTTCCACCAGCATTCGTCCATCAGGGCCCTGGATAAAGTTGCCCTTGATCGTCATGCTCCCGTAGGAGTTGCCAGGACTGAGTGTGCCGTTATTGGTGAAGTTGTATTCGGGATTAATGGTGAATTGGCTATTCCCGTATAAGGTGGCGCCTTGATCGACACGCGCGCCAAATAGCTCATGTTCCCCGTTCAAGGACGTTGCGCCCCCGGCAATGACCAGCGCCAGATTGTTTTGGCCTTTGATATTGCCGTCATAGCGCATCTGGAAGTCCGCATCGGCCACCGCCGTCGCCTGCCCTTGTTCATTGGCCTTCAGACCGAAAGTGACGCGGGTCAGCAGCAGTTCCTGGTCAGTGTCGCGACGGTTGTAATCAGAGCGAATGTCACCCGTAATCTGTGCGCCTTGCAGGATATTGATGTTCTGTACCCAGGCATTGTCCGAGATATGAATGGCCGCCGTAGAGCCTGACAAGGTGCCCGACAAGTCGTAGTTGGAGATCAGGGCGCCTTTCAGAATTTCGGGCATGGGTGTCGGACGATTGCTCAAATACAGCCAGGAGCCGTGATACTCATCGTTGCTACCCATGGCGTTCTGACCAAAATCAAACAAGGCTCCGACGCCATCAGGGCCATCCGCCCGGACCTCACCTTGCTGGACAATATTGTGATGGCGGCCATAGCTGAACTGCAGACCGCGACCATACCAGCCCTGAGCATGAATACGCGTCGCTTCAGGAATAAGGAGTGTGTTTTCGCTGCCGTCCACACGCACTCCTATGCCTCCTGGGCCGGCTGTCAGCAGATCAGCTGTTTGGGTAATGGTGTTGCGCTCGCCATAAATGTGCAGGCCCAAACCTTGTGTGGCCATGTTGTACTGACCGGGCAGGTAGGCCGTGCCGTCTTCATTGCGAGCAAAGTAGCCATTGGTATTGTTCAGGGTCACGTCGTCACCGTAAACCGAGTACCCAAAGAAGTTGCGTCTATCAATTGACAGCCCAATGTCTTGCAGAGCAGCCACTTCCACTTCCATCAGGTTCACGTAGTTCCGATAGCTCTGATGACTCATCAAGCTGTTGCGCAGCTCGGTGTGGCTCATGTAGTTCGTATCTACCCCATATTGGGGAGCATCATGAAAATACAGAATGCTGACAGGGATACCCGGCATCGCACCATTCAGGACTTCCTGCACATGGTTCCCTGTGAAGTAGCCATTGTCCTCACGCAGGTCAAAGGCGTTGGGATCATAAGGCGTATCGCAGGCGGCGCACATGATCTTTTGTCCTGGCGCGGCGGCGCGTCCTTGGTCGTCACGCAAACCCAAGGCCCAGGGGCTTAAATCATTCAGAAAATAGGGAGTCGGCTTGTCAGAGCTGTTCGCGAGTGGATTGCTTACGACCTGGTTGTTAATGCCCAAAGCGTGGGCCAACTCGTGGAAAATCACCGCGTTGTAGTCAACCTTGCCCGTTAAAGGCAATTGGCTGGGGGTGACGGGGGCTGTGTCCATATCCAGCTCTCCGACGCCGACAATGGCATCCGGGCTATTCGGGTTACCCGGGAATAGTCCCTGCAAGCGTGCCTGCAATGCCGATATGGTGAAGTTCGGGTGCTCTGGGTTGGAGATGTATTCGCCATAGGCATTGGCATTTTGTCCATTCATGGTGCCCAAGTTGATAACAGCGGGTGTGTAATCAGCGGGCAAGGTAATGATTTCGGCCCAGCGCTCCAGCGCGGCACGAATTTTCAATCGGCCATTTTCGTCAACCTCCCTGGGGGAAATGCGCTGTTCTGATTGGCCAGTCGCGTCGTAGCTCCCATCGCTGGGGCCGTAAACCCGCAGCTCAAAGGCCTTTTGACCTTGCTTGTTCAGAATGATTTCTGTCTCGTAGGCGTGGGCGCTGCTGGCCCAGCTCAGGGCCAGCAAGGTGTGGCCTAGTAGTGCTTTGATTTTGAAGTCCATAGGAGTCAGAGAGGTGGAGGGCAAGGGTTAAAAGGCACTTTTTGTGTAAAAGTAAATAAAAGTGTCTTTTTGGGCTACTTATTTCTGAACGTGCCTGGGCTGCTGAGTACACGGCACAACAGTCTTTCGGGCCTAAAAGGGTAAAGACAAGGGGACTGGCAGCCGTAACCTGTATGGGATGACTTGTCCAAGAGGAGTAATTATGACGATAGAGATCAGCGGCCAGGGTTTAACGCACGCTCAAAATCTCCCGGTAGTAGAACCTTTACACGCCGCTGCGGTGACACCCCCTGTGGTGTCAGAACAAGATGGCGGGGGCGGTATTGATGCATCAGGCCGTATCAAGGTGACTCTGTCCCCACTTGGGAAAGAGCTGTCTTTGACCAGTCAGCAAGCTAATCAGAAAGAGCGCGACAAGGACATTGATGACAGCTCCTTGCCCGATGGCGTCAAAGACTTACTGAAACGCATCCGCGACCTGAAAGAACAGATCCAGCAAAAGCTGCTGGAGTTGCAGCGTATCCAGGCCAGTAATACAGGCAGCGAAGCAGAAAAAAAGCAGGAGCTTGAGCGTGTGCAGTCTGAACTGAACAGTTTGAACGGTGCACTGACCAGTGCCCATTCCATGCTGAACAAGGTCATGGACGACATTGAATTGGGTGGTGAGTCCCGCGTGGAAGTAGCGAATTTATTGATGAAGTAAAAAGCCGTTCGACTGGCTTTGGACTCCTTGGGGCGCAGGTGGCTTAGGTGGGTGTGGTTTGCCCCTTGAACCCGCTTACTGCGCCCTTTTTTTGTGCGGCAGATTGTGTAGTTGAAATAGCCGCTGGCTACAGGTCTTAGGGTTGCGTTGCTACCGTCAAAGCACGGGTGATTTTGTGGTTCAGCTGATGGGGGGACATCAAATCCGCGCTGACCTGAGCCTTGGTCTGGATGATGTAGGCCGTAGAGGGGTTCAGGCCAATGCAATAGACCACCAGCGAACCGCCCCCCAGCGGCGCAGAACCCATGTACACCCCTAACTGACCGTTGCTGGTGTCCGTTTCATTGCTTTGTTGATAGCCTTCCCCCGCCGCAGTTTGCTTGACTGTCTCCAGGCACTGGGCGACGTTTAAGCGGGAAATAGAACGCTGTTCGGCTTCCAGTTCCAAAGGCTCCAGCTCCTGAGCCTCTACCGCGAAAGCGGCGTGGATCAAAGCGGCCATCAAAACCCATTTTCGTAGTTTGCGCATGACGCCCTCCCGCAGGAGACGATGGAAAACCCAGCATAGACCTGAACGGCCAGGGCAGGCTTTGATGCTGCGTAATTCAGGACTAAGTTTCGGGTTTGTACTAAGGGGCAGTGAGGGCTTTAGCCCTACTGTTTTGGGACTGGGAGCTTTCCAGTTTGTTTCAGTAATTTCTTCTCTTCAGTTTTTACGCGACGCTCCAGTTTTTTAATGTCTTCTTCAGCGGGGAGTTGTTCAGGCTGGATGCCGCGCTGGCCGAGCATATCTCGCACACTGCGGTTGTTCTGTTCGTGTTCGCGGGTGATCAAAGTTTCGCCATGTAGCTGCTCTTGCGTGACGTTGTGGTTCGTCATCTCAGTGGCAAGATTCTTGGCAGCAATGGTTAGCGTAGGCAGAAAGTCAGCCAAAGGGCGTGTCTGGGTAATGCCGTAGCGGTCTTTCATCATCTTGGTGGTGTGCCCCCCAAATAGAGCCGCATCACCCTTGGATCGGATACGGCCAAAGCCCCTATCGTCTACGCCATGTTCATAGAGATTTTGCGAGAGTGTCCTTTCGGACTCTCGAAGACGTCCGCGGGCATCCAAGCGAGCCTGCAGACGCATGCGGTCTTCAATCAGCTCCTGTTTGCGGGTTTGGATAGCAAAGTAGCTTTGCGCAAACGCGATTGCTGGCTTTCGTGGGTCGCCGTTCTGGGCGATGAGATAGCAGGCATAGCGGGTGAGCATGATGTCTTCTATTGAACGATCTGCTCCGCTACCAATCTGGACCATTTTCGTGACGCCACGAAAATGGTCTCCTTCTTCGTAACCAGTGGTTTTACAAGACTCTACAGCCCGATCTATCGCAGTCTTGAAGTTTTCCCAGCGCACATAGCCCAAAGGCTCCATCAGGTCGCGGGCAAACCAGAACTCCACGCCCTCTTCAGGGATGGTGTGGCTCAAGTCATCGAATTGGTTTGTCAGTTGCGTAATGTCCTGGGTTTCCATTTGGTGTCTCCGGGTCGCCCGGCGCTTGTAAGGACATCCTTGGAAGCCTTGCCGGGTTCTAGGGCTAGTGTGATGAGACACCGATGGTGTTCAGGTCTGCATCACTTCCCAATACAAAAACTGGAAAAGATCTCTCCCAGCAAGTCATCGCTGCTGAATTCGCCGGTGATGGAGCATAGGTCCAGATGCGCCAGGCGTAGTTCTTCGGCAAACAGATCCAGTACTTGATCGCTGTGAGTGGCGTGTTCTGCGGCCAGGCCCAGGTGGTATTCGGCCCGCTCCAAAGCACGCAGGTGACGCTCCCGGGCCAGCCAGGGCGATTCGCTGCCCGGGTTCCAGCCTGCAATGTCCAGCAAGGTGCGGCGCAGCGTATCCAAACCTTTGTCTTTGCGGGCAGAAATAGGTAGCACGGTGGCGCCGCTTTCCTGGGCGGGCAAAGCAGCTTGTTGCTCAGGTGTCAGCAAGTCTATCTTGTTATAGACCCGCAGCACGGGTACGTGGGCTGGCAGGCGGCTGGTTATGGCACTGTCCAGTTCGTCTTGCGGATTGCGGGCGTCCAGCAGGTGCACGATTACATTGGCTTTAGCGATCTCGTCCCAGGTACGGGCGATACCAATGCGCTCCACCGTATCGTCGGTATCACGCAGGCCAGCGGTGTCCACGATATGCAGCGGGATGCCGTCGATGTGGATCAGTTGCATGACGCGGTCGCGGGTGGTGCCGGCGATATCGGTCACGATGGCTACGTCTTCGCCGGCTAGCGCGTTGAGCAGACTGGATTTGCCCACGTTGGGCTGGCCTGCCAGGACAACGTGCAAGCCCTCTCGCAGAATGGCTCCTTGGCGCGAGTGCTGCAAGATACGTTCCAGCTCGTCCTGTATGCCTTGCAGGGTGGCCGCAGCCTGGTATTTCTCTAGAAAGTCGATTTCTTCTTCGGGGAAATCCAAGGTGGCTTCAACCAGCATGCGCAGGTGAATGATGCGGTCGGCCAATGCGTTCACATTGTTGGAAAACACGCCGGACAGGGAGGCCACGGCACTGCGGGCGGCGGCTTCTGAAGAAGCGTCGATCAGGTCAGCGACGGCCTCGGCCTGGGCTAAATCCAGCCTGTCATTGAGGAAGGCGCGTTGAGTGAATTCACCTGGTTCAGCCAGCCGCAATTCCATGTCTTTGCCTGCTTCCAGGCAGCGGTCCAGCAGGCGGCGTAGAACGGCCGGGCCGCCGTGGCCTTGCAGCTCCAGTACGTCTTCGCCGGTATAAGAATGCGGGCCTTTGAAAAACAGGGCAATGCCTTCGTCGATGGCCTCGCCCTGAGCATCCTTGAAGGGCAGAAAGTGTGCGTGGCGCGCTTGTAGTGTGCGACCAAACAGTGTCTGGATCAGAGCGCTAAGGTCGGTACCCGACACGCGGATGACACCAATACCACCCCGGCCGGGGGCGGTGGCAATAGCCACAATAGGGGAAGAGCTGGACATGGGCAGATCGATCAAAAAGGCGGAATAGAACCGTATTGTAATGGAGCAATGGGTTCGGCTCGGACCTAGGCAGGACGCCTTTGTCCGTCTTAAAAACGCTTGTGATGGTGATGGGGCAAGCTACGCTCTGACAATCAAGAAATCAAACGCCAGCTCCTTGCGCCCGACAGGCTTAGTGCCCGTTTACACATACCACCAAAATCTCCACGCTCTCCCCGTGCTCGCACAGGTACAGGTGGCCCAGATTGCTTTTGAAGTAAATGCTGTCGCGGGACTGCAGGACATGGCGGCGGCCGTCCTGGAACTGCATGGTCAGTTGGCCATCGATGACAAAAATAAATTCTTCGCCCTCGTGCTGGCTAAAGTCCGTGGCATTGCGGGGCTCGCCCGCCAGGACACGTCCGTGCATGGGTGTCATCTGTTTATTGACCCACTCGGAAGCCAGCATGCCGTATTCGTAGCGGTGCGCGTGGTAGGTCACGGTGCGTGATGCCCGGCCTACCAAAATGTCCATGCCCGATTCGTTTTGATCTCGTGGGGTCTTGAACAGGTCTGACAAATCCATTTTCAAGGCTCGGCTGACGGCCAGGAATTTCTCGTAGCTCAGGCCTATCAAACCGCGTTCTGCTTTGGACAGGGTGGACAAAGAGACATTGGATAAGCGGGCCAACATCAACAGGGTCAATCCCTGTCGTTTGCGTTCATCGCGGATGCGCGCCCCCATGGCTGTTTTGCTCAATAAATTCGGGGCGGTGTTGGCTAAGTCTTTTGTCATAACCTAAAGAAGTAAGAAACCATGTTCTTATAGATATTATTAATTTTCTTATAAGAAAACTCTGTCCTATTGTATAGAACTACACGCTTTACGTCGGGAGAAAGAAGGCATGACTGCGTTGTTTGATCCTACTGCTTATCCCTCTACCTCGGTGGAATGGATACAAAAACTGATTGCTTATGATACGACAAGCCGGGAATCTAACCTGGCCCTGATTCACGATGTTCAAGCCTATTTGCAGCAGCAAGGGGTGGAAACGGTACTGACTCATGATGCCAGTGGTCGCAAGGCCAATTTGTTTGCCACTATCCCCGCTGCCGATGGCACTAAGACGGGTGGCATTGTGCTGTCCGGCCATACGGATGTGGTGCCGGTGGACGGTCAAAACTGGACCAGCGACCCATTCAAGGCAGAGATCCGCGATGATCGCCTCTATGGCCGCGGTGCCTGCGACATGAAGGGATTTGTTGGTGTCACGCTGCAGCTGGTTCCGGAAATCCTGGCGACCAAGCTGGCCAAACCCATTCACCTGGCCTATTCCTACGACGAGGAAGTCGGTTGCGTGGGGGCGCCGGTGATGATCGATGATCTGGTGCGCCGTGGCGTCAACCCTGAAGGCTGCGTGGTGGGTGAACCCACCAGCATGCGTACCATCGTGGCGCATAAAGGCATTAATGCGTATCGCTGCCGGGTGCATGGTCATGCGGCGCATTCGTCCTTGACGCCCAAAGGAGTGAACGCGATTGAGCATGCGGCGCGCATCATTACCGCGATTCGTGATCTGGCTGATGATTACAAGAGCATGGGCCCTTACGACCATGACTTCGACGTGCCCTTCACCACACTGCAAACCAGCATGATTCGTGGCGGCATTGCGCTCAATACGGTGCCCGATCTGTGCGAATTTGAGTTTGAGTACCGCAATCTGCCCGGTGTGGACCCTGAGCCCATCCTGCAAGAAATTCGTGAATTCATTGACTTGAAAGTCTTGCCTGCCATGCGTCGTGAACACCCCGATGCGCTGGTGGAGCTGGAAAAACTGGCCAGCGCCCCCGGCCTGAACCCGGAAGAGCAAGCGGCCATCACCCAGTTGGTGCGTGAACTGACACGCGACACGACGGTTCGTAAAGTGGCTTATGGCACTGAAGCCGGTCTGTTCCAGCAAGCGGGGGTCCCGTCCATTATTTGTGGTCCCGGCAATATCGAGCAGGCTCACCGCCCCGATGAATACGTAGAACTGGCTCAGGTGGATCAGTGCGAGCAGTTCTTGCGTGCCCTGATTCGCAGCCAGTCAGTTGCTTCCTAAAAACGAATAAACAGGTTTCCAGACAAACCCATGACAACAGATAAAGTTACCCAGGAAAACGTGGTGCAGGCGCATGAGCGTCTGCGTCCCTATGTGCGCCAGACGCCGGTGTTCGATTACCAAACCCGGCGTCTGGATAGCGCAGTCAATTTCAAGTTCGAGCATTTGCAGGCTTCGGGCACCTTCAAGGCACGCGGTGCCTTCAATAACCTGCTGAGCTTGTCTGAAGAAGCGCGCCAGCAAGGGGTGACCTGCGTATCGGCAGGCAATCACGCTGTGGCCGTGGCCTACGCGGCCCACCAAATGGGCGTGAAAGCTAAAACCGTGATGATCAAGACGGCCAGCCCGGCACGAGTTGCCCTGTGCCGTGAATACGGTGCGGAGATTGTGTTTGCCGACAACGGTGAACAGGCTTTTGAGCTGGTGCGCCAGATCGAGAAAGAAGAACAGATGAGCTTTATCCATCCGTTCAGTACCTACCCTACCGTGCTGGGTACAGCCACCTTGGGCTACGAGTGGTTGCAGCAAGCGGGCAAGCTGGACGCCGTGCTGGTGCCCATTGGTGGCGGTGGCCTGGCAGCTGGCGTGTCAGCAGCCGTCAAGCTGTGGCAGCCCGATTGTGTGGTCTATGGCATTGAGCCGGTGGGAGCTAATGTGATGGCACTGAGCCGTCAGGCGGGCGAACCGCAAAAAATCGGTGCCATGCAGTCGATTGCTGACAGCTTGATGGCCCCGCATACCGATGAGTTCAGCTTCCGTGTGTGTCAGGACAATATCGATACCCTGGTTACCGTCAACGACGACCAGATCCGCGCTGGGATGCACTTCCTGTTTGAAGAATTCAAGATGGCGACGGAACCGGCGTGTGCCGTGGCGACCGCCGCTTTGATGTTCCCCTTGCGCAAGCACTTGGCCGGACAGCGGGTAGGTGTGCTGTTTTGTGGTTCCAACACGGATACCGAGACCTTTACCCGGCATATCAATACGCCATTGGCGCAAGGCTAAGCATGCAGCCCACCGTTTATGTAGCAAAAGCCCAGGAAGTGTATGACGGGCTGGATTTAGGGGCGGCCATCGATCTGATGCGCCACGGCTTTATCGCCCTGCAACAAGGTCGTATTGATCAGCCTTTGCGCACGATTGTGCGCAGCAGCTTGTCCACGGGTTTTTTGGGCATGATGCCTGCCTGCATCGACATGCCCGAGATTTATCCCGAGCCTCTGTACGGTGCCAAGATGGGCACCTTGTTTCCAGACAATGTGCGTCTGGGTAAAGATCCGCATCAAGGTTGCGTGCTGTTGATGAGTGGCCTGACCGGTGAAACACGGGCCATTCTGGATGCCAGCAGTGTCACCGCCCTGCGCACGGCCGCGGTTAGTGGCCTGGCCACTGATATGTTGGCGCGGCCCGAGGCCAGCGTGCTGACCTTGTTTGGGGGTGGGCATCAGGCCCTGTGGCAGTTGCGGGCAGTAGCGCAGGTGCGCCCCCTGAGCAAAGTCTTTGTTATTACGCGCTCGGCACAATCGGCTCAGCATTTTATTGAAGAGGCTCAGGCCTATCTGGATTGCCCCTTGATTGCCGGTGCCACACCACAAGAAGCGGTGGCTCAGTCCGATATGGTGCTGACGGCAACAAGTTCCGCCACGCCGGTCTTGCAGCGTGAATGGCTGTGCCCGGGTACACACATTACTGCGATGGGTTCTAGCACACCGGCCAGCAGTGAACTGGACGGGCCCACCATGACGGCGGGCCGCTTGTTTGTGGACAGGGCGCAATCCACGCGTAATGAATCGGGCGAATTTTTGAATGCGTGCAAGCAGGGCTATTTGTCTGCGGACACTGAGCTAAACGAGCTGGGCGCCGTTTTGGAGGGGCAAGCTGCAGGCCGCCTGAATGCGGAAGAAATCACAATTTTTAAATCCTTGGGACTGGCATTTGAAGATGTACTGACGGCGGCCGCTTTGCTAAGCCGTCATGCCCAACAAGGAAGTGGACGAGTAGTAGAACTTTAATAGCGTCATCAAGAGGCAGGAGAGGAGCAATGAAAAAGAAATGGGCGCAGGTTTTGCTGGGAACGGCATTAGCCTTGGCAATGGGTGTATCGGTGGCCAGTAAATTGCCAGACACGGTACGCCTGGTAGTGGGGTATCCAGCGGGCGGCACTGCCGATGCCGTGGCACGGGTCTATGCCGAGCAACTGCGTGACAAGCTGGGTGTGAACGTGGTGGTGGACAACCGTGCGGGAGCAGGTGGGCAGGTAGCCGCGCAAGGGTTTTTGCGCTCCCCCACCGATGGGTCTGTGCTGTTGGTAGCCAATAACCACATGATGACGACCTTGCCTCTAACGGTGAAAACGGTCACTTACGATCCCATGAAGGATTTTGCGCCAGTCGCGGTGATTGCCAAGTTCGAGCATATCTTTGTTGTGGGTAAAACCACGCCGGCGAACACATTGGCGGAGTACGTAGAACTGGTGCGCAAAGAGCCGGAAAAATACGGTCATTACGGCATCCCCGCCCCTGGCAGTGCACCCCAGTTCATGGGTTACAGCATTGCCAAGAAAAACGATATCCAGATGTCCCCCGTGCCGTACAAAGGGGGCGCACCGTTGATCAACGACTTGCTGGGTGACCATATCCCTGCAGGGGTGGATGCCGTGGGCATGATTACCGAACACGTCGCCGCCGGTTCAGTGCGCGTGCTGGGTATTACCGGGGCTGAACGTCTGCCTATCTTGAAGGACGTACCTACTTTTGCAGAGATGGGCTATGGCGATCTGAAGGCCTCGGGCTGGATGGGGATTTTTGCGCCATTGGGCATGGAACCCGAGATGGTTAAGCAGTTCCAGGACGCCTTTAACGAAGTGGCCAAGTTGCCCAAGATTGAAAGCGCCATCACGCCTATCGGTTTCCGACCAGAATCGGGCGACGCGCAGGAGCTGTCCCGTATTGTTCAGGACGATCTGGATACCTGGGGTCCCATCATTAAGGAGTCGGGGTACTTGCAGCAGTAAGGCTAAGGGTGTCTGTGCGGACGCCTTGATGTACTCGTTTTGAAGCAAATATATGCGGGCCTGATACCCAATCAGGCCCGTTGCTTGTAGCAATTTTAATAATAGAACAAGCGCCCCCAGTACCAAGCTGCGTACTCAGTTTCGGCCCGGCTGATTGGTAGATCACAGTGCGAAAAAACAGGCCTTTTCCCCCGAAAGGGAAGACGGTGATCTAGGCTTTAGCTTGGCAAAATTCAGTTGATTTATCAGCCTTGAACACAGGTAAAACTCCCGGTCTGAGACTGGGAAATAGCATCAAATTTGCTCCGTTGCCTGCGCCAGTTTTCTGAACTTCCCTGAGTGAAGCCATCTTAGCGATCGCGCTTAAGTTCAATAAGTGGCTGATATATATAGAGGAATTATTGTTTTAGGTTTCTAGGGAATTCCCTATGTTTTATTTATTGGCTAGCCAGTTAATATATTTCAAACTCGAATTAACGAAGCAGGTCATTAGAAAACCACGGAAGGAGAGACAGGTGCGTAAAACGATATTGACGATGGGGTTGCTCGTGACGCTGGGGGCTGTGGGGGCCGTACAAGCACAGACCATCAAAATCGGTGTGATTCAGCCTTTAACCGGTTCGGTGGCATACAACGGCGAGGCCGATGTGAATGGTTCCAAGCTGGCTGTCAAAGAACGGAACGCTCGTGGCGGTGTTCTGGGGCAGCAGGTGGAACTGGCTATTGAGGATGGTGAGTGTCAGCCCTCTAAAACCGTGAACGCGGCTGAAAAATTGATCCAGAAAGACAAGGTGCCGATTATTTCGGGCGCCTTTTGCAGTTCAGCCACGATTGCGGCCATGAGCGTGGCACAAAAATACAAAGTGCCTTTGCTATCGGGCGTGTCCTCCAAAAGCGATTTAACGGATCGCGGCAATGAATGGTTTTTCCGGACGGCGGAAACGGATGGTTTGCTGGCACATGCCTTCGCCACCATCTTGGTCGAGCAGCTCAAGCTGAAAAAAATTGCCTACATCGCGGTCAACGATGATTGGGGCCGCGGGGGGATGGAGGAGTTCTCCAGCCAGATCGAAGCGCTGGGCGGTGAAACCGTACAGAAACTGTATTTTGACCATGGCACGACTGACTTCTACACGCTGCTGACGCGTGTACGGGCTGCTAAGCCGGATGGCGTCTTTGTGGCTGCAGAAACCCAGGATGGCTCGATTCTGGTCAAACAGATGAAGGAAGTGGGCCTGCAAAGTTTGATCTTTGGCGTGGGTAGCTGGGCCACGGCCGATTTCGTTAATTTGGCTGGCTCTGCATCGGAAGGCATTCATGCGGCTGTTCCCTACGCCCATACCTTGCAACGCCCCGAAAATCTGGAGTTCGTTCAGTCCTATCAGAAAGAGTACGGGGAACTGCCCGGCAAGTATTCGGTAGCTGGCTACAACGCACTCAACATCATCATGGATGCGATAGAGCGTGCCGGGGAAGCGGACCCGGACAAGATCCGCTTGGCACTGCCGGCGACAGACTACAACGGTCCCAATGGCAACTTCAAATTCAACGAAAAACGACAAGGCTACGGTTTTGATGCCGTGCTGGTGCAGCTCAAGAACGGGCAACCGGACATTGTGGCCCAAGCGACCGTAACGGCAGATTAAGACGGCCATGGGCTGTGGGTTTCATCGTTTTTTGAGGGGGCATTGTGTTTGATTTATTGCTGCAGTTCATTGCCAATGGACTGGTTAATGGGACGTTCTACGCTCTGTCAGCGCTAGGTCTGACCTTGATTTTTGGCCTGATGCGATTGGTGAACTTTGCTCATGGCGAGTTCTACATGATCGGTGGGCTGCTGGGGTGGCTAGTTACCCAGCAGTTGGGGCTGAATTTCTTTGTAGGGCTGGCGCTGGTCGTGGTGGTCGTGGCCTTGTTTGGCTGGTTGCTGGATCGTTTCTTGATTGCGCGCATCCGGGACAAAGGCCCGGAACCGGGTATTTTGCTGACGATTGGGCTGTCGATTTTTCTGACGAATACGGCCTTGATGATAGTGGGGACGGCACCGCTCAAAGTGATTGCGCCGGTGCCCAACACCCCGATGTTCATTGGGCCTATCTTCATTACCGAAGTTCGAATCTTTGCCATCGGGATGTCCATTGCCGCCATTGTGGGTGCGCGTTTGCTGATCCAGAAAACGCGCTTGGGCAAAGCCATGCGGGCCACGTTTCAGGACTCGACGGCTGCAAGCCTGGTAGGCATTAATACCGCCACTATCTACGCATCGACCTTCGCTTTGGGCGTGGTCCTGGCGGCAACCTCGGGCATGTTGCTCAGCTCCATCTATGTGGCGCAGGCCTCCATCGGTGGCTTGATCAGTTTGAAGGCCTTTGTGGTTGTGATCCTTGGGGGGATGGGCAATTTCGGCGGAGCCATTTTGGGCGGCTTGATCCTGGGTGTGGCAGAGGCTCTGTGGGGTGGCTATGTGCAAACGGGCACCGCAGACATGGTGGGTTTTGCACTGGTTATTTTGATTCTGTTTTTCCGCCCCTATGGCTTGTTTTCGGTTCGAGCGGAGCGCGCATAAATGAAAATAGAACGTCACGTTATGGTGGGCTTTCTGGTCTTGTCGGCCTTGCTCGCTTGTTTTGTTCAGAACGATTACTTGCTGCATATCCTGGTGCTGGTGCTGATGTACAGCGTCCTGGCCAGTAGCCTGAATTTAATTATTGGCTATGTGGGGGAGTTCCCGCTGGGGCATGTGGCATTTTTTGGTCTGGGCGCGTATTCCGTCGCTATTTTGAGTTCGCCCGCGGTGGGCTGGCCCGTCACGGTAACGATTGCAGCGGCTGCCTTGATTGCTGCTGCGGCCGGTTATGTGATTGGGCGCGTCACCCTGCGTCTGAATGGGCCCTTCTTTGTGATTGTGACGCTGGCGTTTGCCGAGGTCTTGCGTCTATTGGCCAATAACTGGGTAGACCTGACCAATGGCCCGATGGGCATCTCGGGGGTGGCTCATCCTGCGGTGCTGGATATGACGCCCTGGTTGGCGGGCAAACGCGGCTTTGTAGTGATGGGGATTGTGCTGGCAGCCATCACTTTCTATATCTGCTATCGCTTGGTTCACTCCAGCGCAGGCCGAGCTGCAGTCACGATGCGGGAAAACAATTACGTGGCCCAGTCAGTCGGTATCGACCCCTTCCGCTATTCGCAATTTGTCTTTGTGGTGGCGGCCTTTCTGGCCGGGATTGCCGGCGCGTATTACGCCAGCTACATCAGTTTTGTGGGTCCCGAAGTGTTCGGTTTTCCGTTCACGGCGACCATGATCATTATTGTTTTGCTGGGCGGTAAAGGCACCTTGCTGGGGCCTATTGCCGGAGCCATTGTGGTGGCCTTGCTGGAGGAATACCTGCGTGAGTTCAAGGAATTGCGCCTGTCCCTCTTTGGGCTGATTGTCATGGCTTCGGTGCTGTTCGCCCCCAACGGAATCATGGGCTTTGTGCAGCAGCGTTTTCATCATTTGTTTGGGAGGACGCGTCATGCTTGAAGTGTGCGGTCTTAGCAAATCCTTTGGCGGTATTCATGCGGTCCAGGACATTGATTTTACGGTTCCCTCTGGGCAGATCGTCAGCTTGATCGGGCCTAATGGGGCGGGCAAAACCACCTGCTTTAACCTCATTACCGGCTTTTATCAGCCCACCCGTGGGCGGGTGCTGTGGGATGGGCAAGAGGTCACAGCCAGCAAGCCTTATCGCATGGCACAGCAGGGGGTCATTCGCACCTTCCAAAAGACCAATGTGCTGCGGTCCCTAAGCGCTTTTGACAACCTAGTGCATGCCCATTATCTGCGTGATCGCGCGCCGCTCTGGCGTACGTTCTGGCCCAGCAAGGAGCAGGCGCAGGTTCAGCAGGAAATTAGCGATTCGGCCAGCCGCATCCTTGAGCAGATCGGGCTTTCCAAGCGTGCCGATATCCTGGCCGGTTCATTGTCTTGCGGTGAATTGCGTCTGCTGGAAGTGGGGGTGGCCTTGAGCGCCAAGCCCAGGCTGTTGATGCTGGATGAGCCAGCGGCCGGATTGAACACTCACGAGGCAGAAGGCTTGGCCGATTTGCTCAGGCAATTGCCGGGGCAATGGGTGGAATCCATTTTGCTGGTAGAGCACAACATGGGTCTGATTATGCGTGTGTCCGACCAGATCGTCGTCATGAACTTTGGCAAAAAACTGGCGACGGGTACACCCGCGCAGATTCAGGCCAATGAGCAAGTGCTGGAAGCTTATATGGGGAAAGCGGCATGAATACACAGGAAATTCCACCGCTCTTGGCTTTGCATGACGTGGTCGCGGGATATGGCAATTTGACCGCTTTGCATGGCGTTAGCTTGCATGTTCAACCCGGCGAAGTTGTAGCCATTCTGGGGGCTAACGGGGCAGGCAAATCCACCACACTCAGGGCAATCTCCGGCTTGATCCGCCCTACTGCTGGCCAGATTAGCTGGAAAGGACAAGTGATCAGTGGCCGCAGCCCTGAACACATTTTGAAGCTGGGCTTGGCGCATTGTCCTGAAGAGCGGCATGTATGGCCCGAGATGACGGTTGAAGACAATCTGGATCTGGGTGCTTACCTGATCAAATCCAAGTCCGAGGTTGAGCGCCGTAAAGGCATTGCCTTTCACCGGTTTCCACGTCTGAAAGAGCGCTACCGCCAACTGGCCGGCACGCTAAGTGGTGGAGAGCAACAGATGTTGGCGATTGCCCGGGCACTGATGTCCGAGCCCGAGCTGCTGATTCTGGATGAGCCCTCTTTAGGTTTGAGTCCCAAGATGGCGCTGGAGGTCTTTCAAGTCGTGCGCGATATCAGCGAACACGGGGTGTCTATTCTGGTTGTGGAGCAGAACGTGCATAACGCTCTTAACGTGGCCAGCCGGGCCTATGTGCTAGAGACCGGACGTGTCATTGCCGAAAAAGACAGTGCCAGCATGCTGCAAGACCCTGAACTGTTAAGCGCTTATCTGGGAGGCTGATTATGGATACGAGCGATACGATGGGCGCTCAGTCCCGGCTGAGCTATGGCGGCCATGTCAATGCCAATGGGATACGTCAGCATTACTTGCGCTACGCCGGTCCGGGCCCTGCCCTGGTACTGGTGCCGGGTATCACCAGCCCTGCTCCTACTTGGGGATTTGTGGCAGAGCGCCTGGCGCAACACTTTGATGTGTATGTGCTGGACGTGCGTGGTCGCGGGCTTTCTCAGTCGGGGGCAGAACTGGATTATGGCGTGAATGCCTGCGCGGATGATCTGGTCCAGTTTGCCCGCAGGCTTGCACTTGAATCCCCCATTTATGTGGGGCATTCCATGGGGGCGCGCATTTTGATGCGTGCCGCTGCTCGAGGCTTGGATAAAGCCGCGGCCATGGTGCTGGTAGATCCGCCAGTGTCGGGTCCGGGACGACGCCCTTACCCATCAAAAATAGCCTGGTACACCGAGTCCATTGCACA
The DNA here is from genome assembly GCF_058808495.1 of Alcaligenes sp. GW821-FHT11D07. Lineage (NCBI taxonomy): Bacteria > Pseudomonadati > Pseudomonadota > Betaproteobacteria > Burkholderiales > Alcaligenaceae > Alcaligenes > Alcaligenes sp. GW821-FHT11D07. Next base: position 37,390 of record NZ_JBXART010000004.1, read on the forward strand.
GGCCCAAAAAGGCATGAGCGCTGAGCAGATGCGTCAATTCTGCCCGACCTGGACAAAGGAGCAGCTATGGCTGCGTGCGCAGTGGCTGCATACCTGCGATGTGCGTGCAGTGACAGACAGCTATGAGTGGTTTCATACCGACGATGCCTTTCCTGACTTCAAGCAGCTTGATGGCTGGCGGGTGGCCCTGATGGTGGCTGGTAAAGGCGATGTCATTCATGAGGAGGACATCCAGGAGGCTCAGTCACTGAAACCCGATTTGAAGATTTTGCGGGTGCCAGGCGCCGGGCACATGATTCCCTGGGATGACGAGGAAGACTTTTACCGTGCGCTTGGCACCTTCCTTGGCGTCACCTTTTAATAAGAAACAGGAGAAGAAGATGGCTGTAGCGGATCATCAAATGGTGCAGGCCTGGAATGAGGTGCTGACCCTTTCTGGAGTTAAGGCAGGTCAGACGGTAACCATTCTGACCAGTCTGAATACTCACCCCCAAACCCTGGCCACGGCCAAGCTGGCGGTAGCCGCTTTGGGTGCCACGCAGATGCAAGTGGACTTGCTACCGGTAAATGCTGAAAAGTCATTGAGCCGTGACCTGTTGGCTTACCTGGGTACTACGCCGCTGACTGATAACCCGGCAGCGATTGCTGCCCTTAAGGCCAGTGATCTGGTGCTGGATTTGATGACTTTGCTGTTCTCACCCGAGCAGCATGAAATCCTGAAGTCCGGTACCAAAATTTTGTTGGCTGCCGAGCCGCCCGAGGTGCTGGTGCGCATGGTGCCGTCCCTGCAGGATAAAGAGCGTGTTGAGCGCTCGGCAATGTGGCTGAACGGGGCTCGTGAAATGCGGGCCACGTCCAAGGCGGGGACGGACTTGGTGATGCCTTTGGGTGAATATCCGGTCATGAAGGAATACGGCTTTGTCGATGAACCGGGACGGTGGGATCACTGGCCCAGCGGCTTTATCTTGACCTGGCCCAACGAGCATCAGGCACATGGACGCATTGTGATTGATCGCGGGGATATTTTGCTGCCGATGAAGTCCTATGCGGCGGACCCCATCATCATGACGGTCGAAAAGGGTTTTGTGACCTCGATTGAAGGCGGCTTGGATGCCGAGCTGCTGCGCGACTACATGGAATCGTTCGGAGATCCTGAAGCCTATGCCATGTCCCACGTAGGTTGGGGCTTGCAGCCACGGGCACGCTGGTCAACGCTGGGCCTCTACGATAAGGAGCAGACCTTGGGCATGGACGCTCGGGCCTATGCAGGCAACTTCCTGTTTTCTTTTGGCCCGAATAATGAAGTGGGGGGCGATCGAACCACAGCCTGCCATATTGATATTCCGCTGCGGTCTTGCACCGTGACTGTCGATGGCCGCGAGGCGGTGCGAGAGGGCAAATTGGTTAAGGAACTGGCATGAGCAGCCAGAGCGTTTATGAGCAACAAGGCTTCGGGCAGCGCTTGGAACCTCTTGGACAAGTGGGCCTGCTGATTGTGGACTTCGTTAACGGTTTTGCAGACCCGCAGGCCTTTGGGGGCGGGAATATTCTGGAGGCGATAGAGCAGACTCGTACTGTCTTAGCCGATGCGCGTGCGCAGCACTGGCCGGTGGCGCACAGCAGAATCGTCTTTGCCGATGACAGTGCCGATAGAAATGTGTTTGGCCTGAAAGTTCCTGGTTTGGTGCAACTGCGCGAAGACAACCCGGCCAGCGCCATTGTGGACGCGCTTCAACCTGCTCCCGGTGAGCTAGTGGTACGTAAAACGGTGCCATCCGCTTTCTTTGGGACGGCTTTGGCTGCTTGGTTGGCTGAGCGGGCGGTTCAGACCCTGCTGATTGCAGGCGCAACGACCAGCGGATGTGTGCGTGCGTCGGCGGTGGATGCCATGTCCTGCGGTTTACGCCCTTTTGTTTTGGCTGATTGTGTCGGGGATCGAGCTCAGGCGCCGCACGAGGCCAGCCTGTTTGATATTCAACAAAAATACGGGGAGGTTCAGGCTTATTCAAGTTTGCGTCCTCGTTTGTTGACGTAAGCCCCTGCATTTTTTGGCTTCTTTATTATTTATTTGTTTAATTAATTTGTGGTGTCTGGGCTTTTGTAGTTAGGACACCGAGGATGTACAGCATGAACAAGACATTGAAAGTTGGCGTCATTGGCGGTGGTATCGGTGGGGTGACCTTGGCGGCTGCTTTGGAGCAGCGCGGAATAGAAGTGCATTTATTCGAGCGTGCAGCAGCCTTCGGAGAGGTGGGCGCGGGCATTCAGATGACGCCGAACGCCGTTAAGGTCCTCAAGGCGTTGGGCGCTCACGAGGCCTTGGCCAAGGTCGGCTTTTTGCCCGAGGCCTTGGTAGGACGGGATTGGTCCACTGCAGAGGAAAGCTTTCGCATTCCTTTAAAGAGCGATTGCCCGCAACTGTATGGGGCGGAGTTCTTTCATGTGCATCGCGCTGACCTGCACCATTTGCTGACTGAACTGCTAAATACCACGCAGGTGACGTTCAACGCGCAGTGCACGGGCGTCACACAGCAAGAAGGAAAAGCGGTGGCGCATTTTGCTGACGGGTCTTGTTTTGAAGCGGATTTGATTGTTGGGGCGGACGGCGTGCGCTCGGAGATACGTCGTGCCATTTTTGGCGAAGAGGAGCCTAAATTTACCGGCAATATGTGCTATCGGGCCGTTGTGCCGTTTGATGAAATGCCCGATTTTGTGGCCCCCGAATCCTCCTTCTGGTTAGGGCCCAAGAGCCATGTCGTGACCTACTACGTTAATGGCGGCAAAGCGGTCAATATTGTGGCGGTGAATGAAACCGCCAGTTGGGTCGAGGAGTCCTGGAACGCCCGCAGCACCCAGCAGGAAATGCTGCAAGACTTCAAAGACTGGCATCCCAATATCGTCAAATTGTTCGAGCGCGTGACGGATGTGTATCGCTGGGGCCTGTTTGATCGCGACCCGATGAGCAAATGGTCTGAAGGCCGTGTCACGCTGCTGGGGGACGCGGCCCACCCTATGCTGCCCTTCCTGTCCCAAGGCGCCGCCATGGCCATCGAAGATGCGTATGTCTTGGCTGTTGCCTTGGCGGCTTTGCCTGATGATCTGAGTACGGCTTTGTCGCTTTACGAGGCAGAGCGCTTGCCACGTACCAGCCGGGTACAACTTGAAGCGCGTGAGCGGGGCCGCACGTATCACTTGTCTGACGCTCAGGCTAAAGCCAAGCGGGATGCCGAATATCGCGAACAGCAAAAGAAAAATCCACATGCCGGCGGCATCAAGACGGACTGGGTTTATTCATATAATGCTACTGATTTTCAGCCTAAAGCATTACAGGTTTAATGGGTGGGGCCGGGGGAAGCGTCTTGCGTCAGTATGTTGAAAACCAGATTCACCTCATCACCGGTCTGCAAGGCAGTCCGGTGGATTTCACCATGCCACCGGGCGACCCTGGTTTGTTTGGCCCACAATCTGCTGTGTGGGAAGTTCACGCGGACTTTACCTCTATGATGCTGGGTGGAATTGCTGCATTGTGTTTGCAGATGCTGGACCCGCGTGTATTGGCGGGTGTCTGGGATCATTCCAGCTTTCGGCAGGATATGCAGGGACGGCTCAGTCGAACCGCGCAGTTCATATCGGCTGTCAGTTATGCAGGAACGGAGCAGGCAGAGCGCTGTATTGCTTTGGTGCGGCGGGTGCATGAACATGTGCATGGCGTCTTGCCCGACGGCACACCCTACGACGCCAACGATCCGGAGTTGCTGCGCTGGGTGCATCACACGCAGGCCTATTGTTTTCTGGAGTCCCATATGCGCTGGCGTAACGCCAAGCTGGCTCCCGAGCAACAGGATCGGTATGTGGCGCAGTATTCGAAGGTGGCAGTGATGCTGGGGGCAGATGGTCTGGTGATGGATGCGTCAGCCTTGAGAGCATTATTTGCTCAACCAGCGACGCAATTACGGGTGGATGCGCGGACTCGGGAAGTGGCTACAATTTTAATGTCATCGCATACCTTGTTCCGGGGCGCAAAGGCATGGGTTGCCAAGGTGTTTTTGCTCGCGGCGCTGGATACTTTGCCTAAGTGGGCGCAAGCCTGTTTTGAACATAGGCCCAGCGCTGTGTCCGTATGGTGGCGCCGCCGGTTTGTAAACAGCGTTGCCTCGGTTTTGCGTTGGGCTACACGCAATGGATCGGTGCATCGGGCACGACGTCGCGTAGAAAGGCTCGCTTAGCGTGTAGATGGGTATGAATCAAATTTTGAGGCGAATATGGGCCGTGTAACTTTGTCGTCGGATAGCTCTTGGGTCAAACGGGATAAGCCCGGACGCCCCGAGGGGGTAGGTGACAACACGTCAGAGCGGATTCTGGACGCTGCCGAGGAAGAGTTTTCCGAAACAGGCTACGCCGGTACCACCTTGCGCGTGATAGCTCAAAAAGCGGCTGTCACTCAGGCCCTGATTAATTATTACTTCGGGTCCAAGTACGGTCTGTTTGAAGCGGTGTTTATCCGCCGCGGTAAAACCATTTCTGATGAGCGTTTGCGGCGTTTGAGTGCGTTGCGAGACAAGGATGACAAGATCCTGGTGGATGATGTCGTGCGGGCCTTTTTAGCTCCTACGATTGCCCTACGGGAAACACCGGGAGGCCGGCGGTTTTTGCGGCTGCAAGCACGCTTGCACACTGAGCCTGCCGAGATCTCCTACAAGCTGCGTAATGAAGCCTACGATGGCTCGACGCGGGCTTACGTGCACATTCTGGAAGAAATTCTGCCCGAGCTGCAGGCCAAAGATGTGTATTGGCGCATGGTGCTGATGATTGGCGCTTATATGTACGCCTTTTCGGACACACACCGGCTGGAAGAGTTGGCCCCAGGCATTTGTGATCCCAACAATACCGATGAGATTCTTGAGCAAATCATCGCCTTTGTGTCCGCTGGTTTGCTGGCAGCACCCGTTGTTTTGCCCGCCAAGCCCTAAGCTGAATCGTGCGATTTTCGTAGCGCTTGAAAGCCTATAAACATGGCTAAGCGCCCTGCTTTGAAATGACGATCAGACAATGACGCAGTTAACAAAAACGCCAGCAAATTATGCTGGCGTTTTTGTTAACTGCGTCATTGATGGGCATTTCATTGCCAGTTTGGTGGGGGGGGTGATTGCCCTGTTGATCAATAACGTGGGTCACAAGAAGGCTTGGCCCAAGTACTGGTTTTAGCCCCTCGCTTCTGGTTGGGCTGGCGCCTGGTGTATGGACCGCCCCCGGCTAGGAAGCGGGCAAGCCGACACAAGGCGTAGGCGGGCAGCATAGGCCCGCCCTGCCGCCTTATTTAACGGGCGTACACAACTCCACCACGATGCGCTCGGGGGTTTGTACATAAGACACCACTTGACCCCAAGGCTTTTCTTGGGGGGGAGCCAGTTCCGTGCCACCTTCTGCGATTGCCCGAGCATGGGCCGCAGGCACATCGTCGCAGACCAGGGCGATTTCAATGGCCAAGGGCACGTCCGAGGCGTGGGGGGACAAATGGCCTTTGGGGTAGTTCATGTAGGCCAGCATTTCCCCTGCAAAGGACAAGGTGGTTTGGCCGGTATCCAGTTCGCCGTACAGTCCGGTTTCGTGCAGCATTTTGGTGGGTAGACCAAAAGCACGGTTGAAGTAGTCCAGTGCCTGGCCGACATCGGGAACGTAGATAATCGTGTAGCCAAATTTCATGTGGTGGGCTCGGTGGTAGGTGCAGTGCCAGTGCTAAAGCAAATCGGCCTCCCGATTGTAGATGGGGAGGCCGATCCTTTTAAGGCTTAAAAAGCCCGGTCAGGGTTTAAAGCTGACCGCGTTTGCTCAGTTCTGCTTTTACCCCAGCACCGTAGGCGGGGTCAGCTTTGCTGAAGTGGCCCAGCTGGCGTTCGATGATCTCTTGGGGAACACCGGCCATGGCGTCGGCAATATTGCTGAACAGGCGCTGTTTTTCCTCGTCGTTGAACAGGCGGAACAGATTGCCGGGCTGCGTGTAGTAATCATCATCCACACGGTGATCCCAATGATCTGCAGGCTGGCCGTCCAGCGCCAGAGGCGGTTCACTACGAGGAGCCTGCTGCCATTCACCCTGGCTGTTGGGCTCGTAGTTGATGGTGCCGCCAGCATTGTCACCCATGCGCATGGCGCCGTCGCGGTGATAGCTGTTCTGGAACGGGCAACGCGGTGCATTGACGGGCAACAGGCCGTGGTTCACGCCCAAGCGGTAGCGCTGGGTATCGCCGTAAGAAAAGATACGGCCTTGCAGCATGCGGTCTGGCGAGTGGCCGATACCGGGCACCAGGTTGGCCGGGGTAAAGGCGGCTTGTTCAACTTGGGCGAAGTAGTTGCTGGGGTTCTCGTTCAATTCCAGCATGCCCACATCAATCAGCGGGAAGTCGCCATGCGGCCAGACTTTGGTCACGTCAAAGGGGTTGATGTGGTAACTGCGGGCCTGCTCTTCAGTCATGATCTGGATACGCAGCGCCCAGCGTGGGAAGTTGCCCTTTTCGATGTTCTCGTACAGATCGCGCTGCGAGCTTTCGCGGTCTTGACCGACCACGGCTGCGGCTTCTGCATTGGTGTAGTTGGCAATGCCTTGCTGCGATTTGAAGTGGAACTTCACCCAGTGACGCTGGCCTTTGTCGTTGATCAGGCTGTAGGTATGCGAACCAAAGCCGTGCTGTTGACGCAGGTTACAGGGCAAGCCGCGGTCGCTCATCAAGATGGTGACCTGATGCAAAGACTCGGGCGACAGGGACCAGAAATCCCAGGCCGCGCTCATATTGCGCAGGTGGCTGCGCGGGTCGCGTTTTTGGGTATGGATGAAGTCGGGGAACTTCAGTGGATCCCGTATAAAGAAGACAGGAGTGTTATTGCCCACCAGGTCCCAGTTTCCGTCTTCGGTATAGAACTTAAGGGCGAATCCTCGAACGTCGCGTTCTGCATCGGCGGCTCCTGCTTCACCAGCTACGGTGGAAAAACGTAAGAAAACGGGGGTGCTGCTACCAGGCTTAAAGACCTTGGCCATGCTGTACTGACTGATATCGTGCGTCACCGTAAAGGTACCGAATGCGCCCGACCCTTTGGCATGTACCACGCGTTCCGGGATGCGTTCGCGATCGAAGTGGGCCAGCTTCTCCAGTAACCAGTAATCCTGCATCAGGACAGGACCGCGAGGTCCAGCCGTCATGGAGTTCTGGTTCTCCTCGACAGGGCGGCCGGCGGCGGTCGTCAGGGTTTTGTTGCTCATTGTGTTCTCCGTGGAAGCTGACCCGAATCCGGGGGAGGCGGGTCGTTTTTAAGAAGTTGAGATCAGTCTACTTGCCTTGGTGTAAATAGTTAAATCAAATGATTTTAGCGGAGGCATAGCTTTTTGCTATAACGTCAGTTTTCCTTCCGATCATAGCGGTAAGTAGAAACGCTGCGTATGACGTTCCTGCCACTTTCACCTCGAAAAAATCAATAAATGCTCACAAATTCGGGCCCTTAGCGCCGTTGGACAGAGCATTTCCGGCAGGTGTATTATCCATCCAGCCGTCTGCGGCGTACTGTGGTGTACTGAATGGGCCGTGTGTAGAGCGCCCGTTTTCAAGCCTTTTGCTCCCGATCCGGGGCATCGCCTAGCAGGGTTTAGGACAACGATAATTTATGAGCTTGCCCATCAAAGCCGGTGGCCATTCCTTTGGCGACCCCTCTTCACAAGCCACTTCCAACCGCGATAACACGATTCAAAAGCTGGTGCTGGTTGTTGAAGACGAACCTGATATTGCGTCCGTGCTCGATGCGTACTTGCGTCGGGACGGCTTGCGCACGGCAATTGCTGGTGATGGCTTTCAAGCCTTGCAGCTGTTTCGGGATCTGCGCCCGGACATGGTCCTGCTGGATATTCATCTGCCCGGCGTAGACGGTCTGGATGTACTGCGCTCCATCCGCAATGCGGGTCAGACGCCGGTGATTTTGGTGACCGCCCTGGCTGATGATGTGGACAAGCTGCTTGGCCTGCGTCTGGGTGCGGACGATTATGTGATCAAGCCTTTTAACCCGGCTGAAGTCGTGGCACGGGTGCGGGCAGTGTTGCGCCGCACCGGCGCAGTGGCCCCCAGCACCCGCATTCGCGTGGGCAGTCTGGAAATTGACGAGCAGGATCATGTGGCCCTGGTGCATGTGGAAGGCGACCGGGTGGTCCCCTTGCCTTTGACCGTTACGGAGTTTCGTTTGCTGGCCTGCCTGGCCGCCCAGCCGCGCCGCTGCTTTTCCCGTAATTACCTGATCGAACAGTGCTTGCCGGAGAGCAATGCGATGGAGCGGGTCATTGACTCCCATATCTCCAAGTTACGACGCAAATTGCAGGTTGTGGGCCAAGGCGAACTGGTGGAAGCGGTACGTGGAGTGGGCTACCGCTTATGGCGCGAATACTAGACCGTATCTGGGTACGTTTTGGCCTGGCGGTCGCCATTGCGATTGTCGTGACGCTGGCCGTACTAGCCATTACACAATTGGCATTCTGGCGCTACGAGGAAGATCGCTTTTACCGCTCCTTACCCACTGAAATTCGCCTGGAATACGACCAGCTCACCGCACAGGGGTTGGAAGAAGGCCCGCGTGCCATGCAAATTTATGGCGAGTACTGGCAAGGCGATCCCTGGACACGCGAATATCTGACGCTGCTGTTTACCTTGATGGTGGGCTTGCCCTTTGGCCTCGTATCCGGCTTTTGGGTGTCGCGGCGGGTGATGCAACCGCTGGAGTCCATGGCTGAAGCAGCGAATCGGGTGGCGGTGGGAGACTTTACCGTGCGCGCGCACGAAGGTCAGGCTAGAGGTGAAATGGCTGAAATGGTGCGCGATTTCAATCACATGATTGACTCGCTGGAAGCACTGGACCGCGAGCGCCGAATGACAGTGGCGTCCTTGTCGCACGAGCTGCGCACTCCTTTGGCGGTGTTAAGTGCTCGCTTGCATGCGATTGTGGATGGCGTGATTCCCGGTAGTGAGCAGGAAATGCACGGCTTGTTGCAGCAATCCTTGCACCTGGGCCGTTTAGTCAGTGACCTGCACACGATTTCCCTGGCCTCGGCCGGTCGATTGTCTTTGTATTGCGAGCAGCTGGATCTGGTGCCTTTGGTGACGGAAGAACTGGCCCGTTTCGATGCCCGCTTGGAAGAAAAAGGCTTCGAACTGGATGCCGATTTGCCTGACGAGCCGGCATTTGTGCTGGTTGATCCGGATCGCTTGCGGCAAATTATTGGCAATTTGCTGGAAAATTGCCTGCGGTATGCAGCGAATGGGCGCTGGGTCGGGATTTCGCTGGAAGTGAAGGATAAGCATGTGACCTTGGCAATTAGCGATGCCGGGCCGGGTCTGCCCGAGTCCATGCGTAACCGGCCTTTCGAACGGTTTGCTCAGGAGCCCGGCACCAAGCGGCATGCGTCGGGGCTGGGCTTGTCCATTGTGCAAGCGCTGGTCGAGCAGCAAGGTGGCAGCGTCACGGTCGGCGTATCCAGCCGGGGCGGTGCTTGCGTACAGATCCGCTTTCCTTTGCTCAGTCGCCAGGCGGCCGCTTAAGCCGCTTTTCAATCTCCATCATTCCTCCATCATTTATGCACGGCCACGCAATGTGGCCCGTGCATGCTGTAGCCATCTCATCTTTCGTCATTGGGAGTGGCTGCTCTGTTGTCCCTTCTTCGTTTTCTTCCAGCGCTTATATGTGCCGCCTTACTGTCGGGCTGCTTTGCACCTATCGTGCCCGATCTGCCGCGTGGCACTGAGCTGGCCTGGGACAAGCAGCCGGCTAGCGACGGCCCGCCTGTGGAGCTGCGTGCCTGGTGGCATGTGCTGGGCGACCCGCAGCTGGATGCTTTAGTGCAGGAAGCGCTGGCAGAAAATCTGGATTTGGCGCAAATGTTCAGCCGGGTACAAGGCGAGCGGCAAATTACAGAGCGCTGGAGTAGCCAGTTTCTGCCCGCCCTCAGTGCTGATGCACACCCGGTGCAGGATGCGTCTGCACAGGACTCTTATTTTCATGCCAGTTTGGACATGGTGTGGGAACTGGGCCTGTTTGGTGCAATGGAAAATGCCCGTCTCAAGGCAATGGCGGACCTGGGCTATGCACAGGCGGATTTGCAGAGCATGAGGGTGGCGGTAGTGGCCGCGGTGGTGCGCAATTATATGGATCTGGCGCAGGCTCACCGGCAAATGGCCTTGCTGGAAAACACGGCAGCGCTGGATGAGCGCACCCTGTCATTGGCGCAAGTGCGGGTGCAAACACATCTGGGGCAATACGAAGCCGTAGAGCAGGCCCGTCTGACGCAGGCGCAGACACGAGAACAATTTCTGAATATGCAGGACCGGGCAGATCGTGCGGCACGTGCCTTGGCTTTGCTGCTCGGGCGCTCTCGCCCTGATCCCTTATGGGGGGTGTCTGCTCAAGCCCGTTTACCCCAAGCATTTACCTTGACTCAGGTGCCGGCCGACTTGCTGCGCATACGCCCGGATATCAGCATGGCGCAGGCCGAAGTTCTGCAGGCGGCCGCCCAGCTAGGGGTGGCGCGTTCGGCCTTGTATCCACGTCTGCGCCTGGGCGGCTCCATCCTGTATTCCTACAACATCACACGCAATATGCGCACCAGCACGGACTCGGTGCCGTCAATCGGCCCCATGCTGGATATCCCCTTGTGGGACTGGGGCGCACGGCGTGCACGAGTACGCGCCAGCGAACGGGAGTTGGATGCAGCGTTGCTGGGATATCGCAAATCCGTGGTATCGGCGGTGTCCGAGGTTGAGCAAGCGCTGGCGGCCTTGGTGAACCAACAAAGCCGGATTCAGACCTTGCAACAGTCCCGCCGAATTTTGGAGCAAGGGCAGACGCGTCAACAGACCTTGGTGGGCTTGGGCCTGTCCAGCGAGCTTGAGCTTGTGCAGTCGCGGCGTGCCAGCCTGAAGGCGCAGGCAGACCTGGAACTGGCACAGGACAGCCGAGCCCTGGCCTTCGTGGCTTTGTACAAGGCGCTGGGCGGTGCCCCTTTGCCGGACGAGCAAGAACCATGATTGCACTGGCGCGTAAAACCCTGGTTTATGAATGGCGGCGTTTTGTGCCTGTGGTGCTGGCCGTGGGCTTTTCGGGGCTGATGCTGGTGGCTCAGGCCGCCTTGGTCCTGGGTATTTTTGGGACTGCTGCTATCTACGTGAAAGCGTCCTCGGCCAATCTGTGGGCGGGCTACCCCGGTACACAAAGTGTGAACTTCGGGCAGCCCGTGGACCCTGATGTCGCTATGCACTTGTTACTGGACCCGGACGTGGAGGCAGTGGAGCCTTTCGAGTGGGTAGACGGCGACTGGCGTGCTCAAGCCGGTAATAGCGGCAGCGTATCGGTGTATCTGTCCGGCATTTCCGTCAGTGATGGGGCATTGATGTTCGACCAGTTGCTCAGCCCGGAAATGCGTGCCCGTCTGCGAGAGCCGGGTGCCGTCATCGTGGATGAGGCCGATTTGCAGACATTGGGGCTGGGGCGGGATGTCAGCCGCGCCTGGATAAATGGCTCTGCGGTACGGGTGGTGGGTTTGCTGCGCGGCTTGCGGGGCTTGGGCGGCGTCAATGTGTTGGCCTCCGTGGATACGGCACGTGAAATCAAGGCTGATCCTGCCGCACGGGGCAGTACCTATTATGTGGCGCGTACTCTTGCCGCCCCCGAGCAGGTTCAAGCCCGGCTCAACGATGGCAGCACTGCGTTTGGCCCGTTTGAGGTCTGGACAGCCGACCAGTTTGCCTCGCGTTCCCAGCGCTATTGGTTGCTGGATACCGGCGCGGGTATGGCGGTCTTGTTCATGGCCTTGATTGTGTGTTTGGTGGGCGCGGTGATTACCAACCAGTCGTTTGCGGCCGTCGTAGCCAGTTCAGCGCGTGAATACGCCACGCTCAATGCCTTGGGTGCCAGCCGTGCCGCCTTGGCCAAAGTGGTGATTGAGCAGTCCTGCATGGTGGGGGGCATGGGCATGGTATTGGCTGCCTTTATCAGTTCCGCGCTCTTGGGGCTGGCGGCGTTCTACCACGTCCCCGTGGCCATGACACCGGTGGTGGCACTGGCTTGCGCGGTGTTGGTGGGCTTGATGTCTCTGCTCTCCAGTGTGATGGCGGTGCGAGCCTTGTGGCGCACGGACCCATCCCTGCTCTTGCGTTGATTCAGGAGGATAAACCATGACCTTGTCAGCAACTCCGGCTGCGGCACCCAGCTTGAATGCGGTGGGCTTGGGCAAGTCTTTTTTAACTGGTTTGGTACAGCTGCGTGTGCTCAATCGCCTGTCTTTGGCGGTTCATGCAGGCGAGTTAACGCTGGTGTCCGGCCCGTCTGGCTGCGGCAAAAGCACCTTGCTGGCCTTGTTGTCGGGATTACAGCAGCCCGATGAGGGCCAGGCTTTTGCCTTGGGCCAGAACCTGGCCGAGATGAGCCGTAGCGAGCGTGACGAGTTTCGTTTGCAGCACACCGGCTTTGTGTTTCAGGGCTTTAACTTGTTCCCTGCCCTGACGGCGCAAGAACAGGTGCAACTGCCCTTGGGGTATTTGGGCATGAATGCCCGTACCAGTGCCGAGTTGGCGCACCAGGCTTTGGAGGAGGTGGGTTTGTTGCATCGGGCCCATATGCGTCCGGCGCAATTATCGGGCGGGGAAAAACAGCGGGTCGCCATTGCCAGAGCAATCGCCAAATCCCCGCAGTTGTTGTTCGCCGATGAACCGACCAGTGCTTTGGATGCAGAGAATGGCCAGCGCGTTGTAGATATCTTGCACCGCTTTGCACGGAAACACCGTGCCACGGTCTTGTGTGTCAGCCATGACCCGCGTGTGGTGCGCCATGCCGATCGGGTGGTGGGAATGGAAGATGGCGCTATTCGCAGTGATCGGCGTAGCCCGGGATATAGACAGGAGTGAAACGATGAAAAATGCGTCATTACGACGCTGGCGCTGGGGCGTCATGGCCGCTGTCATGTTGCTGGCAGCGTGCTCGGAAAGGCCCGCCGTCCCCCCTGTGCAGATGAGTACAGGCTTGCGAGATATTGCAGTCGCGCGAGGCAAGGTAGAGGTCGAAGGCGGCTTGTTGAACCTGGTCATGCCAGTGGCTGGTGTCGTGTCTGAGCAGACCGTGCGCGAAGGTGACATCGTGCAGGCAGGCCAAGCCTTGTTGAGCCTGCGTGATGGTGTTGAAGCTGCTCAGATGGAAACGGCGCAGGCCCGCTTGTCTCTGGCCCAGGCCCGTTTGCGCGCCGCCCAGGCGGGTTTGCCTGCCGCGCAGCAAGCAGCACAACGCTACGCTACCGCCGCCCGTGCAGGTGCTGCTCAGCCCCAACAGGCGGAGCAAGCCCAGCAGCGCTTGCGGCAAGCCCGTACCGAAGTCGAGATTGCCCAGGCAGAAGTGGAGTTGGCGCGCGCCCAGGGCAAGCAGCAACAAGCCCAACTGGCGCGTTTTGCACTGGCAGCCCCCGAGGCCGGACAGATCGTCAAACTGAATGTGCGCCAAGGCAGCTTTGTGCAGGCCGGTGAAGTGGTGGCCACACTCTTGCCCGCCCGCCCCTTGCAACTGCGGGTGGAGCTGAATGCCGCTTATGTCGAACAGGTCAAAGTGGGGATGAAAGCCCGGGTGGTCTTTGACACGGAAGGCGGTGGGCAGGCGAGCACCTTACCCACGGCGCATGTGCTGCGCATCAGCCCGGTTTATGGCGAAGGCCGTTTGCAAGAGGACTCTCAGCGCGGCCCGGTGCGAGTGGTGGAGAGTGTCATGGCTTTTGATGAGCCTGCCCAGGCTCGGGTAGGACAGAACGTCAGGGTGATATTCCATGAATGAAACAGTGATCAGTTTCCAGGCGCCGCTGCAGGCAGAACAGTGGCGAATTCAGTGTGATTTTGATGGCACGATCAGCCTGCAGGATGTGGCTGATACCTTGTTGACACGCCATGGCCTGCCCGGCTGGCAGGACTTGGAAGATGCTTGGGAGCGTGGCGAGATCGGCTCGCAGGAGTGCATGTGTGGTCAGGTGGCTTTGCTGGATATGAGCGTGGCTCAGCTGCACGCCTGCCTGGATGAGGTGGCCCTTGATCCCTTCTTTGCGCAATTTGTGTCGCTTAGCAAAGGCTTGGGGCTGCCCTTGCAAATTGTCAGTGACGGGTTGGACTACGCAATTCACTACTTGTTGAATCGTGAAGGACTGCGCGGTTTACCGGTACTGGCCAACTGTCTGGAAGTGCAAGGTCCGCGCCGCTGGCGTCTGGATACGCCTTGGCATAGGCCCGATTGCGCCAGTGCTAACTGCAAGTGCGGCCATCTGTCCCAAGCACATGCTCAGGCAGAGCGCGTGCTGTATATCGGGGATGGCAGTTCAGACTTTTGTGTGGCGGCCAAGGCGGATTTTGTCTTGGCCAAGGGACGTTTACGGGACTATTGCGAGCAGCAGGGTATTGCGTATGCCCCTTTTGACGATTTCAGTCAGGCGATTGCCTTGTTGCCACGTTTGCTGGATCTGCCTGATCTAAGGTCCTTGGCATGAACGAAGCGGCCTTAGCCTCTGCCTTTCCGTGTTCGCCAAGACAAGCGCAGTCTGCCCGTGGCACTCAGCCGACCGAACTATTGCCCCACGAGTACCTGCTTTACGGACACGGCGCACATGCGCGCACCGGAGTCTTGCTAATTCACGGTTTAACGGGAACGCCCAATGAAATGCGTGTGCTGGCCCGGGGTTTGAACCGGCAAGGCTTTACGGTCTATGCCGTTCAGTTGGCTGGCCATTGCGGGACCATGGATCAATTGGTGGATACGCCCTGGCAGCATTGGTTGGCCAGCACCTGCCGTGGTGCCGATTTGTTAAGCCGTTACGTAGACAGAGTGGTTGTGGGGGGCTTGTCCATGGGGGCGGTGCTGGCTTTGGCGCTGGCGCAACAACGTCCCGAGCAGATTGCCGGTGTTGTGGCCCTGTCCCCGACTTTTCGTTATGACGGCTGGAGTATGCCTGCCTATACCAAGCTCTCTTTTCTATTGCCCTGGCTGCGAGCTTTGGGGCTGGGACGCCGCCGCGTGTTCATGGAGCAGCCGCCTTACGGCATTAAAGATGAAGCCCTGCGGGCCCGTATTGTCAGCCAGATGAACAGTGGCGATAGTGCGCAGGCGGGCTTGCCCGGCAACCCGTGGTGGGCGGTGATAGAGCTGCATGCCTTGTCGGCGCGAGTGCGCAAGAATCTGGATCAAGTACGTGCGCCCTGCCTGGTGATCCATGCTCAGCACGACGATATCGCTGCAGTGGGTAATGCCTATGAAATCGTCAAGGGCGTGCGCCATGCACCGGTGCAGTTGTGCCTGTTGCAGGACAGTTATCACATGATTACGATCGACCGCGAACGCAGGCAGGTGATTGCGCAAGTGGTGGATTTTGTGGCGTCCATTGATGTCGCATCGCAGGGTGGAGTTGCCCTGCCATGAGTAGCTTGGTTCTGGCCTTATGGATAGGCAATGTGCTGGTGGATAGTGGCGGGCAATTGGCCTTCAAGGCTGCCGCTGCCGATCCCGGCGACAGACAGGGTTTGGCACGCTGGAAACGCATGTTCAGCCGGCCTTGGCTGTGGGTGGGCATTGCCTGCTACTTGATCGAGTTCGTGCTGTGGCTCGCGTTTCTCTCCCTGGTGCCTTTGTCTGATGGCGTATTGATGGGCTCCATCAGCATTGTGATTGTGATGCTGTTTGGTCGCATCCTGTTCGGGGAAAGTCTGACACCGCTGCGGGTGTTGGGGATCTTGCTGGTCTCGATTGGGGTGGGTGTTGTGGGCTTGAAAGCTTAGGAGGCCAGGGTGCGGCGTTTTTATATCATCGGGTTTTTAGTCTTGCTGGCGTTTGATACCTTGGCGCAGATCAGTTTCAAGCTGGCCGGTCAACACGCCCTGCCTTTGCAGGCCTCTTGGGACTGGCTGGAACGAGTCTTTAGCCAGCCCTGGATTTATGGGGCCTTTATCGGTTACGTAGGCACTTTTTTTTGCTGGCTGACATTGTTGAAGCGCGCCCCTATCGGCCCGGCCTTTGCCGCGTCCCATCTGGAGATTGTGGCGGTGCTGGCGGTGTCCTCTTTTCTGTTTGGTGAACAAGTGGGCTGGCCGCAAATCCTGGGCACAATGTTCATTTTGGGCGGGATTGTATGCTTGGCCTTAAGTGAGTCCGCTCAAGCCCGCCAGCACAGTAGTTAGATACGACCATACAAAAAACCGCCCTGCTTCATGGGAAGCGTTGGGGCGGTTTTTGCATGGCTTGTCGTGTTTTAGCCTAGTTCCTTGAGCCAGCGGTTCAGTTGCAGATTGAACTGATGCTGGCGAGCTTGCCATTGCGGTAAGTCAGCCGGGTTCAAGGCGGTCTCTTGCCCGTCTGCGGCGCTGAGCCATCGCTTCCAGGCGCTGCGATATTCCCAGGTGGATACGTCACCCGTCACATCGCTGCTGAGGATGCGCCCGCGCAGCGCCTTGAGCAACATACGCAGATGCGGTTCCTGCATTTTTCCTTGGTCCCAGTTGGTGCGCAGAACCTCGGGGTCGAAAACGTCTTTATCAATACTCAGATATACCGGCCTATCAGACTGGGCCAGGTGATCGCTGGCCGCCTGAACCAGCGTGTCCAGATCCGGAAAACGGCGAAAACAAGACGCCAGCCCCATGCGGCTGGTCCAGTTAACGTTCACCCCGCTGCTCCAGTAAGTGACTTTGCGGGTATAGAGAGCGCCCAGATGATGCTCCCAGACATGGCCAAAGCCGATGTCCTGGGAGGTAATGCCGATCACATGCACTTGGGCCACCTGTGGCAGCTTGGCGACTTCGTGTACCCAGGAGCCGCAATGGATACCCCAAGGAAAGCGCATATTGTCAGGATGGTTGTCCAGCACGACCACTTCAATGGGCTGATCCTGCTTGCTCAGGCAGCGCAAAATAAGCGGCCAGCTCATGTGATGAAAGTCTCCGCTGCCCAAAAAGACCGGGCCGTGTTCCCAGGGCTCGGGCATGAAGGGTGTCAGCTGGGCCATACCCTCAAACAAGGTGGTCCGCCGGCAGCCAAAACGCAGCGCTTCGCGCCATGCACTGTCTACCGTGATGCGGATTTCACCGGGAAAGCGGCCCACTGAGCCGTCCGTATCCAGTACTACAGGCGGTCGGATCAGGTCTGTT
Organism: Alcaligenes sp. GW821-FHT11D07; assembly: GCF_058808495.1. Taxonomy (NCBI): domain Bacteria; kingdom Pseudomonadati; phylum Pseudomonadota; class Betaproteobacteria; order Burkholderiales; family Alcaligenaceae; genus Alcaligenes; species Alcaligenes sp. GW821-FHT11D07. Next base: position 54,573 of record NZ_JBXART010000004.1, read on the forward strand.
GCAGCCATGATTTATCCATTTCAAAATGTCCCAGCAAGCGCCGAGCCAGTGCACGCAACAGCGGATTGCGCACATAGATGAGGTGGCGTGTCGGGGTAAACTGCGCACCCAGCATTGCCTTGACGCCGGGGTCTGTCCAGCCCGCAATGTAGTGGCTCAGGCCATGCGTCAGGGCGTATTCCAGATTGACCATCCAGCTGACGAAATACAGGCTTAGTTCGCGTGATTCCGGGTAGGACAGGCCGATGTATTTGTCGACCAGACGGCCTTCATGCTCAAAGCACAGGTTCCAGCCAATCAGTTCACCTGAGTCCACCCGGTGGTATTCAAATACCAGCCCCGGCATGCTTTCATCACGCAGTACAGCGGCAAAAAAGTCCCGGCTGAGCAGATCAAAATGGACCTCACTTTGCGTATAGACGCTGCGGTACAGCGCGTAGTACTGATCTACCCGAGCATCGTCAGCGAAAGCCTTGCCGGTTTTGACCTGCCGAACCGTCAACTGATCGCGCTTGCGCAGTTTGCGTGTCAGATAGCGACGCGCGTCCTTGGGCAAGCGGGACAGATAGGTTTCTGTGTCTGGAAAATCAATAGGCACGTAAGCCAGCGCCTGACCTTGCAGCAAGATATAGCCCTCGTCCACGCAGGCGCTGACCAACGCATTGGTTTGTGCATTGGCGCGAGCGCTGAGCAACGGTGAACTGTCGGGCAGATCCTTGATGATGCTCAGGGGATAGCGCCTTCCCAGTGTTTTACGCAGGGTGCTGGCCAGCCCTTGAACATCCGGGTCAGTGGGCAGCCAGGCGTATTCACTGACGGTCGTACCCACAAAAGCGGTACGTACCGTCAGCCAACGCTGCCACCACGACTGCCCCGGCAGGCGGTGCAGTCGCTCTTTCAGCTCATCGTCTGCTGTGGTCAGCAGATTGAAGGGAGCCTGGAAGGCAGGCATGGGCAGCTCCTTCAATGCCGCAAACCCTTGTGGGGGATGCGCCATGAAGCGCTGCACCAGCCCTGCTGGTTCCAGTGCATTTAACAAGCGTGGTTTCATTGAGACTGCTTGGCGCGGGTGATCAGTTGATCGAGCAGAACCATGGCTTCGTCGATCTCGCTGCGGCTAATGTTCAGCGACGGTGCGAAGGTGATCACGTTCTTGTAGTAACCGCCCACATCCAGCACCAGGCCTCGTTTTTCGCCCTGGTAATCCAGATCGCCAGCCAGGCCAATATCCACCATGCGATCCAGCAGCGCCTTGTTGGGGGTGAAGCCGTCCGTGGTGCAGATCTCGGCACGCAGCGCCAGACCCAAGCCGTCTACATCACCAATTTCGGTATGGCGTTTTTGCAGATCGCGCAGGCCTTCCAGGAAGTAGGCACCGGACTCGCGAACCTGACGGCCAAAATCCACTTCGTGTGTCATCTTCATCACTTCCAGACCTACTGCCGTACCCAGAGGGTTGGAGGCGAAGGTGGAGTGGGTCGAGCCGGGCGGGAACACGGTAGGGTTGATGAGTTCTTCGCGAGCCCAGATACCAGACAGCGGGTTCAGACCATTGGTCAAGGCTTTGCCAAAAACCAATACGTCCGGGGTGACGCCAAAGTTCTCAATGGACCACAGTGTGCCGGTACGCCAGAAACCCATCTGGATTTCATCGACCACCATCAAGATGCCGTGCTGATCCAGAACCTGCTTCAGTCCTTTAAAGAAATTAGGCGGGGGAATGACGTAGCCGCCTGTGCCCTGAATAGGCTCAATGTAGAAAGCAGCGTATTCGCACTGATTGGTTTTAGGGTCCCAGATAGCGTGATACTCGTTTTCAAACTTGCGGGCGAAGTCGCGCACAATCGAGTCCCCATATTCTTCCGAGCTCATGCCTTTGGGGCGACGGAAGGGGTAAGGGAAAGGAATGAATTGTGCGCGGTCGCTGAAGTGACCAAAGCGGCGACGGTAGCGGTAGCTGGAGGTGATGCTGGAGGCGCCCAAGGTACGACCGTGATAGCCGCCCTCGAACGCGAACATCAAGCTTTTGCCCTGAGAGGCATTACGTACCAGCTTCAGGGAGTCCTCAACGGCTTGGGCGCCGCCGACGTTAAAGTGCACGCGGCCAGCCTGCCCCCATTTGCGTTCGGCATCTTGGGCAATGACTCGAGCCAGCTCGATCTTGGTGGGATGCAGGTATTGGCTGGCAACCTGTGGCAGCGTGCCCAGCTGATTCTTGAGCGCATCTTCCAGACGTGTATTGCGATAGCCAAAGTTCACCGCCGAATACCACATCTGTAAATCCAGATAGGCTTTGCCGTCGTTGTCGTACAAGTAGCTGCCTTCGCAACCGGTGAAGACTTTGGGCGGGTCTACGTAGTGAACGGTATCGCCAAATGAGGAATAGCGAGCTTCGTCGGCCAGCAGGTTTTCGATGTTGAGGGACATTGAGGTAGTTCTCCTGAAAAGGGTGCTAACTCAATGTACGTAGGCAAGTTGGACTAAGCGTTGATGGATGATGGACGAAGTGTGGAGATGGCCATCATATTGTGTCAGTGACGGGGTTTCTGCCCCGGATTGGCGCCTTTGTTCTCAATCCCGTGTTGCGGCCTGCTCTTTGAACAGGTGGCGTGCCAGACCGCCGATTTTAGGGCGGATGGCATAAATATTGCCAGCTTGGGGGTATTGCTCCAGCTCTGCGCCTGTCATGGCAAAGCGCGCAGTGGTGATGAACAAGGTGTCCAGATCAGGCCCGCCAAAACAACAACTGGTGGGGCGTGGCACCGGCATGGCGACGCGATCAATCAATTGCCCCTTATTGTCGTACTGCAGCAGACACGCTCCGTTGAACTGGCAAACCCACAGGCCACCGGCTTGATCCAGTGCGATGCCATCGGGGCGGCCCAGTGCCGCCGGAGTCTGTGCAAACAGACTCACCGCGGTCAGTTCGTCATTGGCCAGGGAGTAGTCGGCTTTAAAGATGGAGCAGGCTACGGAGTCCACAAAGAACATCGTTTTGCCATCGGCTGACCAAGCCAAGCCATTGGGCAAGGACATGCCTGCGTGGATTTGTTGGGCTCGGAGCTCGCCGTCATAGCGATACAGCGCGCCTGTTTTGCCGCTTCGTGCTTCATCCATCAGGCCGGTGACAAATCGCCCTTGCGGATCGCAGGCCCCATCATTGAAACGATAGCTCGTCGCTTCTTCTACAGAATTGCTATACCTGGAGATCGTGCCGGTTTTGGTATCCAGCAGGGTGACACGGGAGTTTTCGGTAAAGATCAGATTGCCGTGATCGCTTAGTGCCAGCGCGCCGATTCGGGCGGTAGATTGATAGACAGTGCTAAGCCTTGCCTGTGGCGTCAGGGCTTTGATTTGCCCTTGGGTAATATCCACAAAGTACAAAAGCCCGGTGTTGGCATCCCAGACGGGACTTTCCCCCAGGTCGGCCTGAGCCGGAGCAATCTGGCGTAAGTCGTAGTTATGCGGCATCGCCAAATTCCTTGATGCTTGGCCAGTGGCGGGCGATATCCTCTACGCTGGCACATTTGATGCGGGCCAAATCCGTTGGGTAAACAACGCCTGGGTTTTCCTGAAAGCAGGTAGCGGTGAACTGGCCGTTGCTGGCACGCAGAATGATGCCGCTGTCTTGGCACAGGGGGCTGGCTAGATACAGCACCCCCGGTGCGACCCATTCAGGCTTGAGGTTTTCTGGTGCTTCTGTAATCCCCCACATGCGCGTCTTGGCCACCGGGGAGATCGCATTGACTAGGATGCCATGCGCTTTACCTTCCATACTCAGGGCATTCATGATGCCTAGCTGAGCCATTTTGCCTGCGGCGTAGGCCACCAGACCGGGCTGCGCGTACTGCTCATACATGGCTCTATCGGAGGTGTTCAGGACGATGCGCGGGGAGGACGATTGTTTCAGATGTGCCCAGGCGTGCTTGCTTAGCCACACAGGTGCATGCACGTTGATGCCCAGGGAGCGCTCCAAAAAGTCGTTTTCCTGCTCCTCGATGGGCTGGTAGCCCACCCAACCTGCGTTGTGAATCAGTATGTCCAGCGTCCCGAAGTGGGAGATGGCCAGCTCAATCAGTTCCTTGCAGCCGGCTTCATGATCCAGGCGGCCGCTATGGGTGATCAACTGTCCCTGATTGGCCCGCAGGTTTTGGGCCGCTTGGGTAATCAGGTTTTGGTTCTCCCCCGCGCCGCTGCGGTCCGTACCCAGGTCGCTGGAGACTACGCAGGCACCCCTGTCCAGCAGTGCCTGAACGTAGGCTAATCCCAGCCCTTGGGCGGCTCCGGTGACAATGGCGACCTTGCCCTTGAATAGCTCCGTGTTAGTGGCTTGTTCCTGCTTCATGGTGAGTTTCCTTGAGTCTGGTTATCACGATGATGAAGCGTTCAGATCTGTCCGTAAAATATATTATTTGTTATCGAATGATATCTAAATAGTCTCAATTAAGGGTTCTAGCGACATGGCCTGACGCACCTCCTCGATCAGCCTGTCCCGGATGGCACTAGAGCGATGTTCGTTCCAGGCCATCAGTAATTCCACAGAGCGCAGGGAGTCGGGGGCATCCACCACAATGGGCCGGAATACCACATCATCCCGCTTGTCTTGGGCCAGCGAGGCAGGCAGCAGAGCCAGCCCGAAGTTGCTGGCCACCAAAGCCACCAGAGTCTGAAGTTGCCGTGCCTGTTGAGCAATGTGCGGGACGAAACCTGCCGCTTCGCAAAGCTGGATTAACTGATCATGAAAGCCTTGGCCCAAGTGTCGGGGCGAAGCGACGAAGGCTTCATCCCGCAGCGCAGCCAGTGGAACAGTTTGCAGATTTGCCAGACGATGCGTGGCTGGCACAGCCAGCACCACAGGTTCACGCAGGATGGAGACAAACCGCAGACCCGGAGCGGTTCTGCCCGGTGGCCTCATAAAGCCCAGATCGGCGCGGCCCTCTTCCAGGGCTTGGATCTGCTCCTGTGTGGTGGCTTCCTGCATGGTGAAGGACACGGCGGGGGATGCAGAGCGAAAGCGTCGCAGGGCATGCAGCAAGGCGCGATAGGGGGCGATGTTGATGAAGGTCAGGGTGAGATTGCCCTCGATACCTTGGGCGACGCGTCGGGTCTGTTCAATGCTGGCCTCAAGCTGCTGCACTATCTGTTTGGCTGAGTTCAGAAAGCTGGCCCCGGCGGGCGTCAGGGCAACGTTGCGGTTATTGCGCTCGAAGAGCGTCGCGCCGATCTCCTGCTCCAGCCGACGAATGGCCTGGCTCAGTGGTGGCTGGGCCATGTGCAGACGCTGCGCAGCACGGTTAAAGTGCAGCTCCTCAGCCACGGCAATGAATTGGTACAGCAGGCGGGTTTCGACCATGGGGGGCGCACTTAGGGTTATCGATTTTTGATACTAACAAACCGGGGCTCAGGGCTCAGGGTTGGTTTGCCCCACCCCAAAAAAAAGCCCCGCCAAATTGCTTGGGCGGGGCTTTTTTATATCAGTGCGAGATCAGCTATTGGTTGCCTTCGCGCTTTTCTTTTCGATCTGAACCATGATGTAGCGCTGTTGGGCGATGGACAAGATGTTGTTCACGCACCAGTACAGAACCAGACCGGCGGGGAAGAAGAACATCATGCCACCAAAGACCAGAGGCATCAGCATCATGACTTTGGCTTGCATTGGATCAGGTGGAGTGGGGTTCAACTTGATCTGCAGGAACATGGTACCCATCATGATGGCGGGCAAAATCATCCATGGGTCGCGTGCGGCCAAGTCATGAATCCACAGAATCCAGGGGGCGCCGCGCATTTCCACGCTGCCCAGCAAGACCCAGTACAGTGCAATAAACACCGGAATCTGAACCAGCATAGGCAAACAGCCACCCAGCGGGTTGATCTTTTCGGTGCGGTACATCTCCATCATGGCAGCGTTCAGTTTGGCCTTGTCGTCACCGAACTTCTCGCGCAATGCTTGCATGCGAGGGGCAAACTGCTTCATTTTGGCCATGGAGCGGTAGCTGGCAGCCGACAGTGGGAAGAACACCAGCTTGATCAGCACGGTCAGGGCCACGATGGACCAACCCCAGTTACCCAACAGGGAGTGCAACCAGGTCAGCAGCTTAAACAGCGGCTTGGAGATGATGGTCAACCAGCCGTAGTCCACCACCAGATCCAGACCGGTAGCCAATTGCGACATGGCTTTCTGGTCTTGTGGGCCTACCCACAGAGCGGCATCCACTGCTTTGCTTTGACCGGCGGCAATACTGCCAACGGGTTCCATTGTGCGGGCAGCGTACAGATTGTTGCCCAGCTTCAGGATTTCATTGGTGCGCTGCACGTCTTGGGCAGGAACCCAGGCCGTTGCAAAGTAGTGCTGCACCATGCCAATCCAGCCGTTATCCACGCTGCGAGCGTAGGTGGCTTTGTTTTTGTCGATATCCGAGAAGGTGATCTTCTGGAATTTGTCGCCGCTGGAATAGACCACAGGACCGGTAAAGGTGCTGTACAGGCGCGAAGAGTCGGCAGGGTTGTTGCCATCACGGGTCAGTTGCAGATACAGGCGAGGGTCGATCGTGGCGCCCGTATTGTTCTGGATGTCGTGACGGACCTGGATGTCGTAGCGACCCTTGTGCAGCGTGTAGGTCTTGGTGACCTTCACATCGTCCGAGGTGGCTTCAAATACGACGTCCAGCGTATCGCCTGTCATGCTGCGCTGGCTGGAAACCAGGGCAAACGGGGTCAGGTGATTAGGCAGGTTCTGGCCGGCGGCACCCACAATACCGGACTGAGCCAGGTAAATGGAGGCGGCCGAGTTATCCAGCAGCACCATGGGTTGCTCTGGATTGTCGGGCGAACCGTACTTCAGCAGTTCAGCCTTGATCAGCTGCGCACCTTCCGTGCTAAAGCCAAGCTTGTAGACATCCGTTGTAATGTCGATGGTCTGGGCCGTGGCAGATACCGCGCTGTTGCTCGAGGGCAAGGCAGCAGACGCAGTCGGCTCTTGAGCAGCGGGAACACCACCATTTGCGGCAGGTTCGTCGGAGGCTGCTGGCGCTTGTGTGGTGGCTGGGGTGGAAGCGAACAGCGAAGGCTTGCCGTTATATTCCTGCCAGTTGTTCCACAGCAGCAGCAGTGCAAAGGAGAAGATCATCCATAGGATGGTGCGTCGGATATCCATAGCGCCTGTATCACATTTATAAAGCTGAGCAAAAGCTTAGCAGTTTAACGTAGCTGGTCTGCAAAGAGGGAATTGCCTCAAAAAACAAGGCGCAGACCAGGACGATTTTAGTCAGTGTTGCGGTCTTCGGGCGTGCGTTCGGGGACAGGGTCATGCCCCCCTTTACACCAGGGGTTGCAGCGGCAAATGCGCACACCACCCAGCCATAGCCCTTTGAGCGGGCCATGTATTTCTATGGCCTGCAAAGCATAATTGGAACAACTGGGGGTAAAGCGACAGTTTCTACCGATCCAGGGACTGAGAAAAAACTGGTAAAAGCGGATCGGTGCCGAGGCCAGTTTGCGCATCATGGCCGTACCTTGGCAAACAAGGTGTTGGCTTCATGGCGAACCAGTTGCTTTAAGGCGGTCAACGACACCAAAGGTACTTTGCTGTGCAGCCTAAAGACATAGGCGCCATTGGGCAAGTCTTCCCGCTTGTGGCGGAAGGTTTCGCGCAAAATACGTTTGATGGTGTTGCGGGTGACGGCACGATTGGCAAAACGTTTGGGAACAATAAGTCCCAAACGAGCGCCTTCGGTTTGGTGCGGGTCATCGCCCCTGGAGCGAGTGACAACGAACAAAGCCCCGCGACCTACGCGCTGTCCTTTTAGTGACTGAGCGTATTCGGTGGGGCTATGTAAGCGAGCCGTAGCTGGAAAGGAGGCACGCATGATGCGTAACGTGGGAGTCGGGCTTTAGAATATCCATCACCCTAGGCCACGCATCCCGACATGGCTTATACAGCCAGACGTTTGCGACCTTTGGCGCGACGTGCGTTCAAAACAGCGCGACCACCGCGAGTTTTCATGCGAACGCGAAAACCGTGGGTACGCTTGCGACGGGTAACAGAGGGTTGGTAGGTGCGTTTCATGGTGTATCCAAAAAAATGAGCCGCCAGAAATCGCAGAAAATCTCCACCCCGGCAGCACAACGGCTTGGGATCTGGCAACAGAAAATCGTGTTAAGCCCGTCATTTCAGCAAATTCTTTCTGTTGTGTCAATTATTTAGCCCGATATTACGCAACTAAATTTGTTAGCCTGTGGATAACTTGGCACAGCTCAGGGTAGAATCGAGGTTTACAGAAGTGATGACCGATGAATGAATTCTGGCAGTCCTGCGTTCAGAAATTGGAGCAGGAGCTTCCCCCCCAACAAATAAGCGCGTGGATACGTCCACTGGTTCCTCTGGACTTCGACAGTGAAGCCGGAGTGTTGCGCGTTTCTGCTCCTAATCGTTTCAAACTGGATTGGGTCCGCAAGAATTTCGCCACACGTATAGAGGAACTGGCCTCGGACTTCTACGAATGTCCCGTCACTGTTCAGTTCGAGCTGCCTTCGGCCAGCGCGACACCGCGCCGTGCCCTGGCCGATCGTGCCGCCCCGCAAGTGGCGGGCGGCCCGACCGGTGATGTGGCGGCCCCGGCTACCGCCAACCCTGCCATGGCAGCGGTTGTGGATGCCGTGCAGGATCGCTCACGCCTGAACGCCGAACTGACCTTCGATAATTTCGTAACGGGTAAAGCCAACCAGCTGGCACGCGCAGCGGCCTTGCAGGTGGCAGAAAACCCCGGTGTCTCCTATAACCCCCTCTTCCTTTATGGTGGCGTGGGTCTGGGCAAGACACACTTGATTCATGCGATTGGCAATGCTTTGGTGGCCAATGGCAATGGTGTACGAGTACGTTACGTCCATGCCGACCAATACGTGTCGGATGTGGTCAAGGCCTATCAGCGCAAAGCCTTTGACGAGTTCAAGCGTTATTACCACTCACTGGACTTGTTGCTGATTGACGATATTCAGTTTTTCGCGGGCAAGAACCGGACGCAGGAAGAGTTTTTCTACGCGTTTGAAGCGATGGTGGCGCAGCGCAAACAGATCATCATCACCTCGGATACCTATCCCAAAGAGCTGGCCAATATTGATAGCCGGCTGATCTCGCGTTTTGACTCTGGCCTGACGGTGGCAATCGAGCCGCCCGAGCTGGAGATGCGTGTGGCGATTTTGCTGCGCAAAGCCCAGGCCGAAGGCATTGCCATGCCCGAGGAAGTGGCCTTTTTCATTGCCAAGCATTTGCGCAGCAATGTGCGCGAGCTGGAAGGGGCGCTACGCAAGGTTTCGGCCTACGCCCGTTTTCATGGCCGCGATGTCTTGACGGTGGAAGTGTGCAAGGATGCACTGAAGGATTTGCTGTCGGTCTCCAATGGGCAGATCACAGTGGAAAATATTCAGAAAACCGTGGCTGATTTTTATAAAATCAAGGTCGCGGACATGTATTCCAAGCGCCGCCCTGCCAATATCGCCATGCCGCGCCAGGTAGCTATGTATCTGGCCAAGGAACTGACCCAAAAGAGTTTGCCGGAAATTGGCGATCTTTTCGGTGGTAGGGACCACACTACGGTGCTGCACGCGGTGCGCAAAATCTCGGATGCACGCACCAAGCAAGCCGAATTGAATCACGCATTACACGTACTGGAACAAACTCTCAAAGGATGACCATGCAACTCGTTCAAGCTACCCGCGACGCATTGCTAAAGCCCTTATCCACAGTTGTTGGCATTGTGGAGCGCCGCCATACTTTGCCGATCCTGGCCAACATCTTGCTGCGTAAAAACGGCTCGGACGTCTCTTTCCTGGCAACAGACCTGGAAGTGCAGATTACGACCAGTGCCGATTTTGGCGTCAGCGACGATACGGCGGCCACCACGGTTGCGGCCCGCAAGCTGCTGGATATTCTGAAAGCCCTGCCTGATTTTGGCGATGTGCGCCTGGGCCTGGACAGCGGCAAGCTGACCATCCAGTCCGGCAAGAGCCGTTTTCAGCTGCAAACCCTGGAAGCGGCTGATTTTCCAGTGCTGAACATGCCCGAGCAGTGGGACGTGTCCTTGAGCCTGCCCCAGCGCACGCTCAAGCACCTGTTCAACACGGTGCACTTTGCCATGGCTCAGCAAGATATCCGCTACTACCTGAACGGTATGTTGCTGGTGTTTGAACCCGGTCTGGTACGTACGGTTACCACCGACGGCCACCGCCTGGCTCATAATGCCACCGCCATTGAAGGGGTGCAGGAACGTCACGACATCATCGTGCCACGCAAGACCGTGCTGGAAATGCAGCGCCTGCTGGGCGATACCGACGATCTGGTCAACATTGATGTGTCCAGCCGTCAGATCCGTTTCCGTTTTGGCGATGTGGAGCTGGTCTCCAAACTGGTGGAAGGCAAATTCCCGGACTTTGCCCGTGTGATTCCTTCCAACTACACCCGCCACTTTGATGTCAGCCGTGAAGTGCTGCAAGGCAGCTTGCAACGTGCTGCCATTTTGACCACCGATAAACTGCGTGGTGTGCGACTGCAGTTGTCGCAAAACCAGCTCAAGATTTCTGCTTCCAATGCTGAACAGGAAGAAGCCGTTGAAGAGCTGGATATTGATTATGAACACGAAAGTCTGGACGTAGGTTTTAACGTCAGCTACTTGCTTGATGTGTTGGCCAGCATTAAGGACGAAACCGTCCGCTGGTCGGTGCAGCCCGACGCCAACGCGTCGGTGTTGATGACGCTGCCCGAGCAAGAAGAATTCAAGTACGTGGTCATGCCGATGCGCATCTAATGCGGCATGTTCGATCGGTATGGCCCGCCGGGCCATACCCGCTTGAAGCAGACAGGCTATTACAAGGTTTTACGCTATGACCGATCAAACCACGACCACCCAGCCCGCTGATTACGGTGCTGATTCCATCAAAATGCTCAAAGGCCTGGAGGCCGTGCGCAAGCGTCCAGGCATGTACATCGGGGATACCTCCGATGGCACCGGCTTGCACCACATGGTTTTCGAGGTGGTGGATAACGCGATCGATGAGGCCTTGGCCGGTCATTGCGACGATATCGTCGTCACCATCCACTCCGATAACAGCATTTCGGTGTGCGATAACGGCCGCGGTATTCCTACCGATATCCACAAGGACGACGAGCACCAGCGCAGCGCCGCGGAAATCGTTATGACCGAGCTGCACGCTGGCGGCAAGTTTGACCAGAACTCCTACAAGGTGTCCGGTGGCTTGCACGGTGTGGGTGTCTCTTGTGTGAACGCCCTGTCCGAATGGCTGTTGCTGACCATCTGGCGCAACGGCAGCGAACACCAGGTTGAGTTCCGCCGTGGCGAGCGCACTGCGCCCCTGGCCGTTACCGGCTCAGCAGGCGAGCGCACGGGTACCTGCGTGCGCTACCTGGCGGACGTGGAAATTTTTACCAATATCGAATACCACCACGAAATTCTGGCCAAGCGTCTGCGCGAGCTGTCTTTCCTGAACAATGGCGTGAAGATCCGCCTGGTTGACGAAATTCTGGGTAAAGAAGAAGACTTCGCTTTCTTGGGTGGCGTTAAAGGGTTTGTGGAATTCATCAACCGCAACAAGACCCCACTGCACCCCAACGTGTTTAGCGTGGCCACTGAGTCCAACGCGGGCGGCACCGCCATGGTCAATGTTGAAGTGGCCATGCAGTGGAACGACAGCTACGCCGAAACCGTGCTGTGCTTTACCAACAATATTCCGCAGCGCGATGGTGGTTCCCACCTGACCGGTCTGCGTGCGGCCATGACCCGCGTACTGAACAAGTACATCGCCGATAACGAGCTGGCCAAAAAAGCCAAGGTCGATACCTCGGGCGACGACATGCGCGAAGGTCTGGTTTGTGTTCTGTCGGTCAAAGTGCCTGAGCCCAAGTTCAGCAGCCAGACCAAAGACAAGCTGGTCTCCAGCGAAGTGCGCCCTGCCGTTGAAGAGGCAGTGGGCCGTACCCTGGAAACCTGGTTGTTGGAGAACCCCAACGACGCCAAAGCGCTGTGCGGCAAGATCGTAGAAGCGGCGCGTGCCCGTGAAGCGGCCCGTAAAGCGCGCGAGATGACGCGTCGCAAGAGCATTCTGGAAGGCGCTGGCTTGCCCGGCAAACTGGCCGACTGCCAGGAAAAAGACCCCGCCTTGTGCGAACTGTACATTGTGGAGGGTGACTCCGCAGGCGGCTCGGCCAAGCAAGGCCGAGACCGTAAATTCCAGGCCATCTTGCCCCTGCGCGGCAAGGTGCTGAACGTAGAAAAAGCCCGCTTCGATCGTTTGATTTCCAGCGAACAGATCACCACGTTGATCACCGCGCTGGGTACCAGCATTGGCCCGGACTTTGATATCGACAAGCTGCGTTACCACCGCATCATCATCATGACTGACGCGGACGTGGACGGTGCTCACATTCGTACCCTGCTGCTGACCTTGCTGTACCGTCAGATGCCAGAGCTGATTGATCGTGGCTACGTCTACATCGCCCAGCCGCCGCTGTACAAGGTCAAGGTTGGCCGCGAAGAGATTTACCTGAAGGACGATGGCGAGGAAGCAGAATTCATGCTCAAGCTGGCACTGCGTGATGCCGTGCTGACTCCCTCGGTCGGTGCTGCTCCCATTACGGGCGAAGCACTGTCTGACTACGCTCATCGCTACGTGAAAGCCAAGGGTGTGATGGCGCGTTTGTCGCGTCATATGGACGGCGATGCGCTGTCGGCTTTGGCTGAGGGCGTGAAGCTGAATCTGGAAAATCAGGAAACGGCCGAGAAAAGCGCTCAGGATCTGCAAGAGGTTCTGTTCGACGAAGCCTTGCCTAATGTGGTCAAGACCTTCGCCGCCTACGACGAAGCCAGCGACTCCTGGCGCGTAGTCGTGCAGCGCCTGCATCACGGCAACATCCGCGTGACGGTGTTCGATCGCAACTTTGCTCGTGGTGGCGATCACCAGACACTGGCTCGCGCTGGCGAGATCTTCTCCGGTCTGATCGGTGAAGGTGCCATCGTTGCCCGCGGAGAGGGCGAGAAACGCCGTGAAACGCCCGTGGATGACTTCCGTGAAGTCATGCAATGGCTGCTGACCGAAGCCGAACGCGGCTTGAGCAAACAGCGCTACAAAGGTCTGGGTGAGATGAACCCAAGCCAGCTGTGGGAAACCACCATGGACCCCACCGCCCGTCGCCTGCTGCGAGTTCAGATCGCTGATGCTATCGACGCAGACCAGATCTTCACCACCTTGATGGGTGATCACGTCGAACCTCGTCGCGCCTTTATCGAATCCCATGCCTTGCAGGCGGGGAATCTGGATATTTAAGGGTGTGCGGGTGTTAAGAATTGTTGGCCTAGTGCTATGAGATAAGCGGGCCAAGGATTCGAGACGTAAAAAAGCGGCCTACTTTTTAGTGGCCGCTTTTTTATGCGTAGCGCAGGGTACATCTGCCCCCTGCCCTGTGTTGAGCTCATTTCATTGTTAAGATGGGCGCAGCAAAAATACAGAACATGATTCAATAACTATTTGTTTGGAAATGGAATGCGACTGGACAAGTTTCTTGGTGAGAGTACGGATCTGAGTCGCTCAGACGCGCGTAAAGTGCTTAAAAGCGGGGAAATCACGGTTAACGGGGAGGTGGTGACCAAGGGCACCCACGTTATCCAAGAGGGTGATGTGGTGCTCTGGGAAGACGAGCCGCTGGCCCTGATTGGCCTGCGTTACATCATGCTCAATAAGCCTGCTGGTTACGAATGTAGCCTTAAAAATAGCGCCTACCCGTCCGTGATGATGCTGATCGACGTGGACAAGCGGGAGCGTTTGCATACCGTCGGCCGCTTGGATGTGGATACCACCGGCTTGATTTTGATTACGGATGACGGCCAATGGACGCATCGGATTATCTCGCCCCGGCACCAGTGCGATAAGGTCTACGTGGCAACTTTGGCAGAACCTTTGCCTGATAACGCAGAAGCTCTTTTTCAGGCCGGTATTTTGTTGAATGGCGAGGATAAACCGACGCTGCCAGCCGTGCTGGAACGCATTGATGAACGCACCGCAAGGCTGACTATTCAGGAAGGAAAATACCATCAGGTGAAGCGTATGTTTGCCTCCCTGGGGAACCTGGTTCAGACCTTGCATCGTGAGCGCATTGGCTCGCTGTCTTTGGACGCCAGTCTGGAGCCAGGAGAGTCGCGTTATTTAACTCCTGCCGAGGTGCAGCAGTTTGCCGCAGAGGGCTAAACCGTTTCCCTGACCTTTGGTTCTTGTTGGGAGAATCCAAAGGCGTATCAAGCTCCGGGCTTTGATCTTCTCGCTCTGGGAAGCCAGCTATAAAAAAGCGCTCAAACAAGCTTTGTTTGAGCGCTTTTTCTATGACCGTGCCAAGTGATGGTTTTGCTGGCACTACAGTGTCACGCTTTATTTAAGCGCCTTGCGCATAATGCTGGTGTTTTGTTCAAAGCCCAGCTGCTCATACAGAGCGATAGCGCCCAGATTATTACTCAGGACCCCCAGCTCGATGTAGTTCAGCCCACGCCCTTGAGCCCACTCTTGGGCGGCCTGCATAAGCTGCTTCCCTAGGCCCGATCCCCGTGCAGATTGCGTCACCACCAAGTCAATGATGTAGGCAAAGTCGTGCGGCGCGATGCAGTTGTAGGGTGGTGTTTTCTGCTGCTGAACAATAATGAACCCCAGAATCTGGCTGTCGTTTTCTGCCACAAGTAAGGTTGCCTCATCCGATTCGATCATGGCCTGGATGAAGCTTTCGTCTTGCCGTGCTTGCAGGTAGTAATTCGATTGCAGCGCATGCATATGGGCAAATAGTTCAGCGTACAAATTCCCGATAGCGTCTGTGTCGGCACCTTGTGCAGGACGTATTTGGGGCATGGTTCTGGCTCCTGATAAGTAGTAAGAAACAAGCTCCTTGATGGTATTCCGGGCAGGGTGAGGTGGCAAATCTTTTGGCCGAAATACCCCCGCATCGCTCAGGGCTAATCCGTCTGTTTCCGATCCTGGCCTACGGGGCCCAGCGATCTGTTTTACCGCCTCCGACCCTCGTGAAGTCCGCCTCCCTGTATGCCTGTGCCTCTCGCACAAGGCTTTTGTACATTTACACCGGGTTTTGTAAAGTATTTGTGCACGTACTTTACGACCGTCTTTATCCTGCAATCTTGCTTCATGTGTATGAGTGCTCCGCTCTTAAACCCTTGCTGAATCTAGTTTTCCATTGATATTTAATGGAAAACCCTAAGCGAATTTTTTTCATAAAACTAGAGGTTTAAAGTAATATCACTCTGTTTTTGGGCGAATTTTGTGTACATTTAATGCACGGAATTTACACAGAGCACGTGAATTTACATGCGGTGCCTATAGAGGGGAGGAGATTGATGCAGACCCGTTTCTTGCGTCATGTTTGCAGTTTTATGTACGGGATGGCGGCGCTGGCCATCCTGGCACT
This sequence comes from Alcaligenes sp. GW821-FHT11D07, assembly GCF_058808495.1. Lineage (NCBI taxonomy): Bacteria > Pseudomonadati > Pseudomonadota > Betaproteobacteria > Burkholderiales > Alcaligenaceae > Alcaligenes > Alcaligenes sp. GW821-FHT11D07. Next base: position 70,039 of record NZ_JBXART010000004.1, read on the forward strand.
GATGGCGGTGGCCTTTGCCGACGTCATGATGCGCAGCTTTGTGCGGCCGCTGTCTGGCGCTTTTGAATTAACCGAGGTGCTGGTCGGGGTGATGGTGTTTGCCGCCCTGCCTTTTGTCACCCTCAGCGGCAAGCACGTCAAAGTGTCTTTGCTGCGTGCCGTCGCTGGCCGTCATCGCCCTTTGCAGCTGTTGTTGTGCTGGTGCAGCCGTCTGGCTACGGCGGTGCTGATGGCCTTTTTGGCTTATCACCTGTGGGCTCTGGGCGTGCAGTTTGCGCAGACCAACTCTCGCGCTGTATTTGCTGATCTGCCATTAGCGCCTTTTGCCTACTTTGCGGCGCTGATGTGTGCCCTATCCACGCTGGCAGCCCTTGTCAGTGCCGACCATGACGAGCTCGCCGAGGAAAAAGAATGACTGTCGTTGTCGCTGGCATGGTCATTTTGATCGTGCTCATGATTTTGGAAGTCCCTATCGCCGTGGCGATGGCTTTGGTGGGTATTGGCGGTTTTGCGTATGTAGTCGATTGGGGCCCGGCCGCCTATATGGCTGCCGAGACTTCGTATCGCCTGGTTCATAACTACAACCTGTCTGTGATCCCCCTGTTTATCTTGATGGGCAATCTGGTGACGCGGGCGGACGTCTCCAAAGACCTGTTTGATCTGGCTTACCGTTTTGTGGGCCATCGTCGCGGCGGTCTGGCCATTGCCACCGTGCTGTCAGGCGGGATGTTTTCTGCTGTGTGTGGCTCCAGTTTCGCCACGACGGCCACCATGGCCCGGGTCGCCTACCCCTCCATGAAGCGTTATGGCTACGCGGACTCCTTGGCCGGTGGGGCAATTGCCTCTGCAGGGACTTTGGGGGCCATGATCCCGCCTAGCGTGCCTTTGATTGTTTACGGCGTACTGACCAGCAATGACATCGGCAAGCTGTTCATTGCGGCTGTGCTGCCCGGCATCTTGGGCATGTTGTTGTACATCGGCGCCGTCATGGTGGCTACCCGCATGACCCCCGGCCTGGCTGGCGCGGGTGAGCGCAGTTCCTGGGCCGAGCGTATCCGTGGTTTGAAGAGCGTCGGTTCTGTCTTGCTGCTGTTTTTGCTGGTGATTGGCGGTATTTACGGCAATTTGTTCACGCCTACGGAAGCGGCCGGTATCGGTGCGGTGGGTGCCTTGCTGATCATGATCTGGCGCCGCAAGTTCTCCTGGCAGAGCCTGATGGCAGCCTTGCGTGAAACCGCCATGACCAGTGCGGCCATCTTCGTGATCATGGTTGGCGCACAGATTTTCACCACCTTTGTGAACGTGGCGGGCTTTACTGCCATGTTGTCTGACGCTGTCCAGCAATGGGACTTGCCGGGCTGGGGAATTTTGCTGGGCATCGTGGTGCTGTATCTGGTTTTGGGCTGCATGCTGGAAGGCATGTCCATGCTCTTGCTGACGCTGCCCATTGTTTACCCGTTGATTATCAACCTGGGCCTGGACCCGATCTGGTTCGGCATTCTGGTGGTCACCTTGATCGAGGTGGGCCTGATTACACCGCCCTTGGGGATGAACGTGTTTGTGCTCAATTCCGTGGTGCCGTCCATGTCGCTCAGCACGATTTACCGGGGTGTTATCTATTTTGTGTTCGCTGATTTGGTGCGCCTGGCGCTCCTGATTGGAATTCCTGGCATTGCTTTGTTTCTGCCCTCATTGATGTAAGCCATTTTTTATTGAATCTGATTTTCTCGAAGGAATAAGCATGATTAAGCAAGTTAGCAAATGGGTGGGGACAGTAGCAGTAGCCCTGGCCGCCAGCACCAGCGTGCAGGCGCAAAACGTCACGCTGCGTTTTTCCAACTGGCTGCCGCCGACTCACCCCATGGTTACCGAGATGCTGAACCCTTGGGCCAAGGATGTGGAAAAGGCGACAGAAGGCCGTGTGAAGATTCAGGTACTGCCCCCCTTGGGCACGCCCGCATCGCACTACGATCTGGTGCGTAACGGCGTGGCAGACATGACGATTGGCGTGCACTCCTACACACCGGAGCGTTTCAAGCTGACGGAAATGGTGGAGCTGCCCATGACTGCCGAGAACGCCCAGGTGAACTCGCTGGCTTACTGGCGCACCTATCAGAAGTACTTCATGGTCAAGAATGAGCATGCCGGCACCAAGTTGCTGGGTGCTTGGGTGCCCGGCTCCTACCAATTGTGGACCGCTGCCAAAGTAGACAGCCTGGACAAGCTGGATGGCACCAAAATCCGCATCCCTGGTGTGCTGGTGGAGCGTATCGCCAAGCTGCTGGGTCTGGTGTCGATTTCCTCGACTTTGACCGAAGCCTATGACCAGATTTCGCGCGGCATTATCGACGGCATGTTCCAGAACTACACCACGGTGATCGACTTTAATCTGGCTCGTTTCATGCCCAATCTGTTCCTTCTGCCCGGCGGGTTCTCGGCTTCCAGTCAGTTCATGGTGGTCAACGAACGTAGCTGGCAGCGCATCAGCGAGGCCGACCGCGCCGCGATTGACGCCTTGTCGGGCGAGGCCATGGTCAAGCGCTTCTCCGGCGTCTGGCAAAAGAACAATATGGCAGCGTTTGATCGCCTGAGCGCCGAAGGCATCAAGGTGCATCGTATTGAAGGCGAGCAACTGGAAGCCATGAAGACCAAGCTGGCAGTGATTGAGCAGCAGTGGTTGAGCGAAGCCAAGGGTGTAGAGGCGCAGGAAGCGCTGACTTTCTACCGTGCAGAGCTGGACCGTGTCGCTGCCGAGCTGGGCGTCTCCAAGGATTAAGCCAGTCATGACACAGCATTTGGAAAGTGAATACAGCGCCAGTTGGCACGTGCCCGATCATAAGGAGATTGTGGCCTCCTGGCCGGGACTGGCCGAACAGTTCCGGGCCAGCTCGCGCCATGAAGCGAATCAGCCCTACGGCCCCGAAGTGCGCAATGTCATGGACATTCACTTCCCGGCTGTGGAGCGCGCGGATGCGGCGGTGTTGATGATTATTCATGGGGGATATTGGCAGTCCATGGATCAGCGCCGTTTCAGCCATTTGGCACAAGGCAGTGTGGACAATGGTTTGATTACCGTTTTGCCAACCTATACCTTGTGTCCGCAAGCCAGCGTGGCGCAGATCATTGAAGAACTGCGCCTGGCTTGTGCCACGGTCTGGCGACGCTTCCAGCGCCCTATTGTGGTGGCAGGACACTCCGCAGGAGGCCATTTGGCGGCCTGCCTGCTGGCAACAGATTGGCCTGAATTCGCCGCTGATTTACCCCGCGATATGTTGCGGGCAGGGTTCGGATTATCAGGTCTTTATGATCTGGAACCACTGACGCATATCGGGATCAATGATGCCTTGCAGCTTAACGCTGAAACAGCCCGCGCATCCAGCCCCTTGTTCTGGCCGGTACCCAAAGAAGGGCAGCCTTTCGAGGCCTGGGTAGGTGGGGATGAAACCTCGGAGTTTCATCGACAAAGCCAGGCGCTGGCGGACAGTTGGTCCCGCCAAGGTATAGGCGTGGTGTATAGGGCACTGCCGGGGACGAATCACTACAACGTGATCGCCCCCCTGGCCGATAAAGAGTCCGTCCTGTCCGAGCGCCTGCTGGCTTTGGCAACGAACTAAGTTATCTCTGTCTTTCATTAGACAAACCACTTTTACCGGGCCTTTGGCCCGGTTTTTTTCGTCTGTGTATAGCGGTCGTGCTGCGTTGCAGCGGCTGTGATGGATTTAAGGCTGGCCGTGCAGCCTTTGTAGCCGGACTGGCTTGCGGTGATTTAGCATGGTGCCTATTTCGCATCGACAAACCTTGGATTGAAGCCCGTCTATGACTGAACACACTCCTGATTCCCGCCCTGCCTACAAAGCGGCCTGCCATTGCGGCACCGTTCGCTTTGCAGTGAAGCTAAGCGATGGTTTGCGCTCTGCGCGCCGTTGCAACTGTTCGTATTGCCGTATGCGTGGTGCGGTGGCGGTATCGGCCAATCTGGCGGATATCCAGGTCGAGCAGGGTCAGGATGCCTTGACGCTTTATCAATTCAATACCGGGCAGGCCAAGCATTATTTCTGTTCGCGCTGCGGCATCTACACCTTCCATCAGCGGCGCTCCAACCCTGAGCAATATGGTGTGAATGTGGCTTGTATCGAAGGCATGAGTCCCTTCGACTTTACAGAAGTGCCGGTTAATGAAGGTCGCAGCCATCCCAAGGATCGGCCAGGCGGTGGCAGCGTGATTGCGGGCTACTTGCGATATGAGGCCAATCCCGAAGCGGACGAAGGCTGAAAAAAAACGTCCCCATGCGGCAAGCGTATAGGGACGTATAAAAAGATAACGCAGAACAGCTTCGCGTATCTACGGTAGAAACTTTGCAGCGGCTCACGGACATGGCCCGTGATTCAAACTGGCGCCCCCAAAGGGCGCCTTCATGCTTAGAACTTGTGGTTGAACGCCACGTACAACTGGGTGGCGCGCGCGTCAGGCAAGAAGGTCAGGTTCTTTGCGTAACCGCCGTACACGTACACCATGGTGCGCTTGGACAAGTCGTACTGGTATCCCACCGAATATACGTGTTGACGCTTGGTTTCGGCGTTAAGACCCGTAATGCTCTCCGGCAAGCTGCGTGGATCAGCCATGTTCCAACCCAGCGAGAAGCGGCCACCTGCCAACGGTGTCGTCACACCAAAGGAATAGGAGTTGATCCGCAAGCCCGGCACGGCGGAAAAGGATGGCAGTGGATTGGTGACGTTGCTCAGGCCAAAGACCTGGGTTGCAAACAGACCATCCCGGGTTTGACCGATACCGGCAAAAACTTTGACCACTTCAAAGTCATAGCTGGCGGCACCAGCCCAGGCATTGACGCGAGTGGAGTCAGCGGCAGGACGCGAACCGTTGGCGCTTTGTTTGTTGATGTGCAATTGGTCGTAAACCAAGGCTGCACTCAGAGGGCCACTGCTGTAGCGCAAGCCGGTCGTGACGGCACGGATATTGCTGTCCTTGCTGTTGCTGCCGTCCGGGCGTTCGCTATCCCATTGCTGTTTGCCATTGATATTGAAGGAATAGCCAATACCAAACTGGAAGCCGTTCAGGTTGGGGGACTGGTACTGGATCTGGTTGTCGTAGCGCACCGTGTTGGCCACGCTGAAGGTCGAACCAAACCCTACAATCCCACCGCCACCGCCCAAGGGGTGGGCCATGCTGAAGTATTCGGTGGGCATATTGTTTTTCAGACCAAAATCGACCTGACCCCAATCGTCCCCGGCCAGCCCCAAAGTGGCTTGGCGACCAAACAGGCGGCCGCCTTGAATAGACTGGCCAGTAGGCACGTCAAAGCCGCTTTCCAGTACAAACTTGGCGTGCAGGCCGTTGCCCAAATCTTCCGAACCACGAATCCCCCAACGGCTGCCAAAATGCACCCCGCTATTAGGGCCCAGGCGGGAGGTCTTGAACTCGGTTGCATCGCTGCGATCACGGCTGTAGCTGCTATTGCCCTTGTTCATGTCGTAGCCAACGCCGGTGTCCAAAATACCGTACAGGGTGACAGATGCGTGGGCAGCCGAACTGGCCATGAGTAAAAACAGGGCTGTGCTAGCCGCGGTGGTGTTTCTTATTTTCAATTCCTCTTCTCCTTTGTGGTAGATAAAAAAAGCGTGCAGCAATCCCCCTGCTGCCCGTGGGGCAGCAAGCAACAGACGCAACAAAGCAGGCAGGGCAAAAAGCCTGCGCCTTGTTACAGCGAAGGGGGTAAGGGGCGAGTACCGGCGGTACTCGCTACAGGGGTCTTAGATCAGTTCAAGATCGACCAAGGTTTGGCGTATCAGTGCTATCTCGGTGTCCTCGACCTCCAGAATGGGGCGGCGTACATAGGGTTGCACGGGGACACCGCGCATATTGAAAGCAACTTTGAGCACCGCTGGCGAGGAGCCGTAACGGCCAATCAGCTCCGGTGTGTACCAGCGCTGCAAAATTTGAATGTCTTTTTGACCGCAGGCACGGGCGGCATCGATATCGCCGCGCCAGATGTGGTTATAAAAATCGGGCTGATAGCGGCCCAGCACACCGCCGGCGCCAATCGTGCCGTCACCATCCACACTTTGCAGCAAGGCCAGGCCGTGCTCGTCCATGCGAAAACCGTAAACGCGCACCTTGTCTTTCAGACGGAACAGGGTTTTGATGAACTGTTCGATGCTGGGGCTGGATTGCTTGATGCCCACCACACCGTCTATGTCCGTCAGCTGTTCCAGCAGGTCTACAGACAGGTCGATGCCCGTGCCAGCAGGCCAGTTGTAAATGACGATGGGCAGCGTGATTTCCTTGGCAATCTGTTGATAGAAGGCCAGGATTTCCTTGTCATTGGGTCGCACATAAGGCGGAGGTGCAATCACCACGCCTTCATAGCCCAGGGCCTGGGCTTCTTGAGCAAGAGCGATGGTTTCGGCAGGTGTGTAGCCGGTACATCCTGCCAACAAGGGCAGCTTGCCGCGCATGGCATCGGCACTGGCGCGAAACAGATCTACGCGCTCCTGGGCCGACAGGCTGGTCCATTCGCTGGTGGTGCCGCCTACAAACAAGCCATGCATGCCCTCTGCATGCAGCCATTCCAACATGCTGTGCAGTGCTGGTACATCCAGCTGGCGAGCTTCATCAAAAGGGGTGATGGTGGTCGGGATATAGCCCTTCCAGTTCACCCGGTGTTTCTTACTCATGTGTGTCACTTGTATGGGTTAAAGAAAATAGGGAGTCTCAGGGCAGACTTGCGGTGGCTTCAATCTCGACCAGCATGTCTGGCAAGGCCAGGTTGGCCACTCCCAGCAAGGTGTTGGCAGCCGGTTCGGCGCCTTCATAAAACTCGTTGATCAGGGCGCAGATGGGGCCCAGCTCTTCTGGCGTGTGACCCACCAGATAGGTGCGCAAGCGCACGACATCACGCGGGCTGGCACCGGCCTCTTTCAGCACGGTTTTCAGGTTCAGCAAAGCCTGACGGGTTTGGGCGATGCGATCGCCTGCGCCTACCAGCTGCCCTTCCCCATTCCAGGCAACCTGGCCGGCCAGATGCACGGTGCGGCTTTGGCCCTGAATAACTGCGTGAGAAAAACCGAAGTTGGTGCTGTTGTAGAGCGAGCTTGGATTGACGCATTCGCGGCCCTGGTGGGCGTTCAATGGCTGGCTGCGTTGGACCAGTTCAAAAATATTGCCCCACGGGTCGGTGAAGTACTGAAATTGAGCCCCGGCTGTGGGGCCGGAATCAAAGGCGATACGGTCCAAAACTGTGCAGCCATGCTGTTCAAGTTGTGCAACGGCCTGATCCAGGTCTGCCACCAGAAAACCCAAGTGGTGTGCGCCAATATGATTGGATTTCAGCGCCTGTGCGGTGCTGCTGGCCGGCTTGTCATAGGAAAACAGTTCAATGTGAAACCCATTGGGCAGCACCATGAAGGCTAGTTCCAGGCAGGCATCGGGTACGTCCAGATGGGCGTGTGTCCAGTCTTTGCCTTGGGCAGAACGGGGCAGGTCTGCACTGTTGATAGGCCCCAGGCGGTAGAGCTGACGGGCTCCGAACAGGCGCTCGTAAAAAGCGATGGCCGCATCCAGGTCCGGCACCGTCCAGGCGGCGTGATCAATTTGTTCGATAGCCAGTGGCAAAACAGGCGATGTCATGGAGTCTCCGTTTAGGCCCTTGCAGGGACTGTACACAAGATTGTGCAATTTTACTGCACATAATTTACGGATCAATAATACTTTAGGCTTTTAGTTTTTTGTTAAAAAACCCGACTACGTATTTTCCCTAGGTAAATAGTTGTTTATAAACAAGGGTTTGTGTTTTTGGCTAGATGTAGGTGATGTCAGGTCAGGCGTGAAGTGCTTGTGCACACGTGTAAAGTCTGGAAGAATTCAGCACTGAAACTGCACGGTTTGTGCCGTTTTGGAACATGCATTTGCACACCATGGGGCTGCCTCTCTTACCCTATAATTCGTGAAGTTCGGCTACACATAACTACACGAACATAGGACTTCAGAATGATAGGCAAACGACTTCATGAGCTGCGCGTGGCCAAGGGCCTGTCCCTGCGGGAGTTGGGGCATATGGTCAAGCTCTCCCCCACGCTGCTCAGTCAGGTGGAGCGCGGTGTGACCACGCCCAGTTTGACGACCCTGCGCAAGCTAAGCGGGATCTTTGGGGAATCCATGTCTTCCTTGTTCATGGATTCCAGCAAGGGGCCGTCGGTATGGATCAGCCGCCCTGGTGAGCGCATGTTGTTGCGTGGCCCGCGCGGGGGCGTCGTGTACGAGCGACTGACGCGCGGCAATGGCGAAATGGAAGTGTTCCGGGCTGTTTACGAAGTTGGTCAACAGTCCATGGACGATATGTCGCATCCGTCCCTGGAAAGCGTGTACGTGGTCCGGGGTGTCATTACTGCAGAGATTGATAAGGTAAGTTTTGACGTCAAAGCTGGCGAGAACATCAGCTTTGATGCACGCCAAAGCCACCGTTACCTGAACCGGGGAACGGAGGAAGCTGAAATCATCATGTCGATTACCCCGCCCGTACCCTAAGTCACATTGATCTGGGGTGCACGGTGTAGCGCTTTCATACACTATGAGCCCCACCCCTGATTCTCTTTCCCCCTTGCAGACGGGTGCCCCTGGCACCTTGGCCGCCCGCACTGATGTCTTGATCGTCGGCGGCGGCTTGCTGGGTTGTGCCGCTGCCTACTACTTAAGCCTGGCAGGCGTGCAAGTCACCCTGATCGAACAAGGCGAGCTAAGCCTGCAAGCCTCCAGCCAAAATGCCGGCAGTCTGCACTTCCAGATGGAATACCGCATGATCGAAGCGGGCCTGGAAGCCAGTAAACGCGCCCTGCAGGCCATGCCTTTGCACGTGGATGCCATTGCGCGCTGGCGTGCATTGGAAGATCAGCTGGGTGTGTCAGTGGGCGTGCGTCAAAAAGGCGGCTTCATGCTGGCCGAGACGGCTCAACAAGCGCAGATCCTGGAACAGAAAAGCCGTCTGGAGTGTCAGGCCGGTTTAACGGTCAAGTTACTGGACCGTGCCGCCTTGCAGGCCAAAGCCCCTTACTTGTCCGAGTCCGTCTTGATGGGCGCATTTTGTGCCGACGAAGGCAAGGCCGATCCACGCCGTGCCAGTTTGGCTTTGGCCGCCGCTGCCCGTGCTCTGGGTGCGCGGATTGTCAGTCAATGCAAGATCGTCGACTTAAAGCGCGTAGGCGGGGATTGGCAGGCCGAAGTTGCCAGCGGAGAACAATGCCGCAGCGCACAGGTGTTGATTGCCGCCGGTGTCTGGTCTGGCCGAATTGCCCAGATGACAGGGGCGCAATTGCCGGTCAGCCCCATCGCCCTGACCATGACCGCGACAGCTCGCACCGCCCCTTTTATGGACTATCTGTTCCAGCATGTGGGCCGTCGCTTGTCCTTGAAACAAACCGCAGAAGGTACGGTGCTCATTGGTGGTGGCTGGCCTTCGCGCTTGCACCACCGTCACGGTATTGCTGACCTGGAGCGCAAGCCAGACATCTGTTTGGACTCCTTGCAGCGCAGCGTACAAACCGCCTGCAGTGTTGTGCCTCAGCTGGAAAAACTTCCCATCCTGCGTGCCTGGACGGGGGTGACGGCGCTGGTGTCTGACCAACTGCCTTTGCTGGGACAAGTCCCCCACCGCCCAGGCCTGTTCATTGCCACGGGGGGTGCTGCCTTCACTCTTGGTTTGACCTACGCGCATTTGCTGGTGGAGCGCATGTTAGGGCAGGCGCCCAGCCTGGATATCTCTGCTTATGATCCTGACCGCTTTAGGAGTTTGACCTTTGCCTGACGCACAACGCTTGCTGCATAAACGGCAGCGCTTCGAGCCTGCTGTGGTGATTATCAATGGGCAGGACACGTCCTGTTATCAGGGAGAAACCGTCGCCACCGTGTTGCTGGCGGCCGGGGTGGGGGCATTTCGCCGCACTGCCAGCGGTGCGCCGCGTCTCCCGGTTTGCAATATGGGCGTGTGCTTTGATTGCATCGTCACCATTGATGGTGTGCAAGGGCAACGCAGTTGTATGACAACGGTGCGTTCGGGCATGCGTATCGAGGTGGCCGACCATGTCTGATGTTTTGGACCTCTTGATTGTTGGGGCAGGACCGGCGGGTCTGTCTGCTGCGCGAATTGCCAGCGCCCAAGGTTTGACGGTGGCCGTGGTAGACGAGCAGCCCCGCTTTGGCGGGCAGGTTTTCCGTCAGGCACCCCAAGAGTTCGCGGCGGCCGACCCTGACTCTATGGATACTTATCCGTTCTCGCACCGCTTGTTTGAATGGGCGCGTGGCTGCACAGAGGTGCAATGGCACTTCAGTACTTTGGTCTGGGGGATTTTTGACGATCCACAGGATCAGAGCCAGCGTCAGATTGGTGTGGCGGGACCGGATGGCGCCGCTTTGCTGCGTGCTCGCCGCATCTTGATTGCGACCGGAGCTTACGACCTGCCCGTGGCCTTTCCTGGTTGGACCCTTCCCGGCGTCCTGAGTGCGGGTGGTGTACAAACCATGATCAAAAGTCAGAGCTTGCTGCCGGGCCAGCGCTTTCTGCTGGTGGGTGGTCACCCTTTACTGCTGCTGCTTGCTGATTTGCTGCTGGACGCCGGTGCACAGATTGCGGAAGTGGCGATTAGCCGCAGCCTGCCTAATCTGAAAGAAATGCTGCGTGCCACCCAGTCCCTGCCCGGGCAATCCCGGTTGGTGAAGCAATTGATCGGCATCTTGTGGAAGCTGCGTCGTCATGGCGTGCCCTTGCGGTTTGCGACGGGCATCGAGCAAGCTCATGGGAAGGAGGCTGTAGAAGCCGCTACCTTGTGCAAGGTCGATGAGCATTGGCAGGCTATCCCCGGCACACAGCGACGTGTGGATGTGGACACGGTGGTAGTGGGCTACGGCCTGCTGGCCAGCACAGAGCTGGCCCGGCAAGCAGGCTGTGCCGTGCAGTGGGACAGCGCAGCCGGAGGTTGGTTGGTGCAACATGACGACAGGCTGCACAGCACACAACAAGGGGTGATGGTAGCGGGTGAGCAGACCGGCATTGCCGGTGCTTACAACGCGCACTTGCAAGGGGAATTGGCGGCCTGGCAATGCGTGCTGGAAATGAAGCAAGCGGGTTCGGTGGAGATTGAAAAAACCATCTCTGATTTGAGTGCGCGCCTGCGCCGAAACCGCCGTTTCACCGATACGGTGATTGCCTTGTCGGCCCCCAAACTGGAGGCGCTAAGCCAGCGCATCACTGCTGACACCGTGGTATGCCGCTGCGAAGAAGTCACGGCGCAGGAAGTAGAGCAGTTTTTGGATGCCCATCCCTACGTGACCGATATCAACAGCATCAAACTGGCCTGCCGTACCGGTATGGGCATGTGTCAGGGGCGCTACTGCCAACACACCGTGGCGCAGATGCTGGCCAGCCGCCTGGGACGCACGATAGATCAGGTAGGGATCTATAAAGCACAGGCCCCGGTCAAACCAGTGCCGCTGATCGCTTTGGCGAAGATGGAATAAGGCGACGATTCCCGAGCCGGATACTGCCCTGCCGAGTGCTTTATCCCCCTGCGTTGAGCAGGATAGTTTGTATGCTTTTGAGGAAAGAAAAACAGCCCTTGGAAGGGGCTGTTTTGACTACTGCGAAGCTGGCGCGGTCCAGTCGGATAAAACTGATGATGGGCTGCTCTTGTGCTCAGGAAGGTTGTTCGAGTATTTCCTGCAAGCGGCTCAGCAGTTTGTCACTGGCGTTGTGCATATGCCGTTCGCAAATGGCAATGGCACCCGCTTCATCGCCTGCGGCGATGGCCTTGGCTAGTTCTTCATGTTCGTCCCAGATGGACAGTCGCTGTTCGGCCGATTGCAGCACTGCCCCCATGACACGGCGCAAGTGCACCCAATGCACCTGAGCACTTTCGGCGATCATGGGGTTGCCTGAGGCTTCATAAATTGCTTTGTGAAAGGCCTCATCAGCTTCGATCATGGCCCGTACATCGTGTCCGCGAGCAACTTTGCGGCCCAGACGAATCAAATCTGGATCTAGTACCGCACTTTGGCGTGCCGCCAGTTTGGTAGCCAGGGCTTCCAAGGCTCCTCGAACTTGGTAAAGGTGTCCGATATGTTCCAGATCCAGTGGGGCCACCATCACGCCCCGCCCCTCGGCATCTTGTAGCAATCCATCTTTTTTCAGTAGTTGGATGGCCTGCAATACCGGCGAGCGTGACACTTTGAGCTGCTCAGCGATGTCTTCCTGAGTGATTCGTGAGCCAGGGGCCAGGGAGCCGTCACTGATGGCATCGAGCAGGATGCGGTAGACCTCGTCCACATAATGTGGACGGGCCTGCAACTTACCGGAAAGCTTGGCATGCATGAGGTCTGGAACTCCGATACAAACAAAAAAACAAGGTAAGGCCACAGTGATGCTGTGGCCCTGGGTTTACATCAAGGCTTGGTCTGCATGGACTGCAAGAGCACAGCCATAGGGTCCTGATTGGATGTCGCTTGTACTTCAAAGGGGTTGGTCAGCGGATCGTCTGTCAGCAGGGCATCTGAGTTGAAGCTTGGCGCAGGACTATTTAGCTGTAGCATGATTTCTTCCTCGCTCAGGCTGATTGTTTTGTGCAAACCGCCTGTAACCAACTGGGGATAGGCAATGACAATACCGACCACCAGCAATTGTAGTACGACGAAGTAGGCTGAGCCTTTCCAGATCTGCTGGGTACGAACCCTTGGAATAGTTTGCTGGCTAACTGGATCGACATAATCGGATCGGGGAGCCACGCTACGCAAATACAGCAAAGCAAAGCCAAAGGGCGGCGTCAGGAAAGAGGTTTGTAGTACCAGGGCGATGACAATGCCGAACCAGATCAGATCAATACCCAGACTATTGGCCACCGGGGCGAGCAGGGGCACCACAATAAAGGCTATCTCAAAGAAATCCAGGAACATGCCCAGCACAAAGATAATGGCGCTGACGGCAATGACAAAGCCCAGTTCGCCGCCGGGAATGGCGTCAAAGAGATTTTCTACCCAGACATGTCCGTCCGCAGCACTGAAGGTAAAGCTAAAGACTGTGGAACCGATCAGGATGAACATCACGAAAATAGCTAGTTTGGCGGTGTTCTCCAGGGCTTGGTTAAGCAGGGACCAGTTAAGGCGTTTGCGAACCAAGGCCAGAATCAGAGCACCAATTGCGCCCATGGCGCCGCCTTCTGTCGGTGTGGCAATGCCCAGGAAGATGGTCCCCAGGACCAGAAAGATCAGTATGACCGGAGGAATAAGGGCAAACACAAAGCGTTCGGCCAACTGAGAAAGCAGGCCCCAGCCTGTCACACGATTAACGGTAGCAAACAAGAGCGCACTCATGGACGCCACAATCAAGGCGGTAATGGCCACTTGATCGCCTGGAGCTTGAGTAGGTTTGGAGAAAACCTGCGCCATGACTTCATTGTGCAAACCCGCCCAAGTAAAGCCGATGAAGGTACAAAACAGCACCAGCATGCCTAGTGAGCGCCGGCCGCTTGCGCCTGTCGCGGTAGTCTGACTGCGGGCCTCTTCAGGCAAGGCAGGCATCCAGGATGGGCGAACCAAAGCCAGAATGATGACAAAGGCAATATAGATCACCAGTAGCAGCAAGCCCGGTCCCAGAGCAGCCGCGTACATATCTCCGACAGATCGACCGAGTTGGTCGGCCATCACAATCAAGACTAGAGACGGCGGCAGAGCCTGTACGAGAGCCCCCGAGGCGGTGATGACACCGGTTGCGATTTCCGGTTTGTAACCGTAGCGCAGCATGACGGGCAAGGAAATCAGGCCCATGGAAATCACAACTGCAGAGGTAACGCCAGTGGAGGCCGCCAACAGTGCTCCGACCAGAACGACCGAAACGGCCAGTCCACCACGGACGGCACCAAATAATTGGCCCATCGTCTCAAGCAGATCCTCGGCCATGCCCGAGCGCTCCAAGATAATGCCCATCAGGGTAAAAAAGGGAATAGCCAGCATGGTCTCGTTTTGCATGATGCCAAAGATGCGCAGTGGCAAAACTTGAAAAAGATTGGTGGGGAACAGTTCCAACGCGATACCCAGCACGCCAAAAACCAAACCTGTTGCGGCCAGACCGAAGGCGACTGGGAAGCCAGTCAGCAACAGCACGATCAGGCTCAGAAACATGATGGGAACGAAGTATTCCGTGATGAAGGTGGCAATCATCGTGCTCCCTCCTGTGCGCTTGATAGAGCTTCTTGGGGAACATGGATAGGCGTGTCTTGCGAGCCATCTTCAGCAATACAGTCTGTGTCTTTACCCGCCAGGAAAAGAACGCGCTTACAGAGCTCGGCCAGTGCCTGGAGCAGCAACAAGCTGAACCCGGCCGGAATCAATAAGTAGGCGGGCCAGCGCACCAAACCTCCCGCATTACCGGACATCTCGCCGGAATGCCAAGCGGCGGTGAAAAAGCCCCAGCTAAGGTTGATGACGAAAATACAGAAGGGGATCAGAACAACAATAATTCCGATAACGTCGACCAGATTGCGTCCGCGTGCACCCAGGCGGGTGGAGATAAAGTCGATGCGTACGTGACTGTTGTGCATGAAGGCATAGCCTCCTCCTAATAGAAAAACAGCCGCGTACAGGTACCACTGCGCTTCCAACATGCCGTTGGAACTTAGATCAAAGGCCTTGCGGGTGATGGCATTGCTGGCACTTAGAAGGGTGGTGGCCAGCAATAGCCATTTGATGATGAAGCCGATACAGCGGTTCAGGTGGTCTATTCCCCCCACCATGGTTTTCAATGCAGTCATATTGTCTCCGCGAATATTGTTGTGTTCGTCGTTGTGCTGCCGGGGAGCTTTGGTGGCGGCCTTTTTGCAAGCCGCTTAGTGGTAGGTATGCAGGTATCTCCTTGGGCAAGAAATAAGCCCGAAGTAAATGTGCGGTGCCCTGGCAAGGCCAGGATTATTCGCTTGTTTTACAGATCCAGGATCAGTACACCCGAACGGGCGCGCGAGACACAGGCGGTCAGGCAGCGGCTTTGTTCGTCGGGACTCAGGATGTAGTCCCGGTGGTCTACGTCCCCTTGCAGATAATCGACTCGGCAGGTGCCGCACAGACCGGATACGCAGGAGGTGGCGATAGGAACGCCTGCTTGTGTCAGGGCATCACTTAAGGTTTGGTCCGGGGCTACATCGATGCACTGACCTGTGCTGGCAATTTTTGCAATGAAGGCTCCTGGCGACAGTGTGTTCGCGCTTGGGGCTGGTTCAGGTGCTTTGAAGTGCTCGCAGTGCACGGAGCTGGCGGGCCAATGGGTGCTGGCCTGGGCACAGGCCTGCATAAAGCCGGCTGGGCCGCAGTAGTACACATGGGTGCCCTCAGGAGCATGGGCCAGCAACTCCTCTAGATTCAGCCCCTGTGCAGGATTGCCATTGTCCAGGTGCAAATGCAGGCGACCTTGGTCTTGCCAACGGATCAGATCCGAGCCAAAGGCGGCGGTGTCGGCGTTGCGAGTGCAGTAGTGCAGCTCAAAGGGCTGGTCCTTGGACTCCAGGAAGTGGGCCATTGCTTTAATGGGCGTAATACCGATTCCCCCGGCCAGCAGGATGGAGCGCCGCGCTTGCGGGTCCAGTTGAAAGTGGTTGCGAGGGACGCTGACCGTGACGTGCTGCTGAACCTGCAACGTGTCATGCAAGGTTCGTGAGCCGCCTCTTCCGTGAGCATCACGCAAGACCGCGATGACATAGCGGTGTCGTTCATGGGGGGGGTTGCACAGGGAGTACTGGCGTATCAATCCGGGTTGAATATGAACATCGATATGGGCACCGGCTTCAAAGGCAGGTAGCTCGCCACCCTGGGGGCAACTTAGTTCGTAAGAATTGATGCCGTGTGCTTCGTAGCGTATCTGCCGGATGCGCAACGATAGCAAGCCGTCCTGATTGATGGCCGCCTGGACGGGAGTGGCGGGTTCTGCAATGGCGTTCATAGCGCTCTCCGTGTGTGGGCACCCGCCCCCCCTGGAGCGGGTGCGGCAGGTGATCAGGACTCGGCGGTGATAGCGCTGAGCGATTGTTGCAGCTCTTGCATGCTTTGTTTGACAAAGGCTTCGCGTTCCGAGCCTTTCAGTCCATCCGCAGAGGTCAGGATGCGCACGATTTCACGGGTGGCATGACGTCGGCGTGAGACTTCTTGTGCCAAGTCGTCCGACTCAGGGATGGACAGCACATTGCCAGAGCAATAGCTGTTGGGAGCCCCACCGCAGTCCTTCAGCCATTGAGCAAAGCCTTCGGGAGTGGCAGCAGGGTTTGCGCCGCGCAAGGCATCGCGCAGCATTTTGCGGAACATGTATAAGCCTGCGTCGAACTTGGTTGGGTTCTCCAGAGCGTGCACTGCGATAGGACGCTGGCTGATGATGGCTTCGTAGTCTCCGGGTGCTTGCTGGCATTCCTTGTAGTTGTGACGAGTGCGGTGGTCGCTAGGGATGGGCGGGAAATCTTCCAGCTTGTACTGACCGAAGCGCTCGGGACGACGCATGGCCACCTGCCCTTCCAGAAAGTCGATGGTCTCGTAGCCGACCATCTCTTTATTGCCCACACCGCGCGTATCAATGCCAGGACCCATGACACGCCAGCCAATCATCTTGCTGTTTTGATCATCAACGGGCACCGTCCAACGCACGATGTGAAAGCGGCTGAAAAACTTTTCTTGCGAGCCGTCTTCCGAGGTGTAGGCGTGCAGGCTCAGATTGGGCAGAACCTGGTGTTGAACACGAATGAACAGATTGTCCTTGCTGGCACGACGTGCGCCTGCGCAGGCCAAGCTGCGGCCGTTGTGGACAGGGATAAATTGCATATCTGGTGCCACCTCCATGGAGGCAGCACCTACTTCGTCAAAGGTTGTGCCTTGATAGTTGCCCCCTACGACGTTCTTGGCAGCGTGCAGTGCAGTGGGATGGAAGTTATCAGCGGCGTTGTCTTGTACCTGCAGCCAGTTGCAATGCTGGAAATTGCTAAAAGCGACCAGCTCGTCACCGGGCATGACAGTGAAGTTTTCTTCCCATTCAGGGAAAGGTGGCTCCGCATCGGGGGGGCCCATATAAGCGAAGATCAGGCCGTGGCGCTCGAAGGCCTTGTAGGCACCCTGACGGATGGAACAAGCGTATTTTTCACCCTCGGCCTCTTCACCTTTGGGATAAGGCACATGCAGACAGGTTCCGTCTACGTCAAATACCATGCCGTGGTAGCAGCACATGATGCCTTTTTCCTGAATGGCACCGTATTCCAGTGACGCACCACGATGGGCACAATGCGCATGCAGCAATCCAATCTGGCCGCTTTTGTCACGGAAAGCGACTAGCTCTTCACCCATAATTTTCAGAAAACGGGGGGTGTCGGTCAGCTCTGCTGCCATACATACAGGGTGCCAGAAGCGGCGCATATATTCGCCCATCGGTGTGCCGGGGCCGACCTCGGTCAGTTCGGGGTCGTGTTCAGGAGTGCGGTTGGTGTAATAGCCGCCGTAGGGAATCAGTTTCTTTTCGGTCATGTCGTCCTCGTGTGCAGATCAATGGTGGAAGGGGTCAGGCTACTTTTTTGTCGACCAATGCCTGGGCGCTGATCCAGGGCATCATGGCGCGCAGTTGTTCGCCCACAATTTCCAGACGGTGGCGCTGGTTCAAGCGGCGATGGGCGTTCAAGGAGGGTTGTCCAGCACGGCTTTCCAGAATGAAATTCTTGGCATAGGTGCCATCCTGGATGTCGCGCAGAAGGGCTTTCATGGCTTGGCGTGTGGCGTCGGTCACGATCCGTGGGCCTGCCTGGTATTCGCCAAACTCGGCGTTGTTGGAGATGCTGTAGTTAAGGTTGGCAATGCCTCCTTCGTACAGCAGGTCCACGATGAGTTTGAGCTCGTGCAGGCATTCGAAATAAGCCATTTCCTCGGAATAGCCGGCGTCGACCAGGGTCTCGAATCCGCATTTGACCAAGTCCACCATGCCGCCACAGAGCACGGCTTGCTCGCCAAACAGATCGGTTTCAGTCTCTTCGCGAAAATCAGTTTCGATCACCCCGGAACGCCCGCCCCCATTGGCAATGGCATACGACAGTGCCAGTTCACGGGCCTGGCCGGAGCGGTCTGCGTGGATGGCGATCAGATGCGGTACACCGCCTCCTTCGACATAGGTGGACCGCACGGTGTGACCGGGTGCTTTTGGGGCCACCATGATGACGTCCAGATCGTCGCGGGGCTTGACTTGGCCGTAGTGGATATTGAAGCCGTGGGCAAACCCCAAAGTCGCTCCAGGGCGAATATGAGGCGCGACGTCCTGTTCATAGACACGGGCAATATCTTCATCAGGCAAAAGCAGCATGACGATGTCGGCTTGCTGGACGGCGGCCGGGATATCGGCCACGGTCAGGCGAGCAATGGCTGCTTTGGGACGGGATGTGCTGTTGGGGCGCAGCCCAACCACAACCTCCACGCCCGAATCCCGCAAATTCAGCGCATGGGCATGACCTTGAGAGCCGTAGCCAATGATCGCAACCCGGCGTTGCTGCACGAGGGCCAGATCACCATCCTTGTCATAAAACACCTTCATACTGCCTCCTTTTTGTGAGTTCTGTGTTCTGTATACAGAGTTCAGTATTGAGGGGCGTTATTCGAGGTGTCAAGGAAAAATCGGAAGATCGGGGGAAATCCCTAGGGAGTCAGATTTGCTCAGCGCATGGGGGCAAGGCTGGCTTCGCGCAGCAGCCAATCACGCAGATGTTCAATGCGTTGCAAGGTATCCCGGTGGTTGCGGTAGTACAGGAAATGCATCTCGCGCTGCAGGCTGCGGCCATTCGGAGCAGGCAGGACGACCAGCTCCCGGTTATCCAGCTCTCGCTCGGCAAATCGCAGTGTTTCCAGACTGACACCCAACTGGTCTACCGCAGCGGCGACAGCCATGGCGCCCCGGTCAAAGGACAGGCGGGGCCCGGGTGGGGCAGACATCCCGTTGCTGCCAAACCAGTCAGCCCAGCTAACGGGGCTGATGGTGGAGTCGATCAGCGGCAAGTGCAGGTACCAAGGCTGATGCAGGGCCAGCTTGGCGTAGAGCTTTGGGGAACATAAGGGCAAAAGGGGCTCGGGATGCAATGACTCCACAACGAGCCGGGGATCGTGGCTGGGGGCATGCCCGTAGCTGATCACGCAGTCTATGTCTGTGGACTGATGCAGGTCCGGCGGGGTGGCATCGGTACGCAAATGGATGGCCAAACCGGGATGTTCCCGCATGAACGCGTGCAGGCGTGGACCCAGCCATTTCACGGCCAGACTGGGTGCGCAGTGCACCGTCAAGGCTGGCGGAGTGCCGCCCTCCCCTTGAGTTTCTTCGCATAAGCGAGCCAGTTTATCCAGCAAGGGAGTCAACTCCCGATAAAACTCCTGGCCCAGGTTGTTTAAGCTGACGCGCCGGTTGTGGCGCACGAAAAGGCTGCGTCCCAGATGGGTCTCCAGACTTTTAACCTGATGGCTGATGGCAGAGGGAGTCAGGTGAAGCTCATCGGCCGCCAAGCTGAAACTCTCCAGCCTGGCGGCCGATTCAAACGCACGTAACCAAGCAAAATTTGGGATGGCTCGCATAGGGAGACCTTCTTCAGATGAATAGTTTTAATCAATAGCTGAAAAAGCTTCGTTTGTCATTCATGGTTTTCGACCCCTACCATAAGTTCACGTTTCACCCGTACGCTGCGCTGGATGGGCTGGCGTGCGGGCAACGCAACATATTGCCGAACCCGGAGGAGACCTTCCCATGAACGCTAAACCAAACATCAACGAAATTTTGGCCATGACAGGCCGCAAGTCTATTTATCAACCCGAGCAGCAAGGCTTGATCTACCCCGAAGAGCCCCAGTTTGATTCCTTCGAAGAGGCTCGCACGCACTTGAAGCAACGCCTGGTGGCAGCTTGCCGTGCTTTCGCCTTGCATGGCTTGGACTACGGTTTTGCCGGACATCTGACCATCCGCGATCCTGAACACCCCAGCCTGTACTGGACCAATCCCATGGCCGTGCATTTTGCTGATGTGAAGGTATCCAATTTGATTCTGGCTGACCACGAGGGCAAAGTTGTCGAGGGTGACTACGCCGTGAACCGGGCTGGTTTTGTCTTGCATGCTGCTGTGCATGAAGAGCATCCGGATATCGTGGCCATGTGCCACGCTCATACGGTTTATGGCACGGCTTTCGCGGCCTTGGGCCAAGAGATTTTGCCTATTACCCAGGATGCCGCCGCCTTTTATGAGGACCACGTGGTGATCCGCGAGGAGGCAGGCCAGGTGGCCGTGGAAACCAAAGCCGGTCATAAGGTTGCCAATGCGTTTGCAGGCGTGAAAGCAGCAATTCACCAGAACCATGGTTTGCTGACGGCAAGCCGCCACAGCATTGAGGCGGCTGCTTTTTGGTTTATTGCCCTGGAGCGTTGCTGCCAACAGCAATTGATGGTGGCCGCTACAGGCATAACACCTACCTTGGTCACTCCTGAGCGTGCCCGCTATAGCCGAGAGCACGTTGGCAGCGAATACATTGGCTGGCTGCACTTTCAGCCCATCTGGGAAAACTTGCTGCGCACCCAGCCCGACATGTTTGATTGATCCGTCCCACCGCAGCCTGAGTTGTTGGGGGCAGGCTGCTTATTTCGCATAATCAGAACGAGGAGACAAAACGTGGAACGACGAGCAATGCTGAAATTGACCGGCTTGGCCGGCATTGTGGCCAGTGGCATGGCACCCGCTGTGGTCAAGGCGCAAGAGAACCTTCGTTGGCGCTTGGCATCCAGCTTTCCCAAGCATCTGGATACGATTTATGGGGGCGGGGAAGTATTTGCACAGAAAGTGCGCGAACTAAGTGATGGCAAATTCAATATTTCGGTGCACGCCGGCGGAGAACTGATGCCCGCCATGGGGGTGGTGGATGCTTTGGAGCAGAATTCGGTAGAAGCCGCCCATACTGCACCCTACTATTTCTTTGGCAAGAATGAGGCTTTTGCGTTGAGCTGTGCCATCCCCTTTGGCATGAACTCCCGCCAGTTGACTGCCTGGATGTATCACGGCAATGGTCTGAAGCTGACGCGGGATTTCTATGCCAACTACAACATCGTCAATTTTCCCTGTGGTAACAGCGGCGTGCAGATGGGGGGCTGGTTTCGCAAGCAGATCAATACCCCTGAGGATGTACGCGGCTTGAAAATTCGCATTGGCGGCCTGCCCGGTAAGGTCATCGAGAAACTGGGCGGCATTCCACAAAACATTGCCGGTGGCGAGGTCTACCAGGCTCTAGAGAAAGGCGTAATCGATGCCGCTGAATGGGTAGGACCGTACGACGATCTGCGCCTGGGTTTTCATAAGGTTGCCCCGTACTACTATTACCCAGGCTGGTGGGAGGGCTCAGTGGGTCTGGATCTGCTGGTCAATAAGAAGGCGTATGACGGTCTGTCGCAGCATTACAAGGATATTGTCTCTGCGGCCAGCACTTATGCTCATCTGGATATGCAGGCCAAGTATGACGCGCGCAATCCTGGGGCATTAAAGGAGCTGGTGGGTCAGGGAGCCAAAGTGTTGCCCTTTTCCAAGGAAGTGCTGGACGCCTCTTTCAAGGCCAGCCAGGAGCTGTATGCGGAGCTTAATGAAAGCAACCCGCAGTGGCGCACTATCTACGCAGACTATCGTGCGTTTCAGAAAGATGAGCTGCTCTGGTTTCGCTTTGCCGAAGCACGCTTTGACCAGTACATGCAGTCTGTCACGCTATGAGTGGATGGCGGGGGCGGTATCGATCTGCTGCCGACGCAAAAAATACGACGCCTCTGCCAGTTTCAGAAAATCCACCATTTCAGTACGCGCATATTCCGGATCGCCGCTGGTCAGGGCTTTGCCCAGTTTTTCCAGTGCCTCTACGGTGATGTGGTAGTTGTTGGTGTCGGTGGTATTGGCAAAGCGCACTTGGTTGGCGTGGTCGGCGGACATGGCGATGGCGTCCAGCAGGCGCTCGTTGTGCACGCATTGCAACCAGGCTTGGCGAAAGCTGGCGTTGGCGCTGAACATCAGGGCCGCGTCTTTATGCACCATGGCCACTTTGGCCAGATCGATGGCTTTGCTCAGGCCTGCATTTAACTGGTCGCGGTCTGCGATATTGACGGCTAGTGCTGCGGCTGCGGGTTCCAGGATACGGCGCAATTCAAAGATATCGCGAACCATGGCATCGGTGAGCACGGGGACCTGAAATCCCCGTGTGGTGCTATTTAACAAGCCTTCGTTGACCAGTCGCAACAGGGCCTGGCGCACCGGCATGCGGGTGCAGCCAAAGCGCTCGGCCAGCTCATAATCCAGCAGGCGGTCGCCAGGGTGCCAATCGCCGGCGTTCAAACGCCGGCGTGTGTCCCGATAGATGGTGTCTACCAGCGTTTCCGCTTTGCTTGCCTGTGTGGATTTACCCGTCGAAGTCGCCATACGAAACCGATCACAAAAGAATGGATGATTGTATCGTACAGACCCTGTGGCGCTGGTCGGGTTTGTGCTTAGAACTTGCTCCGTATGCCTACCCGTAAGAGGGTTTGATTACGGCCCGAAGAGTTAGGCATGCTGATCACATTGGCAGTGGCTCCCTCGCCTTGCGCGTGCTGGATGATGGCCTGGGTGTAGATATCCGTGCGCTTGGACAGGAAGTAGTCTGCCGTCAGGTTCAACTGATGGTATTTGTTCGATCCTAGCGTGGTCAGCCCGTAGCCTGGGCCCAGCACCAAATTAGGAGCGGCTCGCCAGGAAAAACCCAGCTGGTAGTTGCGGAAGGTGTGGTTCTTTTGCTGGCCTTCCGGAGCGACGTACAGCGCTTGCGAGAACACACCGTACACCGTGACTTTATCGAAGGTGTAGTTGGCGCCTATACCCCAGTCTCGCAGGTAGCGGCCACCAACCCGTTTGGGCGCTCCGCCGCCGGTCAAGGGGCTGATGTCCAGGCTGGCTTCTTTAACTTCGGTATAGGCCGCGCCTGTCGCAAAGTTGCCGTTTTTATAGTTGGCGGTAAAGCTCAAGGTGCGTCCGGTCTGGGCGTGCCCTTCGCGTCGCTCCGGGAAGCCGTACATTGCTCCCAGTTCTAAGCCGCCAAACGATGGGGTCAGGTATTTCACGGACTGGTTGACCCGCTGGCCGCTCATTCTGTCGTTATCCAGTGGGCTGTTGGAATAGCCACCCGCTGACCAGGTGGGCGTGTAGAACGCTTGCAAGGTGTCGGTGAAAAAGTCGTACTGGCGGCCCAGCTTCAGGCTACCTGCATAGTCGGACTTCAGGCCCAGCCAGGCTTGCCGTCCCCACAGTGCTCCGCCCTGCCCCATCTCTCCGGTCGCCAGCGAAAAACCGTTCTCCAGCTGGAAGATGGCCGACAAGCCATTGCCCAGAGATTCGGAACCGCGTAAACCCAGGCGATTGCCTTGCATGACGCCGGTATCCAAGGTGGTGGTGGATGGGCCATTGGCATTGCTGATCCAGGTCAGGCCCGCGTCCACGATGCCATACAAAGTGACCTTGCCATCGGTCTGTGCAAGAGCAGGAGCCGTCGTGCACACCGCGCTCAGGGTCGTCGCGCCTGCCAGGGCCAGTTTCAAAGAACGGCGCATCATTGGGCACCGCCTTTGCTGGGTGTTGCATTCAGTTGAGCGGCGCGGTTCAGTGCATCTTGCTGCCCTTGTGTAGGCAAGGCGAAGACACACAGGCCACCCAGTACGGCCAAGCCGGCAATAGTCAGTACTGCGCTGCCGGTATTGCCACTGATTTCCTGGGCCAAGCCCATGGCATAAGGGCCGAACAAGCCACCCAATGCCGCCACGGCGTTAATGAGCGCATAGCCGGTTGCCGCTGCGCGGCCGCTCATGAAGTTGCCTCCCAAAGCCCAGACCAGTGGAGTGCCACCAATAAACATGGCAGTAGCGATGATGACGCCAATAATGCGCATGGTGGGATCAGGGGCCAAGGCGGTCAGCAGCAAGCCCACAGCACCGCCTGCGCAGGCAAAGGCCAGGTGCCAGCGTCGTTCACCAAAGTAGTCGGAGGAGCGGCCCAGCACCAGCATGGCGACGGCCGATGCGGCATACGGCAAGGCGGCAATGTAGCCAATGTGGGTCAGGTTTTTGATGCCTGCTTCTTGGATGATGGTGGGCGTCCAGAAGATAACTGCGTAAATACCCAGATTCAGCGACAAGAGCACGCAGGCCAGCCACCACACGTTGGGTTTGCCCAGCACTTCAGCAATTTTGTCCTTGCGAGGCAGTTCGCGTTGCGCATCCTGATTCAGGGTGTGCAGCAAGGTTTTTTCTTCCTGGCTGAGCCATTTCGCATCTTCGGGGCGGTTGGGCAAGGTGGCGTAGAGCAAGGCCGCGACAAAGACGGCAGGGATGCCTTGCAGCAGGAACAGCCACTGCCAGTTATGCATGTGGGCGGAGTCCGAAAACACATCCATGATCCAGCCCGACAAGGGGCCCACAATCATGCCGCCTGCGGCTGCGGCGGTCACCAGCGTTGCCATGACGCGCCCTTGGCGTTGGGGGGGAAACCATTGCGCCAGGTAATAGACCACGCCAGGCAGGAAACCGGCTTCGGCCACACCCAGAAGGAAACGCACGATATAGAACTGAGTGGGTGTGGTCACAAACATGGTCAGGACCGACAAGATGCCCCAGGTGACCATGATGCGTGCCAGCCAGGCACGGGCGCCAAAGCGGTACAGCAGCAGGTTGCTGGGGATCTCAAACAACAAAAATCCCACAAAGAAGATGCCCGAACCCAGGCCGTAGACTTCGGCCGAAAAATTCAGGTCTTGCAGCATTTGCAGCTTGGCAAAGCCCACATTGACACGGTCGATGTAGGCCACGATGTAGCTGATGAACAAGATGGGCATCAGCCGCCAGAGAATTTTGCCGAAAAGCAGATCCTCGGCCTTGGAGGGGGCGGGGTCTGCGGGGCGCGATTGTTGTCTCATGATAGTCCTTATTGGTAATCGCAGTAAGTGAATTCAGTTGAACCCAGTTGATGCAAATATATTCAGATTCATACTTGTTGGTCAATAAGAACTATAGGTATAAAACAACTGGATGATTTATTAGGCTATTGAAATTAAACGATTTTATATAAATAGAAAGCTCAATTTCTAGTACAAACACCTAGATTCGTTGACAGTCATAATCCTGCTCTATAAACTGAATTCAGTTTTAAAAATACCAATAAGGAGCTGACATATGAGCAGGCAGGTGGCCCCATCGGCCCAGGTGATCGAGCACGTTTCGTCCCTGATTGGCTTTGATACGGTAAGCAGGAATTCCAACCTGGAATTGATCGAATGGGCGGCCAACCGGCTTGAAGCAGCCGGAGCCCATGTGCGCTTTGATTACAACGATTCGCGCTCCAAGGCCAATCTTCTGGCCACCTTTGGCCAAGGCCCCGGTGGGGTGGTGCTGTCCGGGCATACGGACGTGGTGCCGGTGGATGGGCAGGTCTGGTCCAGCGACCCTTTCCAGGCCCAGATCCGTGACGGGCGGCTGTTTGGGCGCGGCGCTTGTGACATGAAGGGCTTCATCGGGGTGGCCATGGCGCAGGCGCAAAGTCTGGGTTCCATGAAGCTGCGCGAGCCCGTGCATCTGGCACTGAGCTACGACGAAGAAGTCGGTTGCCTGGGCATTCCGGGCTTGATCGAAGAAATGCGCAAGGCGGGGATTCGCCCCAGCGGCTGCATTGTGGGCGAGCCCACCAGCATGCGGGTGGTGGCCGCGCATAAAGGCGGCCGCATCTACCGTTGCCGCGTCAAAGGCTGCGCCGCCCACTCCTCCTTGACACCGCAGGGCCTGAACGCCATCGAGTACGCCGCCAATCTGGTGTCCCACATTCAGCATTTGGCCGATGAAGAGGCCAGCGTGGGAACGCGTATGGAAGGCTTTGATGTGCCTTTTTCTACGATTTCCACCAATACGATTTCGGGTGGCAACGGCATGAACATCATTCCTGCTCATTGCGAATTCTCCTTTGAATACCGCTATCTGCCGGGTGTGGACCCGGACGGCTTTATCAGCGATTTACGCCAGTTTGCTTACGAGCGCGTTTTGCCACGCATGCAGGCCCGCCACGCGGATGCCGCCATTGAGTTCGAGTGCCTGGGCAACATCCCTGCCCTGGATGACGATGACAGCCAGGAATTGAAAAAAATGGCCCTGGCCCTGCTGGGTGAATCGGCGGCTCAGCGCGTGGCGTACGGGACGGAGGCCTCCTTTTTTCAAGAGGCGGGTGTCCCCAGCATTGTGTGCGGTCCGGGCTCCATCACGGTGGCTCACAAGGCGGACGAATACGTCAGCCTGGAGCAGTTGGCAGCCTGCGAGTCCTTTCTGGGCAAGGTAATCCAGTCTTTGGCTGCTTAGGACCGGATGGTTTCAGGCAGTTCAGTTGGCCTGCCTTATTTTGAAGGAAAAATTTTTCATGAAGTTAGCAAAACGCATTACCGGCACTTCGCTGAAGTCCTTTGGCATGTACGAGCAAGCGGCTCGCCTGCCTGGCGATACCTCGGATCTGATTCATCTGGAAGTGGGCCGCCCACATGCCGATACGCCTGTGGCCATCAAGCAGGCTGCGGCCGATGCCTTGATGCGCGGCGACGTGCATTACAGCGATTTGCGGGGCGTGCAGGCCTTGCGGGACGCTTTGGCTCAGAAGCTGCGCACGCAGAACAAGCTGGATGTTGGCCCGGACGATGTGCTGGTGACCAATGGGCTCACGCATGCCTCTTTTGCCGCCTTTTTTGCCATTCTGGACGAGGGCGATGAGGTCATTTTGCTCTCGCCGCACTATCCGCAGCACATCGGCAAGATTGAGCTTGCCGGGGCGCATCCTGTTCTGGTGCCCCTGAACCGCGAGCAGGACTTTGCCATTGACCCCAAGGCGATCGCGGCTGCCATCACCCCGCGCACCCGCATGCTGGTGCTGGTCAATCCGGCCAACCCTACCGGCCGCGTCTACCGGCGCAGCGAGCTGGAGGCACTGGCTAAACTGGCGATTGAGCATGATTTGATCGTGGTGTCGGACGAGGTCTACGAAGACATTACCTATGACGGTGCCCAGCACATCAGTATTGCCTCCCTGCCCGGCATGCAGGAGCGCACGGTGTCCATGTTTGCCTTTACCAAGTCCTATGCCATGGACGGCTGGCGAATCGGCTATCTGGCGGCGCCCGCCTCGTTGATGCCCGGCTTGCTCAAGATCACCGCTAACGATGTCACCCATGTGAATACTTTTATTCAGGCCGGTGCGCTGGAAGCCGTCACAGGGCAGCAAGAGGCCTTGGGCAAGATGATTGCGGAAGATGATGCCAAGCGCCGCATGATGCTGCAGCGCCTGAACGCCATGCCGCATGTCAGTTGCGCCAATGTGGAAGGCACGATTTACGCCTTTGCGGATGTGCGGGCCACGGGAGTTCCGTCGCAGGAGCTGGCCGAACGCCTGTTGAATGAAGCTCGCGTCGTTGTAGAGGCAGGCAGCTTCTATGGTCCGCAGGGCGAGGGTTTCTTGCGACTGTGCTTTGGCTCAGCCTCGTTTGAGCAAATCGAACAGGCCATGGACCGCTTGCAGGTTTTCTTCACGGCCTTGGAACCGGTAGGAAGCCAGACTGCCGCCTGAGATATTTGAATCGACCGGACAAAAAGCCGCTTTCTAGCAGAAAGCGGCTTTTTTATGGCTTGTAGCGTCTGAGTGTTGCCATTTTGGCTGCCGCAACATGACTTTTTTATATAAATATATAAGTTAAAGTCCGTACAAATAAACAGACAAGTGGTCTCGGTATTTTCCCTAGTTTTATCTCTGAAAGCCCTATGGACTGCGGTTATAAGGTCATTATCAATCCATATTTCCGTAGACAAGTATTGGCTCCTTATTATATTGTTCGTATCAAACAATAATTATGTCCGGTCAATTAATAGGAGCAGGTCCATGAGAAACGGGATTCGGGGTGTACTGGCAGCAGCAGGGTTGTTGGCCGCGCTAACTGCGCAAGCTCAAACGCTCAAGCTGGGTGTGGTGGGAGGCATGACAGGTCCAGGCGCGCCCTGGGGGCTGGCCATTGATGGCGGCGTGAAAATCGCCGTGGACGAAGTTAACCAGGCCGGTGGTCTGGCGGTGGGCGACAAGAAATACAAGGTCGAAGTCTTGACCTACGACGACCACTACAAGGCTGCTGATGCCGTAACGGCTACCAACCGCCTGATCGATCAGGACGAAGTGAAGTACATCATCGGCCCTATCGGTTCGGCTTCGGTCATGGCCATGAAGCCGATTACCGAGCGCAACAAGGTCATCATGCTGTCCAACAGCTATTCGACCGAGGTGCTGGATGCGAATACGCAATACATGTTCCGTGTGCTGCCCACGCAGTATGAGTACAACCGCCAGTTGATCGGCTGGTTAAAGCAAGAGCGCCCGGAGCTCAAGCGTCTGGCTATTTTGTCGCCTAACGATGCCACCGGCTGGAGCACACAAAAAATCCAGACCGAAGCCTATAAGGATGCCGGTTACGACGTGGCGGAAACCAAGTTTTTCGAGCGTTCGCAAAACGACTTCCGCACCTTGCTGACCAGCATTCTGGCCAAGAACGTGGACTTTATTGAGCTGGATACCGTGCCCCCCGGCCCGGCTGGCATTGTGATTCGCCAGGCACGCGAAATGGGCTTCAAAGGCCAGTTCACCAAGTTTGGCGGCAATAACGTCGCTGAAACCGTGAAGTCTGCCGGTGCGGAAAACGCCCAGGGCACGCTGGTGTACCTGTCGGCCGACCCGTACAGCGAACCCTACCAAAAGCTGAGCCAGGCCTACGGCAAGATCCACAGCAACAGCATGGATGACTTCGTTTTCTACTTCTACGACGCCACCCGTTTGCTGTTCAAAGCGATCAATGAAGCGGGCACGGTGGACGATACCGATGCCGTGCGTGCTCGTATCGAAGCCAATAGCAGCTTTGACGGTATTCAGGGCGCCATCGTCTGGGGCGGCAAGGATGTGTATGGCGTCAACCATCAGATCACCACGCCTGCCTATCTGGGTGTGATCGAAGATGGCAAGGCCAAAGTTATCAATAAGTTCGACGCCCGCTAGTCGCCGGTTTGGTATCAGTCAGCACTCCGCCACGGTGGTGGAGTGCACCTTAACTACGGTTCGCAATTATGCAGATCGCAATGCAAATCGCCATCATCGCCCTGATGTCCACCTTTGTGTACGCCCTGGTTGCCCTGGGTTTCACGCTGGTGTTTGGCATCTTGCGGGTGGTGAACTTCGCCCACGGCGAGTTTTACATGCTGGGCGCCTACGCCATGTATGTGTTCTATGGACAGTTTGGCTGGCCTTACCTGCCCTCCATTGCCGCTGCGGCAGTGTTGGTGGGGGTATTGGGCTTGCTGGCTGAACGTGGCCTGTTCCGGCGCTTTGCAGGCGATGAGATGGGCGGCATGATCATGTCCCTGGCCTTGGCCATCACCTTGCAGGCCGGTATCTCCTTGCTGTTCTCGGTGGACGAGCAATCGGTGCGCCGCCCGGTCGAAGGGGCCTGGCAAATTGGCCAAGCCTTCTTTGCCAAGGACCAGTTGCTGATTGTGGGCATGAGTGTGCTGGCCTTGGCCGGCTTCTATTTCCTGATTGAGCGCACTCGTATCGGCATGACGATACGGGCTGTGGCACAAGACCGCGAAGTGGCTCGTCTGCAGGGCGTCAGCTCCTGGAAGATCATGGCTTTCACCTTTGCCTTGAGCTGCGGTCTGGCGGGCCTATCCGGAGCCTTGATGGCGCCGGTCTATACCGTGCACCCCTATATGGGTGAAGCGGTGGTGGTGAAGGCTTTCATCATCGTGGTTCTGGGTGGTTTGGGCAGTTTGCCCGGTGCAGTGGTAGCCGCCCTGATTTTGAGCGTGACTGAAGCGGTGGCCTCCACCTTTTACAACGCCACCGTGGCGACCATGCTGTCCTTCTTGATCGTGATGGCGGTGTTGCTGGTCAAGCCCAGCGGCCTGATGGGGAAATCGTCATGAGCATGATCAAAACAGCTTCTTTTTACCCGCGTGACGGTGCCCTGCAATGGGCCTGGCATGCCGTGCTGGTCGTGGCGTTACTGGGCTGGCCGCTGTGGGCCGGGCAACCACGTTTTGCCCTGCATCTGGCCATCATGGTGTCCTTGTACGCCTGCCTGGCCATGAGCATGAATCTGGTGTTGCGCATTGGTCAGCTCTCGCTGGCACATGGCGCTTTGTTTGGGCTGGGGGCTTATGCCTCGGCCATTCTCAGTCGAGATTATGGCTGGTCTTTTCCAGCCGCGTTTTTGGGCGCCGGAGTACTGACGGCAGCATTAGCTGTGATCACCGGCCCTATTTTTATGCGTATCAAGGGTGTGCACTTCGCGCTCTTGACCTTCGCCCTGGGCGAAGCCGTGGTGCTGTGCTTTATCGAGTTCCACGAACTGTTTGGCGGCAATAACGGCTTTGGGCAGATTCCGGCCCTGCAAGACAGCTTGCCTATCCCTGAAGGGCGCTATGGCGTGTATCTGGTGGTGGTGAGCTTTGCCCTGCTGGTGTATTTCGTGCTGCGTGCCTTGTATCGCCGTGAATGGGGCATGGTGGCCGACTCCCTGCATCAGAACGAACAGTTGGTGCGTTCAGGCGGCCTGAATGTGCTGCGCTTTCGGGTCAGTGTGTTTGTGCTCAGCGCTTTGATTGCAGGTTGGACGGGCAGCTTGTACGCCCATTATCAAGGCTATATCTCGCCGGATTCTTTTGGATTCTGGACGGCAGTGAATGCGGTGATCATGAACGTGCTGGGCGGCGTCGGTGCGCTGGCCGGTGCGGTGATTGGCGCAGCCATTTTGATTCCCCTGCCCGAACTGCTGCGCGATTTGCAGCAATACCAGCGCCTGATTTATGGCCTGACATTGATTTTGCTGCTCTTGTTCATGCCGCAAGGTTTGGCCGGTCTGTGGCGTAAATGGCGCGGTGCGCGCAAGGAGGCAGCATGAGCGTGCAATTGAATATTCAGGGTCTGAGCCGACACTTTGGCGGCATACGGGCGGTGGATGAGGTGTCGTTCAGCACCGCCGCTGGCCAGATTACCGGCGTGATCGGCCCTAATGGGGCGGGTAAGACCACTTTGTTCAATCTGATTGCGGGCACCACCAAGCCCAGCGCCGGTGCTGTCACCATGAATGGGGATGCAATTACCGGGCGTCCGGCGGCGTATCTGGCTCGGCAGGGACTGGTGCGCACCTTTCAGATGACGCATGTGTTTGCGGGCCATACCGTATTTGAAAACCTGTATCGCGCTGCCCTGTTTCGCCAGTTTCCTTCACCCTGGTCGCTGTTCAACCCTTGGGGTGTGCGTCGTGGTCGGCAGGAAGCTGCCAAGCAGGCAGAGCAAGCCTTGGCCTTGATCGGTTTGGAGTCGGTGGCCCATGAGCAGGCTGACTCCCTGGCCTACGGTTTGCAGAAGATTTTGGGTGTGGGTATGGCACTGACTGCCATGCCCCGCCTGCTTTTAATGGATGAGCCCGCTGCTGGTTTGAATCCGGTGGAAACCGTGGCGATGGCTGATTTGATTGAACGCATCCATGCCAGTGGCATTGATGTGGTGGTCGTCGAGCACGATATGGGTTTGGTAATGCGCCTGTGCCAAAAGTTGGTGGTGCTGGTCAATGGCCGCTTGCTGGCTGAAGGGCCAACGGCGCAGGTACGACAGGACCCTCGCGTGATCGAGGCCTATCTGGGTGCGGATCTGGATAAAGAGCCTGGTCTGGAACCGCCGGTCGATACTCGTTCTTATCAAGGCGATATCAGCCGTGTGGCGGCGGGCTCTAGCTCCAGCAAAAGCAAGGGGTCTGTCGCTACGGCAAGCAAGCCCGCTCCCATGTTGGAAATCAAGGATTTGAGCGTGTCTTACGGCGCGGTGCGCGCTTTGGATAAGGTCAGTTTTACGGTTGAAGAAGCCAGTGTGTGTGCCGTGATTGGTGCCAACGGGGCAGGTAAATCTACCCTGATGAAAGCCATTAGTGGTTTGGTGCCGGTGAGCAGTGGCGAGGTCTTGCTGGAAGGCCAGCCCATCCAGAATCTGAGTGCCGAGCGACGCGTGACGATGGGCATTGCCCTGTCGCCCGAAGGTCGCCGCCTGTTCCCTGAATTGACGGTGCGCGAGAACCTGTTGATGGGCGCGTATTTACGAAAGGATCAGGTGGAAGTAGCCGTGGATCTGGAGCGCATTTATGCCTACTTCCCGCGCCTGCTGGAACGTGAACAAAGCCAGGGTCGCCACTTGTCGGGCGGCGAGCAACAAATGTGTGCGATCGGTCGTGCACTGATGTCCCGGCCACGCCTGCTTTTACTGGATGAGCCCTCTTTGGGGCTGGCGCCTGCGGTCACGCTGGAAGTGGCCCGTGCCATACGGCAGATCAGCCAGGACGGCACCACGATCGTGCTGGTTGAGCAAAACGCTCGTCTGGCCCTGAAGCTGTCCAGCCGCGCGGTTGTACTGGAAACCGGACGGCTCACCCTGGCTGGCAACAGCAAGGACATCATGAATAACCCACAGATTGCGGCGGCCTATCTGGGCCACGCCGGAGAGTCATCGCATCATGCCTAATATCTACCAGGTAGCTATGTTTAATGCCGAACGCTACCCCGACAAGGTAGCGGTATCGGATGATAAGCAGGCGCTGTCCTTTGCGCAGTTCTGCGCCCGCACGCGTGCCTTGTCGGCCTACCTGGCCAGTTTGGGTGTGCAGCCGGGGGACCGGGTGGCGATCATGACGCCCAACTCCATCGACTATCTGGCCTTATTGCATGCGACGGCTGTGGGCGGTTTTGCTCTGGTGCCGGTCAATACCCGTTATGGGGCAGCCGAATTGCGTTACCTACTGGACGATGCCCAGCCTGTGGTGTGCATTGTGGACCCGGCTTACCGCGCATTGCGCCATCAAATTGAGCAGGAAGGGGGTTTGAATACGGCGGTACAGTGGCTGGAGGATTTGCCCGCAGCCCTGCCCGATCACCGTGCGGATGACCCTGTGCAACAACGCTTTGGCCGGGTGTCTGACGATGATGTAGCCATCATCATGTATACCTCCGGGACGACATCGGCCCCCAAGGGTGCGATGCTGACGCACGGGAATTTGTCGGCCAACGCCGTGAACTACATCATGGAACTGGGTATTGATTCCAACAGCCGTTCGCTGCTGGCAACGCCCCTGTTTCACATCGGTGGTTTTGGCGTGGTGAATGGCCCGATTTTGTATGCGGGTGGCAGCTTGCATGTGGTGCCGCGCTTTGAGACGGATGCGGTGATGGACGCGCTGCGTCTGTATCAGCCTACGCATGTGTTTTTGCTGTCGGCCATGTGGGTGGGGCTGACGGATCACCCCGAGTTCCGGGACCTGTCCTTGTCAGCTGCCCAGTTTGTGCAGACCGCCGCCGCCCCTTTGGGTCAGTGGCGTCAGGATTTGATTCGCACGGTCTTTCCCAATGCGCAGTTCAGCTGGGGCTTTGGCATGACGGAAAGCTGTGTCACCACAATCAAGAACCGCTATACCCAGGAGATTTTGGAGCATCCCGGTTCCATCGGCTATTTGTGGCGTCATGTGCAATATCGTTTGGTGGATGCGGACGGGCAGGTATTGCCTGACCAGCGTGGGCCGGGCGAATTGCAGGTGCGTGGCCCTACCGTCTTCAAAGGATATTGGCGTCAGCCGGAATTGACGGCGCAGGTGCTGGACGCGGACGGCTGGTTGCATACGGGCGACTTGATTCGTGTGGATGAAGAAGGCTTTGCCTATTTCATGGGCCGCAGCAAAGATATGATTAAAACGGGCGGGGAAAATGTGGCCGCGCTGGAAGTGGAAAACTGTTTGGCCAGCCACACGGATGTGCGCGAGGCTGCTGCCTTTGGCTTGCCTCACGAATACTGGGGCGAGGAACTGGTGGCAGCGATTGTGCCTGCCAATGGCCGCGAACCTGATGTGGAGCTGTTGCGCGAGTTCTGCCGCCAGAAACTTTCTGGTTTCAAAGTACCCAAGCGCATCTTTATTGTGGATTCCCTGCCCCAGTCCTCTTCTGGCAAAGTGCAGAAGTTCCTTCTTCGACAAAGGTATGTCTGATGGCTACTTCCCTTTCTCTGTTTGATCCTGCTTTCTTGAGCGCCTGGGCGCAGCGCGCCAGTGCGGACGATTTTGTGCGCCAGCACAGCGTGCTGGCGGATGTGTGCGTGGCCCTGCGCAATACCGAAACAGGCGAGCACATCTGGTTGAACGTGTCGGAGCAGAACGTGCAAGCCGGTGTAGGCGAGCGCCAGGTGCCGTTCTGGCTGGAAGGCGATAGCGAGGCCTTTGCTGATCTGGCCCGGGGCTACCCTTTTAACCGTCTGGTTCGTCAACACCGGCTGGTGGTGGGTGGTGATTTGCGCGCCTGCGTGCAGAACTGGATGTTGTTGTACGCGCTGACCCGGCTGACGGGCGATCTGGAGATCTGACCATGCCTTATGTACGTACCGCAGACGGTATTCGCGCCTATTACGATTTGGCGGGTTCTGGCCCGGCTCTGGTCATGGTGCATGGTGCCAGTCAGGACAGCTTGTCCTGGCAATATGTGCTGGACCATTTCGCGCCGTTTTATACCGTCTATGCACTGGATTTGCCCGGTCATGGCAAGAGCGGCATGCCTTTGGGCGGGCCGCATACGGCCACCCCGCAAAATGCGCACTATCTGCTGCAATTTCTGGAGGCCGCCGGGATCAGCGATCCGGTCTTGATGGGCCATTCCATGGGGGGCGGCGTGGTGGCCCAGGCCGCCGCGATGGCGCCGGAACGCATCCGTGGTCTGGTGCTGGTGGATGGGGCCTCGGTCAATGTGGTGAAGTCCTCCGGCTACAACCCGCGTATTTTGGAGATGGCCCGCATCAATCCGGGCGATTGGTTTGAAGTGACTTTCCGCACGTTGATGGGCACCTTGGCGGACCCGGTACGGGCATTGGAAGTGGTGACGGATGCGCGCCGCTGTATTCCGGCCGTGGCCTTCGCGGATATTTGCGCCTTTGGTGGCTTTCGCATGGAGCAGATCCTGGGCGATATCCGCTGCCCGGTGGTGATTGTGGAAGGCAGCGAGGACTGGTCCGTGCCGCCAGAGTCCGCCAGGCAGGTCGAACGCTTGCTGCGAGAGGGCAAAGTTCCGGTGGAATATATAGAATGGCCGGGCATTGGGCATTTTCCCCAAAGTGAATGTCCTGAGCAGTTCACCCGTGACACCTTGGCCGCAATGCGCCGCCTGTCTCTTTAAGCTGAAGCACATACCGTATGGCAAACCACGAATCTCAGTCCAGCGCCAAGCCAACCCTGTATCAGAACATGAGCGATCGCTTGTTGGAGCTGATCCGTTCGGGCCACTACCCCGTCGGTTCCAAGCTGCCCACCGAGATGGAGCTGTGCGAGATGTACGGGGTAGGTCGGCATACGGCACGTGAAGCCATACGCAAGCTGACCGATCTGGGTTTGATCGAACGCCGCCGCCGTGCCGGCACCACGGTGATACGCCAGCATCCCAAGC
The DNA here is from genome assembly GCF_058808495.1 of Alcaligenes sp. GW821-FHT11D07. Classification (NCBI taxonomy): domain Bacteria; kingdom Pseudomonadati; phylum Pseudomonadota; class Betaproteobacteria; order Burkholderiales; family Alcaligenaceae; genus Alcaligenes; species Alcaligenes sp. GW821-FHT11D07. Next base: position 105,649 of record NZ_JBXART010000004.1, read on the forward strand.
CGCAGTTTGGCCTGGCTCTGGATACCACGGACCAGTTGCAGCGCTATCTGGAATTTACCGATCTGCACGTGCATAAAAAGGCGACAGGTGTAGATAAACAGCCACCGGAAACCGCCCTGGACGGAGAACCGGCTGATTGGGTGAAAGTGGAAACCTACCGTAGTGTGCCGGGCAGTAAACGCGGCATCTCCTGGACAGATATTTATCTGCGCAAGGAATATGCGACGGTGGCCGAGCTGATTTCTACCCAGCCGGGCGGGGTGTATCCCTTGCTGGAAGAGCATTGCGGTGAAGTGGTCGAGACAATCGAAATGGAAATTTCGGCCTCGCGTTTTCCGCCGCATGTGGCCCGCTTTCTGGGTTACGAGGACTCCGATCCGGCCCTGCTCATCATCCGTACCTTCCGCAATCTGGCTGGCAAGGTCATGGAGGTAGCAGTCAGCTTCTACCCGCCTTACGAATTTCGCTACGTCACGCGCCTGTCGCGCAGTGATGGGAGCCACCGCTCACAGAGCTGATTTTTCCGAACCTTTGGGGAGACATTCATGAAACGCAAATATGGCCGCAGCGTGACGGTCAAGGTGACGGGCGACCATGCGCTGGTGCGCTTTGATCGCGGCGTGAACCGCAATGCTATCGATCAGGACACCTTGCTGGCCCTGACGCAGGTGGCGCAAGACTTGGCGCTGTCCTTGGATATTCATACTGTGGTGCTCACCGGAGCCAAGGATATTTTTTCAGCCGGAATTGACTTGAAGGACCCGCAAAAGTGGAACGACGAGCAGGCCGGTCTGCTGGAGCGGCGTGATGTCGCCCAGCGGGGTGCTCGTCTGTGCCGCTTGTGGGAAGAATTGCCCCAACTGACGATTGCTGCCATGGAAGGCGCTGCAGTAGGCGGTTCTGTGGCGCTGGCCCTGGCGTGTGACTGGCGTGTGGCCTCGCAAAGCTCCTTTTTATATCTACCGGAAGCCAAGGTGGGCCTGAACATGGGCTGGGGCGCCATTCCGCGCATGGTGAATATGGTCGGTGCCGCTCGTACCAAACGCGCTATTTTGCTGGCAGAACGCCTGGGCGCGCAGCAGGCCTTGGAATGGGGTTTGCTGGACGAGGTGTGTGAGCCCGGTCAGGCCGTCGCTGTGGCTCAATCTTTAGCCCAGCGTGCGTCCGAATCGCCGGCTGCCATTATTCGCATGACTAAAGAGTCGGTGAATCTAGTGGCCAATGCCTTGAATCGCTTGGGCATTTATATGGATGCGGACCAGGCACTGGTATGTAGGGACAGTGTTGAGGGTGCCCAGGCTCGCGCCGGTTTTTTGTCAGCGGGTCGCGCGTAGATTTTTCATGAATAAAAGCCCCAAGGCCGGGATCAGATCCTGGCCTTGGGGCTTTTTGCACTTTGGGCGCTGTTGTTACTGCGTCTTTAAGCGGTTTGGCGCTCGCGTGCCAGACGACCCATGGCCTGTGGATACAGATCCAGACCGGCCGTTGCCACCAGATCCCAGAAGCCTGCTGGCGAGCTGGACACCACGGTGACACCCAGCTTGTCTTCCACTTGGCGCACCGCTTCTAGCGACACCAAGCCACCGCAAGACAGCAGCAAGCCTTGAGCCTGACCGGGTGCCTGCTCCTGGGCCATTTCCCAGGTTTTCAGGCACAGGTCCACCAGTTCCTGAGTGGTGATCTGAGCCATCGCTTCCACTTCGGTCACGCCCAAACCATGGGCGCAAACGGCCTGGATATCGTTCTGGCATAGAAAGTGAACCAAGCGTTGGTTGACGTCCTCGATATAGGAAGAGGCCACGGCCACGCGCTCGATGCCGCTGCTGCGCAGGCCACGCAAAATGGCATGGCTCATGGTGGAACACGGCAGGCCGGTGGACTCACGCAAACGGGCCACCAGTTCTTCGTTAAAGTCCGATCCCCGGTAAAAGCTTAGCGACGTCCCCATCAGCGACACGGCCTGCGCACCGCGTGCGGCCAGCTTTTGAGCTGCATCCACGACCTGGTCGATCACCTGGTCATAGCCTTGCTTGTCCACCGAACTTAAGGCCAGACCTTGGGCGATGAAATCAATTTCCGGGTACATTTCCGGACCTTCCGGGGGCACCAGACCCGCAGCGGGTGGCACGATCAGGCCCAATACGGGGTGGTCGGTACGAGAGTGATCAGTAGTCATAACTTTGTTGCTAGTTTCATTGTTTAAAGTCGAGATTGGCCGTCTTGATGACCTGGGCCCAACGTTTTGTTTCTTCACCCAACCATTGTTCGGTTGCCTGTGCATTCTGGTAACCGGCCACCGAGCCTTGGGCCAGGAAAGCATCCTGGACTTGCTGCAGCTTCATGCTGTTTTCCAGAGCCACGCTGATGGACTGAACCAGGGCGGGGTCGACATTGCGCGGAGCCAGCATGAACAGCGAAGGCGTCACGCTATAGCCGGGAATGGTTTCCGAGACGCTGGGCAGGTCAGGCATGCCGGGGAAACGGCGCTCGGACAAGGTGGCCAGCAAGCGGATGCGGCCCGAGTTGGCCAGACCAATCGAGGAGGCCAGGCTGGCAAAGGACATGGACACCTCGCCGGAGGCCAGGGCCTGGCTGGCGGGTGCGCCGCCACGGTAAGGAACGTGGACCAGTTCGGTTTGAGTCTGCAGGGCGAACAGTTCGCCACCCAGGTGGTGAATCGAGCCTACACCGACCGATGCAAAAGTTTCGGTTTGGGGCGGGGCCTTGCGGATGGATTCCACCAGTTCAGCCACTGTCTTGATGGGGCTGTCGCCGGGTACAGCCAATGCCAGATCGGACTGGCCCACCATGCCGATGGCGGTAAAGTCGCGCTGCAGGTCGTAGCGCAGGGCCGGGTAAATATAAGGGGCGACCAGCAAAGAGGTGTCAGCAAACAGAATGGTGTTGCCGTCTGGCTGGGACTTGGATACGTAGTCGGCAGAAATCGTGCCGCCTGCGCCTGATTTGTTTTCCACAATGACCGTGCGGTCCAGCTCTTTACCTAGAGCCTGGGCTGTCACCCGTGCCAGGGTATCGACCCCGCCGCCGGGGGCAAAACCGACCACCAGGCGGATGGGCTCAGCCGCGTGCAGGGCTAAGGGGGTCAAGGTCAGGGCGAGCGCGGCCAGCGCCCGCCGTGTGAAACGGCTTGCAAACATGAAAAGTCTCCTCGGGATGAGTGTGGTTTTTAGCTAGTTATTAATTCAGTGCCGCATATAAAAGCCGGCCAGGGGATTGAGCTGGGCGTTCAGCCAGCTATATCGTTCGCGCTTGTCGAACTCCCATTTATCCGGGTGTGCCTGGGCAACGCGTCGCAGCGATTCTGCCCCGGACAGCACATGGCTGGCGGCCGCTTGCATGGCGCTGGGGCCGTCACGCTGGGCCAGCGCCTGGGTTAGTGCCTGATGCTCATGCCAGGACTGCTCCATGCGGTTTTCCTGGTCCAGATGGCGGTGTCGGTAAGGGTTGGTCAGACGACGTAGGTGTTCAATTTGCTGCACCATGAACGTATTGCCAGCAATGCTGTGGATCAGGGCATGCAGTTCCGCGTTGTAGGTGGCGTATTCAGGCAGGCTTTTTTCTTGCAGCGCCTTGGCCCCCCGCTTTTGCAGACGCTCCAGTTCGCGGATCTGGGCATTGCTGATGCGATAGGCCGCCAATTGGGTACACGCCCCTTCCAGCAAGGCCAGGGTCTCCAGCATTTCTTCCAGCTCTTCAATCGTGTGCTGGGTAACAAAAATGCCAGCGCGCGGGGCAATCCGCACCTGCCCAGTGGCGGCCAGTTGCAGCAGCGCTTCCCGAACCGGGGTGCGCGATACCCGGAAAAAAGTGCACAGCAAGGATTCATCAATGGCGCTGCCCGGCGGCAGATCACCGCTGGCAATGCGGTGCTCCAGTTCAATTCTTACCCGGTCGGTATTGCTTAGCGTCATGTCTGTCTCCTGAGCCTTTGTTATTTTTTAGGCTTAAATCATTCTAGGGAGGGCTTTTTGATATATCAATTAAGGCTTATCCGAGGGTAAAGAAAGTTTTGTGCCGTTTTGCTTCGGGTAGATTTCACGGATAATCAATCTCTTGCGGCCATTCCCACACTCTTTCCAAGAGGGGACCAGGCACGGTATTTTCCGGATGAGACCCGATGAGCAACGAACGTAAACCCCTTGATGCGCTGGCCAGTGGTGCCATGCTGGCGCTCTGTTTGATCTGGAGCTTTCAGCAGATCTTGCTCAAGGCGACGGCACAGGACATGGCCCCCATCTTTCAGATTGGTCTGCGCTCGGGCGTGGCCTGTGTGCTGGTTGCCATGCTGGTGCTGATTCGTACTCATAGGCTTGGTTTTACGCAGGGCGCCTGGAAGCCTGGCTTGATAGCCGGTTTGCTGTTTGCGCTGGAATATTTGCTGCTGGGTGAAAGCCTGCGCTTTACCTCGGCCGCGCACGTGGTGGTGTTTCTGTACACCGCGCCGGTGTTCGCCGCTCTGGGCCTGCATATTCTGTTGCCTTCGGAGCGTCTTGCCCGCCTGCAATGGGTGGGCATCGCGCTGGCGGTAGCAGGCATTGCCATCACCTTTTTAGGTCCGGCTAGTATGGCCGGGGCGGACCTGGGGCGCATGCTGTGGGGGGACTTGATGGCCTTGGCAGCCGGTGCCTTGTGGGGCTTTACCACGGTGCTGATTCGCAGCACTCGCCTGTCTGCTGTCCCGCCATCTGAAGCCCTGCTGTATCAGTTGTTCAGCGCCTTTGTAATCTTGATGGCGGCGGCCGTGCTGACCGGGCAAACCCAGGTGCATTGGTCCAGCTTGTTGGGTGCCAGCCTGGTCTTTCAGTCTGTGGTGGTGGCCTTTTTAAGCTTTCTGGTGTGGTTCTGGTTGCTGACCCGCTATCAGGCTTCCCGCCTGGGGGTGTTCTCTTTCGCTACCCCGCTGTTTGGCGTCCTATTTGGTGCTTTCCTGCTGGGTGAAACCATAGAGCCCCGCTTTGTGGCAGGCGCCTTGCTGGTGCTGATGGGCATTACCCTGGTCAGCGCCTATAGCTGGATCAGTCAGCTGCGACGTCGCAGGGCATAAGCGGTCTAGAGCTCCAGAGCAGACGGACTTAAGCGTTGCCGCAAGCTGCTTTTTAACCAGCGGCAAAATTGGCGCGCGTGACTTTGCTGCGGGGACTGCGTGTTGACGTAGGCCATGTAAGTCGCGCCCGTGGCCACCTGTCCGGGGCCGACTTCCCGCAGCACGCCATCGCGCAGATGATCCATCACCAGTAAGCGTGGCACCACCAGAAAGCCTGATCCGGCAATTGCCCCGGCAATGGCGAAAAACAGGTGGTCGTAGGTCGCGCTCATCAGCAAGCGCGACGGCTCAATATCCTGATCAAGCGCCCATAGGCCCAAGACGTCTGGCCGTGAACGGGCCGTGACCATAGGCCAGTGTTCCCAAGCCTGCCCGCTGTGTTGCTGGATCAAGGCCGGTGCCGCCACGCAGACCAGTTCTTCCCGAGTGAGCTCCCAGCTTTCGCTGTCAGGCAGGCTTAAATCCCGGCTGATCAGCACATCAAACTCTTCATTAGGACGCGGTGGGGACAGATTGGTAATCAGATCAATCTGCATATTGTGCTGGGCGGTGAACTGACCAAGCATGGGCACCAGCACCGTCATTGAAAAGCTGGGCATGGAGGTCCGTACTCGCAGCCGTTCGTGCTGATCGGGATGATGGGTAATTTGCTGAATGGCCATCTCCAATGTGGCCATGGCGTCTTTGACCGTGTCATACAACTGCAGGCCCGCTGCTGTCAGCTCAATATAGGGGCCGCGCCGAATGAACAGGGCTTGCTTGGTTGTTTTTTCCAAGGTGGCAATGTGGCGGCTGACCGCGCTTTGGGTGATCCCCAGGCTTTGGGCTGCGCGGGTGAAATTGCCTTGTCGGCCTACCGCGACAAACACGCGCAGGGGAACCAGAGGAACATTTTCAAGCATGATTAAAACTCATGATAGGGCCACAGTTAGCAAGGGGTCCAAGTAGGGTGTAACAGAACGGTCATATAAGATAAATACCATGATTTCCATGCAATTTTATTTAAATTTCAGGAAATAATCATGCAAAACCGTTTCCCTTATCTATCCGCTTTGCTCATGCTTTCCTGCTTGGGCTCGGGCGCCGCCAAGGCGGATGAGGTGGTGTTGTACTCCTCCAATAACATCGATGTGGTGAACACGGTGATCGAGCAGTTCCGTCAGGTTCACCCCGAGATATCAGTGTCTGTGGTGCGAGCCGGCTCCGGTGCCTTGATGCAACGGATCAAGGCCGAAGCCGAGCAACCTTTGGGTGACTTGTTCTGGTCGGGCGGGTTTTCCACCTTGTCGCAGTATGCCGACTATCTGGCCCCCTATTCCTCGCCCGAAGCCAGTGCGGTGGGCGCGCAGTATCAGGGCGCCGATCAGCGCTGGTTGGGTACCAATACCCATGTCACGGTGTTGATGGTCAATGAGCGCCAGTTGGGCAAGCTCAAGGCCCCGGCCAGTTGGGCAGATCTGGCGGACCCGGCCTGGAAGGGCAAGATCGTCATTCCAGACCCAGAGCGCAGCAGCTCTTCTTACGTCGCCCTGTACGGTCTGCAGGAGTTGATGGGCCAGGACGTATTTGAAAAAGTGGTACGCAATGCCGTGGTGGCCGGGACAACGTCCGGTGCCTATGAAGGCGTTGCCAATGGCGAGTTTGCGATTGCGGTGACGATGGAATACGCCGCCTACCAATATGTGGCCGGTGGCCTGGATACGATTGATCTGGTCTACCCCACAGAGGGCACTTTTTTGTCCCCAGAAGGGATGGCCTTGATCAAGGGTGGGCGTAACCCCGAGCCGGCTCGCAAGCTGTATGACTTTCTGGCTTCCCGTACGGCTCAGCAAGAGGTGTTCAAAAGCGCCTACCGCCGCCCGTTGCGCAGCGATATTGCCGTCAATACGCTAACTAGCTTGCCTGCCATGGATCAGATCCGCGTTCATGCCCTGGACGATGAACGCATGGGTGCCGATCGCGATGCCTTTCTGGCGCGTTGGCGTGCTCTGGTCTCCCAGCGCTAAGCGGGACTCGTATGCAGATACATTTATCAGGCATTGAGCAAAGCTACGGCTCCCAGACCTTGTTTCATGGCTTGAGTCTGGATATTCCCAGCGGCTCGCTGTTTACCCTGCTGGGCCCCTCGGGCTGTGGCAAGACAACCTTGCTGCGCATGTTGGCCGGTTTCGTACGTCCTGACCACGGCAAGGTGCTGTTCGGCCAGAAAGATATGACACGAGTGCCCGTGCACAAACGCAATGTGGGCATGGTGTTTCAGGATTACGCACTGTTTCCGGACCGCAGCGTGCTGGATAACGTCAGCTACGGCTTGCTGGCGCGTGGCCTGTCCCGCAGTCAAGCTCGTAGCCCCGCTCTGGAAATGCTGGAGCGCGTGGGTTTGAAGGACAAAGCGGATGCCTTGCCTTCTGCCTTGTCCGGTGGGCAGCGACAGCGGGTGGCCATGGCACGTGCCTTGGTCATTAAGCCTGACTTGCTCTTGCTGGATGAGCCTTTGTCCGCCCTGGATGCGAAGTTGCGCACAGACCTGCGCGAGATGCTGCGGGACTTGCAGCAGGAAGCGGGTATTACCACCGTGTTTGTCACGCATGACCAGGAAGAAGCGCTGAGCGTGTCCGACTACATCGCCGTCATGGACCGGGGTTGTGTACGTCAGGTTGGAACGCCGAAGCAGATTTACCGCTGCCCGGACAACAGCTTTGTGGCTGACTTTGTGGGGGGTGCCAATCTGATCGAGGTTCAGGAGGAGCTCAGTCAGGCGGCTGATGGCTGCCGTCGTTTCCGGACGTCGGGCTGCATTGTGCGCATCCAGTCTGCCGGGCAATTTTCTGAACAAACGATGTTGGCAGTACGGCCAGAAACCTTGGGTGTGGAGGCGTCGCGCCCGCTGGGCGAAGGCGACATTGCAGCGCGCATCGAGCATGTGGATTACCGCGGCCCCAGTACGGCCTACCAATTGCGCACGGGTTTTGGTTTCCTGAAAGCCGTGGTGTGGAATACCGGTGCCAGTCAGACCTGGGAACGGGGTGACGCGGTGGTATTGCGTGTCCCCGAGTCGGCTCTTTTGGTGGAGCGGACATGATGCTGGGTTCTTTGCGACGCGATCCAGCCTGGCTGATGCTGGCTTTAGGGGCATTAGCCTTGCTGGGCTACTTTTTGTTGTGGCCGGTCTTGTCCATGCTGACCAGTTCCCTGTTCAACAAGGAAGGTCAGTTTGGTTTGCACGGTTACCTGCAGTTTTTCTCGGAACCGGCGTATCGGGAAAGTCTGTTCAACACCTTGTGGCTGGGGGGCGCGGTAACGCTGCTCAGTCTGGTGCTGGGAGCCGGTCTGGCCCTGGCAGCAGCCCGTTTTTCCTTTCCATTGGCCGCCTGCCTGGGTGTCTTGCCCCTGTTGACGCTGGTTATTCCAGATGTGGTGGTGGCCGCGGCCTGGATTGTGGTGCTGGGTAAACAAGGTGTGCTCAATAGCGTGCTGGCTCCCTTCGGGTTCGAGCTGCCCTCCTTGTATTCCTGGTGGGGTCTGGTGTTTGTGATGACCTTGAACAACTACGTGTACGCCTACGTGGCCGTGCTGGTGGGTTTGAAGTCCATGGACCGTAACTTGGAGGAGGCGGGCCTGAGCCTGGGTAGCTCCCCAGGGCGTACCTTGCGCACAGTGACTTTTCCCCTGATGGTGCCGGCCTTGTGCGGTGCGGCGGTGCTGGTTTTTATGCATGTCATCGGGGATTTCGGCGTGCCGGCCATTCTGGGAGCCCGCACCCCGGTGCTGGCGGTCAAGACCTATAACGAGTTTGTCAGCGAGATGGGCGGCAACCCGCAAATGCAGACCACGATGGCCTCTTTGTTGGTGTTCCTGGGCTTGGCCTTGTTGCTGATCCAAAAGTGGGTTGTGGCTCGACGCACCTACCAAATGGAGTCCGGACGAGCTCCGGAACGAGTCCCTTTGCGAGCCTGGCAAGCAGGCGTGTGTGCCACTTTGGTGACGATCTTGATTGTCTTGTCGGTACTGCCCGTGCTGGTGGTGATTGTCACCGCGTTCACGCCCTCTATCGGGCCAGTGCTCAAGTATGGCGGCTTTACCTTAAACCACATGCAGCAAGCGCTGGTGCAGGCTCCCGGGCCTTTGTACAACTCTTTGCTGCTGGGTGCGGCAGCCACCAGTGCCGGTGCCGTGTTCTCCATCCTGGCTGCCTATCTGATCGTAAAACGCCCTTCTGGTCTTACTGCCGGGCTGGATGTGCTGGTCATGTTGCCTTTGACGATTGCCGGCACGGTGCTGGGCATTGCGCTGATTAATGTGTTCAACAGCGGCTGGCTGGTGCTGACCGGGAGCTGGGCAATTATGGCGCTGGCCTACTTCTTGCGCCGGGTGCCCACCAGTGTGCGGGCGGCCATGGGACCTTTGCACAATTTGCGCAATTCCATTGAGGAGGCCTCCATCAGCTTAGGCGTGGCCCCAATGCCAACTTTTGCGCGAGTCGTGCTGCCAGTGGTGTGGCCTGCGGTGATTGCAGCCACGGTGCTGATGTGGATCACGACGCTGTCGGAGTTATCGGCCACGGTGGTTCTGTATTTTGGCGGGATGAGCACCCTGCCGATCGAGGTTTTTCAGTTGGTGGACAGTGGGCGCTTGGCGCAGGCCAGTGCTTATAGCCTGGTGCTCTTGATGGCGATCTTTTTGCCGCTGCTGCTGACCCGTTTCATTTTCAAAGTAAAAGTAGGATGGACACAATGAGCTCTGTGCAATGTCAGGAAGAGATCGCGCTGGCCCAGCGCGTGTTGGGAGCCAAGGCATCGGCCACCAAGGAGATGACGCGTCTGGCCAATCAAATGCGGCAACAGGGGCAGTCGGTCATTACCTTAAGTCAGGGCGAGCCGGATTTTGCGACCCCCGAGCATGTGCGTCAGGCAGCCAAAGAAGCGATTGATCGCAATGAGTCCCGCTATACCGAAGTGGCCGGCACCTTGGCGTTGCGTGAAGCGGTCGTGCGCAAGTTCGAGCGTGACAATGGCCTGCACTTCAGCCCCGATCAGATTCAGGTGGGTTGTGGCGCCAAACAGGCTCTGTATAACGCCTTGCAGGCCACGGTGCAGGAAGGTGACGAGGTCATCATCCCCACCCCCGCCTGGGTGTCTTACCCTGAAATGGTGTTGCTGGCCGGTGGCCAGCCGGTCATTGTGCGTTGCAGTGCGCAAGCCGGTTTCAAGTTGCAAGCCGATCAGCTGGAACGTGCCATTACGCCCCGTACCAAATGGCTGATGCTCAATTCCCCTTCCAATCCTAGTGGCGCGGTGTATTCACGTCAGGAGCTGGAGGCGCTGGAGCAAGTGCTGTTGCGTCACCCACATGTGTGGGTGATGGCCGATGATGTGTACGAAAAAATCCGTTATAGCGACGAGCCCTTTGCAACGCCTGCCGCCTTGTCCCCGCAAATGGCAGCCCGCACCTTGACGATCAATGGTGTCTCCAAGGCCTATGCGATGACGGGTTGGCGCGTGGGTTTTGCAGCGGGCCCCCTGCACTTGATCAAGGCCATGAATCTGGTGCAGTCGCAAGCCACTTCCCACACCAGCTCCATCAGTCAGGCGGCGGCAGTGGCCGCGCTGGATGGTCCCATGGATTTTCTGCCCGAGTTTGTAGAAGCGTTCCGCCGTCGCCGTGACATGGTGGTGGCCGCGCTCAACGCCATGCCGGGTATTGAATGCGATCTGCCCATGGGGGCGTTTTACGTGTTCCCTAGTTGCCAAGGCGTATTGGGTTTGCGAGACCCTGCCGGTCAGTTGATCAGCACGGACAAGGATCTGTGCATGTACTTCCTGCGCAGCGTAGGGGTGGCGGTGGTGCCCGGTTCCGCCTTCGAGTTACCTGGTCACTTCCGAGTGTCTTATGCCTCCAGCGATCAGGAGCTGGAAGATGCGATGAGCCGCATTGCTCAGGCCATTGCTCGGCTGAGCTAAGCCCCTTTCAGGAGAAACAGTGTGAACAGTACAAAAAATCAGGTCTTGCGAGAGGCTTTCTCCCAAGGGCGTTTGATGACGGCAATGGCCGCACATAATCCGCTGGCCGCTCGTCTGGCCCAGGATGCGGGCTTTGGGGCCATATGGGGTAGCGGTTTTGAGTTGTCCGCCAGTTATGCGGTTCCCGATGCCAATATTCTGTCGATGGGAACGCACCTGGAGATGATGCGGGCCATTGCCTCGACCGTGGATATCCCCTTGATTGCCGACATTGATACCGGTTTTGGTAATGCAGTGAATGTCAGCTATGTCATACCGCAGTACGAAGCGGCGGGCGCCAGTGCGATTGTGATGGAGGATAAAACCTTCCCCAAAGACACCAGCCTGCGGGCGGATGGTCGTCAGGAACTGGTACGCATTGAGGAGTTTCAGGGCAAGATTGAGGCGGCCTGCGCGGCACGCCGTGACCCTGATTTTCTGATTATTGCGCGGGTGGAAGCCTTGATAGCTGGCCTTGGCCAAGAAGAAGCCTTAAAGCGTGGGTTGGCCTACGAGCAAGCGGGTGCGGACGCCATTTTGATTCACTCCAAACAAGCCACACCAGACCAGATCCTGTCTTTTGTCCAGGCTTGGACAGGCAAGGTGCCTTTGGTGTTGGTGCCAACGGCCTACCCCCAGCTGACGGAGGCTGATATTGCGCAGTTGGGCAAGGTGGGTGTGGTGATTTACGGCAATCACGCCATTCGTGCGGCCGTCGGTGCCATGCAGGCGGTGTTTGCCCAAATTCGTCAGGATGGCGGTATTCAAAACGTGGATGCGGGTCTGCCCTCCGTCAAAACCATTATTGGTTTGCAAGGCGATGCCCATATGCGTCAGATCGAGGCCCGATTCCTGCGCTAGAAGTGGCAGCGTGGGGCTTCGTATAATGGCTGACGGCCCGATGGCGGGCTTTTAGCCGGATGACTGCGATGCCCCAGCCTGCACAACGCCCTATCCCGGTCACGCTGTTGACCGGCTTTCTGGGCAGTGGCAAAACGACCCTGATCAATCGTGCCCTGCAAGAAGCGCAGATGGCAGACACTTTGGTCATCATCAATGAATTTGGGCAGACGGCGCTGGACCATCATCTGGTGGCGCATAGCCAGGAAAATGTGATTGAGGCCATGGGCAGCGGCTGTTTGTGCTGCACCATACGGCGTGATCTGGTGCAGACCTTGCGCGACATTATCTGGCGCTTTTCGCGGGCGGGTCAGCGCCAGTTTCGCCGGGTATTGATTGAGACGACGGGGCTGGCCAATCCTGCCCCCATTTTGCATACCCTGCTGAACGAACCCCAACTGGCTGGTAAATACACGCTGGATGGGGTGGTGACGGTGGTGGATCTGGAAAACGGGCTGGCGACCTTGGCGCGCCATGGCGAAGCCCAGCGGCAGGTGGCCGTGGCGGATCTGCTCTTGTTGAGCAAGCGCGACCGGGTAGACGCCGCGCAGGAACGCACCCTGCGCCGGCGCTTGAGTGAATTGAATCCTTTGGCGGTGCAGCAGGTTTTGTCCGGCACACAGCCCCTGGCTCCCTTCTTGTTGGGTTTGGGTGCGCAAACTGAGCAAAAACGGGCGTGGAGCCTGGAGGCTTTCGAGCGCTCAGAACAGCATGCTGATCACAGCCACAGCCACAGCCACAGCCACAGCGTGAATGACGATCAGGATCAGGTGCAAGTTCATGTTCAAGGGCAAGGCGACAGCCATGAGCACCCTGCCGATGAGGCCCATGACCTGAACCGTCACGGCCCCTCGATACGTGCATGCAGCGTCGTGCTGTCCCAGCCTTTGGATGCTGAGCCGCTGCAGGCTTGGCTGCTGGCGTTGTGCCAGTGGGCGGGCGAACGCTTGCTGCGTTTGAAAGCGGTGCTGGCGGTGCAAGGCATGGCGCAGCCGCAGATTATTCACGCCGTCCAGCATCAGCTCTACCCCTGGCAATCTGCTTCGCAATGGCCTTGGCCGGACCAACAAGGCCGTATGGTTCTGATTACGCAGGATATTGATGAGGGCGAGTTGTGGGCGCGTTTGCAGTGTCTGGATGCTGCGGTGCGCAGGGTGTCCGAATAAGTTTTAGCCTTGTTGCAGCCAGTGGGGGCTATTTGCAGGGGTGATAACTCCTGCATCGCCTCACACACAGATCGAAAAAAAGGACGCCGAAGCGTCCTTTTTAAAGCCTTCAGGCTGACAACTGTTATTGGGGCTCTACGCCCACTTTCTTAAACAAGGTGGCCCATTGGGGCACTTGCTGTTCGACTTTGGCTTGCAAGGCAGCCGGGTTCGCTTCTTTGTCCATGACGGTCGCGCCCAGGGTCGCCATACGGCTTTGGAAGTCCTTGTCGGCCATGCCGGTTTGCAGCGCTTTCACCAAGGTATCCACGACGGGCTGGGGTGTGTCTTTGGGTGCCCACATGCCGTGCCAAATACCAACTTCAAAATCCTTGAAGCCGGATTCCTGCATGGTGGGTACGTCCGGGAGAGTAGGGACGCGTTGTGGGCTGGTTACGGCGTACACCTTTACTTTGCCCGATTTGATCTGCTGGGTGGTGTTGGTGGTTTGGTCGCACATCAGGTCCACCTGCTTGCCCATCAGGTCTGCAATGGCCGGCGCGGTGCCTTTGTAGGGCACGGTTAGCAGCTCGATGCCCAGCGCTTCAGTCAGCATGGTGCCGCACAGGTGGCTGGCTGCGCCAATCCCGGCATTGGCCAGTGACACTTTGTCCTGATTGTCTTTCAGGTACTGAACCAGTTCCTGGATGTTGTTGGGCGCGAAGTCTTCGCGGGCAATGATGGTCATGGGGACATCGACCACCAGGCCAATTGGAGACATGCCGTTGATGGCGTCGTAGCCCGGTTTTTTATACAGCGAGGGCGCGGTTGAAAAGCCGATGTGCATCAGCAGCACGTTGTAGCCATCCGGTTTGGCACGGGCCACTTGGGCGGTACCAATGGAGCCACCTGCCCCACCCTTGTTTTCAACCACAATGGTTTGACCCAGCACCGGGCGCATGGCTTCGGCCAGTGCGCGCGCCACGTTGTCGGTCGGGCCGCCTGCGGCAAAAGGGACAACCATATTGATGGGTTGTTCTGGGTAGCCAGCAGCCTGTACGGCGCCAGCGCAGGCAAATACCGCGCCCAGACTTAACACCAGCTTGTTCAATGCAACAGCCATGATGCCTCCTTGATAAGGATCACTTATTCTTGTGGGAGATGCGTTTGGCCCGGTCGCTAGATATAACGTAAGCGTAAGGGAGTGGGCTTATTCTACTGAGGCTGGTGGCTTTTCTTTTTCAGGTCTAACCCTAGTAGGAGCCGAAAAAATCGTAGGGGTATACACCTGTAGATCAGGGTATACGGGTCCGGCGCGGGGCCGGACCCCAGGCTTAGTTAGCCGGTGCCGTGTTCTGAACAGGAGTCAGATAGGCGATAAAGGAAACGCTCAGGCTGGCCACAATAATCAGACCGCAAAAGATCATCAAACCTTGGTCCAGACCCAGGTGGTCGGCCAGCCAGCCCAGTCCCAAAATGGGCAGAATGGCACCCAGATAGCCGGTGATGAGGTAAGTAGAGGTCAGACCTGCACGCTGGTGCGGGGGCGAGACTTTCTGCACCACCGACATGCCACCGTACATGCACAGGCCGTGGCCAAAGGCGGTCAGCAGCACGCAGACAATAAACAGCAGCGAGGAGCTGGCCCACAAGTTCACCAGCAGGGCCATACAGGCCAGGGTGAAGGACAGCAGGCCAACCACGACACTGCGTTTGGCCGGCCAGCGGCGGATCAGCAGCTGAAAGCCCGAGGACAGGAACAAGATTATGCCAATAGAAAATCCGCTGGTTGCCGGGCCGTGCCACGGCACCATTTGCGCCATGAAGCTGGGTGCCAGAGAGGCAAACAGGCTGAACATGGCAAAGGCGCAACAGGCCGACAGACAGCCAACCAGATAGGGGCGGCGCAGGTGGCTGGCAGGCAGGGTCAGGCGGGGCATCCAGGTGCGCCAGCTGGCTTTTTCCAGGGGAGCGGGTTGTTTGCCTGCGGGGGGCTTGATCTGGAACAGGGCATAAATGGCCAGCACGCCCAGCAACATGGACGGGACATAGCTGGAGAACAAAGGCTTAGGCATCCACTGCGCAATCAGGCCACCGACGACCGGGCCCAGGCCAAAGCCAAAGGCCAGCATCAGCGAAGTGGTGGCGGCGGCACGCTGTACGTCCCCCCCACGATTGACCTGCCCCAGGCCAATGGAGGCGGAGGTCACAATCATGCTGGAGGCCATCCCTATCATGAGGCGGCTGAACAGAAAGCTGCCCACGTCCCAGGCAAAGGCCGATAGCGTCACGCCGCTGGTAACCAGAATCAGGCCGGTGCGCAGCACCGGCATAAAGCCTTTGATGTCGCTCAGGCGGCCCAAGAACAGCAGCCCGGTCAATCCGGCCGCCATATACGCCACGTACAGCTGGGTGATATGGCTGGCGTTCAGTTCCCAGCGGTCCTGGTAGAGGGGATAGAGCGGGCTGGCCAAGGCTGTGCCCATCACCCCGATACACATGGCGATACTGATCCAGACGTAGGGGTCCCATTTGGTTTTTTTGCCCGCCGGGCGGGTAGTACTTGTCACTGGTTTGGTGGTGTCCGTTTGAGCAGAGGGGGAAGCCAGGCCGGGTTCGATCCGTGCTTTTTGCAAAGCCTGGGCGGGGGCGCTGGCGTGAAAGTCCTGGCAGCTTTGCGGCTCGCGCCAGCTTTCGTGCAGAACCCACTGTTCAGGGGGCTGGTCTTTGCGCAATACATCAAAGCGTAAACAGGCCGTATTGGCTCGCGCTTGTGCGCTAAGTGAGCCTATATAGGCGTCCTGCGCCTGAGGGTCCAGATCGGGGAAATGGTAGTGTGTAGTGCGAAAGTACGTATCGCCCATGCGGCGCAATCCTTGACAGCGGGTTCATTCGGGACCATCAAGGATACTCTTTCGTGCTTGCACTGACATGGCAAATCGCCGTGGCTAGGCAGGCTGGCGTAAATCCAGATGTATATCAGCCACACGTAAAATTTCAGCTTCGTGGTCCGGGTCGCGCCAGGCATCCTGGCAGGCCAGTTGATGCCATTGCTGCATGGCAGGCAGTTCCAGCAAGCGGTTCACATAGTCCTGACAGGCCGGTTCCATTTTCAAACCATAGGTTTGCAGACGGAATACGACAGGGGCATAAAACGCGTCTACTGCACTGAAACGGCCGGCCAGAAAGGGTCCGCCAAAGCGCTCCAGCCCTTCTTGCCACAGGATCTGCAGGCGTTCCAGCTCTCCTTGCAAGCGCATGTCGTGCTGATGATGGTGAGCGCGCAAGGCGACCGCAAAGGGGCACAAATTGCGCAGGTTGGAAAAGTTGGCGTGCATCTCGGCACTGGCACTGCGGGCCCAGGCACGAGCCAGGGGATCAATGGGCCAGACGCCCGGATGCTGCTCAGCCAGATACTCCGTAATTGCCAGACTGTCCCAGATAATCTGCCCATCGGTGTGCAGAACCGGCACCTGTCCAGCCGGGGCCAGTTCATGAAATGCCAAGGTGCTAAAGGGAGGGCCGAAGTTGAACCAGCGCGTCTCAAAGTCTATGCCCAGGTGGCTCATTAATAGCCAGGGGCGCAGGGACCAGGACGAGTAGTGGGGGTTGCCTAGAATCAGGGTATAGCTCTTATTGGGTTTCATGGCGGCACGAGATTCATGATGGTGGTGGTGTTTGCACTGTAGTAGGCTTTGTTCACATTGGGTAGTGCCAGATTGCACTGGACCTTTGGTATGCTGATTTTTTGCCGAATTGTGGGGATGTTTATGGCCTATGACCTGGAAAAACGGCTGGTGATTGGATTGGCATCCAGCGCTTTGTTTGATTTGAGCCAGTCGCATCAGGTTTTTCTGGAGCATGGCGAGGCGGCTTATCGCGACTATCAACTGGCACGCGAACACGAGCCTCTGCGCCCGGGTGTGGCTTTTTCCTTCATCCGGCGATTGCTGGCCCTGAACGACCTCTCGCCCGACGATCCCTTGGTGGAAGTGGTGCTGCTCTCGCGCAATGACCCCAATACGGGCCTGCGCGTGATGAACTCCATCAGCCATCACGGCCTGAGCATTAGCCGCGCGGTATTTTTGCAAGGGGGCGATCCCAACCCTTACATCCAGCCCCTGTCCATCAGCCTGTTCCTGTCGGCCAATCAGGACGATGTGCATCGGGCCGTGCAGCAAGGCTACCCCGCCGGACAGGTGCTGAATTCTTCTTATGAAGACGCGTATGACGACCAACCCATACGCGTTGCTTTCGACTTTGACGGGGTAATTGCCGATGACGAGTCGGAACGCGTGTTTCAACAGCAAGGCGGCTTGCCGGCGTTTTTTGAGCACGAAGTGCGTTTAGTACAAAAACCGCATAATCCCGGCTTGTTGCAGGCGTTTTTGATGAAGTTGGCCCACATCCAGAAGCTTGAGCAGCAGCATCAGGCGCAAAACTCCAGCTATGTCCCGCGCTTGCGTATTTCTATTGTGACGGCGCGTAATGCCCCGGCCCACGAGCGTGTCATCAACACCATGCGCAGTTGGGGCATAGAGGTTAATGAAGCCTTCTTCTTGGGCGGTATTGAGAAACGGCGGGTGCTGGAAGTATTGCAGCCCCATATCTTTTTTGATGACCAGACGACGCACTTGATTCCCACCGCTCAGACCTTGCCGTCCGTGCATATCCCCTTTGGGGTGGTGAATCATCCGCAAGCGCAAGCCGCTAAGACCGGGGCGGCGTCATCTATAGATCCGGCAGCAAGTAGCAGCAAAGACAAAGCCGCGAACTGAGGGTCAGTCAGAGGCGGCTTTATCGTGGGGCACCGTCTTATCAGGTTTGTGCCAGGGCACGGCTGACAGCACGGGCGGCGGGCTGTATCAAGGATGCCAGCGAATCCGGGTTGATGGCTTCAAAGCGTTCCAGACTGCCCAGCAAGGTCAGGCTGCCGAAGATACGTTTGGCATCGTCAAAGATAGGAGCAGAAATACCGGCAATGCCCGGGTTGATCTGTTCTTTGGTGATGCAATAGCCTGCCCGGCGTAGTTCCTGCATATGGGTCGAGAACGTAGGCCATTCCTTGCCCAATTGCTGAACGTAATCGATCTCCTGGTTTTTTTCGTACAGGCGGCGCAGGTGACGGGTAGGCAGATAGGCCGTCACGATGCGGGCGGTGGAGCTGCGAAACATATCCATCGTGCGACCACGGCCAAACAGCAGGTCAAAGCGGTTCGGGCCCGTTTCCTGGTGGGTGGTCAGGATGCGTTCGCCGTACTGCTGGCCGATCAAGACATCCAGCCCGGTTTGCTCCACCAAAGAGCGCAGCAAGGGGCGGCAGCGGCTAACCAGCGGATCAAATTCGCGGATCAGTAAATCCATTTCTATAAAGCGCGGTCCAGGGGCGTAGCCGTCGGGACTGCGTATCAACAAGCCGCTATTACATAGTTCTTTTAAGTATCGATAGGTGGTCGCGGGCGGGTAACTTAGCCGCTCGCAGATGGTCTCCACATCCAGGACCGGCGTATGTGCACCGTATAAGTCCAGAATTTGCAGCATGCGTCTTAGACTATTCATGTGCCCTCGTAGAAACGGAGTTGTTGGTTCTCTATTCTAACCACGCTCTGGGCTGTCAGTGGAGCGCAACAGCGGGCATTGCTTCGACCTACTGGTTTATACCTAAACCTTCGGATTATTCAGAAATTATTCTCAGACTGCGGTAATAATCAGAGACATTCATCCGCTCATCATGCATTTATCGGTTTTGAGCGTTCTGTTTTTGAGCCGGGCCAAGCGCTTGCCCAGTCCGGCCTTTATCGAGGCGGACATGGAGCAGGCTGAGTCCAGTCAGGTGCCCTCTGGCATCAAGAATGTGTTGTTCATCATGTGTGATCAACTGCGCGCGGACCATCTGTCCTGTTATGCGCCGGGCGGGGTGCTGCGTACCCCGAATCTGGACCGCCTGGCGGCCATGGGTATGCGCTTTGATCGGGCCTATGTGAATTCCGCGGTCTGTGGCCCGTCGCGTGCTTCCTATTACACCGGTCGTTATCCCTTGTCGCACCGGGTCACCTGGAACCGTGTTCCCCACCCTATCGACGAACAGTATCTGGGCGACTATCTGGCCCAGGCGGGCCGGGACTGCTATTTGCTGGGCAAGACCCATCACGTCCCTGATCCTGCCGGGGCCAAAGCTGGCCGCTTTCAGGTCCAGCCCGAGGCGGCAGAGCGCTTCTGGCAAGGCGGCTTTACGGCGATCGAGCGCTACGACGGCCACTTTGAGATGGGGCCGGACAGTGAGTACCGGCAGTATCTGCAGGCCAAAGGCTATGACAGCGAGCGCCCTTGGGAAGACTATGTGATCGGCAGCCTGGATGATCAGGGCACGTTTGCCTCCGGCTGGTATATGCGTAACGCCAGTTTGCCGGCGCGGGTCAAAGCGCAGGACTCTGAAACGGCTTATTTTACGCAGCGAGCCATGGATTTCATTACCGCCAAGGGCGCGGAACCCTGGGTGCTGCACCTGTCCTACATCAAACCGCATTGGCCCTATAAAGCCCCTGCTCCCTATCACGACCGCTTTGGGGCCGAGGATGCCTGTGCTCCGCTGCGAGCCGAGCACGAACGCCACAATGCCCATCCGGTTCATGCTGCGTACCAGCAGCATGAAGAATCCCAGTCCTTCGCTAAAGATGAAGTCTGGCGCAGCATCAAACCTGTTTATATGGGGCTGGTCCAGCAAATTGATGATGAAGTTGGCCGTTTGCTGGACATGCTGGAACAGCAAGATCGCCTGAAAGACACCTTGATTGTCTTTAGTTCTGACCACGGAGATTTGCTGGGCGATCACTGGTTAGGCGAGAAAGAATATTTCTTTGAAAACGCCATACGTGTGCCCTTGATCGTGGTGGACCCTCGTGCCTGTGCAGATGTCACACGCGGCCAGGGCAGCGATGCCTTTGTGGAATGCGTGGACGTCACCCCAACCATTCTGGACGCCTTGCAACTGCCTGCTCACGAGCACCGGGTGGAAGGACGCTCCTTGCTTCCCTTGCTGCACGGTCAATCTGACTGGGGGCGGGAGTACACGGTAGCCAGTCTGGACTATGCCTACCGGGAGGCGCGCCACCTGCTGGGCAGAGGGGTTGAAGAATGCCGTGGCCTGATGTTGCGTGATGCCGGGTATAAATACATACACTGGCAAGGCTACCGGCCACAATTATTTGATTTGAAGCAGGACCCCGACGAGCTGCATGACCTGGGCGCAGACCCGGCGCGTGAGGCGGTTTGCCGGCGCATGAAAGAAGGCCTGCTGGACTGGCATGACACCTTGAAAGGACGTGCCAGCGAAAGCTGGGCAGCAGTAGAAAATCGTACCAATGCGCACGAGCGCATGATGAATATCTTGATTGGACGATGGTAAAAGCGGTGCGGGAGGCGCCTGAGGGTGGCTGGCCGCAATCAATAACGATAAGGAGTGGACAATGAAGCAGCTAAAAAACACGACGCTGGCCCTGTTGTTGGCAGGCGTGGGAGCCTTGGCCCCGATGATGGCCCAAGCGGCCTGGCCCAGCACGGATCAGGTGCGTATTGTGGTGCCCTATCCTCCCGGCACTGAGCCCGATATTCTGGCCCGTGACTTGGGCGTGCACCTGAACAAGGCCACCGGCAAGGTGTTCGTAATTGAAAACCGCCCCGGTGCCAATTCAATTATCGGTACCGACAATATCACCAAAGCCAAGGGAGACGGCGCAGCTTTGTTGATGGTGGACAGTTTGGCGGTGTCCACCAATCCCATGCTCTACAGCACCCTGCCCTATAAGTGGGAAACGGACTTGAAGCCCGTCACCACGGTGGCCGGTGTGAACTTGTACTTGCTGGTGCGCAATGACTATCCAGCTAAGGATTACAAAGAGTTCATCGCCCAAGCCAAGAAGGCCAATGGTGATACCAATGTGGGCACAGGCGGGCGCGGTCACGTGACTCATCTGGGCATGGGCCTGCTGGCGCGTGAAGAAGGGGTGGACTTTACCTACATCCCCTACAAGGGCATGGCCCCGGCCACCAACGCTATTTTGGGGGGTGAGACAGACGCCATGCTGGTGGGTGGTATCTTGGCTTCGCAGCACGTCAATGGCGGCAAGGTGCGGATTTTGGCGGTTGGCGCGGACAAGCGTACGGAGCTGCTGCCTAATATTCCTACGGTGCAAGAAGCGGGGGGCCATGCCAATAGCATTCCAACCACCACCTTCGCCTTGTTCGCACCGGGCACAACGCCTGATGACACCGTCAAGGAAATTCAGGAACAGGTGGATGCCGCCTTGAAGACGCCCGAGATGCAGGCCGCTTTCAAGAGCCGCGGACTGGCCCAGTTCTTCACCACTCCGGCTCAAACGCTGGAGCGCGTTCAGAATGACTCCAAAGTCTATTCCGAGCTGATCCCGACTTTGGGTATTCAGCCTGAATAAAGTCTGAATTCTGTATACCCCGCCTGTGGCCTGATCGCAGGCGGGAGCAAGGCTTCATGGATCTGTTTGTGGCAATGGATTGCGGCCGGCAAGAGCTCCCCCTGCCCGATTTAGGCTGGCGCTCGTGGGGGCTTTCAATTTTTGCCATGAGTGCAGCACAACGGCACCCGCTACGCTTCGGCCCTGTCTACGCAGGGTTTGAACGGATAGTGTGGCGTGCCCGGCTGCGTTTTACTGCTCGTTGTAGTCGTGCTGTTCGGAGATCAGCCGCCGCAAGGTGGTTTTAAGCGCACCGACGTCCAAGGGTTGCAAGCGTTGCACCACTTCTTGCTCGTGCAAGCGGGCCTTGGCGATCAGACCGGAAATCAAGGTTTGGCCTTCTTCGGTGATGCGCACCAGCGTAATGCGGCGATCCACATCGTGGGCAACACGGCGCAGCAAGCCCTGTTTTTCCAGCCGGTCCAGCAAGCGAGTCACGGTAGGTTGCTTGGTCGTGGCAATACGCGCCAAGTGACCAATGCTGACCTCGCCCGCACCCGACAGGGTAGACAGGACACGCCATTCGGAAATGGACAAACCGTTGCTCAGAACAACTTCGTGAAACTCGGCAGAGATTAACTGGCTGGCCTGGGCAAGCAAGGCGGGCAGGTAGTTTTCGACAAATACAGTGTCGTGTTCGGTGGGGCTCATGGTGCGTTATTGTCGTTACAGGCTAGTGGGTGCCACGAGGCTTCATAGGCTTGAGGCAGGGGCCGGCAGTCATGGTTGACGGCCCCGCGCGGCGGCAACAGGGCTCACTATAACCAAGCTGTCCGCTCGCGTGTCGCAAATAATTTGCCTACTTTACTAGGGAAAACCATGAGAATGGATATGTTGAGATATAAACATATTCCGATGAAAATAAATACTATGTTCACAATGAGCGGTAAGTAAGGAAAGAAAAATGGCTGAGCGATCGTTTGTCGAAGAAGTCAAAAAGCTGCGCTTGGGGGATGGAGACGTTTTCAGTGGCGAAGGCATCTTGGCGGTGACCAAAGCCTTGCTGGAATCGGGCGTGTCCTACGTGGCCGGTTACCAGGGTGCGCCTATCTCGCACTTGATGGACGTGCTGGCCGATGCCCAAGACATCTTGCAAGAGAACGGAATCCGTTTTGAAAACAGTGCCAGCGAAGCAACCGCTGCAGCCACGCTGGCTGCCTCGGTCAACTACCCGCTGCGTGGCGCCATCACCTTTAAAGCAACCGTCGGTACCAACGTGGCTTCGGACGCGCTGGCTAACCTGGCCTCCGGTGGGGTCAAGGGCGGTGCGCTGATTATTGTGGGTGAAGACTACGGCGAAGGCTCGTCCATCATGCAGGAGCGTAGCCACGCTTTTGCCATGAAATCGCAAATGTGGATGCTGGACCCGCGCCCGAACCTGCCCTGTATTGTGCAAGCGGTCAAAGACGGCTTTGATTTGTCTGAAGCGTCCAACACACCGGTCATGCTGCAGCTGCGTATTCGCGCCTGTCACGTACATGGCCAGTTTGTGGCTTCCGATAACCGCCGCGCCAAATTCACCATTAAAGAAGCCATGGAGCAGCCCACACGCGATATCAATCGCATTGTGTTGCCGCCTGCCAGCTTCTTGCACGAAAAAGAAAAGATCGAACAGCGCTGGCCCAACGCGGTCAAGTTCATCGAAGAGCGTCAGCTGAATGAATACTTCGCTGATGGCACCGATGATGTGGGCCTGATCGTTCAGGGCGGTGGCTACAACACGGTGATCCGTGCGTTGGAGCACCTGGATATGGCCGACGTGTTTGGCGAATCCAAAGTGCCCATGTACGTCATGAACGTGGCCTACCCGCTGATCGAGTCCGAAATTGTGCGCTTTTGTGAAGGCAAGCGTGCTGTGCTGGTGCTGGAAGAAGGTCAGCCCAACTTTGTGGAACAGAACATTTCCGACATCGTGCGTCGTCACAATGTGGACGTGACCTTGCATGGCAAGGATCTGCTGCCCCTGGCCGGTGAATACAACACCGCCACCATGTTGAAAGGCCTGCGTGCCTTCATGGAAAAGTACGAGCGCATCGAACCCCTGCCAGCCCGCAAACCCCGCGTGATCCCCATGAAAGTGGAAACCGCGGAGCGTCCCAAAGCAGCAGAAACCAGCTTGGTGGAAGCGGCTGAAGTCAAACCCTTGGGCAGCCTGGATGAGAACGTCCATGCGCGTCCCCCCGGCTTTTGTACAGGCTGTCCAGAGCGCCCCATTTTCACGGCACTCAAGATGGTGGAACGCGAGCTGGGCGAACACCACGTGTCGGCCGACATTGGCTGTCACCTGTTCTCCATCTTGCCGCCCTTCAACCTGGGTAACACCACCATGGGTTACGGTCTGGGTGGCGCAGGTTCTGCGGCCTTGAACGTGGATTCGGACAAGCGCGCCATTTCGGTAATGGGTGACGGTGGCTTCTGGCACAACGGCTTGACCAGCGGTATTGCTAACTCGGTGTTTAACCGCAGCGATAACCTGACCATTGTGATCGACAACAGCTACACGGCGGCCACGGGCGGTCAGGATATTCTGTCCTCCAAAGCCAAGAACGAGACACGCAGCACGGGCCACTTGATCGAAAAAGCCGCACGCGGTGTTGGTGTCGAGTGGTTGCATATGGTTCGTAACACCTACGACCTGAAAGCGATGACCAAGTCCTTGCGCGAAGCCCTGACGACCAAGGAAAAAGGTCCCAAGGTTCTGGTGGCGCAAAGCGAATGTATGTTGAACCGCCAGCGTCGTGAAAAAGGCCAGGTTCGCAAAGCGGTTGCGGCGGGTGAACGTGTGGTGCGCGAGCGCTTTGGTGTGGACCCCGACACATGTACGGGTGATCACTCCTGCATCCGTTTGTCCGGTTGCCCCTCGCTGTCGATTCGCCCCAATCCTGACGCCCTGCGTCAAGACCCGGTCGCCAGCGTCATGAACAGTTGTGTCGGTTGTGGCCTGTGTGGCGAGGTTTCCCACGCCGCGATTCTGTGCCCGTCGTTCTACCGTGCACAGGTGGTCAGCAACCCAACAGGCTGGGACAAGTTCCGCGAAAAAACCCGCCGTGGCTTTATCGGCTGGTTGCAGCGTCGTGACGCTGCTCGTCGTGATCGTCTGGCCTTTTAAGCACCCGTAGAGATTTTTATCATGCAGATCAAACCAATCAAGATTGCCATTTTGGCGATGGGTGGCGAAGGCGGCGGCGTGTTGGCCGACTGGATCGTTAACCTGGGCGAACAAAACGGCTACTTTGCGCAGACCACGTCGGTGCCCGGTGTGGCCCAACGTACGGGTGCCACGATTTACTACGTGGAACTGTTCCCGCATTCGGCCGTGCCGGATGGCAAAAAACCTGTGCTGGCCCTGATGCCTATGCCCGGTGACGTGGACGTGGTGCTGGCCTCCGAATTGATGGAAGCCGGCCGCGCCGTGCAACGTGGCCTGGTCACTGAAGACCGCACCACGCTGGTAGCGTCTACTCACCGCGTCTACTCCATTGCCGAAAAATCGGCCATGGGCGATGGCCGTGTGGATGACAATGCACTGATCGCTCACGCCACTCAGGCGGCCAAGCGCTTTGTGTACTTCAATATGGAAAAAGCGGCCGAGGATTCGGGCAGCGTGATTTCCGCCGTTTTGTTTGGCGCTTTGGCCAGCACCGGCGTGCTGCCCTTTAGCCGTTCGCAGTTTGAGCAAACCATTGAGCGTGGTGGCGTGGGCGTCAAGCCCAGCCTGAAGGCGTTTGGTGCAGCCTACGCCCGTGTGGCTGAAGGCGATGCCGGCAAAGCAGAGTCGGAGAACAAGCCGGTCGATATGGCTACCTTGGCTCCTCGTGATCCCGCCGTTGCCAAGCTGATTGCGCGTGTGCGTGCTGAAGTGCCTGAACAAGCCCAGCCCATCGTGGTGGAAGGGGTACGTCGCGTACTGGATTTCCAGGACGTGGACTACGCCAATGTGTACCTGGACCGCCTGAAAAAGATCAGCCAGTTCGCCCGTCCTGACGATGTGGCCCTGATCCGTGAAACCGGTCGTTATTTGGCCCTGTGGATGTCCTACGAGGACGCTATCCGTGTGGCCGAATTGAAGACCCGTTCCAGCCGTTTTGACCGTGTACACAAAGAAGTACGCGCTGCTGACGGCCAGATCGTGGCGATCAACGAATACATGCACCCCCGTGTGGAAGAAATCAGCGAAATCCTGCCTTTTGCCAGTGTGGGCCGTTGGTTGATGCGTCCTACTTGGGGCAATAAGCTGGTCAAGTCCCAGACCAAGTCCGGTCGTGTCATTCAGACCAGTTCGGTGCGTGGTTTCATTCCTTTGTACCTGCTCTCGGGCTTTAAGCGCTGGCGTCGTCGCACGCTGCGCTACCAGGCAGAACAGCAGCGTATTGAAGGCTGGTTGAAGCAAATTGAACAGGCTGCTGATGCCCACCCGGCCCTGGCGCTGGAAATTGCCCAGTGTCAGCGTCTGGTTAAAGGCTATGGCGATACCCATGCCCGTGGTTTGCGCAACTACCAGACTGTGATGTCGGCGCTGGAGCGTCACCCCAACATTGTGTCGCCCGCCTTGCTGGGCACCCTGCGCGATGCCGCTTTGGCGGATGAGCACGGTACGAAGTTGGAAGCCGCTTTACGCCAGCACGCTTTGGTGTAGAGGGGCGCACCAGGCCGCTTTCGGGCGGCCTTGGTGAAAACCCTTGAGGCCCTATTTTTATCCCGCCAAATACTTTATTTCTAAAATATTCATAGTAGAATATAAATTCGGATTGGCACTGCAACCCAGGCTTTGACAGCCCTGTGGCATGTGCCTACTTGGCCACTTGTTCAAGCAAGAATATCCCGCCTGTTGGTCAAACTGAATTAGCCAAAGTTTGGGGGAAAAAGAATATGAATCAAAGCGAAGCAGCACTCGAATTCCTGGTAGAACCGGCCGATGCCGGTTTTGAAGGCCGCGTCGGTCCTAAAGACCCCGCCAGCCTGAAATTGTGGTTGCGCATGTTGACCTGCACCAAGCAGATCGAAGATGAAATTCGCCGTCGCCTGCGCCAGAACTTTGATATTTCGCTGGCCCGCTTTGATTACATGGCCCAGCTGTACCGCTACCCGCAAGGCCTGAAGATGGGCGAGTTGTCGCGCTATCTGATGGTAACCGGCGGCAATATTACTGGACTGACTGACGAGCTGGCCCGCGAGGGCATGGTGTCTCGCCAGAGCAGCCCCACAGATCGACGTGCTTGGGTGTTGCGTCTCACCCCCAAGGGCAAAAGCAGTTTTGAGGCGATGGCCCAGGCCCATAGCGACTGGATTGCAGAAATGTTCGAAGGTCTGGGTACCGAGGAAGTCGTGCACATCCATCAGCACCTGGGCTTGTTACGGGTGCATCTGCAAAGCGCGGCCAGCTAGCATAAGGTGCATTCTGCCCGGTCTGTGAACCAGGCAGGATGCGGATAGCGCCGCAAACAGGCGCATAAAACACTTGCTAAAAAGGTGTCTACAACATGGTTTCCAAGCTGTACGAACAAGAGCATCGCATTCGTTTTTCGGAATGCGATCCAGCGGGTATCGTTTTTTATCCGCAGTATTTTGTAATGTTTAACGACCTGATGGAAGCGTGGATTGATTCCATGGTCCCCGAGGGTTTTCACAACATGATCGCCAGCAAACGGGTGGGTATGCCCTCGGTGCACATTGAGGCCGAGTTCAAATCGATCAGCCGTATGGGTGATGATGTGGTGATGAGCCTGGGTGTGGAACGTATCGGCAACAGCTCCTTGAAGCTGCGCTTGCGTTGCACAGGCAAAGACGGTGTGCTGCGCATGCAAGTGCGCCAGACTGTGGTGACCACATCGCTGGAGACACACTTGGGGATTGCGATCCCTGACTTCTTGCGTACCCCAATGCAAGAGTATGTGATCGCCGAGCAAGAAAGCAGCAATGCCTAAATTAGTGTGAAGTAGTAGCAGGTAGTGTGCAGGCCAGCTATTTTTTTTGATTTAAATAGTTGACTTGTATAATATTTATTAATAAATATACTATGCTCAGAAGCATGTATTCAGACCATACGGACATATCATGAATATCGTATGTATTGGCGGCGGCCCAGCCGGCTTGTATTTCGGTTTGCTGATGAAGTTGCAAAACCCTCAGAACGAGGTGTTTGTTGTCGAGCGCAACCGACCGTACGACACCTTTGGTTGGGGTGTGGTGTTCTCGGACGCCACCATGGAAAACCTGCGTGAAGCTGACCCTGTGTCCGCGCAGACCATCGGTGATGCGTTCAACCACTGGGACGATATTGAGTGCCATTTCAAAGGTAGCGCCGTTCGCTCCAGCGGTCATGGCTTTATCGGTATTGGTCGCAAGAAACTGCTGAACATCCTGCAGGCTCGCTGTGAAGAAGTGGGCGTCAAGCTGGTGTTCGAGACCGTTGTAACCGACGAGGCAGAACTGGCCCGCAAGTACAACGCCGATATCCTGATCGCTTCTGATGGCATCAACAGCGCCGTTCGTACCCGCTACGAAGATGTGTTCCAGCCCGATATCGATACCCGCAACTGCCGCTTTGTGTGGCTGGGTACCGAAAAGGTGTTTGACGCCTTTAACTTCATTTTTGTCGAAACCGAGCACGGCTGGTTCCAGGCACACGCCTACCGCTTCCAGGACGGCCTGTCCACGTTCATCGTGGAAACGCCTGAAGAGACCTGGCAGAAGTCCGGTATTGGCGAAATGTCGCAGGAAGAGGCCATTGCCTACTGCGAAAACCTGTTTGCCGACCACCTGGATGGCAACAAGCTGATCAGTAACGCCACACACCTGCGCGGTTCGGCCATCTGGATTCGCTTCCCCCGTGTCATCTGCAACAAGTGGGTGCACTGGCAAGATTACGGCACCGGCAAGAAAGTTCCTGTCGTGCTGATGGGCGATGCTGCCCACACCGCTCACTTCTCCATCGGTTCCGGCACCAAGCTGGCCCTGGAAGATGCCATCACCTTGGCCCAGCATATGGACCACGAGTCGATGGAAGAGGCCCTGAACGATTACGAAGCCGCTCGTAGCATTGACGTATTGCGCATTCAGAACGCCGCCCGCAACTCGACCGAATGGTTTGAGAACGTGGCCCGTTACGCCAATATGAAGCCCGAGCAGTTCACCTACTCCATGCTGACCCGCTCGCAGCGTATCTCGCACGAAAACATGCGTATGCGTGACGCGGCCTGGCTGGAAAAATACGAGCGCTGGATGGCGACCGAAGCCGGTATGCAACTGGCTGACGGTGAAAAAGCCCCTTCGCCTATGTTTACTCCCTTCAAACTGCGCGATATGCAGTTGAAGAACCGCATCGTGCTCTCGCCTACGCTGATGTACAGCGCCAAAGACGGCGTGCCGGGTGCTACGCACCAAGTGCATTACGGCAGCCGCGCCATGGGTGGCGCTGGCCTGGTCATGGCTGAAATGACGGCCGTCACTGCCGATGGCCGTGTGACTCCTGGTTGTACTGGCCTGTGGAATGACGAGCAAGCCAATGCCTGGAAACCTGTCGTGGCATTTGCCCACGAGCAAGGCGCCAAGGTGGGTGTGCAGCTGGGCCATGCTGGCCGTCGCGGTTCGACGCAGCTGGGCTGGGAAAAAGCCAACAAGCCTCTGGCTGACGGCAATTGGCCTTTGGTATCGGCCTCGGCGCTGCCTTACCAGGCTGGTGTAACGGCTGTTCCTGCCGAAATCACCCGTGCCCAGATGGACGAGATCCGTGACGCGTTTGTGGCCGCGGCCAAGCGCGCTGATCAAGCTGGTTTTGACTGCATTGAATTGCAAGCGGCCCACGGCTACTTGCTCTCCAGCTTTATCTCGCCGCTGACCAATCAGCGTAGTGACGAATTTGGTGGTAGTCTGGAAAATCGCATGGCTTACCCGCTGGAAGTGTTCGCTGCTATCCGTGCCGTCTGGCCAGAGAACAAGCCCATCATGGTGCGTATCTCGGCAACAGACTGGGCCGAAGGCGGCAACACGGCGGACGACGGCGTGGAAATTGCCCGTCTGTTCAAGCAAGCCGGTGCCGATCTGATCGACGTGTCCTCGGGTGAAGTGGTGCGTGAGCAGCAGCCAATTTACGGCCGCATGTACCAGACTCCTTTCTCGGACCGCATCCGTAACGAAGCCGGTATCGCCACCATGGCGGTGGGCTCCATCATGGAAGCTGATCACGCCAACAGCATTATTGCTGCAGGCCGTGCCGATCTGTGCGCCTTGTCCCGCGGCTTTTTGGCCGATGCAAACTGGCCACAGCGCCAGGCTGCAGAATTGGGATATACGGACCTGGCCTGGCCAGTTCAGTATGAGTGGGGCAAGGATTGGCTGCAGCGTCAAACCAAACGTGCGCCGGTGGCCCAGGACGGCCCCGCCAAGTCATAAAACACGCAAAGGAGACAGCATCATGTCGGAAGAACGTTTTGACACCCATCGCGAAAGCGTGCTCGGTCGTGCGAATGTTGAGGACACGCCCGAATTGGTGAAGTACTACCAGGATTTGACTAAATTTGAGGCCGCCGCCCTGTGGACCGTTGCCAACAAAATTGAGCCCTGGGAACCCAAGTCCGAGTCCGTGCCGGTTGTGTGGCGCTACCGCGATCTGCGTGACTACGTGTTGCGTTCCGTGGATCTGGTCAGCCCTGAAAAGGCGGGTCGTCGGGTGATTTACCTGAACAACCCCGGTCGTCAGGATGTGGCGGCGGCAGTGGGCTGGTTGTACTCCGGTTTGCAGGTCATGAAACCGGGCGAAGCGGCTTCCGCGCATGCGCACTCTGCGTCTGCCTTGCGTTTCATTATGGAAGGCCGTGGTGCCTACACCATCGTGGACGGCCACAAGATGACGCTGGGCGCCAACGACTTCGTGCTGACACCTAACGGCTGCTGGCACGAACATGGTGTGGAAGCTGACGGCCTGCCTTGCGTTTGGCAAGACGGTCTGGATATTCCCCTGGTCAATGCCTTGGAAGCAGGGTTTTACGTTGTTCATCCTGACCTGTCGCAGGCAGTGACCCATCCGGTCAATGATGCAGTCGGTATCTGGGGTGGCCGTGGCCTGAAGCCAACTTTGCACGACTGGCAAAAACCGTACTCGCCCCTGCTCAAGTACGAGTGGGAGCCAACCTACGAAGCTTTGTCGGCCTACGCCAAGGTTACCGATGGCAGCCCGTTTGATGGCGTCATCATGGACTACATCAACCCGCTGACCGGCGGCCCTGTCATGGCCACCATTGGCGCCAGCATGCAAATGCTGCGTCCTGGTGAGCACACCAAGGCCCACCGTCACACGGGCAGCATTATTTACCAATGCGCCAAGGGTGAAGGCTATTCCATCATCAATGGCAAACGTTTTGACTGGCGTGAACGCGACATTTTCTGCGTACCATCCTGGATGTTCCACGAGCACGTGAACGGCTCCTCGTCTGACGACGCTTGCCTGTTCTCGTTCCACGATCTGCCTGTGATGCGTGCCCTGAATCTGTACCGTGAAGAAGCTCTGGCTGAAAACGGCGGTCACCAAGTCTTGCTGTAAGACTACTTATTTAAGCTATTTGAACGGCCTGCCACGGCAGGCCGACCTGATTTACTTAAGCCATCCGTATAGATGGCCCAATCTGGAGATAGAAATGCGTCTTGTAACGTACCGTAGTGAAGTTGCTGCCGCTGGCCGCCTGGGTGCCATTGTGGGCGATCTGGTGGTTGACCTGGGTTACCTGGGTGATGCTACTGGCCACATGCTGCCTGACAATATGCTCGATTTCATCGACCTGGGCCCAGCCGCTGTGACCTCCACGGCTCGCTTGCTGGAAACCTACGCCGACGATATGCCTTTTGGCGTGGCGCTGCCTTTGGCCAACGTCAAGCTGTTGGCTCCTATCCCACGCCCACGCAAGAACATCTTTGGTATCGGCCTGAACTACGTGGAACACGTGGCCGAATCCAGCCGCACTCTGGACACCTCCAAAGAGCTGCCTAAAGAGCCGGTGATTTTCTCCAAGCCACCAACCAGCATTGTTGGCCCTGGCGACGCTATCGAGCACAACAAGAACATCACTCAGCAAATGGACTGGGAAGTTGAACTGGCCGTGATCATGGGCACCCGTGCTCAGCGCGTGGCTAAAGAAGACGCCCTGAAGTACGTGTTTGGCTACTCCGTCATGATCGACGTGAGCGCCCGCGACTGCCGTCGTGCCGGTCAGTGGATCTACTCCAAAGGCCAGGACACCTACGCACCTTTCGGTCCCGTGATCGTGACCGCTGACGAGCTGACCGACCCGCACAACCTGAACCTGAGCCTGACTCTGAACGGTGTGACCAAGCAAAGCTCCAACACCAAGCACCTGCTGTTCAACGTGAACCACCTGATCGCTGACATCAGCGCCGGTATCACGCTGGAACCCGGTGACATCATCGCGACCGGTACCCCAGAAGGCGTGGGCGCTGGCCGTACTCCTCAAGAATGGATGTGGCCTGGTGACGTCGTGCACGCTGTGGTTGAAGGCATTGGCGAACTGCGTCACCCCATCGTGGACGTGACCCCCCAAAACTAAGTAAAGGAGAGCATGATGCTGGAATTGCGTCAGTTCAAGGCTGCAGCCGTTCAGGCAGCGCCTGTGTTCCTGGACACGAATGCGACCATCGAAAAAGTATGCCGTCTGATCAATGAAGCAGCAGACAACGGTGCCGAGCTGATCGCCTTCCCCGAGGTGTTTGTCTCCGGTTACCCATACTGGAGCTGGGTGATGAACCCGATCCAGGGCAGCC
Source organism: Alcaligenes sp. GW821-FHT11D07 (assembly GCF_058808495.1). Taxonomy (NCBI): domain Bacteria; kingdom Pseudomonadati; phylum Pseudomonadota; class Betaproteobacteria; order Burkholderiales; family Alcaligenaceae; genus Alcaligenes; species Alcaligenes sp. GW821-FHT11D07. The sequence continues at coordinate 138,017 of NZ_JBXART010000004.1, forward strand.
CCTGGTTCGAGCGCCTGTGCAAATCGGCTATCGAAGTGCCGGGCCCCGAGATCCAGAAGGTTGCGCAAGTGTGTCGTCAGCGCAAGGTCAATGTGGTGTTGGGTGTGAACGAGCGCAGTCCCGTTGGGATCGGCACCTTGTACAACACCCTGGTCACTATTGGCGCTGATGGCCGCATTCTGGGCCGTCATCGCAAACTGGTTCCTACCTGGGCTGAAAAGCTGACCTGGGCCAATGGCGATGCTTCCTCGATGCGTGTGCACGACACGACCATCGGCCCTCTGGGTGCCTTGGCTTGCGGCGAAAACACCAACACGCTGGCTCGTTTCAGCCTGTTGTCGCAAGGCGAACTGGTCCACGTGGCCAGCTACATCGCCCTGCCTGTTGCTCCTAAAGACTATGACATGGCCGAAGCAATCCGTTTGCGCGCGGCAGCTCACTGCTTTGAGGGCAAAGTGTTTACGGTGGTGGCTTGCTCGACAGTCTCCGATGAGATTGTGGACGCCATGGCCGAGTCGCATCCAGAAGCTCGCGAGCTGCTGGCCCGTCCCAACAGCGCGTTCTCGGGCATTATTGGCCCCGATGGCCGCGTGCTGGGCGAGCCACTGATCGACAAGGAAGGCATTGCCTACGCCGATATCGATCTGTCGCGCTGCATCCAGCCGCGTCAGATGCACGACATTACCGGTCACTACAACCGTTTTGACGTGTTCGATCTGCGTGTGAACCGCAAGGCGCTGACACCTGCTCGCTTTTACGATGGCGACCAAGCCTCTCAGCCAGACCTGAATCCTGCCGAGTTCTCCGTTCTGGACGACAAGGAAGTGTAAGAAGGTTCAAGACGGTCCCTTTCCTGTTATGGATCGGGACCGTTTTTTGACAGGCCCCTGTAGTTTTGGGGCCGGTCAAAATCACCACCGGGGCCTGGCCGCAGTGGTTAAAGATGCAAGCTGTCCGTCCTAGGCCGGGCAGTACCGGATGAGGGACCGGGCTGTGTGAACGGCGTACCCCTATCCTGCCGGGCGCGCCGCGCACCAGGCAGGCAACGATAACGATGACATAAGATCAATGTAGGAGATGACATGAGCGACACCCATCCATTGGCCGCCCTGATCCAGGCGATCGACAGTAAGAAGGTCCGTTTCGTGGACCTGACCCAGACACTCTCCCCCAGCTTTCCTGCTTTGCAGTTGCCGCCCCAATTTGGCCAGACTGCGGGTTTTTCGATTGAGCGCATCAGCCAATACGACGAAAACGGCCCAGGCTGGTACTGGAACAACTTTACCTGTGGCGAACACACGGGTACCCACTTTGACGCGCCTGCTCACTGGATCTCCGGCAAGGATCATCCTCAGAACACCGTCGATACCATTCCGGTGGACAACTTCCTGCGCCCGGCCGTCGTGATCGACGCTTGCGCTGAAGTAGCCCAGAATGAAGACTTCATCCTGACCCCTGAATTCCTGCAAAACTGGGAAGCTGAACACGGCCGTATTCCAGAAGGTGCCTGGGTTCTGTTCCGCACAGACTGGTCCAAGCGCGTGAACGACGCTGATGCCTTCCTGAACATGCGTGAAGATGGTGCTCATACTCCGGGTCCTGCTCAAGAAACCGTTGAGTGGATGATCCACGAGCGCAACGTTCACGGTTTTGGCGTTGAAACCATCAACACCGATGCCGGTCAATCCTATGCTTGGCCTGTGGCTTACCCTTGCCACACCTTGATGCACGGTGCTAACCGTTACGGTTTGCAGTGTCTGTGCAATCTGGATCAATTGCCTCCTCAGGGTGCACTGATCATGTCGGCCCCTTTGAAGATTGAAGGCGGTTCCGGCAGCCCATTGCGCGTCGTTGCGCTGGTGGCCCAGTAAGCTGAAATTGATGAGAAAATGGCGGAACTGTGTACTGCACGGTTCTGCTGATTTCTCACCTAGTGGTTTTCCATTATATTCAGCGGTATATATTGATCCGTAAACTATTCATCAATAAAATAAATTCACAAAAGAATGAATAGAGATCCAGCCGTACAGCCAGTTCTGGTGTCAGGCAGCCGGTTTTAGCGGAGACAGTTGACGAGCCATACGCAGCCTTAGCAGGCCACGCGCTACCGTCCCATTGCCGCCCTAGGCGCTACATCATGACACGGCTTGGCCTTTTCGGCTGGGTAATTGATGTAGTCATGCTCAATGGTAGGCACATGATGGAAACTTTTGAACTCGTCATCCGGGACATCCAGAACGCATCCCCGCTGATTCGCAGTTTTACGCTCGAGCCTGCCCAGGCTGGTTCCTTGCCCGCGTTTGCGCCAGGTTCGCACCTGCAAGTGCAGATTCCTGATCTGAATGATCACCGCTGTTACTCCCTGATTTCGCTGGATGCCCAGGCCCCCGAAGGCCCTGCCCGCTACCGTTTGGGCGTGCGTCTGGAAGACAATAGTTCGGGTGGTTCGCGCTTTATGCACGGCCTGAAAGTGGGTGATACCGTGCGCGTGGCCGGCCCCAAAAACGATTTCCCCCTGCACGCGGCCGTCAATGGCGAGACAGAAACCGTGCTGATTGCCGGTGGTATTGGCATCACCCCCATTGCCAGCATGGCTGCCGCCTTGCACCATGAGGGCCGCCCCTACCAACTGCACTATGCCGGTCGCAGCCTGGAACAACTGGCTTTTCTGGACGAACTGACAGCCCTGTCCGGCCCGGCTTTGCGCCACTATGCCGACGACAGCGACAGCCGCTTTTGTCTGAATACCTTGCTCGATGGTCTGTCCAAAGACCAGCACATCTACGTCTGTGGTCCCAAAGGCATGATTGATGCCGTGATCGCAGCCTGCAAAGAGCGTGGCTGGCCTACCGACCATGTGCATTTTGAGCTGTTTATTACCGCTGCTCCCCAGGAAGGCGACCAGCCTTTTGAAGTGGAATTGCGCCAAAGCGGCGTGACCCTGCAAATTCCCGCTGACAAGACTATTGTTGATGTGATGGAAGAGCAGGGCCTGGACCCCATGATCGACTGCAAGCGCGGCGAATGCGGCGTCTGTACCTGTGATGTGATCGAAGGCGAGGTTGACCACCGCGACTATTTCCTGAGCGACTCGGAAAAAGCCAGCAATAAAGTCATCCAGATCTGTATTTCCCGCGCCAAGTCCCCGCGTCTGGTGCTGGATCTATAACGCCCAAGGGCGACGGAGAACATGATGGAAAAGTATCGTGATAATCCCCAGGCCATCCGCGAATTAGTACGCGAGGCCGAGGTCCACAAGGATTTGTACATCGACCAGGAGCTGTTTGAGCTGGAGATGGAGCAGTTGTTCGTCAATACCTGGGTCTATGTTGGCCATGCCAGCCAAGTGCCCAATAAAGGCGACTTCTACACCACGACGGTCGGTACAGAATCGGTCATCATGGTGCGTCATACGGATGACAGCATCCGTGTGCTCTACAACCGTTGTCCGCATAAGGGCGTGCAGGTAGCTGGCGAGACCTGTGGCAACACGGGCAAGTTCTTTCGCTGCCCCTACCACGCCTGGACCTTCAAGACAGACGGCTCCCTGCTGTCCATTCCCTTGAAAAAAGGCTACGAGAACACGGGTTTTGAATGCACCGAAGGCAGCAAGGGTATGGCTGCCGTCAAAAACGTGCAGGTCTACCGCGATTTCGTGTTCTGTCGCATGGCTGACGAAGGCGTGAGCTTTGAAGACTTCTTTGGCGAGTCCTTGAGCACCATCGACAATATGGTCGATCGCTCTCCCGAAGGCCGTCTGGAAGTGGCGGGTGGCGTGATGCGCTACATGCACCAGTGCAACTGGAAAATGTTGGTTGATAACCAGACCGACACCTGTCACCCCATGGTGGCGCACGAGTCCTCGGCCGGCACTGCCGTCAAAGCCTGGGAAGCTGCCCCTCCAGGTACTCCCAAGCCTATGGCAGTGGAGCTGTTTGCGCCTTTCATGTCGCCCTACGAGTTCTACGAAGGCATGGGTATTCGTGTGTGGGAAAACGGTCACGGCCACACCGGCGTGAGCAATTCCATCCACGCTGATTATTCGGAAATTCCGGGCTACTGGGACCAGATGGTCCAGGCCTACGGTGAGGAGCGCGCCAAAGCCATTTTGGGCGATACGCGTCACAACACCTGTTATTTCCCCAACATCATGGTCAAAGGCCCGATCCAGACCTTGCGTTTGTTCAAGCCCCTTGCAGCGGATAAAACCCTGGTGGAGTCCTGGACCTTCCGTCTGGTGGGCGCGCCTGACACCTTTCTTGAGCGCACCCTGATGTACAACCGCCTGATCAACGCGCCGACCTCGATGGTGGGCCACGATGACCTGGAAATGTACGAGCGTGCCCAGCAAGGTTTGCAATCGCGTGGTCGCGACTGGATGAACCTGGCTCGCCTGGTGGAAAAAGACGAAGACCAGCAAAAGAACGTGGTGATCAACGGCACCAGCGAAATGCAGATGCGCGCCCAGTTCCGCGCCTGGTTGAAGTTCATGCTGCCCGAGCAGCAGGCTAAACAAGAAGAGGAATGACCATGAGCGAAATCAGCCCTCAGGCCCTTATCGATTTTGTGTACGCGGAAGCCCGTTTGCTGGACGAACAGCGCTACGAGCAATGGCTGGACCTGTTCACCGAGGATGGCTACTACTGGATGCCGCTGGTACACGACCAGCAAGATGCCCGTTTGCATGCCTCCCTGATGCATGAAGACAAGCTTTTGCTGCGCATCCGTGTGGAACGTCTGGCAGGCCGCCGCACCTTCTCCCAACAGCCTAAAAGCCGCAGCCACCATTTGCTGCAGCAGCCAACGGTAGAGAGCGTGGACGATGAAAAGGGCGAGTACACCGTACGCTGCGCCTTTCATTACACCGAGACGCGTGCAGACAATCAGGAAATTTATGTGGGCTGGAGCACCTATACCTTGGTGCGCCAGGACGATGCGTTGAAGATCCGTCTGAAACGGGTGGATCTGCTCAACTGTGATGCGCCTTTCGGCAACATCCAGTTGTTTATGTGACAGGACAGGAGAATATTTGATGGCCAACACCACGGTCTACCAGGCTTTTCGCGATACCGCCCAACAGTGGGGCGACAAGCCGTTTGTATGTACCCTGCCTGAGACCGCAGAGATCTACGGAATCGAAGCCGGTGAACTGACCTATGGTCAGGCACTGGAACGCATCGACGCTTTGCGTGCTGATTACGCGGCGGCTGGCTACGGCCACGGCCACCGCGTGGGCATCTTGCTGGAAAACCGCCCTGTGTTTTTCCTGCACTGGTTTGCCTTGAACAGCCTGGGCGTGTCGATTGTGCCAATCAATCCGGACCTGCGTGCTGCAGAGCTGGAGTACTTGATTGGTCACTCCGAGATGATCATGGCCATCGCCCTGCCCAGCCGTCACCAGGATCTGGTGGAAGCCGCCCAGCGTGCGGGCCAGCCTTTTGCCATCATGACCGATGGCGATGTGCCTCCCATGGTGGAGCGCGCTGCCGCCCGTTCCTGTGACATTCCTGATGAAAACAGCGAATGCGCCCTGCTGTACACCTCTGGCACCACAGGCCGCCCCAAAGGCTGCATGTTGTCCAACCAGTACTTCCATTACGCCGGTGAGTGGTACCGCGACATTGGCGGTCTGGTCTCGTTGGAGCACGGCAAAGAGCGCATGCTGACTCCGCTGCCCTTGTTCCACATGAACGCCATGGCCTGCTCGACCATGGCCATGATCAAGACTGGCGGTTGCCTGATTTCCCTGGATCGCTTCCACCCGCGCAGCTGGTGGGATTCGGTGCGCGAATCCGGCGCTACCGTAGTGCACTACCTGGGTGTGATGCCCGCCATTCTGATGAAGGCGGCTGCCAGCGAAGAAGATCGCAAGCACAGCGTGCGCTTCGGTTTTGGCGCTGGTGTGGATCGCGGTCTGCATCCCCTGTTTGAAGAACGCTTTGGTTTCCCTTTGCTGGAAGCCTGGGCCATGACTGAAACCGGCGCCGGTGCCAGCATCATCGCCAACCACGAGCCACGCTACATCGGTACCTCCTGCTTCGGCAAAGAAATGCCGGTGGTGGAAGTGTTGCTGCGTAAAGATGATGGCCAAGAGGCTCAAGCTGGTGAAAACGGCGAGCTGTTGGTGCGCTCGGCCGGTGACAATCCACGCTATGGCTTTTTCTCCGGTTACTGGAAAGATCCAGCGGCAACTGACGAAGCCTGGGAAGGTGGCTGGTTCCACACGGGCGATATTGTGTGCCGTGACGAACACGGTTACCTGCACTTTGTGGACCGCAAAAAGAACGTGATCCGTCGCAGTGGCGAGAACATCGCGGCGGTGGAAGTGGAAAACATCATGCAGCAGCATCCGCTGGTGCGCTCCATTGCTGTGGCCGCCGTTCCTGATGCGATCCGTGGCGACGAAGTGATGGCGCTGGTGGTGCCACACACCCCGATTGAAACCCAGGAGCAGCGCGAACAAGCGGCCCAGGAAATGGTGCAGTGGGGTCTGACCCAACTGGCCTACTTCAAGGTGCCAGGCTACGTGCTGTTTGTGGATGCCCTGCCTTTGACATCCACCAACAAGATTCAGCGCGGTGAGCTGAAAACCGTGGCACTGGCAGCACTGGAAAATCCTGACTGCGTGAATACCAATCACCTGAAAAAACGCCAGGAGGCCTGATCATGGCCTTGCCGCAACAAGCCCGCCTGGGCTATGACGATGTGGTGCTGGTCGCCCCGGTGACCATCCCTTACGAGCGCCATTCGGAACAAACAGCGCATTGGTGGCTGGGTGCGGCATTGGGCCAGTTGCTGGCCCAGTCCGGCCTGAAGAAAGCCGATGTGGACGGTGTCTGCGTGTCCAGCTTCACGCTGGGCTCCGATACTGCGGTAGGGGTGATGCAGCACTTTCAGATGAGCCCGCGCTGGCTGGACCACATCCCTATGGGGGGTGCCAGCGGCGTGGTGGCCATGCGCCGTGCGGCCCGTGCCGTGCAGTGTGGCGATGCCTCCATCGTGGCGTGTATTGCGGGTGATACCAATCACCGCGAGTCCTTCAAGAACACGGTGTCCGGTTTCTCGCGTTTCTCGCAGGATGCAGTCTACCCCTATGGTTCCGGTGGCCCGAACGCCAGCTTTGCCTTGCTGACGGATTACTACATGCGCCAGTACGGTGCGACGCGTGAAGACTTCGGCAAGCTGTGTGTGGCCCAGCGCGATAATGCGCTGCGCAACCCGCATGCCCTGATGAAAAAGCCCCTGACGCTGGAACAGTACATGGAAGCCCGCGTTATTGCGGACCCCATCCATTTGTTTGATTGCGTCATGCCGTGTGCCGGAGCCGAAGGCTATCTGGTCATGCGCCGCGAACAGGCCGAAGCCTTGAACCTGCCTTATGTGCGCATTCGCTCCACCATCGAACGCCACAATGCCTATCCTGAAGACCCGGTACAGTTCCGGGGCGGTTGGGCCATGGACAAGGATGCCTTTTACGAACACGCCGGTTTAAGCCCGGCGGACGTCGATTTCATGGAAACCTATGATGACTACCCCGTCATCAACGTCCTGCAGTTTGAAGACCTGGGTTTTTGCGCCAAGGGCGACGGTCCGGAGTTCATTCGCAACAACAGCTTTACCGTAGATGGCAGCTTTCCTTTCAACACCAGCGGTGGCCAGCTGTCCGTAGGTCAAGCCGGTGCAGCAGGTGGTTATCTGGGTTTGGTGCAGGCACTACGTCAATTGACCGATAGCGCAGGTGACACGCAAGTGGCCAATGCCCGTGTGGGCCTGGTGTCCGGCTTTGGCATGATTAATTACGACCGTGGCATTTGTACTGCTGCGGCCTTGCTTGAACGGGGGCAGTGATGAGCGATACCCAAATCCTGCCACCGGGCGCACGTAGCGCCACGGCAGCCGGCCTGACCGAAGCGGCCAAGCGTGGCGAATTCGCCTTGCAAGTGTGCCCGTCGTGCAGCACGGTGCAATATCCGGCCCGCGATGTGTGCGGCCATTGTCTGAATACCACCCTGAACTGGCAGCCTGTGGCTGACACAGGGGTGCTGTGTGCGACGACCACTTTGCATCACAGCAACGAACCCTACTTTCAGGCACGACTGCCCTGGCGTATCGGCACCGTTGCCCTGGACTGCGGCCCCTTTGCCATCGCCCACTTGCCCGAAGGCGGGCAGGCTGAAGACAAAGTGCGCCTGAGCCTGGAACTGGATGCCGGTGGCGTAGCCGTGCTGGTGGCGCGCCCTGCGCCCTGAATTTGCCTGGAGACAATCAAGATGACACAAGCTCAATACACCGCCATTGTGACGGGCGGCAGCACCGGCATTGGTGAAGACATTTGCCGCAAGATGCTGGATCAGGGTTACACCGTGATCAGCATGGCGCGCAATGTGCTGCCCTGGACGCACGAGCGTTTGCACTGCGTACAAGTGGATTTGCTCGATGCCGTGGCAACCGAGAAAGCCGCCAAAGATATTGCTGAACGCTTTGAGGTCACCCACTTTATTCACAACGCAGGCGTGATCTGGCCCGCCTTGCTGGACGAGGTGAAGCTGGAAGACTTGCAGGGTCTGACTCAGATTCACCTGGGCGCTGCCTTGCAGATTACTCAGGCTGTGGTGCCGGGCATGCGCGAGCGCCATTTTGGCCGCATTGTGCTGATGTCCTCGCGTGGCGCGCTGGGTCTGCAAACTCGTACTGCTTACGCGGCGACCAAGGCTGGCATGTTGGGCATGGCTCGTACCTGGGCGTTGGAACTGGCTGACCAAGGCATTACGGTCAACGTAATTGCCCCCGGTCCCATCACCACCAATATGTTCTACGACGTGGTTGAAGCTGGTAGCGAGCGCGAAGCCAAGCTGGCTGCCGCGATTCCGGTGAAGCGTTTGGGCCGTGCGGATGATATCAGCCGCGCCACCATGTTCTTCTCGGACCCTGAAAACAGCTTCATCACGGGTCAGACCTTGTATGTCTGCGGTGGTGCCAGCGTGGGTACGCTGACAATCTGACTTCGGTCCAAGGCGGTTTCAATACAACAAGGGCGCATTCAGCGCCCTTTTTTTGTGCCGGCAGATAGTTTGGCGGCTGCTTGCCTGATGGATCACCCGCAGGTAAATTCGCTCCTTGCGTGGCGTAATTTTGGATAGAAAAAAGGGCCTGTTTGAGCCCAAGAAAAACTCCTGCAGGCTAGAGCCCATGCCTGCTGCGACCCATCTGCCCCGTTTCTTGCACAGGACAAGCGCCGCAGTTTGCGAGTCCCTTTCTTGCCATATGAGATAGAAACTTCGATTCCATGATTTTGGATGGAATTAAGGGTTTCTTTCTATTTACCTGGATTTGTTCATCTATAAACTATTTAGAACAGAAATATAACAATGCCGCCTTGTTTTCAAGGCGCATGATGACCTAAAAAACGGGCCTGTACCGGGCCTCAAAAGTGGAGCTGTAATGAACGACGATCTGCCAGGAATGGAGCTGGTGCGTTCACGTGGAGTGGTACGGGTTGTAGAGACAATTCTGGATACCGCCTGTGTGGTCATTTTGGTCTTGATGACCGGGATCACCACCGTGGATGTCATAGGCCGGTATGTATTTCATGCCCCTTTGCTTGGGGCTTACGAAGCCAGCGAACTGCTGCTGGGCGTGCTGATTTTTGCGGCCTTGCCGCGGGTGACCTGGCATCAGCAACACCTGACGGTCAGCCTGATTGATGCTTGGTTGGGTCCTGTTGCCCGCCGCATTCAGCAATTTGTGATCAATACAGTCTCCACCGTCATGCTGGCTGTGTTGACGGTGTATCTGTGGAATCACGCCGCAGAACTGGCCGATTACGGCGATATGAGCAATGCCCTGCAGGTGCCTATCGCCCCGTTTGCCTACGCCATTTCCATCATGACCGGCATCGCCACACTTGCTGCGCTGCTTCAGGTTTTCCGCTCCCCCCGCCGATAAAGACGGAGTTTTTTCATGTTGATTTCTATTATCGGACTGGCAGTTCTGCTGGGTAGCTTGTTTTTGGGCTTGCCCATTGCCTGGGGCATGTTGCTGGTTGGAACCATTGGTTTTTCCTTTTTCACCGGCATGGAAGCCGCCTTGAGCATGGCGGCCCAAACCAGCTTTGACACGGCCATGAGCTACAGCTTTACCGTGCTGCCCCTGTTTATCTTGATGGGTAATCTGGTTAACGCCTCGGGTCTGTCCAAAGACCTGTACAAGGCGGCTAACGCTTTTATTGGTCACCTGCGCGGTGGTCTGGCAATGGCCACGATCGTCGCCTGTGGTGCCTTCAGTGCGCTCTGTGGCTCCAGTATGGCTACGACCGCGGCCATGGGTCGCGTGGCCATGCCCAATATGCGCAAGTACAACTACGACGACCGTCTGGCTACCGGCAGTATCGCGGCTGGCGGCACATTGGGCATTTTGATTCCGCCCAGCGTGATGATGGTGGTTTACGGGATCTTGACCGAAACCGACATTGGCAAGCTGTTTGCCGCTGGCTTTTTGCCCGGCATGGTCGCCATGTTGATGTACTTGGTCACGGTCATGATCATTACCGCGATCAACCCGAACCTGGGTCGTCCTGGCGAGAAAGCCACCTGGCGCGAGCGTCTGGATGCCACCAAAGGCGTGATGGCCATTACCGTGCTGTTCGTGGTCATCATGGGTGGTATTTACGGTGGTGTGTTCACCCCGACAGAAGCGGCCGGTATTGGTGCGGCAGCAACCTTCTTGCTGACCTTGAAGCGTCGTGGCTGGCAGCCTCGCATGTACCTGACGGTGCTGATTGAAGCCGCTCAAACCACGGCCATCATGTTTGCTTTGGTGATCGGTGCTTTGGTCTTCACCAACTTTCTGACGGTAGCGGGTCTGCCCAACGAATTGCTGGGCTTCATCCAGGGTATTGATGTCTCGCCCATTGTGGTGATTCTGATTATTTGTGCCATTTACCTGGTTCTGGGTTGTTTCCTGGAAACCATGTCCATGGTCATGCTGACGGTGCCTATCTTCTACCCGATCGTGGCCTCTTTGGGCTTTGATCTGGTGTGGTTCGGCATCATCGTGGTGGTGGCCGCTGAAATCAGCCTGATTACCCCGCCGCTGGGTCTGAACATCTTCATGATTAAAAACGTGATGCCCGATGTTCCCTTGGGCACCATCATCCGGGGTGTTGCGCCCTTTGTCATGATGGACATTCTGCGTTTGCTCTTGCTGGTGTTTGTTCCTTGGATTGTTCTGGTCGTCCCGAACAGTATGTAAACCCGGCCCGGATTCAGGTGCGATCCGGGCAGCAGTAAAGCCGCTGGGCGAGCAGATCCAGGATCTGTTTATCGTCCTTCAAGCGGGCAAGATGCCGGGCTGTGAGGGTCCGGCAGCAAAATAATTTACGAGGAGTCGAGATGCGTGTTTTCAAGAAATTGGCCTTGAGCCTGGGCCTGGCTGCTGCAGCCCTGGCACCGACCATGCCTTCGGTTGCGGCTGAAGTCACTACCCTGCGTTTCTCGCAGTGGATGCCACCGGGTCACTTCATCGTGACCAATATGTTCGAACCCTGGGCTCAGGAAGTCGAGAAGGCGACGGAAGGCCGCGTGAAGGTGGAATTCATCAACGCGCTGGGCAAGCCTCAGGCTCACCTGGATCTGGTGCGTAACGGCATCGCGGACATGGGCATGTCGGTGCACAGCTATACCGCCAACCGCTTCCCGCTGATCGAATTTGCTGAACTGCCCTTCACCACGGATGACGGTGGCGTGAACTCGGTGGCCTACTGGCGCACTTACGAAAAATTCATGATGGGTGCTAACGAGCACAAAGGCGTGAAACTGCTGGGCATGTGGACCAGCCCCGCTACTGTGATCTTCACCAGCCAGGACAATGTGCAAAGCATTGACGACCTGAAAGGCAAGAAGCTGCGCTCGCCTAGCCCCTTGTTTGATGCGATTGGCAAAGCGCTGGGCATTGTGACCGTGAACGCCCCGGCATCGGACAGCTACGAAATGCTGTCGCGTGGCGTGATTGATGGCATGTACTTCCAGTACGACCAATTGGATAACTGGAAGTTGGACAAGCTGGTCAAGACTGCCGTTTCCGTCCCTGGTGGCTTTGGTAAATCCAGCCAGTACATGTTCATGAACGAGCGCAAATGGAACAGCCTGTCTGAAGCCGACCGCGCTGCCATCGAGAAAGTCAGCGGCGAATGGATTGCCAACGACTTCGGTTCCAAGTGGCAAGTTGCCGAGCAACAAGCTATTGAAAAGCACACGGCTGCTGGCCTGAAGACTCTGCGCATTGAAGGCGATGCTGCCGCTCAACTGCAAGAGCGTCTGGCTTTTGTTGAAGAAAACTGGATCCAAGCCGCAGACAAGAAGGGCGTAGACGGCAAAGCCGCACTGGCCTACTTCCGCGAGCAGATCAAAGAGCTGAGCGCTGCCAAGTAAATCAGTAGTTAGCGGCCCGCTATTGGCCCGACCCCGCTATCCAACCGGACAGCGGGGTTTTTTTATGGCTGTTCTTGTTGTGACGATGGGGGAGTAGGTAGCCCGCTTGTCGCTCCAGTCTTAGAAGACGGTACTTCGTGGCCTGAAGCGGCCTACACCGGAGCAGATGCACAAGCTGACAGGCTGTCAGCCATGGTTCGGGATGCTCCGGTGCTTGGTTCAAACGGAGCACTCCATTTGTAAGCTTCCCCATGTAAAGCAGTGATGACGCCTCCTCATTTGCACTCCATTCTCCGCCCTTTCTGACCTCATCCTTTAAATCTAAACCAAATCGGGGTTTTCCCTGCTTTTGCGGCTTCTTGCGCTTATTGGCTAGGCGCTGCGCAAAGTGGATATACCGCCAAAACGCCCGCTCCTACCATTGGCTCCATCGTCATAGCTAAAAAACAAAAGGAGACAGGACGTGGGGGACATCAATAAAAAAATAGCAGCAGTGGTTCTGGGAGCAGGTGTGCTGGGTGCAGGTCCGGCCTATGCCATTGAAGGTAATGGCCTGCCTATCTATCCCGATGGTTTGGAAAATTTCATGAGCGGTGCTCTGCCACCGCCTGGCGTGCACTTGCTGATGTACGGCGGTGCCATGCGTTACGACTCGGTGCGTGACAAGAACGGCGACAAGCTGCCCATCCCCGACTTTCAGGTCGATGTGGCCATGGTTGCACCGCGTCTGGTCTGGGTAACGGAACATCAGGTGTTGGGCGGTCAACTGGCGTTTCATGCCTTGGCTCCCTTTCTGACCGTCAAGGCGCAAGCCGCTGGTCAATCGCAACGCCGCAGCGGTTTGGGTGATGTGGTGTTTGGGCCAGCTTTGGGTTTTCACCCCAGCGAAAAAATGCACTACGTGCTGGGCGTGGATTTTGTGGCCCCCACTGGCCGCTACAAAGTCACGGACAGCGCCAATCTGGGCCGCAACTACTGGGCCATCCAGCCAGCTGCCGCGTTCAGTTACGCGCAACCCAGCGGCATCAATCTGGATTTGAAGATGATGGTGGACTTTAACTTCCGCAACAGCGACACCGAAACCCGCACGGGGAAAGCCATACACGCTGACTACGCCGTGGGTTGGGGCTTTGGTAATGGCCTGGTGCTGGGTGTGGGCGGTTATGCCTACCAACAAATTGAAAGCGACCGTGGCCCGATGGCTGGCGATAGCAAGGCGCGTGCCTTTGCGATTGGCCCCAGCCTTCGTTATGCCAATGACAAGGGTCTGCTGATTACGGCCAAGTACCAGCAGGATCTGGGGGTACGCGGTCGTCCTGAAGGAAAACAATTTTTTGTAAAAGTAGCGGTGCCTTTCTAAGGCATGCGGCAGGAGAGCGACATGAAAGGACTCAAGGATAAGGTTGTCATCGTCACCGGCGGCGCCACACGTATTGGTGCTGGCGTGGTCGAGGTCTTGTTGGGCTACGGCGCGCGTGTGGCCGTGTTCGATATTGACTCAGCCGGTGGGCAAAAGGCCGTTGGCAGCGATGCCGCCAAAGCCAAATTCTGGGAAGTGGATATTACGGACGATGCCGGTTTGAATGCCGCCATTGAACAGGTCAAGACGCACTTCGGTCGCCTTGATGGGCTGGTCAATCTGGCCTGTTCCTATCTGGATGAAGGCATGGCTTCCAGCCGAGCTGACTGGCTCACCGCCTTGGATATCAACCTGGTCAGCGCCGTACAGGCGGCCAAAGCCGTGCGTCCCTTGTTGCCGCGCGGTGGCTCCATCGTCAACTTCACCTCCATTTCTTCGTCTGTCGCACAAACCGGGCGCTGGTTGTACCCGGTCTCCAAAGCCGCCTTGTTGCAGCTGACTCGCAGCATGGCCCTGGATTTTGCACCGGATGGCATTCGCGTCAACTCGGTCTCGCCCGGCTGGATCTGGTCACGGGTGATGGACGAGCTGACCGGGGGGGATCGTGCCAAGACAGACCGCGTAGCTTCTGCATTTCACATGCTGGGCCGTGTGGGCGATCCCCAGGAAGTGGGCGAAGTGGTGGCGTTCCTGCTCTCGGATGCCGCCAGCTTTGTGACCGGGGCAGATTATGCCGTCGATGGTGGCTACTCGGCCATGGGTCCGGAGCAAGGTGTACCAGCCATTCCCAAATTGGCTGAATAACAAAAACAGGGCGTCGCCGGGGTGGCGTCCCTAGCTTCCATAGAAGGAAAAAATCATGCGTAAAGTTGCTATTGTGGGCGCCGGCCAAGCTGGCATGCCTGTTGCATTTGGTCTTTTGGCCCAGGGCTATGAAGTTGCCCTTTTCACCAACCGCAGCCCTGACGATGTTCGCGGTGGCCGTGTGATGTCCAGCCAGTGCATGTTTGCCGAGGCTCTGGACGTAGAGCGCCGCCTGGGTCTGAACTTCTGGGATGAGGAATGCCCGCCCGTGCAAGGTATTGGCTTTGCCCTGCCCAATCCCGATCAGCCTGACACCAAGGCAGTGGACTGGAGCGGCCGTCTGGACCGCGAAGCGCAAGCGACCGACCAGCGCGTCAAAATGCCTTACTGGCTGGAGCTGTTTGAGCAGCGCGGCGGCAAGCTGATCATGGAAGATGTGGGCGTGGCTGAACTGGAGCGCATCGCCCAGGAATATGACCTGACCATGTTGGCTGCCGGTAAAGGTGAAGTGGTCAAACTGTTCGAGCGTGATGATCAGCGTTCCATGTATGACAAGCCTCAGCGCGCCTTGGCACTGACCTATGTACACGGTCTGGAGCCTACGCCTGAATATTCACGCGTGTCTTTTAACTTCATTCCCGGCGTGGGCGAATACTTCGTCTTCCCATCGCTGACCTTGTCCGGCCCTTGCGACATCATGGTGTTTGAAGGTGTGCCCGGTGGCCCGCTGGATCGTTTCCGCGATGCCAAGACCCCTGAAGCGCATCTGGAACAAAGCGTGTCTTTCCTGCGTGAATTCCTGCCGTGGGAAGGCGACCGTGCCCGCAATGTGGAATTGACTGATGCCCAGGGTTACCTGTCCGGCGCTTTCCCTCCCACGGTGCGCAAACCTGTGCTGACACTGCCTTCGGGCCGCATGGTGCTGGGTCTGGGAGATGCCGTGGTCGTGAACGATCCGATTACCGGCCAAGGTTCCAACAACGCCGCCAAAGCCGCTCAGGTTTATCTGGACAGCATTCTGGAGCGTGGCGAAGGCGCTTTTGACCGCGACTGGATGGAAGCCACCTTCGAGCGCTACTGGGACTACGCCAATCTGGTGGTGCGCTGGACCAACTCCATGTTGAAGCCGCCAACCGACGCCTCGTTTGCCTTGTTGACCTCTGCCCAGCAGTCGCCGGGACTGGCTCATTTCCTGGCCAATTCCTTCAATCACCCACCGGTCCTGTTCCCGGCCTGGGAAGATTTGACGGCCGCCCAGGCATTGATCGAGCAGACTCGCAGCCAATCTGTGGCTGCCTGATAGACCGTATTTAAGGAGAAGTATCATGACCCCCACCGCAACGCTGCAAGAGCCCTCGTCCCAGACCGCTGCCCAGCGGCAGGCCGTGTCTGCCCAAGCGTTGGCAGCTGCTGACGCCAAACCCACACCGTCCAATGTGAATGTGGTCGATAGCCGTGCGTTTCGCCAGGCACTGGGCCATTTTCCAACGGGAGTGGCCATTGTCACGACTCGTTGTCCCGATGGCCGGGCGGTGGGTCTGACGATCAACTCCTTTACCTCGCTATCTCTGGAGCCGCCTTTGGTGATGTGGAGTCTGGTGAATCATTCGCCCAGCCTGGATATTTTCCAGAACTGCAGCCACTTTGCTATTAACGTCATCAGCCAGGAACAGGTGCCTGTTGCCTTGGGTTTTGCCAATTCCCAGGTCAAAGACAAGTTTTCCCTGGTCTCGCATGTGGACGGGGAAGAAGGCGTTCCTTTGCTGGACGATTGCGTGGCGACTTTTGTGTGCGAGAACTACCGTCAACACGAAGGTGGGGACCACACCCTGTTTATTGGCCGTGTAGTGCGCCACACCACCTTGACTGAACATGAGCCAGCGGTGTTTCACCGTGGCCGTTTTGCCAACCTGACCACGCCTAGCGGAGATCGTTGAAATGAGCGATGCGCACAGCGCTGATGTAGTCATTGTCGGCAGCGGGATGAACTCCCTGACTTGCGCCGCCTTGCTGGCCCAGCGTGGTTTGGCGGTGACGGTGCTGGAGCGCAACGCTGTTGCCGGGGGCTGTATCCGCACACAGGAGCTGTTCCCCGGTTTCACGCACGATGTCTTGTCCAGTTGGTATCCGCTATTCATGGGTGGGGCTTCGTATGCGGCCTTGGCGGAGCCGCTGGCCAAGGCCGGGATGGAGTTTGTTAAAGGCGAATACAGCACGGGTCTTGCGATTCCTGGTGGCCCGGCCTTGGCCTTGCGCCAGGATATGGACGACACTGTGCGCCGTTTCAATGCCTTGATGCCCGGTGAAGGCGATGCCTTGGGCGCGATGGCTGCCCGTATGTTTGGCCCTGATGCGGGCTTGGTGTTTGGCTTGCTGGGGGGCGAACCCTACCGCTGGCCTATGGCCAAGCTGGCTTTCGGTGCCTGGCGGGAACGGGGACTGGATGGCCTGATGTCGTTTGGCTCGCAAGCGCTGGAAAGTTTCCGACGCTGGGCCATGCGTGATCTGCGCAGTGATCTGGCACGCGCCATGATTGCCCCCTGGGTATTGCACAGCGGCCTGGGCCCGGACGAAGCCAGTTCTGCCCTGATCGGCAAGCTGACTTTCAGCGCGGTCGTCAGTGGTGGCATGCCGGTGGTCAAGGGTGGCAGCTACCAGATCGTGAAGGCGTTTACCCGCATCATTGAAGAGGCGGGTGGCGCTGTGCTGACCAATTCCCATGTGGATCGCGTACTGGTGGAGGGCAATAAAGCCACTGGCGTGTGCGTGGGTACCCAACGCTATCTGGCTCGCCGTGCTGTGGTGTGCAACGTCACCCCAGCTCAGTTGTACGGTGATTTGCTGCCGGACGTTAAACCTGAATTATTGAAGTCCGCCCAGGATTATCACTATGGCCGGGGCGGCATGCAGATTCACTTTGCCCTGAATTCACCACCGGACTGGGTCGACCCGGAATTGCGCCATGTGCCTATGGTGCACGTGACTGAAAGCATGGAGCAGGTGTGTTCCTCGGTCGTGACGGCCAGCAATGGCTATCTGCCCGCCAAACCGACCTTGGCTGTTGGCCAGCCGGTAGCGGTGGATGTTAGCCGTGCTCCGGAAGGTCACTGGATTTTATGGGTGCAGATGCAAGAGTTGCCGCGCCACATTAAAGGGGATGAGGCCGGGGAAATTGCCGTGCCGGCTGATGGTTGCTGGAATGAGGCGGTACGCGAAGCGATGGCTGATCGGGTACAGGCTCGTCTGGAAACTGTGATGCCGGGGCTGCCTGCCAAGATTATCGGGCGTCACAGTGTCAGCCCAGCGGATCTGGAAGCCTTGAACATGAATCTGGTGGGGGGCGATCCCTATAGCGGCGTGTGCTCGCCGGATCAGTTCTTTTTCATGCGCCCTTTTGCGGGGCATAAGGATGCGCGCAGTGGCACCACGCCGGTGCGCAATCTGCATCAAATTGGTGCGTCCGTGCATCCTGGCCCTGGCCTGGGTGGTCAATCCGGCTATCTGGCAGCGCAGCGCATCTTGAAAGCGTGATGACGCAGGAAAGAGGCCAGCTTAGTGCTGGCCGCCACGCGCTCGCAGCAGCGTTTCGCTAGGTGTCTCGCCAAAGCGGCTGCGATATTCGGCGCTGAAACGCCCCTGATGCGCAAAGCCCCAGCGTATGGCCAGATCGGCCAGTGTTAGATGCGGCTCGTTAGAGTTGATCAGTTCATGGCGCAGCCGGTCCAGCCGGACCTGACGCAGGTACTGCATGGGGCTGATGCCGTAGTGCTCTCGGAAAGCCTGCTGCAAGGTGCGTGAACTGACGCCTGCAATCGCGCTTAACTCCGCAATGGTCACGGGCAGGTGAGCCTGTTCATGCAAATGGCTGGCCACTTTCTTGATATGACGTGGCAGTACCCGGCTGGCGCTGATCGCCTGGATCTGCGCTGGTGGATGTAGACCCAGCAAGGTGGTAACCGCTAATTGCTCCAGCTGGCTGATGATCAAGGGCGAACGTCGAATGTCCTCGTAATTGCGGGCGCAATCGAGCACATAGCGCAGCATGATCTGCCAGGAAGGCTGAGTATGGGCTTGCATGCGTACTGGGAAAACCAGCCCTTGGGGGCCAACGTCCAGTCCCAGGCCACGTGCCGCTTGCTCCACCAGATTCCGGTCTATCTTGAGCATTAACTGCTCATTATTGGCGTGCCAGATCATGTCCACATCTTCGTTTGGATTCAGGATCGTGGCTTCGTAAGGGGTGGAATCTACCGTTTGACCGCCGCAGCGGATCTTTGCGGTGCCATATTGAGGCATCTGAACCAAGTAAAAACCGGCCAAGTGATCGGGCTGAATGTGAACGTCTGCGCCATAGCCCAGGCGGCTCAAAGCGACCTGACCAAACTGGGCATGTCGCAGCCGGGTTTGCAGGTTCTGGTCGGCACGCAGCTGCTTGAGCTGGTGCGATTTGAACATATCACTGACTGATTTGCGCACGTGCTCCAGGTCAGCTGAAGCGACACGTGCCCAGTGATCGGGCTTATTTTCCATGTTTCATGTGCCTAGATGGTTATGAAAGGCCGGAAGGATACGTAAAACCTTGTGTTTCAACGGTTTGCAGCGGCTTTATTTTAGTTGTAAAGTATATCAGTGGGCCACCGGGATTTCCCGCAGTCCTGTTTAGTTTGTTTTGTTCAATAACAGAGAGAACCGTGCAGAAAGACTTCCATTTTTACGAACCCACACAAGGCCACGGCCTGCGCCATGACCCTATCAGTTCGATTGTTGGCCCCCGTGTGATTGGTTGGATTGGTACCAAAAGCACCGAAGGCGTGCTCAATCTGGCCCCGTACAGCTTCTGCAACGTGTTCAATTACCGCCCGCCTGTCATCGCTTTTTCCAGCGTGGGCTACAAAGACAGCGTGCGCAACGCGATTGAAACCGGTGTCTTTACCTGGAACCTGGCTTCCCGTGATTTGGCCGAGCCCATGAACATGACCAGCCTGGAACAAGATGTGCGTGAATTTGAAGTGGCTGGTCTTACGCCAGTGGATTCGCGCCTGATTGATGCGCCGCGTGTGGGCGAGAGCCATGCTTCGCTGGAGTGCAAGGTCACCACTCATTTTCAGCTGAAAGATTCTGAAGGCAAGGATCTGAATACCTGGATGGTGCTGGGCGAAGTGGTGGGCGTGCACGTGTCGCCCAACAGTATCGTGGACGGCATCTACCGCACTGCAATCCCCCGTCCTATTTTGCGTGGTGGTGGTCCTGGCGATTACTTTGAGATCACCGATTTGGCCTTGTTCGACATGCCTCGTCCTAAGGCCTGATACGGTTTGATAGCGGAAGTTAGGCGGAATTAGTCGTCTGATGCCTGCTAGATAAAAAAACGGCGCCATGAAAGCGCCGTTTTTGTGGGTACGAATTGTGCTTATCAAGAGCGGGATGAACCGCCTGCGGCCAGAAACTGCGCCAGACGCGGGCTGCGCGGCGACACCAGAACTTCTTCTGGTGGGCCTTCTTCTTCAACCACGCCTTCGTGCAGGTAAACCACCTTGCTGGATACGTTGCGCGCAAAGCTCATTTCGTGGGTAACCACCACCATCGTGCGCCCTTCTTCGGCTAAATTCTGCATTACTCGCAAGACTTCACCCACGCGTTCCGGGTCCAGTGCGGAAGTCGGTTCATCAAACAGCATCACTTCCGGTTCCAGCGCCAAAGCGCGGGCAATGGCGACGCGCTGCTGCTGACCGCCCGACAAGAACGCGGGATATTGCTTAGCCAGATCGCGCGACAGGCCTACCTTGTCTAGATACAGTTCCGCCTTGGCAATGGCCTGAGCCTTGTCCATGCCCTGTACATGAATAGGGGTGGCGGTAATGTTTTCCAGCACCGTCATATGGGACCACAGGTTGAAATGCTGAAACACCATGGCCAAACTGGTGCGCAAACGCTTGAGCTGCTGCTTGTCCACCGCAACCAATTCCCCCGTTTTGGCGTCCAGACGAGTTTTCAGTTCTTCGCCCTTGATGACAATGCGGCCCGAGTTAGGCGTTTCCAGAAAGTTGATGCAGCGTAAAAACGTGCTTTTACCGGAACCGCTGGAGCCGATCAGGCTGATGACATCGCCCGGCTCGGCGCTTAATGAGACGCCCTTGAGCACTTCCAGGGAGCCATAGCGTTTGTGAATGTTTTCGATGAGCAGGTTGGGCATGGAGAACGATATCGTATTGAAAGTAAAAAAACCGGCGCGGCGCGGCAGAGGGGATTACATCACAGAGTGGCCGTCAGGCAAATCATTGTGCCTGTGGTTTTCCCGTACAAATCTGTGGGTCTAAACGGATTTACGCGCGTTTCTGGGTTTATGATGCAGTCTTCCTTGCCCCCCTGACGGGGCTAAGGGCTGAGCGCAAACAGCGTTGTAGCCAATGTTAGGTGTCCGTTTTGGCGGACCCGTTTCTAGAGAGTGTTGTCATGAAAAAAGTGGTCCGTGCCAAGCTGCATGGTATCAAGGTGACCGGTGCCGACTTGAACTACCACGGGTCGATCACACTGGACCCTGAAATCTGCGAACAAGCGGGCATTTTACCCATGGAGTTTGTGGAAATCTGGAATAAGGACAGCGGTGCCCGCATTTCTACCTACGTGATCTTCGGTGAACCCGGCTCGCGCTGCGTGGTCCTGAACGGCGCGGCGGCCCGTACCTGTCAAAAGGGCGACACCGTCATCATCTGTGCAACAGAATACGTGATGAATACCGAAGACCTGTATTCCCTGCGCCCCACCGTGCTGACCTTCACGCCTGAAAACGAAGTGGACGAAATCATGCATTACGAAGTCACCAAGACGGCCCAGCGCGATTACGACTTCCGCGTGGTACGCGACGACCGCCCTCGCGGTGCCGAGCGCCCACTGGCCCGTGTAGACGTGGACGCCCTTTCCGCTGATCTGCGCTCCCGTGGCCTGGATGACCGTGCTATTGCTGACATCCTGTCCTGCCACCTGGCTGACTTCGCTCCAGCGAACCAGAACTGATTGATCTTCGCCGGGCCGCATCAGGCCCGATGATGGCTGTATTGAAAAACGCTGTGTTCACTGCCTCAGGCAGCAAACACAGCGTTTTTTTATTCAGTCACAAGGTACACAGAGCGCTTGAGTACCTAGTGCACGTTCAGCCTTAGTACTGGGCGCGCAGCGTCAGCATGACGTTACGTGGGTCGCCGTAGTAGTTGTAGGCACGTTCGTGGGCGATGTAGCGGTAGTAGTTCTTGTCGAACACGTTGTTCACGTTGAGGGTGGCTGAAACCTTGGGCGTGAAGTCGTAGCGCACCATCAGATCGGCCACGGCGTAAGGATTTTGCTCGATACGGATCGTGCCCGCCGTGTTTTCGTACAGGAACTTGGTCTGCCATGTGAAGCCGCCACCCACTGTCCACTGGCGCAGCGAGCCTGGCAGGCGGTACGTGGTAAAGAGCTTGAACATGTGCTCGGGTGTGCGGGTGTTGAAGGGCTTGCCTTGGTTGGCCGCATCCTTCACGTACTTGGTGGTGTTGTACGTATAGCCCGCCGTCAGATTCCAGCCTGGGGCCAGTTCACCCGACAGTTCCGCCTCAATCCCTTCGCTACGCACTTTGCCAGCCGCCATCGAGCAGTAGTCGCTGGTGGTGTAGGGGCAAGGCTTGGGGCCGTCCAGATCGCTCTGGGCGCGGTTGGTTTCCTCGATACGGAAGGCGGCCAGCGAGGCCTGCACGCGGCCATCTTGGAATTCGCCCTTGATACCCGCCTCGTAGTTGGCACCCACGATGGGTTTGAGCAGCGAGCCATTGCGGTCGATGGCGTTCTGTGGACGGAACACGTCGGTGTAACTGGCGTACAGCGAGTAGGTGTCGTTCAGATCGAAGATCAGTCCGGCGTACGGCGTGAACTCGCCACTGACCTTGTAGCCCGAGGAACCCGTATTGGCGCCCGTGAGTAGGTTGGTGCTGTCGCTGGTGTAGTCCCACCAGCTCCAACGGCCACCGACGATCAAGGTGAGCGGGTCGGCAAGGCTCAGACGGGCAGCGGTATAGATGCCCGACTGCTTGGTGGTGGTGGCGGTGCGCGACTCATAGGGCCCAATGTTGGGCGGGGGCAGCGAGTTGGGGTCCCAGTTAAAGACATCGGGCCGGATGCTGGCGTATTCACGCAGTGGCACCTGATCGGTCTCGGTGGGGTTGCGGCGCATATTGGCGCCTATCACCAGCTCGTGCTTGCGGCCTAGCAGCGAGAACGGGCCCGAGGCGTACAGATCCACGCTGGTCTGGGTGCGATTCAGGCTGCTGGCTCGGGCGTAGTTCAGGAGCGGGCCCTGGTGGGTGTTGCGGTCTACGCCCGAGCCTGAGGCAGACAGAAACACCGTGTCTACGTCGTAGTGCTGGCGGTTGGCCGACAACTTGGTTTGCCAGCCGTTGTCCATCTCCCAGGTCAGATCGCCGAACACGGTGGTGCTGCGGGTAGCGCGGTGGTTCCAACTGGCGCCCAGGTAGCTGCTGCGTGGCAGTTCGAGATCGCCGCCATCGGCAAAGAAGACCAGACCGGTGCCGTTGGGTGTGCCCTTGGTGCGCTGGTGATCCACGCCCACGGTAGCGGTGAGTGAAGGCGTGAAGTCGTATTGCAAGACGCCGTACAGCACGTCCTTGCGTTCGTTTACATGATCGACGAAGGAGTCGCGGTCGTCGTGCGCCGCCACCACTCGCCCGCGCAGATCACCACTCTTGTTGAGCGGACCGGAGATGTCGGCCTCCACACGGTAGCTGTTCCACGATCCCACCATCGCGCTGCCGCTGGCGGAAAATTCGCGTGTAGGTTGCTTGCGCACCAGATTGAGCGTGCCGCCCGGATTGCCAGCCCCCTGCAATAGACCCGCCGCGCCGCGTACCACTTCCACACGGTCGTAGATGGCCATGTCGGCGGCCGCTTCCGAGCCGCCTGCACCTAGCGAGACAGGCACGCCGTCAAGCTGGGCAGTGTCCAGCGAGAAGCCACGGATCTGATAGGTTGTGCCCAGCACTTCGCCTTCCTGCACCTTCACGCCGGTGGCTTGCTTGAGTGCGTCGTTAAGTGTGAGCAGGCCTTGGTCGTCGAGCCGCTGGCGCGTAATGACGCTGACCGACTGCGGAGTTTCACGCGTCGACAGATTCATGCGCGTAGCTGAACTTGCGGAAGCGTTGGTGTAGCTGCCTGTACCTTCGGTCCTTGGATCGAGTTGTCCACGCACGGTTACGGCGCTTAGCTGGGTGATGTCATCGGCAGATGGCTGGGGAGCTTGGCGCAGATGATAGCTGCCATCCGAGCTGGCAACGGCGGTCAAGCCGGTACCGCTCAGCAAGGTATCCAGCGCGGCCTGGGGCGACAGCGTGCCGGAGGCTCCAGGACTGGTTTTACCCTTGGCCAGTTCAGCAGCTCCCGCTACCAGCACCCCGGAGGCGCTGGCGAAACGGGCCAGTGCAGTACTTAAGGGGCCAGCAGGAATGTTGTAGTTCTGGGCGCTGGGTGAGGCCGCTTGCGCCAGGCTTAAGGGCTTGGCTTGAGCCTGCGTGTGCCACGTGCCCAGACCCAGTGCGCAGCTGGCGATGGCCAGTTGAATCAGGCAGGCCAGCGGGGTCTGTCGAAAACGGGGCTGGAACGCAGGGGTGGCAGGTGGAGGGGACGCCTTACGGGCGGCGATAGGCGGGGAATAGCCGGACATGGTGAATGCTGCTCCTTGGAAGCGGTGTAATCGGCGAGAGCTGGCCGGTCTGCACATGCCCTGCTCCAGTTCTGGCGCAGCGGCACGGGACGTGATGAAACAAGGCCCTCTTTAGCTATATCGAGCAAGCCAAGAAAAAGCGGAACTCGGGTTGGGGAAAATATTGGGTTTTGGCAACAAGCCGCCCAGGTTGTGGCCTTGGGCGGGTCCTGCTTGCCCAGGGCAAACGGAATCAGCGGGCCGCCTGGGCAACTTCAATGCTGACCCACCATGGCAAGGTTCGTTTGATACGGATGGGCAGCACACCTTCCAGCATGCTCAATGCCCGGTCCGGGTCGGTGGCGGGATAGCTGCCGATAACCGGCAATTGCGCCGCCTGGGGAGAGACGCTGATATAGCCGCCGCGATAGCGCTGCAATTCGTTGACAACATCCAGCAAGGGGGTGTTGTCGGTCACGATGATGCCTTTGACCCAGCTCTGACGTTCGGGGGCGGCAGGGGCGAGCTCCGCAATATGCGAATGGCTCAAGCGGGTCTGTTGCCCCGCATGCACGATGCGGCGGGTATTGTGGGCCGAGGTGTCGATCTGGACAGCACCCTGGTAGACCGCTAATAAGGTCTCCTGGCCATCCAGCCGTACCGTAAAGCGCGTCCCCAGAGCACGCAGTTGCCCTTGGCGGGTGTTAACCAGAAAGGGGCGGCTGGGGTCAGCGGCGGTTTCAACTAGTATTTCACCGGCCACCAAAGACAGCACACGCTGGTCGGCACGGAAGTCGTGATTCAGGGCTGTGTCCGAGCTGAGCCAGACGGTAGATCCATCAGGCAGCATCAGTTTGCGCACTTCACCTTGGGCACTGCGGTGCTCGGCCGTCCAGGCCAGCATCGTTTGGGGTAAGGACGTATGCCGCCAGGCCAGCCAGCCGCCCAAGCCTGCGCCTGCCAGTGTGCCCAAGCTCAGAAGTAGTTGACGGCGACGCCCCATGCGCTGGTTAGCCAGACAAAAACTTTGCACCGCCGCCTGCCGGTTGCTGCTGTTTTGTATCGGTTCAAAGCGGCCGCTGATGCGCTCGACATACTGCCAGGCCTTGCGATGCTCTGCCTGAGCGGCTAGCCAGGTTTGCCAGTTTTTGTGGTCCTTCGCAGAGGCTTCGTCCGAGCGCAGCAAGGCAAACCATTCGGCGGCCTGTTCCAGGGCGGCGTAAGACGGTTCCTGCGTATTGTTGGGATGAAGTTCGGAGCTGCTCATGAAGTGGCGATATGGCGTGCGGATAATCAGCGCGGCTGGGGCAGGCCGAGTGCCTGCTGCACGGGCCTGTCCGAGGAGGTATGGCGGGCTTCCAGCTTCAGGCAGCACAACATGGCCTGGCTGATGTACTTATGCACCATACGGGTAGAGACACCCAGTGCCTGTGCAATTTCACGATTGCTCATGCCGTCGGCCATAGCCATGAAAAAGGCGTTGCCCACCTTGGGGGGAAGCGTGCGCAACATGCTGTCTATCTCGTTCAGGGCTTCCAGCACCAGAGCTTGATGTTCCACAGAGGGGACGACGGCGGCGGGACGGCTGGCCAGCTCTTCCAGCCAGGCTTGTTCGATCTGGCGGCGTCGCCACAGGTCCACACACATGCCATTGGCCATGAGCCGCAAATAGACGCGGGCTTCGGGTTCGCTGCCGAAATGGCGGGGCTTTTGCAGCAGTCGTACAAAAACGTCTTGCGCCAGATCGGCGGCGTCAAAGGAGTTGCCCAAACGCCGTCGCAGCCAAGCATGCAGCCAGCTATGGTAATTCCGGTAGAGCGATTCCATGTCTGGCGAGAAGGCGGGGTTGTGCATGATGCGTCCAGTGGTGCCTGCTCGACCAGCGGAATGGCAGAGGTGCGGGCATTAATAACTGAGAATAGTTCTCAATTATCAGAAAAAACCGCCCATTCGGCAAGGTGCCGTGGGCGGTTTCACTGTTGGCATGGCAAACGATCAGGCCTGATCGCGCCCTTCTTCGACGGCGTGGCAAGCCACTTCCTGACCGCCGGTATTTAGCAAAGCAGGTGCTTCGCGGCGGCAGCGTTCATTGGCCAAGGGGCAGCGTGGATGGAAGGTGCAGCCTGATGGCGGGTTCAGTGGATTAGGCACTTCACCGGCCACGGGAATGCGGCTTTTGCCTGCCCCGCTCATGTCGGGAATGGCGCCCAGCAGCATGCGCGTATAAGGATGACGTGGCTGCGCAAACAAATCATCGCGTGGCGCAATTTCCACAATCCGGCCTAAATACATCACCCCTATCCGGTCGGCCACGTGGTGAACCACGGCCAGATTATGGGAAATGAATAGATAGGTCAGACCCAGATCGCGCTGCAAATCCTTCATCAGGTTCAGCACTTGTGCCTGTACCGACACATCCAGCGCCGAAGTGGGTTCGTCACAGACGATGAATTCCGGTTGCAGGGCCAAGGCCCGTGCAATCGAAATACGCTGGCGTTGGCCGCCGGAGAACTGGTGCGGGTAACGCTGGGCGTCGCTGGCCGTCAGGCCTACCTGCGTCAGCAATTCCGCCACTTTGGCCTCTTGCTGCTCACGGCTCATGTCCGTGTGCGTGACCAGCGGCTCGGCAATGATACGGCCCACGCGCCAGCGGGGATTCAGGCTGGCATAGGGGTCCTGAAAAATCATCTGGCGGCGCTTGCGCATGGAGCGCTGGCTGGCTTTGTCCATGGACTTGAGCGATTGGCCGTCAAACAGGATCTCGCCGCGAGTCAGTGAATACAGGCCCGTCAGCAAACGGGCAACTGTGGATTTACCGCAGCCCGATTCGCCTACCAGCGCCAGGGTTTCACCTTTGTTCAAGGTGAAACTGACCCCGTCCACGGCGCGCAGATTCACTTTGGGTTTGCGGTAGACCAGACGTTCCAGCAAGGGTGGGGATACGTCGAACCAGCAGGCGGCGTCCTTGACCTGGACCAGGGCTTGTTTAGGGGCGCTCATGCGGACTCCTGTGCATGCAGCCAGCAGGCCGCTTGCGTCTGAGGGGGAACGGGCAACAGCTCGGGACGTTCGCTCAGGCAGCGATCAAAACGGCGGTCACAGCGCGGATTAAAGGCACAGCCAGCCGGAATTGCGTTCAGGCGGGGCATGCTGCCAGGGATCTGCTCCAGGCGTTCCAGCCCGGCGTGCAAGTTAGGGATGGAACGCATCAGGCCACGGGTATAGGGGTGGCTAGGCTGTTGAATCACATCCCGTACCGGGCCGATTTCAATGACGCGTCCGGCATACATCACCGCCACGCGGTCTGCGGTTTCCGCAATGACACCCATATCGTGCGTAATGAGCATGACCGAGGTGCCTTGCGATCGACAGAGTTTTTTCAGTAGATCAATGATCTGGGCTTGAATCGACACATCCAAGGCGGTGGTCGGTTCGTCGGCCACGATCAGCTTGGGCTCAGCGGCCAGCGCCAGGGCAATCACCACACGTTGACGCATGCCGCCGGAGAACTGATGCGGGTAGTGGTCAATACGCTCGCGGGCGGCGGGAATGCCAGTGGCCTCCAGCAGTTCGATGGCACGCTCCCGAGCCTGTTTCCAGGACAGGGGCAAGTGCGTCACGATGGTTTCAGCCAGTTGATGGCCCACTGTATAGAGCGGGTTCAGTGAGGTCAGCGGGTCCTGAAAAATAGCGCCGATCTTGCGACCGCGAATCTTGCGCATCTGGTCCTGATCCAGATTGTCGA
Source organism: Alcaligenes sp. GW821-FHT11D07 (assembly GCF_058808495.1). NCBI lineage: Bacteria > Pseudomonadati > Pseudomonadota > Betaproteobacteria > Burkholderiales > Alcaligenaceae > Alcaligenes > Alcaligenes sp. GW821-FHT11D07. Next base: position 166,039 of record NZ_JBXART010000004.1, read on the forward strand.
TGCGCTCGCCTTCCAGCAGGATTTGCCCGCCACTGATGCGGCCGGGCGCATCGAGCAGGCCAATAATGGAAGAACCCGTCAGGGATTTACCGGCACCTGATTCCCCTACGACCCCCAGCACTTCACCGGGGGCGATGGAAAAAGAGACATGATCCAGTGCCTGAAGCACGCCATGCCGGGTCGGAAATTCGACACACAGGTCTTGGACAGTAAGTAGTGCAGTCATGGCTCAGCTCAATTTGGGGTTCAGGGCGTCACGCAGCCAGTCGCCCAGCAGGTTGACTGACAGGACCAGCAACACCAGCATCAGGCCGGGGAAGATCGTGATCCACCACTCGCCAGAGAACAGGAAGTCGTTACCAATGCGGATCAAGGTGCCCAGCGACGGTGAGGTGGCCGGTACGCCAACCCCCAGGAAGGACAGGGTAGCTTCGGTAATGATGGCGGTAGCCAGGTGCACAGTCGCTAGCACCAGTACGGGGCCCATGACGTTGGGCAGCACATGGCTGAACATGATGCGCGAAGAAGACACGCCAATCACACGGGCTGCTTGTACGTATTCGCGGTTTTTTTCCACCATGGTGGAGCCGCGCACGGTACGGGCATACTGCGGCCAGCCAGCCAGGGCAATGGCCCCGATCAGCACCGGAAAGGCCACCACATCGTGCATGTTCAAAGGAAAGACAGCACGTGCCACACCGTCAATCAGCAAGGCGATCAGGATGGCAGGAAAGGACAACTGCACGTCAGCCACACGCATGATGAAGGCATCTACGCGGCCACCGGAATAACCCGCCAGCAGACCCAGCACAATACCCACCACCATGGCCAAAGCGACCGAAGCCAGACCAATCAGCAAGGAGGTACGGGTGCCGTACAGCAAGGCGGAAAACAGGTCACGGCCCTGGCTGTCGGTACCCAGCCAGTATTGTGGCGAGCCATTTTCAGACCAGGCCGGAGCCAGCAAAGCATCCATCAGGTCAATGGAGGTCAGATCAAAAGGATCGAAAGGGGCCAGCCAGCGGGCCCCCAGCGCGCCCACAAACAGCAGCACGGCGACGACTGTGGCCATAATCGCCACGGGTGAATGGCGCCAGGACCAGATCAGATCGCTATTCCAGGCAGTTTTTAGTTTCGCGAACATATTAGTGCCCCTTTGCGCCCGACAGCTGGGTACGCAGACGTGGATCGACCAGGAAGTACAGCAGGTCTACCAGCAGGTTGATCACAACAAACACCAGGGCAATCAGACAAAGATAGGCCGCCATGACGGGGATGTCCGCAAACTGCACAGCCTGAATAAACAGCAGGCCCATGCCAGGCCATTGGAAAACGGTTTCGGTCACGATGGCAAAGGCAATGATGCCGCCCAGTTGCAGACCGGTAATGGTGATGACGGGCACCATGGTGTTTTTCAGGGCATGGCCAAAGTGAATGGCGCGTTGCGACAGGCCGCGAGCGCGGGCAAATTTGATGTAGTCGGCGCGCAGCACTTCCAGCATCTCAGAGCGCACCAGACGCAGAATCAAGGTGAGCTGGAACAAACAGAGCGTGATGGCGGGCAGAATCAAATGCTTGATGCCGTCCCAACTGAGCAGGCCGGTGCTCCACCATCCCAATCGCATGACTTCCCCGCGCCCATAGCTGGGCAGCCAGCCCAGTTGCACGGAAAATACCAGGATCAGCAAGATACCAATCAGGAACGTGGGTAATGAAATACCCAAGAGGGAAAAGGCCAGAATGCTTTGTGCGACGAAGCCATTGCGTTTCAAGGCGGTGTACACCCCCAGCGGCAGGCCGATCAGCAAAGCCAGAATGGCCGCGACTACCGATAGCTCTACAGTGGCAGGCAGGCGTTCTTTGAGCAGAGTGGATACAGGTTGGGCTTGCCGCAAGGACAGGCCAAACTCGCCTTTCACGGCTTGGCCGACAAAGCGTCCGAATTGAACGGGAGCGGGTTGGTCCAGCCCCAGGCTGGCGCGCAGCTCGACGCGGTCCTGTTCGGTGGCGTCTTGTCCCAGCATGATGGTGACCGGATCGCCAATGTAGCGAAACAGTACGAAGGCCAGAAGGCTGACCGTCAGCATCACCAAAACAGCCTGGATCAGACGGCGAATAATAAATACCAGCATAGGCGGTCTCCTGGTGTAGTGCGAGGATCACTCGCGACCAGTGTCGTCCTTAATGTGTAGAAGTCGCCCGGCAAAGGGGCGTGCGCAGAAATGAAGACTACGGACTATATAAGACCTGCCCCGCATGGAAGCGGGGCAGGATGGGGAAGAAAGGCTTATTGCACGGTGACCCACTGAGCCGCCATGCGGTTATCCGCACGGTGAATGACGTCAACCTTTTTGGCCATGGCCCAAGGAATGATCTGGTCATGCAGCGGGATATGGCCCACTTCTTTGGCATGAATTTCCAGAACCTTATGAATGGCCGCATCGCGCTTGGCGGTGTCGGTTTCGGTCTTGATCTGGTCGATCAGGGCATCCACTTCAGCGTTGTTGTAGTTGCCAAAGTTAAAGGAACCGTCAGCGCCCTCGCCTTTGCTGTGCATCAGGCTTTGCAGGGTGTAGAGCGCGTCAAAGGTAGGTACGCCCCAGCCAAACATATAGGCGCTGCTGTCGTAGTTCTGCACCTTGGGGAAGTAGGTGGCACGGGGCATGGCGTTCAGGTTGGCTTTGACACCGACCTTGGCCCACATGCCCACAATGGCCTGGCAGATGGCTTCATCGTTGATGTAGCGATCGTTCGGGCAGTCCAGCGTGAAGCTTAAGGAGTTGTCGTAACCGGCTTCTTTCAGCAATTCTTTGGCGCGGTCCTGGCTGTAAGGAATGCGCTGTGCCAAGTCCTTGGTGTAGCCATGTACCTGTGGAGCGATCATGGTGCCGGTGGGGGCGGAGGAGCCGCGCATCACCGCTTTCTTGATGGCTTCAATGTCGATGGCGACATACAGCGCTTCACGCACGCGCTGGTCAGCAAATGGGTTCTTGCCCTTGATGCTGCTGTATTTCAGTTCGGGGCTTTTTTGGTCCAGGCCCAGGTAAATGGTGCGGTATTCATTACCTTCCACGATCTTGGCTTGTTGGCGCAGACGCTGCAAATCCTGTGCAGGCGGGTCCAGTACCAGGTCCACTTCGCCTGACAGCAAAGCGGCGGTACGGGTGGCGTTTTGCTTGATAGGCACGTAGATCACTTCGGTCACGTTGCCCACTTTGTTGGCCTTGTTCCACCAGTCTTCGTTTTCCACAAAGACGGTGCGTACGTCCACTTCACGGGACTTCACCTTATATGGGCCGGTGCCGTTCGTGTTGCGCGAGGAATAGGTTTCTTCGTTCTTGTTGAAATCCTGTGGCTGCTGGGCCTTGTTTTTTTCGGACCAGTCTTTGTTCATGATAAAGACGTTGGTCAGCTGTCGCAGCAGTACAGGGTTAGGTGCGGTGGTGATGATATCCACCGTTTTATCGTCCACTTTGACTGCTTTATCAATGCCGTTTACGTAGGCTTTGAAATTGGACGTGGGGGCCATGGCACGGTGGATGGAGAACACAACGTCGTCAGCGGTAAAGGGCGCGCCGTCATGAAACTTCACGCCTTCGCGCAGAGTGAAACGCCAGACCGTAGGCTCCAGCTGTTCCCAGGAGGTCGCCAGTGCAGGCGTTAACTGGAAGTCTTTGTTGTAATCCACCAGGGGCTCATACACATACGAGCTGGCAGTAATGATGAGGTTTTCGTTCTGGGCGTGGGGGTCCAGGGTCATGAAGTCGCCCTGGCTGGACCAAGTAAGCGTCTTGCTGTGGCCTGCCAAGGGCAGGGTGACCAGAGCCGCCAGCGCAGCAGCCAATACTGTTTTTTTCATGAAAACCTCCTGATGGGATGGTTGGTGTCGCTGATAGAGAGGCTGAATAGTACCCGAGCGTCAGTTCATGACTCAATACGTAATTTCAGCTAAAAGTCAGCTTAATGAGGATTAGTGATTTATATCATCTCTGCGCTTATTCAGACCGGATCAGTCCGGGGCAGACTTATCGCTATAATGGTGTACGTATATACAGTTACCGGGCTAAGCAAGGTCGTGGCGCAAGAACAAAAACCGTTAGGGCGGCGTATCGCTCACGTGGATATGGATGCTTTTTACGCATCGGTGGAACTGCTGCGCTACCCTCATTTGCGCGGCAGCCCTGTGGTGATTGGCGGGCGCAGTACGGATGCCCCGCGCCAGTTGCCCGATGGCTCCTGGCAGCATGCCCGTCTGGCCGATTATGTAGGACGTGGAGTGGCCACGACCTCCACCTATGAAGCTCGCCAACTGGGCGTGTTTTCCGCCATGGGTTTAATGAAGGCCGCTTTGCTGGCACCTGAGGCTATCTTATTGCCTGCAGACTTTCAGGCCTATCGTCACTATTCCCGATTGTTTAAACAGGCAGTAGCAACTGTCTCGGATCATATTGAGGATCGGGGCATAGACGAAATCTATGTAGACCTTAGCCACAAAACCGCAGACAGCCATGAATTGGCCGAGCAGATTCGCCAGGCTGTGAACCAGGCTACAGGCTTGACCTGTTCGGTAGGCATCACCCCCAACAAGCTGCTGTCCAAGATTGCCTCGGAACTGAACAAGCCCAACGGGGCCTGTGTGCTGACTATGGATGATGTCCCTACCCGCATCTGGCCGCTGGCAGTGGGCAAGATCAATGGCATCGGCCCTAAGTCCGTCGTAAAGCTGACGGAGATGGGGATACAAAATATTGGTGAATTGGCGGCTACTCCGGCAGAGAAACTACAGGATCACTTTGGGCTGCGATATGCGCAGTGGTTGATGGCCGTGGCTCAAGGTCAGGACGACCGCCCCTTGTCTACGGATCGCACTCCTAAATCCATCAGCCGCGAAACTACCTTCGAGCGCGATCTGCATGTGCGTATGGACCGTGCCCGCCTGTCCACCGTGCTGGAAGCTCTGTGCGAAAAACTGGAAGAAGATTTGCGCAAGTCGGCCATGTGCGCGCAGACCATAGGCATCAAGCTGAAGTTTGAAGACTTCAAAACCGTGACACGCGACCTTTCCTTGCCCGCTCCGGTGCTGGCGGCCGATGCCATTTTGGCCGCGGCCCGCCAAAACCTGAAACGCGCTGTGCTGGACCGGCGCTTGCGTTTGGTGGGGGTGAAGGCCAGCACTTTGCTGCCCCTGAGTGAAATGCCGCAGGAACAACCCAGGCAGCTGGATCTGGATGGCTTGTTCTGACCCTGCCTAAGCGCGGCGCTTTCGATCTGCGCTGGCTCAAATAAGACTTCAGGCTTAAAGTGATTGGGCGCCATCTGGCTTGCTGCCATGGCTTGCCGCCGTCCATGTGTGCCAGAAAAGGGACAATCCACCGCCAGAACGACATTGTCCCATGCACAAGTCTCCTGCTGGGGGTGTGCTGCGTTAGAATTAATCTGTCCAGCCGCCGGGCTGGTTTCTTTTTTCTTTTTTCATCAAGGTTTGCCGTTATGGAATTCGATCGGGCCGGTGTACGTGCATTAATGGAAATTACCCAGCGTCCGGAGTTGGTCTTTGTGCGAGGAGAAGGTTCCTGGCTACAAGATCACAACGGCAAGCGATACCTGGACACCGTCCAGGGCTGGGCCGTGAACGCACTGGGCCACAGCCCCGCCAACGTCATCAAGGCCATCACTGAACAAGCGTCCAAGCTGATCAACCCTTCGCCTGCGTTCTACAACGAGCCCTCTATCGCGCTGGCCAAGCGCATTGTGGAGCACTCCTGCTTTGACCGCGTGTTCTTTGCCAACAGTGGTGGTGAAGCTAACGAAGGCGCTATCAAGCTGGCTCGTAAATGGGGCCAGATCAACAAGAACAACGCGTTCAAGATCATCTCTTTTGAGCACTCGTTCCATGGTCGTACCCTGGCCACCATGTCCTTGTCCGGCAAACCCGGCTGGGATCGCATGTTTGCCCCGCAGGTCGATGGTTTTCCTAAAGCCCAGCTGAACGATCTGGAGTCGGTGCGCGCTTTGATCGACGATCAAACCGTGGGCATCATGCTGGAGCCTGTTCAGGGCGAAGCCGGTGTCATTCCCGCTACCGTGGAATTCATGCAAGGCCTGCGTGCCCTGGCTGACGAACACAAACTGCTCTTGATCGTGGACGAAGTGCAAACGGGCATGGGCCGTACTGGCACCATGTTTGCCTACGAACATTCGGGTATTCGTCCAGACATCATGACCTTGGGTAAAGGCATTGGTGGTGGTGTGCCGCTGTCCGCTTTGTGTGCCCGCGAAGAAGTGTCCTGCTTCCAACCTGGTGACCAAGGCGGTACCTACAACGGTAACCCCCTGATGACGGCTGCCGGCGTGGCGGTATTTGACGAACTGGCTGCCCCTGGCTTCCTGGATTCGGTCAATGCCCGTTCCAAGCAACTGTCCGAAGGCTTGCTGGCAATCAGCGCCAAGTGGGGCATGAATGGCGAACGTGGCGCAGGTCTGCTGCGCGCCTTGATCCTGGATCAGGACGATGGCCCAGAAATTGTGGCTGCCGCTCGCGATCGCGCTCCTGAAGGCATGTTGCTGAACTCGCCACGTCCTAACTTGCTGCGCTTCATGCCAGCGCTGAACATCACGGCCGACGAAATCGACCTGATGCTGGCCTGGCTGGACGAGATCCTGGTTAAGGTTCGCGGCTAAGTCTGAGCAAGGCGTCTGATGGCGCCGCAGTAAATGAATGCCCTGAAGGCTGTTTGTCAGCTCTCAGGGCATTTTTTTGTCTGCGAGTCGGAAAGTTCGGCTGATTTCTGTCCCGCTTGAGGCCTGTGTGGGCTTGGTCGGACGGCGTGTGGGCAGACCCTAAGCACCATTTTCACAACTTAGTTTATTGTTAAAAATAATATAAATATCAATAACTTAAAGTAATTTTGATGAGCCAATATGGCGCATAAGTAAATGAATGTTCTGTTGTGGTGCGAGGGGCATCGAGCCGATTTAATAGAAGCTTCTAAGATTTGTCTGCATCAGCAGGCCAACCCAGTGAGGCACTGTTTATCATGCTCCAGCATTTGTCCAAATTCATCGTAGCTAGTGCCCTTGTGCTGGCTGTCTCTCCTGCCATTGCAGCTGACTCTTTACGTATCGGTGTGGTGCCCGGTGCGTATGCCGACTCCATCAATGCGGCGGCCCAGGATGCCAAGGCCCAAGGCATCAATGTGCAGGTGATTGAGTTCACCGACTGGACCACGCCCAATGTTGCCGTAGCGAACGGCGATATTGATATCAACTACTTCCAGCACCAGCCTTTCCTGAAAAACGCGATCGAAAAAAATGGCTACAAGCTGGCCAGTGCCGGCACCGGCATCCTTGCCAATGTGGGCGTGTATTCGCTGAAACATGCCTCCGTCGATCAAGTGCCTGAAGGCGGCAAGGTAGGCATTGCCAACGATCCGGTCAATCAGGGACGCGGCTTGTTGCTGCTGCAAAAAGTGGGACTGATCACGCTCAAGCCGGAAGTGGGATACCTGGGCAATTTGGATGACATTGTCGAGAACCCTAAAAAGCTCAGCTTTGTAGAAGTGGAAGGCCCGCAGCTGGTTCGAATCACGGGCGATGTGGATATTGCCCAAGGCTATCCGCACTTTATTGTGGCGGCTAAAGCCTTTGATCCCTCCAGTGGCTTGGCTTATTCCGGGATCGAGGACTCACAGTTTGCGATTCAATTCGTTGTTCAGGCAGACCGCGCCAACGATCCTGTGATTCAAAAGTTCATTAGTATTTATCAAAACTCCCCTTCTGTGCGCGACATAACCCGCTCCGCGTTCAACAATGATCCGCGCTTGTACACCTTGGCTTGGCTGAACGCCGCAAAAGGAGCGAAGTAATGGCTGCTCGTAACCCGCGCCGTTTCACGCTTTGGGCCTTGGGTCTGGTCCTGACGGCAGTGATTCCCCTGAACAGTTCGGCGGCTGTCATCAAAGTGGGCTCCATACCGGGCGCTACGTCTGATGCGGTTCAGGCCCTGATTCCGGAAGCCAAACAACAGGGCCTGGATATTGAGCTGGTGGAATTTACGGATTGGACGCTGCCCAATGAGGCCGTCAACAATCGAGATATTGATGTCAATTTTTTCCAGCACGAAGCGTTTCTGAAAAACGCGATTAAAGAGCGTGGCTACGATCTGAAATTTATCGGTCTGGGTCTGCTGCAAAACATCGGCCTGTACTCCAACAAGCATCAATCCCTGGCGCAGGTGCCGGATGGGGCGACTGTCTCGCTGCCTAACGACCCGGTCAATCAAGGGCGCGGTTTATTGCTCTTGCAAAAAGCAGGCTTGCTGACGCTGCGCCATGGTCTGGATACCGGCGCGACCATTAATGATGTGGTGGGCAATCCGAAAAAGCTCAAGCTGGTAGAAATTGAAGGCCCTCAGTTGATCCATTCACTGCCGGACGTGGATTTGGCGGTGGTGTGGCCCAGCTACTTTGTCAGTGCCGGCCGCAAGGCGGATGCGGGCAAGGCCCTGGCGTATTCCGGCATTGCGGACACCTTCTATGCCATGGGTTTTGTGACGCGCCAAGACCGCGCCAATGACCCTGCCTTACAGCAATTTGTTGAGCTGTTTCAGCAGTCGCAAGCGGTGCGCAGCACGATTGATGATCGCTTTGATCACAACCCCAATCTTTACACCTTGCCGTGGCAGGGTAGTCAGCGCAAGGAGTAAGCGACATGGCATACACAACAGCGCTGCGGCGTAATGTAGATGAACGGTTTGAGACCGGACAGGAAGCGGCTCAGCCGCGTGTAGAACCTGAAAGCAAGGTGCCCGAAGCGGCTCGGCAGGCGGTGTCCGCGCAAGCGACCCGTGCAGGTAGCGTGGCGTTTCGTAATCTGTCCAAGGTGTATCAGTCCTCCGCAGGTGCCGTGCCTGCACTGCAAGACATTGATCTGGATATTGAGCCGGGCAGCATCTTTGGCATTATTGGCCGCAGTGGCGCGGGCAAGTCCAGCTTGCTGCGCACCATCAATCGCCTGGAGCGCCCTACGGACGGCCAGGTACTGGTAGATGGCGTAGACATCGCCTTATTGAATGAGTCGGAGCTGGTCAAACTGCGCCGACGCATTGGCATGATTTTTCAGCACTTCAATTTGCTGTCCGCGAAAACCGTGTACGAGAACGTCGCCCTGCCCTTGAAAGTCGCCGGGGTGCCAGCGCAAGCCCTGGCCCAGCGCGTTCAGGAACTCTTGCAACTGGTGGGCTTGCAGGACAAGGCGGACACCTATCCCAGTCGCTTGTCGGGCGGGCAAAAGCAGCGCGTGGGCATTGCCCGGGCGCTGGCTACCGGGCCGCAGATTCTTCTGTGTGACGAGGCAACGTCGGCCCTGGACCCGGAAACGACGCAATCTATTCTGAGTTTGCTCAAAGATATCAACCGTCGCCTGGGCATCACCGTGGTGCTGATTACGCACGAGATGAGCGTGATCCGGGAAATTGCGGACCGGGTATTGGTGCTGGAGAAAGGCCGCATTGCCGAGCTGGGCGAGGTCTGGCGGGTCTTTGGCAAACCCCAGCATGACGCGACCAAAGCGCTGCTGGCTCCGCTGCAACACAATCTGCCCGAGGATCTGCAGGCAAGGTTGGTACAGCAGCGCCCCAAGGCCGGTGTGTACAGCCGCATCTTGCAGTTGAGCTATAGCGGCGAAGGGGGATGGGAGCCAGATTTGCTGCGCATCGCTCGCAGCCTGCCCGGCCAACCGCAATTGGTACATGGCGGGGTGGACCGCATTCAGGGCCATGCACAAGGCAGCTTGCTGGTCGCGATTGAAGGGCATGTGACATTGCCTGATTTGAAATCTTTGACGCAAGGCCCGGCGGCCATCGCGCATCACATTGAGGACATTGGCTATGTTGTGGAATCTGAGTATCCCCGCTGAGCGTTATTGGCAGGCCTTGCTGGATACGCTGATGATGGTGGGCGTGTCCGGTGTCGTGGCGTTTCTGGCGGGTATTCCGCTGGCGGTGCTCTTGATTGTGACGGCCCCCAATGGTTTTTGGGAGTCGCCCAAGATCAACCGTGTCGTGGGCAGCGTAGTGAATGGCTTTCGCGCCACGCCCTTCATTGTCTTGCTGGTGGCGTTGATTCCCTTCACTCGCCTGTTGGCGGGCACCACGATTGGGGTGTGGGCAGCCATTGTGCCGCTGGCGATCAGCGCGACACCTTTTTTCGCCCGCATAGCGGAGGTCAGCCTGCGCGAGGTGGATGAGGGCTTGATCGAGGCGGCGCAGGCCATGGGCTGCAAGAAATGGGACATCGTGCGCCATGTCTATTTGCCCGAAGCCCTGCCCGGCATTATCGGGGGCTTCACGATTACCTTGGTGGCCTTGATCAGTTCTTCGGCCATGGCGGGCGCAGTGGGCGCCGGCGGACTGGGTGATCTGGCCATCCGCTACGGCTATCAACGCTTTGATACCCAGGTCATGCTGATTGTGATTGCTGTACTGATTGCACTGGTGACGGTGGTGCAGTTTGCCGGAGACCGTTACGTGCACTGGTTGCGCGGCCGTTAAATCAGGCGCTGCACGCGCCTGCCCCCTCCTTTTTTAGTAACTGAAAAGAGTACCGTATGACTGATCGGAATACTCAGGGCGAAGCTTTGCCCGCAACAATCGCAGAACAGCGTTTGCCGCTGCCTCCCCAAGTGCCCTACCGCATTCGCAGCGAGGCCGAAGCGATTGCGATTGCACAGCAATTGGCCGCTGAATTTGCGCAAACAGCCGCCGAGCGTGACCGCTTGCGTCAATTGCCCTGGGACGAGATAGAGCGTTATACCGCCAGCGGTCTAGGCGCCATCACCATCCCTAAAGCCTATGGCGGCCTGGAAGCATCCAAGGCCACACTGGCCCAGGTGTTTGCCATCATTAGTGCGGCTGACGCCTCATTGGGGCAGATTCCGCAAAACCATTTTGCCTTGATCCAGAACGTGAATGACACCGGCTCTGAGGCGCAAAAGCAGCGCTGGTTTGGTGCCGTGCTCAAGGGAGCGCGTCTGGGCAATGCCGGACCCGAAAAAAAGGGCAAAGCGGCACGGATTACTGATCTCACCGCGCAACTGAGTCGGCAGGCAGATGGCAGCTTGCGCGTCAGCGGCACGCGCTTTTATTCCACTGGCGCTTTGTTCGCGCACTGGATTCCTTTTCGCGCCGCCGATGAGCAAGGCCGTAGCGTGCAAGTCTGGGTGCCCGCGGATGCGCCGGGCGTACAAGTGATTGACGACTGGAATGCATTTGGTCAGCGCACTACCGCCAGTGGCAGCGTGGTGTTTGATCAGGTGCAGGTTGAGCCAGACAACATCATTGAAAGTTGGCGTTTTGCGGATGTGCCTTCTCTTTCCGGGCCTGTTTCGCAGCTGATTCAGGCCAGTATTGATGCAGGTATCGCGCAGGGAGCCTTGCAGGACGCGCTGGATTTTGTACGTCATCGGGCGCGGCCCTGGGGCGACTCAGGTGTGGACAGCGCCACGCAAGACCCGCACATCATTCAAGAGGTGGGTGCCTTGCAGATCGAAGTCGATGCGGCCCAGGAAGTCTTGCTGGAGACCGCCCGCTTGCTTGATGCCTTGGCAGCGCAGCCGATTGATGCGGCGCTTAGCGCCCGCGCCTCTGCCGCGGTGGCCGAGGCCAAGATTCTGACTACTGAAGCCGCGCTCAATGCCAGCGAGCAGCTATTCGCCTTGGCGGGCTCATCGTCTACTCGTGCTGCTCACAATCTGGACCGCCATTGGCGTAATGCCCGCGTCCACACCTTGCACGATCCGGTGCGCTGGAAATACCACTTGCTGGGCAACTATCTGCTCAATGGCACCGCGCCACGCTATCACCAATGGAATTGAGGCCATGACGACACAGATATCCCAAGCTGTACCTATCATCCAGTCCGAGGCCCAGGCGCTACAAGCGGCAGAATGGTTTGCTCAGTTGGTTGCCGATAAAGCTCTGGAGCGCGACCGCGACCGCATCTTGCCCTACCAGGAGGTCGAGCAATTTAGCCAAAGCGGCTTATGGGGCATCACCGTCCCCAAGGAATACGGCGGCGCCGGTGTTTCTACCGAGGTGCTGGCCCAGGTGGTGCATCGCATTGCCGCAGCCGATGGCAATTTTGGTCATATCCCGCAGAACCACTACTACGCGTTGGAAGTGCTGCGGGTAGGGGCAACGCACGAGCAAAAAGCCTTTTTCTATGATCAGGTGTTGAAGGGAAAGCGCTTTGGCAATGCCTTGGCCGAGATCGGCAAGAAGGATTTTGTACGCCGTACGCAATTGCTTAAAGAGCCAGATGGCTGGTTTGTGGATGGCCGCAAATTCTATTGCACCGGCTCCTTGTTTGCGCACTGGATTCCTACGCTCACGACGGCGCAAGATGATGGCCGCCTGTATCTGGTGTTCGTGCCGCGTGGCGCAGCCGGCGTGACGCTGACGGACGATTGGGACGGCTTTGGCCAGCGCGTGACAGGCAGTGGTTCAGTGGAGTTTCAGCGCGTCCAGGTCCAGCCGCAATGGGTGGTGCCGTTTACGGATTCGTTCGATCGTCCGACCACCATAGGCCCCTTTGCACAGATCATCCACGCCGCGCTGGATTTGGGGATTGGCCAGGGCGCTTTCGAGGCCACCTTGTCTTTTGTACGTGAGCACAGCCGCCCCTGGATTGATGCCGGTGTAGATAGCGCGGCCCAGGACCCCTTGCTTTTGCAGGAGGTGGGCAATGTGCATCTGCGTTTACGTGCGGCAAAGGCCTTGCTGACACGCGCTGTCCGCTTTGTAGACGCTGCGCAGCAAGCCCCGGACGAAGACAGTGTGGCGCAGGCTTCGGTAGCGGTTGCGCAGGCCAAGGCGCTGGCCACCAGCGCCAGCGTGCTGGCCGGCAGCAAGCTGTTTGAGCTGGCCGGGACCGGAGCCACCTTGTCACAACATGGGCTGGACCGCTATTGGCGTAATGCTCGCGTCCATACCCTGCACGATCCGGTGCGCTGGAAATACCACGCAGTGGGCAACTATGCCCTCAATGGTGTGCGCCCGCCACGTCATGGAGCCCTGTGATGTTGATCCCAACTGTGCATGCGCCTGAATGCCGCGTTGAGCAAACAGCTGGCAGCCCGTGCCGGATAACGGTCTGGTGATTTGATAGCGGGCGTGGATTTGCGCCCGGCCTTCCCCTTTTTTGACTGGAATTTGATTGATGAACGTAGCGCAATTTCTGAAGAAACTGACCGTCTTGAGCGTCATGGCGACTGCCGCGCTTTTGTCGCACACGGCAGCCTCGGCCCCCTTAAGGATTGGTGTGGTTCCCGGCATTTTTGCGGACTCAGTGGGGGTGGCGGCCCAGGAAGCGAAAAAGCAGGGGCTGGATATTCAGGTGATCGAGTTCACGGATTGGGCCACGCCCAATGTGGCCTTGGATGCCGGTGATATTGACTTGAATTACTACCAAAACAGCAATTACCTGGCTAATGCCGTGCGTGACAAGGGGTTTGAACTGGTCAGTGTGCAGCCCGGCATTCTGTCCTATCTGGGCCTGTATTCGCTGAAGTACCCGTCGCTGGCCGAGCTGCCCGATGGGGCCAAGGTGGCGATTGCCAGCGATGCGGTAAATGTGGGGCGGGGTTTGCGTCTGTTGGAGCATGCAGGCTTGATTGAATTGCGTCCCGATACAGGCTTGCTAAGTACGCTGGATGATATTGCCGCCAACCCAAAAAAATTGAAGTTTGTGGAGGTAGAGGGACCGCAACTGGCCCGTGCCACGCAAGACGTGGATTTGGCCCAGGGCTTTCCGTATTTCATCCTGGCTTCCAATGCTTTTGATGCCCGAAAAGCCTTGGCCTTAACCAGTTACGAGGACGACTCCTGGGCGATTCAGTTTGTGGCGCGCCATGACAAGGCCAGTGATCCGCGTATTGCGCAGTTTCTGGAGGTCTATAAAACCTCCCCTGCTGTGCGCCAGGCTATCGACCAGTTCTATCAAGGTGAACAAAAACTGTATCGCTTGAGCTGGATAAAGAACTAAGCAAGGAGACGGACAAATGACGCAGCCATTGCCACCGAACAAGCACATCCATATCAACGCTTTCAATATGAATTGCGTTGGCCATATTCATCATGGACTGTGGACGCATCCGCGTGACCGCTCAACCGAATATCACAGCCTGAAGTACTGGACCGATCTGGCCAAAACACTGGAAAAGGGCTTGTTCGACGGCATTTTCATGGCCGATGTGGTGGGCTACTACGACGTCTACCAGCAAGGTGTGGACCTGACCCTGCGGGAAGGGATTCAACTGCCGGTGAACAATCCCTGGCTGCTGGTCTCTGCCATGGCCGCGGTGACCGAGCATCTGGGTTTTGGCCTGACGGCCACCGTGGCGGCGTACCATCCTTACACCTTTGCGCGGGATGTCAGCACACTGGATCAGCTGAGCAATGGCCGTATCGGCTGGAACATTGTGACCGGCTACGTGGACAGTGGTGCACGCGGCCTGGGGCAAGATGGTTTGGATGCGCACGACAGTCGTTATGACCGTGCGGAGGACTTTTTGCAGCTGGCCTACAAGCTGTGGGAAGGCAGTTGGGAAGAAGGGGCGCTGATTGCCGACAAACAGCGCCGCATTCATGCCTTGCCGGAGAAAGTTCATACGGTTCACCACGAAGGGCCGTTTTACCGCAGCAATGCCATTCACATGAGTGCGCCCTCCCCGCAGCGCACCCCCTTATTGTTTCAGGCAGGTACATCGCCACGTGGCGTGCAATTTGCCGGTCAGCATGCCGAAGGCGTTTTCATCGGTGCGCGGGACCCGCAGACCGCGCGGGAGGCCTCCCGCAAGCTGCGCCAGGCGGCGGTGGATGCGGGACGGCAAGCGCAGGATCTGAAAATCTATGCAGGCGTGGCGGTGGTGACCGGAGCGACAGAAGCCGAGGCCAAAGAGAAATACGCGGACTATCTGGCCCATGCCAGCTCTGAAGGCGGTCTGGCGCATTTTGCTGCGAGCACGGGGGTGGATTTTTCCCAATACGACCTGGACGAGCCTATTCAGTTTGGCCCCAGCAATGCCATTCAATCAGCAGCGGCAGCAGCGCAAAAACAGGGTTGGACGACGCGTCGCAAACTGCTGGACCAATTCACGCTGGGCAGCCGCTACAAGACGCTTGTGGGGGACCCGCAGCAAGTGGCCGATGCGCTGACCAACTGGATTGATGAAGGTGAGATCGACGGTTTTAACCTGACCCGCATTGTCGTGCCCGAGACCTGGGAGGACTTTGCCAGCTACATCGTTCCTGAGCTGCAAAACCGGGGCCGCTATCGCACTGCTTACGAAGGCGGGACCTTGCGCCAACAGCTGTTTGGCCAAGGCGACCGTTTGCCTGCTCATCATCCAGCCGTGCAATGGCGGCACACACCTTCCCAATCGCCCGATCAGGCCCAGCCTGGCAGCCAGGAGTTTGCCCGCTCTGCTGTGTCGGCAAGCTGAAGGGGCTGCGGCAAGGCTGCCTGTAGTGCTTTGCGTTTTTTTGCTGACGACTCTTTTTCCCTAAGGACCTGAGCATGTTGTTTGTCCGTTTTTCATTGCGTGTTTTGTCCGCTGTTGCGGCGTTTGGTTTGGCGGGTAGCTTGTCGGCTGCACCGCTAAAAATAGGGGTGACACCCGGTTCGTTGGCGGACTCTGTCAACGTGGCCGCTGCCCAGGCCAAGCAAGCAGGGCTGGAGGTGCAAGTGATCGAATTCACTGACTGGACCACGCCCAACACGGCCCTGGCATCCGGAGATCTGGATTTGAACTATTTCCAGCATCAGGCATTTTTGGACAACGCCGTGGCGGAACGGGCTTATGCCATTGAAAGCGTGGCTTACGGCCTGCTTCCCAATATTGGCCTGTATTCCAAGAAGTACGCATCGCTGGACGACCTGCCGGAGCAAGCGGCAGTGGGCGTGGCCAACGACCCGGTCAATCAGGCCAGGGGTTTGCTGCTCTTGCAGGCGGCCGGTTTGATTCAGTTAAAGGAAGGCCTGGGGGCGCGGGCCTCTGTCAATGACGTGACGGCGAACCCGCGCAAGCTGCAGTTTGTGGAAGTGGAAGGGCCGCAACTGGTGCGTGCGGCGGACGACCTGGCCTTGGTTCAAGGCTACCCGGCTCATTTTGTGAATGCGGGCCAGGCCGAGCTGGCCAGCAAGGCTTTGCAGTACTCCACCGTGGATGATCTGTACTACGCCATCCGCTTTGTGGCGCGCAGCAGCCATACGGATGATCCACGCATTGCCCAGTTTGTTGATATTTACCAAAACTCCCCTGCCGTGGCCGAGCAAATCGACCAGTCTTTTGCAGGAGATAAAAACTTGTATTCCTTGCCTTGGAAAACGGCGAAATAGTGGCTGATCTGGCCGCCTGTTTAGGCAGGGATGCAGGTTCTGATCTAAACGCGGGGACGCGTGAATATGCTGTCCCTGGTCTTACCTTTGCTCTTGTAAGGGAGCCTGCTCACCATGACTGATTTCTCTACTGCCTTCGCCCCTGACCATGCGTCTGCGCGGTTCGCAGCCCCCCAGCCCGCAGTTGCTCCGGATCTTGCACAATTGCGAGTCCGGTTTGGCGCGATTTTTCAACGAATTGCCGATACCTCAGCCGAGCGGGAACACACCCGGACCTTGGCATACGCCCCGGTTCTATGGCTGAAAGACAGCGGTTTTACTGCCTTGCGTGTGCCGCAATGCTGGGGAGGCAGTGGCGTGTCGCTTCCAGTGTTTTTTGAGTTGCTGCAGGACCTGGCGGCGGCCGACTCGAACGTGGCGCAAATTCTGCGGCCACATTTCGGTTTTATCGACCGGCTTTTACTGGATCGTGATGCTGACACCCAGGCCCATTGGTTGCCCTTGGCGGCTCAAGGGGCAATTTTCGGAAATGCCACAACGGAGACAGGCCAAGGCGTGGTGGGCCAAATTCAAACGACGTTGGAACCCGATGCCGAGCAAGCAGGCCAATGGCGCTTGAATGGCCGCAAATTCTATAGCACGGGCACCTTATACGCAGATTGGGTCACGGTGGTGGCGCGCAGCACTACGCCAGGGCAAGAGGATGAGACAGTGCATGCCGTGGTACCTACCGATCTGGCCGGTGTAGAGCGCCTGGATGACTGGCATGGTTTCGGGCAGCGCCTGACCGGTTCCGGCACCACCGTGTTGACGGATGTGCTGGTGCCGGAGAGCGCCATCATTCGTTTCCCCCGGCAAGAGCCCACGCCTTTGGTGGCGTATTTTCAATTGGTGCATTTGGCTACCTTGGCCGGTATTGCCCGTGCGGTGCAGCGCGATGCCGTGGCCTATGTACAAGCCCGTAAACGGGTCTTTAGCCATGGCACAGCGGCTTTGCCTAAGGACGATCCCTTGGTCCAACAGATTGTGGGTGAATTGTCGGGTACGGCCTATATCGCCCAACTGGCAGTGCGTGATGTGGCGGCGAATTTACAGACCATTGCCGAACAGCGGGCGGCGGGTGTGGACATATCGCGGGAGGCATTGGACGCGCTGGAACTGCGCACGGCTCAGGCGCAGGTCTCGATTGTGGAGCCGGTCCTGCGGGCGGCCACTCGCCTGTTTGATGTGGGTGGTTCGACGGCTCTGGAAGAATCCCGTCGCTTGGATCGCCATTGGCGCAACGCACGTGCCTTGGCGTCCCATAATCCGGTGGTATATAAGGCTCGTTCAGTGGGCGATATTTTGCTTAATGATGCCGAGCCTGTGTACTACTGGCATGTGGGGACTCAGGCAAGCTGAAGCGTTGGCGCAGATCGCTGGATGACAGGTAAAGGGCGCGAATCAATCGCGCCCTTTTCGTGCTGTACCAAGGAGTGATGACCCTTTACGGCGCTAATTGAAAAAGCCGGGCCGCATTGTCATAAAGCAGCTTGTCCAGGATGGAGTCCTTGAAACCTAGCGCTTGAAAGTCCTCAATGCTCTGGCGTATGGGGCGGAAGGTATAGGACGAGCCAAACAGCAATTGCTCGGACAGAAAACTGTTGGCTGCCTCTACATAGGCCTCTTTGCCTGGCTGGAAAAGGTACATGTCCGGCACCAGATGCACGTTCTCGTGCAGGAAGGCCAGGCCAATGGCTTGCTGCACATTGGGCCAGTAGCCGTGATAGACGACTAAAGGCAGATCGGGAAAGGCTTTAGCGACTTTCGCCAGTCCAGCCGGATCGTTATAGCGCAGGTCCGGAGTGGTCGGGCCGCTCATCAGAAAAACGGGCACTTTCAGGTGGCGGGCGAGCTCGTAGACAGGCCAGTAAATGGGGTCATCCGGGTGGCGGGCAGGGAGGCCAAAACCGGGCTCAATATCAATGCCGGACAGGCCCAGTTCCTTGATGGCACGCTCGGCCTCCGCCAACGCGGCCTGCTCGCCTTGCAGGGCCGGGTCAATTCCGGCAATGCCCAGCAGTTCATCGTGGCCGTGCACAATTTGGTGAATGGTATCGATAGGCAGATGCTGCGACGGGGTGTGGCGACCCACAACCACGGCTTTGCTCAGACCAGCTTGCCGCACTTCGTCCAGAAAACCTTCTTGGCTCAGTGATTTTTCAAAATGAGTGTCGCTGCCGCGAGTCCCTACGCGGCGGTTCAACCAGCGGGCGGTGGCGTGTTCAGGTGAGCCGGGTTCAGCTCCAAAAAATTTATGCAGGAAGGCAGGTCTGCAACGCAGGTCTATGATTTTCTGGCTCATGATGCGGAAGAAAGTTGCTGGTTTTGAATACCGCGACCGTCAAAGGCGCCACCGGTTTGGGCGCGATCGCTGATGGTGACGGCTTGTTTGCCCAGAAGTGGAAAGACCAGTTCGGCAAAGCGAATGGACTCTTCCAGATGCGGGTAGCCGGACAGCACAAAGGAGTCCGCGCCCTGCTCGATATATTCTTGCAAGCGTTGGGCCACGGTCTGGGCATCACCGACCAGCGCAGTGCCTGCCCCGCCCCGCACCAGGCCTACCCCTGCCCACAGGTTCGGGGATATCTCCAACTGATCGCGGCGGCCCCCGTGCAAGGCAGCCATGCGTTTCTGGCCTACCGAATCCATCTTGGCGTAGTTAGCCTGAGCCTGGGCAATATCCTCGTCAGTCAGTTTGCTGATCAGGCGTTCGGCTTCCGCCCAGGCTTCTTCATTGGTTTCACGCACGATGACGTGCAGCCGCACACCCAGCTTTAACTTGCGGCCACGGGCGGCAGCGCGGCGGCGAATGTCATCAAACTTCTGGCCCACGGCAGCAGGAGGTTCACCCCAGGTCAGATAGGCGTCCACGTGCTCGGCGGCCAGTTCGTGCGCCGCGTCCGAGGAACCGCCGAAATACAGCGGCGGGTAGGGCTTTTGCACGGGGGGAAAGAAGTTGCGGCCGTTCTTGACCTTGAAGTGCTTGCCGTGGAAATTGACGGTCTCTCCGGCCAGCAGTTGACGCCAGATCGTCAGGTATTCTTTGGCGTATTCATAGCGGGCGTCATGGTCCAGAAACACGCCTTCGGCGGCCAGTTCTGTCGCATCTCCGCCCGGCACCACGTTCAGCAGCAAGCGGCCATGCAGGGCCTGATCCAGCGAAGCAGCCTGCCGCGCACTGGACACGGGAGCCCCTAACGAAGTGCGCAGCGCAACCAGCAGCTTGATGCGCTGGGTGACAGGCACCAGGCTGGCCGCCACGACCCAGGGGTCCAGGCAAGAGGCCCCGGTAGGAATCAGCAGGCCGTCATAGCCCAGGTTTTCACTGGTGACGGCAATGCTGCGCAGGTATTCGTTGGTGGGCGCGCGGCCAAAGTCGGATTTTCCCAGGTAGCGGGTGTCCCCGGAGGTGGGCAAAAACCAGAAAATATCGGGCGTGGTGGAGGTGATTTGGCTCATGCTGCTTGCGCCTCCAGAGTGGTGACACGCTGTTGTAGCTGGGCCTGTACGCCTTGCAAGACGGGCGCAGCCAGATTAACCGTGCGTTGTATGTGTTGTTGCAGCGCTTCGCTGGTGATCTCGCCGTCCTGAATATCCTCGGGGGTGGCGTACACACCAATTGGCAAGGTCAATGCTTGGAAAAAACTGAACAGGGGGCGCAATTGGTGCTCAATCACCAAGGCATGCCGTTGGCTGCCTCCTGTGGCCGCCAAGAGCACAGGCGTGCCATTCAGGGCGTTCATGTCCACCAGATCAAACAAGTGCTTGAGCAAACCGGGAATGCCGGCGCGAAAGATGGGAGAACCCACGATCAGAAAGTCGGCCTGCTCAATGGCTTTAATGGCCTGGTGTGCGTGGGCAGGCAGTGCGTCCGTGGACAGCGCGGCTCCCAGTTCTGGTAGCAGGCTGACCAGTTCAATATTGTGCACGTCCAATGCCAGTTGATCGTTCAGAGCGTCGCGCAGGGCATCCAGCAACACTTGCGTGCGGGACGGGCGATGCAAACTTCCATTCACGATGACGGTTTTCAGGGGGCGGCTCATGGCTGTTCCTTGCAGTGAAATCATGGCCAGGTGCCGTCAACAGAACGTGCACCCGTGCGGATCAATGTCTTGTATTACATGCCTGATCTGCGCTGCTGCGAAAGACAATTAGCTCATGTGTTTATGGGTGATATGCGTCCTTACTCTTTTGATTTGCATATGAAAAACAGTGTTGTTGAATGTGCAAAAATGAGCTGCCAAATAGAGTCAGTGCAAAGTATCGCAGTGAGTAGAAATGGCCTTGATTTGAGGGGAGTGCCAAATCTGGATAGTGGCACTTGCTGTTGTGCCAGAGCTGGATAGTTTGGTGCCAAATGGATTCATAGAATGAAAACAAGCCAATCCGGGGGATTGGCATCCGACTGTGTCGCAAACACAGCGGTTTTTATTTCTATGAGAGAGACAAGCCATGACTCAAGACAACAGCCCAGCCTACATCGAGACCGAAAAGCGCATCGACAAAGTACGCGATGAATATGCCCTGGTTGAAGGCCATTTCGATACGTCCGAAGAAACGTCTCCCTGGATTCCTTTCGGCCCCAATATCTGGCTGCGCCATTTGAGCTTTGATATTCGCAACAACACCTCGGTGCACATCATGCGGGCAGATAAAGGGGGTTCCTTGGGCCGCCACCGTCACCGTGCCATCGTTACCGGCTACATCCTGTCAGGCAGCCTGCGCTACGAGGAATACGATTGGGTTGCCCGTGCAGGTGACTACATCCACGAAAGCCCCGGCCGCACTCACACCCTGGTGTCGGATGAAGGCATGGAAACCTTGTTCAACCTGGGCACCCCTATCGAGTTTCTGGACGAGAACGACCACATCATTGAAATCATTGATGTGTTCTGGATGATCGACCACTACACCAGCTACTGTAAGAAGCACAATCTGCCCATCAACCAGTCCATGTTCATCTAAGACGGGTTAGGCCTTGTAGTATCAACAGGCCCTCAGATTGGTGTGCTGTCTCTGCCCCGTTTGATGGGGCAGTTCATGAAAGCGCTGCTGGTAGTACGCAGAAAAACGCCCCAGATGCCCAAAGCCATGTGCCAATGCCACCTCGGTGACAGGGGGACGTGGACGGCATTGCAGAACCTGATGCGCGGCATCCAGCCGCAGATTGCGCACCCAGGTCATGGGGGATTGCTGGTAGTGACGACGGCACAGCAGATGCAGGAAGCGGGGGCTGACACCCGCTGCCTGTGCCAGATCATCCAATGAGATGCTGGTGTGCAAATGAGTCAGCACGTAGTTTTTGGCCTGGAGCAGGCGTACTTGCCCTGCCCGGGCTGCCGCACCCATGGACTCATCCATTAGCGCGGGTGCTAGTTGCGGGTTGGCTGGATGGCACAGCAAAAACAGAGCCAGACTATTTTCAATATGGCGGGTCCACACAGCGTGCTCAGAACCAGCCTTGGCTTGTGGCGGCAGCAGCAGCAAATGTTGGATGAGATTGGCCCATTGTGGGCCCATACAGGGGTCTATCTTGTAGGCGCAGCCCCGTATCGAACCATGCTCCCCCAGGCCTTGCGGGTCCAGCCCGTCAAACAGGCGATAGGGAATCTTGACGATCAATTGCTCGCAACCGGCTTGCCACAGCGTACGCACGCTGTGTTTGGGCGAGACCACCGCGATATCACCGGGGTAGGCCGTCAGCTTTTGGCCATCACTGATAAATTCCGCCGTGCCTTGCAGCGACATTTGCACCAGACAGAAATGCTCGAACGCATCAGCGTGAATTTCTACTTCGGCGCCGTAGCCCAGTTTCATCACGCTGATCTGGTCAATATCGCGTCGGTACAGGCTGGTATTGATCCGCCCTCGTCCCCAGTTCAAGGCATGCTTGGAAATCGCCCGACTGAGTGGCTGGTGTGACAGCTCGGCGCTGTGTGAATGAAAGATTGGATGGCGGTGTAATACCGACAGATCCAAACGATGTTCTGCCGACATTGGGAACCCCCGTTCCAGAGCATAAAGATGCGCGTGATCAGTGTGTAGTGTAGAGTTTGCGCTCTTTTCTGGGCATGGGGGCTATCCCTGATCGGAAGTTGTAATGAGTTTAAATAGCCTTTATTTACAACAACTTGATAGAGTTTTAAGGTTTATTTAAGTTTAAAGGAAGCGACGTTTTTTTGTTGTTATCGTTCAGGCTTGAAGCAACTGCACAGGCGGCCCTTGATCGCTTTTAGGCCCGCTCCCCTTTTAAGGCCATGACCGTACTTTCTACGAGGCTGAGAAGCGTGCCAACCTAGGGGATTCCTGTTGTAGCTAAGGGTGGCGCGTTCATCCTAGAAAAAGGGCCGGATAATCAACTGCAAGCCCAGCACGGCCAGGAACAGCAGCAGGTACTGCTTGAAACGACGTGGGCTGATGTGTTTGCGGATCTTCCCTCCCAAGTACATGCCCAGCAGAGCGGGGACCAGGACCATGGTAGACATGCCTAGCTGGTCGACTCGGAACACATCGTGCATCAACAGCCCAGCGGCCAGCGCCACAGTGGAAATGGTGAAAGACAGGCCCAAGGCTTGGACCAGCTCATCTTTATCCAGATTCAGGGATTGCAGGTAGGGCACGGCGGGCATCACAAAGACGCCAGTGATACCGGTGACGATCCCGGTTGCCAGACCGACAAGGGGAGATAGCCAAGGCTCCAAACGGCGTGGCACTGTTAAGGGAGGTGCCACAAGTGCGTAGCCTGCGTATACCAGCAGTGCGATACCCAAGGCCATGCCCGATAGCTGCGGCGCGGTATCGGCCAGCAGCGATGCGCCCCATAGCGTTCCCACCACAATGGTCAGCAGTAAGGGCCAGAGTCTGCGCAGCAATGCTCCCATCGATGGTCCGGCAAAGCATTGCCAGATATTGGTGATGAAAGAAGGGATCACCAGCAAGGCGGCAGCGGAGGCAGGCGACATCAGCAAGCCTAGCAAGCTCATGGCGACCGTGGGCAGGCCCATACCGGTAATGCCTTTGACCATGCCAGCCAGCAAGAAGGTGAACGTAATCAGGGCGAGGGAAGAGAGAGATTCGTGCATGCCCGTATTGAAGCGTGGCAGGTAGCTGGGCACAATGTGGATTTTAGGCTTTAGCCTTCGGCTTATCCGAAGCCTTGGGGAGTCGTCATGCGATTGGGACTAGCCGATCTTCATTTGTTCTTGAGCATTGTGGATGCGGGCAGCATTACTCAGGGGGCGGCACGCGCTAATTTGGCTCTGGCCTCGGCCAGCGAACGCCTGCGCCGTATCGAAGACGATGCCGGGGTAGCGCTGTTGGAGCGTTTACCGCGCGGAGTGGTGACGACCGAAGCGGGCGAGGCTTTGGCCCACCATGCACGTTTGATGCTGCGCCAACACGCCTTGTTAAAAGGTGAGCTGCAAGATTTTGCCACCGGCGCACGGGGCACCTTGCAGCTGTATGCCAATACCGCTGCCTTGACCGAGTTTCTGCCCTCCCGTCTGGCTCCCTGGCTGGCCCAGCGGCCGGATTTGCACATCGAATTGAAGGAGCGCACCAGCGCGGATATTGTGCGTACCGTTGCGGCGGGTCTGGCTCAAGCGGGCATCGTGTCAGATGCGGTTCAAGCACCTGGTCTGATACTGGAGCCGGTGGCCAAAGACCATCTGGTTTTGATTATGGCGGCTGACCATCCTTTGAGCCTGCACCAAAAACTGAGACTGACCGAGCTCATGAAAGAGCCCTTTGTAGGTCTGATGCCCGGCAATGCCTTGCAGGATCACATTGATGAACAGGCCCGTGCGCTGGGCCATGCTTTGGCACAGCGCATTCGCATGAAAACCTTTGAAGGGCTATGTCAGATGGTGGCCCACGGTGTGGGCCTGGGCATCGTGCCAGAGGGCGTCGCCAAGCGCTACAAGCGCCGGCATGGTTTTGTGATCCGACCCTTGAGCGATGAGTGGGCCAAGCGCTCCTTGTGTCTGTGCTACCAGGACTGGCAAGCCCTGCCCCAAGCCATGAAGCATTTATTGCGGCATCTGGGAGCGCAGGCGGAGGCTTAAGCCCCCTTGCGGCGCATAAAAAAGTTAGCGCTTGAATAAGGCAATAGCGCTGCCCTTAGTGCAGCCCTTCGATTTTGCTGGCTAGCAACGGCGCTTGCGTTTCAGCCTGCTCGCTCAGGCTGACTTTCACCCCAATATCAGCCGGTTTTGCATAGTGTAGGCTGCTGGTGACCAGTGCATTGACGCCTGTGGCGGCATAGGCGGCTGCGTTGCCCGCATGAATGCCACCAGCGGCCAAAATGGTGATTTGTGGATGCGCTTTTCGCAGGGCTGGCACGATCTGGGCCAGTGTTTCAGGCGGCACCTTGTCAAATTGCACGACGTCAGCCCCCGCAACCGCTGCGCTATACGCTTCGTCCAGGTCGCTGGCTTCAATCACGATTTTCTTTTCGCACAGTGCATACTTGTGGCGTGCAATGGCGCGGGCAACTTCTTCCCAGCCGCCCATCAGCGCACGATGCTGAGGGAAGATCAAAATGGTTTCACCCAGGCCCAAACGATGGGGCATGGCGCCGCCCGACAGCGTGGCCTTTAAAGCCAGCTTGCGCACGCCAGGCGCGTGTTTGCGTGTCGTCAGCACCGCTACCGAAGCATTTACGGTTTGCACGGCCTGTACGACCTGGTGCGTCAGGGTGGCAATGCCGCAGGCAAACTCCAGCAGGTTCTGTCCTACTTTCCAGGCGCGCAGCAAGGACTTGGCCGAGCCTTGTGCCAGCAAGATCGTCTGGCCCGGCATGGCGGCCACGCCGCTGGGGGTGTAGTGCTGAGTCTGCCCACCACAAGAGCGCACAATTTCAGCGACCTCTTCAGTGCCGGCGACGCGAATATGGTCGCGCACGATGTAGCGTAGTGTTGTTTCCTGATTGTGCAGGCCCAGCATGTGGCTGGTCAGGTCCAAATAGGAGGCGTCTTCGCCAATCCATTGGTCGATTTGGCTTTGTTCAAAAAATACCGTCATTTTTGATTCCCGTAGCGCCGCAGCGCCCAAAAACAGGCCAGTGCCATCAGCCCCAAGAGCCAGGAAAGCGCATTGGCACAGTCTGTGTCGCCATCCAGGACGGCGTTGTAGATAGATAAAGACAGGGTTTCCGTACGGCCGGCAATATTGCCACCCAGCATCAGTGAAATGCCCACTTCCCCCATTGCCCGGCCGCCCGACAAGATCAGGCCCGTCGCCAAGGCTGGCCGCAGCAGCGGCAGCTCGACCCGGAAAAAATAAGACCAGTTGCCGTGGCCCAGCGTTGCCGCGGCTTCACGCAGCCGTGGCGACAGGCTGTTCATGCTGTTTTGTACGGGTTTCACCATCAAAGGCAGACCAGCAATAAAAGCGGCGATCAACAAGGCGGCAGGTTGAAAAACGATATTGGGCGACCAGCCGGTGGCGCTGGCCAGCCAGCCTTGCCTGCCCAAGGCCAGCAGCAAGAGATAGCCGATCACAATGGGCGGAAAAACCAGCGGCAGGCTCACCAGCGAATCGAGTAATCCGTGACCAGGAAAGCGTTTCTTGGCTAGTACCCAGGCTAGTGCTACGCCTAGAAACAGTTGGGCTACCAAGGTGGCGGCCAGCACATTCACACTCAGGCCCAGGGAGCTGCTGGAGCAGCTCATCCAGGCAGGCATTACAGGCCGTGGCGCTCAAGAATGGACTTGGCCGAGTCCGAGCCCAGGAACTGGGTCCAGGATTGCAAGGCAGGGCTCTCAGGGCGGTCTTTGAGCACAGCCAGACTCAAGTCAATCGGGTCGTGACATTGAGCAGGCATGGGCAGGATGGTGCCCAGCTTGTCCTTGTGGGCCAGCGCTTCGCTGCGGTTGATGAAACCGGCGTCCACCTCGCCAGTGAGCAGGTAAGCGGATACTTGTGGCAGCATGGCCACCTGGATCGTGCGCCCCTCGGCCTGGATTTTTTCCCGTTCCATGCAGGTCGTGGCGGCACGGCCATACACCGTTTTCTTGGCGTCGCCGATAGCAATGCGCTGATAGCCGGTTTGCTGCAAATCCTGGATGGATTCGATGGTCTTGCCCTGGGGCACGGCCAGCATCAAAGCGCCTTGGCTGATGTTCACAAACTGCTGGGCAATTCCCATGGGTGCCAGGAAAAAGCGATCGCCAATGATGGCGGCGATTTCCGGGTTTTGCTCACTTTGCGCGCGTACCTGCTGCATGTTCCCAAAACTGCTCTCCACTGTCAGGCCGGTTTCTTTCTGGAAGGCCTCCATCAATTCAGTGACGGGTTTGCGGTAGCCTGCGCCTGTCGCAATCAGCAGGTCGGAGGCTTGGGCAGCCGTGGTGGCCGCCAGCAAACAGGCAGCGGAAAACAGCAGAGATTTCATGGGGGTTTCCTGTCGGTCAGATACGTTATGAGTGTGAGTTTATAACGAGATAGAACGGATAGGGGTTCCCACTCTGCTTTTCGTTCGGAGTGCGAAAGTCACAGACTGGAATGAATCATCTGCCAGCCTGCTTCTGCTTGTTGCGGCGTGTTCTTGCCCGTTTGCCGGGGCTCATGACGTACCGGCAATGGTGATCTGTGAATGGCCTTGTTCAAGTACTCGTCCTGGACAAGGGCCACCCGTTTTGGAAACGTTTGAATTAAGGCTGGGGCAATAAACCAGCTTCGTGCAGCGCGGGCTCTTCGTATACGGAGTCTTCTGCCGGGTAGCGCAGGTTCGGAAGACCTTGGGCCTTGGCCAGTGCCCAGATGATGCTTTCCCCGGCAGGCAGTGTCTGGGGGGCTTGTGCGTACAGCGGGTCCTTGAATGCAGCGCTTGCAGAGTCTATGGTCCACCCTTGCGCTTTGAAGGCCGCGATGATTTCGGGCAGCGCGGTGGCGTTGATCTGGTTGGTGTGCAGGAGAATCATATGTTTGGGACTGCGCCCCAGAACCTCTTGAGCCAGGCGGTCGTAATAGCTTGCACGATCAAGCAGGTGACGTATGTAGTGCTGTTTGACGCGTTCAGCTTTGGCGCTATCGCCCGCTTGGACATGATCGGCAAAAACCCGGCTGTAGTACCAGTCGCTGGCATCAATGGACACCGGTGCGCCTTTGTACCCATGATCCCGCATCCAGTTGCGCAAACCATCGCGTTTGGCGGGGGTGTCGCCTTCCTTTAAATAGGGAAACCGCAGCATGGGGGTGAAGTTTGGCAGGTCTTTGAATGCTGCATCGGCTACTTGTACGTCTGCAATGAACTCGTCCAGTGTGATGTTCGGGTCAGCCAGGCTTTTGTGGCTGGCCGTATGGTTCCCGATCAGATGCCCTTTTTGACCCCATGATGTGGCTAGTGTCAGCCCGTCGGTGCCGCCCATGCGTGCCAGCGAAGGGAACAGCACGGCCTGGATATTGTGTTCCTGCAAGGCGGCCAAGATCTGCGCATTCCATTGGGGTGCTTGCGGCTGCGTGTTGGGATTGAAGCCGTCGTCAAAGCTCAGGGCCAGTGTCTGAGCAACTGCCCATGAGGTCCAGAGGGAGAGGATGGCACTGGCCAGAAATTGAAGCGGGGAGAGACGGAAAGCCATACGGAGTCAGGTGTTTAAAAGGAGTCGAGGCAGAGTAAAAGAGGGTGGGTAAAGCCAAGCCTTGCCAGCATGCATGAGCCCTGCGGTGCGCGCAATGCCGCTACTGTTGCAATGCGGAAAGCATCAGACGAAAAAAATCCCCACCTTGAACGAGCAAGATGGGGATTGGGGGCACCTGCCACCCGAAGTCAGGCTTCGGGCGACATTGTGTGCTTTAGGCTTGGGCGGCTTTGAATGCCAGACGCCATTGGTGCAGCAAAGGCTCGGTGTAGCCGTTGGGCTGTTCCAGACCTTTCAGAACCAGATCCTGAGCAGCGCGGAAGGCAAAGGAGCCTTCGAAGTTGCCAGCCATCTTGATGTAGGCTGGGTCACCCGCGTTTTGCTGATCCACCACGGCGGCCATGCGCTGCAGGGTTTCAACAACTTGCTCATGGGTCACGATGCCATGCAGCAGCCAGTTGGCGATGTGCTGGCTGGAAATACGCAGCGTGGCACGGTCTTCCATCAGGCCCACGTCGTGGATATCGGGCACTTTGGAGCAACCCACGCCTTGATCGATCCAGCGCACTACGTAACCTAGGATGCCCTGAGCGTTGTTGTCCAGTTCTTCCTGGATTTCTTTGGCGGACCAGTTGGTGTCGGTGGCCACAGGAATGGTCAGGATGCTGTCCAGGTAGTCGTTGGTGTCGCCTTCCAGACCTTTCTGAACGTCGATCACATTGACTTGGTGGTAGTGCAGCGCGTGCAGCGTAGCAGCCGTAGGCGATGGCACCCAAGCGGTGTTGCCACCGGCTTTCACGTGACCAATCTTTTGCTCCAGCATTTCAGCCATCAGGTCAGGCATGGCCCACATGCCTTTACCGATTTGAGCACGACCACGCAGGCCGCATTGCAGACCGATCTGAACGTTGTTGCGCTCGTAAGCAGGCTGCCAGTCAGCTTGCTTCATGTCGGCCTTGCGCACCACGGCGCCAGCTTGCATGCAAGTGTGGATTTCGTCGCCCGTGCGGTCCAGGAAGCCGGTATTGATGAACACTACGCGCTCGGTGGCCTGGGCAATGGCTGCCTTCAGGTTCACGCTGGTGCGGCGCTCTTCGTCCATGATGCCCAGCTTGACGGTGTTGGGAGCCAGACCCAGCAGGCCTTCCACGCGGTCAAAAATTTCGCTGGCAAAAGCCACTTCGTCAGGGCCGTGCATTTTGGGTTTGACGATGTACAGCGAGCCACTGCGCGAGTTTTTCTTCAGTTCCAGATCACGCATGCCGATCAGGGTGGTAATCACCGCGTCCAGGATGCCTTCAGGAATTTCATGGCCTTCGCCGTCCACGATGGCAGGGTTGCTCATCAGGTGACCGACGTTACGCACAAACATCAAAGAGCGGCCAGCCAGTGTTTGCGTGGCGCCGTTCAGGTCCGTGTACTGGCGATCTTCAGCCAGACGACGGGTGAACACCTTGCCGTCTTTCTTGATTTCTTCAGTCAGCGAGCCCGTTACCAGTCCCAGCCAGTTGCGGTAGGCCAGTGTCTTGTCTTCAGCGTCCACGGCGGCCACGGAGTCTTCGCAGTCCATGATGGTGGTCAGGGCCGATTCCAGGGCGATGTCTTTTACGCCAGCCGGGTCGGTCTTGCCGATGGGGCTGTTGGGGTCGATTTGCAGTTCAAAGTGCAAGCCGTTGTGCAGGAACACAATTGCTTCAGGAGCACCGGCATCGCCTCGGAAACCCAGCAGGGTCGAAGGATCTTTCAGGCCGGTGGTGCCACCGTTTTCCAGCGTCACGCGCACAGCGCCGTCAGCGATGGTGTAGGAGGTAGCCTGATCGTGGCTGCCTTGTGCCAGAGGAATCGTGTCGTTCAGGAACTTGCGGCCAAAGGCGATAACCTTGGCACCGCGCACCGGGTTGTAGCCACCGCCACGCTGAGCACCGTCGGTGTCAGGGATGGCATTGGTGCCGTACAGGGCGTCGTACAGGCTACCCCAACGCGCGTTCACGGCGTTCAGGGCGTAGCGTGCGTTCATGATGGGCACAACCAGCTGCGGGCCACCCTGATCGGTAATTTCCGTATCCACATTGGCAGTATTGACCTTGACCGAAGCAGGCGCTTCTTTCAGGTAGCCAATGGAGCTCAAAAAGCTCTTGTAGGCGGGCATATCGGTGATGGGGCCTGGATTGGCAGCGTGCCATTTGTCCAGTTCAACTTGCAGGCGATCGCGTTCGGCCAGCAGGGCGCGATTTTTAGGTGCCAGATCATGGACCAGCTTATCGAAACCAGCCCAGAAGGCTTCGGAGGAGATACCTGTGCCGGGCAGGGCTTCTTGTTCGATGAACTGATGAAGCACCTCGGCGACTTGCAATCGCTGGCAGGAGATTCGTGTGGTCATGTGTACCCTTGCTGATAGTTAAAAGTGATTCGGTACAGCGACGGCCTAAAGCGGCCTTGTCGTTGCAAGAACCTGGTCAAGAGCACATTCAGACCAATGCTGAATCGCGGACATCAAGGCCCACGCGGCGCCAGGACACAAATAACATCAGGGGCAAGCAGCTTACTTGAAGCGAATATCACTAAAAAACGCTAACCCATTGTAAATTAGCCCGAAAACAAGCTAATTTGCGCGATGATGGTCTATGTATCACACGCATACCGAGCACACTGCCAGGTTGGATAACTTAAATTATGAAGGACTGACGCAAGCTGGATTTAATACTAAAAGTATTAAGACTACATACTTAATGTATTTACTGGTTTTGGGCAAGTCTTATATATGAGGTAGAAGACGTGCCGGTGTCCGGATTGGCATCATCAGCAGCCATATCAGTTGGCCGGCGGGATATCAAACAAACTCGCCAAGCCGCTTGCACAGCGCCATTAGCATAAAAACAAAGGCTTGTGGCAATGGCTGCGATCAGGGGCTTGAAGCCTTCCCGCTGCAAAACTGGAAAATGCCCAAAACGGGGGTAAAGCCTTTTAGGCGATTGAGCCTTATGAGTAATTTCAGTCTCAAAATCACGGATAGTTGTGTCCATTCTGTGGACACTGGGACTTGTGGTTCAGTCAAAAACCCGTAATGACATTTGCAGACCCACTAAACCGGCTTTCGTGCTTCAGTCTGTGCTTTCGGGTGGAGCGTGAAGTCGGGGGCGTCAGCTTCATGTCCTGCCCGGCTGCGTAGCGTTCAAAGCTATTTGTACGTATCGACATGCGCTTTAGATGGCGCTTTGTTTGAGCTGGAGCCCCAGGCCGAGCACAAAGGGCCTCGTTCCAAAGGTATACGCGGGATGCCAATAGGTGCAGGTCGACACAAATATCCCTGAGCGACGTCCGGGTAGTTCAAGGTCTTCAAAGGCGGTACAGGCAAGGCTGGGCTGCAGGTCCGGAGCAAAAAGGTCTGGGTAGTGAGGCTGGATTTGTCATAGAGCTGTGTAGGAACCCGGGCAATAAACAGCTTATGATGCTTGCAGATCTGCCCCCCTTTGTTTTTCCCTTGGAATGCTTGCTATGTCTGATCCCAGCGGTTTTTCCCGCATCACGTCCATGCCTGAATTAATTCCATTCAAGGGCTATAAGGATGCGAGCCTGGCTCTTGAACAACTGAGCCTTATCTACGGCCGGAACACCGCCTATTTGCGCGATTCTTTCGCCCAATGTCTGGAAACCGGCTTCCCACGCGGACAGCGCTTTAGAGCCTGCTATCCCGCCATACGTTTACGCGTCGATACGTACCAGGAAGTGGATAGCCGTCTGTCTTACGGGCACGTGGTGGAACCGGGCATCTACATGACCACCATTACGGCCCCGGACCTGTACCACGACTATCTGCTGGAGCAACTGGAATTGCTGATCCGCAACCACGGTGTGGAAGTGGAAATTGGCGAATCGTCGGTGCCTATTCCTTTGCACTTCGCGTTGAATAATGGTGTGCAAACCACCGCGACGACCGTGCCCGAGTCCCCCGGCGATACCTTGCGCGATCACTTTGATGTGCCGGATCTAGCCTATATGGACGATGCCATCGTCAACGGTACGTGGGAGCGTGTGCACAACGAACCTTTGCCGCTGGCACCGTTCACCGCACCGCGCATTGACTATTCCTTGCATCGTTTGCAGCACTACAGCGCCACCCGGCCTGAGTACTTCCAGAATTTTGTGCTGTTTACCAATTACCAGTTTTACGTGGACGAGTTCTGCCAGTGGGCGCGTGAAGTGCTGCAGGCCGACGATCAAGGCTATATCGACCTGGTCGAGCCTGGAAACATCATTACCCCGGCCGGTGCGAATGCCGCCACCACGGGATCACCCCTGGCGCGTTCGCCGCAAATGCCCTCTTACCACCTGCGGCGTGCCGATCATTCCGGCATTACCTTGATCAATATTGGTGTGGGCCCCTCCAATGCCAAGACCATTACCGATCACGTGGCGGTGCTGCGTCCCGCGGCCTGGCTGATGCTGGGCCACTGCGCTGGTTTGCGCACCACACAGCGCTTGGGGGACTATGTGCTGGCACATGGTTATGTGCGTCAGGATCACGTGCTGGACGAGGATCTGCCTACCTGGGTGCCTATCCCTCCCTTGGCGGAGATTCAGGTGGCCCTGGAGCAGGCCGTGGCTGAAGTCGCCGGGCTGTCTGGTTGGGAGTTAAAGCGGATTATGCGTACCGGCACGGTGGCGTCGATTGATAACCGTAATTGGGAACTGCGCGACCACCACGAGCCCGTGCGCCGCTTGTCACAGTCCCGCGCTATTGCCTTGGATATGGAGTCCGCCACGATTGCGGCCAATGGTTTCCGCTTCCGGGTGCCTTATGGCACGTTGCTGTGCGTATCGGACAAGCCTTTGCATGGCGAGTTGAAGCTGCCGGGCATGGCCAGCGAATTCTATGCGCGTCAGGTAGGCCAGCATTTGCACATTGGCATACGGGCGCTGGAGTTGCTGCGGGATATGCCCAAAGAGCGGCTGCATTCCAGAAAGTTGCGCAGTTTTCTGGAAACCGCTTTTCAATAGGATCAAGCAATTTCCAGGGCTGATAGCTTATATGAGCTTGGCAGCGATCAGCCCTTTAAAATGCAAGACCCAGGGTATTCAGGACTCGTCGTTTTAAGAGTGGTTTTGCCCACCGTAATTGAGTCGCTTTAGCAAGGGCCGTGTTTCTGAACCAGGCACGGCTTCTTCATTTTTTTTGAAAGCAGCAAATACCAAAATGGATAAAGCATTCCAAGATTTTTACGCCGATCAGTTCAGTCATTGCTATGGCTGTGGCAAACATAATCCTGACGGGCATCAATTAAAAAGCTATTGGGACGGCGAGGACACCGTGGCCCGCTATACGCCCAAACCCATCTACACCGGTGGCGTGCCTAAGCATGTGTATGGCGGGCTTATTGCATCACTTCTGGACTGCCATGGCACGGCTTCTGCAGCGGCATTCATCTATCGGGATTTGGACTGTGAAATGGGCTCCAGTGATGAGCCCATACGTTGCGTGACAGCGTCTTTAAAGGTGGATTTTCGCCGCCCCACGCCTATGGGGACGGAGCTGACGGTTCAGGGCAAACTTCGTGAGCTGGATGGCCGCAAGGTGTGGGTGGATTTGTCGTTAAGTGCGAATGGCGAAGTTTGCGCCACGGGCGAGATGTTGGCGATTCGCTTCAAGGAATAGTCTGTTTTTGCAGAGTTCTAAGCCCGTACCCTGCTACCTTGTCTCGGCAGCGTATCAAGAGGCTATGTTGCTTCTTGATCAGTTGGGCAAAAAAAGCCGGGCCTGCAAAGGTCCGGCTTTTTTCTTTCGATAAAGGCTGATTAGCGGCTGGCAGCAATGGCGTCGCGCGCTTTCTTCACCAGATCTTCACCAATGGTCTTGGTCCATTTTTCGACCACGCCGGCTGTGGCGTCTGCAAAGGCAGCGTGCTGCTCGGCGGTCAGGGTGGTGACTTTCACACCATGGCCTTCGATCTCTTTCAGCAAGCTTGGGTCTTGGGCTGTGATGCCTTTACGAGCGATCTCGATTTCACGCTTACCCGCTTCAACGGCGGCTTCACGCACAATCTTCTGATCTTCTTCGCTCCAGGATTTCCACACGTCGCGGTTCACCACAAACACCAGTGGGTCGGAGACGTAGTTCCACAGTGTCAGGTATTGCTGTTGTACGTCGTACAGCTTGGCTCCGGCGTAAATGGACAAGGGGTTCTCCTGACCATCCACGGCCTTGTTGGCCAAGGCGGGTTGGGCATCGGCCCAGCTCATTTGGGTGGGGTTGGCACCCAGGGCGGTGAAGGTGTCCATATACAGCGGCGAACCGACCACGCGCAGCTTCAGGCCCTTCATATCGGCAGGCTTGGTCACTTCGTGCTTGGAGTTGCTGAGCTGACGGAAACCGTTTTCACCCCAGGCCAGAGGCACCACGCCTGCTTTTTCGATGTAGCCAAACAGGTCTTTACCCACTTCGCCGTTGATCAGGGCGTCGGTGGCTTTGGCGTCAGGCTGCAGGAAAGGCAGGGAGAACAGGTTCAGTTGCTTGATCTGGGGCGACCAGTTGATGGTGGAGCCCACGGCCATATCAATCATGCCTTGGCGGATCGCGGTAAATTCGCGGGTCTGGTCGCCCTGAACCAGCGAGGTGCCGGGATAGATTTTGATGTTGATGCGGCCATCAGTGCGCTCGCGCACCAAGTCGGACCAAATTACCGCACCTTGGCCCCAGGGGAAGGAGGTGCCCACTACGATGGACAGCTTGTACTCGGATTTATAAGCAGCCTGGGCAGCGGGAACCACGGCCAGGGTGGCGGCTGTACATGCCAAAGCGGCCAGAATGTGACGTAATTTCATGAGTCAGGTCTCCCTTTCTAGTAGTGATGCAGTCTTTTAGTTAAAGCCCAGGTAGCGTGGCAGCCACAGGGCAATTTCGGGTTCAGCGATAACAATCAACATGGTGGACCCCATACCCAGCAGCAGCCAGCCTACCCAGCGCAAGGTGCTCTCCATGGGGACACCGGCAATACGGCAGGACACCATCAAGTTCACGGCCACCGGCGGGGTGAACTGGCCCAAGGCCACATTCAGGGTCAGCAGCACACCAAACCAGACAGGGTGCCAGCCAAAGTTGTAGACAATGGGCATGAACAGCGGCACAAAGATCAGGAAGATCGAAATGCCGTCCAGGAACATGCCCAGCACGATCAACATCACAATCATCAAGGCCAGAATGCCGTACTCACCCAAGCCGGAGTTGATGATGGCGTCGGTAACCGGGTCCACGATGCTCAGGGTAGACAGAGCCCAGGCAAAAATCCCGGCCAGTGCCACGACCATCATGATGACGGCTGACAGTTCGGCGGCTTCGCGCAGGATCAGAAAAAGATCGCGGAACTTGATGGTGCGATGGATGACCATGCCCACAAACAAACCGTAGAACACGGCCACCACGGCCGCTTCGGTGGGGGTGAACAAGCCGATGCGCATCCCACCCAGAATGATGACGGGCGCAATCAAGCCCCAGGATGCTTCACGCAGGCTGCGCCAAAACGGCGGGCGTGGCAGTTCGGCCTCTGCAAGACCCAGCTTGTGGCGACGCGACAGCCAGACGGCGGGAATGATCAGACCAATACCGGCCAGGATGCCGGGGAACATGCCAGCGGCAAATAGCGCGGGCACGGAGGCTTCGGGGACCAGGACCGAATAAATAATGAAGGCGATCGAAGGCGGGATCAGAATGTCGGTCGCGGCACCGGCCGCCACAATACTGGCAGCGAAGGGGCTGGGATAGCCAGCGCGCTTCATGGCACCAATCATGACGGCACCCACAGCAGCCGCACAAGCGGGGCCCGATCCGGAGATACCACCCAGGAACATGGCCACGCCAATGGCGACGACGGGCAGCATGCCAGAACCACGGCCCACCAGGGATACGGCAAAGTTCACCAGACGGCTGGCCACGCCGGAGCGGTCAAAGATGGAACCCACCAGCACAAACATGGGGATGGCCAGCAAGGGATATTTGGCCAGACCCGCATAAAAGCTTTGCGGTACGGCCATCAGACCAAACCAGTGCGTGTCCAGATTGGACATCAAAATTGCAAAGGCCCCACCTATGCCCAGGGACACGCCCACGGGTACGCCCAGCATCATCAGGGCGATGAAAATAAGGAATAACAGGGTTGCGATCATGATTGAGCCTGCCAACGACGTACCCACATGCCCAGCAAGCGCAGGCTCAAGGTAATGGACAGGATAGGCAGCCACATGCTGTACCACCAGGTGGGCACACCAATAGAAGGCGAGGTGTCACCCCACTCCAGTTCATCCAGCGCCATGCGCCCGGACAAAACGCTCATGGCGATAAAAAACAGCAGGGTCATGCCAATGCCAAACAGGGCCAGGCGTCGCTGTCGGCGCAACGTGCCTCCATCGGCAAAGATTTCAATACGAATATGCAGATGGCGTACGCAGGCACTGGCACCGGCGTTCATGGTCAGGACCACCAGCAAGAAGATGGAAATTTCCTCTGTCCAGGCAAACGAGCTATCGGTCAGATAGCGCACGACCACGTTGGCAAAAGTAATTAAAGCCAGGGCTGCCATGATCAGGACAGATGCCCAATCTTCTATTTGTAGAGGAATACGCACTGCCGGTTCGGCCGTTGCGGGGATGTCATCCTTGGGTATATCTGTAGAGCTTGAATCCATGAGATCTGTCAGATTTGGCAATAAAGCTACATGCTAGCGGTCAACGACCAGGCTGGCAGTGAGTAATTTCCCCCGGTGCGAAAGCGCCTGCAGGCCGAGTTCGGCCAAAGGGGAAGCGATAGGGATGGGGGCGAGCGCACGCAAAATCCGGGGGTGGGTGCAGTCGCGTCGCTGGTGAGGTATGAACCTGGCCCGGCACGGCAGAGCAACCTGGGGTGAGGCGGTCTGATTAGGCCCGAAGGGGGTGGTGACGGGCGGATGCGGGCATTAGCAAGGGTGGCAAGCTGCCTTTCAGGCAGCTTGGGCTAAGCGCGAGTTGGGCGAAAGCTTACTCTTTTTTGCGGCCTTTTTTGGCTTTTTTGCCTTCTTTGTCCTTTTTGTCCGCTTTTTTATCCTTGTCCTTGGATTTTTTCTTGTCTTTGTTTTTGGATTTTTCTTTTTTCTTTTTCTTGTCCTTTTTCTCTTTTTTATCCTTTTTGTCTTCTTCTATTTCTGATTCGGTATTTTTCTGCTCAGCGCTTTCTTGAGGCAGATTGGATACGTCTTTATCTGTTTGCGGTGTGGCTTTTGGACGGGCAGCGGCTTTTTTGGCTTTAGCTTTCACAGGGGTTTTACGAGCCTGTTCCATTTCTGCATCCAGTTCTGCGGCCACTTCGCGCAATTCATCAGCGGCTGCTTGTGCACGTTCCTCAGCAGAGGGCAGCGGCGCAATCATGGTCCCACGGCATTGGGCAGCGCCACACAGGCAGCGGTAGTTCTGCTTGAGTTCCTCGGTGATCTCGTCATCAATGACCAGCGAATAGTCGTAAAGCAGTTCTTCACCGGCGGCGATATCGCGCATGGCCACAATGAATACGCGCGAGCCATCCTGATTCTCATGTCCTTCACAGTTGGGGGCGCAGGAATGGTTGATCCAGCGCGAATCATTCCCGCCTTGGCCGCCATCCACAATCTTGCCGTTGCTCAGCGCAAAAAAGAAAGTGTGAAAAGGCTCATCGGGATTGACGGGGAAAAGTGCATCCGCCTGTTCAGGGGTGAGCCGCTTGCCCGCGTATTGCAGGATGCGCGTTCCGCTAGGAATATCGCGCAGCGCAAAGACGCCGTTGCCATGCAGTTTGGACGGTTTAACGACGTGCCAAGGTTGGCGTTGAGTGACCATGGGGAATCAGCCTGTAAAAGGGGATAAACTGGACGGCGATCTCTATCTTACAAAACATGCAGGGCTACGTAACCATGTCACTTGAAACGACCGCCCATAACGGCGCGCAAATCTTGCTCGAAACCTTGATCGCTCAGGGTGTAGATACCATTTTTGGTTATCCTGGCGGAGCCGTGTTACCGCTCTATGATGCTCTACATGCGCAACCGCGTATTCGTCATATTTTGGTTCGTCACGAGCAAGCTGCTGTACACGCTGCCGAAGGCTATGCCCGCAGCACCGGCAAGCCCGGTGTGGTGCTAGTGACATCCGGCCCCGGTATGGCCAATACCACGTCCGGTTTGCTGGATGCCTTGTGCGATTCTATTCCTGTCTTGTGTATTAGTGGTCAAGTTGCCACAACCGCCATTGGTACTGCTGCGTTTCAGGAGTGCGATGCCATTGGTATTTCGCGCCCTGTCACCAAGTGGAATGCGCAGGTGCGCCGTATTGAAGACGTGGCTGCCCTGACCGCCAAAGCCCTCCGTCTATGTACTCAGGGCCGCCCTGGCCCGGTCCTGCTGGATTTTCCCAAAGACATACAGATGGCGACCTTGCCGGCAACACCGGCTGAAGCCACAACGCATGACGAGAGCGATAGCCTTTTGGCCCCAGCGGCTCCGGCATCAGCCCAAGAAGCGGCCATCAAACGGGCGGCTGCCATGATTGCTCACGCCCGTCGCCCGGTGTTTTATGGCGGTGGTGGCTTGATCAACTCCGGCACCGATGCCAGCCATGCGTTTACCAGCCTGGTACAAGAAACCGGTGCCCCCTGCACGCTGACCTTGATGGGCCTGGGTGCATACCCGGCGCGCAACGAACAGTTCGTAGGCATGCTGGGCATGCACGGCACGCTGGAAGCCAACCTGGCCATGCACCATGCCGATCTGATCATCTGTGTGGGAGCCCGTTTTGACGACCGCATCACGGGCCGTCTGTCTGATTTCTGCCCGCATGCCAGCAAGATCCATATTGATATTGACCCCGGCTCCATCGACAAAGTTGTCCGCGCCGATGTGGCCCTGGTAGGGGATTGCTATCCCTTGCTGCGCGCCTTGCGCAAGGAGCTGTCGCATCACGAGCTGCCAGCCGGTCGCCTGGATGACTGGTGGCAACGTATTGGTGTGTGGCGCGCACAGGAGTGCTTGAAAGTCACCCCGCGCAGCGACGCCATCTTGCCGCAGCACCTGCTGCAAAGCCTGGATGCGCATCTGGAAGGCCGTGATGCCATTGTGTCCACCGATGTGGGCCAGCACCAGATGTGGGCGGCTCAATACATCAAGTTTGACCGGCCCCGTCGCTGGCTGACTTCCGGCGGTGCGGGAACCATGGGGTATGGCGTGCCTGCCGCTTTTGGTGCGCAAATTGCTCATCCCGACAAGCTGGTGGTGTGTGTTAGCGGTGATGCCTCCGTGCTGATGAATATTCAGGAACTGGCTACCGCGGTGCAGCACCGTGCGCCGATCAAAGTCATTCTGTGTAATAACCGACACATGGGCATGGTCCGTCAGTGGCAAGAGCTGATTCATGATGGCCGTTACAGCCATAGCTATAACGAGGCCTTGCCAGACTTTGTGGCCCTGTCCCGCTCCTTTGGTTGGGAAGCCGAGCGTGTGGAACACCCGGATCAGCTGGAAGCCGCTTTGGAGCGTTGCCTGGCCCATGACGGCCCGTTCTTTTTGAACGTGGAAGTGCTGGCGCTGGAGAACTGTTTCCCCATGATGCCAGCGGGCTATGGCCATCAACAGGTCATGCTGTCCGAAGATAACTGGTACGTCGAAGAATAAATAACAATCAAGGCGGGACAGACGGGCGTAAAAACCCCTATGTCCCAGCCTGAGCACTGCGCATTAAATACACTGATCCATTCAGACAGGAGGGGCATGCATGATGTACCGTCACATGAAGAACCGTCTTTTGGCAGCAGGTTTGCTTTTGGGCTTGAGCCTGGCTGTACCGGCAACGGCACAGACATCCTTGAAACTGGCTTACGCCTTGTCAACCAGTTCCCACTACGGCGCGGGCGCCAAGGCGTTTTCCAGTGCCTTGGAAAAGGATGGCAACTACACCATCGAAGCCTTTCCTAACAGCGCTTTGGGTGGCGAGCGTGAAGTGATTGAAGGCCTGCAACTGGGCACGATTGATCTGGCCATTGTGTCTACCGGCGCGACGCTGAACTTTGTGCCCAAAACTGGCGTGTTCGATATTCCCTTTCTGTTCCGCGATCTTGAACATGCCCGCCATGTGCTGGATGGCAAGATCGGCCAGGACATGCTGGCTGAATTCCCCAAGCGCGGCATTGTGGCGCTGGCCTGGGGCGAACAAGGCTTTCGTCACCTGACCAATAATGTGCGCCCGGTCAACACACCGGCGGATGCCAAAGGCTTGAAGATCCGCACCACGGAAAACCCGATTCATATCGCCGCTTTCCGTGAAATGGGTATTTTGGCGACGCCTATGGCCTGGCCAGAAGTGGCTACCGCCCTGCAGCAAGGCACGATCGACGGTCAGGAAAACCCTCTGTCAGTGATTGTGTCGGCCAAGCTGCCGCAAGTGCAAAAGTATTTGTCGCTGACCGCTCACGTCTATGGCCCCGCTTTGGTGCTGATGTCGCCCGCCGTCTATGACGGTATGTCCGATACCGACAAACAATTGATGCGCGATGCCGGAGTGAGCGCTGCTCAAGCCATGCGCGATTATGTGGACGATATCGAAAAGTCCGGTGTTGAAGCCGTCAAGGCCGAGTCCATGCAGGTCAATACGGTTGACCATGCAGCCTTTGCCAAAGTGGTCGAGCCTATCTATCCCAAGTACTACAAACAGTTCGGCCAGGACCTGGTCGAGTCTATTCGTCAGACTCAGTAAACGGCGCTCATCATGAAAGCTCTGGTGTCCTTCCTGGATAAGGGCGTGTTTCGTCTGGTGTCCTGGGTGACGCAGCTGCTGCTCTTATCAGCGGTGGCAGCGGCGTTCTACCAGGTGGTGGCCCGTTTTGTGCTCCAGTCGCCGGCTGACTGGAGCGAGGCCTGGTCACGCGCGGCCCTGATCTGGACCGTGATGCTGGGTCTGTGTCTGGCCTTGCGCCAGGGGGCCATGCTGAGCGTGGATGTTGTGCGCCTATGGGTTGGGCAGCGCACCCAGCGTCTGCTGGACGCGGCGGTGCTGATCGCCTGCCTGACTTTCTTTGGCCTGTTGACCTGGGTGGGTTCGCAAATGACCTGGCGGGTGCGGTTTCAAACCATGCCCAGTCTGGAGTGGTCTATCTCCTGGATCTACATTGCTATCCCGATCGGCGCGGTCCTGGCCATGTTGGGCTTGCTGGCTCGCTGGGTGGAAAGACCACCGCCAGCGGTGGTGGATAACATTCAGCTATAGGCTCTTGCCATGGCCCTGCCTATTGTGAAGACCGCCGTTCCGGATGCCGATCTGGCATCTGTATAAACCGGAGACAATACCGTGTCCCAGATCATGCTTGTGTCCATGCTGCTGTTCTTTGTATTGACCGTGCCGGTGGCGATTGCCGTCGGTCTGGCCAATATGGTGGGCGTGGCGTGGGAGGGACGCATGACCTTTTTGGTCATCGCCCAGCAGTTATATGCTGCGCTGGATAAGTACCCCTTGGTGGCCGTGCCCTTCTTTATTCTTGCCGGCAACTTGATGGAATCGGGCGGCATGTCCAACCGCATGGTGGAGTTCGCCAAGAGCCTGGTGGGTGGCATGCAAGGCGGCCTGGCATGTAGCTGTGTGCTGACCTGCATGATTTTCGCGGCGGTAGCCGGCTCCAGTGTGGCAACGACGTTTGCCGTGGGAGCCATCTTGATTCCGGCCATGGTGCGTCACGGCTATCCGGCACCCTTTGCCGCATCCCTGCAAGCCTCCGCCGCCGAGCTAGGGGTGATTATCCCGCCGTCTATTCCCATGATTTTGTTTGCCGTGTCCACCGATACCTCGGTGGGTGAGCTGTTCGTGGCGGGTGTGGGCCCTGGCCTGCTGATTGGCATGGCCTTGATGGCCTACGTCTGGTTTTATGCGCGCCGTCATGGTTTGGGTTTGCAAGATGGCGTGGGCCGCTTGTCTGTGTGGCCGGCCTTTCGCCAGGCCTGGTTGGCCTTGTTGATGCCCGTCATTATTCTGGGCGGGATTTACGGGGGTATTTTCACCCCGACTGAAGCCTCAGCCGTGGCTGTGGTCTACGCCTTGATCGTCAGCATATTTATTTATCGCAGCGTCAAATGGCGGGACTTGTCCAAGGTCTTGCATCGCTCGGTGGTGTCCACGGCCGTCATCATGTTCATCATTGCGAACGCGGGTGTGTTTGGCTTTTTGCTAAATCGCACCGGAATTCCTGCCGCCTTGGGGCTTTGGCTAGGAGACTTGTTCAGCAGCCCCATGATGTTTTTGCTAGGGGTGAATGCGGCCTTGTTTGTGGTGGGCATGTTTGTTGAGACATCGGCGTCGATTGTGGTGCTGGCCCCCTTGCTCTTGCCCGTAGCCATGCAGTTCGGAATTGATCCGGCCCACTTTGGCATCATCATGGTGGTCAATCTGGCCTTGGGGATGGTGACTCCGCCTTTTGGGGTGAACCTGTTTGCGGCGTGTTCCGTAGCCGGGATTTCCTTGGAAAAATTGATACGGCCTTTGGTGCCTTTTGTGCTGGTGGTGGTGGCCTGCTTGATGCTGATCAGCTATGTGCCAGAAGTCAGTTTGTGGGCGCGGGACCTGGTGTACCGTTGATGAATTCTCTGCTTTTTTGAGCGGTATTCATGAGCTATTACGTTCTTCTGCTGGCCCATCTTCTGGCAGCATTGTTTTTCATCGGCACGGTGTTTTTCGAGGTGCTGATGCTATCGCCCTTGGCGCGGCAAGTGTCTCGCCCGGCCATGCGGGAGTTTGAACATGCGCTGGGGCGACGTGCGCGCCGCATCATGCCTTGGGTCTTGCTGGTGCTGTACGGCGCAGGCTTGAGCTTGGCGTGGCAGCATATAGCCTTGTTTGAGCTTGGCGGTGCAAGGGCCTGGATATTGGGCTTGAAGATCACTCTGGCGTTAAGCGTGTTTGGGCACTTTGTGTCGGTCATGGTGATGAGCCGACGCAAGACCATGACAGCACGCCGCTCTCGGCTTATTCACCTGAGCGTTTTCGTGCACGTACTGCTGATCGTGGTGCTGGCCAAGGCTTTGTTTTATTGGCCGCTTTAATTGTTTTGTTGCCGTTTTTATCAGTCACAGCGCTCTAGCAATGAGCTTGCCCACTGTCTCATCGGCTACTTTCATGTTGGCGAAGAGTCCCGGTTTCGGTCGGCATAAATACCGGCAAAATAGGCGGCAAATATACTTTATTTAAATCATATAATTTTGATATAAAATTCATTGATATCAATAAGTTAATTTTATGATTTAAGTGGCATATAAGGCGGCAAAAAATGTACGATTCACCTCATCAGTTCGAGCCTCTTGTTCCGTCCAGTTTGCCCAAGAGTTTGATTGAAAAAGCGGCT
This sequence comes from Alcaligenes sp. GW821-FHT11D07, assembly GCF_058808495.1. Classification (NCBI taxonomy): domain Bacteria; kingdom Pseudomonadati; phylum Pseudomonadota; class Betaproteobacteria; order Burkholderiales; family Alcaligenaceae; genus Alcaligenes; species Alcaligenes sp. GW821-FHT11D07. The sequence continues at coordinate 209,424 of NZ_JBXART010000004.1, forward strand.
GACATCTCTCGTGATGCAACGCGCTTGGCTGGCGTTGCTCACCCTTGCGCACGCGAAAGGATTCGTGAGCTTGTGCGCTCCATGAACTCGTACTATTCGAACCGGATTGAGGGGCAAAGTACTCACCCGATTCATATTGAGGATGCTCTACACAAGCAGTTTTCAGACAAACCAGACGTTGCGCGGTTACAGCGAGTCGCTCTTGCTCATATCCAAGCGGAAAAAGATTTGGAGGAGCTGGTTGATCAAGGGGTGTCCCCGATGAGCTCGGAGTTTCTGGTCACAGCGCATGAAAAGCTGTACTCGCAACTTGCTCAGGAGGACAGGGTGACGGAGGATGGTCGCGTCATTATTCCTGGCAAACTTCGACAGGACAAGGTGCAGGTTGGTCTGCATATTCCTCCTGTACCCGCATCCTTGCCTCGTTTTATGAAGCGCATGAACGAGGTCTACGATCAAAGCCATTCTTGGGACCGGCGCCTTATTCTGGTCGCCTGCATGCATCACCGTGTCACTTGGGTACACCCATTCCTGGACGGTAATGGCCGCTCTGCACGTTTGCAGACCCATTGCGCGCTTTGGCCTCTATCTGATGGCTTGTGGTCTCCTAGTCGAGGGCTGGCTCGTGCCACACAAGACTATTACGTTCACTTGAAAAATGCCGACTCGGCTCGTCGTGGGGACTTGGATGGTAGGGGTAATCTGAGTACCGCGGGCCTTAACGAGTGGATCGAGTTCTTTCTCAATGTCTGTGAAGACCAAGTGAAGTTTATGACCCGCATGCTTGATCTGGATGATATGAAGCGGCGCATTGAGGCGCTCATCACATTCCGTCACGCTCATGACAAGGAAGTGCGCAAGGAAGCAATCTTGCCTCTGTATCACTTGTTCGCTGCCGGACCGCTCAAGCGCATGGAGTTTGCTCAAATGACGGGCTTAGGCGAGCGTACAGCCCGCTCCTTGATGTCAAAGCTGTTAAAAAGCGGTTTGGTCATCAGCGATACCGCATCAGGGCCAGTGCGTTGGGGTTTGCCGCTCGATAGCTTGCAGTTCTTGTTTCCGGAGTTATATCCGGAAGCGGCAACTAGGCTGGATTAAGTCGCGTCACTTCTTTATTCGGTAAAGCCTTGCATAACAAAACGGCCCTCCATCTGGAGGGCCGTTCTTTTGCATAAGCAGCTAAAAACGCTTACTCGGTAGCAGCAGTCGTTTTCTTGGCGGCTGTTTTTTTAACGGCGGCTTTTTTAGCAACTGTCTTTTTAGCCGCTGTTTTCTTGGCAGCGGTTTTCTTCGCCGCCGCCTTCGTGGCTGTCTTTTTGGCGGCTGATTTGCGACCTGGCTTCTCTGGACGTGGCTCGAACTCAAAGCCGATTTTGCCGTCTGCCTGGCGCACCAGGAAGGCCTTGAACTTGCGATTGGTACGCGAGGACACAAAGCCGTCCAGCAAGTCCGTCTTGCCTTCACCCAGCAGCTTGCTCATCTGTTCGCGGCTGATCTCTTGCTGCAAGATCACCTTGCCGCTACGGAAGTCGCAGCTCTTGGAGGGGCCAACGGACTTCTCGCACAGATAGCGCAAACCGTGCTCGAAAACGGAGGACTGACACTTGGGGCATGGGCCTACCGGTGTCTGACCACTGAAATCCAGGCCTTCTTCATCGTCGTCGTCATTCTGGCCGAAGTCGAACTCCAGCTTGTATTCGTCCGTGATGCGCAAAAGAGCGGCAAAGGGGCGACCCATTTTGCTGATGAAGCCGGGCAAGGGGCCCAACTCTTTCTTGGCCAACAGTTCTTCAACTTCTGGCAGCTCAAAGGTGCGGCCACCCGGGTGTTTGCCAATCGAGAAGTCGCAGGCCGTGCAGGCATAACGACGGTAGTTTTCTTTAACCACACCGCCACATTTCGGGCAGGGTGTCTGCAAGGTCGCATAGTCACCGGGAACGGTGTCGCGCTCGTATTCTTTCGCCCGTTTGACGATAACTTGCGTCATCTGCGCGATTTCACGCATGAATACGTCGCGATCCAGCTGACGTTGCTCAATCTGCTTGAGCTGATGTTCCCACTCGCCGGTCAGTTCGGGCGAGGTCAGTTCGCTTACGCCCAGACCTGACAGCAGGGTCATCAACTGACGGGCCTTGGCGCTAGGCACCAGCTCGCGGCCTTCGCGGCGCAGGTAGGCTTCGTTTAGCAGACCTTCAATAATGGCTGCACGCGTGGCTGGTGTACCCAGGCCACGTTCGGACATGGCTTCACGCAAGGCTTCGTCATCCACTAGCTTGCCAGCGCTTTCCATTGCCGACAGCAAGGTGGCTTCTGTAAAGCGTGCGGGAGGCTTGGTTGCCAAAGCCTTGGTGTTGACGTCTTCCGTGCGAACTTTTTCGCCGTCAGCCACAGGGACCAGGGAATCGTCTTCGCCTTGTGCACCACGGCCGTAAATGGCCAGCCAGCCCGGTTTGACCAGCACTTTACCTTCGGTCTTGAAGTGGTGGCCCGACACCTGCGTAATACGAGTCGTGACGCGGAACTCGGCGGTGGGGAAGAACACGGCCAGGAAACGGCGGCTGATCAGCTCGTAAATCTTGTGTTCGGCATCGCTCAGTTCACGCGGCACCTGCAAGGTTGGGATGATGGCAAAGTGATCCGATACCTTTTTGTTGTCAAAAATGCGGCGGTTGGGCTTCACCCATTTTTGCTCGACCACTTCTTGCGCGAACGGTTGCACCGATGCACTGGCGGGCGTACCGCTATCGGCCAGGGCACGCATGGTTTCTTGCACCGTCGGAACATAGTCTTCAGGCAGGTAGCGCGAGTCAGTACGAGGGTAAGTCAGCGCCTTGTGGCGTTCGTACAGGGTCTGCGCCAGGGACAAGGTTGTCTTGGCAGAAAAACCAAAGCGCGAGTTGGCTTCGCGTTGCAGCGAGGTCAAATCAAACAGCGCGGGAGACATCTGCGTGCTGGGTTTGGATTCTTCAGTAACGACACCGGGTTGCTCACGGCAGGCCGCCACAATAGTTTGGGCTGCTGCCTGCGACCACAGACGTGAGTCTTTCTTTTCGGGGTCGTGCTCGTCTTTGCTGAATTTGGGGTCGAACCAGCGGCCTGTGTACAAACCGGCTGCGGCAATAAAGTCTGCGTGGACTTCCCAGTAATCGCGCGACACAAACTGGCGAATGCGGTTTTCGCGTTCGTTAACAATAGCCAGTGTGGGTGTCTGCACTCGACCAACAGGAGTCTTGAAAAAGCCGCCGTCCTTGCTGTTGAAGGCCGTCATGGCACGCGTGCCGTTGATGCCCACCAGCCAATCGGCCTCGGCGCGCGAACGGGCTGCGGCTTCCAGCGGCTTCATGTCCTCGTCGTCACGCAAGTTTTCAAATGCTTCACGGATCGCCGATTGTGTCATCGAACGTAACCAGAGGCGTTGTACCGGTTTTTTCGCCCCGGCGTACTGCATAATGTAGCGAAAAATCAGCTCGCCCTCGCGTCCCGCGTCACAGGCATTGATGACAGCAGTGACATCTTTTCGTTTGATCAGCTTGACCAGCAGTTTCAAGCGTTCAGTCGATTTCTTGTCAGTGGGGTTGAGCTCAAACTGAGGGGGAATAACGGGTAGATGAGTGAAGCTCCATTTGCCGCGGACCGGATCATTAGGGGCCACCAGACCCAGCAGATGGCCAATGCTGGAAGCCAGCACATAGCGATCGCTTTCAAAATAATCACCTTCTCGAGTGAAACCGCCCAATGCCCGCGAGATATCTACGGCGACTGAAGGTTTCTCGGCAATGATTAGTGTTTTATCCATATGATTCCAGTGACAGCAATTGCGCTGCAATGCGCGAAATGATACGAGGTGCTTATCCCTCTATGCAAGTTATGAGAACTGACAAGACTAACGTATGGCCCACAGACTGGCGAGTGTTTCTCACAAAACTCGCCTGGGGCCTAGCCGTTTTACTGCTCGCCAGTGGTTTGGTGACCTGGGTTGCAGCCAATTGGGCAAATTGGGGACATGTGACTAAATTTGCCCTGGCCCAAGCTGCGGTGTTGATCTCAGCGGGCCTGGCCGTGCTGTTTCGTCGCCGAACTGGGGGCTGGGGGCATGACCTGGGCGTTCCCGCTGCCTTGACCGGTCTGGCTGCCGTGGCGACCGGCGGTTTGCTGGCGCTGATAGGACAGACTTATCAGACCGGTGCCGACCCCTGGCAGCTTTTCGCATTGTGGACTGTGCTGATCATACCTTGGGTGTTCACGGTGCGCAGTGTCTTTCTGTCTGTGCTGTGGATGGTGCTGATCAATACGGCCCTCTACTTATGGATAGACGCCACGCGGCTGGATTGGTTCGACCGGAATTTTCTGGCGCAGACCACGGTGGCGTTGGTTGCGAATGCGATTTTGCTGCTGGCCGCTGAAACGATCTGGCGTGCCCGCGTGGACCCGTGGCGCATTTTGCCGCGTGTGGCCGCGATTGCCGTGTTCTTTTTTATCAGCATGCGGGCCATGGACGGCGAGTTTACGCTGAGCCTGATCCTGTTTCTGGCTATGTACGGGATTTACCACGTGCGCCGGCCTGATCTGCTGATTATGTCGCTGGCCTCATTTGGGGCCTACAGCTGTTTGAGCATTCTGATTATCGAACAGGCGGGCGATGCGTTCTTATTAATAGTGGTGGTTGTGGTCGGCCTGGGCTTGGGCCTGCTGCGCTTCTTGCAGCAGCAAGTCCTTAACTGGCGTCGCACCCAAGGCCAAGCGGCACTAGAGACGACAGATGTGGCGGCGACCACTACAGACAAGGCCATATTCAGTGAGGACGATAACGCCAAGGCTAAGGCAGAAGTTTTGCTCAGCGCCCCAGCTAGCGTTCAAACTGCTGCGCAAGTCAGTGCTGTAGCCGACGCGGCCGAGATCCAGGGCAGCGACGATCACTATCCTTGGTATCTGCGCCTGATCAAGTTGTTCCTGTTTTTGCTGCTTCCGCTGATTATTCTGCTTTATCTGGCGGTCTCGCTGGATTTGAGCATGGAAGCGCTCGGGGTCTTGGGTGCAGTTATGGCCCTGGTGTCTCCAGTGCTCTCTGCCAAGGCAAAGACCGTGTCCAGTCGGGATCTGGTGGGTGGCTGGGTTGCCTGCGCATTGCTCTTGCTAAGCGCGCCGATTGTAGACATGCGCTACCCCTGGCCACATGAGGTCAGCGCGATCCTGGCCGTCGTGATCAGCGCCTTGTTGTATAGACAGGCCAAGGGGCAGTTTGTCCTGCGCATGTTGCTGGTGATTTGGGCTTTGGCCGCGGTCGAATTTCTGGTGATCGAGCGCTTGTTTGATCGCTGGACCATGATGCCGTACTGGGTGCTGGAAATGCCGGCGGCCTTCATGTTCTTTGCAGCGCTGCTGGTGGGGCATTTCTACCTGCGCGTGGATAAGAAGTCCACCTTCTGGTCGCCTTTGTTCTGGTCCTTGTTGTTAGTGGCCCAGATTCATATTGTCTCGGCAGGTGTCTTGTTTTTCTCCATGCCCTTCTGGGACGAAACACGCTCTTATTTGACCGTGTCCGGTCTGTTGATGGCGATGGCCCCGGTGGCGATTCTGGCCTTTTACTGGCGCGGCTGGCGTGAGCAGCCACTGGTTTATGCGATTGCCTTATTGGCTTTGGCCGCTTTGTGCGCAGTTTGGACGCCCTATCCCCCCGTCGCTTTAGCCTTGAGCTGGATCCTGGCCTCTTATGCCTGGCGCTACCGCAGTTTGCTGGCGGTGGCGGTGGCCATGGGCCTGTTCTGCTTGTGGCGTCTGTATTACATCCTGAATATCAGTTTGTTGGACAAGGCCGAGCTTCTATTGGCAACGGGTGCAGGCTGCTTGGTCCTGGCCTACGTGGGGCAAATGGGACGCAAGACAGTCGAAGCGGAATCGACTGTGCCGGCAGCTCCTAAAGGCATTGTGGCCAGCGTGCTGCTGGGCACGGTCTTGGTGCTGGGCGTTGCGAATACAGTGATTGCACAAAAAGAGCGGATTTTGTCGGACGGGCAGACTGTGTTGTTGGAACTGGCCCCTGTGGACCCCCGTTCCTTGATGCAGGGTGATTACATGGCCCTGGACTTTGCCCTGTCGCAGCAAATGGCTTATGTAGCCCGGCGTTTGCCCGTAGACCTGGTGGCTCAAATTCAGTCCCAGACTTGGGTGGTGGTCGGGGTGCAACTGGATGAGAACAACGTGGCGCAATTTAAAGGCATCTATATAAAGCAAGATGGTCAGGAACGCCTCTGGGTCGAGGAAGGCCCTATTGCGGAGGCTGCCGATGTCTTGCGCATACGGATGCGCCGCCATCGCAATAACTGGTCGCCCGGTACCAATGCCTGGTTCTTTGCTGAAGGCTCGGCAGAGCGCTTTGAAGCGGCCCGCTATGGCGAGTTTGCCGTGACAGAGGATGGCCAAAGCCTGCTGCGTGGCATGATGGATCAGGACAGGAAGGAAATAAAGTAAGACTGTATCCGCTTGGCTTGTATAGGAGCCAAGCGGACGTCAGACAAGACAGAACAATGTAAAAGGCCCGAATCCGATGTGTTGTCGGGTTCGGGCCTTATCTTTAGGTTCGTGAATGGCTCATCTTGAAAGAGGGCCGCTTCGTGAGCAAAAAGAGTTTCCTGAAAATGCGTGCTTAGTGGGACTGACGGGTGGAGTCGTCGCTGAGCAGTTCTTCAAAGATCAGGTGATCGATTTCAGCTTCGTGGCTCCACAAGACCATCAGAGCGACAATTTTCATTTTGTCCAACGAGACAGGACTTTCGTCGACCGTCATAGCGCTTTCGATCAGGATTTCGCGCAGATGTGCAGTCAACGCCCCTGAAGTTTGTAAAAAGGTAATAAAGCCCATGGCATCGGCGCCCAGCACATGTTGTTCGTGCTCAGAAAAAATGCGCTGACTGATGGGACTCAGTTGTTCCATAGGCTGACACTGTTGCGAGGTCTCGCCCAGTGCATGCAACCAGCCCAGTGCGTCGTTGATGTCCTCGTCTTCAAAGCCAATAGCCGCCAGCTTATGGGCCAGAACCTCCGCCTTGGGACAGGACTGGGGGTTGTAATACGTCTCGAATAGATAAACCAGGATATCAAACATGAGTATAAGGTTGCCGTCCTAAGTGATTAAAAAAACTGCGTGATTTCGGTAACCAGTGACCAGACTTTACGCTGATTTGCGGTAGGGGGCAAATGGAGGGTCGGGGAAAAGGATGGATGCCGGGTAGCGCTTTCAGGCCGTTTTCTGCCTGCGTCTACTCTGGTGGACGCCCCTTGTACTGCAGCGTCTTTATGATTGAAACATAAATCGATTGTTCGGGCAGAAAGTGTCGTTTATTTGAAACCCAGGCTCTATGCCGCTGGCAGCGGGAAACGCTGCGCCCAAGCACTGATGGCCTGACTCCAAAAATCCTCAATCCCCGTGACGGCCAAGGGTGCAAACCCTAGAAAGGCCCAAACTCGGTTCAAGGTGTCCAAGGGGTGGTCCAGATCAAAAGCCGGAGCGTGATTCTGCTTGGAAAGCTTGCGCCCCTGGGGATCGCAGGCCAGAGGAACATGCAGCGTGCGCGGCATGGGCAGCCCCAGTGTTTGCTGCAGAACGCGCTGGCGTGCGGTGGATGTGAGCAGGTCTGCGCCCCGGACGACGTCGCTAATCTGGCTGTCCGCATCGTCCACGACGACCACAAACTGGTAGGCCCAGAGCTTGTCGGCTCGCTTGAGAATGTAGTCGCCCACCTCTTTGGCCACATCTTGCTGCTGGGGGCCTGCCCAGCGGTCGGTAAAGCGCTCTATGCCTTCAGGCACTCGCAGACGCCAGGCACGTATCGAGCGGTCCGCTGGGATGCCGTGGCGGCAGGTACCGGCGTAAGGGTGCTCATGTGAATCGGGAGCGACAGGCACAGAAGCGGCCACAATTTCCTGACGGGTGCAGATGCAGCCATAAACCTGCTGTTGGTCGCGCAGCGTGTTGAAGACTTCCTGGTAGCGTGCCAGGCGCTGGCTTTGCCAAACGACGTCCCCATCCCAACGCATCCCCAGTCCGAGCAACTGCTGCATGATGATCTGGTCAGCGCCCGCAAGCACCCGTGGGGTGTCTATGTCTTCAATACGTAGTAACCAACGACCACGCTGGGCGCGTGCATCCAGAAAGCTGGCCATAGCCGCGACCAGCGAGCCCTCGTGCAAGGGACCACTGGGACTAGGCGCAAATCGACCACAGTATGGGGTAGGAGGCTGGACGGTCATGAGTCGTTCTTAACGGCAAGAGCCCCTGGATGGGGGCTCTTGTTAATGCGACTTTACGCCTATTTTTCCGCCCGGGCAATCGCTGCAATGCCAGGGCGAAACAGATGGATTTCAGCTTTCCATTGTGACCAGTTCGGCGCCTTCGGGGACTTGATCGCCCACTGCAAAGAACAGTTCAGCGACAGTGCCATCAGCCGGAGCCTGAATAGAATGCTCCATTTTCATCGCCTCCATCACCAGCAAGACATCGCCTTGCTTGACACTGTCTCCCGCCCCTACGTTCAGGGCAATAATCTTGCCCGGCATAGGCGCAGTCAAACGGCCGCTGTTGGCTTCCTGGCTGTTTCGGCCCGCTGTAGCCAGGGTATCGATCACGGCTACCGTCCAGTCCGAACCGGCCTGAGCCACTTGCAGTTGGTCGCCATCTTGCAGCACTTGAGCGCGATATTCCTGCTGATCCAGCCACAGACGCAGGGTCAGGGTCTTGTCCAGCTCGGCGGTAGCTTCGGCTTGCCAGCGCAACTCATGCTGAGTTTGACCCAGCGAGATCTGCCACTGCTGATTACGACGTTGCAACAGCACCTTGTGCGCTTGCTCGCCCACTTGCAACGACAGTGTCTGATCGTAGTCCCCGCTAAGACGCCAGCCGTCATGCATGGCCCAAGGATCGGGGTTGTTCACTGTTTGCTGCGCCATTCCTTGATGGCTCAGTACAGCGCAGGCCGCAAAAGCCAGCACAGAGCCCGGCACGTCTTGATTGCTGGGGAATAGCGCGTCGTGACGGCGTGGAATCAAGCCTGTATCCAGGTCGGCTTGAGCAAAGGCTTCATCGCTCAACAGACGTTGCAGAAAAGTCTTGTTGGTATGCACGCCCGCCACCTGGGTGTCGGCCAGCGTGCGTATCAAACGACGACGGGCCTGCTCGCGGTCCGCACCGTGGGTGATGACCTTGGCAATCATGGGGTCGTAAAACGGGCTGATGACACTGCCCTGACGCACACCGCTGTCGATACGGACCTCGCCGTAGGTGAAGGACGCATGCGCGGGGTACTGCAAGCTGCGCAAGGTGCCGATGGAGGGCAGGAAGTCCTTATCAGGGTTTTCGGCGTAGATGCGCACCTCAATGGCATGGCCATTGATACGCAATTCGTCTTGTTTGGCGGGCAAAGGCTGGCCATCGGCAACGCGCAGCTGCCATTCCACCAAGTCGTGGCCGGTAATCAGTTCCGTTACCGGATGCTCCACTTGCAGGCGGGTATTCATTTCCATGAAGTAAAAGCGCCCGTCTTGTTCTGCAATGAACTCCACGGTGCCTGCACCTACGTAATTGACGGCACGGGCAGCGGCAATGGCCGCTTCGCCCATGGCCTGACGACGCTCGGGCGTCATGCCGGGTGCAGGAGCTTCTTCAATCACTTTTTGGTGGCGGCGCTGTACCGAGCAATCACGCTCGAACAGGTAGACGTATCCGCCGTGCTGGTCACCAAAGACTTGAATTTCGATATGGCGTGGCTTGGTGATATAGCGCTCGATCAGCACACGGTCATCGCTAAAGCTGCTGGCCGCTTCGCGCTGGCAGGAGCGCAAGGCCTCCAGGAAGGCTGCGGACTCTTCCACAATGCGCATGCCCTTGCCGCCACCACCTGCACTGGCTTTGATCAGAACGGGGTAACCGATCTGGTCTGCTTGCTGGTGCAGGAAGTCCGGGTCCTGATTGTCGCCGTGGTAACCGGGGACTAAAGGCACGCCGGCCTTTTCCATCAGGGTTTTGGCGGCCGATTTACTGCCCATGGCGGCAATGGCGTCGGCAGGTGGGCCAACAAAAATAATGCCAGCCTCTTCGCAGGCACGAGCAAAGTGCTCATTTTCTGAAAGAAAACCGTAGCCAGGGTGGATGGCGTTCGCGCCGGTTGCGCGGGCAGCCTCCAAAATGGCGTCTATCTTCAAGTAACTGTCGCGCGGCTCGGGGCCACCGATGCGTACGGCTTGATCACAAGCGCGTACGTGTTGGGCGTCGGCGTCCGCGTCGGAGTAAACAGCAACGGTACGCAGCCCCAGGCTGCGGGCAGTTGCGGCCACGCGGCAGGCAATTTCACCGCGATTGGCTATCAGCAGGGTCTGAAACACAGGGTCTCCTTGTCTTACATGCGGAACACGCCAAAGCGGGTGTCTTCAATAGGGGCGTTCAAGGCGGCGGACAGGCCCAGGGCCAAAACGCGCCGGGTGTCCGAAGGCTGGATAATGCCGTCATCCCACAAACGCGCCGTGGCGTAGTAGGGGTGGCCTTCGTGTTCGTATTGGTCACGAATGGGGGTTTTGAAGGCCTCTTCATCCTCGGCGCTCCACGTCTGACCACGGGCTTCCAGGCCATCACGGCGCACGGTTGCCAGTACGCTGGCAGCTTGTTCGCCACCCATCACGGAAATGCGGGCATTGGGCCAGAGAAACAGCAGGCGCGGGCTGAATGCGCGGCCGCACATGCCATAGTTTCCGGCACCAAAGGAACCACCCAAAATCACGGTGAACTTGGGGACGGCTGCGGTCGAGACAGCGGTGACCAGCTTGGCACCGTGGCGGGCAATCCCTTCGTTCTCGTACTTGCGGCCCACCATGAAGCCGGTGATGTTTTGCAGAAACACCAGCGGTGTCTTGCGCTGGCAGCACAGTTCAATAAAGTGAGCGCCTTTCTGGGCGGCTTCAGAGAACAGAATGCCGTTGTTGGCGATGATGCCCACGGGCATGCCGTGAATATGGGCAAAACCTGTGACCAGCGTAGTGCCAAAACGAGCTTTAAATTCGTCAAAGTCCGAGTCGTCCACAATGCGCGCGATCACTTCGCGCACATCGTAGGGCTTGCGGGTATCGGCAGGAATAATGCCGTTCAGCTCTTGCGGATCGTAGCGCGGCTCGCGCACTTCCTTCAGCGGCCAGGGCAGTTTCTTTTCACGGTTCAGGCGGCCTACGCAGCGGCGTGCCAGTTCCAGTGCATGCAGATCGTTTTCGGCCAGATGGTCCGCTACGCCGGACAGACGCGTGTGTACATCGCCACCGCCCAAGTCCTCGGCGCTGACTTCTTCACCTGTTGCCGCTTTGACCAGCGGTGGGCCACCCAAAAAGATGGTGCCTTGATCGCGCACGATGATGGACTCATCGCTCATGGCGGGAACGTAAGCGCCGCCCGCCGTACACGAACCCATGACCACGGCGATCTGCGCAATGCCCTGAGCCGACATATTGGCCTGGTTGTAGAAGATGCGGCCAAAGTGATCCCGATCCGGGAAGACATCTTCCTGGTTGGGCAGGTTGGCTCCGCCCGAGTCCACCAGGTATACGCAAGGCAGATTGTTCTGTTGGGCAATTTCCTGAGCGCGCAAATGCTTTTTGACGGTCAGGGGGTAGTAGGTGCCGCCTTTTACCGTAGCGTCGTTGCAGACCACCACGCATTCAATGCCAGCAATACGGCCAATGCCGGTGATGATGCCTGCACCCGGAGACTCATTGTTGTAGACGTCCTGGGCCGCCAGCGGAGACAGCTCCAGAAAAGGAGTGCCGGGGTCCAGCAGGCGCTCGACGCGCTCGCGGGGCAATAGCTTGCCACGCCCGATATGGCGTTGCCGAGAAGATTCGGAGCCGCCCAATGCGGTTGTCTGTAGCTTTTGGCGCAGATCAAGGATCAGGGCCTGCATGATCGAGGCGTTGTCCTGAAAGTCTTGGGAACGCGGATTGATGCGGGATTCAATAACTGACATGGCGTGCCTGGAAAGAGAACAGAGAAAAGCCCATGAAATCAGCCGGGACGCTGCCCGGCTGATGAGCTTGCTTTAGACCAGCTCGACGGCCAGGGCAACAGCTTCGCCGCCGCCAATGCACAGCGAGGCAATGCCGCGCTTGCCGCCGGTTTTGCGCAGTGCGCCGATCAGTGTGGCCAACAGGCGAGCACCGGATGCACCGATGGGGTGACCCAGGGCCGTTGCGCCACCGTGGACGTTGACCTTGTCGTGCGGGATGTTCAGATCTTTCATGGCTGCCATGGTGACCACGGCAAAGGCTTCGTTAATCTCGAACAGGTCCACATCGGCCACGGTCCAGCCGGTTTTATCCAGCAGCTTCTGAATGGCGGCAACAGGCGCAGTCGTAAACCAGGCAGGTTCCTGGGAATGCTGGGTATGAGCCACGATGCGGGCCAGCGGGGTAGCGCCCAGTTCTTTGGCCTTGTCTTCAGTGGTAATTACCATGGCGGCGGCACCGTCCGAAATGGACGAGGCGTTGGCAGCAGTAATCGTGCCGTCTTTCTTGAAGGCAGGACGCAGTGTCGGGATTTTTTCAGGCATGGCTTTGGTGGGGGCTTCATCTTTGGAGATGACGACATCCCCTTTGCGACCGGCAATGGTCACAGGGGCAATTTCCCAGTCAAAGCTGCCATCGTCGCTGGCTTTGCGGGCGCGGCGCAGGGACTCCAGGGCGTAGGCGTCTTGCTCTTCGCGGCTGAATTCGTACTTGCTGGCGCAATCTTCGGCAAACACACCCATGGCAGTGCCACGCTGGTAAGCATCTTCCAGGCCGTCCATCGCCATGTGGTCATACACAGTGGAGTGGCCATAACGGTAGCCTTCGCGCCCCTTGAGCAGCAGGTAAGGCGCATTGCTCATGCTTTCCTGACCACCGGCAACGACGACGTCCGCGCTGCCAGCCTTGATCAGATCATGGGCAAACATGGCCGCTTTCAGACCCGAACCACATACTTTGTGAATGGTGGTGCACGCTACGCCCTGGGGCAGACCGGCTCCCAGCGCTGCCTGGCGGGCGGGGGCCTGGCCCTGACCGGCTTGCAGCACATTACCCATGATCACTTCGTCGATCTTGTCGGCCTGAATGCCCGAGCGCTCCAGAGCAGCTTTGATGGCGACGGCGCCCAATTCGTGAGCGGCCAGGTCGGACAAGCTGCCCATCATGCCGCCCATAGGGGTGCGGGCGATAGAGACGATGACAACGGAATTAGTCATGAAAGACTCCTGATTGCGAATAGGGGATCGGCGTGCGCTTGGCAAATTCATGCAGCTGCCGATCTTTGTTATACGGGAAAATATTTTCGATTCGACCTTGCGTTACCCGCAAGCGGCACTGTGTCCACCATTGCGCCTCCAGCAGTTCGGCGTGGTGGGCCATGAAGGCTTTGCGGATGCGCGGGTCAGTCAGTAAAAAGTAGCCGAACTCTTCGGGGAATACATCATTTGGGCCAATGGGATACCAGGGTTCGCTGGCCATTTCGGCCTCTTCATTGGGGGCGGGCGGAATGACTCGAAAGTTCATCTCGCGCATGTGCTGGATTTCGTCATAGTCATAGAACACGACGCGGCCCAGACGGGTTACCCCAAAGTTTTTGAACAGCATGTCGCCAGGGAAAATATCGGCGGCAGCCAGTTCTCGGATAGCCTTGCCGTATTGCTCCACCGCTGCATTCAAAGCGGGGTCGCTGGCTTTGTTCAGGTACAGGTTCAGCGGCGTCATGCGTCGTTCGATATACACATGGCGCAGCAAAATCGTGTCCTCGGACTCTTCCAGCAGGCTGGGCACTTCACGACGCAGCTCTTCCAGCAGCGCTTGGGAAAAGCGCGCTTTGGGCAAGGCTACTTGTGCATAGTCCCAGGTATCGGCCATGCGTCCGACACGGTCGTGCTTTTTGACCAACTGGTATTTGCTGCGCACAGTGGCGTGATCCATGCCCTGCTTTTGAATTCGGTCGCGGATCAGCTTGAACACATAGGGGTAGGACGGCAAGGTAAAGACCGTCATCACCATCCCTGCAATACCGGGAGCCAGATCAAAGTGGTCGTGCGAGTGCGAAAGATGATGGAGAAAGTCGCGGTAAAACAAGGTCTTGCCCTGTTTCTGCAAGCCAATCGCGGTATAAAGTTCTGCCTTGGGCTTGCGGGGCAGCAAACTGGATAAGAAGTCTACGTAGGCCGATGGCGCTTCCATATCGACCAGGAAATAGGCGCGGGTAAAGCTGAACAGCGTAGACAGGTCGTCTGTGGTGTGCAGCAGCGCGTCTATGTACAAATGCCCCGATGGACGGTGCAAGATGGCGATAGAAAACGGCAGCACTTCGCCCTGATTAATCAGTCGACCCACCACGTAGGCACCCTTGTTGCGAAAGAACAGGGAATTGAGCACCTGAATCTGGCAGTCGGAGCCGATGCGCGAGCCGTAGCCACGCGGCAAACGACGGCACAACTGGCGCAAGGCCATACGTGCCAGGGTGCGCACATCGCGGGGCAAGTCAGCAAAGGGGGCGGCCAGACCAAAGTCGGCCAGCATATGGGTCAGGCTGGCTTCCAGCCCTTCTTCGGTGGGGTAATACACCCGGTACGAAGGTAAGGCGCCGTCCAGATAGTCGGTAGCAACGGCCGGGCGCACGAAAATGAATTCGTTGCGAAAGTAATGGCGGTGCAAAACGCGGCAGGACACCGAATTAAAGAAGGTCTCGGCGCATTCAGGCTGACGGTGCCCGGACAGCAGGCGCACAAACTCGCCTTTGGCTTGCAACCACAACTGTTGCTGTGCCGTGTCCAGGTGTGCAGGGCCAGCCGGGTCAGGTTGATGCAGTCGGAGTGTCTGGCTCAGCATGGACGCGCATTCGCGTACCCGCGTGGCGTAGTACTCAATACGTTCGCGCGACAGTTGCTGGATACCCTGCCAGTCGCCAGATTCGTACAAAGACTTGGCGCGCTGGGCGCTATAGCGAAACAGCGCATAGTGGCGGTTAAAACCGTCCAACATGGCCTGGGCCACTTGGATAGCGGTCAAACCCGGTTTTTGGACCGGGGTGATGACCGTGGTTTCGCCAAAATCAGGGTTAGACATGCCTTTGCCTTTTTAGGCGGTTTCGGCGAACAGTTCGCGGCCGATCAACATGCGGCGGATTTCGCTGGTACCCGCGCCGATCTCGTACAGCTTGGCGTCACGCCACAGGCGGCCTGTAGGGAATTCGTTGATGTAGCCGTTACCGCCCAGAATTTGGATGCCTTCACCGGCCATCCAGGTCGCTTTTTCTGCGCTGTACAAAATGGCGGCTGCACAGTCTTTACGCACGGAGCGCACGTGATCGGTACCCAAACGATCCAGATTCTTGCCCACGGCATAGCACAGCGCACGGCTGGCTTGCAGAGTGGTGTACATATCGGCCATCTTGCCTTGGATCAGCTGGAATTCGCCAATGGCCTGACCGAACTGCTTGCGGTCATGAATATAGGGAATGACCACGTCCATGACGGCCTGCATGATCCCCAGCGGACCACCGGCCAGTACGGCACGTTCGTAGTCCAGACCGGACATCAGCACTTTGACGCCACCATTGAGCTGCCCCAGCACGTTTTCTTCGGGGACTTCGCAGTCCTGGAAAACCAGCTCGCCCGTATGGCTGCCGCGCATACCCAGCTTGTCCAGCTTTTGGGCTACGGAAAAACCGGCAAAGCCTTTTTCGATCAGGAAAGCGGTGATGCCGCGCGCACCGGCTTGCGGGTCGGTCTTGGCATACACCACCAGGGTGTCAGCGTCCGGGCCGTTGGTAATCCACATTTTGGAGCCGTTCAGCACATAGCGATCGCCCTTTTTTTCAGCGCGCAGCTTCATGCTGACGACATCCGAACCGGCACCCGGTTCGCTCATGGCCAAAGCACCAATGTGCTCGCCGCTGATCAGCTTGGGCAGGTATTTTTGTTTTTGTGCTTCTGTGCCGTTGCGGTTGATCTGGTTCACACACAGATTGGAATGAGCACCGTAGGACAGAGCCACCGAGGCGCTGGCACGCGAGATTTCTTCCATGGCGATCATGTGGGCCAGGTAGCCCAAATTCGCGCCACCATATTCTTCGCTCACCGTCATGCCGAGCAAACCCATTTCACCGAACTTCTTCCACAAGTGCATGGGGAACTGGTCGTCATGATCCAGTTGAGCCGCTAAGGGGGCAATTTCGGCCTGGGAGAAGTCGGCGACAGCGTCGCGCAGCATGTCCAGGTCGGAGCCAAGATCGAAATTCAGGCCGGGCAGGCTCATGAGGCACTCCGTGGATATAAATGGGTTGGGGAATTGTATTTATATTACGTTTACGTAAACGTCATATATATGGGTTTTCCCTTATCGGGCTTCGGTCTTTAGTTGTTCGCTCATGTTGTGACAGATGTCCAACTGGTCCTGGATTTCCTGCAAAGTCTGGTCCAGGTCCTGCCGTTGGCGCTCCAGGCGTAGGCGGTGCTCGTTCAGCACCGCTTGATAGTGCTTGAGCTGGGAGGCCGTGTCCATCGGGGATTCATACATATTGATCAGCCGCAGGATCTCCGATAACTGCAGCCCCAATCGTTTGCCGCGCAGGGCCAGCTTCAGACGGGCACGATCGCGGGGCTGGTAAATGCGCTGCGTGCCTTGGCGCAGCGGACTGAGAATCCCTTGGTCCTCATAGAAGCGCAGGGTACGGGGCGTGATGCCAAACTCGTGCGCCAGGTCGGATATTGTCCAGGTTGTCGTTGTCATTTTTAGTGTGATTTACGTAAACGTAAACTATCATGCCATAGAGCCGGGGTGCGAACTAGGGCCTTTTAGTATGGTCTGCCCTTACGCCCTACAAGAGCCATTCTTTGGAGCGAGCATGAATCCTAACGAACAAAAATTGAATTATCCCTGGGCAGATACCCTGCCCCCTGCCGGCGGCAGTCTGGAGGTGGCGCCGGGCGTGCGCTGGTTGCGCATGCCTTTGCCTTTTGCACTGGATCACATCAATTTGTGGCTATTGCGCGACCAAATCGACGGGCGCGATGGCTGGACAATTGTGGACTGTGGCGTGTCTCGCCCGGAAGTGCGTGAGCTGTGGGAGCAAGTTTTCCAAAATGAGCTGGAAGGTTTGCCGGTACTGCGGGTGATCGTGACCCATATGCATCCCGATCACATTGGGCTGGCAGACTGGTTGTGCCAGCGCTGGAATGCGCCGCTGTGGATCAGCATGACGGATTACGCCACGGCCAAACTGTGGTCCGGTACAGGCGGACGTCAGACCGGTGCAGAGGCTGGTGGCCCTAACGGTGTCGCGGCTGAAGCCCACTTTGTGCGTCACGGCCTGCAAGATGAAAAGGCCCGTGAGCAGATTCGTAGCCGTGGTGACTATTTCCCGTCCATGGTGCCGTCCGTCCCGGATCGTTTTGTGCGCTTGCTGGATGGCCAGCGCGTGGTGATTGCCGGTCGTCCCTGGCGGTTGATTGTTGGATACGGCCATGCCCCCGAGCATATGTCTCTGTACAGCGAAGATCTGAAGGTGCTGATCTCCGGCGACATGCTCTTGCCACGTATCTCCACCAATATCAGCGTGTTCGATACCGAGCCTTTTGCCAATCCGCTGCCTTTGTACTTGAATTCCCTGCAGTCCTATCAGGATTTGGCTCCGGACACCCTGGTATTGCCTTCGCATGGCAAGCCTTTCCGTGGCATGCATGAACGTATCCGTCAGCAGCAGGAGCACCATGCCGAGCGCCTGGAAGAAGTGCTGGAAGCCTGTGCGACACCTTGTACCGCTGCGGATATTCTGCCTGTGCTGTTCCACCGCAAACTGGACTCCCATCAGATGACCTTTGCCATGGGCGAGGCCATTGCTCACCTGCACGCCTTGTTCTTTGATGATCGTCTGCGCCGTGAAATGGGCGAGGACGGGGTGTACCGCTTCCAGCGGATTTAAGCGCTGAACTGCTTGTGCTGCTCTCTTAATAAGGGGGCGCAATATAGCGAAAAGGGCTTAGGCGACTGAGCATCATGGCCTGTGGTAGCGTAGAGCTTTTCTTGCTACCGCCTGCCGACACTATGAGCTCTGATCTCGCCCTGGATACCGCCCTGCAACACACTGGTCTGGCACCATTCGATCCGCATACGGATGCGGCACCGGTGGCCGTGCCCATCATGCGCACCAGCACGGTGCGCTTTCGCAACCTGGATGCCTTGGACCGGGCTCAGGCGGATAAGGCCGATCCAGAAAAACGGTCGGTGACCTATGGGCGATCAGGTATGGACACCCATGCGGCGCTGGAGCAGGTGTTCTGTCAGTTGGAGTCTGCTACCCAGGCTTTGTTGGCACCGTCTGGTATGGCTGCGATTACTTTAGGTTTGCTGGCCTTGCTGGATTCCGGCGATCACGTCCTGATTGCCGACAGCGCCTATGGCCCTGTGCGCTATCTGGAAAAAACCGTGCTGCGTCGCATGGGCATACAGGTCACGTTTTGCGCGCCGACCCCCGAGGAAATGGAGCGTCATCTGCAAGACAACACCCGCATGGTGTATGTGGAATCGCCCGGTTCTTTGCTGATGCAGATGCTGGACATGCCCGCCTTGGCCGAGTTTGGCCGCAAGCATGATCTGCTGCTGGTCACTGACAATACCTGGGGCTCGGGCTATATCTATCGCCCGTTGGAGCTGGGTTTTGATGTGTCCATTGTGGCGGGCACCAAGTACGTGGCGGGCCATTCCGATTTGATGTTGGGGGCCGTGATGTCGGCAGACCCGGCCATCAGCAAGCGCTTGCACGACAACCATTACGCACTGGGCTTTTCGATCAGTGCTGATGATGCCTGGCTGGCCTTGCGCGGTGCGCGTACCTTGCCTATCCGTATGCGTGAAAGTGCAGCCAATGCCTTGAAGGTCTGCCAGTTTCTGGATAGCCGCCCTGAAGTTACCCGTATTTATCACCCTGCTTGGCCGCAAGATCCTGGCCATGCTTTGTGGCAACGCGACTGCACCGGCTCCAATGGCATGTTGTCGGTGCAGCTACGCATGAACAATGCCCAGGCTCGTGTGTTTGTAGATGCCCTGACGCTTTTTGGCATCGGCTTTTCCTGGGGTGGTTTTGAAAGCCTGGTGCAGTTGGTGGATACCGCATTTTTAAGCGGCCACAGCTATTGGCAAGAAAGCCAGGACAGCCTGGTGCGTCTGCATATCGGTTTGGAGTCCACTAAGGACTTGTGTGCTGACCTGACCCAGGCTTTTGAGAAGGCGGCGCAGGTTTAAAATCTTTCATCTGCAACGTAGCTAATACGCCCATTCTGGACTGGGCGGGCCGGGGCCACATTGAAAGCTTAGGCCGCTATGGTTTGGGTGGATGTCTACCCATATTGAATGGCAACTGCCAACACACAGCCCATAAATACCAAGGGCCTTTAAAACCGGAGCGAATCCAGTTTTAAAGGCCTTTGGCGGTATTGCTTATGCCAGGTGCTAATTAGCGATTGGTGACCATCTTCACCAGTTCTTGCGCCTTGGCGATGCTTTCGTCGTAACCGTTGGCCAGTGCAGGCGAAGTCACAAACTTGCCACCCACTGCCAGGCTAGGTGTTCCCTGGATCTGGTAGGTGCTGGAGAGTTCGTTAGCTTTATTAGCTTTGGTTTGCACACCAAAGGAGTTGAAGGTTTGCTCAAAGCGCGCTTGGTCTACGCCTTGCTTGGCTGCCCAGGCAGTGATGGTCTTGGCATCAAAAATGCGTTCGCGCTTTTGGTGAATCGCTTCAAACACCTTGGGATGCAGGTCCAGACGGTCCATGGCTTCCAGGGTGTAGTACAGCTTTTGCAGGTCGCTCATGCCAGCGTTGAAGGCCACGGGTACACGGCGCAGCACGACATTGGCGGGCAGTGTCTTGGACCAGGCTTCAACCTTGGGTTCGAGAATGGCGCAATGCGGGCAGCTGTAGGCAAAAAATTCCAGAACTTCCGTTTTACCGGCGCTGTCCGAGGGTTGAGCTGGAGACAGGGTGACGAAGCCCTGATTACTTTGCTGGGCCAGCGCGCTAGTGGCGGGCAACAGAGTAGCACCAGCCAGCAGGCTGGCACCAAGCAGGGATCGTACAAACAATGCGTTCAGCTTCATGAATCAATTTCCTTAAGGGGGAAGATGAGGTCTATGACCTGTTCAATAGCGGAAAAGTTCACCGCAAGCGTCGTGCCCAAGCAAATTGCTTAGGGCCGAACGACCGAGGTATCAATTTTTTCTTCCGCCAGACGGCTGCGAGCCCGGTTCATTTCGTCTATGCCTTTGAAGGGGCCCAGACGTACTCGGTTGATGGTGCCACCGTTGACCTGGGCGCTTTGTACTGAAGCGTCAAAGCCTAACATCAGCAAACGTGCCTTCATGGCCTCCGCATCGCCGTTGCTGCGGAATGCGCCAGCTTGCAGATAGTAAGGCGTGGAGTTGGCAGCACCTTTGTTCGCGGCGGGAGCAGCGGGTGGTGTCGGCGTTGCAGGTTTGGCCGCTGGAGTTACTGGGGTGGCAGGTGCCGGTGTCGTGGCGGGTGCTGGTGCTGCGGGTGCCGTTGGCACGGTGTTACGCACCGCGCCCTGAGCAGCAGGGTCCGCACCCATGGATGGCAAAGTAGCAATCAAATCACCCAGCGCGTCCGGCGCGGCGGGCTTGGGAATGCTGGGCAGACTGGCTGGCGGCAAGGTCAAGCCAGGGATGGCGTCGATGGACGGCGTTGGCGTCTGTCCGGGCGAGGTGCTGTACAAATCCCGGTTTGGGTCCAGCAATTCCCGCCCTTCAGGCAAGGCCACCGTCGGGGCGTCCCGACTGGCCTTGTCCACAAAAGGCATAGGCACTTTAGTGACAAACAAGGCGACCGCTACCGCGGCCCCCAAACCCAGAATCAGGCCAATCAGAATGCCGGTATAGGTACCGCCAGAACCGCTGGATTTTTTACGTGCTCTTGCCATATCTGCCTATGGGTTTACATACGGTCGGGTGCGGACACACCCAGCAGGCTGAGCCCATTGCGAATGACCTGAGCGCAGGCTTGTGCCAGACGCAGGCGGGCCAGACGCAAGGCGGTGTCGTCTACCGACACGCGCTCGGCGTTGTACCAGGAGTGAAAGTCCGCGGCGCAGTCACGCAGCCAGAATGCAATGTGGTGAGGGGCCAGTTCGCGAGCGGACTGGGCCAGCACATTGGGGTATTCCGACAGGCGCTGCAGCAAAGCGATTTCGGTGGGCGCGGTCAAGGGCGTGATGTCTGCCTGGGGGACTTGATCCAGCAGTTCGGCCGACTGGTTCAACACGGAGTTGATGCGGGCGTGAGCGTACTGGATGTAGTAGACAGGGTTCTCTTCGCTCTTGGACAGGGCCAGATCGATATCGAATACGAACTCGGAGTCCGCTCGGCGCTGGATCAGGAAAAAGCGTACGGCGTCCTGGCCAACCCATTCGATCAGGTCGCGCAAGGTGACATAGCTGCCAGCACGTTTGGAGATTTTTACTTCCTGGCCATTGCGCATGACCTTGACCATCTTGTGCAGGATGTAAGCCGGGAATTCCTTAGGAATGCCCAAACCCAGACCTTGCAGGCCAGCGCGCACGCGGGCGATGGTGCCGTGGTGGTCGGAGCCTTGAATATTGATGGCGTGGTGGAAACCGCGCTCCCACTTGGCGACGTGGTAGGCCACATCCGGCACGAAGTAGGTGTAGCCGCCTTCGGATTTGCGCATTACGCGGTCTTTGTCGTCGCCTGTGCCCAGTTCCGTCGTGCGCAACCACAAGGCGCCGTCCAGTTCGTAGGTATGGCCGGCGTCGATCAGGGCCTGCACGGTTTTTTCAACTTTGCCGGAGGTGTACAGCGAGCTTTCCAGGTAGAAGTTGTCAAACTTCAGACCAAAGGCTTGCAGGTCCAGATCTTGCTCACGGCGCAGATAGGCCACGGCAAAGCGACGGATATCTTCCAGATTGTCCAGATCACCACTGGCCGTGACAGACTCGCCATCGGCGGCCTGAACCGTTGCACCGGCTTGGTAATCGCGGGCGATATCCAGAATGTAGTCGCCCTTGTAGCCGTCAGCGGGGAACTGCTCGCTATCGGGTTCGATACCACGGGCACGCGCATGCACGCTGGTGGTCAGGTTGTCGATCTGGTTACCGGCATCGTTGTAGTAGAACTCGCGGGTAACGTCATAACCTTGCGAGCTAAACACGCGGCACAGCGAATCGCCCAGGGCGGCTTGACGGGCATGGCCAACGTGCAAGGGGCCGGTGGGGTTGGCCGATACAAACTCCACCATCAGTTTTTCCTGGGTGGGGGCCACGTGACCAAAGCTTTCGCCTTGCTCGGCAATGGTGTTCAAGACCGCCTGATGCGTTGCGGTCGACAAGCGGAAGTTAATAAAGCCTGGACCCGCGATTTCGGCACCGGCCAGCAAGGCAGCGGCGTTTGGATCGGCTAAAAGGGTATCGACGATTTGCTGAGCCAGCTCGCGCGGGTTGCGTCCGGCTGGTTTGGCCAGTTGCATGGCAATATTGCAGGCGGCATCACCGTGCGCAGCCACTTTAGGGCGCTCCAGCGTGATGTTGGGCTCAGCCTGGGGCAAGATGGCACGGACGGCAGCCTGAAGGCAGGCGATTAATTGAGTTTGTTGCTCAGCAAGCATAGGAAAGGTCTGGATCGGTAGAAAGACAACTGGGGCGGGTTGAACGCACCCAGATGGAAGGCGCGACATTGGCCCGCCGGGTAGCCCCACATGATAGCGTGATTTGACGCCAAATTCTTTTCAACGCGCCTAGCGTTCCCATCCCAGGTGGTTCTGTAACCACGCATCGTAAGCGTCCATGTCTATCCAGGCGGCCTGAGAATCAATGCGTGTGCGCCAATTATCAAAGCGTGTGATCAGGTTTTCCATCGCCTCCCGTGTCTTTTGGCCCAAGGCAGGGTGGGAATCCTGGTACAGCAAGTCTTGGCCGTGGCCGTGATAGTTCACCCGGCGCACACCGTGCTTGGTCAGGCGCATGCCAGGAGGCCGCATATCCAGCAAAACAGGATGCATCACGCTTAAATCAGTCTGGGGAAGTTCCGCCAGTTTCAGTCCGGCTGCCTTGGCCTGCCAATGCATCCAGGCCAAGGCGACTTTGTCCAGGTCGCTGACCTCTGCATTTTCGTCGGGCAGGACGCCGCCACCGATCTGGCTATGGGAGCCGATAAAGGGCATTTCCACCGTATTCATGGCTTGGGCCAAGGCGCTTAAGGGGAAGTGAAGGCGGTGTTCGTGCATGGCTACTGCATGGGCAACCCAGTTCCAGGCTTCGGATACTCCCAGGCGATATTGCTTGTTGCTCCACCCTCCCAGACCGAACTGGGCCACCGTATCGAATAGCCCCAGAAAACGCGGTGTGATGCAGGCCCGTATTGCACCGCGTTGGGGATCATTCAGTACAAACCAGCCCTGATTGGTGTAGTCCATGATGCGGTTGGAAAAATCCCGTGCCAGTGCTGCGCCGCGTGAAAAACCCAGCAGATCAATGGGTATGGCGGTGGGCGCGGGGCCCTGCTCTTGCAGACGATTCAAAAATTGATTCCATTGGGATTCCAGAATGCGGCCCGCTCGCCACGCAGTCAGCGTATCCCAATCGGTGGTGAGCGGATTGCCGGGGCCTTCGCTGTAGTGCACGGCCCCGTCCTGATACAACTGCGACAATTTCCAGACATTGCTTTGAGTAATTGGGGCCTGTCGGGTGCCATCAAAGGCAAACAGCAGCAAACCAGTGGGATCAATATGGCGCATAGCTTGTTGCCGGGCATAGCCTACGGCCTGAGTGCCGGGCCACGGCCCCAACGGGTCGGCTTCCAGATACTGTCCGTGGCTGGGAAGATAGCTGCGCAGCAGATTGTCATGCCAGCCGGTGGCGGTTTCTTCATACTGACCGGGTAGACGCAGATTGAACTCCACCGACTCCTTCAGTAATTCGGCCTGCCCCAAGGGGTTCAGGTCCGCTCCCCATACTGCTTGCCCGTCCTCGTCACTGATCAGCCGCACTGCCGCCATCAAATCACTGT
The DNA here is from genome assembly GCF_058808495.1 of Alcaligenes sp. GW821-FHT11D07. Taxonomy (NCBI): domain Bacteria; kingdom Pseudomonadati; phylum Pseudomonadota; class Betaproteobacteria; order Burkholderiales; family Alcaligenaceae; genus Alcaligenes; species Alcaligenes sp. GW821-FHT11D07. The sequence continues at coordinate 233,503 of NZ_JBXART010000004.1, forward strand.
GCAGGTAGTACAGTTGGCCTTGCTGATTTTGCCCATACACAATCATGGCCACGGGAGTCAGCCCTGCATAGAGATAACGCCGGGATACGAGCTGGCCGGAAGATGCGGGTAAATCCAGTTCGGCCATCAGTTGCTGACCATGAAAGAAAAAAGCCCGTTCTTGCTGGCCCTGTTGACGCCAAATGCGCTGGCCAAAGGCATCGTGATGATATTCAACCAGAACTTGATCGGGCGCTTGCACACGCCGCAGTCGGCGGTTGGGCCCATAGTCCAGACTTAGCGAGCCTACGTTTTCAGCCATGCCAGTGGGGGAGCGTTGAATCCGCTCTATCTTTTGCGGAGTACGCGCTTGCAAAGCACCACTATCGTCCCAAGACAGCCAGTGGGTCGGCCCTGCTTGACCTTGGCGGAAGGCGGCTAGAGCTTGGTTGGAGTCGTAGTGCATTAACCAGTGCCGGTTTTGGCCTAGTGCCAAATAGTCATGCCGTTCTTCCAGCACCTTGCCTTGCTCATCCACACGGCGGGATTGTGTCCAAACGGGTTCACCGTTTGGGCTCAGAACCATCTGGTCTAAAGTCTGGCCTGCGCTATTGGCGCGACTGATTAATTGCAAGCCGTTGCCCCAACGATAGCCATACTCCTGGGCTTGGATCACCGTGTGGCTGCGCCCTTCTTGGTTGATCCACTCCAGCGATTGCAGGCGGCCATTGTCGTCCCATTGATAGCGAATGTGGCCGCCTTCGGGCAGTGAGTAATGCGTCAGCCTTTGCTGCCCATCGTATTCAAACCGCTCGGTCCACTGCTGGCCTGGGCTGTGGCTACGTTCCAGACGACGCTCTTGCAGGAGACCAGCACGCAGCTTGAGCCATTGGGTTTCCTTGGGGTGGCGGATGCGCAGGGTGGTCGGGCCCAACCAGTCCAGCTCACTGAGTTCGCTTTCATTGTTTTCTTGGTGCCGTACACGGCTTAAGCGTCCTTGCTGGTCGTGCTCAATCACCAGTTTTCCGTGTCCGGCGTAGTCGATCTGCTGGAGTTGCCCGGCGGCATTCCAGTGCCGTTCTTCAGTGCCATATTGATCACTGCCCCAGCTTTGTAAGCGCCCTTCTGCATCCAGATTCAGTGTCAGCCCACCCCAGTCGCCCCGCTTCTGGTTCAGCTGGGAAAGTGACCCATTCTCGCGGCGTTGTGCCCGCCACGGGCCCGCCTGTAGCCAGCGCCCCTGCGGGTCATACGTCCATTCCGAGCGGTAAGCGGGACAGTCTGCACACATACGGCTTTCCAGACTGTGCAGTCGCGCCTGCCCTTGGTAGTTGCCATAGAGGAAACGGTGTCGCTCTTTGCCTATAGACCATTCGCTTTGGCCTGGCGCATAACGGGCAGTCCATTCTTGATTGAAGGCTTGGGAAAGTAAACGGCTGACCCGGCCCTGCTCGTCATATTCCCATTGCTGTACAAGTTGGGCAGGCTGGCCAGGAGCTTGCAAACTGCTGCCACCCAGGCGCTTTGTCCATGGAGCCCGTGCGCGATGATAGTGACGCAGCATGCCGTCCGGGCGGCTGACACGGGCCAGCCACAGTCCTTGGTCATCTTGCTCCATATGTAGTTCAAACGGCCCGGCGGGAGTGCGTATGCGTATCTGGTTCGGATCACTGTCCCAATCTAGTTCCAGTGTTTGCCCCAGATGATTGCGTACCGTTTGAACGGCATAGGCGTGGGGATGATGGGCAGGGAGACGCTCAATCTGCAGCCATTGTTCTGGGGAAATTCGTACGTGCTCAAGCCAGCCTTGCTGGTCAAAACGCAGCACCAGTCCATGGGGGCCTTGCCAGGACCAGCCGGAATCTATCGCCCGTGCGGGAGGATACAAACGGGTTTGGCGGCCATCCGGCATGAACAAGGCATGGCCTTGCTGGCGCAATTGCAGATCGTAATTCCAGGCCCAGCCTGTGCGTCCCAGGCCAGGCGTGGAATTGTGATCCTGCCCATTCCAGTGGCGTTGCAGTTGTAGCAAGGGCCAGGCTTCACTTAAGGGCAGGTCTGTGTCGCTTTGGTGTTTGTGCCCGCTCAGGAGATCCACGGGGTTGAGCAAACCCAGGTCTGGCGCGGGCTCGGCTTGCTCTCCCAGTTGGGCGGCGGGCGCGCACTGGGTGGAGGCGGGAGGCAAGGGACATTCAAGAGTGCTTTGCGCCCAGGCCAAGGCAGGCAAAGTGGCCAGCAAAAGGATTAGCCATTGCAGAAGTGCGACAGGCATGATGGACTCTCCACAACGAGGGAAACCCTGCTATCTTGCAGGGGTGTGTATCCTGAAAGTCGAGTAGGAAACACAAAGATCCATAAGGAGAAACCGTATGCTAATCGTCTTTAAAAGCAAAGCCGCCGCCGATGTTTTGATGTTCGCTGAACATGCCACGCCTATTCTCCGGGCCGCGGGGCGTTCCTACCCTGATGGTTTGCCTGAGCGGGGAGTGTTCACGCCCGAGCAGTTGGCCGAGGCGATCGGCAACATCGAGCGAGCGATGGGGCAAGACCGTGAAACAAAAAAAGCACCCCACGAGGATGATGACCAGGACAAAGAACATCCCATGTCGCAGGCTGTGAGCTTTGGCCAGCGTGCTTATCCCCTGCTGGATATGTTGCGTCAGGCCAATAACAGCGGTGTACCTGTTATGTGGGAACCCGCAGATAGTTCCTGGTAGTTCTTGAAATGTCGGCCCGCCGACATTTTGGCTGGCCGACTTTGCTTAAGCTCCAGAGTTGATCTAATTCTTTTCGGAGATCGTCTATGAGCGCTATGGTGCTTGTGATCTTTAGTCCTCGCCAGCACATAGAGCTGGTCACTCCAATACAAACCATCGATCCTGAAAGCGGCAAACAATCTCGTGATTGGTTTGACCGCACTTGGCAGGAACTGGGCTGTGAGCCCATGCGAGCCAGCGGCAAAGTGTTATTGCTGGACAAAATTATGGGCGTTGCCGATGCCATGGGCTACACGATGCTGTCGCAAGATGACGATCGCGCCCAGGAGTTTGCGCGCCATTGCTTGCAAGCGGTAGGCTCCATGCAAGTCACCGTGGATTTGCCGGGTTTGGCGGTCACGTATTAAGTAGTTTCTTAGAAGAAAACCGGCTTTTAAAGCCGGTTTTTTTTGGTCTGGAGTTTTGTCTGGTGGAAAAGCTGCAGCAATGAAAAACCCGCCTTGTGGGCGGGTTGCGGGCAGAGCGAGGATGGCTCGCACTGCGAAAGCGGGTCTGGCGCGGCTGTGGTGAGCCGGGCGCGCGCTGGGGTGGGATCGCCACCCCAGTCGCGAAGTAAAGAAGCTTTTTAGGCCGTAGTGGCTTCGGTCTCTTGCTGCGCGATTGTGTGGCGGTTGACCGCGCTCAAGATCGCCAGGAAGGAGGAGGTCACGATGTCGGAGTGGATGCCCACGCCAAAGCCAGATTGGCTGTCGCCAATACGCATTTCCACGTAGGCGGCGGCACGAGTATCAGCACCGGAGCCAATGGCGTGTTCGTTGTAGTCCATGATCTTGATGGACAGATCCAGCGCGTTCACAAAGGCGGAGATAGCCCCTTCGCCCGAACCCTTCAGGGTGCGGACCTGGCCGTCTTGCTCGATATCCACTTCAATGGTGAATTGCTGGCCGCTTTCGGCGTGTGGCTGGCTGATGATGTTGTGCTTGAGCAGTTTGAAGTGCTTTTTGCAGTTCAGGTATTCGGACTCGAAAATACCGTACACATCGGCTGGCGTGACTTCTTTGCCGGAAGAGTCGGTCACACGCTGAATGGCGCGGCTGAATTCGATCTGCATGCGACGTGGCAAGACCAAGCCGTGCTCTTGCTCCAGCAAGTAGGAAACCCCACCCTTGCCCGACTGGCTGTTGACGCGGATAACGGCGTCGTAGCTGCGGCCCAGATCGGCCGGGTCGATAGGCAAGTAAGGCACTTCCCAGAGTTCGTCTGCTTTTTGCTGAGCCAAACCTTTCTTGATGGCGTCCTGGTGGGAGCCGGAGAAGGCGGTAAAGACCAAGTCACCTGCGTAGGGGTGGCGGGGGTGGACGGGCAACTGGTTGCAGTACTCGGCGGTGCGACGCACTTCGTCGATGTCCGAGAAGTCCAGCTCAGGGTCCACGCCCTGGGTGTACAAGTTCAGGGCCAAGGTCACCAGGCAGACGTTGCCGGTGCGCTCGCCGCTACCGAACAAGCAGCCTTCGATACGGTCTGCGCCGGCCATCACGGCCAACTCAGCCGCCGCCACGGCGGTGCCACGGTCGTTGTGCGGGTGCACGCTCAAGATCACATTGCTGCGCTGGGCCAGGTTGTTGTGCATCCATTCGATCTGATCGGCGTACATATTGGGCGTGGTGGCCTCAACAGTCGCTGGCAAGTTCAAGATGACGCGCTCGTCGGGAGCGGGGTTCCAAGCTTTAACGACGGCATCACACACGTCCAAAGCAAACTCTGGCTCGGTGGTGCTGAACACTTCAGGGGAGTACTCGTAGCCCCACTGGGTTTGCGGGTACTTGGCCACTTCGCTCTTGATCAAGCGGGTGCCGGTCAGGGCAATTTCTTTGATCTCGTCTTTGCTCAAGTTGAAAACAATCTTGCGAAAGGCGGGAGCACATGCGTTGTACAAGTGAATGATGGCGCGCTTGGCACCGGCAGCGGCTTCGGCCGTGCGCTTGATCAGGTCTTCACGCGATTGCGTCAGGACGATGATGGTGACGTCTTCAGGAATACGGTTTTCATCAATCAGCTTGCGAACGAAATCGAAGTCGGTCTGCGATGCGGACGGGAAACCGACCTCGATTTCCTTGAAACCGATTTTGACGAGCTGCTCGAAAAAACGCACTTTACGAGCCACGTTCATGGGTTCGATCAGGGACTGGTTGCCGTCGCGCAAGTCTGTGCTCATCCAGATGGGCGCTTTGGTAATGCGCTTGGAGGGCCAGGTGCGTTCAGCGAAGTCGCGATCAAAGGCGACAAAAGGACGATACTTTTGAGAGGGGTTTTTCAGCATTGCCATGGGGATACCTGTCGGACAAAAAGTGTTTAATTACTTCTTGCCGTCACCAGCGATTGCAGCATTTACGTAGGCCGGTGGCGGCACAAATTACGTAGATGTGGCTGAGTATTGGCTGCCGAACTGCCACAGGACACTAGGCCCGGCAACCGGACGCTAGTAGTAGCAGGCAGGATAGGCTGGAGGTGGTGGCCAACGAGTGGCCGCCACGCACGCAACGCAACAAGGCTGCTTCAGCAGCTGGGCTGAAACCTTGAGAGGCGTAGGAGAATTGGCGTGCGTGAGTCATGACCGTAAGTCAAACACAAAAGAAACAGGAAGGCAAGTATCAGGCTTGCGGTTCGTGCCGTTCATAATCGGCCTGTAACAAGCGGTTTTGCTGTTGAGCCAGTTCAATTTTGCCAAAGCGACCGGCGCGCAATTCGGCGTAAGCGCGTTGTAAATCACCCACAGTCAATGGGCTGCGTTGGTCTGGCCAAGACCATAAAATCACTTCACGCGCTGGACGACTAAGGGAACGGGCCAATTGCGCCACGGTTGCCTCGTCAATAATGCGTTGCTGATTACGTCGCATGATCGCTTGTACGAAGCCGTGCAAAAGATAGGCAATAATGAGGGTTATGACGCCCACTACCGTCCACCAGAAAAACGGGTTGTATTGTTTGATCAGCGCCAGGTTTTGAATGCTCAAGGCTTGCAGGCCGGAGTAGTCCAGACCGCGCCCAAAGCTGATAAGACGGTTCAGCAGGTCCCACCAGATAATGGCAACCACGATAGTGACGACGGTACAAATGATAGTGGCCGTGGCACACAGCTTAAATAGCGTGCTGCGCAGAGCCTGACTGTCATTGGAAGTGGGGGTCTGGGCGTTGTCGGTTTTCATGGAAATGATTGTACCTATGCTTACGCGTCAGTCACTAGATTTACGCCAGCAGCAGACGCTGGTTTTGACGCCGCAATTGCAACAGTCTATTAAAGTGTTGCAGCTATCGGGGGCGGAGCTGGAGCAGGAATTAGCTCAGGCTTTGTTGGACAACCCCTTGCTGGAGCGTTTGGACGTGCAGGCGGATGTCGTCGCCGAGCCGTTGCCCGAAGCCGCTTCGGGCGAGGCGGAATCCTCGTGGGCGAGTCTTGAGTTTCCCAAACATCAGGGCGACTCCGATGACCCGGACTGGAGCCCGGAATCCGCCCTTGTTCAGGACTTGCCTGCCTACCTGAGCGAGCAGTTGGGACTGTTGCGTTTGAGCGACCGTGACCGGATTTTGGCGCAGCTGATTATTGATGAGCTGGACGATAACGGCTACCTGCCCGTGTCCTTGGCAGAAATCCTGGAGTGCCTGCCGGACGAACTAGATATTGATGAAAGTGATATGCGCTGTGCCTTGGCGCAAGTGCAATCGTTGGAGCCAGCCGGAGTGGGTGCGCGGGATCTGGCTGAATGCCTGGGTTTGCAGCTATTGCAGCAAGCCGCCCAGCTTGAGACCACTGTGTTTGATTGCGCTCGTTACCTGGTGCGCGAGCACGTCAGTATCCTGGCCTCGCCCAGCCAATTGCGCCAACGCTGTGCAGGCCAATATCCAGCCGAATTGGTGGAGCGTGCTCATCACCTGATTTTGAAACTGGACCCCAAACCTGGCCGTGCCTGGACTCAGAATGTCTCGGCCTATGTGGTGCCGGACGTGCTGTTGGTACGTGGCAAGGAGCGCTGGCAAGCGGTCTTGAACCCCCTGGCGGTCCCCCGTTTGCAGATGGTCCATATGCCTGACCATGAAATCGACGCTCATCCCGCCTTGTTGGCAGAACGTCAAAAAGCCACGGGTTTGCTGCGCAGTGTACACAGCCGTTTTGTGACGATTCTGCGGGTGGCGCAAGCCATTGTGCAGATGCAGCAGGACTTCTTTACGAAAGGGGTGTCGGCCTTGCGGCCTATGCAGTTGGCTGATTTGGCTGCCGAGTTGGACCTGCATGAGTCGACGATTTCTCGTGCAACGCGGCAAAAATACATGCAGACCCCCCATGGCGTCATGGAGCTCAAGCAGTTCTTTACGGTGGGGCTGGCCAGTTCCGATGGCAAGGCGGATATGTCGGCCGCTTCGGTGCGGGCGCAGATTGTGCAGATGATTCGGGATGAGCCGCCTGCCAAGCCGCTGTCAGATCAGCAGATCACGGATCTTTTGCAGGCTCAGGGCCTGACCCTGGCGCGACGTACGGTCGCCAAGTACCGGGAAGCTGAAGGTTTGGCACCCGCGTCGCAGCGCAAGATGCGGGCGGCGGCGGGGGTTTAGCCCAGGCGGCAGTGTCCTTGTCGTACACGTCCCGCCCTCCCCACCGCCTTCGGCTTAACTAAACAGCCAGGGTTCCTTTATCTTGCGCTGTTGTTCATAGGCTTGGATAGCATCCAGCTTTTGCTCAGTGACGCTGATGTCGTCCAGGGCCAGCAGCAAGCGATGGCGACGCTCGGGCTCTACCGCAAAGTCCATGTGCAGACCCGGCCCGGTCAAAATGCCCTTTTCCAGATCCACACCCCATTCTCCCCACGGTTCACGGGCGGCGATGGTAAACAGCGTGTCTACTTGTTCCTTGGTGAGCTGTATAGGTAGCAAGCCATTTTTAAAGCAGTTATTCCTGAAGATGTCGGCAAATGAGGGGGCAATAAGTACAGCAATACCTACATCCTTCAAGGCCCAAACAGCATGTTCCCGGCTGGACCCGCAACCAAAGTTCTCCCGGCTTAGCAGGATTTGTGCGTTTTGTGCTTGGGGCTGATTCAGGCAAAAGCTGTCAATGAGTTCCCGTTCTTCCAGCGCTTTGCCGGGATAGCCAATGTCTGCGTAGCGCCAGTTGTCAAAGGCATATTGTCCAAAGCCGGTGCGCGACAGGGAGGTCATGTACTGCTTGGGCAAGATGGCATCGGTGTCCACATTGGCGCGGTCCAGGGCAATCAGGCGTGATTGTACGGTGGTAAAGGGCGTATTCATGAGGCGTCCCAAAGGCGGATATCGACAAGGTGGCCTGCAATTGCCGCTGCGGCGGCCATGGCTGGGCTCATCAAATGGGTGCGACCCAAAGCGCCCTGCCGCCCTTCAAAGTTTCGATTGGAGGTTGAGGCGCAGCGCTCTCCGGGGTTCAGGCGGTCTGCATTCATGCCTAGACACATGGAGCAGCCGGGCTCGCGCCATTCAAAACCGGCTTGTATGAAGATTTGATCCAGACCTTCTTGTTCAGCCTGACGTCGTACCAGCCCCGAGCCGGGTACGACCAAGGCTTGCAGCACGGTGCTGGCAACGCGCTTTCCTTGAATCATGCTGGCGGCGCTACGCAAGTCTTCAATGCGCGCATTAGTACAGGAGCCGATAAAGACCCGGTCTATGGCAATGCCTGTCAGTGGCTGACCGGCTTGCAGATCCATATAGTCCAGCGCTCGCTGTGCATCCGCTTGTTTTCCGATGGCTGCTTTCTGGGGATCAGGGATGTGCTGGTCAATAGGTGCCGCCATATCGGGCGAGGTCCCCCAGGTCACCGTGGGGGCCACCTGTGCCGCGTCTATGCATAACTGCTGCTCGTAGTGACAGCCTTCATCACTGACCAGCGTGCGCCAGTAGCGTTCGGCCTGAGTCCACTGCGCTCCTTTGGGGGCCAGGGGGCGACCCCGCACATAATCCAGCGTTTTTTCATCTACCGCGACCAAACCGATGCGGGCGCCTGCCTCAATAGCCATATTGCACAAGGTCATGCGCCCTTCCATCGACAAGGCCCGAATCGCCGGGCCGGTAAATTCAATGGCGCAGTCCCGCCCGCCATCGGCGCCCAGACGGGCAATGATGTGCAGGATCAAATCCTTGGCGGTGCTGGTGGTAGGGAGCTCGCCTTGCACGTCCACTTGCAAGCTGCGCATGCGGCGTATGGCCAGGCATTGCGTAGCCAGCACATGCTCGACCTCTGAAGTGCCAATGCCAAAGGCCAAGGCAGCAAAGGCCCCGTGTGTGCTGGTATGGGAATCGCCCGCCACGATGCTGGAACCGGGCAGTGTCATGCCTTGCTCGGGGCCGATAACGTGGATGATGCCCTGGCGCTCGTCATCCAAACCAAAGTAGCGCAGGCCAAATTCCCGGCTGTTGATCTCCATCTGGTCGATTTGTGCTTGGGCCAGAGGGTCATCCAGTACTTGATGGCGTTTGTGGGTGGGGACGTTATGGTCCACCGTGGCCAGTGCAGTGTCGGGGCGACGCACGTGTCGCCCTGCCAGACGCAGGCTTTCAAAAGCCTGGGGGCTGGTGACTTCGTAAAGCAATTGCCGGTCTATATAGATCAGATCGTGTTCGTCATCCAGACTGGCAACCCGGTGGCTATCCCAGAGTTTTTGAAACAGGGTACGTGGGCTGCTCATGCTTGGCACACCTTCAAGGCATAGGCTGGGCCCGCTTTGTGCAGGCGGCTTTGTATGGGCTCTTGTGTCAGTGCGGCGATTTCTTCAGCCAAGGGCTGCAAGCCTTCCAGACTAAGCCCGGTCTCTACCCCACTAATCTGGAACATATGTGCCATGTCTTCCAGGCTGGCATTGCCACTGGCCCCAGGGGCATAGGGACAGCCACCCAGGCCAGCCAAGGCGGCGTCAAAGCGACGCCCGCCTTCGCGGTAGGCGGCCCAGGCATTTGCCAAAGCCAGCCCACGAGTATCGTGAAAATGGCCGGTAACCCCTTGCTCCCCGTACAGTGCCAGCGCGGCTTGGGTCAGGCGTTCTACATCTGCGGGAGAAGCCATGCCAGTGGTATCGCACAGGCTGACCGAACTTGCGCCTATGCGCTGCACTTGTTGCATCAGCTCAATCACATGGGTTGGCGCGACAGCCCCCGTAAATGGGCAGCCAAAGGCAGTGGACAGGGAAACGTTCACAGGGGTGTCGCCCGCTGCGCTCAACACTTGTTCCAGCTGTGCCAGGGACTGCGAAATAGACATGCGCAGATTGGCCTGGTTGTGGGCCTCCGACGCTGAAAACACAAAATTCAATTCGTCCATCCTGGCTGCCAGGGCACGCTGGGCCCCCCGTAGATTGGGAACCAGGGCGGTATAGCACACCAGTGGATTGCGCTCAGTCAGACTTGCCAGCTCATCTGCATCGGCCAGCGACGGGATGGCTTTGGGCGAGGTAAAGGATGTCAGCTCGATTTTGCGCACGCCGCAGTTGGGTAGCGCCTGTGCAATGCGCAGCTTGTCCGGGGTGGGTACCCAGCGAGGCACGATTTGCAGGCCGTCGCGCAGGGTGACATCGGTAATTAACACGGTACTCATTCCACGATTCCTTGTTCACGCAGCGCCTGGAGCCGTTTTGGGGCGATACCCAGCTCTTGCAGGATGCTGTCAGTGTGTTCACCCAATTCAGGCCCCAACCACTGGGTAGCGCCGGGTGTACGGCTGAGCTTGGGGACGATGCCGGGGATAGTCAGTTCCTGGCCATCTGCCAAGGTGTGCGCTTCCAGCATGCCGCGTGCCTGATAGTGCGGGTCCTGCAGAATATCGGCGGCGGTGTAGATGCTGCCGCTGGGAACTTCGGCTTGCTCCAGAGCCTGCAATACTTGATCCAGTGTGCGTGCGCCAGTCCAGTCACTGATGGTTTGATCCAGCATGGCGCTGTGCTCCACGCGTCCCGCGTTGTCGGACAAGTGCTCGTCACTGGCCAGATCGGGTCGGTTCATGGCTTGCATCAGGCGGATGAAGATGGCATCACTATTGGCGGCGATCACCACCCATTTGCCGTCGCCGGTGGGGTAGGTATTGGACGGGGCGATACCGGGCAGGCTGGCGCCGGTGCGCTCACGTTGATGGCCGTTCAGTTGATAGTCCGGGACCAGACTTTCCATGATGGCAAAGACGGACTCGTACAAGGCCACGTCAATCATCTGGCCCTGCCCGCCGTCCTGGCGCAGGTGGTGCATGGCCAGCAGCGCGCCTATAGTGCCGTACAAAGAGGCCAAGGTATCGCCCAGGCTGACGCCAGCGCGTACGGGTGGGCGGTCGGGATAGCCGGTGCCGTAGCGCAGTCCCCCCATACATTCTGCGATGGCGGCAAAACCGGGGCGGCGGTGATAAGGGCCGTCCTGCCCATAGCCGGAGACGCGCACCATGATCAGGCGCGGGTTAAGCGCATGCAGTGTCTCCCAGCCCAGGCCCCATCGTTCCAAGACGCCGGGCCGGAAGTTCTCAATGACGATATCGCTTTGCAGGGCCAGTTCGCGGGCAATTTCCTGGCCTTCAGCCTGACGCAGATCCAGCGCAATGGAACGCTTGTTGCGGCTTTGCACACGCCACCACAAGGAAGTGTCTTTGTGCAGCTGACGCCAACGGCGTAACGGATCGCCCTTGCCCGGTGGTTCGATCTTGACGACATCGGCCCCGAATTGGGCCAGCAGGCTACCGGCATAAGGACCGGCAATAAGTGAACCCAGCTCCAGGACTTTGATGCCCTTTAAGGGTGGTTCTGAAAATGCTTTGTTATCCATTTCTTGTTTCCTCCAGTGATTCATTCTGGTGTAGAAAAAGAAAGCAGAAAAGCAATCAAATATTATGCTGCCATCGTAAAAAACGTCGGTGGAAAATAATAAAAAACCCGCCAGCGGCGGGTTTGGTTTTTAAAGGGTTCTCGGTAGCCAAAGAATAATATCGGGGAATATCGTCAAGATCACGATAGCCAGAATTTCCAGACCAACAAAGGGCAGCGCACCGCGTGTAATCTGCTGTAGCGAGATCTGAGGTGCAATTCCTTTGATTACATAGAGATTCAAACCTACGGGCGGCGTAATCACAGCCATTTCGCAAGCAATAATCATCACAATGCCAAACCAGAGCGGATCGTAACCCAAAGCCACAATAACCGGCAGTAAAACGGGTGTCGTAATCAGGATAAGAGAAACAATATCCAGAAACATGCCGACCAAAATCAGGAATAGCAAAACGAATATCAGGATTACCCAGGCTGGCTGAGAGGAAGCTGTAATCAACGCGACCAGTTTCTGGGGGATCATCAAACGCGTCATGATGTAGCCAAACAGCAGCGCAGACGCCAGAATCAACAAAATCATGCCGCTGGTTACCGCTGTGGAGCGCAGAATCTGCAAGGCGGTACTCCAGTTCATCTCCCGGTAGGCAATAGCGATGATGAAGGCACCGGCAGCACCAATACCGGCTGCTTCAGTCGGCGTGGCAATACCCAGGTAAATGGTTCCCAGCACCAGCAAAATCAGCAGTGCGGCAGCCCAGATGTCTTTCAGTGCCATCAGCTTTTGCGACCAGGTCACGGTCTCGGAGTTGCGCGGGGCTGCTTCTGGTTTGAATACGGCGACCAGGGCCACATACACCACCATCATGACTGTGACCATCAATGCAGGCAGCAAGGCACCAATAAACAGCTTGCCGATGGATTGATCCGCCATTTCGCCGTAGAGCACAAAACCGATGCTGGGGGGAATCAGCAGAGCCAAGGCACCGGCCGCTGCAATCGTCCCGCCAGACAGGCTGGGTGAGTAGCCACGCTTGAGCATTTCGGGAATGGCAAAGCGACCAATTGTGGCTGCACCGGCTACACTCACGCCGCTCATTGCACCAAAGACGGCCGAGCTGCCTACCGAGGCGACGGCCAGGCCGCCGGGCAGGCGGTTCAGCCATAGGTAGAACAGATGGTAGAGCTTGCCGCCAATACTGGTGCGGGCGATTACTTCACCCATCAAGATGAACAGCGGGATGGAGATCAGGGAGTAGCTGGCCATGCCACGGTGCAAGGTGGCGGGAATAACGTCCAGACCGCCCAGACCCGACTTCATCAGAATGCCGGAAATACTGGCAACACCCAAAGCGGCAAAAATAGGCGTACCAATGACCATCAGGATGGCAAAGCAGGCCATCATCAGGCTGAAAATGAGCATGGAATCCATGTCAGAACTCCTTGATACTGTCGTTGGATTCCACACTGTTCGGGATGAACAGTTGGCGCAAGGTCGCCAGACCCAGCAAGATTCCCCCTAGCGGGATCATGCCGTAGGCCATCCAGAGCGGAAAGCGCAGCATGGAGGCCGACCGGTAGTTACGGGCAATTGCGGTCTCTACAACCGAGATGCCTGCCCAGATCAGGACCAGACAAAAGAACAGCACGCATAGTTGCGAGATGCACAGAGCTAGGCGTTGGCCTCGCGGGGAAAACTTTTGCTGGAAGGCTTCCACGCTGACGTGGCGGTTTTCCAGATGCACCCAGCCTACGGATAGCCAGGAGCACACCAGCAGCAGGTAGACGCAGATTTCGGTGATGTAGATGCTGGGGCTGTTAAAGACGTAGCGGGCGATGACGCCGTAGGCGCAGGCGATCATCAGGGCGGCCAGTGCGACCTCGGCCACCAGAATGGCGACCCGGTTACTGCCGCGCGCGAAGGCGCCCATAAAATGGATAAGTGGATTCATGGTGTCTCCACACGGAGCGCGCACGCCAGCCGCTCAGGCTGGCGCACGACTGCGCGTGATCAGGGCTGGCGGGTTTTTTCGATCAGGTCCAGATAGGCGGGCCCGTTATCAACCTGCTTGCTCCATTCATCAATGGCTGGGCGGGTCAGCTTGCGCATTTCCTCCAGGGGGGCGGGTTCAACGCGGTTGATGGTCACACCGGCTTGTTCGTAGCGCTTCAATGCCTGCTCTACAAAGGCGTTGACGCGTTCAAACTGCTCCTCGTCACGCTGGTGAGCCGCTTTGGTGATGATCTCTTGCAGGTCAGGCGGCAGGGACTCCCACTTCTTGCGGTTGATGGTCAAAACGGACACATCGATACCGAAGTTGGCGATGGATACGTACTTGGCCACTTCATACAGGTTGCGGCCAATGCCTGTCAGCAAAGGACGGGGGGTGGCGTCGATAACGCCACGGTCAAAAGCCAGGTAAAGCTCGGACGAAGGCATGCCGGTGGGCGAGCCGCCCAGCAGTTGCAAAGCGCGTGCGTCCATGGAGCTGGTCGAAGCCCAGACCTTGCCTTTTACGTCGGCTGCCGAGTTGATGGGGGCTTTGCGGCTGTAGAACTCGTAAGGGTCCCAGGGAGCCAGGCCCAGCACGACAGCATCGTGGGTATCGCGCAGTTCTTGTTCTGCACCCAGCTTGAACAGACCCTGGTCCAGAGCACGTTTCAGGTGAGCGGTGCTGTCAAACAAAAATGGCAGGGTGAAGATGTTCAGCGCAGGAACGGTGCCGCTGGGGTAGGTGCTGGTCATGTTGACGATATCGACGTCACCACGGGACAGGGCAGGCAGTTCCTCGTAGCCGTCAAACAACTGGCCAGAGTGGAATACGTTGATCTTGATCCGGCCCTGGCTTTCTTTTTCCACGGTCTGAACAAAGTTCTCGATAGGCTTCCAGGCGTATTCGTAGGAAGGCGGCAAGTAGGTGGAAAAGGTCAGTTCGACCTCTTGGGCTTGGGCAGGCGAGAGGCCTAGCGCCAGGGTGCAAGCGGCCAGAGCCGCGGTCAAGGCGTTCTTCATAAAGTCTCCTGTGGTGCTTTCTTGTTGTGTGCGACGCTTTAAAGCGTCTGCAAATGCTGGATCAGTTGTGCCGAGGGTAGGACTTCGGCGTATTTGCTGGCCATATCGACCAGGTTGCTGCGGTGCTGGGCTGCCGAACGGTCAGCGACCGCATCTTCAGCCACGAAAGGGGCAAAACCGGATTGCAGGCTGTCTACCACGCTGGCGCGTACGCAACCGCTGGTGGTGGCTCCAGCCACCAGCAACATGTCGCAAGCCTGATGAGCCAGCAGTGCAGACAGTGGCGTGCCGTAAAAGGCGGAGGCCTGGGTTTTGTAGAGGATGATGTCCTGCTCGGGGTCGTAGTCCAGGCGCGGGTCCAGTTCACAGGCTGATGTGCCGCGCAACAGATTGCGCAGTGACGAAGCCTTGGTCAGCCACAGATTGGCATCAGCCAGATGTGGCTCGTAACCAATGATGGTGAAAATGACACGGCCTTTGCCACGCATGGCGCGAATCAAGGCATTGGTCTGTTCGATCTGGCTGTCGCAGTTGGACGCCAGCGGGGTCAGCCCAGGCTCAGTAAAACCACGTTGAAAGTCGATTACGACCAGAGCCGGCTTTTGCCCCATCGGCAAGGTGCCATCGAACCCCCCCTTAAGATTGTCGCTATCGCGCATCTTTTCATCTCCCGATATTTTTCTGATTTAAACAATCAGGTTCCGTATTTTTTGTGTAGTCTGTCATCGCTAAAGATGTCAGTACAGCGCCAAATTGCGATGGCGTTATCGTATTTTGTGATGGTGAATCGCTTGTCGCTACGCCTCTCATAGGGTGGAATACCAGATTATGAATATTGACCCCAAGTCCTTGCGGCTGTTTTTATTGGTGATCGAACGTGGCACGATCTCGGGTGCCGCCGAGCAGTTTCACATTGCGCCAGCTGCGGTCAGCAAACGCTTGAGCGATCTGGAAGAGCAGTTGGGAGCGACGCTTATCGAGCGCAGCAATAAAGGTGTGCATCCCACGGCTGCCGGCAAAGCCCTGGCTGCTATGGCGCAGCGCTTGCTGGACGATATGGCCGCGATGGGGGCGCTGATGCGTGATTTTGCGGGCGGCGCAACGGGTCATGTGCGCATTGCCGCAAACCTGTCCTCCATTACCCAGTTTTTGCCCCAGGCGCTCAGTTCCTTCATGGCCCGCCATCCCAAGGTTCGGGTGTCGTTGGAAGAGCGCATCAGCTCCGATGTCGCGCAAGCGGTGGCCGACAATAATGCCGATCTGGGAGTGCTTATACGGGGCGCAGGCAGTGTGGAGGTCGAATACTACGATTACCGGCAAGACGAACTGGTTTTGCTGGTGCCACCAAGCCACCCCTTGGCAGGACGCAGGGAAGTCGCTTTTGCTGACACCTTGGATTTTGACTATGTCGGTATGCACACAGGCAGTCATCCCAACCTTTTGCTGTTGCGTGCGGCCAGCGAGCTGGAGCGCAACTGGCGCTGCCGTGTTCAAGTGACCAGCTACGACGCTCAGTGCCGCATGATTGAGGCCGGGTTGGGCATAGGTGTACTGCCGCGCTCAGTGGCAGGCTCTTATGTACAAGGGCTGGGACTGTCCATGTGTGTCTTGAAAGAAGCCTGGGCTAAGCGCCGCGTGGCTCTGTGTGTGCGCAGTCGCTACAGCTTGTCGCCCGCTGCCCGCTTATTGATGGATCATTTGTTGCAGAATTGATGCGCTGGCCAAGGGTGCCAGAGGACTGTGTCAGTGCGCGTCATAGAGGGGCCGAAGTCGGCCTGTGTTTTAGATGCGAATGACTCTTGATATTTTCTGGGTTCTTGATAATAATAGTTCTCATGTTTATTTGCATATGTAATGCCATCACCGAGCGGCAAGTACAAGAAGCAGTACGAGGCGGCGCTGCCAGCCTGGCGGACCTTCAAGGTCAGTTAGGTGTAGCATCTTGCTGCGGCTGTTGTGCGGAGACGGCTCAGGACTATTTGCCCGGCGGGCGCTATGCCAATCAGACCATGATTGCTAGTGTTAGCGCGGCCCGGGTGGATCATGCTGCCAACGACAGCTTGATTCCTGCTCCTGAGTTTGGCCGTCTTGTTTGTCGCGCCTGAGCGCGCGTTTTTTGTCAGGATCTTTCGTTCCCGCTAACGCTAGTGGGAATGATTGTTGTTAGTCCTGTTACTAACCCAAAAGTGCAACGCTTTCTGGGTGTTCTAGCCGTTTTTTAAGCCATTGCATATGCGTGCATGGTAGCCTGTGACATTCATCCCCCCCACTGTTTTTGGCCTGTTATCGCCTTCCAGGCGAGCCAGGCGTGAGCATGACTATGCGGGGGTTCGGCGATTCGTTGGGGATAGCGCCGTCAGATTTACAGGAGAACAGCATGTTTGGCGATAAAGTGGTAATTCAGCATTTGAACAAGCAGCTAAAGAACGAACTAACAGCAATCAATCAATACTTCTTGCACGCTCGCATGTTGAACCATTGGGGTTTTACCAAACTGGGCAAGCACGAATATGACGAGTCCATCGGCGAGATGAAGCACGCCGATATGCTGATCGAACGTATCTTTATGCTCGATGGCCTGCCTAATCTGCAGGACATGCACAAGATCATGATTGGCGAGAACGTGCCTGAACTGTTGGGCTGTGACCTGAAGCTGGAACAGGCCGCACGTGAAACCGTGGTGGAAGCCATTGAATACTGTGAGTCCTCGCGTGACTACGTGTCGCGCGATCTGTTCTTGAAGATTTTGGACGACACCGAAGAGCACATCGACTGGCTGGGCACCCAGCTTGAGCTGATCGAGAAAGTGGGTCTGCCTAACTACCTGCAGTCGCAGATGGGCGAACACGGCGAGTAATGTTTCTATCTTGCCGATCTGGTATCGGCAAGATAAGAACTGCCTTGGATTGCATTGAACCCCATAGCCTGGAATTGATTCCGGCTATGGGGTTTTTTTCATGGCTAAGGTTGTATCGGCGGGAAGTACGCCAAGGTCTGTCCCAGGCCCCACAAAAGCAGCAGCACCGCGGGAATATGGACCAACAACTGGACAAAGGTAAAGCCGATCAGATCACGCGCCTTCAGGCCCAGCACCCCTAGTAGGGGCAGCATATAGAAGGGGTTGATCAGGTTCGGTAAGGCCTCGGCAGCGTTATAAATCTGCACTGCCCAGCCCAGGTGATACTGCAGATCATTGGCAACCTGCATCACATAAGGGGCTTCGATAATCCACTTGCCACCGCCCGATGGGATAAAGAAGCCCAAGACGGCTGAATAGACTCCCATCAGCAATGCATAAGTGTCGTGCGTGGCGATCCGAACGAAGAACTCGGAAATATGGTGGGCAATAGTTTCGCCACCTGAACCTTGCACCGTCGTCATGATGGCTGCAATCGAACCGTACAAGGGGAACTGGATCAAGACCCCGGTTGTGGTTGGGACCGCTTTGGATACGGCATCCAGAAAGCTGCGGGGACGCCAATGCAGCAAAGCACCAGCCATCAGGAACAGCAAGTTATAGGTGTTCAAGCCCGAGATAGCGAGAATGGCAGGCTTGGTGGCGAACTCTTGCCACAGCCAGCCACCAGCCAGGGCGACCAGAACAATAATCAGGAAAGGACTGTATTCCAGCCACTCGCCCGGTCGCTGGGGCCTGGGTGTCTCAGGCAATACAACGGTGGGATCAATGCCGCAGGCTGCTGCATCTTTGGCGCTGGCGCCGCTGGGGGCAGTGGCATAGGCCACGATCAGGGACACCACCATCAAGACCAGGAGCATGATGCCGGACTGCCACAGGAAAATAGTCTCTGTAAACGGGATGACGCCTGTGATGGCCAGAATGGAAGGAGGCAGGCTGGCCGGGTTGGCTTGCAACTGTGCGGCGGAGGAAGACAGGCCCAAGGCCCAAACGGCTCCCAGCCCCAGATAGGCCGCCGCGCCTGCTGCGCGATAGTCCATTTTCAGGTCGGTGCGTCTGGCCAATGCTTTGACCAGCAAACCACCAAAGACCAGGCTCAAGCCCCAGTTCAGCAAAGATGCCACCATGGAGACCACGGCCACCCAGGCGACAGCAGAGCGGCCATTGCGAGGCAGCGCGGCGCAGATATCAATCAAACGGGAAGCCGGTTTGGAGCTGGCAACGACATAGCCTCCGATGACTACAAACGCCATTTGCATCGTGAACGGTATCAGGCTCCAGAAGCCGTCTCCAAATGCCTTGGCGGTTGCCGTGACAGGGGCACCGATGGCCAGGGCAGCCACCGCCACAATCAGTACGGCAAGTGTGGCAAATACCCATGAATCCGGGAACCAGCGCTCAGCCCAACTTGCGCAGCGCATTGCAAAACGCGCCGAGCGGCTTTCTTGTAATGCTTCAGACATAGAGAACCCCTCCTTTAATTGATACAAAAACAATTAGCCTGCCCTCTTTTTGGCTTTCTGATCGGCGTAGAGGTACAGGCTGTAAAGCTTTCTGAATACAAGGGTTGGGACCACCATGAATAGGGGTCGGACCATCTGCTATCGAGTTATTCCAGTGCCTTGTCTGTGCCAGGATAGCGTTTGTCCACCTTGCAGGCTCAGTCTGGGAATATTTATCTACTTGATATTACGCACAAAAAAAACAGGTAGGTGAAGCTACCTGAGGGTAAACACATTCTATAGACAGGGCGTCTGTAGGGGCACGCTAGCCAATTTCTTGGCCAAGCGTACGTCCTGACGTATTAGAAGGACTTGCTAGGACAGCCGGCCACTTGGCCCCAGGCATTGTTCGGTCCACAGTATTTGTTGCGCGCTTCCCAGGAACAGCTGGGGCGGTCAAAAAAGCCTTTGCTGCTACAGGCCTGTAATTCTTGTTGCAGTTGGGCCTGCCAGGCTCCGCCGTTATTGCTGGGAACCTGAATATCTTGCGGTGGTGGCGGTGGGAGTGTGCCCACATCCACAGGCTGAATGGCGTTGGAGTCACCCAGATTCACACGGGCAATCCCTTGCAGTTCACGATTTTGCTCGCTCATTGCAATCTGGATGGCTTGCTCCAAAGAAATGGCGGTCGTGGCCAAGGCAATAGGAGGCTTCTCGTCGGTCAGCGTGGAGGTGTCGATCTCCCAGGCAATGGGAGTGGGCTCTTGCGGCACACCTAAACGCCCATTGGGCAAAGGTTGCGGAGGCTGAGCTGTAAAGGGTTTGCCATTGGCATCCAGCGTGGGCAAGTCCGCGGGGTCCGGAGTGCTGACTGGCAAGGACTTTTCAGGGCCGTGCGCAATAAGCCAGTTCCCCAATTCCAGGCCGCCCCATACTGAAGCACCTGCGGCAAGCAGCAAGACAGCAATGATAAAACGCCAGGGCATAAGCGATGTCTCGGTTGAGTCAGGGGCAATCCGGGGGTCGGATGCACGATATTAAAAGAAAGGAGCCGTCATTGTAGCGAAATGTCGGCCCCACTCTTGTGACAGAATTAGACGGCATCCCCGAAAACGTGTCCACCATGTTCACGCAAAGCGTGGAACTCAATGCCAGGATTCAGCTCCTGGGCGACACGTAATTGAGCGGGCGAGGAGGCCAAAAAGGCAATGGCTTCCACCACGTCATAGGCAATATTGCCGGCGTTGGTTTCAATGAACTTCTTCATGTCCTTGGGATCTTTTGCAGTCACCCAACGGGCCATATTGAAGCGGCTGGATGCCAGCCTGGCCTCTACGCCATATTCTGTTTTCAGACGATGGGCCACCACTTCAAACTGCAGTTGGCCGACCGCACCCAGCAGCATCATGCCGCCTGCCATATGGGGGCGGAACACCTGAATGGCGCCCTCTTCACCCAGCTGAGTCAGGCCGGTACGCAATTGCTTGGTGCGCAATGGGTCTTTGACTTCAATGGACTGGAACAGTTCAGGGGCAAAGAAAGGCAGACCGGTAAATTGCAGATTCTCGCCTTCGGTCAGTACGTCACCCAGCTGCAAAATGCCGTGGTTGGGGACACCGATAATGTCGCCGGCAAAAGCATCGTCCAGCAGTTCACGACGTTGCGACAGGAAAGACACCACGTTGTTGGGACGAATTTCCTTGCCCGTGCGTGAGACTTTCAGTTTCATGCCACGTTTGAAGTGGCCGGAGCTGACACGCACAAATGCCACGCGGTCGCGGTGAGCCGGGTCCATATTGGCCTGCACCTTGAACACCACACCGCTGAATTTGGGTTCATCTGGTTGCACTTCACGTTGCAACGCCGTGCGTGGGCCGGGGGCTGGTGCCAGATCGACCAGGGCATCCAATACTTCTTGAACACCAAAGTTATTGATGGCCGAACCAAAGAACACCGGCGTTTGCTGACCCGCCAGGAACATTTCCAGATCGAACTCGGGTGCCGCAGCGTTCAGGAGTTCAATTTCTTCCTGAGCCTTTTCAAAGGTTTCGCCAAAGCGTTCGGCAATAACGGGGTTGTCCAGACCGGGGATGATTTCATCCTCGCCATGACGCTCCTGACCGGGCTTGAACACACGCATGTGGTTGGCACGCAGGTTGAACACACCACCAAAGCGGCGCGCCATCCCGATAGGCCAGGAAAATGGCACCACTTTCATACCCAGATGCGATTCAATTTCCGACAGCACATCCAGCGGCTCTTGAACCTCGCGGTCCAGCTTGTTCACAAAAGTGATGATGGGCGTATTGCGGGCCCGGCACACTTGCAGCAGGCGAATGGTCTGGGGCTCCACACCGTTGGCCGCGTCAATCACCATCAGGGCAGCGTCCACGGCGGTCAGCACGCGGTAGGTATCTTCCGAGAAGTCCTGGTGACCGGGGGTGTCGAGCAGGTTAATAACACAGTCGCGGTATTCCATCTGCATGACCGAGGAGGCCACCGAGATCCCACGTTGTTTCTCAATTTCCATCCAGTCAGAGGAAGCATGACGGCTGGCTTTACGCGCCTTGACACTGCCTGCAATCTGAATCGCACCCGCGAACAGCAGCAGTTTTTCAGTCAGTGTGGTCTTACCCGCGTCGGGGTGAGAAATGATGGCAAAGGTGCGGCGTTTCTTGACTTCAGAGCGTATGTCACCGGACGACATTGAAAATCCTTGTGGCAGCGCCAGTCTGGCGCGTGGAAAATAGTGAGCGAATTATCCGTAAAGCAGGGCCGTGGGGCAAGCCAATACGTGCAGGGCGCTAACGCGACACGCTGGCCAGTACCGTTCCTGCCAGAATAAATAGCGAACCAAACACGCGGTTCAGCAGCCGGACATGCTGGGCTTGGCGCAGCAAACGCAACATGCGTGCGGCCAGCGACGTGTAGCACCCCATGGCAACCAGATCCGTAAAGCACAGCGTCATGCCAATGAGCAGGTACTGCAGGGGCATGGGCCGGTTCAGATCCAGAAACTGGGGCATGATGGCCAGCAGAAAGACCAGACCCTTAGGGTTGGTGATATTGATCAGACAGCCCCGAAGGACCAGGTCGCGAATGCGAAAGTCTGTAGGTTCCTGACCGGCTACTTGTACGGGCATTGAGTCCGTGCGTAGTTGCTTCCAGCCCAGGTAAATCAGGTAGGTGGCACCGAGCCACTTTAAGATCGTAAAGGCCAGTTCCGAGCGTGCCAGGACTTGTCCCAGCCCCAGGCTGATGATGAATACCTGGATCATGATGCCGACATTCAGGCCAATCGCCATCCAGTAGCCACGCTTGAAGCCGTATTTCAGGCCGGAGGACATGGAAGAGATCGCGCCCGGGCCGGGTGAAAACGAAATAACCCAGGAAGCCGCGAAAAAGGCGAGCCAGGTGCTCAGTGCCATGATGTGCTCGGTTCAAAGGCAGGCGCTGTGCCCGCCTTTGGCAGGCACAGCCCCTAGCGGGGTTTAGGCTTTGGCTTGTGCAGGAGTACGGTTGCTGCGGTTAGGACCGCGGCTGTCCTGACGGCCACCTGGGCGACCTTGGCCAGCACGAGCTGCGCCACCAGTAGGAGCACCACCAGGAGCGGCGCTACGACGAGGGCGGTTGTCGTTACCAGGACGGCGAGGACGGCTTTCGCCATTGCCGCCACGGCCTTCAGCCGAACGAGCCTGACCACCTGCACCGCTACCGCTGCGACGAGCACCGGCAGGTGCGCGAGCACTTGGAGGCGCAGCAGCGTGAAAGCGGCGTTCTGCGTAGGTGTCTTCCTTGGCTTCTTCAGCCAGGGCGGCACGCGACGGAGGAGTCCAGCCTTCAACCACAATGCGCTCGATAGGAGTGCGCGTCATGCGTTCGATCTGCTTGAGCAGACGCATTTCAGTGCGATCCACCAGCGACAAGGCCACGCCTTCGCTACCGGCACGGCCAGTACGGCCGATACGGTGAACGTAGTCTTCAGGTACGTTAGGCAGTTCGAAGTTGACCACGTAAGGCAACTGATCGATGTCCAGGCCACGAGCGGCGATGTCAGTCGCAACCAGCACGACAACTTTGCCATTCTTAAAGCCAGCCAAGGCACGAGTACGCGCTGCCTGGCTCTTGTTGCCGTGCAGTGCTTCAGCGGCCATGCCGTCTTTGGACAGTTTTTCAGCCAAACGGTTGGCGCCGTGCTTGGTGCGGCAAAACACCAGAACCTGGTTCCAGCTGCTTTCGCGGATGATGTGGCTGAGCAGGTCACGCTTGTGTGCCTGGTCGGCCAGAATCACTTGCTGGGTAATCAGTTCATTGGTGGTGTTGCGGGCAGCAACGGCCACTTCGTCCGGATTGTTCAGCGAACCGCGAGCCAACTCACGGATTTCATCCGAGAACGTGGCCGAGAACAACAGAGTCTGGCGGTTAACCGGCATCAGGCTGATGATCTTGCGGATATCGCGGATAAAGCCCATGTCCAACATGCGGTCGGCTTCGTCCAGTACCAGAATTTCCACGCCGGTCAGGTCCACAGTGCGTTGACGCACGTGATCCAGCAAACGGCCTGGGGTGGCAACCAGAATGTCCAGTGGCTTGCGCAGCGCATGGAACTGAGGATTGATGTTCACGCCACCAAACATGACCATCGAGCGCAGACGAGTGTGCTGGCTGTACAAACGTACGGATTCTTCAACCTGGGCGGCCAACTCGCGAGTAGGGGCCAGGATCAGGGCGCGTGGGCGGCCTGGTTTACGGTTTTGCTGAGGACTGTTCAGCAGACGGTGCAAAATAGGCAGCGTGAAACCAGCGGTTTTACCGGTACCGGTTTGCGCAGCAGCCAACAGATCACCGCCTTCAATGACCTTAGGGATTGCCTGGGCCTGAATGGGAGTGGGATGGGTGTAGCCTGCGTCAGTTACAGCACGCAACAGGGGTTCTGCCAGCCCAAGGGAGGCAAAAGTAATTTGAGAGTCCAAGAATTTTCCAGTGACTAGCCCCAAAGCCCTCTTTGGGGCTATACCAATCCAGGCTAAGGTATTTTAGTTATGGCGACAATGCCACGGCAGGGGCAAGAACGCCGCCTGCTGCAAGAGGCGCAGAGATTGGTGCGCTGCGCAATCTGCCATTATAGCGTGAAATTAGTAAAAATCCTCATTGACCATCTTGTATCATTTTGAGCGGTAGCGTTAAAACAACCTGTTTCAGGCATAAAAGGTCAGGCTTGGTGCTGGCCGGGATATGACAGAAATTGTTAAGCGTCGTCATAGACGTACTTGTTATGCCGCGATACGCGGTTTACGCTTGGCGTGCACAGACCGTCAGGCTGTATTTGGCACGCGCCCGGCCCTTTAGGTCGGAACTCGTTTTTGTTGTTTATCTGCTTATTTTTGCAGGAAAAAATCATGACATCATGGATACGGTGGGTCTTTATCAGCAGCGTTGCAGTGTTGCTGTCTGGCTGTGGTTATAACGAGATCCAGCGCCTGGACGAGCAGGTCAAGGCTGCGTGGTCGCAAACATTGAACCAATATGAACGTCGGGCGGAGCTTGTGCCCAAGCTGGTCAGCGCGGTCAATGCCTATATGGTCAACGAACGAACCGTGCTGACGCAGGTAACGGAAGCACGTGCCAAGGTTGGCACCATTCAGATGAAAGTGGATGACATCGACAACCCCGAAGTCATGGCACGCTTTCAGGAAGCACAAAACCAGTTGTCCTCGGCTTTGTCGCGCCTGATTGCGGTTTCTGAAAACTACCCGCAGTTAAAGAGCGACGGGCTGTTTCGTGACTTGATGACGCAGTTGGAAGGCACGGAAAACCGCATCGCGACCGAACGTGGCCGTTATGTGCAGACCGTTCAGGAATACAACCTGTTCATCCGCCAGTTCCCCACCCTGATTACGGCCAAGCTGTTTGGCTATCAGGTGAAAGAAAACTACGGTGTGGATCGTCAAAGCGAAATCACGCGTGACCCCGAGGTCAAGTTTGATATTCCTGCCCCTGCCGGGTCTTGATTACTTCTGGAGATAGCATGATGAACGTGCACGATTTTGCACCGACTGCTGGGCCTGGGTCTGCACGTTCTGGCAGGCTGGTCTGGGTCTGTAGCTTATTGATAGCCATGCTGATGCTGTGCTGGCCTTGGGCCCAGGCGCAGGCCAAACCGGAACCCATTCCCGCTATTGCGGGTTGGGTGACGGACACCACAGGCACCTTGAGCAACGATCAAAAGAACGCGCTAAATGAACAGCTCAAAGCTGTTGAGCAGGAAAAAGGCGCCCAGGTCGTGATCTTGATGGTGCCCACGACGGGCGAAGAGACGATTGAGCAGTACGCTTTGCGAGCCTTTGATCAATGGGAGATTGGTCGAAAGAAAGTGGATGACGGGATTTTGCTGGTGGTGGCCAAGGATGACCGCCGCATGCGCATTCAGACCGGATATGGGCTGGAAGGCGCGGTGACGGATTTGCAGGCTGGCCGCATCATCCGCGAGCAAATGACACCCCGCTTTATTGAAGGTAATTTCTACGCTGGTATTCAGGCCGCCACGGATAGTCTGGTGGGCTTGGTCAACGGAGAAGAATTGCCCCCTCCCCCTAAAAATGCTCCGGTCACCTCCTCGGGTGAAGAAGGCGTGTTCTGGGAGCCCCTGCTGGCGGTGGGCGCGATTGTGTTCTTTGCCTCCCCCTTGTTTGCAGCGTTTGCGGCCGGTGTTTTCACCTTGGTCGTCTCGGGCAGCATCGGGCTGGCCTTGATCGCTGCGATTGTCGGGGCGGTGTTAAGCATGATTGGCCGCCTCTTTGGGGCAGGCGGTAAATCCAGCTCCGGGCGTGCTTCTCGTCGTGGCGGCATCATTGGCGGACTGGGTGGCTACTCCTCCGGTGGTTTTGGCGGCAATGGCGGTGGTGGTGGCGGCTTCGGAGGCTTTGGCGGCGGTAGCGGCGGTGGTGGTGGCAGCAGCGGAGGCGGTGGCGCTTCCGGTAGCTGGTAAGCCACAAGGGAGAGCGACATGAGTATGAATTGGAAAGAGTTATCTGGCTGGGCCTCGGTGCAAGGCCAATGGCTGCGCCGTCGTTACTTTGATGCCGAAATGTTGGGCCATGTGGCCGAGCAAATCCGCAAGAGCGAACAAAATCATAGTGGTGAGCTGGTGGTGGCTATCGAAGCCGTTCTGCCAGCCCACGAAGCGGACAGCGCCCAGCGTGCGCTGGAAGTTTTTGGCCGTTTGCGTGTCTGGGACACCCCCTTGAACAGCGGTGTCTTGCTGTACCTGGCGCTGGGCCAACGCCGTATCCACATCATTGCAGATCGCGGGATTCAGGCCGCTCCAGGGCAATGGGCACAGATTTGCCAGCAACTGGAGCAGCATCTGGCCTCTCGTGAATATTTATCGGGTTTGCTGGCTGCTGTTGACTCCATCGAAGCTGTCTTGCAAACAGGCGCTCCGGCGCAGCCGCAGGGCTCGGCATCGGTGAATGCCCTACCCGACGAACCCGTACTTCTCTAAGTGGTGGCCGGTGCCATGAAACCGTCTGAACCCGTCGGCTCCTGGCAGCAGCAAACTCTGGTTGAAGCCATACGTTTGCGCGAGACCCTATGGGGGCCTATTGAAGATCTGGCTGAGTCGCGCCGTGCGCGTGCGGCGGGTGGTTCATTTGCTCAGCGTGTATCGGCCCGGGCGCTGGCTTTGGCGCGTCGGGACGGCCTGGAACAAGCCTGGACCCGATGGTGGCGGATTGCCCGCCTTTTACTGATTGTCATGGCGGTGCTGGCCTTGCTGGCAGGGGCTGGAACGGCTGCAGGAGCCTTGGGTGATGGCAGCCGTCCGGTCAATGTCCTGACGGCCCTGGGGGCCTTGCTGGGCCTGCATGTGCTGACTCTGGTGTTCTGGCTGTTCAGCCTGGCGTGGTCGGGCAAAGGTAGCGGCACCGGTAGCTGGGCGGGGGATGCCTGGTGGTGGCTAAGCCGCCGCTTTGTCAAAGGCGATGCCAGTCTGGTTCCGCAGGCGTTTGCCGCTGTGCTGGCGCGTCGCGGTAGCCAGTCCTGGCTGGCGGGCCTGATCAGTCACTCGTTGTGGGTGCTGGCCTTCATGTCGGCCTTGAGCACTCTGCTTTTACTGCTGGCTTCGCGCCGCTATCACTTCAATTGGGAAACCACGCTCTTAACGCCCGATACCTTTGTCTGGCTGGTTGAAGGCATTGGTGCCCTGCCGTCTTTATTGGGCTTTTCTTTGCCCGATACGCTCACCATACGCAGCAGCGATGGCTTGCAAATGCTGGATGCTCAAGCACAGGCCCTGTGGTCCAGCTGGTTGCTGGGCGCAGTGGTCACTTATGGTTTGATCCCCCGCTTGCTGGCCTTGGCCTGGAGCCTGTGGCAATGGCGTAAACATACCGCCGCTTTACGTCTGGATGACAGTTTGCCGGGCTTGGCCGAGCTGCGCCCGCGCCTGATGCCGGCCAGCGAACCGACAGGTGTGGATGAGCTTGCTTCGCCTGATAAAGTGGCTCGGATTCAGAGTGAACCCAGGGCTCCTTTGCTTGCGGATGCTTTATGTGTGGTGGGACTGGAATTGCCTCCCGAGCAGAGCTGGCCACCCTCTTTTGTGAAGACGGGTATGCAGGATTTGGGTCGGGTGGATTCACGGGCTGAACGACTGGATATTCTGGGGCGTTTGCAGTCCGTGACCCCTCGCCATCTGTTGATGGTGTGTGATGCGGCCCAGACACCGGATCGCGGTGTGGTGGCCACGCTGGTCGAGTGGGCACAGTTGGCTCAGCAGTCTGGTGTCGTCTTGTTGGACGAGTCTTTGGCGGACCCGGATCAGGCGCGCCGTCGCAGTTGGCATGAGCGTCTGGTGGCAGCGGGTTTTGCGCCTGGGCAGATTCACGATCAATGGCCTGAATTGTCTCTGAAGGAGCCTTCATGAGTGCCGCTGCTTTAACGCTGGCTGTGGTGGGCCATACCAATACGGGCAAGACCTCTTTGCTGCGTACGCTCACGCGCGACACCGATTTCGGGCAGGTCAGCAATAGCCCTGGTACGACGCGCCATGTGGAAGGAGCTCGCCTGACAGTGGATGGCGAGGCCTTGGTGGAGCTGTTTGATACGCCGGGCCTGGAAGACAGCATGGCTTTGCTGGATTTCATGGATCAGTTAAGTCAGCCCGGTGAGCGCATTGACGGGCCAGAGCGGATTCGGCGGTTTTTGGAGTCGCCCGCTGCTCAAGGCCGTTTTGAACAAGAGGCTCGGGTACTGCGCAAGTTGCAATCTTGCGACGCAGGTTTGTATGTGGTGGATTCGCGCGACCCTGTGCTGAGCAAGCACAAGGATGAGTTGACGCTACTGGCCTATAGCGGCCGGCCTTTACTGCCGGTGTTGAATTTTGTGCGCAGCCCGCAGGCCCGGACTCAGGAATGGCGCGCCGCCTTGGCGCGTTTAGGTCTGCACGCCATGGCAGAGTTCGACACCGTGGCCCCTGCCCTGGATGGCGAGGCCTTGTTGTACGACAAGCTGGCAGTGCTCCTGGAAACTCAGGCCGGGGTGTTGCAACAGCTAAAGGTAGATATTGCGCAGCAGGCGGTCTTGCGTCGTCGTGATGCTTTGCGGCTGTTGGCGGAATTGTTGATCGATGTGGCGGCTTGGCGTGTAAGTAGCGCTGCGGATGCGGAATCTATGGAACTGGCGGCGCAGCAATTGCGTGAACCGGTTTTGGCGCGCGAGTCCAAGAGTGTGCAGGCTTTGCTCAAGCGTTATAGCTTTGGTCGCCAGGATGTAGTGGCCGATTTGCTGCATTTTGACGGTGGTCGCTGGGGAATGGATTTGTTCGACCCCCAGGCCCTGAAAGAGTTTGGCGTGCAGTTGGGCAAGGGTGTGGCTGCGGGAGCAATGGCCGGGGCCACTCTGGATGTGATGACAGGTGGTTTGAGTCTGGGAACTGGTACGGTTCTGGGGGCGTTGGCCGGTGGTCTTTGGCAAGGCGCGGACAAGTGGGGCCAGCGTTTGATGGGCAAGCTGCGCGGCGAGACTGAGTTGAGTGTGGATGACGCGGTTTTGCGTTTGCTGGCGGTGCGGCAGTTAAGTTTGATTGCCGCTCTGGAACGACGTGGGCATGCGGCGCAAACGCCAATTCGGCTAGGCGAGATTGATGCTGAAAGTTTTGATCAGGCCCTGCGACGAGAGCTGAATGTTTGGCGGGCGCAAGGCTTGCCGGAGGAGTTGGCGCAGGCGCGCATTCATCCGACGTGGTCTGCTTTGCGTTCTGACTACGCGCCGGATTCGCGGCGTGAGGCGTGTGTGCAGAGCTTGGTGCAACGCTTGCTGGGTGCTCGCAATGCAGCGCCTGGGGTAGTGGCTGAGTGATTGGTTTGTAGCGGTGACGCTGTGCCTGGCGGGGGCTTGGAGAGGGTTTCTAAAAGGCCATTCCTGATCTGCACAGGGTGTCGCAGGCTGATCACTTGCCGGCGCTGCGCACCGGGTCCCACGTTTGGGTCATTGCGACGGGCGCATCCTGAACTCGCACGATAACTCGTCCCCCGGACGAGCTATAAGCGTCGCGCTCAAACAGCAGGATGCTTGAATCCCGTCACTATGGCCCAAACGCGGCAAGTGCTCTGACTCGCCTGCAATGCCGTGTGCAGATCAGGAATGGCATTTGGTTTTTGCTCTCCCTCCCCCCTACTCATCAGGCTGTTTATTTATTTGATCTCTGTCAGTGGTTCAGGGAGTGCCGGCTTGGAGGTGTCCCTTGTCTTTGTTTCGATCTTTTGCTCTGTCGCCTGTGCAGTCAAAGGGAGCATGTTCAGGACATAAAAAAACGCCTGCCGGGGGGAGCCGGGCAGGCGTTTTTCGTTTTTGGTGATCTTGGGGATCAGGCTTTTTTGCTGACCAGCCCGTAGATAAACAGGACGATGATGGCACCGACAATGGAGCCTATCCAGCCTGCGCCTTCGCCGGGTACGTACCAGCCCATGGCTTGTCCCAGATAGCCTGCGACAAATGCGCCGACAATGCCCAGGATGGTAGTCAGGATCCAGCCCATTTTTTGGTCACCCGGCATGATGGCTCGTGCCAGCAAACCGACGATAAAGCCAACAATGATCATGGAGATAATACCCATCGCGCTACTCCTGTGTGTTGTTTGCCGGTCAGAGGTTCAGACCGCTGCGTCTATCTTAGGTATGGAGTTTTTAGGCGTCTATCGTTTTGCGCTATTCAAACGCTTGAAAGTGTCAGGCTTTGTAAACGGAATGTTGGAGCGCAGGCAGGCTATCTCGTGCAATAGCCTGCCTGTGTAGCTGTTAGGGCGCTTCTACGCCCCTATCCCGTGGCGTAGGTACAGGGTTTGCTCCATTTTTGTGGATCGCTGCCTTGGGCGGGCTTAACCCAGCAAAGCCGGTTTGTGCTTTTGTACCCATTGGGTCGCTTGTTCGTAGGCGTAGGACAGTTGCAACACGGCCAGGTCTGCCTGGGCTGGCCCCATGATTTGCAGGCCCATGGGCAGTCCGGCTTCGTTAAAGCCTGCTGGCACGTTCATGACGGGCAAGCCTGCCAGGGAGCCGCCAATCACAATTTCCATCCAGCGGTGGTAGGTGTCCATCTGGCGTCCGGCGATCTCGGTGGGCCAGTGGGTGCCGCCTGCGAAAGGGAAAACTTGGGCAGTAGGCAGGACCAGATAGTCGTAGGTCTGGAATAGTTTGCGCAGGCTTTCGTACCATTTGCTGCGGTTGACGGATGCCTGGTAGACCTGGGCAGCGCTCAGGTTCATGCCGCCTTCAATCTCCCAGATGGCTTCGGGCTTCATTTGGGCGCGAAGTTCAGGTTTGGCGTACAGGCCTTGTGCGGTGCCGGCTACCAGAAAGTGACGCAGGGTTAGCCAGGTTTGCCACAGTTGTTCCATGGAGTAGTCGGGTTGAGCTGCTTCGACGGTGCAGCCTATGGCCTGGAAGCTCTTTAAGGCGGTTTGGCACAGTTCCATGATGCCGGCCTGCATGGGCAGATAGCCGTTGAAGTCGCCCAGCCAGCCGATACGTGTCCCTTTGAAGTCCCGCTGGAGTTGGCCAGCAAATTGTCTTGGGTCCTGATTAATGCTGAGCGGGGTGCGTTCATCAAACCCGGCTTGGGTGGACAGCAGCATGGCTAGGTCGGAGACGGTACGTCCCATCGGGCCTTCGTAGCCCATTTGCTGGTAGAACACGTCGGAGGTCGGGCCATAGGGTACGCGGCCTTGCGAGGGTCGAAAACCGTAGACGTTGTTGAATGCGCCAGGGTTGCGCAATGAACCCATCATGTCGCTGCCATCGGCAACCGGCAGCATGCGCGTGGCCAGGGCAACGGCCGCGCCTCCGCTACTGCCCCCCGCGCAAAGATCGGGGGCGTAGGCGTTGCCGGTGGTGCCAAATACGCTGTTGTAGGTGTGCGAGCCCAGGCCAAATTCCGGGGTGTTGGTCTTGCCGATCAAGATGGCTCCCGAGCGCCGAACCCGTTCGACGATGATGGCGTCTTGCTTGGGCAGGTAGTCTTTGAAAATGGGGGAGCCATTGGTGGTGACAATATCAACGGTGGCAGCTAGGTCTTTCGGCGCTTGCGGCATACCGTGCATCCAGCCCAAGTACTGACCGGCTTGTAATTGCTTGTCGCGCTCATCAGCCTGGGCCAGCAAACCGCTGCGATCCTGTAAAGACACAATGGCGTTGACCTTGGGATTGATCCGTTCGATATGGTCCAGATAAGCCACCATCACTTCACGGCAGGACACTTGGCGTTGTGCTATCCAGTTAGACAGTGTCAAAGCATCGGCCATGATGATGTCTTGCGCCTGCCCAGGGCCGGGGACGGGCTTGGCAATGGCGTGACGCCCCAGGATCGGGGTCAGGCTTGCCAGTGACAGCAAGCCGCTTGTTTTCAGAAATCGGCGGCGTGCGCTCAGGGGCGTCAGTGTGTCGGTCATCTTGTCTCCAGGTGTTCTTTTTTTTGCGTGTGCCATCAAGTGGCCAAGCCATTCTATGCAGGTACAATGCGCGGCTCAAACGCCAAAAAATCATCAAGTTGATGCGGTCTGTGCATAAGCCGGTACAAGCGTCAGCAGGGGGACAAGCATGGACTTTCGCAAGCTGCGCCACTTCGTGGCCGTGTGCGAGCACGGTACTTTTCACCGGGCTGCACAAGCCGTCCATTTAAGTCAGTCGGCGCTTAGCCGCAGCATTCAGGCTTTGGAGCAGGAACTGGGGGTGCCGCTGTTTGATCGCAGCAGCCAGCGCAGCTTTCTGACCCCGTATGGCCGGGTGCTGCTGGAGCGCGCCAACCGTTTGCTGCAAGAAGGGCGAGCCCTGCAGCGCGAGCTGGCCTTGATTCAGGGCGAGGACGCGGGCAGTTTGCGCTTAGGGCTGAGCTCCACACCGGCGGCGGTTCTGCTGCATCCATGCATGGTGGCTTTACTGGGCGAATACCCGCGTTTGCGTGTTGATGCGGTCATTGGCCGCACCTTGGAATTGATCGAAGGCCTACGGCGCGAACGCTACGATATGGTCGTGCTGGATGTCAGCGCCGTTACCGACGTTCGCGGTCTGGAGATTGAGTATTTGCCTGCTATGCAGGGCGACATGCTGGTGCGCAAAGGCCACCCGCTCTTGCAACACCAGCCGCCGGATTTGGCTGCGGTCAGCCAATATCCCGTTGCTTGCTCGGTCATCAGTGATGATTTAACGGATCGTCTGATTGCTGAATTCGGGGCACAAGGACATCCAGAAGGTTTCGTGCGCTTTTGTTGTGATAGCTTCAGTATTCAGCGTGATGTGGTGCTCGATAGCGATATGGTCTTGATGAGCGTGTTGGCCGCCGTGCGTCGCGATATTGATTCGGGTGATCTGGTGCCGCTGGGGCTGTTCTCGGCGTCTTTGTCTGGCCATTACGCCTTGGTGCGCTTATCAGGGCGGACTCAACTGCCCGCTCTGGATCTTGTTTACGATCTGGCACGCCGCCTGTGTGCGACTTAAGCCAGTCGCTGTCTGTTGATTCGCCTTCTTACAGGGTTGGCTCATGACGATTCCCTTACCCACTTTGGACCTGCAACAGTTAGGCTCCGAGCAATCTTTGCGTGCGTTTATCGGCTGGTGGCCGGATGCGCAGACCCGCGCTTATCTGGCTGAGCAAGCGCTTCAGGCGCACGCCGTGTATGGCGGGCGGGTAATGCAGACCGATCACTTTCACTTGACGCTCGCCTTTCTGGACGGCAGTTCTGGCTCCTCTTTGCAGACTTTGGCGGCAGACATGGCGCACTGGACGGTGCCTGATATTCAGATGGACTTGAACCTGCGGGATGTGTTTGAAAAACCCCAGGTAGTTTGGGCGGGGCCGGATGAGTCGCAGAGTCAGGCGCAGGCTTTGTTACAGCAATGGCACGAGCAGATTTGGGACAGGCTGACCGCCTTGGGCTGGACTCAGCCGCCACGCCGTTTTCGCCCGCACGTGTCCTTGCTGCGCCATGCCCGTATTGCTCCGGAGCAATCACATTGCCATCCCTTACCCGTCCAGGCCTTTGTGGGGGAAGGCGTGGGTCTGATTGTGTCAGTGCCGGGCGAGCAGCGCAGCCAATATCATGTGGTTGCGACGGTGAACCCTGAAAGGACGGGCGCATGAACATCCGCTTTCTGGAGACATTTATCTGGATTGCCCGCCTGGGCAGCTTTCGTGCAGCAGCCAATAAGCAGCATCTGACGCAAGCGGCCGTGTCCGGACGGATTGCGGCTCTGGAGAGCGAGTTTCAAAAGACTTTGTTCGAGCGGGGCCATCGGGATCTGCGATTGACGCCCGCCGGGCGCAAGCTCATCCAGTATGCCGAGCAGATGCTGACTATGGAACATGACTTGCGTGAAGCCTTGGCGGGCTCCAGTCGCTTGAGTGGGCGAGTGCGTCTGGGCGTAGTGGAATCCATTGTGCATACCTGGTTCAAGGATTTGATTCGTCAGTTGCATGCCTTGTACCCCGAGCTGGAAATTGAACTGACGGCCGAGTCCACCCTGCGCCTGCACGACTTGTTAAAGCGCGGCACGATCGATGTGGCCTTGCAGACGGACCCGATTATGGGCGATGGCATTCGCAACTTGCCCATGGGCTCCATGCGCATGGGTTGGGTATGTATGGCGGGCGACACTATGCCGGCTCATAGTGGCTTGCAGGAGCTGGTACAACGCTGGCCCTTGGTGACATTCCCGCGTGGATCGCAGCCGCATCTGGCCTTGGTGCAGTTGCTTGAGCCTTTGCCCGTGGACCAGGCCCGGATTCACTATGTGTCCTCGATTGCGGCCAGTATGCAGTTGATTGAAGCCCAGCCCTGCGTGGCGACTTTGCCCTTGGCTGCGGTCAGCCGTCAATTAAATAGCGGCCTGTATCAGGAAATTGTTTGTGAACATACCTTGCCCGACTTGCGCCTGGTGGCCAGTTGGCGCCCTGACCCGCTGACGCAGACCGCTCAGGCTGTCATTGGTGTTGCCCTGGAACGCATGCATCATTTTGCTCAAGAACATCCCGGACTGGCCTTGCCCCCACCCGATACCCGTGTCTTCGCCATTTAGCCTTTGAGGGTTTTCCCCTTGCCTGTGCATGTGTACTGAGCGCAGGCTTGCTTGATAAGCTATATACCGCGCCACTCGCTGTAACTGATCGCTTTTTCCGATTGCTCCAGGCTGAAAAAAAACGTTTGGAATCTGCCTAGCCGCCATTGGACACTCCCATAAAGACTGTGCAATGACCTTGATTCGGGGAGCTTTTGTGTCTACTACCTTACGTACTGATCGTGATGCACCGGGGGAACTGTTCATCTGGACAGATATCGCGCCGGAGCATGAGCAGGATTTCAATCAATGGTATGAGCGCGAGCACATGGCAGAACGTGCGGCCATACCAGGCTTTCAGTGGTCTCGACGCTATGTGCGTCAGGGGGCCGGACGCAAGTATCTGGCCTTGTATCGCACTGAATCCCTAAGAGTGTTTGGGACTGAGGCCTATCGCCAGGCCTTCGAGCAGCAAACGGACTGGTCCATCGGCAATTTTGGCCGCATGAGCAATACCCAGCGCCGCGTGATGGCAGTGTCCTTATTAGGCGGTGCAGGCACCGGGGCTGTCGTCTTGTTGGTGCGTATGCCTGATTCTTCTCAAATCCAGCAACTGGCTCAGCAAAGTGCTGAGTTCTTGCAGCACACCGACGGCTTGCTGGCCTTGCGTGTGCTCACACCTGACCCAGACCTATCTACCCCCTTGCCGTCCGAAGATACGCAGCAGCGTCGTCTGGAACCGTATCTGGTGGCAGATCTGACCACTGCGGCGGCAGCTCGCACGTTCGCTGCGCAACTGCAAAAGGACCTGGGAGTAGCGAGCAATGATGTATCCGAGTTTTCTTTGTTGTGGGATCTGCGATCAACGGATCTGAATGCGAGCCGCCCATAAGGCGGTCATCACCTCAATTCTTGGGAGAAGCACCATCATGATTAAAAAACTACTTTCGCTTGCTTGCGTCGTGGCGCTGGCCGGTACGGCTCAGGCAGCCACTAATTGGAATATGACGGCTGAACAGCCCGATAGCAATTTCCTGACGCAAAACGCCCGCGAGTTTGCGGCGGACATTAAAGCGGCAACCAATGGTGAGCTGAACATCAATGTGCAATCAAACTCCGTCTTGCTGAAACGCCCCGAGGTAAAGCGCGGTGTGCAGCAAGGTGTGGTGCAGCTTGGTGAAATGCTGGTGGCCGCCATTGGCAACGAAGATCCTTTGTTCGAGGTCGATAGCGTCCCCTTCCTGGCTTCGTCTTTTGATCAGTCAGAAAAACTCTGGAAAGCGACCCGTCCTTTCCTGGCCGAGCGCCTGGACAAGCAGGGCATTGTTCTGGTCTACGGTTCGCCTTGGCCACCGCAAGGTATCTACACCAAAAAGCCGGTTGAGCAGTTGGCAGACCTGCAAGGCGTGCGCTTTCGTGCCTACAGCCCAGCCACCAGTCGTCTGGCGACTTTGATGGGCGCCGTGCCTACCACGGTGCAAACGCCGGAAGTACCACAGGCTTTTTCCACCGGCATTATTGATGCCATGCTGACCTCGCCCGCCACGGGTGTGGACTCCCAAGCCTGGGACTACGTGAAGTACTACTACGATGCGCAGGTTTTCATCCCCCAGAGCTTTGTCATCATGAACAAGCGTGCTTTCCAGCGCCTGCCTGAAAATGTTCAGAAAGCCGTGCTGGACGCCGGTGCGCGTGCCGAGGAACGGGGCTGGGCCATGTCGCGCGAACAGACCTCCAAGCTGACTCAGACCATGGCGGATAAGGGCATGGTGGTGGGCAATCTGAGCGAGAAGCTTTCAGGCGAGATGCACGCGATTGGCAAGACCATGACAGAGGAGTGGCTGGGCAAGGCCGGTGCTGATGGCCAAAAGCTGCTTGACGACTACCGTCAACCCTAAAAAGAGGTGCGTCCATGATCTTGCTGGAACGTATGGCCAGATGTTGCGGCGCACTAGCCGCCTTCTTTCTGTGTTTGATTGGGGTGGTGGTGACCGCGCAGATCGTGGCGCGCCTGTTTTCCATGCAAATACCCGCCTCGGATGATTTCGCAGGCTGGTTTATGGCAGCGTCCATTTTTCTGGCGCTGCCCTATGCCATGTTGCGCGGCGATCATATCCGCGTGTCCTTGTTGCTGCAGGTAATCCCCCAGCGCCTGCACCGTCCCTATGAATTGGGTGCCACAACTTTTGGTCTGCTTTTGTCGGCCTGGTGTACCTGGGAAACGGCTCATTTTGTGTACGAGTCTTTTATTTATAAGGAAGTGGCCCAGGGCATGGTGGCGGTGCCGCTGTGGGTACCGCAGTTGGGCATGCCTATTGGTTTGGGATTGCTGACTTTGATGCTGCTGCGGCGTTTGCTGCGTGTCATCCAGGGTCAAGAATTGGAGGCAACTGAACATGGCTGATTTATCTCAGGCAATTGTGCTGTTTGTGGTTCTGCTTGCCTTGCTGGCCAGTGGCGTGTGGGTGGCGCTGGTTCTGATTGCTTGCGGTATTTTGTCCATCATTTTGTATGCAGATGCACCAGCGGGCATTATTTTTGCCACCAAGGCGTGGGATTCCTCGGCCAGTTGGGCGCTGACGGCGTTGCCCCTGTTTATCTGGATGGGGGAGATTTTGTATCGCACCCGCTTGGCTGAAGACATGTTCAGCGGGCTGGGGCCGTGGGTGCAGCGTTTGCCTGGTCGCCTAGTGCACGTCAACACGCTGGGCTGCGGTATTTTTGCGGCAGTTAGCGGCTCTTCTGCTGCCACAGCCGCGACCATCGGCCGTATTTCCTTGCCGGAACTGAAAGCGCGGGGGTATGACGACAGCATCAGCATTGGTTCCCTGGCGGGGGCTGGAACGCTGGGGCTGCTGATCCCGCCTTCCATCGTCATGATCGTCTACGCCGTGGCGGCGCAGGTGTCCATCATTCGCCTGTTTGTGGCGGGTGTGCTGCCGGGCATCATGCTGATGTGTCTGTTCTCGCTCTACATTGCAATTTGGTCTATCCGTCATCCTGACCGTGTTCCGGCCTCTACCGAGGAGCTGAGCCTGGGCGAGAAAATCCGCCGCCTGCGTTTGCTCTTGCCGGTGGTCTTGTTGATCATGGCGGTGATCGGTTCAATTTACGGTGGGATTGCCACGGCGACCGAGGCGGCTGTGCTGGGCGTAGTTGGTTCGCTGATTATTGCTGCTTTTGGACGCTCTTTGAGCTGGAAGAACTTTACGGACAGTTTGCTGGGCGCGGCTCGCACCTCTTGCATGATCTCTTTCATCCTGATCGGTGCCGCTTATCTGACCAGTGCCATGAGCTTTACCGGCCTACCCGCGAATCTGGCTGCCTGGATTGGTTCTTTGGGCTTGAGCCAGTATGGCTTGATCGCGGTCCTGACCGTTTTCTTCATCATCCTGGGCGCATTCCTGGACGGGATTTCCATTGTGGTGCTGACTACCTCGGTGCTTTTGCCTGCTGTCATCGCGGCCGGTATTGACCCGATCTGGTTTGGTATCTACTTGATCTTGACGGTGGAGATGGCCCAGATTACCCCGCCCATTGGCTTCAATCTATTTGTGATTCAGGGCATTACCGGGCGCAATTTGTTTGAACTGGTACGCATGGCCTTTCCGTTCTTCTTGGTGCTGGTTCTGGCGACGGTGCTAGTGACGATCTTTCCGCAAATCGTCATGGTCTTGCCCAATGCCATGTAAGGGGGAGGTGGGATGACAACGTCGTATGTGGTCTTGGGTTCGCAGCGTTATCGGGTGGACCGTGTCTGGACGCAAGCCGATGTCAGCAGCATCAGCAGCGTGGCGGTCCTGGCCGATGGGCGTATTGCAGCCTTGCTGCGGCGTCCGGCCTGCGTGCTGGTGCTGGCGCCGGACGGTCAAGTTTCCGCCCGGTGGGCGCTGGACGAGGTTCTATGCCCGCACCACATCAGCGCCCGTCCGCAAGGCGGTGTCTTGATCACGGATCTGGACGGGCATCAGATCATTGCCTTGGATAATCAAGGCAATGAGCAATGGCGACTGGGCCAGCCGGACCAGCCACGCTGGCAGGAGCCTTTTAATCACCCTACTCATGCGATTGAATGTGCGGACGGTGGATTGTGGGTCAGCGATGGCTACGGCAACACCGTGGTGCATCGCTTTGACCCGCAACGTCAATGGCTGGCTGCCCTGGGGGCACCAGGCAGCGGGCCTTTGCAGTTCAGTACGCCCCATATGCTGGCCAGCGCAGCCGATGGCTCAGTCTGGGTGGCAGACCGGGAAAATAACCGGGTTCAACATCTGGACGGGCAAGGCCGTTATTTGGGTGAATTGCGCCCCATGCACAAGCCTATGGCAGTGGCGGTACAAACGGACGGCTCGGTTTTAGTTAGTGACCAAACGGCTGCCCTATCCCTTTTTGACCCGGATTCGGGCAGTTTGCTTGGCCGTTGCCGTGTTTATGGCGTGTATGGGCATGGCTTGGCTGCGGGTTTGGACGGGCGAATTTATATAGCGGAAATGCTGCCCGATTGCCTGACTTGCTTACAGTCAGCTTAATCGTCCACAAAGGATGAAAAAGTAGTCTTTGTTATGCAAGCTCGCAAAGCAAATCCATTAGACTATGCGCATGAATACGTCCGCGCCTCTGTATGTTCGTACAGATTCTCCCGGCCAGCTGCAATTGCTGGGCGATTGGTCCTTGCGTCACTATGAAGCTCTGCAAAGCAGTTTGCATGCGCTCAGTGACAAAGAGGACCAGTGGTCGCTGGATTTCAGCGAACTCAAATCCCTGGATACTGCGGGTGCCCAAGTCCTGTGTGAATGGCTGGGCGCCGAGCGCGTCCACGCTGCCCTGGACGGCGCACAAGGTCTGTCCAAAGAGCGTCATCAACTACTGAACACGGTTGCCAAGGCAATGAGCCGTATGGACCAGAAGCATCTGGCCCCAGCGCGCTGGGGCATTCTGGATTTGTTCGAGCGGGTTGGTCTGGCCATGGTGCACATCACACGCAATGTGCGTGAGCTGCTGGGCTTTATTGGTCTGACGCTGGAAACGCTGGTTTTGAATATGCTGCGACCCAGCCAATGGCGCGTCACGTCCATTGTGGCGCAACTGGAAGAAACCGCCTTTAACGCTGTTCCGATTGTGGCTTTGCTCACCTTCTTGGTGGGGGCGGTGATCGCCTTTCTGGGGGCGACTGTCTTAGCGGATTTTGGGGCCACCATCTACACCGTCAACTTGGTTGGCTTTTCCTTTCTGCGCGAATTTGCGGTGCTGTTAACCGCCATTTTGATGGCCGGCCGTACGGCCAGTGCCTTTACCGCACAGATTGGCTCCATGAAAGCGAACGAGGAAATCGATGCCTTGCGTGCTCAGGGCTTAAATCCCATCTTGATTCTGGTGATCCCGCGTGTGCTGGCGATGCTGCTGGCCATGCCCATTCTGACTTTTGTCGGCATGGTGGCCGGTATTTTCGGCGGTGCATTGGTTTGTGCTCTGATTCTGGATATTTCGCCCACCATGTTTATCAATATCTTCAATCAGGATATTGATTTGCGGCACTTTGTCCTGGGGATGTCCAAAGCGCCGATCTTCGCGTTTTTGATTGCCGTCATTGGCTGTCAGGAAGGCTTTAAAGTCACAGGCAGTGCTCAGTCGGTGGGTGAACACACGACTTCCGCGGTGGTTCAATCCATCTTTATCGTGATTCTGATCGACGCGCTGGCAGCGCTGTTTTTCATGGAGATGGGATGGTAGAGGAAAGCGCTCATGCCATTATCCAAGTGCGCGATCTGGACAATCGCTTTGGCGATCACGTGGTGCACGAACATCTGGATATGGATGTGTACCCCGGCGAAATCGTCGGTGTGGTGGGGGGCTCGGGGACCGGGAAATCCGTACTCTTGCGCTCCATCCTGGGTCTGCGCCCGCCCACTGGTGGCACAGTGCGTATCTTCGATCAGGAAATCGGCAGCTTGTCGCCCGAAGAGCGCTCGCGTCTGGAGCGTCGCTTGGGGGTCTTGTTTCAGCAAGGCGCCCTGTTCTCATCACTCACCGTGGTGGAGAACATTGCGATGCCTTTGATCGAACACATAGGCTTGTCGCGCTCCTCTGCCGAACATATTGCCGCCATGAAGATGGCGCTGGCCGGTTTGCCGGCTAATGCAGCCACCAAATATCCTGCTGAGCTGTCCGGTGGCATGATCAAACGTGCTGCCTTGGCCCGAGCCTTGGCACTGGACCCGGAAATTCTGTTTCTGGACGAACCCACTGCCGGTCTGGACCCGGTGGGTGCAGGTGATTTTGACCAGCTTATTTTGACCTTGCGTGATGCGCTGGGTCTGACTGTGTTTCTGGTCACACACGATCTGGATACGCTCTACACCATTTGTGATCGGGTGGCCGTGCTGGCGCAAAAGCGCGTGCTGGTTAACGACACACTGGCCCGTGTGGAGCAAGTTGATAACGACTGGATCAAGGAATATTTCCACGGTCCACGGGGACGGG
The DNA here is from genome assembly GCF_058808495.1 of Alcaligenes sp. GW821-FHT11D07. Lineage (NCBI taxonomy): Bacteria > Pseudomonadati > Pseudomonadota > Betaproteobacteria > Burkholderiales > Alcaligenaceae > Alcaligenes > Alcaligenes sp. GW821-FHT11D07. The sequence continues at coordinate 274,415 of NZ_JBXART010000004.1, forward strand.
CCGCCCAACAGGCCCAAAACCGTCGTCAGGAGCATTGTTAATGGAACCGCGTGCCCATCATGTATTGATCGGGGTCTTCACCTTAGTGGTGGCTGTGGCTGCTGTCTTGTTCTCGCTTTGGCTGGCCAAGGCAGGACAGGATGCCGAGACCCGTGATTACGATATCGTCTTTTTGGAAGGCGTCCGTGGCCTGTCCCGTGGCAGTGCCGTGCAGTACAACGGCTTGCGTGTCGGTGAAGTGCGCTTGCTGCGCCTGGACCCGAACGACTTGCAGCGTGTACGCGCACAAGTGTCGATTCAGGCCTCCATCCCCATTCATGAAGACACACAGGCGCGTCTGGCCTTAGCTGGCATTACGGGCCAGTCTGTCATTGAGCTGAGTGGCGGCACACCTAACAGCCCCTTGCTGCAAGCTACGACGGAAGAAGGCCTGCCCATGATCGTGGCCTCGCCCTCTCCGCTGGCTCAGTTGATGGCGGGCGGTGAAGAGCTGATGACGCAAATTTCCATGCTGCTGGATAACGCCAATAACTTCCTGTCGTCCGAGAACTCCCAGTCTTTGTCGGCCAGTTTGCAAAAACTGGAGACCTTGATGGGGCAGCTATCGACGGCGGGTGAAGGTGTACCTGCTTTGGTGAAAGACTTGTCTCAGGCCAGTCAGCAGGCCACGACCTTGCTGGCCTCCACCCAGGGTCTGGTGGATAGACAAGGGACACAGGCCATGAATGCTGTGCAGAAATCCATGCAAGATTTCAGCCGTGCAACGCAAAGCCTGAACAAGCTGCTGCAAGAAAATTCGGCGGCGATTGGCCGAGGCGCTCAGGGCCTGACCGAGATTGAGCCCGCTTTGCGAGAGCTGCGTCAGGTGCTGGCCGGTTTCCGGGCCGTGACATCCAGGCTGGAAGATAATCCCGCTGGCTACCTCTTGGGTCGCGACAAATTACAGGAGTTCACACCATGATGCCCATCGTTGTGCGTCGTTTGCTGCAGGCATCGGTCCTTGGTTTGGCTGCTTTGTCGGCCGCTTGCTCGATCTTGCCCCAGGCCGAATCTCTGACTTATTACCAGCTTCCTGCGACAGATCTGAGTGCCCAGACGAGCTCTGCCGCGCATAAGAATCTGGTTATCCAGGTGGACCGGCCTCATGCGGATCGCTTGTTGGCCAGTTCACGCATTACCGTCCTGCCTCAAGGCAATGAGCTGAGTGCTTATAAGGGCGTGCGGTGGAGCGATGATGTACCTGCTTTGCTGCGCAATCGTTTGGCTGATGCCTTGCGTGACGCTGCCCAATTTCGCGCCGTTGTACTCGATAGCGAGTCTGTCATTGCCGACTGGGAGCTGGGCGGAGCCCTAAGTGCCTTCCAGGTGGAGTATGTCCAGGGCGCCCCGCGAGTACGTGTTCAACTGGACGCCTTGTTGCGTGACCAGCGATCAGGCCAGTTGATCCAGACCCGCCGCTTCTTGGTGGAACAGAACGTGGATGGCACGGCTGTGCCGCAGGTGGTGGAGGCCTTTGGTGCCGCTACCGACACCTTGTCTCAGCAAGTGACCCAGTGGTTAGGCTCTTTGACGGTTCAAAACCCACCACTTTAATGACATGTATGAGTCTCGCAATCAGCCTTTGATTTCAAGTGTTCAGTTTGCCAAACGGCTGCTGGGTCATGGTGTGATCGGCATTGTGTTTGTGGCTTTTTCCCTGATGCTGGGTGCATTGGGCCATATGTGGTTTGAAGATAATGTTCATTGGCACGATGCGGCTCTGAACGCGGCCATGATGGTAGGGGGGCTAGGCCCAATGGCCTTGCCCGAGACCTGGGCAGGGAAAGTGTTTTTTGCTGTTTATGGGGCGTATGTCAGCTTGGTATTGGCCGCTACTTTCGGCTTGATCATTGCCCCTGTGCTGCATCGAATACTGCATACCTTCCATCTGGAAGATTAAAAAAGGGCGCTGTTTTCAGCGCCCTTTTTTATCAACCCTGTACCCGCTCTTGCTCCAGCCTGGCAATCAGTGCCGGTAATTCGTCCATGCGGCGAAAGGTGTCGTGCACACCGATTTCTCGCAAGTCCTGTTCTTTGTCGGGAACGGGGCAATAGCCCAAGACCGTTGCACCTGCTGCCAGACCTGCTGTAGCACCGGTCACGCTGTCTTCCACAACGATACAGTGCTTTGGGTCTACGCCCAGGCCTTGGGCCGCGGCCAGATAAACATCCGGGTAGGGTTTGTTGCGGGGCGTTTCGGCACCGCTATAAATGTGGCTGCCAAAGTAATCCAGCAGGCCGGTTTGCCCCAATTGCAGGACCAGTTTGGCCCGATCCGCACCGGAGGCGCAGGCAATCATGCCGGGCTTGTCACGCAAAATGGTGTCCAAGGCGGTTTGTATGCCGGGAATCGCTACGACCTCGTTGCTCAGGGCGTGATTGCGGCGCATGCGAAAGGCCATCACCCATTCCATATCCAGGTCTTTGCCTGTCATCTTGCGCACGGTGGGCATTTCATCTGGCAGTGCTTTGCCTATAAACCAGTCATAGCACTGCTCGTAGCTCATGACCCAGCCTTCCTCTTGCAACATGTCCCGCAGTACACGAACCGTGATTGGTTCGCTGTCCACCAGCACCCCGTCACAATCAAACAGCACAGCAGAAAATGTCATCGGTAATACCTTTAAGCCAACAAAACTATAAGACTGTGATGATACAGCAGGCAGACCTGGGTCAGGATTGAGCGTCCCGGTGCAGGCCGCGCCCTATGAGGGCTGACTGTGCCTAGTGAAAACCCCGACTCATAAATAATTGATTATTGATATATTTATATCTAAACTAAAATTTCATAATAAACCTTTCTGCGGAAATTCCGTCATGGTGCATAAAACAACTCGGGTGGTGGCAGCAGCTTTGCTGGCAATGGGAATGGCTGGCGCTCAGGCAGCGGAAGTAACGCTTAAAGCGGTATCTGTCTTTACGATGGACACCTTTTTTACCAAGCGATTCAAGCAGTTCGTTGAAAAGGTCAACACAGAAGGCAAGGGCCTGGTGCAGATCAATGTTATCGGTGGTCCAGAGGCGATTCCTCCTTTCGAGGTGGGTAATGCCCTGCGCTCCGGCGTGATCGATTTTGCCAATACCACGGCTGTGTTTCACGCCAATCTGGTGCCGGAAGCGCTGGCTTTGACGCTGACAGAAAAGCCCATGAGCGAGCTGCGCCAAAATGGCGGCTACGAGCTGATGGACAAGATTCACCGTGAAAAAGCCAATATCACCTGGCTGGCACGCACAAGCGACGGCTTGCAATACCACATCTACACCAACAAACCTGTCACCTCTGCAGACTTGTCTGGCTTCAAGCTGCGTGGCGTACCGGTGTACCTGTCCTTTTTCCGTGAAATCGGCGCGACTCCTTTGCAGATTCCACCCGGCGAGGTCTACACCGCGCTGGAGCGTGGCGTGGTGGACGGCTATGGCTGGCCATCGGTGGGTGTGATGGAAATGGGCTGGCATGAAAAAACCAAGTATCGCGTAGAGCCTGGTTTCTACAACGTGGAAGTGGGCTTTTTCATGAACCAAAAAAGCTGGGAAAAGCTGGACGAAGAACAAAAAGCCTTTATGCGTAAGCAGATCGAGTGGATGGAGTCGCAGAACGTGACTGAACACCAGATGGCTATCGACGAAAAAGCCGCTACCGAGCAAGCTGGTGTGCAAGCTCTGGTGCTGGAGCCTGAAGTGGCTCGTTCCTTGCGTACCAAGGCTTACGAATCCGGTTGGGCCGGTATCGACAAGTCCAGCCCCAAATATGCCGCGCAACTGCGTGAACTGTTTGGTGGCTACCAGCCTTAAACACGACTGCTGTTGTTAGTGCTTGACGGTGGACATTGCTCCTTTAAGGACGGTGTCCACTTTTTGATGGTGTCTCCTGGGCTGCATAGTGCAGTTCCGTTCAGTGACCTTGATTTGCGGAGAAGACGAGATGTCTGCTGCAGCTTCCCCGGAAGGCTTGCCTTCCAACCAGACCTGGGGGCGTCCTTACGCCCTGTTAATGAACACCTGCGGCGCAGTGGCGGCCCTGACTTTTGGGCTGATGAGCCTGCTGGTTTGCGCTGACGTCGTTCTGCGAAACCTGGGTTACGACCTGCTGTCCACCAGCGTGGAAGTGACTGAATACATGCTGATTATTGCCACCTTCATGGCAGCGCCTTGGGTGCTGTATCTGGGCGGTCATATTCGCATTGATGTGCTGTGCAACAACTTGCCCCTGAAGGCTCAGAAGGTGCTGGATACGATCTCCAACCTCTTGGGCTTGGTCGTGTGCGGTGTGCTGGCCTGGCAATGTGCGCTGGTCGCCCTGGACTCGCATGAGCAAGGCGCCATGGTATTTAAAGCGCTGGTCTTTCCGGAGTGGTGGTTGAACCTGCCGCTGATGGTGGGGGCTGGTCTGCTGACACTGGAATTCCTGCGCCGTCTGGTCTCCCGTAACACCGAGCAAGGAGCCTGAGCGTGGAATGGCAAATGGCACTGATCCTGATGCTCGGATCACTTTTTCTTTTGATGGCAATTGGCACCCCCGTGGTGTTCGCCTTCTTATCCGTTAACTTGCTGGGCGCCTGGTTGTTTCTGGGCGAGGCCGCCGGTTTGGCCCAGTGGGCGCGTAACACCACGGCCTCCATCGGCAGCTTTTCCCTGACGCCTATCCCGCTGTTCATTCTGATGGGTGAGGTTCTATTCCATACCGGGCTGGCCTTCAAAGCCATCGACTCCATCGAGCGCATGATCTCGCGTGTTCCCGGCAAGCTGTCTATCGTCAGTATTCTGGGCGGCACCACCTTCGCCACCTTGTCTGGTTCGTCTATCGCCAACACGGCCATGATGGGCGGCGTCATGCTGCCTGAAATGCTGCGTCGCGGCTATCACCCCACCATGGCAATGGGCCCCATCATGGCTGTGGGCGGTATCGCCATGCTGATCCCGCCTTCCGCGCTGGCAGTGATGCTGGGTAGCCTGGCTGGAATCTCCATCGAACGCCTGTTGATTGGCGGTATCTTGCCCGGCATGCTGATGGCCCTGGGCTTCCTGGCCTACGTGATCGTACGCAGCCGCCTGCGCCCGCAAGACGCACCCATGAGCGACGAAGACCCCGCAACCCGCCTGAAAGGCTGGGCGCTGTGGAAACCCTTCGTGCTGAACGTCGTACCTTTGCTGGGTATCTTTATCGCGGTTGTTGGCTCCATGCTGGCAGGTTGGGCATCGCCTACCGAATCGGCTGCCATCGGCGTGCTGGCCTCGGTGATTGCCACCATCGCCTACCGCGCCCTGACCCTGAAAGCTTTGTGGAAAAGCCTGATAGAAACCGCCAAAGTATCGGTGGTCATTTTGTTCATCCTGGCTGCGTCCACCACCTTCGCTCAACTGCTGAGCTTCTCCGGTGCCAGCGCAGGTTTTCTGAGCATGATCAAAGACTACAACCTGTCGCCGTTCGCGCTGGTTATTTGCATGCTGCTGGTCTTGCTGGTGATTGGCACGGTGCTGGATCAAATCTCCATGATGATGATCGCCTTGCCCTTCTTCATGCCCCTGGCTCTGGCCGCTGGCGTGGACACCGTCTGGCTGGGTGTGATGATCTTGATCGCCTTGGAAATTGGCCTGCTGACCCCACCCTTTGGCTTGCTGTTGATCGTGATGCAAAGTGTGGCCCCGCCTTCCATCCGCCTGCCGCACATCTATCGTGCTGCCGTCCCCTTCCTGGTGATCGAAGTCGCGGTACTGGCACTGGTGCTGTTCATCCCTTGGATTGCAGTGGGATTGCCCGGTTTGATTGGATAAGGCAGAACAGTCGGCCTGAAAGTGGGATAACAAGCAGCTTGTCCCACGCAGAAAGTCGAGATCTTGGAACGACTTTCAAACTAAAAAACCTGAGTTCGGCAGAAGCCAAGCTCAGGTTTTTTTTGTGCTTGATAGTGTCGATCGGTTTTTACCGTCGTCTGTCTGTGTGTTCACGCTGCCTTTCAAGAGTTTGCAGGCATTCAGCTTTGGGGGTGAGGGGCCAGTTGCTTTGTGTACACAGATAGCGTTGATACGAATACCAAAACCTGTCCTACAAACATTGCGATAGCCCCCGCTCGATAACAGATGCTGTGAGCTGATGCAGTGGTCCTTAAGGCTTTGGGGCGGTTTAGGTGACTTGCCGCAGGCGGATAATCGCGCAGGGGTGCAAGCACCTTGCTGTTTGAGTCCGACGCTTGTGCTTAGTCCGGGGGACAAAGCACCGGGCGAGTTCAAGGTGCGCCCGTAGCGATTAGCGGACCAGGGCACCGGGGCGCAGCACTGGCAAGTTGCCAGCACGGACGCCTCAAGGGCCCCTGAATCAGCGCCCTATAGTGTGACCTTCTTACTCTCGAATGGACGGCGCGTCAGAGTGCTGGCATGCACTCCGTCTGCACCGCTCCTGTCTTGTCATGGCACGTTAAAAAGCTCTCTCCCAAGGGGCGTAAAACTCCCAGAGAGAGCATGCTTTAGCTTTCCACGGTATCCGCGTAAATCCCGCCATCCCGCAAAACCAAAGCTACTTTATCTCCGCGTCCCACCTTCTCATCCAGCACGCGGGCAATCAGCACCGGCCCGGCATCACTGGCCACCGTCGCCAATATATACAGCGCCTGCCCGCCGTCTAGCGCAGGCGTAACACTGCGAGTTAGCTCTGTCACGGTCCCTGAACCACACTCTTGCGCCTCAAACACATCCCCATGGCACGAGGGACATAAAAACCGCGCTGGGAAAACGCGATGATCACACTGCACACAACGAAATACAGTAGAACTCATCACAGGGCCTCCAAAACAAGTGCTGTCGAACACATGCCATAGCGATACTCCACCATGCCGTAGCCCGTTACCAAGCCATAGCGGGCCTGCGCCACCTGACGTTCCCCAGCTTGACTGCTTAACTGACGCATTACCTCCACCAGACCATGCAAGCTGCATGCTGCTCCTGCCTGACCTGCGGACAATTGCCCGCCAGAAGTATTCAGGGGCAGACGTCCCGTTGCAATCGACTCGTGAATAAAGCGCTTGGCTCCATCAGCTTCAAAAAAGCCCAAATCCTGCAACTGGGCCAAGACCATGACGGGGTAGTCATCATAAATGCTGACGACATCCATATCCGCTGGACTCAAACCCGAATCCGCCCACAAAGCCGGTGCCAGGGCAGCCAATCCGGTGCTCAGGCCGTCGCCCTGCTGATCATCAATATTGTGAAAACTGCGTAAAGCCTTCACCGTAATGGCGGGTTGATTTTGCGCCGCCGGATGGTCCGCGCGCATCACAATCAAGGCATTGGCCCCATCCACCACGGGCACGCAGTCCAGGCGAGTCAAGGGGTCAGCCACCACAGGCGCGTTCAGATACTCGTCCAGACTCATGGGTGAGCGATAAGCGGCATCAGGATTCAGGCTGGCCCATAGGCGCTGGCGCATCACCAAGGCTGCATAATCTTCCCGCTCCAAACCCAGCTTGCGCATCTGGTTTGCGGTCAGCATCGCAAAGCGATGATTGGGACTACCCGCCCCTAAAGGCCGCAAATGCTCGTAGGTTGTCTGGTTATAGTTTTCAACCAGTTGCTGGAAATCTTTGGCCTGAAAGTGATCGCCCGCCACAATCGCAATACAGCGCGCATCACCTGCTTGTACGGCGCGAATGGCGTGCTGCAAGATGTTCAGGCCGCTGGCACCGCCATTGCTGTCGTCCATAACCCAGCCCACCTTCAAACCCAACTTCCAGGCCAAATCAATTGCCCGGTCCGGCGCATGCGTGAATGAAGCCACGCCCAGCCCGTCAATATCGCTGGCCTGAACACCGGCTGCCGCAATGGATTGCTTGAAAGCCTGGGCCAAGAGCTCGGATGTGCTGCGCTGACCGCGCCGTGTATAGGTGACTTCGGTAGCGCCTAGAAGGCGCACCGTATCCAGATTGAAACTAGGCGTCATAGTGAAGTCCCGTGGCAGCGATTAGCGGCGTACTTGGTAGCCGGCTTTTTCTCTATCCCAGGTGTCGGGACCAATGCCACGATCACGCAGGGCAAACTTTTGAATCTTGCCATTTTCCGTGGTGGGCAACACGTGTGCAAATTCAATAAAGCGCGGCACTGCAAAGTAAGGCAGACGGCGTTCGCAGTGTTGCAGCAGTTCTTCGCAACTGACCGCGCAATCCGGGCGCAACACAATCATGGCCATAACTTCGTCTTCGGCCAGCTCAGACTTAGCCGCATAGACGGCCACAGTGTGCACGGAGGGATGGCTGGCCAAAGCCTGCTCGACCTCATAAGAAGAAATGTTTTCACCACGGCGGCGAATCATGTCTTTTAGGCGGTCCACAAAACGGTAATAACCATCAGCATCGCGCACGACACGGTCGCCGGTGTGAAACCACAGGTTTTTCCAGGTTTCCACTGTCTTGTCAGGCTGGCCGTAGTAACCCAGTGCGAAAGCATAAGGCTCATCGGCGCGCAGCAACAATTCACCCACTTCACCGTCTGGTAAAGGGCTGTCATTCTCATCAACGACCAAGGCTTCAAAGCCCTCAGAGACGCGGCCCATATAGCCATTGCGCTGCTCTTGAATGCCGCGGCCCATCACATAGTTGGTTTCAGTGGAACCGAAGCCGTCCAGAAGGTGCATATGGCAGCGTTCCAGAAACTGGCTGTGAAATTGTTCCGGCACGCCAGGGCCCAGGGCGATGCGGGTCTTGTGCTGCTTTTCAGCTGGAGTGACTGGCTTGGACAGCAAAATAGGCACCATCGCACCGAGCAGGTAAGTGATGGTCGCGCCGGTCTGGCACAGATTGTCAAAGAAACGGCTGGCAGAAAAACGCTTGTCCACGACCATGCAGGCGTCGCTGACCAATGCCTGGAAGAAGGTGTTCAAGGCATTGGTATGGAACAGGGGCAAGCAGGTATAGAGCACATCGTCCGGCTTCATGCCCAGCTTGCTGGCGGTGTAGATGCCCCACCAGTAAAACTGAGCGTGCGGGCATTGCACGCCTTTAGAAGGGCCGGAGGTGCCGGAGGTGTACAGAATGGCCAGCGTGTCGCCGGGGCCGATATCGGCAGGCTCGCAGTAGTCACCCAAAGGGGGGAGTTCGCAGGTGGCAACCGACAGCGTTTGTGCGGCTTGTTCCCCCTGGATCAGCCAGGCCTGTTGCACGGCCGTGGCACCCAGGTCCACGTCCGCCAGCAATGGGGTCAGATCGGTTTCGATGACCAGCAGGCTGGCCTGGCTATTGCTCAGGATATGTTGCAGCTGTGCACCGCGCGAGGCGGTGTTGATGGGCACCACAATGGCACCCAGCCAGCCGCAGCCCAAGACCATGTCCATGAACTCACGTCGGTTGGTGCAAAGCAGGGCAACACGGTCGCCACGCTTGATACCGGCAAGACTTAAGCGGCTGGCACTGGCGGCGGCAGCCTGCAAGGTCTGAGCACCGGTATAGCTGCTTTGTCGGTCTGAAAACAATGGCGCATCCCCCATGCGCTCTGCACGCAGGCGCAGCAGTGCAGGCACCGTGCGTTGCGCGGCAGGCAGTGAGTGCAGCGGCAGTTCAGAAGCAGGAATGGAATGGGCGTTCATCGTCTATCTCCCGGCCAGCGCGATTAAGGCAGCAAGCCGATGTGCATGGGTGAAATTACTAATATCGTGCAAACAGTATACTGCAATATATTATTTATAAATTCCTGTCCGTCACCGGAAAAACCCGAAGTGTCAGAGGCTGCCCAAGCGCGGTATTCAGGCGTATTAATGGGAAGGGTGGAGGAGAGAAAAGGAGGTGGTTCGTGGGCTGGAGGCGCATTCAAGCGACGAGGGCAGCGAGCCGCATGATCAAGTTCGGGACGAACCTACGATCAGCAATAAACAAGCCAGACCCTCGGGTTTGAGCAAATGTGCTTCACAATGACTTTGAATAAGCCCAGATGGGCAACGGGGATAAAACAATGAAGGTATGGCTTAAGTTGGCAACGTGTTGTGCGCTGATGTTGGGTGCACAGGCCCATGCACAGACAAAGAATGTGACGCTGGTTGTACCTTACCCACCGGGCGGTGCGGCAGACCAGTTGGCGCGTGTGATTTCCCAGGAAATGGGGACACGCTTTGATCAGAAAGTGATCGTGGAAAACCGTCCGGGCGCCGGCGCCCAGGTTGCCATGAACGTAGTGAAAAATGCCAATCCCAACTCTTTGGGTACGGTGCTGTTTCTGGCCGATAGCGGGGCTTATTCCCTGAACCGCCATCTGTATCAGCGTCTGAATTACAACGTGTCCACTGACCTGATTCCCATGACGCTGGCGGCTAAGGCTCCGGTGTTCCTGTTGGTGAATAAAGACAGCCCCTTCAAGACCGTGCAGGACCTGGTGGCTGCAGGCCAGAAGCAAGAGCTGACCTACGGTTCGCCCGGCATGGGTACTGGCACCCACCTGCTGGGTGAGATGCTGCGTAAAGAGACGGATGCCCGCTTGGTGCACGTGCCTTACAAAGGAGCTGGCCCTGCTTTGATCGATGCGGTCAGCGGCCAGATCGACTTTATTTTTGATGTTCTGACCGGTAGTCGTGGCTTCCTGGAAGATGGCCGTCTGCGTGCGATTGCTGCCGCAACGACTGAACGTAGCCCACTGCGTCCTGATGTGCCTACGATTGCCGAAAGTGGCATTCCTAACGTGGCGTTCACCATCTGGTGGGGTATCTCTGCCAAGGCAGGTACACCGGATGAAGACGTGGCACGCCTGACCGAGCAGTTGACCGCTGTGCTGAAAGAGGAATCCGTAGTCAAAAAATTCGTGGACTTCGGTATTCAGATCGAGCCATCGACTCCCCAGGAGTTTGCGGACTTGATCGAGCAGGATGCACAGGCCATGGGCCCAACCATCAAGGCTTTGGAAATTACGCTGGACTAAGCCGTGATGGCTTAAACAAAAAGGGCGCTACGGCGCCCTTTTTTATGGTCTGAGTTTTGTGGCCATGTGTTCAGCCCTACTTGGGCAGAGACTGGCGTGTGGGGCTTCTGAGTGCTAAATGCAGCACCTCAATCACCCCCGCTTTTTTTGCTTGTTAAGCCAGCAGCTCTGCTTGCTTGAGGCAATACGCCGAGCAACAAATAACCAGGTTTTCCATAATCAGCTGGGCGGCTTGTTCTTCCTGGCGCTCGCTGAATGCCTGGCAAATCGCCTTGGCCCGTTGCATGGTTTCCAGGCGGAATTGAGCATCCTGCAAACAGGCAATCCGCGCCTGATCTGCTTGGTCATGCAGGCGTGCCATCGTGTCGACTAACTGCTTGTTGGGCACCATGCTGATCCAGGCGCTGCGAAAGGCCCAGTTGGCCTGGATATTGTCGATAGGGTCACCTTGCTGATGGGTGGCTTCAATCCGGCTCAAGGCCTGTTCCATGGCCAGCATGCCTATCTTGCTTTGATTCAGGCAGGCCAGTTTGGCGGCAGGCGGCTCCAGTAAAAGCCGCACCGAGAAAATATCTTCAATATCCTGAGCGGTGTAGACGCGCAGCACAAAGCCACGGGAGGTGCCATCCAGCACCCCTTCGTTTTTCAGTTGCAACAAGGCTTCGCGCACCGGCATGCGTGACACATTAAGGCTGGCGGCAATTTCGTTATCTACTAGCCGCACATCAAAGCCGATTTTGCCTAAGGCAATATCCTGGCGCAGCATGCCATAGACCTGTTCTCGGATATTGGGTTCGCGTTTTTTGTAGGGATTGGCAGCCATAAGCTCACCCGGCGTCTGGCGCACGGCAAAAGACTCAAAGGGCTATAGGATACCAAGTAAGCGTAGGGGGCTGATGTGTTTCATGTCAGTCCAGATTTGCGGCTCAAGTTGCTGGATAATGAGGTGTTTTCAGACCAGCACGCGCCAGGAGGGCCAGGCTATGCGGTGGCGGCATGTAGAAATTTTTGATGCGATCTGCCGTGGAGGCACCCTGACGCAGGCGGCGCAGTTGTTGCACGTCTCGCAGCCTGCCGCCAGCAAGATGCTGGCCACCGCGGAAATGCAGCTGGGCTTTCGTTTGTTTGACCGTGTGCGGGGGCGCCTGATCCCCACCCGGGAGGCCAGCATTCTGGCCCCTTATGTGGCTCGTTTGCATCAAAACCTGGACGATGTCAGCCGTCTGGCCCGTAATCTGCGCTCTCATCACGAAGGTTTATGGCGCATCGGCAGTAGCCCGGCCTTTGGCCTGGAATTGCTGCCCGTGGCTTTGAGTCGTTGCCGTCAGGCGCATCCTGCCATGAGCTTTGAACTGCGCACGCACCACAGCGGCGAGTTATTGCAGGCCTTGGAAACGCGCGATCTAGACATGGTGATGAGCTTTGACCAGGGCGAATCCTCGGGTGTGCAGCAGCAGGTTCTGGCTCATACCGAACTGGTGCATGTCACCTTGCCGGGTGTTGCGCCTATGCGTCGTTGGGAAGAAATGGCAGAGCGTGCGTTCATCGCGTTGGATGCGGATGATCCTGTGGGGGCCATGGTGGAAGATCTGCTGCAGCGCTATGCACCGGATGTGGCTCCTTTCATGCGGGTGCAGACGCACTACGTGGCCTGCGGTCTGGTCTTGCAGCACGTGGGCGAGGCATTAGTAGATTTGGTCACCGCCCGCGCCATGCAAGGGCGTGGCCTGTGCTTACATCGCTTGCCAGAACCTTTGCCTATCCCTGTCAGTATTTTGACGGCCCATGACGATGCCGGCTCCGGCTCGCGTGAGCGCGTGCTGGATCACATCCGCGAGGCGCTGCTGGAATGCCGTTTTCCCGATTGAACTGACCCTGAGTCCATAACCCAGGGTTATAGACTACACCAAGTATTCATTGGCGCACTGAGGCTGCCCCCAAGACAATAGAGCTTAGTTATTGGGGGTATGTTCCATGCATGTATGTATTATTGGCGCCGGTGTCATTGGCATGAGCACTGCGTTTATGTTGCGCCAGAAAGGGGTGAAGGTCACGGTTCTGGAGGCCGGTTCCCAAGTGGCCGGGCAGACCAGCTTTGCCAATGGCGGACAACTGAGCTACAGCTATGTGGCCCCCTTGGCCGATCCTGGCGTGTTCAAGGATTTGCCTCGCTGGTTACTGAAAAACGATTCACCTTTGCGGTTCAAACCTGCTTTAAGCCCGCAGCAATGGCGCTGGCTGCTGCATTTCCTGAAGGCCTGCCGTGGCGATGTGGTTCGCCGGACGACGGCCCAGATGTTGACGCTGTCCTATTTGAGCCGCGATATTCTGCACGACTGGCAAGAGCGCTTCAATCTGGAGTTTGCCCATCAAAGCAATGGCAAATTGATTGTGTTTCGTAGCCCCGGCCCCTTCCAGCATGCCCGTGAGCAGGCGCAGTTGCAGGCCGATATGGGTTCGTCACAGCAAGTGCTGGAGGCCGCACAGGTCTTGGAACTGGAACCCTCCTTGCAGTCTTTGGGTTCGCGTTTGCAAGGGGCGATCTACACGCCTAGCGAAGAAGCCGGGGATGCGTATTTGTTCTCGATGGCCTTGCATGAGCGTATGCAAAATGACAGCGGCTATCAGCTCAAACTGAATACGCCGGTGCAGCGCTTTGTGATGGAAGGTCGTGATATTCGCGCCGTGCAAACCCCGGAAGGCGAGATTCAGGCTGATCAGTTCGTGGTGGCCAGCGGCATGGGTACTGTGCCTTTGCTGCGCCAGCTAGGTGGCCGTCCGCTGATTTACCCTTTGAAAGGCTATAGCCTGAGTTTGCCACTGGAAGGTCTGAACCAAGCAGTGCCCGCTATCAGCGTGACCGATTACGAGCAGCGCATTGTCTATGCCCGATTGGGTGAGGTGCTGCGTATGGCGGCCATGGTGGATATTGGCTTTGATGGTCTGGATATTCCTGCTGCACGCATGGCGACCTTAAAGCAACAGGTGAAGGATTTGTTTCCAGGTCTGCCGCTGGAGCAGGCGCAAACGTGGGCGGGTTTGCGTCCCGCTACTCCGTCGGGCAAGCCTGTGGTGGGTGCCAGCAAGTTGGCGGGCCGTTTGTGGGTGAATGCAGGCCATGGCGCTTTGGGCTTTACCTTGGCTTGCGGTAGCGCCGCCATTTTGGCGGCTCATCTGACTGGTGAGGCCGTACCGATCGACGATACCCCGTTTCGTCCGTAAGTCCGGGCTACGCTCTGGGGCAAAACGATAAATAAGAAATGGGCAAGCTGTTGAAGCTTGCCCATTTTCTTGCGCGTCAGACCGTGGCGCGTAGGCCGGGAGTAGCCTTGAAACCCGCAGTCAGCAGCAAGGAGGCACCGTAAATGGCCGCAGCCAGCAAGGGAATGGACCACAGGGCATTGAAGTCCAGTGCGGTGAACAAGTAGCGATACATCAAGTCGATCAACCAGGGATGGATCAGATACACGCCCAAGGTCAGCTCGGCCAGATGGGCGCTGATGCGGGAGTTGATCAAAGGCTGGTTCCAGTCCCGCAGCAACAAAATCAGGGCGATGGACATGGGGATGACGGTGATGCTCAGGTAGTCATAAAAATACCCCGCCGTTTGTCTGTCATGCGATACGGCCAGCGCGTAAAAACCCCAGGCAGTAGCCGCAATGCTGGCTACCAGCACGCTAAGTAATAAGCTGCGCGGTAGATTGACCGGCACCTTGCGCAGCACATAGCCCAGCAAGAAATAGGGCAGGTAAGACAGAAACCAAGTAAAAAACGGTGCAGAGTGCGTATTCAAATCCGGATTGCTGAGTGTGCTCAGCGCTGACAGCACAAAGGCGGCGGCGGTTAAGGCACTTAGCTGCCGCAGATTGGTTGTCTGTACCATGCGCCGTAAAAAGGGCGTGAACAGGTACAGGAACACGATCATGTACAAGAACCACAAGTGGAAATAGGGCCTGCCTTGCAACAAGCGTTCCAGGTAAGGATAGGGGTCGGCCTCCGGCGTCCACCAATGTTGCTTGAAGGCGGTCCACCCCAGATAAAACGCAGTCCAAAACAGCAGGGGCAGCAAAACCCGAGAGGCACGTTTGCGATAAAAGAGCTTCATGCCTTCCTGGGGGCGTGGCTCCAGCAGCAGTGCTCCGCTGACCATCACAAATACGGGCACGCACCAGCGGGTGGCGGCATCGTACAGATTACCGCTCCACCAATTGGCGCTGCCCAATTCGGCATTCAGTACAGCGTAGGCGGCAATATGCAGGCAGACGACAGAGAAAATCGCCACGATCCGTGCATTGCTAATCCAGTTCATGACAAGCCATAAAAGTCGCAGACCTCCCCATCCTAACCAGTAGACGTTTCTGATTTGTCCCCCAAATACGGGATTTAGCGTCCAGTTTTGACGGGATGTGTCTGTAGGCGTGGAGAAGGTGGATGATCTTGTCTTGGCAGCTTTCAGGGCCAAGTGGAAAAGGGTGTATAAAATACCAGCGTTATACGGTTAAATAGCAGGCTTACCAAGTCAGATCAACCAGGGCACTCCTGGTTTGGCTGCTGGGCAGGAGTAGGGCGGATGGAGCTGGATTTGACGGGAATGGATGTGCTGATTGCCTTGGTCGCCTTGGCGCTGGGCTTGCTGCTCGGCCTATGGCTGCGGGGGCGCATGAATGCTCCCATCGAGCGGGCATGGGAAGATCGCTGCGCACGTCTGGAGCAGGATCTGGTTCAGGCTCAGGGCCACGCCCAGGATGCTCAGGACCGAGCGGTTGAACTGGACAAGGAGCTGATCCGTCGGGACGCCCAGCTACAGGCTCAGCAGACGCGTAATCAAGCCATACAAGAGGATTTGGAACACAGCCGCGAGCAAATGCGTTTGCAGTTTGAATCCCTGGCCCAGCAGATTCTGGAGTCCAAAGGGCAGACCTTGCGGCAAGATAGCCAACGCACCCTGGACGAAATGCTGCGGCCTTTCCGTGAGCAATTGGCTGGCTTTCAATTGCGCGTTAACCAAGTGCATGACGAGTCCCTAAAAGGGCAGACCGCCCTGAGTCTGGAATTGCAGCGTATGCAAGAGATGGGGCTACGCATGAGTGCTGAGGCCCACTCCCTGGCTGTCGCTTTGAAAGGCGACAAGAAAACCACCGGTAATTGGGGTGAAACCCAGCTGGAGAGAACACTTGAAGTAGCAGGCTTGGTGCGGGGTGTTCACTTTGACACGCAGTGGCAGGCGCGCGATGAGCAAGGTCGTCTGCGTTATCCCGACTTCGTTGTGCACTTGCCGCAGGACAAGCATCTGGTGCTCGACTGCAAAGTGTCTTTAGTCGATTACGATCGCGCCATTCGAGCCGAGACCGAGCAAGAGCATCAACAAAGTCTGCAAGCCCATGTGCAGGCGCTGCGCAATCATATTGATGATCTGGCCTCCAAGGATTACAGCGCCTTGCCGGGACTGAACAGCCCCGGCTTTGTATTCATGTACGTCCCCATTGAAGCCGCCTATATGCAGGCCTTGCAGCAACAGCATGGCTTGTTTGACTACGGCTTGGCAAAGAACGTCTTGATGGTTTCGCATACCACCTTGCTGCCTATTTTGCGTACCGTGGCCAATGTCTGGATGATGGTGCGCAGCAATGAGCAGGCCCACGAGTTAAGCCAGCGAGCCGGTGATATTTATAACCAGGTGTCCATTTTGGCGGAGCGCCTGAAAAAGCTGGGTGAAACCTTGGGGCAGGCCGGCAAGCACTACAACAGCACGGTCACCGCGCTGGCTGGGCAACAAGGCCTGTATGGCAAAGTCAGTCGCTTTGCCGAGTTATCAGCACGGGCCAAACGCACACAGCCCGGCATCGAGCCTTTGCACACCGATATCGAGCACGAACGGCTGGACTGGGTGTTGCCGGAGGAGTCAGAGCCGGCTCAAAACAAAGAGCCGGATGCGTGATGGTGACTTAAACCAGTGTTTGAGGACGGATCAGGCTTTCGGCTGGGATGCCGAGTCCGGTATGCAAGCGCCAGATCATGGGTAGCGTCAGGCTGCGCTTGCGATTAAGTACCTCATAGACGCGATTGCGTTTGCCGATCATCGGTTCCAGGTCTTTGGCGGTCAGGCCACCTTGTTCCATACGAAATTTGATGGCCTCGACTGGATCTGGCAAATCAATAGGGAAGTGTTTGGCCTCATAGGCCAATACCAGTGTGGTCAAAACATCCAGCCTATCGCCGTCAGGTGTGCCTAACTCGGGGTCAGACTCCATCAACCTGGAGATTTCTTTTAGAGCCGACTTGTAATCGGCCTCTGTATGTACGGGGCGGATTTCCATGTTTACTCCATTTCAATAGTTTCGGCATCGACCTTGTCGTACTCTGCATGAGTGCCTACAAATTTTATATAAACGATGCCAAGTTTGAATGCCACTGCAACAATCAGGCGATAGCTATTGCCCTTGATGTTGAAGACAACGCGCCGATTCTTCAGAATACTGGCGCTGCGATATTGAGCTTTGATATCAGCGGGTTGCGTCCATTGCGCTTTTACTGCTTCATCCACCCATGCTTTGATGGGCTGTTCTGCATCCGGGTGTTGTTCCCAGAATTGGCGAAGGGAGCTTAGGGCTATAACTCGCATAGGTTTATGTTAGTCCCAATTTGGGACTGGTGCAATGTTGCTCTTATTCAGTCTTGGGGCCCTTGTCGCTGGAGTCAGAATCCAGGTCCCGCTGAATAACCTCCAACCATTGCTCCACCAACTGCGGGGCACAGAACAGATAGCCTTGCAGCGCATGGCAACCACGACGCAGCAAAAACGCTTTCTGCTGCTCATTCTCTACCCCTTCCGCCACAACATGCAGGCCCAGTTGGCGGGCCATGGCCAGGACGGTGCGCACGATGGCGTTGGCCTCTTGCTCCAGGGGTACGCCCAGTATCAGACTGCGGTCCATTTTCAGTTCATACAGCGGCAAGCGGCGGATGGCCGCCAGGTTCGAATAGCCCGTACCAAAGTCATCCATGGAAAAGCGGATGCCCAGGTCCTTCAGTTCGCGCATCATGCTGTTGGCCGAGGCAAAGTCTTCCATCAACACGCCTTCGGTAATTTCAAAGATCAGGCGATGGGCAGGAGCGCCGCTGCTTTCCAGAATCTGCCGAGTGCGGCGGGCAAAGTCGGGCCGACGGAACTGAATCGGGCTGACATTAATGGAAATCGGAAAGTTGGAGTCCTGGGTTTGCAGTAGCAAATCGCAGACCGAGGCCATGATCCAGTCGCCCAGCGGGGTGATCAAATCCGTACTTTCGGCCAGAGGGATGAATAGATTCGGAGTCAGCATCCCGCGCGTGGGATGCAACCAGCGCAGCAAGATCTCTGCACCACAGATACGGTCTTGTTTATCGTATTGAGACTGAACGAACAGGCGTAATTGGTCCGACCCAATGGCAAAACGCAAGTCGTGCTGCAGGTTCAGATGTTCTTCCACAGCTTCTTGCATGCCGGGTTCGTACAAGGTGATCTGATTGCGGCCGTTTTCTTTGGAGCGGTACATGGCCGTATCAGCCTGACGCATCAAGTCTTCGGACGTCAGGGTGCTGTCGGTAATCAAAGCCAGCCCGATACTGCTGCTGCTCAGGTAGGAGTGGCCCTCGATGTTATAGGGCTCTTCCAGGCGCGTGCGTACCAGTTCGGCAAATTCCAGCGCCTCTTTGTAGCACTCCCGCACGGTGCCGGGATGCAGGATTTTCAGGATCACAAACTCATCGCCACCCAAACGGGCCACGATGTCTTGGGGGTCAATAATCAAGGACAAACGGCGTGCCACTTTGCGCAGCAAGGCGTCGCCAATAGCGTGGCCGCGGGCGTCATTGATGTGCTTGAAGCGGTCCAGATCCAGAAAGTACAGAGCACCTGGACGTTTGTAAGGCTCTATGGTCTGCAAGTGGCGCTCAAGGCGCTGGAGCAGCAGGCGGCGGTTGGGCAGTTCAGTCAGCGGATCGTAAAAGGCCAGCCGGTAATTTTCAGATTGGGTGGCTTTCAGAGCCGAGATATTGGTGGAAATACAGTACAGGCTGGTTTGACGTGTCTCGGGGTCTTTGACCGGCATCTTGATGGAAAAGAAGGTGGCGCGGACATCACCCTTGCGGTCCCGCACAACTTCTTCAACGGCCAGTCGCTCGCCGCTGTACAGCACTTGCTCGTCGTTACGACGGAATTCGTTGATGGTCTGCTTATTGGCGTACAGATCTTGGTCGGTTTTTCCCACAATGCTGACGGTGGAGTAGTTCAGGTCCTCGCACAGCTTGCGGTTCGCGTATTGATAGCGGAACTGGTCGTCCTTGATGAAGACGTAGGCATCAATCGCGTCCAGCACCGTATGCAGGTGGTGTTCGGTACGCACCAGTTTCTTGCGTTGGCGACGCAGCCCAATACGCATCAGGCTCACCGTCAGCAAGGCCATCGTTAATAGCACACCCAAGATCAGCAGCGCAGGGATAATCCACGGCTTGGTGGGCTTCTCGATCAGGCGCAAACCCCATTGGTTCAGCGTTTCGGTGTAAAAGGCGTCGTTATTGTCTTGCCACTTCTTGATATGGCTATCAATGGTGGCCAGCAGGTCAAGGTGACGGTCCTTGGCGGTAACGAAGTAGGAGTGGGTGGGTTCCAGACGGATGGGGGCGGTTTTTAAACCATGCTCGCCTGCGTGACGGACCCCAAATAAATGGCCCACCACCGCTGCGTCGGCCTGCCTGTTTTGTACCAGCTTTAAGGCGCTGTATTGCGAGTCGGTAATAACCAGCTTGGAGCCCAGCTCTAGTTTCTGCAAAATATTGTAGAGCTGGGTCAATTGCAGCGTGCCAGCCATCACGGCAATGCGTTTGCCGTTCAAGTCATTGAGTGCACCGATATGGGTGGTTTTGCCCGTGAAAATTTGCGACCAATCTTCCAGTACGGCTCGGCTATGAAAGCTGTAAAGCGTCGCGCGTTCAGGTGAATAGGCCAGGCCAGGCACCAAGTCCAGCAGATCATTTTGCAAGGCATTTAAGCATTGTTGCCAGTCGCACTGCACCGCTTCCAGGGTCCAGCCTTCACGCTTGGCGATCTCCAGCAGCAGCTCGCCCATAATGCCGCCAGGACGAGCTTGGCCATCCAGCAGAAGCTTGGGCGGGTTCTCGTAGATGCCGACTCGTACAATTTTTTGTTGGGAGTGGGGAGCGGCAAAAGAGGCCGGAGACAGAAACCCCAAGGCTGCCAGCATGCCTAGCATGTATAGTGCCCTGCGCAGCGATAAAGTAAGAAGGCGGGGCAAATTCATAGTAGGGGCGTGGCAGCAAACAGGGAGTCAGGGTCGGGTGCGGTCATGCAACAATGATGCGACTAATTTAACTGAATATCGAGAGGCGGGGCGCAAGCGCAGCGCATTTCGGGAATAAATAGCAGGAGCAGGCCAATGGCGGATTGTGAAACGGTAGAGGTGTGTGTTAAAGGCCGGGTGCAAGGTGTGGGATTCAGGGCCAGCACGTTGCGCCATGCCCATCTGTATGGAGTAAAGGGCTGGGTCAGCAATGCGGCTGATGGCTCGGTGGAATTGATATTGCAGGGCAGCCCGGATGCTATCGATAGCCTTGTCAGCTGGCTGTATATCGGCCCTGAACAGGCTGTGGTGGAACAGGTAGAGATACAGCGCTCCTATACCGATAAACGCTACGATTTTTTTGAAATTCGCTAGTCCGACTGGACGCAGCCTGCCTGAGTGCCGCTCGGCTGGTCGCACCCTGACTGAACGCAGCCCGACTGGCCGTCATGCTGCCGGGCATAATACGGCTTTTCGTGTAGAAGTCCATTGATCTGGATATGTGTCGGCCCTGTGCAAGGGCCGTTTTCTGTGTGGTTCCTGTTATGACATCGATGACCCATACTCCGCCCCTGCCTTCGCGCAACGGGGTCAGCCCTAGCAAAGTGTGGTGCCCGGGCGGCCCGTGGCGCTTGCTGGAGGAGTTTTTGCTGGAGCGTTTCCCCCACCTCAGTGCGCAGGTGCTGCTTGAGCGGCTGGGTCGTGGCGATATTCTGGATCACAACGGGGTGCCCCAGCAGGCCGGTGCGCTGTATGAGCCAGATCGTTGGCTGTGGTACTTCCGCATGGTTGAAAACGAGGCCACCGTACCTTTCGATATGCCGATTCTGTACGCGGATGAACGCCTGATTGCCGTGGATAAACCACATTTTCTGGCAACGACGCCGGGCGGGCGCTATTTGTACGAAACAGCCCTGACACGGCTGCGGCGTCATTTCGGGGAAGACGGTATTACCCCCATTCACAGGCTGGACCGCGAAACCGCCGGTATCTTGCTGTTTTGCCGCGACCCGGCGTCACGAGGTGCTTACCAGTCCCTGTTTCAGCAGGCTCGTATCCAGAAAGAATATGAAGCAGTGGCTCCTTTTCAAGAAAAGCTGGCTGATGGTTTGGTCTACCGCAGCCGCATGCAGGAACTGCCGGGCCGGTTTGTGATGCAGGAAGTGCCGGGTGAGGCGAATAGCTGTACCGAGATTCTGTGCGAGCATCGTTGGCAAAGTGAGCAGGGTCAGCCCTTGGCTCTATACCGTCTGCGGCCACAAACTGGCCGTAAGCATCAGTTGCGGGTCCATCTGAGCAGTCTGGGGGCACCCATCATCAACGATGTGTTTTATCCCGAGCTGCTGCCGGAGCGGCCAGCCGATGATTTCAGCCAGCCATTGCAGTTGTTGGCCCGGCACATCGCGTTCGAGGACCCGGTGACAGGGCAGCCAAGGCGTTTCAGCAGTGAGCGGCAGCTGGAGCTGGATAGAAGCCATTTAGGCTAGCTGAGCCTGATCTGAGATGGCCGCAGCATAGTTCCGACTGACTGCCCACGAAGATAGTAGAGTCTGCCGCTTACTTTCAGCGCGTATCGCTGCTATTTCACACTTTCCTGGCAGAAATCCTCTGTGTGTCCTTGTGATTTGCTCTGGCTAGGGACAGGGACAGTAGCTAGTGATGCCTAGTACGTGCGAAATACCGCCTCTATCTCGCTGTGTTCCATTTGGGCGGCCAGACACAGCATCAATAAGACCCGCGCTTTTTGAGCGGGCAGATAATGGGCTGCAATCGTGTGATGGTCCTGATCATAAGCACTATCGCTGACTGGTCCAGCATGAATGCGGGATGCTCGTACACACACCACGCCTAGCCTGTGCGCTCGGCTGACACCTTCCAGCGCTCCCGGAGTCAGGCTGCCGTTACCCGTAGCGGCCACCACAATTCCTTGCACACCACTTTGCGCAGCGTGGCGATAGAGCTCAGCCAGTGTGTCCGGGTGGTCATAGAAGACCTGGACTTTGGGCAGGTTGGAAATGTTCCGAACATCAAATTGGCTAGCCTGGGTATGCGGTAGCAGGCAGCGCATCATGAATCTAACTTGACCTGCCGCAAGCAGCCCCAGCGGGCCCGCATCGGGCGAGCCAAATGCATTGGTCAGGGTGGTGTGCTGCTTGCTTAAAAAGCGTGCGCTGTGGATCTGATCGTTCAAAAGAACCAAGACGCCTTGGCCCCGTGCCTGCGCGCAGCAAGCCACCTGCACTGCCTGGTACAGATTTAAAGGGCCGTCTGCGCTCAGAGCAGACGCAGGCCGCATGGCGGCGACCATGACTACGGGCTTGTCGGTTTTCAGGGTCAGGTGCAGGAAAAAGGCGCTTTCTTCCAGCGTATCGGTGCCGTGGGTGATGACGGCTCCGTCTATATCCGGGCGTGCCAGTAATTCATTCAGTTTTTGAGATAGTTCCAGCACCATGCGCGAACCCATGGCACGGCTGTCCACATTGAAAACCTGGTGGCATTCCAGATCAGCCAGTTCGGTAATGCCCGGCACCGCTTGCAGCAGGGTTTGCACCCCTTGGGTGATGTCGTAATCAGTCAGGCCAGTATTGGATTGGGTGGTGGCGGCAATCGTGCCGCCCGTACCTAACAGGGCCAGTTTGGGGCGTGTCGGCATGACAGTGCTCCGCGTCCAGTCGTTGCGCTATGGGGTGCAGAGAGTCTGGGATGAGGCCGTTTTAGCGGCGCACGTTCAACCAGCGCTCGACCAGATGCACCACCGACAGCAGGGTGAAGTTGATCAGCAGGTACAGCAGACCTGCGATGACAAAAGTCTCGATGATGGCGTAGTTCTGGTTCATCAAGCGCTTGGCATGGCCTGTCAGGTCCATGACGGCAATGGTGGAGGCCAGACTGGTGCCTTTGATGGCCAGCACGATTTCGTTGCTGTAGGCCGGCAGGGCCTGGCGGATTGCCAATGGAAAGGCGACGCGACGAAAGCGCATCCAGGCTGACATGCCTATAGATTTAGCCGCCTCAATCTGGCCGACGGGCACAGCCTGGAAACCGCCACGAAACACTTCGCTGACATACGCGCCGCTATTTAAGCCAATGGCCAGGATAGCGCAGCGCACTCCATCACTAAATAACCACCACAGCGTGGGTGATTCCCTTACAAAACCCAAGGTGCCTACGCCGTAATACAGCAGGAACAATTGCACCAGCAACGGCGTGCCACGAAAAACGGTGCTGTAGGTGAAGGCAAAGCTGCGCAAGGCACGGCTGTGGGACTGACGCATCAAGGCCAAAGACAGGCCGATGAACAGCGACAGCACAATGCCCCACAGGCCGATATACACACTTAAGCCAAACCCTTTGAACAGAGTTTCGACGGTGGTCTTGAACAATTCCAGATCAATCATGCCCGGGCTCTCATGCCTTTGCCGGTGTATCGTTCGGCCAGCAAAAACAGGGCCTGACTACAGGCACCAATCAGAAAATACAGTACCCCTGCAATCAGGTACATGGCCATGGGTTCGCGCGTATTGGCGGCACCCAGGGTGGCGGCACGCATGATCTCGACCAGACCTACCAAGGAGATCAGGGCCGTGTCTTTTAGCGCGGTCTGCCAGACATTATTAGCACCGGGCAGGGCGTACCAAAACATTTGTGGCAAGACGATCCGGCGCAGGCGTTGCCAAGGAGACATACCAATGGCTTTGGCGGCTTCGATCTGGCCTTCCGGAATAGCCTGTAAGGCGCCGCGAAAGACTTCCACGCTGTAGGAACCAGCAATCAGGCCAATGGCCAAAATGCCGACCAGGGCGGGAAACCAGCGGGTCATCACATCTTCCATGCGCAGCACATCGGCCAGATCCGAGACTATTTGCACGGAACCGAAAAACAGCAGATAGATGATGAGCAGCTCGGGGATACTGCGAACAACGGTGGTGTACAGGCTGACGGGGCCACGCAGCCAGCGTGGCCCGTTGGTCTTGATGCTGGCTCCTGTAATCCCAATGACTACGCCAAGGGCCATGCCCAAAACGGAGATCAGCAAGGTCATTGCTGCTCCGCGAAGGAACATCCAGCCCCAGCCTTCGCGCAGCACATTAAAAATGGTCTCTAGCATCAAGTGGTACTTCTCGACTTATTTCTTGCAGATCTCGTAGTTGGCGATGTCGATGTCAAACCACTTTTCGCTGGCGGTTTTGACAGTGCCGTCATCAATCAGCTTGCACAGGGCAGCGTCAACTTTGGCTTTCAGTTCTGCATTGTCTTTGTGGATACCGACGGCAATGCCATAACCCAGGGTTTCAGGGTCGGACGAGCCTTTGATGAC
The DNA here is from genome assembly GCF_058808495.1 of Alcaligenes sp. GW821-FHT11D07. Lineage (NCBI taxonomy): Bacteria > Pseudomonadati > Pseudomonadota > Betaproteobacteria > Burkholderiales > Alcaligenaceae > Alcaligenes > Alcaligenes sp. GW821-FHT11D07. Next base: position 298,994 of record NZ_JBXART010000004.1, read on the forward strand.
CAGTTTGGACAAGGCGAAGTTGTCTTCACCCACTTTATGCAGGAACTTGGACTGGGAGGTCAGGTCGGCAAAGGTGCCGTTCAGACGACCGGCGTCCAGATCGATTTGCATCTGATCCAGCGTTTCGTAGTTTTTGACGGTGGTCTTGGGGGCTTTTTTGCTCAGGAAGGCGCCGTGGGTGGTGCCGCCTTGAACGCCAATGGTTTTACCGGCCAGGCCATCAAAAATCGTTTGTTCGTTGTCGGCGCCAACCAGATCGCTGCTCTTGGGCAGAACGAAAATGGCGTCTTCAACGGCGTAAGGAATACTGAAATTCACACGCTTGGCACGCTCGGGGGTGTAGGACATGCCCGAGATGATCAGGTCAAAGCGCTTGGCATCCAGCGAAGGAATCAGGCTGTCAAAGGCCTGCACGATGAATTTGCAGTCGCTGCCCAGCTCTTTGCACAGCGCGGCGCCCACGTCAGCATCAAAGCCGGTGACTTTACCGGCTGCGTCCACCATGCTCCATGGTGGGTAACCGCCTTCGGTACCAATTTTCAGGGTGTCTGCCATAGCAGCCTGGGAGCCCAACAGGGCCAGGCTGGCACAGATCAGGGTCTTGCTGATGAAACTCATGGTCTGGCTCTCCTTTGTGGATTGGCTGGTGAGGGTCGTCGTGGCCCTGCAGGGGTTCCAGCCTGTATCGTATTCACGAAGCGATGATCTTACTGCATTGGTTGTAGAAACTGCTGTAGACGCTCGGATTGTGGCTTATCGAACAGGTCTTTGGGGTGACCGCTTTCTTCAACCAGCCCGTTGTGCATGAAAATCGTCTCGGAAGAGACATCACGCGCAAAGTTCATTTCGTGCGTCACCAGAATCATGGTGCGTCCTTCCTGGGCCAGTTGGCGAATCACACGCAGCACTTCACCCACCATTTCCGGGTCCAGGGCCGAAGTAGGCTCGTCAAACAAGAGGACGTCCGGGTCCATGGCCAGCGCACGGGCAATGGCCACACGCTGTTGCTGGCCGCCTGACAGCTCGGCAGGATAGGCGTCGCATTTATTGCTCAGGCCCACTTTGCCCAGCAGTTCGCGTGCATAGTCGGCTGCTTCGCGAGCAGGGCGGCTTTTAACGTGAATCGGGCCTTCGGTGACGTTTTGCAGCACAGTACGGTGCGACCACAGATTGAAGTTCTGAAACACCATGCCCAGCCGCGCCCGAACTTGCTCCAGCAGGCGGGGGTTGTCAGTCTGGCAAATCCCTTTGCGATTGCGGTGGCTGCGCAAAATGTCTGCACCGATCTGGATCTCGCCCTGATCGGGGACGACCAGGTGATTAATGCAGCGCAGCAGGGTACTTTTACCCGATCCCGAAGCGCCGATAATCGAGAGCACATCGCCTTTGTGGGCTTGCAGGGAAATGCCTTTGAGCACCTCGTTGGTGCCAAAGCGTTTGTGGATGTCGCGAACCTGGACCGCCGCGTTCAGGTCATTGTTATTCACAGCAACGTCCTTGCGGTCAAAGAGAAGGGGGGTAAGGGTTTCATACGGGTGTCATATCTTGGATGCCCCGATTCTACCGCTTTCCCCCTGTTTTTTTTGCACAAGCGCTGTATTTTGCTCATAAAAAGCGGCATAAACCGAGTACGCCGCCTTACGAGCTTAGGGATACAGGCCGCGTACCTGACGAGATTCCAGAATGCGGGCGCAGCCCACAATAAAGGCAGCCGTGCGCAAGGTGACGTTGTGCTCTTTGGCAACCGCCGCCACTGTCGTGTAGGCCGAGCGCATCATCAGTTCCAGACGGTTGTTGATTTCGTCCTCGGTCCAGAAGAAGCTGGAGAAGTCCTGCACCCACTCGAAGTAGGACACAGTCACGCCGCCCGCATTGGCCACTACGTCCGGAACAATGGTCACGCCTTTGTTGTTCAGGATGTCATCGGCTTCCGGGGTGGTTGGGCCGTTGGCGCCTTCAATCACAATGCGAGCGCGGATGCGGTCCGCATTGTTCTTGTTGATCTGGCCTTCCAGGGCCGCAGGAATCAGCAGGTCGGTTTCGATATGCCAGAAGTCTTCGTTGGAGATGGCTTCTGTATTGGGCGCGCCGGCCAGGCCTTTGTGTTGTTCCATGTGGTTCAGCAAAGCCAGCACATCCAGACCGTTGGCGTTGTAAACCGTCCCTGTGTGATCTTGCACGGCCAATATCTTGGCTCCGGCTTCCTGGAACAGGCGGGCGGCGGTGCCACCCACATTACCGAAACCTTGCACGATCACGCGTGCACCATTCAGATCAATACCCGCGTCGCGAGCCGCTTCACAGCCCACGGTATAGACGCCGCGGCCGGTGGCTTCCACGCGGCCCAGGCTGCCGCCCAGAGAAACGGGCTTGCCGGTGACAACGCCAGTGCTGGTGCCGCCCACGTTCATGGAATAGGTATCCATCATCCAGGCCATGGTCTGGGCGTTGGTATTCACATCCGGGGCAGGAATGTCTTTATTAGGGCCGATGATCACACCGATCTCGCTGGTGTAGCGGCGTGTGATGCGCTCCAGCTCGGCCTGGGAGTGATTGCGTGGATCAATACGAATACCGCCCTTGGCACCGCCAAACGGCAGATTCACGGCAGCCGATTTAACGGACATCCAGGCAGCCAGTGCCATCACTTCGGACAGGGTGACGTCCTGGTGATAACGCACGCCGCCTTTGCCTGGGCCACGGGAAGTATTGTGCTGTACGCGGTAGCCCTCAAAGTGGGCGACGGTGCCGTTATCCAGTTCGATAGGAACATCGACAATCAGCGTGCGCTTGGGGCGCTTGAGTGTTTCAACCCATCGGGACAATTTGCCCAGATAAGGAGTGACTCGCTCCACTTGTTCTAGATAAATACCCCAGGGGCCGACGTCGTCGGCATTCAGGTATGACGGTAAAGCATGGGTGGGACGATCTGTCATGAGCTCCTCGATAAGGTTGGGAAACGGGATACGAGTACACAGTGAAGTCGCATGACTGCGTGCAGGCGCAGAACCCGGCAAACACGCTGCGGATTCGCTTAGCGGTGGCCGTGTGCACCAGTTATGCTATCGGAAATGGCCGCTGTTGTGTTTGCAGCGTTTGCGACGGTTTTATCTGGGTGCGTGTGCATTGATGGCTTCTTCTGACTCTTCCCTTTCTGGTCGTTTGGCGCAATTGCGCCACCGCATCGAACAGGCTTGCTTGCAAGCGGGCCGCCCTGCTGATGCAGTGGCCCTGTTACCAGTAAGCAAAACCTTTCCAGCGCCCGTGCTGGCGCAAGCCCTTGATCTGGGCCTGTCGCGAATGGGTGAAAACAAGGTTCAGGAAATTCGGGACAAGCAGGCTTTATTGGCCGATCGCGCGGTGCAGTGGGTGATGATAGGCCATCTACAGAGCAATAAGGCCAAAGACATCGCACGTCTGGCCAGTGAAGTTCAGTCTTTGGACCGTTTGTCTTTGGCCCAGGCCCTGGATCGGCACCTGCAAGCCGAGCAGCGCAGCCTGGATGTCTTGATTCAGGTGAAAACCTCGCCAGAGCCCAGCAAGTTTGGTTTATCACCGGATGATTTGCCCGCCTTTATGCAGTCTCTGCGCGCTTTGGATACCTTAAAAGTACGGGGGCTGATGACCATGGCCATCAATAGCGACGACCCCCAGGCGGTACGAGCCTGTTTCGCGCAGTTGCGTCAGTGGCGCGACCGCCTGGTGGAACTGGGCTATGAACAGGTGCAACGCCTGTCCATGGGCATGAGCGGGGATTTTGAGCTGGCTATTCTGGAAGGTTCCAATGAGGTGCGCGTCGGTTCGGCTTTGTTTGGCGCACGTGATTACGGCTGATCGGTATCCGCATCGTTACTAATGCCGCGCGCGGCACTGTCCGCGCATAATGTCTCTGCGCATTCCGCTCGGGATGCAAAAAACGTAAAAAAACAGCGCCACAAGCGTTGAACATACGCATGGAGGAGACATCATGCATTGGAAGAATTTTGGAGCCGGTGTGCTGTTGCTGAGCGCCAGCCTGACCGGGGCGGTGCAGGCAGCAGACTGGCCCCAGTCTGCGGTGACCTGGGTTGTGCCCTATCCCGCAGGAGGTGGTTCAGATGTGATCGCCCGACTGGTGGCCAAGCAGCTGGAAAGCAGCCTGGGCCAAACGCTGGTCGTAGAAAACAAGCCAGGTGCCGCCACTATTATTGGTGCTACCTACGTTAGCAATGCCAAGCCGGACGGCTATACGATCGGCACGGCGGACTCGGGCACCTTGGCCTTTAACTCATCTCTGTACAGCAAGCTGCAATATGACCCAGCCGCCTTCACCTATGTAGGTGGCTTGGCTCGTTTTCCCCTGATGTTGGCCGTCCCGCAGGAATCTCCTTACAAGACGGTGGCTGATCTTCTGGAAGCGGCCCGCGCGCAGCCCGAAAAGCTGACATCTTCATCTGCCGGAAGCGGCTCGCCGCATCATCTGGCATTGGAAATGTTCAAGCAGCTGACTGATAGCAAGATTGTTCATGTGCCCTACAAGGGAGCGGCTCCAGCCATCCAGGATTTGCTGGGCGGTCAGGTCGATATGTCTTTTGTGGATTCAGCCGCAGCTTTGCCCAACATCAAGGCGGGCAAGCTGCGTGTGCTGGCGGTGGCAACACCAGAGCGCAGCGGCCTCTTGCCCGATGTACCCACGATGGCTGAGGCGGGAGTGGGCAACTTTTCTGCCTACGCCTGGCAAGGTGTGGTGGGGCCCGCCAATATGGATGAAGCGGCTCGTCAGCGTTTGAGCCAGGACCTGATGCAGGCTTTGAAAGACCCGGCGCTGTCCCAGCGCATCCGCGATATGGGTGTGGAACCTATGCCCATGACGCCGGATGAATTCCAGGCTTACGCCCAGCGTGAACGGGCTGAATGGGCCACGGTGATCGAGCGGGCTGGCATACGTATGGATTGAGGCCTAGTCGGCAAGCAGTGGCCGCATAATCAGGTGGCATACTCATCGCCGTAACGCTTCAGGCCGTCCAGGTCCACAACCTGGACGCCACCATACTTGATCAAGAGCAAGCCTTCGTTTTCCAGTTGACGCAGGGCTTGGTTGGCACGCTGGCGCGACACTCGCGCCAGGTAGCCGATTTCTTCCTGAGTGATGTCCAAACGTAGACCTTTTCCAGGGTAGAGCAGCGGGTTGAACAGCTCTGCCAGACAACGTGCCACGCGTGCGTCGGGGGTAGACAGGCTGTTGTACTCAGCTTTGCCGATAAATTGCGCCACACGCTCATTGAGCTGATGCAGGAGATAGCGGTTGAAAGCAATGCTCTGGTCTAGCAAGTCGTTAAAGCTGTGGACGGGCAGGCGAGCCACCTGGCTGTCGCGCAAGGCGACCACATCGTATTTCCGTTCTTCGTTCTTCAGTAGCGAGCCCTCACCAATCCAGCCACCGGCGGGTACGCCGGTCATGGAGGCAATTTTGCCTTCGGAATTTCCTACCGACACTTTGAGCAGGCCTGACAGCACGCCAATCCAGGCCGTGGCGCGTTCTCCCTTGCGTTCCACGATGGCTCCGGCCTCGTATGCGGTGACCAATGTGTCGCGGCGCACACGCTCTTGCAGCTCTGGCGTCAACAGGCGAAACCAGGCGGCTCGCTCGGATAAAGCATCTACAACATGCATGAGGATTAACCCTCGATAAAGGTCGAATGTCATGTCCGTGACAATCTTCGGGACGGGCAGCCGATAACTTGGTTAATAACAGGCTGCAAATAGCTTGAAGGCGTAACAATCAGCCTTCTGCCGCAATCATAAGCAGCCTCCTGGACCATAACAAGCCGGGAAAATTCGGAGGAGACATGGTTGTGCGGATGGATAAAGAGCAGGTAGCGGGTTTACCCGGCACCTTCCCAGCCTGGATAGAACACCATGCCCAGGTGCGCGGCGACAAAGTTGCCATGCGCGAAAAGGATCTGGGAATCTGGCAGACCTGGACGTGGCGGGAGCTGGCCGAGCAGGCTGAGCAACTGGCTGCGGGCCTGGCCGAGCTGGGTGTCAAAGACGGTCAGCACGTCGCGGTGATCGGTGAAAACCGCCCGCGCCTGTATCTGGCCATGATGGCGGCGCAAATGCTGGGTGCCGTACCCGTACCACTGTATCAGGATGCGGTGGCCCAGGAAATGCTGCACGTGCTGCTGGATGCCAGTATTCGCGTGGCCGTGGTGGAAGATCAGGAGCAAGTCGACAAGTTGCTGGAAGTCTGGGACGAATGCCCGGATCTGGATGCGCTGATTTATGACGACCCCCGAGGTCTGCGCAACTACCAGCACGATCAGTTGCAATACATCGAACAAGTCATGGAGCAGGGCCGTTTGCAACTGGCTCGCGATCCGGACTATGTGCGCCGCATCTGGAAAGCCATTCCCCCGGATCAGGCGGCAGCCATGTTCTATACCTCCGGCACCACCGGCAAGCCCAAGGGCGTGGTACTGACCCACGCGGCCTTGGTGGACCGGGGCCTGGCCATTCAGGAATTGGAGTCGCTGACCGACGCCGAGGAAGTGCTGGCATATCTGCCACCCGCCTGGATTGGGCAGAACATGTTTTCCTACACGCAGTTTCTGGTCACAGGCTTTACGGTGAATCACCCTGAATCGCCAGAAACCGTGTCCATCGATCTGCACGACATTGGCCCAACTTACTATTTTGCGCCGCCACGCGTGCTGGAAGGCCTGCTCACGCAGGTGACCATTCGCATGGAAGATGCAGGTGCTTTGAAGCGCGGTTTGTACAAGCGCTTCATGTCCTTGGCGCACCGGGTAGGTGTGCAGGTTTTAGACAAAAGCCCTGATGTAAATCTGTGGGATCGCTTGTGCTATGCCGTGGGCAATGTCCTGATTTACGGTCCCTTGCGCAATGCGCTGGGCATGAGTCGGGTGCGTGTGGCCTACACCGCCGGTGAAGCCATTGGCCCGGATTTGTTCACGTTTTACCGCTCGATTGGCATCAACTTGAAGCAGTTGTACGGCGGCACAGAAACCTCCGTGTTTGTCTGCGTGCAGCAAGATGGCCAGGTGCGTGCCGATACCGTCGGGCCGCCGGTTAAAGGCGTGGAAATTCGCGTGGCCGAGAACGGTGAAATTCAGGTGCGCAGCCCGGGTCTGTTCAAAGAGTATTACCGCAACCCTGAATCCACAGCGGACTCCTTTACCGAGGACGGCTGGTATCACACCGGGGACGCAGGCTATCTGGATACCGATGGGCAGTTAAAGATCATCGACCGTGCCAAAGATGTGGGCAAGCTGGCTGACGGCTCTTTGTTTGCACCCAAGTACATCGAGAACAAGCTCAAGTTCTTCCCCTTCATCAAAGAAGCCGTGGCCTTTGGCGATGGGCAAAAAGAAGTGTGTGCCTTTATCAATATTGACTTGGAAGCGGTGGGTAACTGGGCAGAGCGGCGCAACCTGCCGTATGCCGGCTACACCGATCTGGCGGCCAAACCCGAGGTCTACGCTCTGATTCGTGATTGCGTGGCCCAGGTCAATGACGATCTGGCCTCCGATCCCAAGTTGGCGGGTTCTCGCATCAGCGCATTTTTGATTCTGCACAAAGAGCTGGACCCGGATGATGATGAATTGACACGTACCCGCAAAGTACGCCGTGGCTTCATCGCACAAAAGTACAAAATTTTGGTCGATGCCCTGTTCAATGGCCTGGACCGACAGTTTGTGGAGACAGAAGTGAAGTTCGAGGATGGGCGCAGCGGTCGCATTTCGGCAGACCTGCACATTGAGCGCATGACAGACGCAGCAGCAAGGAGCGCATGATGAGTGAGGCGCAAGTGCCGGGCCGTCGCATTGGCCCAGTGGTATTGGATTTGAAGAATATTTCGCTGTCTTTTGGTGGTGTAAAAGCGTTGACCGATATCTCGTTCAACATTCGAGAACACGAGATCCGCTCCATCATTGGCCCGAACGGTGCAGGCAAAAGCTCCATGCTGAACGTCATCAATGGCGTGTATGCACCACAACAAGGCGAGATTGTTTTACGCGGCCAAAGTCATGCACGTATGAACTCGCGCCACACGGCCGAGCAGGGCATTGCTCGAACCTTCCAGAACCTGGCCTTGTTCAAAGGCATGAGCGTGCTGGACAACATCATGACGGGCCGCAATCTGCATATGAAAAGCGGGGTGTTTGCCCAGGCTTTCCGACTGGGTGCAGCCGAACGCGAAGAGATCCGCAATCGTGAATATGTGGAAGGCATCATCGACTTTCTGGAAATCCAGGCCTATCGAAAAACACCGGTAGGACGCTTGCCCTATGGCCTGCAAAAGCGGGTTGACCTGGGGCGTGCCTTGGCGATGCAACCGAGCATTTTGCTGCTGGATGAGCCGATGGCAGGCATGAACATCGAGGAAAAGCAGGATATGTGCCGTTTCATTCTGGATGTGAATGAAGAATACGGCACCACGATTGTGTTGATTGAACATGATATGGGCGTGGTCATGGACATTTCGGACCGCGTGGTGGTCTTGGACTATGGCAAGAAAATTGGTGACGGGGTACCTGACGAAGTACGACAAAACCCGGACGTCATCCGCGCCTATCTCGGCGCTGGCCATTGAGGGGAACGGACATGGCATTTTTTCTTGAAACCTTGCTGGGCGGACTGATGAGCGGGATGTTGTACGCCCTGGTCGCCCTGGGCTTTGTCCTGATCTTCAAAGCATCAGGTGTCTTTAACTTTGCACAGGGGGCAATGGTGCTGGTGGCCGCACTGGCCATGGCTCGTCTGTCGCAGTGGATTCCGCAGTTGCTGGGTATGGAGCCTGGGCTGCTGGGCAATGTACTGGCCTTTATTGTCTCGGCCATCCTGATGTTTGTCTTGGCAGTTGTCATTGAGCGCTGGGTGCTGCGTTATCTGGTCAACCAGGAAGGCACAACCTTGCTGATGGCCACGATCGGTATCAGTTATCTGCTCGATGGCGCAGGGCAAATTGTGTTTGGCAGCTCGGTGTACTCCATTGATGTGGGTATGCCCAAAGACCCGGCATTCATTCTGGAGTCCATGTTTGAAGGCGGTGTGCTGGTCAGCCTGGAAGACTTGAGCTCTGCCGTGGTGGCAGCCTTGCTGGTCGCGGCTTTGGCGATCTTTTTCCAGTACACCAGCGTGGGCCGTGCCTTGCGGGCGGTGGCTGATGATCACCAGGCAGCGCAGTCCATCGGTATTCCTTTGAACCGTATCTGGGTGGTGGTCTGGACCGTAGCCGGTTTGGTAGCGCTGGTTGCCGGGATTATCTGGGGCTCCAAGTATGGGGTGCAGTTCACCTTGTCTACAGCGGCCTTGCGTGCTTTGCCTGTGGTGATTCTGGGTGGCCTGACCTCGGTTCCGGGTGCCATTGTGGGCGGCCTGATCATTGGTGTCGGTGAAAAAGTATCCGAGGTCTATCTGGGTCCTTATGTAGGCGGCGGCATCGAGATTTGGTTCGCTTATGTGCTGGCCCTGGTGTTCTTGCTGTTCCGGCCTCAAGGTCTGTTCGGCGAGAAGATTATTGATCGCGTCTGAGGTGGAGTCGATATGATTTACCGCGAAAATGGTCAGTTCAAAAGCAGTTATCGGGCTGACCAGCAAATTTTCCCCATCCGCCAGGATCGCTATGTCGTACTGGGTGTGTTGTTGGTGGCTTTCCTGTTGGTGCCAGCCATGGCATCCAACTACTTCCTGCAAGCTATTCTGATTCCCTTTTTGATCCTGTCTTTGGCAGCGATCGGCCTGAACATTCTGGTGGGTTATTGCGGGCAGATTTCCATCGGTTCAGGCGCTTTCATGGCCGTAGGCGCCTACGCCGCCTGGAACTTTGGTGTGCGCATTCCAGAACTGCCTTTGGTGCTGCAAATTCTGCTGGGGGGCGTGTTTGCGACCTTGGTTGGCGTTGCCTTCGGTATCCCCAGCTTGCGTATTCGGGGCCTTTATCTGGCGGTCACCACCTTGGCTGCGCAGTTCTTTGTGGATTGGGCTTTCCTGCGTATCGCCTTTTTCACGAACTACTCGCCTTCGGGCAACGTGTCTGTGCCTGCTTTGAGCGCCTTTGGTCTGCCTGTTCAGACGCCTCTGCAAAAGTACGTGTTTGTGCTGTTGTTTGTGGTGGTGTTCGCCTTGCTGGCTAAAAACCTGGTGCGTGGTGCGATTGGCCGCCAATGGATGGCGATTCGTGACATGGACGTGGCGGCTGAGGTCATTGGTATCCGCCCGGTCTACGCCAAGCTCACTGCCTTTGCGGTCAGCTCCTTCATCATCGGCGTGGCCGGTGCCTTGTGGGCCTTTGTGCACTTGGGTTCGTGGGAGCCACTGGCGTTTGACCTGAATCGCTCCTTGCAGTTGCTGTTCATTGTCATCATTGGTGGTCTGGGCTCGATCGTCGGCAGCTTTTTCGGGGCCGCCTTCATGGTCTTGCTGCCAGTGCTGCTGACCAATGTGCCGCACTGGTTTGGCATGTCTATCGGGGTGGATACTGCCTCGCATATCGAACACATGGTGTTCGGTGCCCTGATTGTATTTTTCTTGATTGTTGAGCCGCATGGTTTGGCGCGACTCTGGAGTATTGGTAAGGAAAAGCTGCGTTTGTGGCCCTTCCCCCATTAGTAGCAGTTAAGCAGTTCATTACAAAAACAGCCCCGCCCATCGGGACGGGGTATTTAGACAAATGGTACTTATCGGAGGACCAGGAGATGACAACACGACTGAAACGCGCTGTGCTCGGTTTGAGTGCTTGCGCTGCAATGTTGACCATGAGTACAGCCGCTTTGGCAGCCGAGGAACAGTACATTCCCCTGCTGACCTACCGCACCGGCTCGTTTGCGCCATTGGGTATTCCATGGGCGGATGGCAAGCTGGACTATCTGGCGTTGGTCAATGAACGTGACGGCGGTGTGAATGGCGTCAAGCTGGCATACGAGGAGTGTGAAACAGCGTATGCAACCGACCGTGGCGTAGAGTGCTACGAGCGCATGAAAGGCAAGAACGGTGGTGCGTCGGGTTTTGATACCCAGTCCACCGGCATTACGTTCGCTCTGACCGACAAGGCCTTTGTGGATGGTGTCACCATCGAAACGATGGGCTACGGGCTGTCGCATTCGGCTAACGGGGCAGTGTTTGAGTGGAACTTTCCCTTGCTGGGCACCTACTGGACCGCTGCGGACGTGATGATCCAGGACATCGCCAAGCAAGTGGGCGAAGACAAGCTGAAAGATCAGCGCATCGCCTTGGTCTACCACGACTCGCCATACGGTAAAGAGCCTATCGCCCTGCTGCAGGCACGTGCCAAAGAGCAAGGCTTCAAACTGGATCTGTACCCGGTGACAGCGCCCGGCGTGGAACAAAAATCCACCTGGCTGCAAGTGCGCAAGAATCGCCCTGACTTTGTTTTGCTGTGGAGTGCCGGGATCATGACCCCGACCGCCATCCGTGAAGCCCAAGCAGTGGGTTATCCACGCGACAGAATCTACGGTATCTGGTGGGCTGCTTCCGAGAGCGATGTGGTCGATCTGGGCCAGACCGCCAAGGGCTACAAAGGCATCACGATCCACAACAGTGCTGGCGATGGTCCGGTGCATGACGCTGTGCGCGAGCTGCATGCCAAAGGCAAAGGCGCTGAAAACCGTGACAAGCACGTCGGTTCCTTGGCTCACACACGCGGCATGATGATCTCCATGATGCAGGTAGAAGCTATCCGTACCGCACAAGAGAAGTACGGCAAGGGCAAGCAAATGACGCCCGAGCAAGTGCGTTGGGGCTTTGAGAACCTGGACCTGGACGAAGCACGTCTGAAAGAGCTGGGCTTTGAAGGCATCATGCGCCCCGTCAAGACCTCTTGCGCCAACCACATGGGCGACGATTGGGCTCGTATCGTGCAGTGGGACGGCAACAAGTTCGAGGTCGTGTCTGACTGGTATCAGTCCGACAAGAACTTCGTTGATCCTTTAGTCAAGGAAATGTCGGCCAAATACGCCGCTGAGAAGAAAATTACGCCTCGCACCTGCGAAGGCTAAACCCAGGCGCCCAGGGTTCGCCCTGGGCACTGCATTGCGTGGGGAAGATTATGAGTGAGACCGTAGGCCAAGTGGATGAGACGCCCATCTTGTTGGACGTCAATGGCATCGAAGTGATTTACAACCACGTCATTCTGGTGCTCAAGGGTGTGTCCTTGCGCGTGCCAGAGGGACGGATTGTTGCCTTGCTGGGCGCCAACGGTGCCGGTAAAACCACGACCTTGCGGGCCGTATCGAACTTGCTGCGCGCCGAGCGTGGTGATGTGACCAAAGGCCAGATCCATCTGCGTGGCGAACGTATTGACCAACTGACTCCGGCTGATCTGGTCAAGCGCGGCGTGGTGCAGGTGATGGAAGGGCGCCATTGTTTTGCGCACTTGAGCATTGAAGAGAACTTGCTGACTGGGGCTTATACCCGTTCCTTGTCGCGTGGCGATTTGGGTGCGGAGCTGGACAAGGTGTACCAGTACTTCCCGCGTCTGAAGCAGCGTCGCACCAGTCAGGCAGGCTATACCTCCGGCGGGGAGCAGCAAATGTGTGCCATTGGCCGTGCCTTGATGGCCGATCCGGGCATGATCTTGCTGGACGAACCCTCCATGGGTCTGGCGCCGCAGGTAGTAGAAGAAATTTTTGAAATCGTGCGTGACTTGAATCAGCGCGAGCGCGTCAGCTTCTTGCTGGCCGAGCAAAACACCAACGTGGCCCTGAAGTACGCCGACTACGGCTACATCCTGGAAAACGGCCGCGTCATGATGGACGGACCTTCCAAGGCCTTGGCCGAGAACGAGGACGTCAAGGAGTTCTATCTGGGCGTGTCAGGGGGCGAGCGCAAGAGCTTTCGCGACAATAAATTTTATCGGCGACGCAAGCGCTGGCTGGCCTAAGGCCCAAGGATTTTCAACACATTGTTCCGGTCAGGCTCGTACTGAACATACAGACAAGAGCTTGTTCAGTATGGGCGCAGACCAAGAGTCTGGACGCACTACCGGTGCCGTCCATTACCCCTTTTGACGTTTTTAGCTTTGTGCAGCTTCTGGCCGCATTGCTTGTTTGCGGCAGCAGAGCTTGGGATCGACGCGCGTCTGCCTAGGGGCGGAGAGTCGGACAAGGCTGGGCGCGGGAGCGTTTGAATGTCAATTCATCCCAGTGGAGGAGAGATGAGCCAATACTACGACGAGCGCGAAACCCTGGAGCCGGCAGAGCGCGAAGCCGATTTGATGACCCGTTTGCCGCAGGTACTGCAAGCGGCTGCCAAGGGGGCCCCGGCCATTGCCAAGCAGTTGCAGTCCGTTGATCTGGCCGCCGTGCGTAGCCGGGAAGATCTGCTGACCATTCCTGTATTTCGTAAAAGCGAGTTGTTGCAGGCCCAGCTTGAGGCCCGCGAACAGGCTCGTTCCAATGCGAATAGCGCTGCCTATGCACAATCTGTGTTCGGGGGCTTTTCCTCTATCGGCTGGGGCGCTGCCCGCAAGGTATTTGCCTCGCCTGGACCCATGTACGAACCCGAAAGCCGCCGTCCTGACTACTGGGGCTTTGCACGCGCCCTGTATGCGGCCGGTTTTCGACGCGAAGAACTGATTTTCAACTGTTTCTCCTACCACTTCACCCCTGCGGGTTCCATGATGGAAACCGCCGCCCATGCTTTGGATTGCACGGTGTTTCCCGGTGGCGTTGGTCAGACGGAACAGCAGGTGCAGGCCATGGCTGATCTGCGCCCCAGTGGCTATACCGGTACTCCCAGCTTTTTGAAGATCATCATGGAAAAAGCCCAGTCCATGCAGGTAGCCCTGCCCGGATTGAGCAAGGCTTTGTTTTCCGGCGAAGCCTATCCACCTTCATTGCAAAAGTGGTTCAGTGAACACGGCGTAGCGGGCTATCAAGCTTATGGCAGTGCCGACCTGGGCATGATTGCTTATGAAACAGAGGCTCGCGAGGGCTTGGTGCTGAACGAAAACTTGATTCTGGAAATTGTGCGCCCCGGTACCGGCCAGCCAGTGGAACCGGGCGAAGTGGGTGAAGTGGTGGTGACCTCTTTCAACCCCGATTACCCGTTGGTGCGCTTTGGTACGGGTGACTTGTCGGCAGTGATGCCTGGACAGTCCCCATGTGGCCGCAGCAATCAGCGCATTCGTGGCTGGATGGGGCGGGCAGACCAAACCACCAAGGTGCGTGGCATGTTTGTGCATCCGGGCCAAGTGGAGCAGATCCGCCTGCGACACAAGGAGCTGGGGCAGGCGCGCTTGCTGGTGCGTGGGGCTACTGGTCAGGACCAGATGGTATTTCAGGTGGAGGTCACATCCAAACCTGAGGGGCTGGAGCAGGCCTTGGCGGACTCCATCCGCGAAATCACCAAATTGCGTGCTCAAGTGGAATTTATGGAGCCGGGTGCTTTGCCCCGTGATGGTAAAGTCATCGAGGACCAACGCAGCTACGATTAATTAGCCATGTATATATGCGCACAAGTCGCAGTCGGGCTGCGGTACTATGCTGGAAAATAGTAAATACCTATACCTTTTGAGGAGAGCCCGATGCGCTTTGTGCCAGTTTCTGCAGTAGTCCTGGCCCTGATGGCCAGCATGCCCGCTGCCCAGGCCGCCACCCTGGACAACGTCAAACAGCGTGGCCACGTGCTGTGTGGCGTGACCACAGGTTTTGCCGGTTTTTCTGCCCCTGATGACAAGGGCAACTGGACTGGTCTGGATATTGATGTGTGCCGTTCGGTTGCGGCGGCAACCTTGGGTGATGCCAGCAAGTTCAAAGCCGTGCCTTTGAACTCGCAGCAGCGCTTTACCGCCCTGCAATCGGGCGAGATCGATTTGTTGGCACGCAACACGACGGTGACGCAGCAGCGTGATACGGCAGTGGGTGCCATCCATGCCGGCATCAACTTTTACGATGGTCAGGGCTTTCTGGTTTCCAAGAAGTTGGGCGTTTCCAGCGCCAAGGAACTGAACGGCGCCACTGTTTGTATGCAGACCGGGACTTCCAACGAAAACACGATGGCGGACTGGGCTCGTGCCAATAAGGTGGAATACAAGCCTGTTGTCATTGAACAGTTTAACGAGGTGGTCAACGCCTTTGTGGCTGGCCGCTGCGACGTGTTCTCCACGGACGCCTCGGGTCTGGCCTCCATCCGCATCTCCAAAATGGAGAATCCGGACGATTACCTGGTTCTGCCTGAAATCATCTCCAAAGAGCCTCTGGGCCCATTCGTTCGCCAAGGCGACGATGCCTGGTTGAACATTGTGAAGTGGTCCATTCAAGCCAGCTTCAATGCTGAAGAGCTGGATGTGACTGCCGCCAACGTGGATGAGAAGCTCAAGAGCAATAACCCCAACATTCAGCGTCTGCTGGGTGTGACGCCTGGTGCCGGTAAAAACCTGGGTCTGGACGAAAAATGGGCCTACAACATCATCAAGCAAGTGGGTAACTACGGTGAGTCCTTTGAGCGCAACGTCGGTAAAGGCAGCGCGCTGCAGATCGAACGTGGCTTGAATGCATTGTGGACTGACGGTGGTTTGATTTACGGTTTGCCTATCCGTTGATCTGAGCGCTTCAGACAGTAATAAAAAACAGCTCCCTTGGGGAGCTGTTTTTTATTGGGGCTTCATACCGCCGAATGCTGCGTATAGGCCGCGCATATGCCGTGCATAAATTTGCTTCCATGCCCCGGGCAGTGATGGCTGCCTCGATGCACTGCTGGTTTTCAAGACTGCATCTGTGCGGAGAAGTCGCCCGCTTAACTCTTGCGACGCAACACCAGCGAGATCTTGGCAAAGGCTACTTGCAGATCCTGCGTGGCCCCTTGAAAGATTACCGGGCGGCCACGTCGGGTAAAGCAAATCAGGCGCTTGGAGTTGAACAGCGGCACGAATTTGGCAAAGTGAATGTCTTGCCATTGGACTTCCCGCTTCATGATCCAGTTTTGGCGTATGCCGTTCTGATCAATGGTCGTGACGCCGTGCCACATGTGCCAGGCAATCAAAATCAAACCCGTAAACAGCAGTACCAAACAGCCCGCCAGTACAGGACTGATGGCCGCGCCTTGTGGCGAGCTGGCTACCAAGGCGAAACGCACACCAATCAGGGCCAGGACGACCCAGGCGCTGGCAGCCACCCACTTGGGCCAGGAGCGGCCTTGGATGGGTAAGGGGCCCAGGTCCTTCAGCATGGCATCAATTTCCTCTTGCGAGGGAGCTTGGCTCATCAGCACGCGGCGGCCCCTTGCTTGCGGGCAGCCAAGGCATTACCGGCGTTGCTGGCAGATTTGCGGTTCAGATGAGCCGAAATCCATTGGCCGGTATCCACCACGGCATTCAAATCAATGCCGGTTTCAATATCCAGGCCTTGCATTAGAAACAGCACGTCTTCGGTGGCGACGTTGCCGGTAGCGCCCTTGGCGTAAGGACAGCCACCCAGACCTGCGACAGAGCTGTGAAAAATGTGAATGCCCGCCTGCATGGAGGCCACGATATTGGCGATAGCTTGGCCGTAGGTGTCGTGGAAATGGCCCGATACATGGATTGGGTCAATGTGCTCGGTGACCATGCGCATTACGTCGTAGACCTGGCGGGCAGTGCCTACCCCAATCGTGTCAGCGACGTCGATTTCATCGCAGCCCAGTTCGATTAAGCGTTGACCTACTTTCAGCACATTGGCCGGCGCTACGGCACCTTCGTAGGGGCAGCCGAAGGCACAGCTGATGGAACCGCGCAGGCGCAAGCCCGCTTCTTTGGCGGCCTGGGCTACGGGTTCAAAGCGTTCCAGCGATTCTTCGATGCTGCAGTTGATATTGCGCTGCGAGAAAGCCTGACTGGCGGCAGCGAAAATCACTACTTCGTCCGCCTTGGCGGCCAGGGCAGCTTCAAAGCCACGCATATTGGGGGTCAGGGCAGAGTAAATCGTGCCGGGTCGGCGTTCGATAGCAGCCATCACGTCTGCGCCATCTGCCATTTGTGGCACCCATTTGGGCGATACAAATGAAGCGGCTTCCACGTTCGCAAAGCCGGCTTTGGACAGACGGTTGACCAGCTCAACTTTGATATCGGTGGCGATAAATTCTTTTTCGTTTTGCAGACCGTCCCGAGGGCCGACCTCCACAATCTTGACGCGTGATGGGTATGACATGCACTTTCCTGAAGGGATAAGGGGTTTGGGCCTAAGGACCCTTACGATTTCGTCATGATACCCCTTGACGGGTGGGGCTGGCGTCCTAGGAACAGCCCTATGCGCTAGGGCTTGATGCGCTGAAAGCGTCCGTCTGCCAAGGGTTCAATGCAGCCGGCCAATTCCAGTTCGGCCAGCACGGCGGGCAGCTCAGTGGCCAAAAGGCCCGTGCGACGCAGCAGTTGTTCGGGAGTCAGCGGGGCAAAGTCGATGCGCTCCAAAATAGGGCGGAGTTCGTCTGGCAAGGCTTCATAGTGGGCAAATGAGGGGCTGGATGGGCTGGACGCATCCAGGCTCAAGGGGTTCTGGGCGTTACCGAGCTCGTCCAGAATATCCTGGGCACTTTCCACCAGCTTGGCCCCTTGGCGGATCAGGGCGTGGCAACCGCGAGCCAGCGGCGAATGAATGGAACCGGGGATGGCAAAGACTTCACGTCCCAGCTCTCCAGCCAGACGTGCCGTAATCAAGGACCCGCTTTGACGGGCCGCTTCCACCACCAGCACGCCTTTAGCCAGCGCAGCCACAATGCGGTTGCGACGCGGAAAGTGATGCGGCAGTGCGCGAGTCCCCAAGGGGAATTCGCTGAGCAACAAACCGTGAGCACTGATCTGGTGAGCCAGATCGCGGTGGGCAGCGGGGTAGACCAAGTCCAGCCCGGTGCCCATCACAGCGATCGTGCCTGCTGACTGTGGCCCTGCCTTCAAGGCGCCTTGATGTGCTGCTTGGTCGATCCCGCTTGCCAACCCGCTGATGATGCACCAGCCTTTGGCGGCCAGGGTGTTGGCGAAGTCTTTGGCGGTTTCCAGGCCAGACTGTGTAGCGTTACGAGCCCCCACAATGGCAAGGCCTTTTCGCTGCAAAGCGCTCAGATCGCCATGTGCGTAGAGCAGCATGGGGGCATCATGCAGGTCCAGCAGGGCCGCCGGATAGCTTGGGTCTGCCAAAGTCAGCACATGGCGGCCTTCCTGCTTTAGCCAGTCTAGGGTTTGGTCTATCTGTGCCTGTACTTCCTCGCTGGCAGCGTGATTGAGCTGAGAGGCCAGATCGCCGGGAATATGTTTGGACAGGGTATGAGCCGAACTCTTGAAAATTTGGGGTGGCAGCCCGCAGGCGGCCAGCAATTGCCGGGCCTGAGCAGGGGTCAGCCCAGGCTCTAGCGACAGGCGCAGCCAGGCACACAATTCTTCCAGGTTTTCTTCCGAGCTAAAATGATGAGGCATAAGGCAGTGTGGCACGAAACCGATTGTTTTTCTGATTGGCGCAGACTGTTTTGTCCAGGGTGGATGCCGTTTTTCTGTTTGGGCTTCGTGTGCGGCCGCGGCAATCGGGTGCCGCCCTGAAACTTGTTTTATTATATCGACTTATCGCTTTTTCTTCGGACATGACAATGGCTTTGCTTCCCATCCTTAAATTTCCTGACCCACGTCTGCACACGGTGGCCAAACCCGTGCAGGAGGTCGATGACCGTATTCGAAAACTGGTCAAGGATATGGCCGAGACCATGTATGACGCCCCTGGGGTGGGTTTAGCGGCGACACAAGTGGATGTGCACGAACGGGTTGTGGTGATTGATGTGTCGGAAGGCGGCAATGAGCTGCTGGTCTTGATCAACCCGGAAATCACCTGGAAAAGTGAAGAGCTGCAGGTCTACGAAGAAGGCTGCTTGTCCGTGCCTGACATCTACGACAAGGTAGAACGTGCGGCGCGTATCCGCTTTAAAGCCTTGAACGAGAAAGGCGAGCAATACGAAAAAGAAGCCGATGGCTTGCTGGCGGTGTGTGTTCAGCACGAGCTGGATCACCTGGATGGCAAAGTCTTTGTGGAATACCTGTCTGTGCTCAAACGCGAGCGTATCCGCAGCCGTTTGCGCAAGCAGCAGCGTGAAGCCCTGAAGGTGGGGCAATAGTCTCCATGCGTATTGTTTTTGCTGGTACCCCGGATTTTGCTCGTATCGCCCTTGAAGCCCTGTTAAAGCAGGGCTTTGATGTTCCTTTGGTTATGACGCAGCCAGACCGTCCGTCAGGACGGGGCATGAAGTTAAGCCCGTCTCCCGTCAAGCAAGCGGCGCTTAACGCCAATATTCCGGTTCTGCAGCCACATAGCTTGCGTCTGGATGGCAAGTACCCTGAAGAGGCGGCCCAAGCCCGCCAAACCCTGCTGGATTTGCAGCCGGATTTGATGGTGGTGGCGGCTTACGGTTTGATTTTGCCCAAGTGGACTCTGGAGCTACCGCGTTTCGGCTGCTTCAATATCCACGCCAGCCTTTTGCCCCGTTGGCGCGGTGCGGCACCCATTCAACGTGCGATTCAGGCAGGCGATACAGCCACCGGCATCACCATCATGCAGATGGACGAAGGCCTGGATACGGGCGATATGTTGGTGCGCCGTGAGTTGCCTATCCGTGACGATCATAATGCGGCTGCCCTGCATGATGATTTGGCCCAACTGGGAGCGCAGGCCTTGCTGCAAGCCTTGGAGCAATTGCGTGATGGCAAGCTACAGCCTGTACCGCAGCCAGAAGAAGGGGTGAACTATGCAGAGAAATTGTCCAAGGCGGAGTCTGCTCTGGATTTTTCTTTGTCCGTGCAGGACTTGGAGCGCCGCATCCGTGCTTTTGATCCGGTGCCGGGCTCAACCTTATCCTTGCCCGGTTTGGATCAGCCAGTGAAAGTGTGGCGCGCACAGGTGCTGGATCAAAAACCCACGGCAGAGCCGGGGCAGATTTTGAATGTCAGTGCCGAAGGTATTGATGTGGCGTGCCGCGATGGCGTGCTGCGTTTGCTGGAACTGCAAAAAGCCGGTTCCAAGCGCCAGCCTGTAGCAGTATTTGTACAAGGCTGGCAGTCTCGTTAAGTGGGCTCAGGCGCCAGGTCTACTCTGGCGCCGCCATTCCAGGGCTCCGATCACAATGCCGCTGGTACACACCACGGCAATCCCTATCCAGGTAAAGACATCCGGGAACTGACCCCAGATCAGCCATCCCAGCGCCGCTGCGGCCACAATTTGTAGATAGACAAAGGGCGCCAGCAAAGACGCGGATGCGCGCTGATATGCCTGGATTTGCAGCAAGTGCCCCAAGCAACCCCATAAGCCGGTCGAGATCAAAATCAACCATTGGAAAAATGACAGCTCTTTAAGGGCGGGCAGGGCGGCGGGCAAGAGAAAGGGCAGGGCAATGGTCAGGCAGATGCTACCGACCGCACCGCTCCAGATCAGGGTGGTTAAAGAATTGTCCACGGCCACGCGGCGTGTTGCGATAAATTGCGTGGCGAACATACAGGCGGTTATCAGGCCAAACATCACGCCCAGCGGGTGCAGACCTGCTGTGGGCCGGATAATGATAAGCACGCCGATGAAACCCACGCCAGCGGCGATCCAGCGGCTGATGCGGGGTGGTTCTTTTAAGACCCAGGGGGCAACCGACAGGACCAGCAAGGGGGCCAGGAAATTAATGGAAGTGGCTTCGGCCTGGGGCAGGTAACTTAAGGCCGAGAAAAATGAGAAGGTGGACAGCATCATCACTGTGCCACGCAAAATTTGTGCTTTGGGCCGAGAGCTGCGCAGTATCTTGCGCCCTTTGACGGGCAGTACCAGAGCCAGTACCAAACCCAGATGGACGACGTAGCGGAACCAGCACATCACCAGCAGGGGCACGCCAAAGCCCATAATCCACTTGCCGCTGGCATCCAGACCGGACAGGGCCCAGGAAGACAGGATCAGAATGAGCACTCCGGCCAATGGAAAAGTGGCGGGAGACAGAGTGGTCCGTGAAGGTGAGGACGATTCGGCTGTGCTCATGACAGGCTCCTGACGAAAAGCACAAGGACGGCCGGGTGGCCGTCCTAGGGAGAACTCGATCTTACCGGATTAGCGCTTTTGCAGGGGCAATACACGCTCGATTGCGGAGCCTACCGCCAACAGGTGTTCGTCGTGGTAGGCAGGAGCCGCCACCATCAGGCCCACAGGGGCTTCATCTTGCGCGTGGCAGGGCAAAGACAGAGCGCAGCCGTCCAGGAAGTTGATCAGGGTGGGGTTACGCAGCACCAGGCCATTGGTAGCGAAGTAGACCTCGTCGGACTCTTTCAAGTCTGCGATACGGGGGGCTACGACGGGCACGGTGGGCATTAGGACGGCATCGTAGCGCTCCAGACGGCTTTCTACCGAACTGATCCAGGCTTGGCGAGTGTCTTGCAGCTCGATGTAGTCGGCGCAGTCGATATCTTTGCCACGCAAAATACGGGAGGCTACGCGCGGGTCGTACTCGTCGCCCTTGCTTTGCAGGGTGTCGCGGTGCACAGACCAGGCTTCAGCGCAGACAAAACCGCCTTTGCGATTAATTTGTGGCAACTGGTCGAACTCGGGCAGATCGATTTCTTCGACTACCGCGCCTTGCTCACGCAGCAGAGTGATGGCGCGGTCAAAGGCGGCGCGTACGGTGTCGTCGATGCCATCGAACACAAAGGTTTTCGGTACAGCCAGACGCAGAGTGTCCAGGGCTGGCGTTGCTACAGGCACGTAAGGCTGGTCGGTCAGGATGGAGTCCACAATGGCGCAGCATTCCACGGAGGCGGCCAAGGGACCATTGGAGTCCAGGCTACGCGACAAAGGCATGGTGCCTTCGCTGGGAACACGTTCAGCAGTGGGCTTGAAGCCTGTCAGACCGTTAAAGGCCGAGGGAATACGGATGGAACCGCCTGTGTCGGTACCGATGGAGAAAACCGACATGCCCTGGGCTACGGCGACGCCAGCACCCGAGGAAGAACCGCCAGGGATACGGGCATTGTCACGATCCCATACGGAACGAGGGGTGCCGTAATGGGGGTTGATGCCCAGACCGGAGAAGGCAAATTCGGTCATATTGGTCGAGCCAATCAAGATGGCGCCTGCGCGCAGCAGCCGCTCCACAATG
The DNA here is from genome assembly GCF_058808495.1 of Alcaligenes sp. GW821-FHT11D07. Classification (NCBI taxonomy): domain Bacteria; kingdom Pseudomonadati; phylum Pseudomonadota; class Betaproteobacteria; order Burkholderiales; family Alcaligenaceae; genus Alcaligenes; species Alcaligenes sp. GW821-FHT11D07. The sequence goes on from NZ_JBXART010000004.1 coordinate 321,089, forward strand.
GTGGCGTGCTGCTCGGCAGGTTCGGCATCTTTCAGAACAACCGACCCACCCAAGGTGATAGAGCCAGCGATATCGTGCAGGTTTTTGACCGACATGGGCAGGCCTTCGACCAGCGAACGGCTCAAACCGGCTGCACGCAGCAGATCGGAGGCCTTGGCCGCTGCCAGAGCCTGTTCGGCAAACACCTGAATGAACGTGGCGGCGCCGTCGCGGCTTTCGTCCTGGATGCGGTCCAGGGCTTTCTGGGTCAGTTCAACCGAGGTGGTTTCACCGCGATCAAGAGCACGTTGCAGTTCGGTAATAGTCGCTAGCATGGGTCACTCACAAAATAAATGGGTGGGTTGGGCTGTGCCAGTTTAGGCTACTTCGGGCAGCACTTCAGTCACGTAGGTATGACGGATGCTGCGTTCGCGGCGGGGGTCATACAGTTCCATGGTGAACTGGCTTGCTGGGCGAATGCCGCCAATGGCGCCAACCGTGCCGCAAGTCATGCCGTAACCTTCAGGCATGGTAGCGGACTGGAAGTAGCCTTCGATCAGTTCCAGCGGGTTCTTCAGGGTGGACAAAGGGCCGTCCTGATACAGGACTTCTTTGCCGTCTTCCTGAATGTAGGCACGGATGATCAGCTCGTCCCAGTAGTCAGCGACATCGCCGAACAACCAGGCTTCACGGGCGACGGGTTTGGCGCAGATTTGTTTGGACAAAGCCACGCTATGCGCTTCCAGCACGCGGTCGGTGTGATCCGATGCCAGGCTGACCAGCAAGCGACCCTGGTGATTGAAGACAAACACCTCTGTTTCGCCCGAAGAGCCCGAACCGACGACCTGGATGGCTTCATCCTGGATCATCTGGTTGGAGGCAACACGGTAGTACAGCGGCACTGAGCTTGGGCGGGGTACGCCCAGCTCGGCCAGCTCTTCGATGTGATGCTCGATGGCAGCCAGATCACGACCGGCCCAGCCGGCCACGATGCAGTGCTGCAAATCGGCTTCGATGATTTCAGTGTGGGTGGCCTGGGCCAGCTCAAAGGTCAGACGCATAGCAATACTCGTTTAATCAAGAGACACAAGGGGGTTAGCTGAACAGGCGTGGCAGCCACAGAGCCAGGTCAGGGACCACAGCCAGCAGAGCAACCATGACTAACAGCATCACAACAAAGGGCAGACTGCCAATCATCACATCGTTCATGCTGCCACTTGGGCGCAGGCTTTGGACCACGAACAGGTTCAGGCCCACAGGAGGAGTGATCAAAGCCACTTCCACCAGAATGATGATGACGATACCCAACCAGATTGGGTCAAAGCCCAAGGCAATCATGATGGGGGCCACAATCGGGATCGTGGTGATCATCATGGACAGGGTTTCCATGAAGCAGCCCAGCACCAGGTAGAACACCACCAGGACCAGCAACATGGTCATGGGAGGGACGCCCAGTTCGGTAATCGAGGATGTCAGTGCATTGGTCAGGCCCGTCGCGGACATGACAAAGTTCAGGAAGGACGAACCGATCACGATCAGCATGATCATGGCCGTGGCTTTCATGGAGCCTTCCATGACATCTTTCATCATGCGCCAGCTCATGCGGCCCGAGAAACATGCCAGAATCAGTGCACCCACCACGCCCAGAGCGGCGGCTTCAGTCGGAGTGGCAATACCGGCATAGATCGAACCGACCACCAGCAGGAAAATGCCCAAAGGTGGCAGCAAGTGCACCAGACTGCGCAGGCGCGGGCCCCAGCTGGATTTGGTCTTTTTGCCGTCCCATTGCGGTTTGATAATGCAAGCCAGTGCAATAGCCAGCATGAACAGCAAGGCCATGCCCAGACCCGGAATGATCCCGGCCAGATACAGCTTAGGTACGGAGGTGTTGGTCAGAACACCATAGATCACCAGGTTGATCGATGGGGGCAGCAAAATACCCAGCGTGCCACCGGCGGCCAAACTGCCCAGAAACAGGGACTCGTTGTAGCCGTATTTTTTGATCTGTGGAATTGCGACGGTACCCACGGTGGCGGCCGTAGCCACGCTGGAGCCGGAGGTCGCCGAGAACAGGGTGCTGGCACCGATGTTGGCGTGCATCAGACCACCGGGCAACCAGGACAGCCACAGGCTCATGGCGTTGTACATGCGCTCGGCCATGCCGGAGCGCAGCAGGATTTCGCCCAGCATGATGAACAGAGGGATGGCGACCAGCAAGAACTCAGTGCTGGTGCTCCAGGTAATTTCACCCAGAGCGCCCGTCAGGGGCAGCATGGAGTACAGCGGGTCCAAAATCATGCCCAAGGCACCCAAGGCGGCGCCTACGGGAATACTGAGTCCAATCAGGACCAGCAAAAGCGTCAGTGCAGTGGTAATCATTTGGCGTCTCCGTGAACCATGCGTTTGCCAGCCTCGGCTTCTTCAGAGGCTTCTTCCTGAGTGCTACGAATACCGCACAGGGACTGGATTCCGGCCAGATCGCCAGTAATCAGCGCCAGGCTGGAGCGCAGCAGCATCAGGGCCAATACCACGCACAACCAGACCAAACCGGCGACCCACAGGTATTGAGGAATCCACAAAGGGGTACCCAGCGCCGTGTTGGCGGTGGACTGGTTAGCCCAGGAGGTACCGGCGACATCAGAGGCATACATAGTCAGAAAGACAATGAAGACTCCCATTACGACCAGGGCCAGCCAGTCCAGGATGGCCGCGAGCCGCACGGGCAGATGCTGATAAATCACATCAATTCGAATATTGGCGCGCTGCAAGGTCGCAAAGGACAGGGCCCAGGAGATGCTGATGGCAAACGCGTAGCCAGACAGTTCATCCGAACCGCCCAACGAGCTGCCGGTGAATTTGCGGACCAGCACGTCGGCTGTGACATAAAGGGCGCTGAGCAGGGTCAGCGTGCCGGCGATCCAGATGGCGACGCGCGACAAAGTCGTTGCGCTGGCCAACAGTCGGTTCAGCATGGCGAATTTTTCGGTATTTTCCATGGTGTCTAACCCGTTCAGGGTTGAGGAGCAGATAAATGATGATTGACCCTGTAAACAGGGTTGGCCCGGATGGTGGGCCGCCGACCGGCGCGAGGGGTAGCGTCGGTCGGCATCAACAGCACTGAAGCTTACTTCTTGGCTTCAAAGCCCAAGATCGGGCTCAGGCTGGTGTTGAATGCAGCAACGGTTTCAGGAGACGTGCGCTGAGCCCACTTGGGCACCACGGTTTCGCTCATGACTTTTTTCAGCAGTTCACGGTCAGAATCGGTAGGTTTGACCAGAGTCATCTTGCCTTTTTGCTCTTGGGTGCAAGCGGCTGCGCCAGTATTGCAGTCATAACCTTCTTGCGTTTCCTTGGCAGCGGCTTCCCAGATTTCTTCGGTCATAGCCTTGATGTTGCTGGCCAGGAACTCTTGAACTTTGGGGTCCAGCTTGTTCCACGAACCCAGGTTGGCGGCGTGAATCTGCTGGTTCCAATTGATGGGCATTTCGTACAGGCTGGAGCTGACTTCGTACCATTTGGCCGAGTAGCCAGACATGGAGCCGGTAATCGCGCAATCCACCACGCCGTTTTGCAGAGCAGGAACCACTTCACCAAATGGGATGGTCACGCTGTTGCCGCCCAGAGCCTGGACGAATTCAGCTTGGGTGCGGCTGCTGGTACGGACTTTCTTGCCTTTCAGGTCGCTCAGGCCGTTAAAGGTGCCGTTGCAAAACAGAACCTGGGCAGGGTAGGTCGAAAAACCCAGCACCTTGACGTTGTTCTTGGCGTAGAACTGCTCGTAGGCAGGGGTGAAAGCGTCGGTCAGCTTTTTGGCTACGTCGATATCGGGAGCCAGACCGGCCAGGTCAATAGCTTCGTTAATCGAGTTGTCGCTGGCAAAGTAAGCCAGGGTAGCCGTACCGAAAGGAATCACACCTTGACCGATCAGGCGCATGATTTCTGGACCTTTCAGGCCCATTTCATTGAAGCCTTTGACGTCGGCCGTGATCTGACCACCGGACAGCTCAGGGACTTTCTTGGCCCAGAAGGGCTGCTCTGTGTTCTGGTAAGCGGTCAGGTTGCTCAAGCCACCGACAACTTTCAGGGAAGTCTTGGGCAGTTCCTGGGCCATGGCGGCAGAGCCCAGGGCCAGCGAGCCTAAAGCCAGGGAGGTCAGTACGATTTTTTTCATAAGGTGCTCCTAATAGCGGTCCAGCTGTATGGTTGATAGAGTGTGCGCCCCGCAATCGGGGAGCAGCATATTGAAACCAAAGGGGTGACCGGTTTGTGTGCCGGTCAAATCTTGCTTAAAGCGCGGCCAGCCGTGTGTTGGGCAGGTCGGTAATCAGCATGTGGCCTGGGGCGTGCGTGATACAAAACTGCGGCTTGGCCTGGGCAGCGACGGCTTGAGGAGTCACGCCGCAAGCCCAGAACACAGGTAATTCGTCGGGGCCGACTGGCACAGCATCGCCGTAGTCGGGCTTTTGCAAATCCTTGATTCCAATCAGGGATGGGTTCCCGATATGAACCGGCGCACCGTGCACAGACGGAAAGCGCGAGGTGATCTGAATGGCGCGGATGGCATCGGCAGCACGCATTGGGCGCATCGACACCACCAGCGGGCCGGACAGGCGTGCGGTGCCTTGAGTCTGGATGGAACTGCGGTACATGGGCACGTTCACACCCGCACTGATGTGGCGCACATCAATACCATCGGCCAGCAAAGCTTCCTCAAAGGAAAACGAGCAACCGATCAGAAAAGACACCAGATCTTCACGCCAGACATCGGCAATATTCAAGGGCTCAGCGCTCAGTTCGCCGTTTTGCCAGACACGGTAACGAGGGAAGTCCGTGCGCAAATCAATTGAGCCACCCAAGGTAGGAACCTGGAACTGTCCGGGTTCAGTCACTGCCAATAAAGGGCAAGGCTTGGGGTTGCGCTGGCAAAACAGCAAAAACTCATCGGCCCAGTCTTTGGGAAGAATCATCAGGTTGGCCTGGACATAGCCTGCCGCCAATCCTGCAGTAGGACCGGTGTGTGTTTCTTGACGGATCAGCTCGCGGCACTTTTGGGCCTCGGGAGCCAACGTAGGCAGGGTTTGCAGGTTCATGATGACCACTCGCACAAAGGGGGGTTGATCACAGCATCGGATTGCAACCGATCAGATAAAGTGTGTCCAATCGTATGTTTGAATCCAAGGCCATAACGATTACTTATCGGACTGCACGTATTGTTGGGCGATTGCTTGCGCATGATCGGCCACGACTCGGGCAATATGACTGTCCGGCGAGTCCATCCAACATGCGAAAAATTCGATCTCTGGCAGCGGCTGATCCACCTTCAAAAGACGCAGTTTTCCCTCGGAAAGCTCGTCTTTTATGACATCAGGCGCCAGGACGCTTGGGCCCATGGCATGACGTGTCATTTGCACGATCGTGCTCAGGGATGCGCTGCCAAAAATACGGGGGGATTTGACGCCGGCACGCAGCAGCGCTTCGCGTGTGGCAAGGTATGGAACGCTACCGGAGGGATAGGTGATTACAGGGTAAACCCCTAGCTCTGAAACACTGACTTTGCGCCCGTGCAGCTTGAGCGTGGGGCTGGCGACCCAACCTAACTGATAAGCACACAGTCTAATGCACTGCTCTTTGGGTTCCTGGCCTATGCCCACAATCATAGCCATATCAATCTGAAAGCTGGCCAACTGTTGGCGCAGCACGCTGGTGGTGTCCACGTGAATTTCAATCACCAGGGCGGGGTATTCCTGGTGCAGCTTATCAATGAGCTGATGCAGCCAGGTTTGCACAATGGTTTCAGCGACACCCAGCCGCAGCAGACCGCGAATGGCGTTCTGCTCTTTGGCAGCGCGCAGCATTTCGGTGCGCAGGTCCAGCATGCGCTGTGCGTGAGACAGTAGTTCCTGACCTTTGTCGGTCAGCTTGATTCCCCGGGCGCCCCGATCGAACAGGCGCAACTCCAGACTGGATTCCAGCCCGGCAATGCGCTGAGAAATAGACGGTTGGGTCGTGTTGAGTTTTTCGGCAGCTGCCCGGAAACCGCCAAGCTCGGCAACCCATACAAAGGCTTCGATCTGTTTGAGATCAATCATGTTTCCGGTCCAGAAAATAGGCAGTCTTATTATGCCTGATGCGTATTCAGGGTCAGAAGTAGAGCTAAAGGATATTTTTTGACGTGTTTGTTGGTTTGGCCTTGGCCCCCACTATAATTCGCCCATGACTTGCAAGATACTGATTGTGCGTACGTCCTCATTGGGAGATCTGGTGCATATGCTGCCGGCGATCTCGGACATTGCACGCCATGTGCCAGGCGCACAAATTGATTGGCTCGTAGAAGAAAGCTTTGCCCAAATTCCAGGCTGGCATCCGGCGGTAAACGATGTCATCGCGGTCGCTCACCGACGCTGGCGCAAGCAGTGGTGGTCCACCCAGACTCGCCAGGAACGCGCAGCACTGCGTGAACAATTGCAATCCCGCCAATATGATGTGGTTCTGGATATGCAGGCCTTGATGAAGTCTATCTGGCTGGTGCGCCAGACCAAAGGACGTCGTCACGGGCTGGATTGGAAGTCGGCGCGCGAACCGCTGGCTTCTCTCTTTTACGATGTACGCCATCGTGTCGGATTTTGGCAGCCTGCCGTGTTCCGTCAGCGCAGTTTGGCTGCATCGGCTTTCGGCTATCAGTTTGAAGGGCCGCCGGACTTTGGTTTGCAAGGCCTGGCCGCGCAAGCTCCGACTGATGGTGATCCGTATGCCATCATCATGCCTTCGGCTAGCCGGGACGATAAGCTTTGGGACCCCGATAACTGGCAACAAGTTTTCGATCGCTTGCAAGGCGAGGGCCTGGCACTGCGCTTGCTGGCAGGTAGCCCGGCTGAATCGGAACGGGCACAGGCGTTGATTGCCGGACGCGATCGTGCAGAAGTGTTGCCGCGCATGGGACTGACTCCGATTGCTCTGCAATTGGCAGGGGCCCGCGTCATGGTGGGGCTGGATAGCGGCTTGACGCACTTGTCGGCGGGCTTGGGGCGCCCGACTATTGGTATCTATAAAGCTTCTACGCCTGTACGTACGCCGCTGGAAGGTTCGGCCTACACGGCCAGCTTGGGTGAGCGTGGGCATCCGCCTTCGGCCGAGACAGTTCTCTGTGCGATCGATCAGGCGTTGGGAATGGCTAGCGCGCCTGAGGCCGCGGTCATGAGCTCGCAAAAAAGCTGATTTGGCCTTGACTGGCTAATTCGTTTTTTTGTGGGAGAGCTTTGTGCTTACAATACCCGGTGATTCAGGGCTCCGCCTTGCCACTCAAGAGGCAGGCCAGTATGGCTGGCTCTCTGCCGTATCCCCTTATCTGTGCCTACTTCCCAGCAGCGCTCTTTCTGCATGGGCCGTTCCTGATTTCGTAATGAGGCCAAACGGGTGAACCGATTTTTCTACACCGCCTCTATTCGCGTGTTGGCTCCAGCCTTGATGGCCTGGATGGGTTTACGCGCCCGTCGTGCAGGTGGGGAGTGGCAAGTTCTGTCGGGCCCACGATTTGGTTTCTATGGCTCTGAACCCGTTCCCAAAAAAGCTCCTGTCTGGGTCCATGCCGTTAGCTTGGGAGAAACGCGTGCGGCTCAGCCTCTGATCCGTGCCTTGCTGGACCAAGGCGAAACCGTTCTGTTGACGCATATGACGGTGACGGGTCGCAGTGAAGGCGCAGGTTCCTTTGCTGCCGAAATCGCCAGCGGTCAGCTTGTGCAGCAATGGCTGCCTTACGACTTCCCAGGCTCTGTGCGTCGTTTTTTTGCTCATTACCGCCCTTGTGCCGGTGTGTTGATTGAGCGAGAAGTCTGGCCCAATCTATTGGCGGCTGCACGTCGGCAAGATATCCCCATGATGCTGGCCAGCGCGCGCTTTTCCGAAAGCTCCCTGCGCACCAGTCTGAAAGCAGGCTCGGTCATGCGAGAAGCCTATCGTTCCTTCAAGCTTATTTACGCACAAAGTCTGGCCGATGCTCAGCGTCTGGAGCTGGCTGGGGCGCAAGGTGTGCGGGTATCCGGGAATTTAAAGTTTGATGTGGTCTTGCCTCAGGACAAGATTGCTCGTGGCCGTGGCTTTGCGAATGACTTAGGTCGGCGAGTCGTGGTGATCGCCAGTACGCGAGAGACCGAGCACGTCGATTTTATTGATGCGATCGCCCATTATCTGCGCCGCGAGCGTGAGCATGGCAATGAGTTGCATAGTCCTGTGCTGTTTGTCTTGATCCCGCGTCATCCTGAGCGTTTCAATGAAGCTGCGGATTATTTGAATCAGGTGGGTTTGCGCTCGGTGCGACGCAGCGAGTTGTTGGAGCAGGGCGATACCAGTACGAGTGCTATCCAAGCTTGTCGAGAAGTGGATGTGTTGTTGGGTGATACCGTGGGCGAAATGCATTGGTATTACGGCCTGGCACGGGTAGCGATTGTGGCTGGCAGCTTTCAGCCTTTGGGTGGGCAGAACTTTATCGAAGCGTGTGCGGTAGGCGTGCCGGTTATCGTCGGTCCCCATACGCATAACTTTGCCCAAGCAATGCAAGATGCCATGCAGGCAGGTGCTGCAATACGTGCCGGCACTCCGGCCTTGGCATTACAGCAGGCAATGGAGTTGGTGGATGATCCCGCGCGGCATCATAAGATGGCGGATGCCGGTTTGCATTGGGTTCAAATGCATGAGGGTGCGGTGCAGCGAGTTATTTCAGGACTGGCTCAGATTCGCCGTTAAATACTGACTCGATTATGAGTTAATAAGTATTGTTTCTTTAGCGTGTTCCAGGTTGTCGCTATTTGCACACATCTTGGCTCGAGTTAGATCAAGTTGAATAAAAAAAGCCCGCATTAAGCGGGCTTTTTTGAGATCTAAAAACTGTTCGATTTACAGCTTCTGGATGCTCTTAGCTTGAGGACCCTTTTGGCCTTCTGCCGACACGTACGAAACGCGTTGGTTTTCTTCCAAGGATTTAAAGCCTGTGCCCAAGATGTCGGAATGGTGAACGAAAAGATCTTTGCCACCGTTGTCGGGGGAGATAAAGCCGTAGCCTTTTTCGTTATTGAACCATTTCACGATACCGGTTTCTGTTTGCATTTCCTGCATTCCCTAAAAATGACGAGCAATCTGCTCAAAAAAGATTGTCAAGATGTAAAAATCAGGGCAATGAGTATTAGAAACAATACCGTATTGAACAAACTTCGACGAACTTGAAATCCTGCACCGCCAATCGTAGGGGCTATTTAACCTGTAAGTCAAGCTAAATCGCCCTCTGCGTGGTTTTCAGGCAGTGTTTGATCAACAATTACAACCAAGCTTGTTATTTGCTTCGGACCCCTCTGCGCCCCTCGTTAAAGTCCGTGGTATTTACGACCAAATTCAAGCGTAGCATGAAAGAAACCGGCCTTGCTACCACAGTCGTAACGCGTACCTTCATATTCATATGCATATACCGCGCGACTTTCCAAAAGACTGGCAATTCCATCCGTCAATTGAATCTCTCCACCTACTCCAGCTTGGGTGCGTCGCAGGTGCTCAAAGATTTCCGGTTCTAATACATAACGGCCTACAACGGCTTGTGTGGAAGGGGCTACTTCCGGTGCTGGTTTTTCAACTATTCCATTAAGCCGAGTGGCTCTGGAATCAACTGGAACACCCGACACAATTCCATATTTATTTGTTTCATTTCTATTTACATTTTGTGTTGCCACAATACTACCGTTGTATTGATGAGCGGCTTCAACCAGTTGTCGGGACACTGGCGTGGTGGCGTCAATCAAGTCGTCCGCCAACAGCACAAGGAAGGGCTCATTGCCCACAATAGGGGCCGCGCACAATACGGCATGACCCAGACCCAGCGCGCGGGGCTGGCGGGTGTAAATACAGCTCACATGGCTGGGAATGATGTTTCGGATGGCATCCAGCAGTTCTTGCTTGTTTTTGCCTTCCAGCTCTTGTTCCAGTTCAGGCAAGCTATCAAAGTGATCTTCAATAGCGCGCTTGTTGCGGCCCGTGATGAAAATCAGTTCCGTGACCCCGGCGGCAACAGCCTCCTCGACGGCATACTGAATCAGTGGTTTGTCGACAATAGGCAACATTTCTTTGGGCATCGCCTTGGTGGCGGGCAAGAAACGGGTGCCTAGACCGGCGACGGGAAAAACAGCTTTGCGGATGGGTTTCATTGTGTCGTCAATCAAGGATCAAGGGGAGGTTGGCGTCGGATGAGCCGGAACTCCGAGTTGGATGGCATCTTGATTGCGTTGCGAGAACTGTCGGGGTTCACGTCCTTGCTCACTAGGCGGTGTGCCAAAGAATCCTTGCCCAAAGGCCAGAAGGGCTACGTTAGCCAGCAGGATCAATATAAAAAGCAATCGCATCGCCGATGCCCTGAAAAATACAGTTCAACCCAAGATTGTACGGGCAGGCGGGTTTAAGTTCATCCGTTTTAATGCTAATCGTATCAATGGGTCACGCCCTTTGCGTAAGGGCGGCTGATGCTTGTAGGGCGCTATTGACTTAAGGGCGTGATGCGAACAGCGCCAGACCCTGTAGAGCGGGGGTTTCCAGCTCTTGAAGTATTGGTGGCTCTACACCCAGCAGGCGGCAATGGTGGTTTAACTGTTCTAACAGTTCTTGCTGCGCCAGGGCACGGCCTCCTCCAGCTAAAAAGACCAGGGGGCCATGTCCCAGGCTTTGGCGGCCTTTTTCCCACTGGCGCAGCACGGCTCCGGCTTGGGCAGCGGCTACCCCTGTGCTGATCGCTGCCTGTGTATTAGTTGGAAAGGAAGCCGTTTGTCCATGGGCTTCAGGAAGCTGAGCGGTATTTTGCTTGAGCGAGGCCAGCATCAAACTGGGGCCAGGCAAAATAGAGCCGCCCAGGAAATGACGTATGCCATCGTGCATGGGGCCCAGTAGATCAATCGTAGTGGCCGTGCCAAAGCTAATCAGCAAGGCACCTTGTTCATCTGGATAGTTGTGTGCCAGCAGATCGGACAAGCCCAGCAAAGACGCCCACCGATCCGCGCCCAGTTGGCTGGGCTGCTCATAATCATTATGTAGCCCAAACACCCGCGCTTGTGCCTGTAGCCAGCGTACCGGCCCTAGGCCCAAAAGACGGACCGCCTCTTCAATTTGAGCCTGGACTTGTGGACCAGCCACATTGACACCCAGCGCCTGCGTCCCTTTTTGACGGGCCATCTCTTTGAGCGGTGCCTGGCCAGCTTCCAGCCAGGTAGCCAATTGATCTAGTTGATCAGCGTGCAAGCTGACGGGCTGGCTTTCGCGTGCGCCGGTTTCAGGATGACACCACCCTAACTTGATACGGGTATTGCCAGAGTCGATGAGCAGGGTCATGCCGGGTCTTCAGAGCCAAGAAAGTGCCAGTATAGCGATCAGCGTTGGGCGCGAACGGAAACTTCGCCCACAGTGACAGCGCGTTCCGAACCGTCGGGGTGACGCAAAAGTAATTGTCCCGAGGTATTGATGCCGGTCACGATGCCTGTGTGCAGGATTTGACCGTTATCGATGATATGGACTTGTTGTCCTATCAACGCATCAACCTGTGCGTAGCGAGCGGGCAGATCTGCAAAACCTTGCGCTGTCACATGGTTCAGGCTCAAGTACAGGCTTTGGGCGATTTTGGCCACGATGTCAGAGCAGCGCACCAAAGACGCGGACTGGGAATGCTCTGCAATGCTGCTCCAGTCGGCGATGGGGCGTTGTGTATTTTTGCTGATGGTGGCCGCGTCGCGCAGATTCAGCCCTATACCAATAATCACGACGTGATGGTCGCTGGAGCTGGGGGCTGCACTGGCGCGCGTGGCTTCCACCAAAATGCCGGACAGCTTGGCTTGCTCCCAAAGAACATCATTCGGCCATTTCATGGCCAGTCGGTTGCGCAATGTCGGTTCCAGAAATTGGCGCAAGGCTTCTGTGGTGGCTAGGCCTGAAAGCGGCGACAGCGTGGGCAACTGCCGTGCCGGTAAGAAAATATCGAAGGCACAGGAGAACATCAGGTTGGCGCCTACGCTGTTTTCCCAGGTGCGTCCGGCACGGCCGCGGCCACGGCTTTGCAAGTGGGCACCCAAGAGCCAAGGGCGCACACGTGGGCCTGACTCCTGACGAGCTAAAGCGAGCAGATCTGCATTGGTCGACTCTGTGGAGTCCACCCAACGAATCTGTGGGAAATGCGGCAAGCGCGTACGCAGCTCAGCCACCATGTCGCGCGGGCTGGGCAATGTGAATGCAGAGGAGGTATTCATGACAATCCGGTACACTGGATGAGTTAAACGTAATCTTATGTGATATTTGATCTGAGCATGTCTGAACGCGTAGATACAATCCAATTTTCCGGCCAGGCCGGTGTCATTGACTGTGCTCTGGACTGGCCCGCGGGCGAGCCACGGGGCTGGGCTTTGCTCTTGCACCCTCATCCATTGCATGGTGGTGCACGCAATAACAAAGTCGTTACCACCTTATCGCGCAGCGCGACCCAATATGGTTTGTTGGCGGTTCGTCCGGACTTTCGTGGTGTCGGTCAATCCGCGGGTGAGTTCGATAACAGCCGAGGCGAGACTGCCGACATGCTGGCCCTGATCGAACAGTTCCCCTCCCATTTTCCACAATGGAGCTCCGGCCCTGCTATGTTGGCCGGTTTTTCATTTGGTACGGCGGTAGCTGCCCAAGTCTATGCCAGTTTGAAAGAGGCACAAGCCCCTTTGCCAAGCGCTTTCGTTTTGGCAGGTACTGCTGTGAATCGCTTCCGCTTCCAGGATGTCAGCCCTCCGGCCGATACCTTGCTGGTGCATGGGGAGACCGATGATGTGGTGCCCTTGTCGGAAGGCATGGACTTTGCGCGCGAGCATCAGTTGCCCATGGTGGTTTTGCCCGAGGCAGGCCACTTCTTTCATGGCAAGTTGATCCAGCTGCGTGAGTTGGTCAGTCGTCATTTGGCGGCGCTTGGAACCTAAGCTGGGTTTTGCTTTCAAATCGTTGCGTTTTCCTGCTCAGACTCAGGGGCTCTGCCCCTCCCAGGCCCGGATGGCTCTGCCATAATGGGCTCTTTCCGCCACTGTCAAAAGCAATCGATTCTCCCATGACTTCTATTCAAAAATTTGCATCTCCGGTCCTTTCCCGTTGTGTGGTGGCGCTGGCCTTGGCTCTGCCTATGGTGGCTCAGGCACAGACTCAAACACCCGCTCCGACAGAATCTACCCAAGCGGCTGGTGCGCAGGCTCCCGTACTGCCGGGCGATCTGGCCGTTGTCCCCGCACCGGGCTTGACTGCCCGCGCCTGGCTGACGATGGACGTCAACAGTGGTCAGGTGATTGCGGCCGAAGGCATGAATGAACGTGTAGAGCCTGCTTCCCTGACCAAGCTGATGACTGCGTATCTGGTCTTTGATGCTCTGGAAGCCGGTCGTTTGAAGCTGGACCAGACTGTCGTGATTTCCGATAAAGCGTGGCGTACTGAAGGCTCGCGCATGTTTGTGAAGGTCAACTCGCAAGTCTCGGTCAATGATTTGCTGCAAGGCGTGATTGTGCAGTCGGGTAATGATGCTTCGGTCGCTTTGGCTGAAGCGGTGGCTGGAAGCGAAGGTGCTTTCGCTGCCCTGATGAATGAAGAAGCAGGCAAACTGGGTTTGACCGCTACGCATTTTGTGAACTCTACCGGCTTGCCGGACCCCGAGCATTTGACCTCGGTGCGTGACCTGGGTTTGCTGTCTGCGGCACTGGTTGCCCGTTTCCCTCAATATCTGCACTACTACAGCCAAAAAGAATTCACCTACAACAATATCAAGCAGCCCAACCGCAATCGCTTGCTGTGGCTGGATAACACCGTGGATGGTTTAAAGACCGGCCACACTCAATCCGCAGGTTACTGCCTGGTGTCCACCGCTTTGCGTGATGGCCGCCGTGTTGTGTCGGTAGTCGTGGGTACAGCCAATGATGCTGCCCGTACTGAAAACAGCTTGAAATTGTTGAACTGGAGCTTCCAGAACTTTGAGACAGTCAAACTGTACGATGCAAGCAATCCTGCGGTAACCGCCCGTGTTTGGGAAGGTGAAGTTGAGAACGTCGGCCTGGGTACTGCCGACGCCTTGTGGCTGACGGTGCCACGCGGCAAGTCCTCCGAAATCAAGCCTGTTGCCAACTACACCCAGCCTCTGCTGGCGCCGTTGAGCAAGGGTGACAAGGTCGGTACACTGACTTTGTCCCTGGATGGCAAAATCTTGGCCGAGCAGCCTTTGCTGGTGCTGGAAGACGTACCAGAGGCCGGTTTCTTCGGTCGCATGGCCGACAAAGTCCGCTTGATGTTTGAATAAAGTCTTTGTGCGAGACCCAAGCTTATGATTTCCGGCATTGATCCCGATAGCGTTGTGTATCTGAATGGAGACTTCGTGCGTTTAGGCGAGGCGAAGATTTCCGTTCTGGATCGTGGCTTCATTTTTGGCGATGGCATTTATGATGTTGTCCCGGCCTACCACGGCAAGCCCTTTCGCATTGATGGACATCTGAATCGTTTGGAGCGCAGCCTGGCAAAAGTGGGCATCAGCAATCCTTTCTCGCGCCGCGAGTGGGAGAAGCTGGTGCTGGATATGCTGGCTCGTTCAGGGCGCGGTGCGGACTGCATGGTCTATATCCAGGTTACACGTGGCGTCGCCAAGCGCGATCACGCGTTCCCGGACAAGGTCGATCCCAGCGTCTTTATCATGGTCTCGCCCTTTAAGCGTGTGCAGCAAGAGCGCGAAACCGGCTTGAAGGCTATCGCCATCGAGGACGAACGCTGGCTGCGATGCGATATCAAGTCGGTGTCGCTCTTGGGTAATGTGATGGCCAAGCAGCAAGCGCTGGAGGCGGGCGTGGATGAAGTCATTCAGTTTCGTGACGGCTTTCTGACCGAAGGCGCATCTTGCAATATCTGGATCGTGCGCGATGGCACCTTGCTGGCGCCCATGCGCAATAATCTGATCCTGGAAGGCATTCGCTACAGTTTGATGGAAGAGCTGGCCGCGCAAGCGGGCATTGCTTTTCAGGCGCGTCAGATCTCTCGTGAAGAGGTCGATAGCGCCGACGAAATTATGATGACGGCAGCCACCAAAGAGGTACTGCCCATCGTTGTATTTAATGGTCAGCCCGTCGGTGATGGGCGACCTGGACCTGTCTTTGCCAAATTACGTGAAGGCTATGACAAGGCCATTAAGGCTGCGGAGCAAGCATGACAATTTCCCCCGAAGAATCTCTGATTGAATACCCCAGTGACTTTCCAATCAAAGTCATGGGCCAGGCACATGAAACCCTGCAAGAGGAGTTGCTGGCCATTGTGCTGGAGTACGACCCCGACTTTGACGCTGCCACTATTGAAGTGCGTCCTAGCAAAGCGGGTAATTACACCGGCCTGACCTTTACAGTGCGCGCGGTATCGCGCGAGCAGCTGGATAATCTGTATCGTGCCCTGCATGCGCATCATCTTGTGCGCGTCGTGATGTAAGCCGGGATCAGGCGCTTATGTCCGACTCAGTTCGTATCAAGTGGTTTGAGCGGCCTAGCGCCTATGAACCTCTCTGGCAGGCAATGCGCGATTTTACCGAGCAGCGCGGGCCAGAGACCCCCGATGAAATCTGGCTTGTCGAGCATTCACCGGTCTATACCCAAGGGCAGGCTGGCAAGCCGGAACATTTGCTCAACCCTGGTGGTATTCCTGTGGTGCAAACCGATAGGGGCGGGCAAATTACTTATCATGGTCCAGGGCAATTGATGGTGTATTGCCTGTTCGATCTGCGCCGTGCAGGCCTTTACGTCAAAGAATATGTTCGCCTGCTGGAAGAGGCGGTCATTGCCTGTCTGACGCAATTTGGCGTGCAGGGAGCATGTTGCAAACCAGGTGCGCCCGGTGTCTATGTGCCCCAAGGCCCGGATACCCAGGAGTTGGCCAAGATTTCTGCTTTGGGCATCAAAATTCGTAATGGCCGTTCTTATCATGGACTGGCCTTGAATATCGCGATGGATTTAAGCCCTTTTGAGGGTATCAATCCTTGCGGTTATGAAGGTCTGCAAACGACAGACATGCGTTCACACGGCGTATCGGCCGATATGGACCAGGTGGCGCACTATGTGTGCCGCTATCTCAGTCAGGCATTGGCTCAACGCAATCAGCTGGTAGCGGCTTAAGTTAGTCAGACACGAATCAGGGCAGCAATCCAGTTTTTGTAATGAGAATTGCTTGCGATAATGCCAAGCACTTTAACTGTTCTGCTGCGCCTGTATGCCGTCGTCCCCAAAACCTCCCAAGTCGTGGCTCGCTCCTTATAGCGGGCTAATGGGCGGCTGGGTTGGTACAGAGCCAGGGTTGGGAAGTGGAGTTGGTGGGCAGTCCCGCGTCCGGCAGGAATGTGGGCATGGCCCACACCTATACCGATGTCCGCACGCGACGTGATGCTGTGCAGGCGAATGAAGGCCAGGGCTTTAATGCCAACTTGGGGCTAAACACTTGTTCCGCTTATGGACGCACTATCGCTTCCAGCCGCAGGATTGGGATGGGGTCGCCTAAATGGTTGGTCCACGGGGGCGGGCGTACAAGCCCAAAGCAATTTGTCCAGCCAGGATGTCTATCAAGGTGGCTACGCTACCGTGTCTGCCAAGATAAGCTACAAACCTAATGAGCGCTGGGAAGCCTCGCTGGCGGTCAATAACTTGTTTGACCGCCGTTACCTGTCTAGTGTGGGCTACATACTTTCCTGAATATTTACGGTGCCCCACGCAATGCCTTGCTTAGTGTGAAGTACCGCTATTAGGTGAATGAGCGCGCCGCATCAGGTTCCGCGCCACTGGGGTGCGCGTTTTTCGATAAAAGCATCAATGCCTTCGCAGGCATCATTGCTCATCATATTGTCGGCCATGACTTGGCCAGCATAGTCGTAGGCCTGTTCGATGGCCAAGCTGCGCTGACGATAGAACATGGCTTTGCCGGCACGGACGGCAACTGGGCTCTTGGCCAGAATGCTTTTGGCCAGCTTCTCCACGGTTTGGTCTAGTTCAGCTTCCGATACGGCATAGTTGATCAGCCCCAGCTCCTGCGCGCGCTGGGCGCTGATGAATTCACCGGTCATCAGCATTTCCATTGCGGCTTTGGGAGGCACGCAGCGGGATAGCGCCACGGCGGGTGTAGAGCAGAACAGACCGACATTGATCCCCGACACGGCAAAGCGAGCCGAATCAAGGGCTACTGCCATGTCGCAGGTAGCGACCAGTTGGCAGCCAGCAGCGGTGGCTAGACCTTGTACCCGCGCAATCACGGGAACAGGCAGGGCCAGCACACCTTGCATGACACGGCTACACCGGCTAAAGAGATCCCGATAATAGTCATGTTCTGGATTGGCACGCATTTGCTTCAGGTCGTGCCCGGCGCAAAAGGCTTTGCCTTCTGCTTGAATAATCACGCATTGCAAACTGGGGTCTTGCGCCAGTTTGTCCAGAATGTGTTGTAAAGAGTCCAACACCTCTTCGGACAAGGCGTTGTACTGCGTAGGCCGGTTCAAGGTAATACGGGCCAGCCCCTGGTGCTGTTCTAGCAGGACGGGATCGGCGGGGTGTTCATGTGACATGCAAGTCTCCGTACTTATAGTATGTGCAGGTTTTATTCTCGGGTGTTGCTGCATCGTTAACACGACCTCTATATTAGAGGGGTCTGGCACAAACTATCGCCCTTGTTCTAGGCGCTTGTAAAGTGAAGGGCTACAATTAGCCACTGCGCCCATCGTTTAGTGTTGGTGCCCGCACGCTGTTTTTCTATTTAGACGCCTATGACCACCCCTACTGATACGTCCATCGATTCCAAACCTACTGTTCGTCCTCGCGTTGTCGAATACGATGCAACGCAAAAGCAGAAGGCCGAGGCCAAAACCTCGCGCATTCCGATCAAGGTCGTGCAGGCAGAGCGTTTGAAAAAGCCTGATTGGATTCGGGTGAAGGCAGCTGCACCGAATTCTCGTTTTTACGAGATCAAGGAAACCCTGCGTGAGCACAAGCTGTTCTCGGTGTGCGAAGAGGCTTCCTGTCCAAATATTGGTGAATGTTTTGGCAAGGGCACCGCAACTTTCATGATTATGGGCGACAAGTGCACACGCCGTTGCCCATTCTGTGATGTAGGCCACGGACGCCCTGATCCTCTGGACGAAAATGAGCCGGCCAATCTGGCCAAGGCCATTGGTGCCATGAAGTTGTCTTACGTGGTTATTACCTCTGTAGACCGTGATGACCTGCGCGATGGTGGTGCTGCTCACTTTGTGGAGTGCATTCGTCAGGTGCGTGAGCACTCGCCGACCACGACGATTGAAGTCCTGGTACCTGACTTCCGCGCTCGTCTGGACCGTGCCTTGGGGATATTGAACGCCTGCCCTCCGGATGTCATGAACCACAACCTGGAAACGGTGCCACGTTTGTACAAACAGGCACGTCCCGGCTCGGACTACCATCATTCTTTGAAGCTCTTGCAAGAGTTCAAGAAGCTGCATCCTGATGTTCCGACCAAGTCTGGTTTGATGGTTGGCCTGGGTGAAACCAACGAAGAAATTCTGGAAGTGATGCGCGATATGCGCGCTCACGACATTGATATGCTGACTATTGGTCAGTATCTGCAGCCATCGGGGCATCACCTGCCTGTGTTGCGCTACGTCACGCCTGATGAATTCCTGATGTTTGAACGTGAAGCCTACGCCATGGGCTTTACCCACGCCGCTGTTGGTGCCATGGTGCGCTCTTCGTATCATGCGGATCAGCAGGCTCACGCAGCAGGCGTGCAGCCTTAACGATAAGCAAGTTGGGCTTTTTTTGGCCCTGTCTTTGATCTGAAAAACCCGGCTTTTTAGCCGGGTTTTTCATGTCTCTCTATATAAGAGCGGGAAGGCTCTGGCAGTTGAGGGTGGGCTGAAGCTGTAAATCGTCTGGGAAGGGGGGGGGTGTAGAAGCTGTAGTCAGTGCGGCTACGATGGTACCGACCGACCGACCGACCGACCGACCGACCTAGCATGAGTTGACTCGACTGGGCATCGCATAATTCTGCTCACCTCACCTCACCTCACCTCACCTCACCTCACCTCACCTCACCTCACCTCACCTTCAGCCAACCACTGCCCCTTTTATTCCATACCGTGCCCTCTGCCTAGGATTAGCTTATCGCTCGTCCATGAATGCAACTGTCGCAAAAAGTTGAAGGGGCCACATTAGCCCCTTCGGAAATACTCTTAACGCGAGTGTCAGCCCTCTATTAGTTAGAGGCAGGAGGTGGTGCCGCATCTGTTAACGTCAGCGCACGTGCAGACAGGCTTTCTATATAGGGCTCCAAAACTTCGTCATAGTCCTCCACGCCCAGATACCAGGCCGTCAGGCCTTTGCTATCTTGCTTCAGGTCAGTCCAGCAGAATAAAGAACGGTCAAACGAATCCTTGATGGTTTCATTCACAAACGAAAACAGCTCGTCCAACAGCGGCAGAGAGCTTAGAGGTACGGCGAAGGGCGTATCACCCTGGAATTGCCAGCTGTATTGTTCACATAGTTCGCTCGACCAAAGAGCATGTTGTTCTTGAGAGCTTAGTTCTGAATTGGCAGGGCTTAAAGGCATGGTTCTTGACTAAATAAAGGGGACGGTTTTTAGGGGCCAGTGGACAGCCATTGTATGGGGGCGACACCTTGCTCCTGGAGCCAGGCGTTGGCTTGCTGGAAATGACCACAACCAATAAAAGGGACTGGGGGGCGGCGAGCCGCCAGGGGCGAAGGGTGGTTTGCCTTCAAGATAAGGTAGGGCTGTTGGGAGTGCTGCTGTATCAACGCTTCTTTAGCCTGAGCATGGGTGCCCCACAACATATAGACAATAGGGCGCGTGCTCTGTTGAGCCAGACTCATTAATAAAGCGTCGGTCACTTGTTCCCAACCTCGCTTAGCATGAGAGGCGGGTAAACCATCTTCCACCGTTAGCGATGTGTTAAGCAGCAAGACGCCTTGTCGGCCCCAATTACTTAAATCATGGCTGGGAGGCGCAGAGGAGTCAGAGTATTCGAGTTCCAGCTCTTTAAAGATGTTGCGCAGACTGGGCGGGGCCGGGCAGGTGTCGGGAACAGAAAACGATAGGCCCTGTGCCTGGTTGGGACCGTGATACGGGTCCTGACCCAAAATCACAACGCTAACTTTCTGCAAGGGCAGAAGCTCCAGGGCGCGGAAAGGGGCCGTTGGATAAATAGAGGCGCCGTCCTGACATTCTTTATCCAGCCATTTGGCCAGCGTCGCCAAGATGTTCTTCAGATCGGGACTTTCCAGCGTTGCGCGCCAGTCGCTGGGCAGACGGGCAATCTGCGTCAGGATATTCTCGGTCAAGAGATTGCTGGACAGCAGGTCCTCGCCAATCAGGCTGAGTTGTTCTGCAGGAGCTTGAGAGGATGAACGGGCCATAGTCTGCATACAGAGTTAGTTGTGCGCTTATTGTAATAGCGGACGTACAGCCGACCTACCTGGTATGCCGAGCATGCTCTATATATAGAGCACTCATAGGACCGGCTGTTCGGCGTGTCTCTATATAGAGGTGCCTGCGAGCGGGCCATATTGGTAGTGGAGGGCGAAGTGTGGAGGCCGTGAGATACCAACTGCTCTCTATATAGCAGCACCTTCGTATAGAAGAGGGCTAGGACGTATCTTGCTGTCTTGGTCTGAGGGCCTGGCAGGTACGGATCCAACTCAGTTTCTGTCTATGTCCCTTCGTTCTATATAGATAGGGCTGCGAAGTGAGTACCCGTTCCATGCAGGCTGGCTTGCAGGAAGTTGATTTCATGCCCTATCTGAATGAGATTGGGGCGAAACTCCAATGGGTAGAGATCAACAAAAAGCCCAAGGCGGATCTGTATCATTTGGTTTCATTTAAGTTTATTTATATATAACAATGCTTTAAGGTATTTTTGGGTCAAAATTGCTATTTCCGCTTGAAATATCTTGGCCAAAAACTTGCGCATCCGAATTTCATCGTGCTATAGTTCTTTTCTCGCTGCAGCACACACAGGGTTTTCCCTCTAAGCGCTACAGCAAG
>NZ_JBXART010000005.1:0-41715 GCF_058808495.1 Alcaligenes sp. GW821-FHT11D07
GGCAGCCAAGCCGTTCTGGCTCTGGCCGAAGCGCTGGACAGCTACATTCCTACGCCTGAGCGTGCCGTTGACGGTACCTTCTTGATGCCTGTTGAAGACGTGTTCTCGATCTCCGGCCGTGGTACGGTTGTGACCGGTCGTATTGAGCGCGGTATCGTCAAGGTCGGCGAAGAAATCGAAATCGTGGGTATCAAAGACACGGTCAAGACCATTTGTACCGGCGTTGAAATGTTCCGCAAGTTGCTGGATCAAGGCGAAGCTGGCGATAACGTTGGTCTGTTGCTGCGTGGCACCAAGCGTGAAGACGTTGAGCGTGGTCAAGTTCTGGCCAAGCCAGGTTCGATCAAGCCGCACACCGACTTCGACGCCGAAGTGTACATTCTGTCCAAAGAAGAAGGTGGTCGTCACACTCCTTTCTTCAAGGGCTACCGTCCTCAGTTCTACTTCCGTACAACTGACGTGACCGGCACGATCGAACTGCCAGAAGACAAAGAAATGGTTCTGCCAGGCGACAACATCTCGATGAAAGTGTCCCTGATCGCTCCTATCGCCATGGAAGAAGGTCTGCGCTTCGCAATTCGCGAAGGTGGCCGTACCGTCGGCGCTGGTGTGGTTGCTAAGATCCTCAAGTAATAAGCCTTGATAGCGGTGCGAAGGTGCAAACCTTCACACCGCATCTTTGCTACCCCCAAAAAGGGTGCTTTTCAGTTAGGTCTTATCCGTTTTTTCGGTAATGTCTGCAAAAAGCCCCCACTTATATCGTTCTTTAGGATTACCCATGAAAAACCAGAAAATCCGCATCCGTCTGAAGGCTTACGATTACAAGTTGATCGATCAGTCTGCTGCTGAGATCGTAGAAACCGCCAAGCGCACCGGCGCTGTTGTTCGTGGTCCAGTACCACTGCCAACACGCATCCGTCGCTACGACATTCTGCGTTCGCCGCACGTCAACAAGACATCGCGCGATCAGTTTGAAATGCGTACCCACCAGCGCTTGATGGACATTGTCGATCCTACAGACAAGACCGTCGACGCTCTGATGCGTCTGGATTTGCCAGCAGGTGTAGACGTCGAAATCGCTTTGCAGTAATTCTGCAAGCCATTTGGCTTACATCGAAAGAACGCCATGCAATTGCATGGCGTTTTTTTTCGTCCGTGCACTTTCAAAAACCAGCTTAGTTTTGATGGCCGGCGCCGAAGCAAGCGCCAAGTGATGATGAAAGCCACGCTCTTTTTTACTACCGGACACATCTTCACCCATCAACTAA
The DNA here is from genome assembly GCF_058808495.1 of Alcaligenes sp. GW821-FHT11D07. Lineage (NCBI taxonomy): Bacteria > Pseudomonadati > Pseudomonadota > Betaproteobacteria > Burkholderiales > Alcaligenaceae > Alcaligenes > Alcaligenes sp. GW821-FHT11D07. The sequence continues at coordinate 1,269 of NZ_JBXART010000005.1, forward strand.
TGCGACGATGTGCACCAGGCTAAGGAGGGCAAGAATGAATAATCACAGACAAAGATCGCATCGTTTTCTGGGGTATTGGCTGGCTCTGTGCCTGTTCTTTTGGTGGTCAGGCGTCCAGGCTCAAGCGTGTGCAGACAATAAACCTATACGCTTGGCTGATCTCAGCTGGGAAAGCGCAGCCTTCAGTACAGAGCTGTATCAGGAGATTCTGGAGCAGGCTTACGGTTGTGTTACGGAGCGCGTCCCTGGCTCATCGGCTGCCTTAGAGAGTGCGTTGGCGCAAAACGATATTCAGGTGATTGCCGAGATCTGGTCCGGCCGTACTGAAATTATCGAGAAAGCAATCAAGGCCGGTCAGGTGCAGGTGATTGGCAATACGCTGAAAGGTGGGGCCGAGCAGGGCTGGTATGTGCCGGACTACCTGGTGGACGGGGATAAGGATCGAAATCTTGAGCCGCGGGCGCCAGATTTGCAGCGTATCGAGGACCTGGGCCGTTACGCAAGCCTGTTCAGTGACCCGGAGCAGCCTGATAAAGGCCGTTTTTATAATTGCCCGTCTGGCTGGGTATGCGAGACATTCAATAGTCACCTGTTTGATCTATATGGCTTGGGTGATCACTATCAGAACTTTCGTCCTGGAACAGGAGCTGCATTGGATGCGGCTATCAGCGCCGCTTACGACCGGCGTGAACCCATTCTGTTTTACTACTGGCAGCCCGCCGGTTTGATGGCTAAATACGCTTTCAGGAAACTGGCTAGCGCGCCTTTTAATGAAGCGTGCTGGGAAGCAGCGGTGTCCGGTAAAGGCAAGACTTGCCCAACTGACTTCATTCTTGCGCATATTGGAGTAGCTGCCTCCACACCCTTTATCCAATCCCATCCCGAGCTGGTGGATCTGTTTGAAAAGATTCAACTGGAGCCCGAGCAGATGAACAAAATCATCCTGGGCATGACAGAGGGTGGGCAAAATGCCAAGACGCAGGTACAGAAGTTTTTGAAGGAAAATCCGGAGCAATGGCGCAACTGGATGCCGGCTGCTCAGGCTGACCGATTACAAGCAGCCATAGAGCCTAAAGAGGCTCAAGCAAAACCTACTGCTCAATCACGCTTTTTCCCTCAGTGGTCGGCTGCGGATTGGGTGAACCGCCAATTGCTGGCAGCGGTACAGGAATGGGGCACTGGATTTCGCCAGATCAGCGCCTGGATTTTGACCCATGCGATCTTGCCGGTTGAAAGACTGTTGCAGCAAGTGCCTGCTTGGGCAATTCTGGCATTAACCGGTTTGCTCGCCTGGTGGGGCCAACGGCGTTATCTGCCTGTGCTGTTGTACGTCGCTGGTTTGTATCTGATTGGCGCGATGGGCTTGTGGGACAAGTTGATGCAGACCTTTACGCTGGTCCTGGTCGCTACCGTGTTCTCCTTACTGATCGGAATTCCAGTGGGGATCTTAAGTGCTCGCAGCCGCTTGCTGCGCAGGGTGCTGACCCCGGTGCTGGATGTGATGCAAACCATGCCCAGCTTTGTTTATCTGATTCCGGTATTGATGTTGTTTGGCCTGGGTAAAGTGCCGGCAGTGCTGGCAACGGTGGTCTACGCTGTCCCGCCCCTAATCCGCTTGACCAGTCTGGGTCTGCGGCAGGTGGACAAACATGTGATGGAGGCGGCACAAGCCTATGGTGTCACCCGTTGGCAGATGCTGACCAAAGTAACCTTGCCCTTGGCACGGCCCAGCATTATGGCCGGTATCAATCAGACCACCATGATGGCCTTGTCTATGGTGGTGGTGGCCTCCATGATTGGGGCGCAGGGCTTGGGAGAAGATGTGCTGGCCGGGATTCAGACTTTGGATATCGGACGTGGTTTGCAGGCGGGGGTGGCAATTGTGATTTTGGCTATTGTCATTGACCGTATTTCTCAATCCTTTGGCCGTTCTCAGCGCCATCGCCGTCATGTCAGGAGGCAGGCATGAATCATGAAATCAGAACGGCTGCCGAGCCGACGGACTGCAAAATCCAGCTACGCGATGTCTATAAGGTCTTTGGCAACCGCGCTACAGAAGCGGTCGAGCTATTAAAGCAGGGGGCTGACAAGCAGGCCGTACAAAAGCAGACAGATTGCATTGTGGGTTTGGCGGGAGTGAATGCCTGCTTTCCTGCTCAGAAGATATCGTGCGTCATGGGGCTGTCAGGTTCGGGAAAGTCTACTCTGGTGCGCCATATCAATCGCCTGATTGACCCTAGCGCCGGGCAGGTGTTGGTGGATGGCCAGGATATCCTGCAGCTGGACATGGCCCGCTTGCGCCAGTTTCGCCGCTATGAAATCAGTATGGTATTTCAGGCCTTTGGCTTGCTGCCTCATTTAACCGTAGCCGAGAACGCCGCCTTTGGTTTGGAGGTGCGTGGGGACAAGCGTGGCTTGGCCAGGGAGCAGGCACAGCAATGGTTGGAGCGCGTGGGCTTGCAAGACTACGGCGACAATTATCCTGATGAGCTGTCGGGCGGCATGCAACAGCGAGTAGGGCTGGCCAGGGCCTTGGCGGTGGATGCCGATATATTGCTGATGGACGAGGCCTTTTCGGCGTTAGACCCTCTGATCCGCTACGAGATGCAGGATGAACTCTTGCGCTTGCAGCAGAGCCTGCAAAAAACCATCGTCTTCATTACCCACGATATTGATGAGGCGCTGCGTCTGGGACAGCATATTGTGGTGCTGCGGGAAGGGCGGGTCGAACAAAGCGGCACGCCGGAACAAATTCGTGATGAGCCGGTAAATGAATACGTGGCCCGTTTTGTGAATAAATCCACCTAGAGCCAGCGCGGGGGCAGTATCCACTTCCTTGATCTGTTTCCCCGCAGCGAACCCCCTGAATCCAAAAAACTGTTGTCAATCCAGCAGCTTAGGGCGGATTTTTGCGGAAAATCTTGCTTGGCTTTACACCCGCGTGCTATATTGCTTAGCTTAGCCAAAAAGTTTTGGCTATGGTCGTCGCGCAAATTCATTGCGTGTACTCTCAGTTAGCCCCGACCAATCGTAGTCGGGAATGGAGAAAACGATGTCGAACTCGACACCTACGCCTGCCGCGTGGCGGCTGGGCCTTGTTGGGCGTAAAGTTGGCATGACCCGTGTGTTTACAGAGGAAGGCGAGTCCATCCCTGTGACCGTGCTGGACGTGTCCAACAACCGCATCACCCAGGTCAAGACGCCCGCAGTTGACGGTTACGCCGCTGTACAGGTTGCCTTTGGCACCCGTCGTGCAACGCGTGTTACCAAGCCCCAGGCAGGGCACTATGCAAAAGCTGGCGTTGAAGCTGGCAGCATCCTGAAAGAATTCCGTCTCGACCCCGCCGCTATTGCCGACCTTGCTGCCGGTTCCGTAGTGGCTGTGGAAAGCATTTTCGAAGCGGGTCAGAAGGTTGACGTTACGGGCACCACGATCGGTAAAGGCTTTGCCGGTACCATCAAACGCCACAATTTTGGCGGCCAGCGTAACAGCCACGGTAACTCGCGCTCGCACCGCGTACCCGGTTCCATTGGTCAAGCCCAGGATCCAGGCCGTGTGTTCAAAGGTAAAAAAATGTCGGGCCATATGGGTGACGTTACCCGTACGGTTCAGAATCTTGACGTGATTCGCGTCGACGCCGAGCGTGGCTTGTTGTTGGTCCGGGGCGCTGTCCCAGGTCACAAGAATGCCAATATCGTTGTGCGCCCTGCTGTGAAAGGAGCCTAAATCATGGAACTGAAGCTCCTGAACGAACAAGGCCAAGCTGCATCCACATTGCAGGCCAATGAAACCGTTTTCGGTCGTGAATTCAACGAAGCACTGGTTCACCAGATCGTTGTTGCATACCAGTCCAATGCTCGCAGCGGTAATAGCAAGCAATTGACTCGCGCTGAAGTCAACCACAGCACTAAAAAGCCATGGCGCCAAAAAGGCACCGGCCGCGCACGTGCTGGTATGACATCCTCGCCTGTGTGGCGTGGAGGCGGTCGTGCATTCCCCAACACCGGTGAAGAAAACTACACGCACAAGGTCAACAAGAAGATGTACCGCGCCGGTATCAGCGCGATTCTGTCTCAGTTGGTCCGTGACGAGCGTCTGTTGGTTGTTGATTCCTTCACTCTGGAAGCACCCAAGACTCGTCTGGCAGCCAACAAGCTGAAAGACCTGGGCCTGGAATCCGTGCTGATCATCACCGACGCGCTGGATGAGAACGTGTACTTGGCTACGCGTAACCTGCCTCACGTTGCTGTGGTTGAGCCACGCTACGCTGACCCGCTGTCCCTGATCCACTACAAAAAAGTGTTGGTCACCAAAGCGGCTGTCGCTCAGTTTGAGGAGATGTTGGGATGAACGCCGAACGTCTATTGCAAGTAATTCTGGCTCCTGTCGTGACTGAAAAAGCCACGTACGTTGCCGAAAAAAATCAGCAGATCGCTTTCCGCGTCGCTCCTGATGCCACCAAGCCTGAAATCAAAGCTGCTATTGAACTGTTGTTCAAAGTAGAAGTTGAGTCGGTGCAGGTGCTCAATCAGAAGGGCAAAGAAAAGCGCTTTGGCCGTTTCATGGGTCGCCGCCGCAGTGTACGCAAGGCATATGTCTCGCTCAAGCCCGGCCAGGAACTCGACTTTTCTGAGGTGAACTAACATGGCATTGGTAAAAGTTAAACCAACGTCGCCAGGTCGCCGTGGCATGATCAAAGTAGTTCACCCTGAACTGCACAAAGGCGCTCCTCACGCGGCTTTGCTGGAAAAGAAATCCAGCAGCGCTGGCCGTAACAACAACGGTCACATCACGGTTCGTCACCGTGGCGGCGGTCACAAGCAGCACTACCGTATTGTCGACTTCCGTCGCAACAAGGACGGTATTCCTGCGAAAGTAGAACGTCTGGAATACGACCCTAACCGCAGCGCGCACATTGCATTGGTGTGCTACGCAGACGGCGAGCGTCGTTACATCATCGCCCCTCGTGGTTTGGAAGTGGGTGCAACGGTGTTCTCTGGCGCGGAAGCTCCAATCCGTTCCGGCAACACTTTGCCTATCCGCAACATTCCAGTGGGTCAGACCATTCACTGCATCGAGATGCTGCCTGGTAAGGGTGCTCAGATCGCTCGTTCGGCTGGTGGTTCGGCTGTGTTGCTGGCTCGTGAAGGCACGTACGCTCAAGTGCGTCTGCGTTCCGGTGAAGTTCGCCGCATTCACATCGACTGCCGCGCCACGATTGGCGAAGTAAGCAACCACGATCACAGCCTGCGTCAGATCGGTAAAGCTGGTGCTGTGCGTTGGCGTGGTATTCGTCCTACCGTTCGCGGTGTGGCGATGAACCCAGTCGATCACCCGCACGGTGGTGGTGAAGGTCGTACGGGTGAAGGCCGTGAGCCAGTCAGCCCATGGGGTACTCCTGCTAAGGGCTACCGCACCCGTCGTAACAAGCGCACAGACAACATGATTGTTTCGCGCCGTAAGCGCAAGTAAGGGGCGAACACTATGTCACGTTCGATTAAAAAAGGCCCATTCGTTGATGCTCACCTGATCAAAAAGGTTGATGCAGCCGTTGTGGGTGCCGACAAACGGCCGATCAAAACCTGGTCACGCCGTTCTACCATCCTGCCCGAGTTCATTGGGCTGACGATTGCCGTTCACAATGGCCGTCAACATATTCCCGTTTACATTAACGAGAACATGGTTGGCCACAAGCTCGGCGAGTTCGCCCTGACCCGTACGTTCAAGGGTCACGCTGCGGACAAAAAGGCCCGGAGATAAGTGATGGAAACTACAGCAATTATTCGTGGAGTCCATATTTCGGCGCAAAAAGCACGTCTGGTTGCGGACCTGATCCGCGGCAAGTCCGTTGCTCACGCTCTGAATACGCTGACTTTCACTCCTAAGAAAGCCGCTGGCATCATCAAAAAAGCTCTGGAATCGGCAATCGCCAACGCTGAGCACAATGATGGCGCCGACATCGACGAACTGAAGGTCACCTCCATTTACGTGGACAAAGGCCAGTCGTTGAAGCGTTTTTCTGCACGAGCCAAAGGCCGCGGTAACCGTATTGAGAAGCAGACTTGCCACATTGTGGTCAAAGTCGGCGCTTAAGGAGTCACAATGGGACAGAAAATCCACCCAATTGGGTTCCGCCTGGCTGTTAACCGTAACTGGAGCTCGCGTTGGTACGCTGACGGTGCTGCTTTCGGTGCGATGTTGGCTGACGACATCCGTGTGCGCGAATACCTGAAACGCAAGCTGAAAAGCGCGTCCGTTGGCCGTGTGGTCATCGAGCGTCCTGCCAAAAATGCTCGCATCACTATTTACTCGGCTCGTCCTGGTGTAGTGATCGGCAAGCGCGGCGAGGACATCGAAAGCCTGAAGGCTGACCTGCAGCGTCTGTTGGGCGTGCCAGTGCACGTTAACATCGAAGAAATCCGCAAACCTGAAACCGACGCTCAATTGATCGCCGACTCCATTGCTCAGCAATTGGAAAAGCGCATCATGTTCCGTCGTGCGATGAAGCGTTCCATGCAAAACGCCATGCGTCTGGGTGCCCAAGGCATCAAGATCATGAGCTCGGGTCGCTTGAACGGCATCGAAATCGCTCGTACCGAATGGTATCGCGAAGGCCGTGTGCCTCTGCACACCCTGCGCGCTAACATCGACTACGGCACTTCCGAAGCGCACACGACGTACGGGATTATCGGTATCAAGGTCTGGGTCTACAAGGGCGACATGCTGCCTAACGGCGAAATGCCTGTTGACACCGTAGCCCCTGAAGAGCGTCGCCCACGTCGTCCACGTGGTGACCGTCCTGAAAACCGCCGTCCAGGTGGTCGTGGTCGCGGTCCTCGTAAAGACGCGGCGTCTGCTCCGTCCGAAGGAGAATAAAACATGCTGCAACCTTCTCGCAGAAAGTACCGCAAAGAGCACAAAGGCCGTAATACCGGTCTGGCCACTCGCGGTGCGCAAGTTTCGTTCGGCGAATTTGGTCTGAAAGCCACTGACCGTGGCCGTCTGACTGCTCGTCAAATCGAAGCAGCACGTCGTGCAATTAACCGTCACATCAAACGTGGTGGCCGCATCTGGATCCGTATCTTCCCCGATAAGCCAATTTCGCAGAAACCTGCTGAAGTTCGTATGGGTAACGGTAAAGGTAATCCAGAGTTCTGGGTCGCTGAGATTCAACCAGGCAAGGTCCTGTACGAAATGGAAGGTGTTAGCGAAGAGCTGGCACGCGAAGCATTCCGTCTGGCCGCCGCCAAGCTTCCTATCTCGACGACGTTCGTAACGCGTCAGATCGGTGCTTAAGGAGACGTCATGAAAGCCAGCGAACTCCGTACTAAAGATGCCGCCGAGCTCCAGAAAGAGCTCGAGAGCCTGTTGAAAGCACAATTTAACCTGCGCATGCAGCGTGCTACTCAACAGCTTTCCAACACCAGCCAACTGGGCAAAGTACGTCGCGACATCGCGCGCGTTCGTACCGTCATGGCTGAGACCGCAGGAAAGTAAGATGAGCGAAACTCAAACTACCGCAAAACGTCAACGTACCCTGATTGGTCAAGTTGTCAGCAACAAGATGGACAAAACTGTCGTCGTTCTGGTTGAACGCCGCGTTAAACATCCTTTGTATGGCAAGATCATCGTCCGCTCCAATAAATACAAAGCGCACGACGAGACCAACCAGTACAACGAAGGCGATACCGTTGAGATTACTGAAGGCCGTCCTATCAGCCGCAGCAAGTCCTGGACTGTTGTGCGTCTGATCGAAGCAGCCCGCGTGATCTAAACGCTTGCACAGGTGCCAGGCTTCGGCTTGGCCCTCGTAGGTCAAAAAACCCCGAACTGTTTACAGCTCGGGGTTTTTTTACGCCTGTCCGATATCTTGCAGGGCAGGTAATAGCCAAAGACGTTTATTGGCTCGGTCCTTGTTTGCGCCACACAGCGGGACTGACGCCTACACTGCGTCGAAAGGCCGCGCTGAAGGCGGCCGCAGAGCTGTAGCCTATACGTTCAGCAATTTGCTCCATGGTCAGCCCTTGCTCCAATTGGCGCTTGGCCAATTGCATGCGCAATTGCAGCAGAACCTGGGCAGGGGCCATGCCACAGAGCAAGGTAAACCGTCGGTGAAAGGCCGCTCGGGACATGTTCAGGTAGGCAGCCATATCATCTACCGACCAGACCCTGGCGGGCTCACGCAGTAGTTGTTCAATAAGGCGTCCAAAAGCCGGGTCGCTGGCCAAATGAATCAAGCCCACGGGTAAAGCGCCTTCAGCAGGGGTCTGGCCAATTTGCTGGCGCAAGGTGTAGAACAATAAAAGCTCCACCAGCTTTTCCAACAGACGAGGGTGGGCTTGTGGCTGACGCCGCATTTCAGCCTGGATCAAGTCCAGCAAAGGCTGGCCGGAGTCCATTCCGGCGTGGCGGCCATCAATCAGCAAAACATCCGGCACGGTGGCCAGCAATAGCTCACTTAATCCGCGACCCAAATCCAGAAAACCACATAGCAAGCCTGTGCTGTGGGCCACCTGTACTTGCAGATTCTGCATGGTTTGACGCTGCAGCGCGGCATTCCAGTCCGGCGCTTGGGGCGAGGAGCTTAGGCGGTGGGGCAGGTCGCGCAGAAAAAATACGGCATCGCCTGCCTGCAAGGCCATCGCGTCTTGATGCTGAATGTGTAGCCAGCAAGGTCCATGCAAGACGACATGAAAACCGGCTCGTTGATGGCCGTGCAGACTGCTTTCCCATTGATTGCAGTACTGGCCTAAATGAAACAGGCTGGCCGAGATCTCTAGGCCGGACAACAGCAGCTCTTCCACAGGACGTCCTGTGTCGCTGGATTCCGGGTCGGGCTGACCGCTAGGGGAGGCAGATTCGTTCATGCAGAAAATATGCTTATTTCTTTTCGTGGATATTTTTAATATGAATACCGCTATGTTCGCACATGGATGTAGGGGGCCATACGATCCACAATAAACACATCTCCCGATTAACTAAGGAATAGACGCAATCATGACCCGCCTGACGTTGCACACTGTGGAATCCGCGCCTGAAGCGGTCAAACCAGCACTGGAAAAAGCGGTGCGTGGTAGTGGCTTTTTATCTAACCTGTTGGCGATCTTGGCGAATGCGCCGGTTGCCCTGCAAGCCTATCAGGACATGTCGGCTTTGAACGCCAATGCCAGCTTGTCACTGATCGAGCGCGAGGTGGTTCAATTGGTTGCAGGCACTACGCACGGTTGCCGCTTCTGCGTTGCCGGCCACACCGCAATTGCGAGCAACAAAGCCAAGCTGGACCCCGAAATTTTGGCCGCCTTGCGCGCTCGTGGCTTTGACCAGATCAATGACGAACGCCTGCAAGCGCTGGCGTTGTTCAGCCGCGCCGTGATTGATACTCGTGGTCAGGTTTCCGACCAGGCCCTGGCTGATTTCCGTGCCGCTGGCTACGGGGACCAACAGGCCTTGGAAGTGATTACCGGCATTGGCCTGGCAACGATCTGCAACTTTGCCAATAATCTGGCCCAGACGCCGCTCAATAGCCAGTTGGAGGCCTACGCATGGGAAACGCCTTAACGCGTCCAGAGCAGGCTGCACTGGCTTTACCGCAGCCTGTTTTATCGCCAGAGCTATCTCAGTGGCTGGAAGAACATGCCTTGTCGCTGGATAGCGATGCGTCCCAGGCACAGGCCCTGTTACCGCGCCTGGCGCAAAACGGCCTGTTAAGCGTAGGGTTGAAAGCGGATTTCTCAGACTTTGGCGATGCGGTTCAATCCATCGTGGAGGTTGCCGAGCATTCGCTGACGGCCGGTTTCGTGCTGTGGAGCCAACGCACCTTCATTGAATATCTGCGCGATGTTCAAGATCCTGCTATGCGCGATCGCTATCTGCCCGGCTTGCTGGATGGAACGATTGCCGGTGCCACCGGCTTATCCAATGCTATTAAGTTTCTGGGAGGCATTGAAGAGCTGCAAGTACGGGCGCAGCCCGTGCAAGAGCAATGGCAATTTGAAGGCCGCTTGCCCTGGATTACTAATTTGCGGCCAGGAAAATGCGTGGTAGCCGTGGTGGCGGCCATGCCGGCAGAGCAGGCCGGTATCTGGGTTGCCGAATTGGGTGATCCAGGCCTGGAACGCTCAGCTGATCTGGATCTGCTTGGATTGCGCGGCAGCAATACTGCCGCTTTGCAGTTCAACTCTCTCAAGCTGGGCGAAGAGCGCTTATTGCATCCGGACGCAGCGCAGTTTGTACGCTCGGTGCGCCCCCGTTTCATGGCGCTGCAGTGCGGTATGACGATGGGCTTGGCGCGTCGCTCCTTGCGGCAAGTGTTGGAGGCCCCACGTTGCCAATGGGTGCAAGAGCAGCCTGCGCGTCGTTTGCTGGATCGTGTGCAGCAACTGGCTGACATCCTGGTGGACGCGGTGCGCAAGCCCGGTTCGGTAGCACCGCCTGAATTGTTCAAGGTCCGTATTGAACTGAGTAATCTGGCTGCGCAGGCTGTTGCCCTGGAAAGCTCTGCGATCGGTGGCGCAACTTATATGCAAGGCAAACATCCGCAGTTGCTGCGTCGCTATCGCGAAGCCATGCTGGTGCCCTTGATTTCGCCTACGGTCGCGCAGTTAAAGGCCGAACTGGGACAGGATGCCCTATGAGCTTTGCCGTCCCCTCCACCGTAGCGTCTGAAGGGGCCGAGCTTTTAGCAGCACGCGGCATTACCTTGGCCTATGGCGGCCAAACTGTTCTGCAAGGCTTGGATCTGGATGTTCGGGCAGGCGAAATCGTCGCCTTGCTGGGGCCCAGCGGAGTTGGGAAATCCTCTTTGTTGCGTGTGCTGGCTGGGCTGCAATCGCCCACTCAAGGGCAGGTTCGTTTTCTTGGTGAAGCTGTACGCGGCGTCCATCCTGCTTTGGCGATGGCGTTTCAGGAAGCTATTTTGTTGCCTTGGCTGAACGTGCAGGCGAATACCGGCTTTGGTTTGGGCTTTGCGCGTCAGCCTGCTGTACCGGCGGCAGAGCGCCGGCTGCGGGTGGAACAAGCTTTAAGGCAGGTTGGCCTGTACGAAAGCCGACATCAGCGCCCCGGCGCTTTATCAGGTGGCATGGCGCAGCGCGTGGCGATTGCCCGTTGCCTGGCTAGGCGCCCCCAAGTTTTGTTAATGGATGAGCCCTTTGGCGCGCTGGATGAAGTCACCCGCCGTCAGATGCAAGAGCTGATCTTGTCCATTCGTGATCAAACGGGCTGCGCCATTGTGTTGGTCACTCACGATATCGACGAAGCCTTGCTGCTGGCCGATCGGGTGCTCTTGTTGGGTGGCCGGCCTGCTGGTTTGCAGCGCGAATGGGCTTGCCCGGCGCACCCCCGTTCTCATCTGGATTCCTGGCTTCAGGCCATACGCCTGGAAATTGTGGCCTGTCTGGAGCAAAGCTTGTACCAGGCGGTTCACGCTTCTGTTTTGTAAGGTGCACCCTATGATTGACTCTCCTACGTCCCGAACCCGTCGTGACTTGCTCAAGCTGGCGTCGCTGCTGACGGTGGCCGGCGCTGCCCCCTTGATGGCGCAGCGGGCAGCACGGGCGCAAAGCGAATCAGATGCGCCTTTGCGGATCGGTTATCTGCCTATTACCGACGCCACCGCCATGCTGGTAGCACATCACAATGGCTACTTTGAAGAAGCCGGTATTAAGGTAGAAAAGCCTGTGATGGTGCGCAGTTGGGCGCAACTGATCGAGGCCTTTATCTCCGGGCAGGTCAATCTGGTGCATTTGCTCTCACCCATGACGGTATGGGCACGCTACGGCAGCAAAGTGCCTGCGAAAGTTGTGGCCTGGAACCACATGAGTGGTTCGGCCATTACGGTGGCGCAGAACATTAGTTCAGCCGAGCAGTTAGGCGGCCAGACCGTCGCCATCCCTTTCTGGTATTCCATTCATAACGTGGTCTTGCAGCACGTACTCAAAGCACATGGCCTGACTCCGGGGGTGAAAGCCCCCGGTTCGCTGGCTGCGAACGAGGTCAATCTGGTGGTGATGGCACCAGCCGATATGCCCCCGGCTTTGGCCTCGGGACGTATTGCTGGTTTCACCGTGGCGGAGCCTTTTAATGCTTTGGCAGAAACCCAAGGTATGGGCCGCATTTTGCGCTTCACGGGCGACGTATGGCGTGACCACGCCTGCTGTGTGGCCTTCATGCATGAGCAAGATTTGCAGACCCGGCCGCAATGGTCGCAAGGCGTGGTGGATGGCCTGGTTAAAGCGCAGATCTGGATACGCAGCAACCGTGCTGAGACGGCCCATATTCTGTCGCGAGAAGGTGGAAATCGCTATACGCCGCACACTCAGGAAAACCTCTTGAAAGTGTTGGCGCCGAATCCTGCGGAGCGTGCCCAGTATGTAGACTCGGGCGTTATCCGGCACCCGGATTGGGACGATCAACGGATCGACTTTCAGCCTTACCCGTTCCCCAGCTACACCGAGTCTTTGATAGAGATGCTGCAAGGAACATTGATCCAGGGCGAACGCGGGTTTCTGGAAGGTTTGTCGCCCCAGCAGGTAGCCAGTGATTTGGTGGACGACCGTTTTGTGCGGGCTGCTCTGGAGAAACAAGGTGGGCTTACGCAGTTTGGTTTGGCTGAACAGTACACCCGTAGCGAGAGCATTGTTGTATGAGTCTCAGTGCCTCTGCGTCTTCGACCAACTCCTCGGCCAAGGTAATACAAGCTAGAGAATCCGGCAAAAGTGCGGGGGTTGTGGTGCAACCGCCCCGCTTCAAGCGCTGGATGGTCACTAGCCTATGGGGCCTGGGTGGCTTGCTGGCAGGTGTGGTGCTGTGGTGGTTGGCTACCCTTTGGTCCAGCAGTCCCTTGATGCAGCAATTTGGTCCCGCTGCAGCCTTCCATAGCTTATTGGAAATAGGGGGATGGTCGGAAACCTGGATGCACGTGGGTGCCAGCTTGCAGCGCATTTTTGTTGGACTGGCGATCTCTTTGGGTGTCGGTGTACCAGCAGGCTTGCTGTTGGGTTTGTCAGCCCGAGCCCATGCTGCACTGACACCCTTATTCCAGTTCCTACGCATGATTTCACCCTTGTCCTGGATGCCCATCGCGGTGATGGCATTTGGCATTGGGGACGCACCAATCTATTTTCTCCTGGGCGTGGCGGGCGTTTGGCCTGTATTGCTGAATACCGCTTCGGGTGTGCGTCATTTGAATCCACGCTGGTTGATGTTGGGCCGCAGTCTGGCGGCTACCAAGTTGGAAACACTGCTTTATTTGGTACTGCCCGGCATTGTTGGGTCAGTGCTGACAGGCAGCCGACTGGCCATAGGCGTGTTGTGGATTGTGCTGGTGCCCTGCGAAATGTTGGGTGTGTCGGCTGGTTTGGGCTATTTGATTCTGGATACGCGTGATCGTATGGCGTATTCGGAGCTGATGGCTGTCATCGTCCTAATTGGTTTGATCGGCTATCTGCTGGATAGTGCGCTACGAGCCTTATTTGCAGCCTTTGGGCAGCGGTAGAAAGAGGGCGCAGCATTGTCCTTGCTTCATCGGTCCCCGCAGTTGTGAAGCTCGCCCCGCTAGGGGCAATGAAATCCGGGGCGCTACTTGCCAGTACAAGAAAGTGTCTAAGACGAATATAAAAGCCCTCAACAGCAATGTGTTGAGGGCTTGTTTGTATGCACTTCAGAACAGCGAAGCTAGGCGCTTCTACAAAGTTTCAAAGAGCGCCGTGTGGCGAGCTTAAGCGGCCACCAGTGTGCTGTCTGATTCTTGCTCCATAGCGGTGCGCGGGCTGAGTTGATCGATTAACTCCCCATACCAAGACAAGGTGCTGCCCAAGGTAGCCACCTGGCCAATTACCAAAATGCAGGGGCTTTCGAACTGGTGCTGCTGCGCATCTTGAGCAATATTGTGCAAGGTCGAGAGCAGAGTACGCTGCTCTGGCCGGGAACCGTTCTCGATCAAGGCGCAAGGCGTGTCGTCAGCGCGGCCACGTTGTACCAGCTCTCGGCTAAATCCCAGGATTTGCTGCAACCCCATATACACAGCAACGGTCTGGCTGGTGTCCAGTAGCGGATTCCAGTCCTCGATGCCATGGCCGCTTTTACGGTGGGCCGTCACAAATTGCACGGACTGCGCGTGGTCGCGGTGCGTCAGGGGAATACCGCTGTAAGCCGCACAAGCCAAAGCGGCGGTAATACCGGGCACCACTTCAAAGGCGACATCGTGTGCAGCCAGATATTCCAGCTCTTCACCGCCACGGCCAAAAATAAAGCCATCACCGCCTTTCAGACGCACGACGGTGCGCCCTGCACGGGCATGTTCAATCATCAGTTCGTGAATTCGGCTTTGGGTTTGATGGTGATCCTCGCCCAACTGCTTGCCCACAAAAACTCGGTGAGCATCGCGCCTGGCCAGCTCCATGACTTGATCGGAAACCAGGCGGTCGTACAGGATTACATCTGCCCGGTTCAGGGCCCGTAAGGCATGCAGTGTCAGCAAACCCGGATCGCCTGGGCCGGCTCCAACCAGAATCACGCGTCCTTTAGTGGCTCGTGGAGATTCGGGCTGTTGCAAGGCATTTTCCAAACTTAAACGAGCCTGCTCGGTTTGATGGCTGCGCAATGCCGCCCCCACCGGGCCATCCAGCAGCCAGTCGTAAAAGCGGCGGCGAGCACCCAGCTCTGGACGGGCATTGCGGATGGCACTGCGGTACTCCTGTGCCAGCCGGCTAATTGCCCCCAGGCTATGGTCCAACATGGTTTCCAGCTGTTCTCGTACTCGCCGGGCCAGCATAGGCGCGGAACCCGCCGAGGAGATGGCAATAATCAGCGGGGAGCGATCCACAATGGCGGGAACCTGAAAGCTGGATAGCTCAGGATCATCCACCACATTGACAAGGATGCGGGCTTCTTGTGCATCCTGTGCAATGACTTGGTTGACGTCGCGCTTGTCAGTGGCTGCAATAATCAGCCAGGCCCCTTGCAGATGCTGGGCCTGGTAGCGCTCTCGAACCAAGGTAATACGCCCTTGCTTAGCCAGTGCTTCCAGACTGTCCACCACATAGGGGGCGACCAAGGTCACTTGAGCCCCCGCAGCCAGCACCAGACGCACCTTGCGCTCGGCAATTTCTCCACCGCCGACCACCAGCACGGCGCGCTGCTTCAAATTGGCGAATAAAGGAAAGAGGTTCATAGTCAGGCCGGTTGTAAAACCAGAGGAATCAAGCGACTTGACGGCTCGGCTACGACGCCCGCACGAACCAGGAAATCGCCAAAGTGTTCGCCTTCCAGACGTTCGGCAGCAAAGCGGCCAAAGAGCTCATCCAGAATGCTCAGGATTTCTGGCTCGTCAATATTCTGGCGATAGATCACGTTCAAGCGCTCACCGCTGAAGTTAGCGCCCAGTCGCAAGTCATAGCGTCCCAATGCGCGGCCTACCAGGGCGATTTCACCCAGGTAAGGGCGGGCGCAGCCATTCGGGCAGCCTGAAATACGCAGGACAATACGCTCATCGCGCAGTTGATATTTGTCCAGCAAGGTTTCCAGTTTGGGCAGCAAGATGGGGGCGTAGCGCTCGCTCTCGGCCATTGCCAGACCGCAGGTGGGTAGAGAGACACAGGCAATGGTGCTGCTGCGTATCCCGCTTTGCGTCTGGTAGACATCCAGCTTGTGATCGGCGACCAGCTTGTCAATCTTGGCTTTATCCTCTTCAGGAACATCCGCAATGATCAGGTTCTGGTTGCAGGTCAGGCGGAACTGCCCTTGGTGAATTTTGGCAATCTCACGCATACCCGTCAGCCAAGGGCCCACGTCGGTATCCATGATGCGGCCAGAATCAATGCGCAGGCTTAAGTGCCAGCGGCCGTTGTTACCTTGAGTCCAGCCGAAACGGTCGCCATTGTGGTCAAAGTGGTAGGGGCGCGAAGGCTCCAGAGTCTGGCCACTGCGGTTTTGGACTTCTTCCAGGAACCAGTCGGCACCCAGCTTATCCACCGTGTATTTCAGGCGGGCATGTCGGCGCTCGTCGCGGTTGCCGTGGTCGCGCTGAGTTGTGATGACAGCTTCACACACGGCCAGCAGTTGCTCCGGACGCACAAAACCAATCACGCTGCCCAAGCGGGGGTAGGTGGTGTCATCACCATGGCTAGCGCCCATACCGCCGCCAATGGCCACGTTAAAGCCCAGCAGCTGATTGTTTTCGATTATGGCGATCAGGCCGATATCCTGCGCAAACACGTCCACATCATTCAAGGGCGGGACGGCAATCCCAATCTTGAATTTGCGGGGCAGGTAGGTCTTGCCGTAAATCGGCTCAAAGTCCTCGCCATCAATCGCATCTTCGACTTTCTTGCCGTCCAGCCAGATCTCGGCATATGCCCGGGTTTTGGGCAGAAAGGTTTCGGAGATCTTGTCGGCCCACTCTTGCACCAGACCATGCTGTTCGGACAGCAGGGGATTGGTGGCACTGACGACCTGACGGTTGACGTCTCCGCAGGTGGCCAAGGTGGTGGACATGGCGTCATTAATGGCGCGCAACGTTGGCTTTAGAAAGGGTTTGCGTACGCCATGCCATTGGAAGGTCTGGCGAGTCGTAATGCGCAGGCCAAACTGGGCCCAGTCACAGGCAATCTGGTCAAAGGCCAGCCATTGCGCGGGTGTGACGACGCCACCGGGCAAGCGGGCTCGAATCATGAAACTGAACGCCGGTTCCAGCTTTTGCTTGCGGCGCTCTTCGCGCTGATCGCGGTCATCTTGCTGGTAGCTGCCGTGAAATTTCAGCAGCTTGTTGTCGTCTTCGCTGATGGCGCCCGTAATAGGGTCGGCCAGACCCTCGGTGATACCACCGCGCAGATAGCGGCTATCAATTTTGACTTGCTCAATAGCGGCAATTTTCTTTGTTGTCATGTCCTTGCTTCTCAGTAAACGTCGCGGGCATAGCGGCCCTGCGCCGAGAGTTCTTCCAACCAGCTACGAGCCTGGTCCGCGTCCAGTCCGCCTTGCTGGCGGGCGATTTCTTGCAGGGTCTGGTGTACGTCTTTGGCCATTTGGTTAGCATCACCGCACACATAAATGTGGGCTCCGCCCTGAATCCAGGCATAGACGTCGGCGGCTTTCTCCAGCAGCCGGTGTTGAACGTAGACCTTGTTTTCCTGATCGCGCGAGAAAGCCAAATCCAGTTGCTGCAACTGGCCGTCTTGCAAGGCGCGTTGCCATTCGGTTTGGTAAAGAAAGTCAGAGTGAAAGTGCGGGTTGCCAAAGAACAGCCAGTTGCGGCCTTGGCCACCTTGGATGGCGCGCTCTTGAACAAAGGCCCGAAACGGTGCCACGCCCGTACCGGGGCCGATCATGATCACGTCACGAGCGGTGTCCTCCGGCAAGCGGAAACGGGTGTTGGGATCAATAAAGACCGGGACGGTATCGCCTTCATTCAAGCGGGCCAGATAGTCGGAGGTCACGCCCCAACGATCTTGCTCATTGAATTGATAGTGCACATTGGCCACGGTCAGGTGGACTTCTTCGTCTACCTCGGCCTGGCTGGAGGCAATGGAATACATGCGAGGCGTCAAAGGACGCAAGGCTTGTACCAGCTCAGCAGCACTCCAGGTGGCTGGGAAGCGTTCCAGTACATCTAGTACCTGGTGGGTCTGCAGCAGCTCTTGCAAGGTGCTCAAACCGTCCGGGCCTACCGCCGCTTGCAGTACCGCATCGGGATTGCGCTTGGACAACTCTACCAAGAAGGGTTTGGTCAGCTGGGTCAGCTCCCGGTAGTGGCGCAGCCATTCTTGCAGGCTATGGGATTTGTCCTGAAGGGTGACCACTTCTTGCGGGTCCAGCTTCAGGGTCTGGATGACGGCTTCAACCAGCTTCTCGTTCTGTGTGGGCCACACGCCCAAGGCGTCGCCCGGCTGGTACTTCAGGCCGCTGCCCTCCAGGGACAGTTCGTAGTGATAAATATTGCGGGTGCTGTCTCGGCCTGTGATGGTCTGGCTTTGCAGAACGGTGGCCTGAAACGGGTTATCACGAGTGAAGCTGCTGCGTGCCTGGGTATCCAGTACGGTGACATTGCTGGCTGCCGGGGTGGCTGCTGCACTGGCAGCGGCATGGGCTTGATGATCGCTTTCCAGCAAGCCAAAGGCTTTGTCCTGCCAGGGGGCGGCAACGGTGTCGATATCCAGATCAGCCAGACCTGCTTCCAGGATGCGTTCCGCTCCCAAGGACAGCAGACGTTGGTCGATCTTTTCTGCGATGCCACAGAAGAGCGGGTAGCTGGAATCGCCCAGTCCCAGTACGCCAAATTTCAATTCAGGCAACTTGGGCGCGCGGCTACCAGCCAGGAACTCAAAAAAGGCAATGGAGTCATCCGGTGGATCCCCTTCGCCCTGGGTGCTGATGATGACGTAGAGCAAACGTTCTTCTTTCAGCTCACGAGTGGGGTAGCGGTCCGCGCGCAGCAAGCGCACTGGTATGCCTGCCGCTTCACAACGCTGTGCGAAGGCCTCG
Organism: Alcaligenes sp. GW821-FHT11D07; assembly: GCF_058808495.1. Lineage (NCBI taxonomy): Bacteria > Pseudomonadati > Pseudomonadota > Betaproteobacteria > Burkholderiales > Alcaligenaceae > Alcaligenes > Alcaligenes sp. GW821-FHT11D07. The sequence continues at coordinate 19,750 of NZ_JBXART010000005.1, forward strand.
GCTACGCGCTGGGCATTGCCGGTTTGACTGCCAAAAAGAATAGTGGCTGGCCGTTGTGCGGGCACACTGGCGGCTGGCACTAAAGAAAGTTCTGGGGATGCAGATGCTTGAGCGGGCAGGCCTGAGTGACGCACTTGGGCCACACCAGCCAGATAGCCGGACAGCCAGTTCAGGGACAGCGGATCAAGCTCGTCGGCAATGTGTTGAATCGCTGCGCGATTCGAATCCGAGAGGCGGGACAGGGCGTGCATTCTGACACTCGCTTATAAAAATAGTTTGTCCCATTCTAAAGAGCGGTATCAGGGCTACGAACGATCCGATTCTTATTTGTTTATAAATACTCCGGTTAATGAAAAAGGGGCATAAGCCCCTTTCTTCTTGGTCTAAGCGTGTTTTAAATACGTGCTATGAGCGCAGCTCCCGACGCAGGATTTTGCCTACATTCGTGCGAGGCAGCTCGTCCCGGAATTCGACAATTCGGGGTGTTTTATAGCCGGTCAGACTCTTGCGGCAGAAGGCAATGACGTCTTTTTCTGTCAGATCCGGATTGCGGCTGATGACATAGAGCTTGACGATTTCACCTGCTTTTTCATCGGGGACACCCACAGCAGCGGCTTCGACAATATCCGGGTGCTGCGCGGCGACGGCTTCCACCTCATTGGGGTAGACGTTAAAGCCCGAGACCAGAATCATGTCTTTTTTGCGATCCAGCAGGAACACATAGCCTTGCTCGTCCATATAGCCGATATCGCCCGTGCGCAAAAATCCGTCGCGGTCAAAGACTTTGGCTGTTTCATCGGGACGTTGCCAATAGCCTGGAGTCACTTGCGGTCCGCGAATGCACAGCTCGCCCGTTTCGCCCAAAGGCAGATCGTTTTGGGCTTCGTCACGTATGCGTATTTCGGTAGACGGGACAGGTAGACCAATCGAGCCGGTGAACTCTTTTTTATCCAGCGGATTGATTGTGGCTGCCGGGGAGGTTTCTGTCAGGCCATAGGCTTGTGCCAAAGGTTTGCCCGTGGCTTCCAGCCAGCGTTTGGCCACCACTTCCTGGACCGCCATGCCGCCCCCTAAGGTAAAGCGTAGGGAGGAGAAGTCGAGCTTGCGAAAGTCGGCATTATTGAGCATGGCGTTAAATAAGGTATTCACCCCGGTAATGGCGGTAAACCGTATTTTTGACATGTCCTTGAGCATGGCCGGAATGTCGCGAGCATTGATGATCAGCAGGTTTTCGGCACCCAGGCGCAGGAACACCAGCAGGTTCGCGGTGAAAGCGAAGATATGGTAGAGCGGCAAGGCCGTGACGACACAATCGATCTGGCCTTCTTTTAAATTAGGACGAATCCAGGCCAGCGCTTGGCTTAGGTTGGAGACCAGATTGCCGTGGGTCAGGACGGCCCCTTTGGCGACTCCGGTGGTGCCACCTGTGTATTGCAGGCAAGCGATGTCATCGTGTGTCAGTGTGACTGGCGCCGGTGGGCGGGCACGGCCTTTGGCCAGGACGCTTTTAAAGGAGACAGAACCGGGAAGATTCCAAGCCGGCACGCCTTTTTTGACGTGACGCACCACCTGATTAACCAGCCATCCTTTAAAACCGCCCAGGCAGTCTCCCACACTGGTCACAATAATCCGTTTGATGGGAGTGTCATGCAGAATTTCCTGCAGTACATGCGCAAAGTTTTCCGCAATGATGATGGTTTCTGCACCGCTGTCTTGCAATTGATGCTGCAGTTCCCGGGCGGTATACAGCGGGTTGGTATTGGTAATGGTGGCGCCACTGCGCAATACCCCATACAGGCTGATGGGGTACTGCAACATATTGGGCATCATCAGGGCGACGCGGTCGCCTTTTTTCACACCCGCCGTTTGCAGCCAGCTGGCCAGCGCCTGGGCGTTGTCGGCCAGCTCGCGGTAGCTCATGCGTTTGCCCATGCTGATATAGGCAGTACGCTGCGCGAATTCGGTACAACTTTGTTCAAATACATCCAGCAAAGACGAATACTGCTGGGCCTGATCTTCGATAGTGGCAGGAATACCAGTTGGGTAGTGCTGCAGCCAGACTTTATCCATGAAGCGCTCCAAGGCGTGTAGGTTAAGACAATCCCAGCAGGGCCTTTTTGAGCGACTCTTGGGCAGGCTTTTGGCCTAACCAGATTTTCAATAAAGCGGGGGTCAGGTTCGGGTGAGAGAGCTCGCCCAGCACCTTGTCATTAAATAGGATCTTCACCTTGGGGGCGTTCATGTCCAACACGACAATATCGCCTTCTTTGGCTTGCCCTACCTGACGCATCAAGTCTTCAAATTGCTTGATGACCGGGTCCAGCTCCTGTTTTTCCGAATCGTTCAGATTGCTGTGTATGCCATCTTTTAGGGCGTCTATCAGGGTTTGAGCATCCAGGTCACGCTTGAGCACCAGACGAACCTGGTGTGGCCCTGGGGACTGGATAATGGCTTGGGCATCTTGGGAGGGTGTCGCGGTATACAGCGCGGCAACGTACACATCAAAAACAACTTTCTTGCGCAGGCCTGCCCCATTCAGTTTCAGGCTTTGCTGCTCTACCGTGACCGTATCCGGGACGGTGACATTAGCAACAGTGGCGGCCTGGGCAGCGGGTAGCCCTAGGGACAGACTTAAAATCAGAGCGGCACAGCGGGGGGTGAACATGAAGCGGTCCTCCTGCAAATTAGCGTGATTGTGATTTCTGCTTGTAGAAGTGGGCGTCGGCGATATAGATGGTGCGTTCTACCGTGGTGTAGACCAGACCCTCCGGGTCTTGGATTTGTACGGTAAACGTGGCTTCAGCCTCGTGATATTGGTCTAGCCGTCCTCGTATTGCGTCCAGTTCTTCTGGATTGATTTGAAAGTGGGCATACAGAGTCTGGTAGCCGGGGCGGCGATACTGGATCTCTGCATTCTTGTCCCAGACAATCACATGACGATGTAAGCCAGCCAAGAGCATGGTGGCGTGTACGCCGTCTGTAATGGCGAAAAGGGACCCGCCAAATAAAGAGCCATTGATGTTGCGAGTGCGACGACGCAATGGCAGGCGTACGACGATGTGTTGCAAGTTGGCTGAAACTTTGTGGACCCGCCCTCCAGTTGCCCGGAAGGCGGGGTGCCAGTTAAAGCCCAGCTGCAAAAAGCGTGCACGCCACGTAGGGGGAAGACGTGCAAGTAGCTCCATGCGGCGACTACGGGCCATAGTGCATCCTTAGAAGCGGTAGCTAAATTGCACGCCCAGGATGTCACCACTGTTTTTGTAGGTACCACGGGTCAAACCACGACCTTTCAGGTCCGTGTTGTTGTTCATGTCCGTGTTTTTCAAGAACAAGTGGGTGTAGCCAATATCCCAAGTGGCGTTCTTGCTGGCGCGGTATTGAGCACCCAGGGACACCCAGTAACGGTCGCTGTCAGGCAAGGCCGTTGGGCGGTAGTTCTTGTCGCGCACAGGGGATTGGTCCCAAGCAACACCACCCTTGAACGTCCACTGCTCGTTGTAGTGGTAGTTGGCACCCAGGGCGACACGCCATGCGTCCTTGAACTTGAGCTCCAGACCGGAATCTTTTGCGCCTGGGCCGCTGTTTTCGATGGTCAGGCGCGGGATGCTGCTCCAGCCTGTCCAGGAAACGTCAGCCAGCAATTGCCAGCGCGAGTTCATGTCGTGCACCAGACTGACAATCGCGGTATCAGGCAGTTTGATAGTGGCTTCGGCATCCCAGTTGATGTTGGGAGCAGGGATGCCAGCAGGCACGTTGCGGTTTCTCAGCTTGGTATCGCCATCTGCCGTAACTTTGATCTGCGAGCGATAGGACACGCCCAAACGAGTGCTAGGGGTGATTTGGTACAGCAAGCCAGCGTTCCAGCCCCATGCGTCGCCTTTCATCTTGACGCGTGTGTCCATATCCAGCGGGCCCAGGGCAGGGTGGTAGCCCACGGGTGTTGCCAGACGGTAGTCAGCATCAATGTGCAGCCAGTTCACACCGACACCCAAAGACAGTTGATCGTTGACCTTGTAGGCTACCGATGGGTTCACGTTGACGGTTTCAATCGCGAATTTTTCGGAGTGATAACGGCCCACCCAGCCTTCGTCATATTCGGTTGTCAGACCAAATGGCACACCAATACCTAAGCCAATCCACCATTTCGGAGAGAGCTGATGAGACAGATAAATGTTCGGTACAGGAGCGACCTTACCGGCATCGCCACCGGAACCGCCGGTAGCTGGGCGGCTTGCCCCACCGGTCAGTGCCAGTGGGTCAGTACTGCCTTTATCCGAGAATTTGAAGGTGGGTTTAATGACGTTGATACCAGCCGAGAAGTTGGTCTCGGGCAGCAGCGTCATGCCGGCGGGGTTGAAGTAAATCGTGCTGGCGTTTTCACCTATCGCGGCCGAGCCTGCGTAGGCGTTACCCAGGCCGCTCGCATTTTGTTCGAGCAAGTTAAAACCAGCCGCATGGGCTTGACCCATTCCCATGCTCATTCCAAGAGGAATCAGCAAAGCGGGGATGGTACGCAAAGCTACAACCGTCTTTTTCATGTCTCTTCTCCAAGGTATAGGTGCGACGTCTGACAGAGGCTTGGGACAGGTTTTAAAACACCTGTTTGTTTTCTATGGTGCATGACCTAGGCCAATCGGCGTATAGGTATTTGTGCCAATCAGGGTAAATTGCGTTGTTTTTGTGTTGCTTTGTAATGCAGTGGACCACCCCGAAACGGGGCAAAACCGGTACCGAAAATAACGCCTGCATCAGCCAGATCATCACTCTCGACGACACCGATTCGGACTTGGTGTTCGGTCTGCTCGATAAGGGGTTTAATCAGTCTGTCTGCCAGGCCACTTGGGACCGTTCCTGCTGGAGGTTTCTGCGCTTTGCCATCTTTCCAGGTGTAGAAACCCTGGCCTGTTTTACGTCCCAATTCTTGACGATCCAGATGGCTTTTCAGGCAGGCGGGCATGGCTGCTTGCTGACTGAGTTGCGCACCCGCATCACGGGCAATATCCAGGCCCACCGTATCGGCCAATTCCAGTGGTCCCATCGGCATGCCGAACTGCACCATGGCCTTGTCTACCGTAGCCGGGTCTATCCCTTCGTCCACGCAGCGCATGGCTTCCAACATATGAGGAGCCAATACAGCATTGACCAAGAAGCCGGGGCTGTCTTTGACGGGCAGAGGCAGTTTGCCGATCTGGTTCACAAAGGCATAGGCAATGCTGCGCACTTCGGGGGCCAGCTCAGCGCTTTCCACGACTTCGACCAAGGGCATACGGGCGACGGGATTGAAGAAGTGGATGCCCACCAGGCGGTCCGGGTGAATCAAGTTCAGGCTCAATTCCGCCAGGGGCAGGCTGGACGTATTGGTGGCCAGCACCGCACCGGGTTTCAGGTGGGGCTCAATGCTGGCGTACAGCGCGCGCTTGGCGTCCGCATTCTCGAAAATGGCTTCCAGAACTAGATCCGCTGAAGGGATACCGTGGCCCTCCGGGTCCGGGATCAGGCGGTCCAGCGCAGCCTGAACCAGACGCCGGTCTTTAAGACGGCGCTGGAACATCTTGGCGGCCCGACCTTGGGCTTGAGCGATACGTTTGCGATCCTGATCCTGCAGCGTCACCCGCATGCCTTTAAGGGCGCAGACAGCGGCAATATCCCCGCCCATGACTCCGGCACCCACTACATGGATATGACCCACTTCCACGCTGGAAGCGTGTTTGCCTATGCTCTTTAGGCGTTCTTGCAAATGGAATACACGCAGCAGGTTGGCTGCGGTGTCTGAACGGGTGATCTGTTCAATTAGTTCTGGGGCTTTAAGGGCATTGCCATTGTGCTTTTCCCAGATCTCCAGAATCGCGCGGGGTGCCTGATAGTGCTGATAGGGATCGCGCTGTTCCAGCTGTTTGCGTACTTGGCGAGCGACCAGGGGGCGCAGCAATTTGGTGTTCATCAGGCGAGGCAGGCCGCTAGCTTTGCGTTGCTTCTTGCCACTGAGTACTTGTTTGACGGCGGCTTGCTTGGCTAGACGTTCCGGCACCCAGGCATCGATCATGCCCAGACGGGCGGCTTTGCGGGCGTCCACGCTTTTGCCACTCAACATCAAATCCATCGCCGCTGCCGGGCCGATGAATTCGGGTAGACGCAGCATGCCGCCCCAGCCGGGGAAAATACCCAGCATGACTTCGGGCAAAGCCAGGCGAGTGTCGGCCTGATCCACAGCCAGGCAATAGCGGCAGGCTAAAGCCAGTTCCAGTCCACCGCCCAGGCAGTGGCCCTGCACCAGCGCAAGGCTAGGGTAGGGTTGTTTGGCCAGCTTGTTGAAGACCGTCCATCCACGCGTGACCAGGGCCAAGCCTTTTTCTGGGTTGTTGCTGTGCTCGGAAAACTCATCAATATCGGCACCGGCCACAAAACCGGCGGCTTTGCCGGAGTAAATGATCAGTGCTTTGGGCGGGTGTTGGCTCAGATAGTCCAGAGCCTGATTCAACTCTTGCAAGACGGCGGCAGACAGCCTGTTGACGGAACTGCCCACACAATCGATTTTCAGCCAGGCAATTTGCTGATCGTCCGTGTGCAAAGAGAAGTTTTGCAAATTCAAGGTAGCGACGGGCATCATGATTCAGTTCCTTGCAGCGATTCGATCAGCATGGCGCCACCTTGACCACCGCCAATACAAATGGCGGCCATGCCCAGGCGTAAATTGCGACGACGCAGGGCATTCAAGCAATGCAGCACAATTCGGGCACCGGAGGCACCCACAGGGTGGCCGATCGCAATAGCGCCGCCGTCCACATTGAGCTTGTCCATATCCAGCAGTCCCAAGGCATCACGTCCCAGATGCTTTTGACACCACTGCTGATCGTCCCATGCTGCGCGGCAGGCCAGCACTTGCGCAGCAAAGGCTTCGTTGATTTCCCACAAGTCCGGGCCATTTAGGGCCAAGCGGTTACGTTCCAAAATCGGGGTAGCGGCAAACACGGGCCCCAGCCCCATCGTGGCCGGGTCTAGACCTGCCCACTGCGCATCCACGATGCGCCCAATGGGTTTGAGCTGATGTTCTTTGACGGCTGCTTCGCTGGCCAGAATCAGCAGCGCAGCACCGTCGGTGACTTGCGAGCTATTTCCAGCGGTGATGTTGCCCCACGGCGGGTCAAATACCGGGCGCAGTTTGGCCAGTTTCTCCGGTGTGGAGTCTTCGCGTACGCCGTCATCTTGTGGGTAGCTATTGCCGCGCGTGTCACTGAGCGGCACGATTTCTTCAAAGGCATTTTCTTTCTGGGCACGCAGGGCCAGACGATGGCTACGTGCGGCAAATTCGTCCATCTCTTGACGCGTAATGCCAAATTCGTGTGCCAGGTTTTCGGCAGTTTGACCCATGGACAAACCCACCACCGGATCAGTCAGCCCTTTGAGCAAGCCGATGACCGGTTTCAAGTAAGACAGGCGCAGGCCCCGTAAGGCCTTGATACGAGCGCCCACACTGCGAGCTTTGCCCCATACCGCCAGCCAGCGGACCATCTCGTCGCTGAACAGGATGGGAGCATGTGACAGAGCATCCACTCCACCGGCCAGCACCAGATCCGAGCGCCCGGTTTGAATGGCTTGTACGCCGGAATCTAAAGCCTGCATACCTGAGGCGCAGTTACGCATCACGGTCCAGCCGGGCACTTTATGACCCGTACCCAGACGTAGACCCAGGACTCGACCAATATTGGTTTCGTCAGGCGAGGGGGCGGCGCAGCCCAGAATGACCTCGCTTAATTGTGGAGCCCCGAAGGGCTGGCGCAACAACAATTCGCGGCCGGTTTGCTGGGCCAGATCACCCGCGGTGAAAGGGCCGGGCGCATTACGCGCTTTTAGAAACGGGCTGCGTGCGCCATCAATGATATAGACCGGTTGAAAGCTCATACTTGGCTCCCGCTGGCGCTGTCAGATGTCTCGGTTTCTTCCCGACGCAGATCAAAGGGGAAGTCATCCACGGCAATGACTCGGTCGCGCAAGACATCACGCGCCTGGATTTGCTCATATTCCTGAGCGGTAATGCCGCCGGCTTGGAAGACAGCTTCAGCCAGATCACGGACGTTGGCTTTGGGGTTGTCTTGCAATTGACCACTTTTCTCGAATTGACGGATCTTGGCGTCAATATCACGGGTGCTCAGCGATGCCAGCAAAGCAGCTTCTATCGCGCCCACCGGCTCTTTATCGTCTTCGGGCAGGTAGGTGTCGTAGGTCAGGCGGTCACGAGTAGGGCCGGGTTTAGTCAGCAATTTGGCAACGACGTGATCAAGCCGGTCGTTCGGACCCAGACGGCGCTGACCTACGGGGAAGACCAGAAAGCGCAGTACGGCGGCCAAAGGACGGTTCGGGAAGTTCTCCAGCACTTTATCCAGAGCATGTTGTGCACGCATCAAGGCATCTTGAGCAGCCCAGTGAGCCAAAGGCGCATCTTCTTGCTGGCGGCCCTCGTCTTGATAACGCTTGAGGACTGCGCTGAGCATATACAGTTCGGACAGCACATCGCCCAAGCGGGAGGACAAACGCTCGCGCATTTTCAGGGAGCCGCCCAATACCAGCATGGAAGCATCGGCCAGCAAAGAGAAGGCTGCGCTGTAGCGGCTGGCCTGACTGTAGTACGTGTGCATGGCCGAGGCCGTACCGCTAGGACCGCGCAGCAGGCGCCATCCACCCAGACCCAACCAGAAGGAGCGGCCTGTATTGGCCAGGGTGTAGCGGATGTGTGCCCAGAAAGCCTGATCGAATTTGCGCAAACCGGCTTCACGATCTGGGTTCAGGGCGGCTGTCATCTCTTCCAGAATGAAGGGGTGGCAGCGAATCGCGCCCTGTCCAAAAATAATCAGGCTGCGCGTCAAAATGTTGGCGCCTTCAACGGTAATGCCCACGGGAATTTGTTGATAGGCACGGCCCAGGAAGTTTGATGGGCCAAGACAGATGCCTTTACCGCCGATTACGTCCATCCCGTCGTTAACCACAATGCGGCCACGTTCGGTTACGTGATATTTGACGATGGCTGACACGACCGAAGGCTTTTCGCCCAAGTCCACAGCTGCCGCCGTCATGGTGCGAGCGGCGTCCATGGCGTAGGTGTGGCCAGCAATACGGGCCAACGCTTCTTCCACACCTTCAAACTTGCTGATGGCGCTACGAAATTGGGTTCGAACCGCGGAGTAACCACCGACAGCGCGGCTGGTCAGCTTGGCCATGCCGGTAAAGGAGGAGGGCAGGGAGATGGAGCGGCCAGCGGCCAGACATTCCATCAGCATGCGCCAGCCTTGGCCAGCCATGGCTGGGCCACCAATAATGAATTCAAGTGGCATGAAGACATCGTTGCCACGGGTGGGACCGTTCATGAACATGGCGTTCAAAGGGAAGTGACGACGGCCCGTATCTACGCCGGGGTGATCGCTAGGGACCAGGGCGCAAGTAATGCCGATGTCTTTCTCACCACCAAGCAAGCCGTCCGGGTCATACAGACGGAAGGCCAGACCCAGCAGGGTGCAGACCGGGGCCAAGGTGATATAGCGCTTGTCCCAGGTGACGCGCATGCCTAGCACTTCCTGGCCTTGCCATTCGCCTTTGCAGACAATGCCCACGTCAGGGATAGAGGCGGCGTCGGAACCGGCCCAGGGGCTGGTCAGGGCGAAGGCGGGGATGTCACGGCCATCAGCCAGACGGGGCAGGTAATGCTGCTTTTGTTCGTCAGTGCCGTAATGCAGCAGCAGTTCAGCAGGGCCCAGAGAGTTGGGCACCATGACCGAGACCGACAAAGCGGAGTTGCGTGTCGACAGCTTGGCGACTACTGCTGAGTGAGCCTGGGCAGAGAAACCGCGACCACCATATTCCTTGGGAATGATCAGGCTGAAAAAACGGTTTTCTTTCAGGTAGTTCCAGACCTCGACGGGCATGTCGAATTCTTCCTGGCTGACTTGCCAGTCGTCAATCATGGCGCACGCCACATTGACTTCGTTGTCCATGAACTGACGCTCTTCTTCGCTGAGTCGATAGGCCGGGTAGGAGGCCAGAGTGTTCCAGTTAGGTTTGCCGCGAAACAGTTCACTTTCCCACCAGACGGTGCCCGCTTCCAGCGCATCGCGCTCGGTTTGGGACATGGCAGGCAAAACGCTTGAAAAAGCGCGATAGATTGGGCGGCTTAGCCACTTGGTACGCAGGTTCCGGTTTTTGAGAACGTAGACGCAGCCAAGGACAAGCACTATTAATAGCAAGGTCACAAACATAGAAACTCCGGACTAGCTCAAAAGAAAAAAGATGCCCCCACGCTGCGCCCTTGGCTTGCTGCCCCCAAGAGGGGGCGCTTTTTACCTTGGGGCGGCCCGGCGGTACAAAAAATCGGGCGGACCGCTCAGCTTAGAGATTGGCTGGTAAAGGGGCTCGTAATCCACCCAGCAGAAAACTCATCAAACGGTGCTGCAGTTGCTGTTCACTTTCGGGGCTGTCGCTCAGGGGTAACTGCAAGGCCCTGCGTAGCGATTGGGTGCCCATCAATGCGTAAGAGGTAGCGCCCAACATGAAGTGGAATCGCCAAATGATTTCCTCTTCGGGCACGGTGGGCAGGGCCTCGTGTAACGCCTGCTTGAAAGGCAAGAAGATAGCGACTTGTTCATCCCAACAGATGGATTGGATGAAGTCCTGCGGTGCCGGTCGGTCTTGACCAGGCAATGGAATAAAGGAGCGGGGGGCGCCGTTACCTGTGCCAGCCAGACGGATCAGTGGCCCAAAAAACGCGTCCACAACCTGGGATGCTTTTAAGGCACCGTCACCGGCCTGCTGACGATACAGGGCCAGCTTTTCCAAGCGCTCTTGATTGATGCTATTGAGGCGACGCTGGAACACGGCCTGTGTCAGTCCGTCTTTACTGCCAAAGTGATAATTGACAGCAGATAGGTTTACCTTGGCCTGCGCCGTAATTTGGCGCATGGAGGTATTTTCATGACCATACAGCGCGAACAAATGTTCGGCTGCATCGAGAATGGCGGACTGTGTCCGATCAGAGCGTTTCACCGTTACTTCCTAATTTCAAACGAGCGTTTGAATAATGTAACGGGAATGTGTAGTTAGTACAGTAGGGGTTCACCCTAGCCCCGCAAAACGGGGCCAGGAGCCAGTCTTAGATCTGGGTCACAAATTTGGTGACTAAGTATCCGTCAAAGGTTTCAGCGCCTCCTTCACTGCCAATGCCGCTGTCTTTGACTCCACCAAATGGGGTCTCGGGCAGGGAGCTGCCAAAGTGGTTGATGTTGACCATGCCGGACTCCAATTCCGTGCCCAAGCGATGCGCATCTTGCAAAGATTGCGTGAAGGCATAGGCCGACAAACCAAAAGGCAGACTATTGGCCCGGGCGATGGCATCGTCCAGATTGGAGTAACGCGTCAGAGGGGCGATAGGGCCAAAAGGCTCTTCCGTCATGACCAAAGCGTCATCAGGCAAATCCGTCAGTACCGTGGGCGAGAAAAAGAAACCATCGCGCTTGATCTGTTCGCCGCCAAGCAAGACTTTGCCGCCCAGCGAGCGGGCGTTATCTACAAACTTTTGCATCATGGGAATGCGGCGCTCGTGAGCCAAGGGGCCCATTTGGGTATCCGGGTCCAGACCATCGCCCACTTTCACATTCGCCAGTTCTTCGGTGAAGCGATCCACAAAGGCGGTGTAGATATCGTCGTGGATATAAAAGCGCGTGGGCGAAATGCAAACTTGCCCAGCGTTGCGAATCTTGAAGCGAGCTAGTTGACGAGCTGCACGTGCCACATCGGCATCGGGTAGCACCAAAACCGGTGAGTGACCACCCAATTCCATGGTGATGCGCTTCATGTGAGCACCGGCCAGCGCGGCCAGTTGTTTGCCTACGGGCACCGAACCGGTAAACGAAACCTTGCGCACGATAGGGGAGCGGATCAGGTAGTCGGACACCTCTTGAGGCACACCCCAGACAATATTCAGTACGCCGGGTGGCAGGCCTGCGTCATGGAACGCCTGAGCAATCGCCATGACTGCACTGGGCGAGTCCTCGGGGCCTTTCAGAATAATCGTGCAACCCGCCCCAATTGCCGCACAAATTTTGCGGATGGCCTGGTTATAGGGGAAATTCCACGGCGTAAAGGCGGCGCAGACCCCAATGGGCTCGCGCAAAACCAATTGCTGCACTTTTGGGTTGCGGGCGGGGATGACGCGGCCGTAAATTCGGCGGCACTCTTCCGCGTGCCAGTCAGCATGGTCGGCGCAGGACTCAATTTCACCCACCGCCTCGGCTAGCGGCTTACCTTGGTCCAGCGTCAGATTGCGGCCGATTTCCTGGGCGCGCTCGCGGGACAGTTCCGCCACTTTGCGCAAGATCGCGCTGCGGTCCATGGGCGAGCTATGACGCCAGCTTTTGAACGCGGCTTGAGCTGCATTCAGAGCCGCATCCAGATCCGCTTGGGATGCCAGAGGCAGTTGGCCCAGCGTGCTGCCATTGGCTGGGTTGATAACGGCCTGGGTTTGACGACCTTGTCCGTCCAGGAATTGACCATTGATATACAGGGCCAAGTGTTGATACATGTGCGGCCTCCAAGTTGTCTGTGTTGCTAAATAGGTACTGTCTTGATGGTATCGGGCGGGTAGCAACGGGACAAGCGCAGGTGGGCAATTTTCAGGCAACGGATTGTTCAGAGAAGCAACAAGCGGCTGTTAAGAGAGGCTGTGATTCACCATATTGTTATAAGTTTTTGATTTCATATATTTTTTCAAAAGTTTCAAGGAAAGGTGAAAAGCAATATCCCTGATTAATAAGAAATCGTTACAAGTGCCCCATTCTCGATGAGAATAATTGTTGTGTTTACGACAAAGAAAATTTTTTTATCTGTAGATGAGAACTGAGATTTAGCTTGATGTAACCTAAATGCTTATTAAGGTGAAACTTTTTTGTAGATTATTACCAACGAATCTAAGAATGGGACACGACGCCACAGTTCGTCATTAAGGGCCTAACTACTGAGAATCGTTTAATTTCATGGCTTTGTTGCTGTTTTTGTCACAGGCTATTTATCATTTTTAACATTGTCATCGACGAAGCCCCTTGTAATCTAAGATACAATTTGTCCCGTGATCCACGTGAAGAGTTTCGCTCTAGACCACGAAAAAGGTCACAATTAGACACAAGGTTATGCTCCAAGAATACAGGCCAGAAGCCTGTAGCTCCGCCTTGTCTTGCCCCGGTCCATTATGAACACACTGCTGCGGCTGGCGATGGGTTTGCCAGCCTTAGATGTAAAGCCTATGTGCAATACCTAGGTGTTGGGCCCTCGGGTGGTGGTTTTTTCGCTTTGTGTAAGCGGCACACCGAACCCACTCTTCTTTCATTTTTGTACTTAAATTTGATCCGGCAATGCGTTGCGATGATGGCGTGCTTACGTCTGTTGAGAACGCAGTACAGGATCTTACGGAGGCCGACGTGCGTGGTAAGAAAATTCTAACGGTAAGTTCGCTGTTGACAGCACTGTTGCTGGCGCAACCTGTGCTTGCACAAGAAAACAGCTTGAGCTTCAAAGACAGTATCGAGCGGGCAATCATGTCCAACCCTGAACTTGGTGCACGCTTTCAGGATTTCCAGTCTGCGCTTGAAGGCCAGAATGTTAGCCGTGGCGCCCTGATGCCGGAAGTCAACGCCCAAGGTTGGGTTGGTAAAGAATGGCGTGGCAGCACCTCGGGTGCTCCGTCCACTAACTGGTCGCGCAACGGCTACAGCCTGCAACTGCGCCAGTTGATTTTTGATGGTTTCTCCTCAATCAACCAAGTGCGTCAGCTGGGTTACGAAAAACTGGCCGTTTATTACGAGCTGCTGGCCTCGGTGGATTCCTTGGCGCTGGAAGCGGCTAACGCCCACATTGATGTGCTGCGCTACCGCGAAATGGAAAAACTGGCACGTGAAAACTACGGCATGCACATGAACATCCTGAGCCAGATTCAGGAACGTTCCGCATCGGGCGTAGGCCGTGGTGTTGACCTGGAACAGGCGTATGGTCGTCAGTCCTTGGCTCAAAGCAACATGATGACTGAGGCCGGCAATCTGAACGACGTGCTGCAACGCTACCGTCGTATCGTGGGTGTGGCTGCTCCTGAAGTGATGCAAGTCGCCCCTAGCCTGAGCGAATCCATCCCTGCCAAGACCAGCGATTTTCTGCCGTCCTTGCGCACCAGCCCCATGATCTTGTCCAAGCAAGCTTTGTACCAAGCTGCCGAGTCGGGCAAACACGTGGCCCAAGGCCGCATGTCGCCTACCTTGGAATTGCGCGCTGCTACGGGTAAAGACAAAAGCGATCCTCCAGGCTCCGCCTACCGTGATTCGCAAAGCAGCAACGTACAGTTGATGCTGTCGTACAACTTGTTCCGCGGCGGTGCTGATGCAGCTCGTATTCGTCAGACTACCGCTCAGCAATACGCTGCTCGTGATGTTCGCGATTACACCTGCCGCAACGTACAGCAGGATCTGGCTGTAGCTTGGAACAATATCGAGCGCTTGCGTGCTCAGTTGCCATTCCTGAAACAGCACGAATTGGCTACGTCCAAGGTCCGCGTTGCTTATATGCAGCAGTTCCAGATCGGTCAGCGCTCCTTGCTGGACTTGCTGGATACCGAAAACGAACTGTTTGATGCCCGTCGTGCTCTGGCTAACGCTACGTACGATCTGCAACAAGCCGAATACCGCTGGTTGACCCTGTCGCATCGTCTGGTGTCGGCGGTTGGCCTGTCCCAGCCTTACTCGGAGCAACCTGAAGAAGCTACCAAGCTGGATTTCCCCGAAGAGGCATTCCAGGCATGCATGGCGCCAATTCCTGATACCAGTAACTTGACTCCAGTCTCTGTGGACTACCGCGATGACATGGCCCCGCCTGTCCTGCGTGAGAAAGCAGCTGGACTCTAAGTAACTGCTTCTTGGCGTTTTTGATTGTGAAGGGAGGCAGACATGAGTCAGAACGAAGACGATTACAAACAAGAGCTTTCGGTCTCGGATGCAGGTTTTATCCGTGTGCTGGAGGATTTGATCGATGCACTGGTTGCAAACGGTGTACTTCGGATGACTGATCTGCCTCCGCAGGCTTTGGCCAAATTGAATGAGCGTAAGCTGACTCGCCAGCGCCTGCGAGATTCGCTGGATTTGATTAATGACGATGAACCACTCATCTGACAGCACGACACCCGCAAGCGAGACCTATAACGTCCCGCCTCATCTGACACATGATGACCCACTCCTGACCTGTCTGGCAGAGATTACCCGTATCCACGGTAATCCCTGCACGCCTCAGCATTTGTCTGCAGGTTTGCCCCTGCAGAGGGGGCGCTTGACGCCCGCTTTGCTGAGCCGGGCTGCTGCACGGGGTCACTGCACGTCACGAATCTGGCGTCGCTCCTTTACCGAACTTGATAGCAATCTGTTCCCGGTTATTTTGTTGCTGAACAATAACCGGGCATGTGTTTTGTTGGGTTTGGAAGACCAGCAAGCACGTGTTCATTTTCCGGAAAGTGGTAGCCCCAGTGAAATCAGCCTGGACGATCTGCAAGCGCAGTACTCAGGCTTGCTGGCTGTTGTGCAACCAGATTTTCGAGTGGAGGCGCGTGCCAAAGACGGCGTCGCTCCGCTCAAGGGCAAGCATTGGTTCTGGTCTGCCGTTGTGCAGAACTGGCGCTTGTATCGCGACGCGATCGGCGCGGCCTTGCTGATCAACCTGTTTGCGTTGGCAATTCCGCTCTACACCATGAACGTGTATGACCGCGTTGTGCCCAACAAAGCCATTGAAACCCTCTGGGTGCTTTCGATCGGGATTGGGCTGGTGTTGGTCATGAACATGATCCTGAGCAGTGTGCGGGCCTATGTGGTCGATGCCGCCAGCAAGCGGGTGGATATCCAGCTTTCAGCCAAGATCATGGAGCGTGTGCTGGACTTGCGCATGGAGAACCGGCCGCCATCGGTTGGCTCATTTGCTGCCAACCTACGCTCGTTCGAGTCCGTGCGCGACTTTATTGCCTCGGCCAGTTTGACCACCTTGGTGGACTTGCCTTTCGTGCTGTTGTTCTTGGCCGTCTTGGCATGGATCTCGCCATGGATGCTGATTCCACCCCTAGTGGCCATTGTGATTATTTTGGCCGTTTCCTGGTTTGCTCAAGCCCGTATGGAACGCCTGACCAAGCAGACTTTTCAGGCAGCTGCCCAACGCAATGCCGGTCTGGTGGAGTCGTTGGCTGGGCTGGAAACGCTGAAAGTCCTGAATGCGCAAAGCAATGCTCAGCGTGATTGGGAACAATCCACCGAGTACCTGGCTCGCCAGGGTGCCCGAATCAAGATGACCTCTACGCTGACCGTCAATACGGTGCAAATGCTGCAGCAGATGGTCACTATCTCCGTGGTTATCATCGGGGTGTATCTGGTTCAGGAAACTAAATTGTCCATGGGGGGCATTATTGCGTCCTCCATGATTGCTGGTCGCTGTCTGGCTCCTTTGGGGCAGGTAGCTGGCCTGATGATGCAATATCAAAATGCACGTACATCGCTAGGTTCGGTGGACATGTATATGAAGATGCCAGTCGAGCATCCGGAAGAGCGGCACTTCGTGCCTCGTCCTTATCTGGAAGGTTCGATTGAGTTCCGTAACGTTAGTTTTGCCTATCCTGAAACGACTCAGAACGTGCTCGACAAGGTCAGTTTTTCTTTGAAGGCTGGAGAAAAGATTGGCATTATCGGCCGCATCGGGTCCGGTAAAACTACGCTGTCCAAGTTGATCCTGGGGCTGTACAAACCAACAGGTGGCACGGTCGTGCTTGATGGCATTGATAACCAGCAGATTGACCCAGCAGACGTACGTCGTTCCATGGGCTATGTCTCGCAGGATCCGACCCTGTTTTACGGCACCCTGAAACACAATCTGATCATGGGTACGCCTTACGCTACCGATGATCAGATGCTGGCGGCTGCTCGCCAGGCTGGTGTAGATGATTTCGCGCGTCGCCACCCGGATGGGTACGACATGATGATTGGCGAGCGTGGTGAATCCTTGTCGGGCGGTCAACGACAAGCGATTGCAGTGGCGCGTGCTTTGATTGGCAGTCCTTCTATCCTGTTGTTGGATGAACCCAGCAGCAATATGGATAACCAGAGTGAATCCGCATTGCGTCGCAGTCTGCAAAAAGAGTGCGAGGGCAAGACAGTGGTGCTGGTGACTCACCGTACCGCTTTGCTGGATCTGGTGGATCGCTTGATCGTGATGGATATGGGGCGGATTGTGGCAGATGGTCCTAAAGACCAGGTTATTGCCGCCTTGCGCAGTGGGCAGATTGGTAAAGCCCGGAGTGCAGCATGAAGATCAAAAACCTGACTAATTGGTTGCGTGCTCAACTGCAAGATACGAGTTCGCCGCCACCGGGCAGCAACATGATCAAAAATGCCTCCTGGACGGCCCGTTACCAGGACTTAAGAGGCTCCACGCTGCTGATCTGGCTGACCTTGTTGGCCATTAGCGTGCTGATCATTTGGGCCAGTCTGGCCAGAATTGATGAAGTTGTGCGTGGCGAAGGGAAAGTGGTTCCCTCCCGGCAAGTGCAAATCGTGCAGAGTCTGGACGGTGGTGTAGTCGAGGAAATCCTGGTGCGTCCTGGACAATCCGTAGAAGTGGGTGAAGTGCTGTTGCGCATTGATCCCACACGGGCTTCGTCTTCCCTGGGGGAAAACGAAGCGGAGTCCTTGTCCTTGAAAGCCAAGGCAGCACGACTCGAAGCGATTGCAGCGGGCCAGCCTTTCGACATGCCGGCTGAAGTGTTGGAAAAGGCCCCCGACCTGGCAGAAATGGAACGTCGTGTTTGGCAAGCCCGTACTGAAGAGTTGCGCTCCAATATCTCGGTGGCTCAGGAACAGTTGAACCAGCGCCAGCAAGAGCTGCGTGAAACTCAGGCTAATCGTGATCAGGCGGCATCCAGCTGCGGCTTGACCTCGCAAGAACTGCAAATGACCCGTCCTTTGCTCAAGAGCGGGGCAGTGTCTGAAGTGGATTTGCTGCGCTTGCAACGTGATGTGGCTCGTTACTGTGGTGAGCAAAAAGCCGCCTCGGCGCAGATCAGCCGTATTCAGGCCTCCATTCAGGAAGCTCAGAACCGTATTGGCGAAGTGGAAATTATCTTCCGCAACCAAGCTCGCACAGAATTGTCCGAAACACGAGCCAAATTGGCTTCTCTGGAACAAGGTCAGCGTGCCTTGGCTGACCGTGTGCGTCTGGCTGAAGTGCGCTCGCCGGTGCGCGGCACGATCAAAACCCTGGCTGCCAACACCGTGGGCGGTGTACTGCAACCGGGCAAGGATATTTTGGAAATTGTGCCCACTGATGACACCTTGTTGTTAGAGGTGCGCATCAATCCACGCGATATTGGTTTTCTGCATTCCGGCCAGGCGGCCGAGGTCAAGTTCACCGCCTATGACTTCGCTGTCTATGGCGGCTTGCCCGGCGTGCTGGAGCAAACCAGTGCGGACACCATTACCGATGAAAAAGGCAATTCATTCTATATAGCGAAAGTACGTACTGATACGGTGTATGTCGGTGACGACAAGCGTCCGATTCTGCCTGGCATGGTGGCCGAAGTTCACATCCTGACAGGGAAGCGAACGGTGATGCAGTACTTACTTAAACCTATTCTCAGGGCCAGGTCCAACGCCTTTACGGAGCGTTAAAACAGATTGGTCCGTACGGGGGAGTAGCGCTGACGATAGAGGTGTAACACCCGAGTCAGCCCAAGAGCTGATGGCTTATAGCTCGTGTTACCAGTAAGGGAAAAGCGGTATGCGACAAGTAAATTCGGTTTTATTTCTGACGGCCGATGAGGCGTTGTGGCAGCATTGGCGCCATTTGGATTCCGTGACCTGGCTGCCTGCCAGAGGGCAGGGCATGGACGATTTATTGCGTTGGAAACAACAGCAACGTGACCTGGTGGTCATTGATAGTGCTTTGGCTTTGTGGAACCACCCTCAGTGGAGCCAGGCAGTACAAGGCATGAAGGTCATCATTGCCAGCCCACGCCCATTGGATACCGAAGGTCAGGCGGTCCTGGCTTTGGGAGCCCGTGGTTACGTTCACGCCTACAGTTCCTCAGCCCTGCTGGTGCAGGTTTTGGATCATGTGGCCAGCGGTCAAATCTGGGTTGGGGAGTCCTTGCTGAGCCGTTTGCTCAGCGATGTCACTCGTCGGCTGGAACCCAAAGCTGGATGGGAACGCACATTGACCAGCCGTGAAGTCGAGGTCGCGCAACGCGCCTCGCTAGGCCACTCCAATCAGCTGATTGCCAACGACTTGGGAATCACTGAAAGAACGGTTCGCGCCCATCTTCAGGCGGTTTTTGAGAAGCTGGATGTAACAGATCGTTTGATGTTGGCGCTAAAAGTACACGGCATAGCGTAAGGCATTGCTCGCCGTCTCGTTCGCATTGTTAAGTTAAGTCAATAACAATAAATAAAACAGCGAACTGGCGGCGACGCCAATATCGAGTAGCGGGTCAAATCGCTATTCTCTGATCAAAGAAAGTCAATTTCAGGCTGCTGCGTGGCGGCGGTCTTTTTTTAGGAATCAGACAGGCATGGCACTGGATACTGTTTTAGTGACACGAGTTGAAGGTACGGCATGGGTTCGTACCAGCGATGGCTCCAAAGTAGCTGTCAAAGAAGGGATGCGCGTCCCCGTTAACGCCGAAATCATTACCGAGACTGGCGCCAGCGTCGAACTGGAGATTCCAGGCAGCCCGCCCATGACGATTTCCGATAACCGGGAATTCCTGGTTAGCGGCGATATCGCGGAAACTGATGTGGACGCTGTGGCCGCTGCACTGGCCAACCCAGACGATCCAGCCATCACGGCTGTTTTGGCTGCTTTGGAAGCCGGCGATGACCCGTTCTCCCAGCTTGATCCAACCGCTGCCGTCTTGACCGGTGGTGGCGAAGGCGGTGGCAGCAGCTTCACCCGCCTGGTCAGCATTGTGGAAACCACACGCCCATTGGCTCTGGAATACCCACGTCCTGGCGTGCCTAACGTCGAGAACGTGCGTTTGGGTGGCTATAGCGGCACAGGCGATGAAGACGCCGGTCCTTTGGTCCCTCCCTCCGTTACCGTCAAAATCAATGACGACGGCACGGTTACCTTCACCTTCACCGAAGTGCCTTTTGGCTTTGATATCGAAGATATCGTGGTCAGCGGCGGTGGCCGTATCGAAGGTCTGACACCTGACAATAAAGATCCCAAGACCTGGACGGGTACGCTGGTTCCCCCACCGAACTACGAAGGCGACATCACTGTCACCGTACCGGACGGCAGCTACACCAACGAAGTTGGCACCCCAGGTAATGGCGGTGAAGACACGACCACGGTCGACACTTTGCCTCCAGAAGCTGAAATCACTATCGACCCTATTACTGAAGACGGCGTCATCAATAAAGACGAGTCCGAAGGCGACGTCACCATCACTGGTACGGTTGGCAAAGATGTCAAACCAGGTGACAAGGTCACCGTGACGGTTGGCGACAAAGAATACGAAACCACTGTTAATCCAGACGGTAAGACCTGGAGCGTGGACGTTCCTGGTTCCGAGCTGGTCAACAACGAAAAAGTTGAAGCCAAGGTCACGACCACTGATGAGGCTGGCAACAGCACCACTGCTACGGACGAGGAACCTTACGACGTCGACGTAACGCCTCCTGAAGCCGAGATCAAGATTGATCCGATCACGGGCGACGACGTTATCAACAAGGAAGAGTCGGGCGGCGACGTCACGATCACCGGTACGGTTGGTAAAGATGTCAAACCAGGTGACAAGGTCACTGTGACGGTTGGCGACAAAGAATACGAAACCACAGTTAACCCAGACGGCAAGACCTGGAGCGTGGACGTTCCTGGTTCCGAACTGGTCAACAACGAAAAAGTTGAAGCCAAGGTCACGACCACTGATGAGGCTGGTAACAGCACCACTGCTACGGACGAGAAGCCTTACGACGTTGACGTAACGCCTCCTGAAGCCGAGATCAAGATTGATCCGATCACGGGTGACGACATCATCAACAAGGAAGAATCGGGCGGCGACGTTACGATCACCGGTACGGTTGGTAAAGATGTCAAACCAGGTGACAAGGTCACCGTGACGGTTGGCGACAAAGAATACGAAACCACTGTTAACCCAGACGGCAAGACCTGGAGCGTGGACGTTCCTGGTTCCGAACTGGTCAACAACGAGAAAGTTGAAGCCAAGGTCACGACCACTGATGAGGCTGGTAACAGCACCACTGCTACGGACGAGAAGCCTTACGACGTCGATACCGACGCCCCAGAGGCAGCGATTACCATCGACACCATTGCTGGCGATGATGTGATCAACAAGGCTGAGTCTGAGTCCGACGTGACCATCACCGGTACTGTGGGCAAGGATGTGAAGGCCGGCGATACCGTGACCGTAACGGTCAATGGTAAAGACTACACGACCACCGTCAACGTCGATGGCAAGACCTGGAACGTGGACGTTCCTGGTGCTGAGCTGGCTGCTGATTCGAACGTACACGCCAAGGTTGAGACCGAAGACGCCGCAGGTAACCCTGCTTCGGCTGAAGCTGATCGTGGCTACGGTGTTGACACCGATCTGCCCGAAGCAGCGATCACCATCGACACCATTGCTGGTGATGACGTCATCAACAAGGCTGAATCTGAGTCCGACGTGACCATTACCGGTACGGTTGGCGAAGATGTGAAGGCCGGCGATACCGTGACCGTGACGGTCAACGGTAAGGACTACACGACCACGGTTAACGCCGATGGCAAGACCTGGAACGTAGATGTTCCAGGCGCCGAACTGGCCAAGGACAGCAATGTTCACGCCAAGGTCGAGACCGAAGATGCTGCTGGTAACCCTGCTTCGGCTGAAGCTGATCGTGGCTACGGTGTTGACACCGA
>NZ_JBXART010000006.1:0-22062 GCF_058808495.1 Alcaligenes sp. GW821-FHT11D07
AAAGTGTCCCTGATCGCTCCTATCGCCATGGAAGAAGGTCTGCGCTTCGCAATTCGCGAAGGTGGCCGTACCGTCGGTGCTGGTGTGGTTGCAAAAATCATTAAGTAAAAAAAGAGTAGTATTTTTAGGCAAAAGAGGTTATTATCCTCTTTTGCCTAAAAGCCAAACATAGCGATGTATCGTGCTATGGTTTGTCGCGGTATAGGGGTATAGCTCAATTGGCAGAGCGTCGGTCTCCAAAACCGAAGGTTGAGGGTTCGATTCCTTCTGCCCCTGCCACCACAGTCACTCGCCACCACCTCGCGTGGCGTCACTCGTCGGAATATGTCGAATACCAACGTAGAAACCGTTAACCGAGGTTCCGAGCGCATCAAGCTGGGCCTAGCGGTCTTAGTCGTCGCCGCCGGTATTGTTGGCTATTCCGTCCTGGAAGGCCAAAATTCACTGGTGCGCGCTGGGGTATTTGTAGCCAGCCTAATCGTCGCCGTATTGATCATCTGGTTTAGCGATACAGGCCGCCGCCTGGTCGCTTTTTCTCGTGATGCCTATACGGAAGTACGTCGCGTTCACTGGCCATCCCGTAAAGAAGCAACCCAAATGACAGGTATTGTCTTTGTGTTCGTTGCTGTTATGGCTACCTTGCTGTGGCTGATCGACAAAGGGCTCGGCTGGATCATTTATGGCCTGTTGCTGGGCTGGAAATAAAGGGCACACATGAGCAAACGCTGGTATGTCGTTCACGTTTATTCCGGCATGGAAAAAAGCGTGCACAAGGCTCTGGTGGAGCGCATTGAACGCGCTGATCTCCAAGAAGCGTTTGGTCGCATTCTGGTTCCATCGGAAGAAGTCGTTGAAGTAAAAAACGGCAAGAAATCAATTACAGAGCGACGTATTTACCCCGGTTACGTTCTGGTCGAGATGGCCTTGACCGACGAGACCTGGCACTTGGTAAAAAGTACGCCGCGAGTCACCGGCTTTCTGGGCGGTTCCGGTAACCGTCCCGCTCCTATCTCCGAGCGCGAAGTGGAAAAAATCCTGTCGCAAATGGAAGAGGGCGTTGAGAAGCCACGGCACAAAGTGCTGTTTGAAGTGGGTGAACTGGTACGCGTCAAGGACGGTCCGTTTGCAGACTTCAACGGTAACGTCGAAGAAGTTAACTACGAGAAAAACAAGGTTCGTGTCACCGTTACTATTTTCGGTCGCGCCACCCCTGTAGAACTCGATTTCGATCAAGTCGAAAAGACCTGATTCATTACAACCCCCGGGAAGCCTGTCGCACTAAGTGTCAGGCGTCATCACCCGCAAGGAGCTAAGCATGGCGAAGAAAATCGTCGGCTTTATCAAGCTGCAAGTCCCAGCTGGTAAGGCAAACCCATCCCCTCCAATCGGTCCAGCGCTGGGTCAGCGCGGTCTGAACATCATGGAATTCTGCAAGGCGTTTAACGCCCAGACACAGGGTCTGGAACCCGGTCTGCCAATTCCTGTTGTGATTACTGCCTTTGCCGACAAGAGCTTCACGTTCATCATGAAGACTCCTCCGGCAACCATCCTGATCAAAAAGGCTGCTGGCATCAAATCCGGTTCCCCTCGTCCTAACGTGGATAAAGTCGGTACGCTGACTCGCGCTCAGGCTGAAGAAATCGCCAAGACCAAACAACCCGACCTGACCGCCGCCGATCTGGACGCCGCTGTGCGTACCATCGCTGGTAGCGCTCGCAGCATGGGCATCAACGTTGAAGGGGTGGTGTAAGTCATGGCTAAAGTAAGCAAACGCGCAGCCGCTATTGCTGCCAAGATCGACCGCAACAAGTTCTACCCCGTGGCCGAAGCATTGGCCCTGGTGAAAGATACTGCCACTGCCAAGTTCGACGAATCCATCGATATCGCTGTTCAGCTGGGCATTGATCCCCGTAAGTCCGACCAACTGGTCCGTGGCTCGGTGGTTCTGCCTGCTGGTACCGGCAAGAGCGTTCGTGTTGCCGTTTTCGCCCAAGGCGAAAAAGCTGACGCCGCTCGTGAAGCTGGCGCTGACATCGTTGGTCTGGACGATCTGGCTGAGCAAATCAAAGCCGGTCAAATGGACTTTGACGTTGTGATTGCCTCGCCCGACACCATGCGTGTTGTTGGTACCCTGGGTCAGGTTCTGGGTCCTCGTGGCCTGATGCCAAACCCCAAGGTTGGTACTGTGACTCCTGACGTTGCTACGGCTGTTAAAAACGCCAAGGCTGGTCAAGTTCAATACCGTACTGACAAGGCCGGTATCATTCACAGCACCATTGGTCGCGCTTCGTTCAACGTCGAACAACTGCAAACCAACCTGGTCGCCCTGGTTGAAGCCTTGAACAAGGCTCGCCCAGCTGCTGCCAAGGGTGTATATCTGCGCAAGGTCGCCGTGTCCTCCACCATGGGTGGCGGTGCACGTGTTGAAATTGCATCCCTGACTGCTTAATCAGCAATCAGAAAAAAGAACTTTGGGCTGTGATCCTATTTACAGGGTCGCTGCTGTCAAGGACCGCTGGAGCAGATAGGCTTGTAAAGCTATCTACTTAATCAAGGACTTCCGTCCTGTCCAGCGTAGACGGCGCCCGTGGAAGAATTCGTCATAGAACTCGTCCAGGTGCGCCGCATTCGGTTGATGTTGGGAAGCCTTCCCGACATCGTTTGAAGGAGTGTTCAACCGTGAGTCTCAATCGTGAAGAGAAAGCGGTAGTCATCGAGGAAGTCACTGCCGAACTGGCAAAGGCTCAATCGGTCATTATCGCCGAGTATCGTGGTCTGGACGTCGCTTCTGCTACCGTATTGCGCAAAAAAGCGCGTGAGTCTGGCGTCTACCTGCGTGTTTTGAAAAACACGCTCGTTCGTCGTTCGCTGGAAGGTACATCGTTTGATGGTATTTCCAGCCAGCTCGTGGGTCCTCTGATGTACGCCATCAGTGAAGATCCCGTGACTGCGGCGAAAGTGGTTGCAGATTTTGCCAAGACCAACGACAAGTTGGTCATTATGGGCGGTGCGCTGCCCAATAGCGTTCTGAATGCTGATGGTGTTAAGGCTCTGGCCACAATGCCCTCGCGTGAAGAATTGCTGGCGAAACTGCTGGGCACCATGCAAGCACCTATCGCTACTTTTGTGCGTACGCTTAACGAAGTTCCCACCAAGTTTGTTCGCGGCCTTGCGGCTGTGCGCGATCAGAAAGAAGCTGCGTAAGCAGTTTTCCTTCAGGAAACTTCGTCGTTGCGAACGACATCCAAACCTGGCATTTACCTAATATCTGGAGTTCTACAAATGGCTACTAAAGCTGAAATCCTTGACGCCGTTGGCGCAATGTCCGTGCTCGAACTGTCCGAGCTGATCAAAGAAATGGAAGAAAAATTCGGTGTGTCGGCTGCTGCCGCCGCTGTTGCCGTTGCAGCTCCTGCTGCCGGTGGCGCTGCTGCTGCTGCTGAAGAGCAAACCGAATTCACCGTGTTCTTGGCTGAAGTTGGCGCAAACAAAGTTAGCGTCATTAAAGTCGTGCGCGAAATCACCGGTCTGGGCCTGAAAGAAGCCAAAGATCTGGTTGACGGTGCTCCTAAAGCTGTTAAGGAAGGCCTGTCCAAAGCTGACGCTGAAGATGCTCAGAAGAAGCTGGAAGAAGCTGGCGCCAAGATCGAGCTCAAGTAAGAGTATCGATAGATGCCCGGGAATGCGTTTCAAGCCTTCCCGGGCTTTTGCGTTTCCAGAAAACCCATGATTTTTAATTAGTATTGTAGAAAGTCGGGTTTTTTAGAGTCGTAAACCAGGGCCGTGGTTGACGGTCCGTGTAACCCTTGAGTCGGAGTGCTCATGCCTTATTCGTACACCGAAAAAAAGCGCATACGCAAGAGCTTCGCCAAACGTGAAGACGTACAGCAGGTTCCTTACCTGTTGGCTACCCAGCTGCATTCTTTCAGAACCTTCTTGCAGAAGGACACGCTGCCTTCTCAGCGTAAGGTTGAAGGCTTGCAGGAAGCTTTCAGTTCCATATTTCCAATAGTAAGCCATAACCAAATGGCGCGGCTAGAGTTCGTGAGCTATACGCTCGGCGAGCCGGTGTTCGACGTCAAAGAGTGTCAACTTCGTGGTTTGACCTATGCCTCCCCCTTGCGGGCTAAGGTACGTCTGGTCCTTATGGACCGCGAAGTGAGCAAGCCCACCGTCAAGGAAGTAAAAGAGCAAGAAGTCTACATGGGCGAAATGCCCCTGATGACAGACAACGGCTCTTTTGTGATCAACGGTACCGAACGAGTTATTGTTTCCCAGCTGCACCGCTCCCCCGGTGTGTTCTTTGAACACGACCGCGGTAAAACGCACAGCTCGGGCAAACTGCTGTTCTCGGCTCGCGTGATTCCTTACCGTGGTTCCTGGCTGGACTTCGAGTTCGATCCTAAGGACATCCTGTTCTTCCGTATCGACCGTCGTCGCAAAATGCCGGTCACCATCTTGCTGAAGGCCATTGGCCTGACGCCAGAACAGATTCTGGCTCACTTCTTTGAGTTCGATCACATCGAACTGCACCAAGAAGGTGGCAAGCTGCAATTCGTTCCAGAACACTGGAAGGGCGAGGTTGCCCGTTTCGACATTACCGACCGCGACGGTCGCGTACTGGTTGAAAAGGACAAGCGCATCAATGCCAAGCATTTGCGTGACCTGCAAGCAGCCAAGATTGAATACATCTCCATTCCAGAAGATTTCCTTCTGGGTCGTGTGCTGGCCAAGAACATCATCAACGCCGAAACCGGTGAAGTGATTGCTAACGCCAACGACGAAATCAACGAATCCATTCTGGCCGAAATGCGCGCTGCCAACGTGCGTGATTTCGAGACCCTGTACGTCAATGAACTGGATCAGGGCGGTTTCATCTCCCTGACCCTGCGCACAGACGAAACAGCGGATTCCAACGCTGCCCGTATCGCTATCTACCGCATGATGCGTCCAGGCGAGCCACCAACCGAAGAAGCGGTTGAGGCTCTGTTTAACCGTCTGTTCTACAGCGAAGAGTCTTACGACTTGTCGCGTGTGGGTCGCATGAAGGTCAACAGCCGTTTGGGCCGTGGTGACAGCATCGAAGGTCCGATGACCCTGACCGACGAAGACATTCTGGACACCATTCAGGTGCTGGTGAGTCTGCGTAACGGCCGCGGTCAGATCGACGATATCGATCACTTGGGTAACCGTCGTGTTCGTTGCGTGGGCGAATTGGCCGAAAACCAATTCCGTGCCGGTCTGGTACGTGTTGAGCGTGCAGTCAAAGAACGTCTGGGCCAGGCCGAGACCGAAAACTTGATGCCGCATGACCTGATCAACTCCAAGCCTATCTCTGCGGCTGTTAAGGAGTTCTTCGGTTCCAGCCAGCTGTCGCAGTTTATGGACCAAACCAACCCGCTGTCCGAGATCACGCACAAGCGTCGTGTTTCGGCTCTGGGCCCTGGTGGTCTGACACGTGAACGTGCGGGCTTTGAGGTGCGCGACGTGCACCCAACCCACTACGGTCGCGTCTGCCCGATTGAAACGCCTGAAGGTCCAAACATTGGTCTGATCAACTCCATGGCGCTGTACGCTCGCTTGAACGAGTACGGTTTCCTGGAAACGCCTTACCGCAAGATTGTGGACGGCAAGGTCAGCGAGCAGATCGATTACCTGTCGGCGATTGAAGAAAGTAATTACGTTATCGCTCAGGCTAACGCCGAGCTGACCGAAGACGGCGCTTTTGCTGATGATCTGGTTGCCTGCCGTGAAGCTGGCGAAACCATGATGACGGCTCCAGAAAACATCCATTACATGGACGTGGCGCCTTCGCAGATTGTGTCCGTGGCCGCTTCGCTGATTCCGTTCCTGGAACACGATGACGCCAACCGAGCACTGATGGGCGCCAACATGCAGCGTCAGGCAGTTCCTTGCCTGCGCCCTGAGAAGCCTTTGGTCGGTACCGGTATCGAACGTACTGTTGCTGTTGACTCGGGTACAACCGTGCAGGCCCGTCGTGGCGGCGTGATTGTGGACGTTGACGCACAGCGCGTGGTTATCCGTGTGCACGATGACGAGAACGTGGCTGGTGAGGTCGGTGTAGATATCTACAACATGACCAAGTACACCCGTTCCAACCAGAACACCAACATCAACCAGCGTCCTATCGTCAAGCGTGGCGATATCGTGGCTCGTGGTGACGTTCTGGCTGACGGCGCATCGACTGACTTGGGCGAATTGGCTCTGGGTCAGAACATGCTGATCGCCTTTATGCCCTGGAACGGCTACAACTTCGAGGACTCGATTCTGATCTCCGAGAAGGTCGTGGCTGACGATCGCTACACTTCGGTTCACATCGAAGAGTTGACGGTTGTTGCCCGTGACACGAAGCTGGGACCTGAGGACATTACTCGCGACATCAGCAACCTGTCCGAAGTCCAACTGAACCGTCTGGACGATTCCGGCATTGTGTACATCGGTGCTGAAGTTCGCGCCGACGACGTGCTGGTGGGTAAGGTGACACCTAAGGGTGAAACCCAGCTGACGCCAGAAGAAAAGCTGCTGCGCGCCATTTTTGGTGAGAAAGCCTCAGACGTTAAAGATACGTCCCTGCGCGTGCCTTCGGGCATGGTCGGTACGGTCATTGACGTTCAAGTCTTTACCCGTGAAGGTATCGAGCGTGACAAGCGTGCTCAGTCCATCATTGATGATGAACTGCGTCGCTACCGCCAGGACCTGAACGACCAGCTGCAGATTGTTGAAGACGACGCCTTTGACCGTGCCTTGAAGTTCCTGGTCGGCAAAACCGTCAACGGTGGTCCTCGCAAGTTGCCTAAGGGCACTGAGCTGGCTGCTGACTACCTGAACGATCTGGACCGCTGGCAGTGGTTTGACATCCGCTTGGCTGATGAGCAACACGCACTGGTGCTGGAGCACACCAAGGAATCCTTGGAGCAAAAGCGTCACCAGTTCGATCTGGCCTTTGAAGAAAAGCGCAAGAAGCTCACCCAAGGCGACGAGCTGCCTCCTGGCGTGCTGAAGATGGTCAAGGTTTACCTGGCCGTGAAGCGTCGCTTGCAGCCTGGTGACAAGATGGCTGGCCGTCACGGTAACAAGGGTGTGGTTTCCCGCATCGTTCCCGTGGAAGACATGCCGCACATGGCTGACGGTACTCCTGTGGACATCGTTCTGAACCCGCTGGGCGTGCCTTCGCGGATGAACGTGGGTCAGGTGCTGGAAGTTCACTTGGGCTGGGCTGCCAAGGGTATTGGCCATCGCATCAACGACATGATGCAAGAAGAAAAGAACGTACAGGTTTCCGAACTGCGTGCGTACTTGGACAAGGTCTATAACACTACCGGCAAGAAAACTCGTATCAACGAGTTGACTGACGACGAAGTGATGAACATGGCCACCAACTTGCAAAAAGGTCTGCCACTGGCAACACCGGTGTTCGACGGTGCAACCGAGCAGGAAATCGATCAGATGTTGCGTCTGGCCTATCCTGACGACATCGCCGAGAGCCTGCAGCTGGCACCGCACCGCACCCAGGTTCGCCTGTTTGACGGTCGTACTGGCGAAGCCTTTGAGCGTATGGTCACCGTAGGCTACATGCACTACCTGAAACTGCATCACTTGGTCGATGACAAGATGCACGCTCGTTCCACTGGCCCATACTCGCTTGTTACTCAGCAGCCGCTGGGTGGTAAGGCGCAGTTCGGTGGTCAGCGTTTCGGGGAGATGGAAGTCTGGGCGCTGGAAGCTTATGGCGCCGCCTACACTCTGCAGGAAATGCTCACGGTCAAGTCCGACGACATCGCCGGCCGTACCAAGGTCTACGAGAACATTGTCAAGGGTGATCACGTGATCGACGCCGGCATGCCGGAGTCCTTTAACGTTCTGGTCAAGGAAATCCGTTCCTTGTCCCTGGACATGGATTTGGAGCGTAAATAATGAAAGCGCTACTCGATCTCTTTAAACAAGTCACTCAGGACGAGCAATTCGATGCCATCAAGATCGGCATCGCCTCGCCCGAGAAAATCCGGTCCTGGTCTTTCGGTGAAGTCCGCAAGCCAGAGACCATTAACTATCGCACGTTCAAACCTGAACGCGATGGTCTGTTCTGCGCGAAGATTTTCGGTCCCATCAAGGACTACGAATGTTTGTGCGGCAAGTACAAGCGCTTGAAGCACCGTGGCGTCATCTGCGAGAAGTGTGGCGTTGAAGTCACCGTCTCCAAGGTGCGTCGCGAACGCATGGGTCATATCGAACTGGCTTGCCCGGTTGCCCACATCTGGTTCCTGAAGAGCCTGCCATCCCGTTTGGGTATGGTGCTGGATATGACACTGCGCGATATCGAGCGCGTGCTGTACTTTGAAGCCTGGTGCGTGATCGAACCTGGTATGACCCCGCTCAAGCGCGGTCAGATCATGTCCGACGACGATTTCCTGGCCAAGACCGAAGAATACGGTGACGACTTCCACGCCCTGATGGGCGCGGAAGCGGTGCGCGAATTGTTGCGTACGATCGATATCGATCGCGAAGTCGAGCGCCTGCGTGCCGAACTGAAAGCCACTGGCTCGGATGCCAAGATCAAGAAGATCTCCAAGCGTCTGAAAGTGCTGGAAGGCTTCCAGAAATCCGGCATCAAGCCTGACTGGATGATCATGGAAGTGCTGCCCGTGCTGCCACCGGACCTGCGTCCGCTGGTGCCACTGGACGGCGGCCGCTTTGCGACTTCCGACCTGAACGATCTGTACCGCCGCGTTATCAACCGTAATAACCGTTTGAAGCGTTTGCTGGAACTGAAAGCTCCGGACATCATCCTGCGCAACGAAAAACGTATGCTGCAAGAGTCTGTGGACTCCTTGCTGGATAACGGTCGTCGCGGTAAGGCCATGACCGGCGCCAACAAGCGTCAGTTGAAGTCCTTGGCCGACATGATCAAGGGCAAGAGCGGTCGTTTCCGTCAGAACTTGCTGGGCAAGCGCGTGGACTACTCCGGTCGTTCCGTGATTGTGGTGGGTCCTCAGTTAAAGCTGCACCAGTGTGGTCTGCCCAAGCTGATGGCGCTGGAACTGTTCAAGCCCTTCATTTTCAACCGTCTGGAGTTGATGGGTCTGGCTACGACCATCAAGGCTGCCAAAAAGCTGGTGGAAAGCCAGGAACCGGTCGTGTGGGACATCCTCGAAGAGGTGATCCGCGAGCATCCCGTGATGCTGAACCGTGCGCCTACGCTGCACCGCTTGGGTATTCAAGCGTTTGAGCCGGTCCTGATCGAAGGTAAAGCGATTCAGCTGCACCCCCTGGTGTGTGCCGCCTTTAACGCTGACTTTGACGGTGACCAGATGGCCGTTCACGTGCCGCTGTCGCTGGAAGCCCAGCTGGAAGCGCGCACCTTGATGCTGGCCTCCAACAACGTACTGTTCCCAGCCAACGGCGAACCGTCCATCGTTCCTTCCCAGGATATCGTGTTGGGTCTGTACTACGCGACCCGCGAACTGGTTAATGGCAAGGGCGAAGGCTTGTTCCTGGCCGACGTGGCTGAAGTCCAGCGTGCGTACGACAACAAAGAAGTTGAACTGCAAACCCGTTTGACCGTCCGTATCGAGGAATTCGAGAAGGGCGAAGACGGTGAGTGGGTCAAGACCATCAAGCGTTACGAAACGACTGCTGGCCGTGCTTTGCTGTCCGAAATTCTGCCCAAGGGCATGCCTTTCACCGCACTGAACCGTGCGTTGAAGAAGAAAGAAATTTCGCGTCTGATCAACCAGTCCTTCCGTCGCTGCGGCCTGCGTGCCACCGTGATTTTTGCGGACAAATTGATGCAGTCCGGTTTCCGCCTGGCAACTCGTGGTGGTATTTCCATCGCCATGAATGACATGGTTGTACCTGCCGTCAAGGAAAGCATCCTGGCCCAGGCAAGCAACGAAGTCAAAGAAATTGACAAGCAGTACTCCTCCGGTCTGGTGACGGCTCAGGAACGCTACAACAACGTAGTGGACATCTGGGGCAAAGCGGGTGACCGCGTGGGTAAGGCCATGATGGAGCAACTGGCTTCCGAGCCAGTGACCAACCGTTTCGGTGAAGAAGTACGCCAAGAGTCCTTCAACTCCATCTACATGATGGCGGACTCCGGGGCTCGTGGTTCGGCTGCACAGATTCGTCAGCTGGCTGGTATGCGTGGTTTGATGGCCAAGCCTGATGGCTCCATTATTGAAACGCCTATTACCGCGAACTTCCGTGAAGGTCTTAACGTACTGCAGTACTTTATTTCGACTCACGGTGCTCGTAAGGGTCTGGCCGATACGGCGTTGAAGACGGCTAACTCCGGTTACCTGACTCGTCGTCTAGTCGACGTGACTCAAGACTTGGTCATTACCGAAGACGATTGCGGTACCAAGGGCGGCTACACCATGAAAGCCATCCTGGATGGTGGTGAGGTTATCGAGCCCCTGCGCGATCTGATTCTGGGACGTGTGGCTGCTAACGACATCGTCAACCCTGACAATCAGGAACTGGTTATCCCCGCCGGCACTTTGCTGAACGAGGACCTGGTCGAACTGATCGACAATCTGGGTATTGATGAAGTCAAGATCCGCACTCCGCTGACTTGCGAAACCCGTCATGGTCTGTGCGCACATTGCTACGGCCGAGATCTGGGTCGTGGTGTGATGGTTAACCGTGGTGAAGCAATCGGTGTGATCGCTGCTCAGTCCATCGGTGAACCTGGCACCCAGCTGACCATGCGTACGTTCCACATTGGTGGTGCGGCTTCGCGTGCAGCGTTGGCAAGCTCGGTAGAAACCAAGACGGCTGGTACGGTTGGTTTTGAAATCGGTCTGCGCTACGTGACTAACGCCAAGGGCGAACGTGTTGCGATCTCCCGTTCCGGTGAAATCGTCATTTTTGACGACAACCGCCGCGAGCGCGAACGCCACAAGGTTCCTTACGGTGCCACTATCACGGTGGGCGATGGTGAAGCCATTAAGGCTGGCCAGCGTCTGGCAAGCTGGGATCCGCTGACCCGTCCTATCGTGTCCGAGTACACCGGTACCGTTCGCTTCGAGAACATCGAAGAAGGCGTGACCGTGGCTCGTCAGGTGGACGACGTAACCGGTCTGTCGACTCTGGTTGTGATCACTCCCAAGTCGCGTGGTGGCAAGATCACCATGCGTCCTCAGATCAAGCTGCTGAATGAGCAAGGTCAGGAGATCAAGATCGCGGGTACTGACCACATGGTCAATATCTCGTTCCCAGTGGGCGCGCTGATTACTGTTCGTGATGGTCAGTCGGTATCCGTGGGTGAAATTCTGGCGCGTATTCCTCAAGAATCGCAAAAGACTCGCGATATTACCGGTGGTCTGCCACGTGTGGCCGAACTGTTCGAAGCTCGTTCACCCAAAGACGCCGGTCTGCTGGCCGAAGTTACGGGTACGGTTTCCTTCGGTAAGGACACCAAGGGTAAACAGCGTCTGGTCATCACCGACCTGGACGGCGTCAGCCACGAGTTCCTGATTCCGAAGGAAAAACAGGTTCTGGCTCACGACGGTCAAGTGGTGAACAAGGGCGAGATGATCGTGGACGGCCCAGCCGATCCGCACGACATCCTGCGCTTGAAGGGTATCGAGAAGCTGGCTAACTACATCGTGAACGAAGTGCAGGACGTTTACCGTCTGCAAGGCGTGAAGATCAACGACAAGCACATTGAAGTGATTGTTCGTCAGATGCTGCGCCGCGTGAACATCGTAGATGCTGGTGATACCAACTTCATCACGGGTGAACAGGTTGAACGTTCCGAACTGTTGAACGAGAACGATCGCGTCTTGGCTGAGAATGGTATTCCTGCATCGTACGAAAACGTGCTGCTGGGTATTACCAAGGCCTCGCTGTCGACCGACTCTTTCATCTCGGCGGCGTCCTTCCAGGAAACCACCCGCGTGCTGACCGAAGCGGCCATCATGGGCAAAACCGACGATCTGCGTGGTCTGAAAGAAAACGTGATTGTTGGTCGTCTGATTCCCGCCGGTACCGGTATGGCTTTCCATGCCGCCCGTCGTGAAAAAGAAGCCTTTGAAGTGGCTGAGCGCAAAGCTGCCCGTGAACTGGAAAACCCGTTCGCATCGGCTCCTGAGCCAACGGAAGACCCGGTCTTTGTGTCCGGTGCCTCCGAGCCAGAGCAAGCACAGCCCGAGTCGCCAGAAGGCGATCAGGAATAAGCCAAGCCCTAGTGGCTGCCCGCTCTGGAAACAGGGCGGGCTGGTGATCCAGTACGCTGGTGCACCAGCAGCAAAAATCCTGAGGTACTGCTAAAAAAAATCCCCACATGGCCAATGCCACGTGGGGATTTTTTATGGGGATCGCCTTACGGCGATATCAGCTTAGCTGCCCAGCTCGAGCTTGCCGGTCATGATGCTCCAGTGACCAGGGAAGGAGCAAAAGAAGGCGTAGTCTTCGCCAGCTTGCAGTTTGGACACGTCAAACGTGACGGAGGTGCTTTCGCCACCGCCGACCACATCAGTGTGGGCGATAACGCGCTCGTCACCGGCTTTAACGTAGTTGTTGTCCAGGCCAGCTTTCATGCCGTCGGTTGCAACAGCGCTTTCATCGGATTTCTTCGAAATCACGACGTTGTGGCCCATGGCAGCTTTAGGCAGCTTGCCAGTGTGCTTCAGGTTGATCGTGAATTCCTTGCATGTCTTGTCAACAACAATGCTCTTGGTGTTGAACTGCATGGAGTCGTTGCCTTCGATGGTGACGTCGCAAGCGGCGAAAGCAGGCACGCTGGCTAATCCGAGAACGGCTGTGAAAGCGATTTTGGCAAACATTCTAGTAACTCCTCGAAAACATACTTAAAAAAGGAACGGGACGCGGTGGTCTTGTTCCGGCCTTACAGCATAGACTGTAGAGCATCAAAGGTGCTTAACAAAACCTAAACCCCGGTTATTTTACCGGCTTATGTCGCTTTGTCCCTGCTCTTGAATGATTTGTTTTCTCATACCTTGATATGGCTCTAACAGTCGTGCTCTATCGTTTAAAGAGCTTGACGCCAATCTTTACACAACGCTGTTTTTCTTTGTAATCAGGCTGTATCCAAATGCTGGATCACATTGCACAAAGCGGCCACACCCATCAGGCCCAGCAGCAGACCGCACAGTTGTTCCACACGGGGTAAATGCCGTTGAATACGCTGTTGCCAGCGTGGATGGGCAATCAAGACAGTGATGAATAAATCCCAGGCCAACACGGCAAGCAGCATCCATATACCTAGTAACCAGTGCATGGCCGTGCTCGCTTGTTGACTAGCCAGTACCGACGCCAGACTGGCATAGAACAGGGCGTTTTTAGGGTTCAACAGCCCGGAGAGCAAACCCGACAGAGCATGTTGCCACCAGCCGCCTTGTGCTGCCCCTTGGGCGCTGACCCTTTGTACCTGTGTCCGTCGGGCAGCCTGCAGGAACTTCACGCCTAGATACAGCAAGTACAGGCCGCCTGCTCCCTGCAGTATCAGAAAGAGGGGGCTGTGGGAGTGCATATGAGCAAAGCCCGTCAAAGCCAGACAGATGTAGATACCGTTGGCCAATGCCACACCTGCACATGCTCCACTCGCTACCCAGCGTCCATGTGCCAGTGTGCTACGTGCAATCAAGAAGAAGTCAGGGCCGGGAGAGAGCAGGGCCAGAAAATGCGTGCTGGCGATAAGCAGAAATAAGGACACAGCGGTAAGTCCAAGACAAAACCGCAGTGTGACGAGCCGGCAGGCTCTTCGTATTGAATAAAAGTGCGCTCTGGCGTGCGTACGGGGAGCGTGGTGCTTTGGAAGCTAGCGGCGGTACTGCCCTGGGGTAACGCCGGTGTAGTGCTTGAAAACACGCTGAAAATGGCTTTGATCGGAGAAATCCAGCCTGTAGGCGATATCAGACAGTTCTTCACCTTGCCGCAAGGCGTCACGAGCCAGATTTACACGCTGGTTCAATTGCCAGCGCTGCGGTGTTAGGCCGGTATGACGCCGAAAGGCACGGATAAGTTGATACCGGCTGAATCCTGTTTCTTGGGCAAGTTCGTGCAGGGGAACGGTAGCCAACTGGCCTTGAACCCAACGGTCTAGTGTTTTCTGTAAAACCGGGTTGGGCGCAGCGGCAGGAACCAGAGGGTGGCCTTGGCTGGGTCCGTACTGAAGCAAAAAGTCGATCAATGCTGCTTCTTTGCTTAGAGTCGGTGCCGGGGAAAACAGCAATCTATTCAATTCGCAGTAAGCCGCATAAAGCTGCGGGTCCTGGCAGACACGGATAGGCTCTAGAGGATCAAGGCTGAGCCCGGTGCTTTCTTGCCAGAGCTGGGCGAACCAGGCGGCATCCAGATGCAGCATCTGATAGCTCCAGGCTTGTTCCGGTAGTGGGTTGCAGGCATGGCTGCGGTGTGCCGGTACAAAGACCAGCGCGCCGGGTGCCAGTTGCACTGGGCCACCTGGCGCGCCCGTGAAAATGCTACCTCCCTCATCGACAGCGCCAATGGAGTAGGTAGGGTGGCTGTGCTCGTGGTAGCAGATGCGGCTGTGGCAAGCGCGCCGGCTTTCTATATAGGGCAGGGCAGCGTCACGCCAAAACTCAGTGTTCATGGGACATGTCTGTGGCCGTCAGAGTGACGATAAAGGTGCAGCCTTGCCCGGCTTGACTGTTCAGCGTGATGTCGCCGCCGTGCTTATTGATCACTGTTTTAACGAAAGCCAGACCCAGACCGCTGCCAGCAGGAGTCCCCGCCGTACTTTCGTGTGCCCGGTGATAGGGCTCGAAGATGCTTGCCTGGTTCTCGATCGGAATACCCCAGCCTTGATCTTGGACTAACACACGTACTGTTTTTTTATCCAGAGTAATGTCTACTTCAATCTGATTACCATCCGGCCCGTATTTGATGGCGTTTTGAATCAGGTTGGTAAAGGCACGCCGCAACATAGGTGCATTGCCTTGAACCCAGACCAGTTCCGAGTCATGCAGGTTCACGCTAATGGAGCGTTTGCTGGCACTGGCCCAGGCATCGTCCAGACAGTCTGCCAGCAGATCAGACAGGCTTAAGGGGCTAAGCACCATCTCCATGGCTTCGGCCCGCGCCAGACTAATGAAGTTATCCACCAGTTCCAGAGTTTGTTCGGCATAGCCTTCCATCTTGTGCAGGAACTGGTCCGGCGGCAACCTGTGGTCATCCTCGCGCTGCAGGCTGGCCAAGGCCAGGATGGAGTTTTGCGGTGCACGCATATCGTGCGAGATAAAGCGCAGGGTCTCTTCGCGTTTGGTCTGGGTCTGACGCAGCAGGTTGATGGATTTATGCAGCTGAGTCAGGCGATGCGGCAGCGTGCGTGAACTTAAGCCGGACGCACGCTCGCTAAGCGCTGCTCTGACATCCGGGTATTCCAGCTGCAGTTTATTTAGCTCTTCGGTTACCTGATTGAGTGCTGCTTCCTGACTGCGCCAGTGCCACAGCGGATAAGCCAAAAGAACGGTAATCAGACTTGCTAGCGGTGGAATCCACAGATTAAAGACATGCATGGCTACCCAGTTCACCAGCAAGATGGCTAGCACCAAGCCCATCAAGCTGAGCAAGGTGCCGCGTGGTGACTGGTAAATCAGGACCTGACAAGCGAGCAGCACGGGCAAGCAACTGGCCAGCGCAATGGCCCAAGCGGGGGGAGTGCGCACCCATTGATCACTACGCTCGGCCTGCAAAATATTGGCCAGGATCTCCACGCCGGACATGCTGCTCATGCCTGCTTTGGATAGAGGGGTAGGAAAGGTGTCGCCCAAGCCGCTGCCCCAGGCGCCGACCAACACGTATTTGTCTTTGAAAAAGGACGGGGGGATGTCGCCATTAAGGACGTTGAAATACGGCACCGTTTGAAAGTGGCCGTTGCGCCCTAGAAAGGGAATGTGTGGAACGCTTTTCTGGCTGGCATCCAAGGCTTGTAGCGCCAGATCGGTATCACCGCCCGTCAACAGCATGGCGATCGTAAAATGGGGCAAGATCCGGTCCGAAGGCGTACGCTGTTGCAAAGCGACGCGACGCACCACCCCGTCCGAATCGGGTTCAATATTGATGTAGCCGGAAGCTTTGGCTGCCTGGCTCAATGCGGGGATGGCGGTGTGGACGGTATTGCGTTGAGGGTCGTAGACCAATGGCAGCACCACGCGCCCGTGCTGCTGGATGGCTTGGGCAAGAGCCGTGTCATCTTCCGGGTAAGCGGGGTTGGGCTCCTGGAAAACCAGGTCGATGCCGACAGCTCTAGCCTGATTTAGTCGGCCCAAGAGCTCGGCATGGTTGATACGGCGCCAGGGCCAAAAACCCAGATTGGCGATGCTGTGGTC
This sequence comes from Alcaligenes sp. GW821-FHT11D07, assembly GCF_058808495.1. Classification (NCBI taxonomy): domain Bacteria; kingdom Pseudomonadati; phylum Pseudomonadota; class Betaproteobacteria; order Burkholderiales; family Alcaligenaceae; genus Alcaligenes; species Alcaligenes sp. GW821-FHT11D07. The sequence goes on from NZ_JBXART010000006.1 coordinate 16,338, forward strand.
GTCAATAGCAACGATCACAATGTCCTGGGGGGCGGTCTGAGGAATAGCCGCCGCCATGGTGAAGTCGTAAATCAGGTTGTTCAGCCGCCCCAGTGCAAAGTCATCGCGCAAGGAACTGAACAAGAGGGTGAGCAGCATCAGCAAACCAGAAACTAGATGCCACTCTTTCCGTATGCGGTCAGAAAGTAGCTTGTTAGTTCTGGGGGCTGGGCTGCTCATGCCGTACGCCGTTCAGGTATTAGAACTGAGACAGCAGAATCGGGTCGCCAAAACTGCTGACAACGGCTTGACCATCGGAACTGGTCAGCGCAGCCGCCCCTTCAAAGCTTTCCACGGTATCCGCACTCATCAGGCCGTGACGGTCGATGGCACGAACGGTCACGTAGTACGTGCCGGGACGGGATGCACCGAATTGAATGTCAGTATCGGGCGTGATGCTGCGCGACAGCAGCTTGGCACCTTGAGGATCGGTGGAGGTCTGCACCAGATAGGCCTGGGCACCTGGCACGGCTTCAATGGTGCTGTTCCATTGACCACCGCGACGCTCTGGGGTGGAGATCTGTGGGGCCGGCAGCAAAGGCTCAAGTGCCACAATTTTGCCGTCTGCCCCTACGGCTGCACCCTGGTTTTGTTTCAGAGCAGTGGGGGCGCTGCGTTCTTGTGTACCTAATTCAGCACGGCCTTCCAGCACTTCGCTATGAGCGGTGCCTTCTTGAGTACGAACACGCAATTCGGTGCCGCGCACGCCGGTAATGCTGACAGGGGTGCGGACTTCGAAGCGGCCTACACCAGTTTTTTCAGGGGAGACACGGGATTCGACATCACCGTCGTCCAGGCCAATGATCGAGTCTGTCAGACCCGTACCTTCAAAGGCGCGCATACGCGTGACGCTCAAGGAAGCCTGGGCGGGAACGCTTAACTGGCTGCCATCTTGCAGTTCCAGAGTCAGATAACCATTGTTGCCGGTGCGAATCAGGTCGCCTTCCCGCAGGTGCGTGGTGCCTGCGCCCAGTGGCAGCCCATTGACCTGAATCTGGCCGGTCTGGTGCGTAATACGGGCGGGGGCGTCCACTTCCGGGATCATGCGAAAGGGGATGTGCAGTTCCTTGCCAATGGGCAGTCGGTAAGGATCGGCCACTGCATTGAGCTGCTGAATCTCGGACCAGTTACGGCCTTGGCGCGTATAGGTTTGGGAAATATCCAGCAAGGTGTCGCCGGCCAGAACCTTGTAGACAAAGTTCTCGCCTCGGGCACCAGAAGGCTGGGCTGACACGACGCCGCCCCAAATCAGGCCGCAAACAAGAGGCGCGGCGATACGCAAAGTAATCATAGGAAGTCAGCTAGGATCGGTCAGAAGTTCAAGACGATAGCCCAAGGCGTAAGAAGCCGTCAGGCGTACCCCGTTCTCGGGGCGCAGTTGAAGTTTACGGCGTATGTTGGACAAGTGTGTGTCCAGCGTACGGGAGGTAGCCGGAATTTCCCGGTTCCAGACGGCCGAGCTCAGTACATCGCGGGAAAACAGGCGGCCGGGATTGCGAAACAGCAACAGGGCCAGCTCGAATTCTTTGGGTGCCAGAGTGATGGTTTCCCCGTCCAGAACGATATGGCCTTGTTCGGGAAGAATATCGTAGCCCGCAAAGCTAAAGCGACTGTCCTGGGGGGCGGCTGTGTTCAGATTAATGCGGCGCGACACGGCATTGACGCGCGCAATCAGCTCGCCCTTGCGTACAGGCTTATTAATATAGTCATCGGCGCCAGCCTGCAGACCGGTGACCAGATCTTCTTCCTGGGTGCGGCTGGTCAGGAAAAGCACGGGCAGGGCATGACCCAGTGTGGTGCGAACCCAACGCAGTACATCCAGGCCGCTGACGTCGGGCAATTCCCAGTCCAGCAGCAATAAACCGAAGTTATGGGGTTTGGCCAGCGCGGCCAGCAGGTCCTTTCCTTGATGGAAGGAGCGACACTCATAGCCGGCCTCGGTCAGAATCCGGGCAATCAGTTCTGCCTGGACGAGGTCGTCCTCCAGGGAAGCGATGATCATGGGTATGTCCTTGTCGCAGAAGTGCAATAGCCCTGCAGTATAACGATATGTAGATAGCGAGTGACCAAGTGCTTCCACGCATGTGACGTGACAACGGGAAAGCGTCTGTTCTATCTCCAAATCGTTGACCTATAAGGGTTTACTGTGGTAAATTTTAGAGCTTACTTTAAGGATCCTTTGCCGGTACTCCTTGCAGTAATTTGATTGCAGCCCTGAAATCGGGGTCTGCAAGCACTTTTTGAGTGCTTCAAATCAAGCCTAGGCCATGTGCAAGACCGCTCTTTTTCGTGTTTTATGGGGGAGTGGTATTGCGCAATGCCGCTTCCGGGACAGGGATTAAATCTGTCATCTGGACGGCGTTTTCAAAAACATACGTCAACCAGTACGTAAAGTACGTTATAGGATACGTAAAGGTCATGCCAACCATTAGCCAGCTCGTGCGTAAACCGCGCGAAGTCAGCCGCGTTAGCAGCAAGAGCCCTGCGCTCGAGAACTGCCCACAACGCCGCGGTGTTTGCACACGTGTATACACCACGACCCCTAAGAAGCCTAACTCCGCTCTGCGTAAAGTCGCCAAAGTGCGCCTGACCAACGGCTTCGAAGTCATTTCTTACATCGGTGGTGAAGGCCACAACCTGCAAGAGCACTCGGTCGTTCTCGTCCGCGGTGGTCGTGTTAAGGATTTGCCTGGTGTTCGTTACCACATCGTTCGCGGTGCTCTTGACCTGCAAGGCGTCAAGGACCGTAAACAGTCCCGCTCCAAATACGGCGCTAAGCGTCCCAAGTAATCCATGTATCCATTGATCAGTTCACTGATCTGGATCCGTGCAACCGTGGCCTAGCGCCATGGTAGGTAAGTGGTCATTTGTCATGAATGGCCGAGACCGCGAAAAGCGGTTCAACTGAATAGTCACAAGGAAATTAAAATGCCTCGCCGTCGCGAAGTACCCAAACGTGAAATCCTACCTGACCCAAAATTTGGCAGCGTTGAGCTGGCCAAGTTTATGAACGTGGTCATGCTGTCCGGCAAGAAAGCTGTTGCCGAACGTATTGTTTATGGCGCGCTGGAACAAATTGCGCAGAAAACCGGCAAAGATCCGCTCGAAGTGTTTAATGCTGCCATCAATAATGTAAAACCTGTTGTTGAAGTTAAGAGCCGCCGTGTTGGTGGTGCTAACTACCAGGTTCCTGTCGAAGTGCGCCCCGTCCGTCGTCTGGCTTTGGCCATGCGTTGGATGCGCGAAGCTGCTAAAAAGCGCGGCGAAAAATCGATGGACTTGCGCCTGGCCGGCGAATTGGCCGACGCGGCTGAAGGTCGTGGCGGTGCAATGAAAAAGCGTGAAGACACGCACAAGATGGCCGATGCTAACAAAGCATTCAGCCATTTCCGTTGGTAATCTGAGGACATATAATCATGGCCCGCAAAACCCCTATTCAGCGCTATCGCAACATCGGTATCTCGGCTCACATCGACGCCGGGAAAACGACCACTACCGAGCGCATCCTGTTCTACACCGGTGTGAACCACAAGCTGGGCGAAACCCACGAAGGTTCGGCCACGATGGACTGGATGGAGCAAGAGCAAGAGCGCGGGATCACCATTACCTCGGCTGCTACCACTGCTTTCTGGCGTGGTATGGCGGGCAATTACCCCGAACACCGTATCAACATCATTGATACCCCCGGTCACGTTGACTTCACTATTGAAGTTGAGCGTTCCATGCGCGTGCTGGACGGCGCTTGCATGGTTTACTGCGCTGTGGGTGGCGTTCAGCCTCAGTCTGAAACCGTATGGCGTCAAGCCAACAAATACGGTGTGCCTCGTCTGGCTTTCATCAACAAGATGGACCGTACGGGCGCTAACTTCTTCAAGGTTTACGACCAGCTCAAGCTGCGTTTGAAAGCCCACCCTGTGCCAGTCGTTATCCCGATCGGTGCTGAAGAAGAGTTCCAAGGCGTGGTTGACCTGGTCAAGATGAAAGCAATCATCTGGGATCAAGCCAGCAATGGTGTGAAGTTCGAATACACCGACATTCCAGCCGAGCTGCAAGCTTCGGCCGAAGAATGGCGCGAAAAAATGGTTGAGTCGGCTGCTGAAGCCAGCGAAGACCTGATGAACAAGTACCTGGAAAACGGTGACCTCTCCGAAGAGGAAATCAACCTGGGTCTGCGTACACGTACCATTGCCTGCGAAATTCAGCCAATGCTGTGCGGTACCGCGTTCAAGAACAAAGGTGTACAGCGCATGCTGGACGCCGTGATCGACTACCTGCCATCGCCAGTGGATATTCCTCCTGTCGAAGGTACGGATGACAATGGTGAAGTCATTCATCGTAAAGCTAACGACGAAGAGCCTATGTCCGCTCTGGCGTTCAAGCTGATGACTGACCCCTTTGTTGGTCAGCTGACTTTCGTGCGCGTTTACTCGGGCGTTCTGCGTTCGGGCGACACGGTCTACAACCCTATCAAGGGCAAAAAAGAGCGTATCGGCCGTATTTTGCAGATGCACGCGAACAACCGCGCTGAACTGAAAGAGCTGGTTGCTGGTGACATCGCTTCCGTGGTGGGTCTGAAAGACGTGACCACAGGTGAAACCCTGTGTGACGCCGGTCAGCACATCATTCTGGAACGCATGGAGTTCCCAGAGCCCGTGATTTCGCAGGCTGTGGAACCAAAAACCAAGTCCGACCAAGAAAAGATGGGCGTGGCCTTGTCCCGTCTGGCTCAGGAGGATCCTTCCTTCCGCGTCAGCAGCGACGAAGAGTCCGGCCAAACCATTATTTCCGGTATGGGCGAGTTGCACTTGGAAGTTCTGGTAGACCGCATGCGCCGTGAATTCGGCGTGGAAGCCAACGTGGGTAAACCACAAGTGGCTTACCGCGAAACCATCCGCAAGGTTTGTGACGAAGTTGAAGGTAAGTTCGTCAAACAGTCCGGTGGTCGTGGTCAGTACGGTCACGTTGTGCTCAAGCTGGAGCCCCTGGAAGCAGGCGGCGGCTTCGAGTTCGTCGACGCCATCAAGGGCGGTGTGGTTCCTCGCGAATTCATCCCCGCAGTGGAAAAAGGTATTCGCGAAACCCTGCACGCAGGTGTGGTCGCTGGTTACCCAGTGGTGGACGTCAAGGCTACGCTGTTCTTCGGTTCGTACCACGATGTGGACTCGAACGAAAACGCCTTCCGTATGGCCGCTTCGATGGCCTTCAAGGATGGTATGCGTAAGGCTGCTGCAGTTCTGCTGGAGCCCACCATGGCTGTTGAAGTCGAAACTCCTGAGGAATACGCCGGTACAGTGATGGGTGACTTGTCTTCCCGTCGCGGTATGGTTCAGGGTATGGACGATATGGTCGGTGGTGGCAAGGTCATCAAGGCCGAGGTTCCTCTGGCCGAGATGTTCGGTTACTCGACCAGCCTGCGTTCGCAAACACAAGGTCGCGCTACGTACACCATGGAATTCAAGCAATATGCTGAAGCTCCAAAGAACGTAGCTGAAGAAGTGATCAGCGCTCGCGGTAAGTAATAGCAATATCAGCCCGCCTGATGGCGGGCTGCTTAAATAATTTTTTTGTTTTCCTGTAAAACATAATTGGGATAAATCATGGCAAAAGGTAAGTTTGAACGGACTAAACCGCACGTCAACGTCGGTACTATCGGTCACGTTGACCACGGTAAAACCACTCTGACCGC
>NZ_JBXART010000007.1:0-3692 GCF_058808495.1 Alcaligenes sp. GW821-FHT11D07
CGAAGGTGTCAAGCGCGGGTTGCGCTGCACTTCAATATTACGTTCTGTGGTCAACAACTTAACTCACTACAACCTCAAGGGTTATAGGATCAAGCCACACGGGCAATTAGTACTGGTTAGCTACATGCATTACTGCACTTCCACACCCAGCCTATCAACGTCCTGGTCTCGGACGACCCTACAGGGAGGTCAAGCCTCCGGGATATCTAATCTTCAGACGAGTTTCCCGCTTAGATGCCTTCAGCGGTTATCTCTTCCGTACGTAGCTACTCGGCAATGCCATTGGCATGACAACCGATACACCAGTGGTACGTCCACTCCGGTCCTCTCGTACTAGGAGCAGGCTCCGTCAAATATCCAACGCCCACGGCAGATAGGGACCAAACTGTCTCACGACGTTTTAAACCCAGCTCACGTACCTCTTTAAATGGCGAACAGCCATACCCTTGGGACCGGCTACAGCCCCAGGATGAGATGAGCCGACATCGAGGTGCCAAACACCGCCGTCGATATGAACTCTTGGGCGGTATCAGCCTGTTATCCCCAGAGTACCTTTTATCCGTTGAGCGATGGCCCTTCCATACAGAACCACCGGATCACTATGTCCTACTTTCGTACCTGTTCGACTTGTCAGTCTCACAGTCAAGCACGCTTATGCCATTGCACTATCAAGACGATTTCCGACCGTCTCTAGCGTACCTTCGAACTCCTCCGTTACACTTTAGGAGGAGACCGCCCCAGTCAAACTGCCCACCATGCACGGTCCCCGATCCAGATAATGGACCTAGGTTAGAACCGCAAACAGACCAGGGTGGTATTTCAAGGTTGACTCCACGCGATCTGGCGACCACGCTTCAACGTCTCCCACCTATCCTACACAGGCCGGTTCACAATCCAATGCAAAGCTACAGTAAAGGTTCATGGGGTCTTTCCGTCTAGCCGCGGGGAGATTGCATCATCACAACCATGTCAACTTCGCTGAGTCTCAGGAGGAGACAGTGTGGCCATCGTTACGCCATTCGTGCAGGTCGGAACTTACCCGACAAGGAATTTCGCTACCTTAGGACCGTTATAGTTACGGCCGCCGTTTACCGGGGCTTCGATCAAGAGCTTGCACCCCATCACTTAACCTTCCGGCACCGGGCAGGCGTCACACCCTATACGTCCACTTTCGTGTTTGCAGAGTGCTGTGTTTTTAGTAAACAGTCGCAGCCACCGATTCACTGCGGCCTCTTCATGCTTTGTGCGCAGGCACATCACACTAATGAGGCATACCTTCTCCCGAAGTTACGGTATTAATTTGCCGAGTTCCTTCTCCTGAGTTCTCTCAAGCGCCTTGGAATATTCATCCCGTCCACCTGTGTCGGTTTGCGGTACGGTCTCGTAGAGCTGAAGCTTAGAGGCTTTTCTTGGAACTGCTTCCAGTTAGTTTAGAGCCGAAGCTCTATTCAGTCACACCCTTGAATTACGCACCCGGATTTGCCTAAGTGCCTTCTATGATGCGCCAACGGGGACATCCAACACCCCGATAACCTTCTGCAATCCGTCCCCCCATCGCACTCTACGACGGTGCGGGAATATTAACCCGCTTCCCATCAGCTACGCATCTCTGCCTCGCCTTAGGGGCCGACTCACCCTGCGCCGATGAACGTTGCGCAGGAAACCTTGGACTTACGGCGAGGGGGCTTTTCACCCCCTTTATCGCTACTCATGTCAGCATTCTCACTTCCGATACCTCCAGCATCCCTCACAGGACACCTTCACAGGCTTACGGAACGCTCTCCTACCATATGTACTAAAAGTACATATCCGCAGCTTCGGTCTATGGCTTAGCCCCGTTACATCTTCCGCGCAGGACGACTCGATCAGTGAGCTATTACGCTTTCTTTAAAGGATGGCTGCTTCTAAGCCAACCTCCTGACTGTCTATGCCTTCCCACTTCGTTTCCCACTTAGCCATAGTTAGGGACCTTAGCTGGCGGTCTGGGTTGTTTCCCTCTTGAGTCCGGACGTTAGCACCCGGTGCTCTGTCTCCCACACTGTACTTGTCGGTATTCGGAGTTTGCCATGGGTTGGTAAGTCGCTGTGACCCCCTAGCCATAACAGTGCTCTACCCCCGACAGTAATATGTGAGGCACTACCTAAATAGTTTTCGGAGAGAACCAGCTATCTCCAGGCTTGTTTAGCCTTTCACTCCGATCCACAGCTCATCCCCTAATTTTTCAACATTAGTGGGTTCGGTCCTCCAGCACGTGTTACCGTGCCTTCAACCTGGCCATGGATAGATCGCCTGGTTTCGGGTCTACACCCAGCGACTGAATCGCCCTATTCGGACTCGCTTTCGCTACGCCTCCCCTATTCGGTTAAGCTTGCCACTGAATGTAAGTCGCTGACCCATTATACAAAAGGTACGCAGTCACACCACAAGGGTGCTCCTACTGTTTGTATGCATATGATTTCAGGATCTATTTCACTCCCCTTCCGGGGTTCTTTTCGCCTTTCCCTCACGGTACTGGTTCACTATCGGTCGATCACGAGTATTTAGTCTTGGAGGATGGTCCCCCCATATTCAGACAGGATTTCACGTGTCCCGCCCTACTTGTTCGATGCTTAGTTCCACGTAATGAATTTCATCTACAGGGCTATCACCTGCTACGGCTGGACTTTCCATTCCATTCGATTATTCAATACGCTAAAACATCCAGACTGGTCCGGTTTCGCTCGCCACTACTTCCGGAATCTCGGTTGATTTCTTTTCCTCGAGCTACTGAGATGGTTCAGTTCGCTCGGTTCGCCTCCACATACCTATGTATTCAGTATGGGATACCGTATTACTACGGTGGGTTTCCCCATTCGGACATCTACGGATCAAAGCTTGTTTGCCAGCTCCCCGTAGCTTTTCGCAGGCTACCGCGTCCTTCATCGCCTGTGATCGCCAAGGCATCCATCATATGCACTTATTCGCTTGATCCTATAACGCTTGGTGCTGTTATAGGAATATGAGTATCGTTGTTGCCGTTCATCAATCCTTAGCTGTCATTTAATCCGAAGACTAAACAACGTCTATATTTTTGAGAACTTGTTGAACATAATTTGTTCTGTTGCAATCACAACCCGTGTACTGTCGTCACACACTGATCAATCAGCGTATGCATATAGACAACACACCTTCGTTGTGCTTCTTCCTAATTGTTAAAGAGCAATTCGTGGGTTGTATAACCCAACGAGCAGTATTCTTGTAAAAGAACACTCTTCGTTGAATCTAACGCCAGGTCAACCGTTGTTGGCCTGTGCCCTATACTCTGTCATGAACCTTGCTGTATCAACCGACCCTGTAAAAGCGGTGGTGGAGGATGACGGGATCGAACCGACGACCCCCTGCTTGCAAAGCAGGTGCTCTCCCAGCTGAGCTAATCCCCCGAGGTAATCGTTGGTGGGTCAAGTTGGAATCGAACCAACGACCCCCGCCTTATCAAGACGGTGCTCTAACCGACTGAGCTACTGACCCATCTATCACCAGTGGGCGATACCTTCAATGGTCATGACATTAACTAACAGCCAATAAGTGTGGACGCTTTCGCTTTGCGAGCCATTCGCTCTAAAAGGAGGTGATCCAGCCGCACCTTCCGATACGGCTACCTTGTTACGACTTCACCCCAGTCATGAATCCCACCGTGGTAAGCGCCCTCCTTG
>NZ_JBXART010000007.1:3790-5432 GCF_058808495.1 Alcaligenes sp. GW821-FHT11D07
GCGGTTAGGCTACCTACTTCTGGTGAAACCCACTCCCATGGTGTGACGGGCGGTGTGTACAAGACCCGGGAACGTATTCACCGCGACATTCTGATCCGCGATTACTAGCGATTCCGACTTCACGCAGTCGAGTTGCAGACTGCGATCCGGACTACGATCGGGTTTCTGAGATTGGCTCCCCCTCGCGGGTTGGCGACCCTCTGTCCCGACCATTGTATGACGTGTGAAGCCCTACCCATAAGGGCCATGAGGACTTGACGTCATCCCCACCTTCCTCCGGTTTGTCACCGGCAGTCTCATTAGAGTGCTCTTGCGTAGCAACTAATGACAAGGGTTGCGCTCGTTGCGGGACTTAACCCAACATCTCACGACACGAGCTGACGACAGCCATGCAGCACCTGTGTTCCGGTTCTCTTGCGAGCACTCCCAAATCTCTTCGGGATTCCAGACATGTCAAGGGTAGGTAAGGTTTTTCGCGTTGCATCGAATTAATCCACATCATCCACCGCTTGTGCGGGTCCCCGTCAATTCCTTTGAGTTTTAATCTTGCGACCGTACTCCCCAGGCGGTCAACTTCACGCGTTAGCTGCGCTACTAAGGCCTAACGGCCCCAACAGCTAGTTGACATCGTTTAGGGCGTGGACTACCAGGGTATCTAATCCTGTTTGCTCCCCACGCTTTCGTGTCTGAGCGTCAGTATTATCCCAGGGGGCTGCCTTCGCCATCGGTATTCCTCCACATATCTACGCATTTCACTGCTACACGTGGAATTCTACCCCCCTCTGACATACTCTAGCTCGGCAGTTAAAAATGCAGTTCCAAGGTTGAGCCCTGGGATTTCACATCTTTCTTTCCGAACCGCCTACACACGCTTTACGCCCAGTAATTCCGATTAACGCTTGCACCCTACGTATTACCGCGGCTGCTGGCACGTAGTTAGCCGGTGCTTATTCTGCAGATACCGTCAGCAGTACCTCGTATTAGGAGGTACCTTTTCTTCTCTGCCAAAAGTACTTTACAACCCGAAGGCCTTCATCATACACGCGGGATGGCTGGATCAGGGTTTCCCCCATTGTCCAAAATTCCCCACTGCTGCCTCCCGTAGGAGTCTGGGCCGTGTCTCAGTCCCAGTGTGGCTGGTCGTCCTCTCAAACCAGCTACGGATCGTTGCCTTGGTGAGCCTTTACCCCACCAACTAGCTAATCCGATATCGGCCGCTCTAATAGTGAGAGGTCTTGCGATCCCCCCCTTTCCCCCGTAGGGCGTATGCGGTATTAGCCACTCTTTCGAGTAGTTATCCCCCGCTACTAGGCACGTTCCGATATATTACTCACCCGTCCGCCACTCGCCACCAAGAGAGCAAGCTCTCTCGTGCTGCCGTTCGACTTGCATGTGTAAAGCATCCCGCTAGCGTTCAATCTGAGCCAGGATCAAACTCTTCAGTTTAATCTCTGTGGTTGTCCCGTCTTGCGACGAGACCGATTGTGTCTCAAAGAAAAATTCAGAGTTTACACAAGGTAAATCTTCATTCTTCGTTTGTGAGCACTTGATACAAACTTGTGGCGATCCCCGAAGGGTTCGACTCGCTCATTCCAAGCGCCCACACTTATCGGCTGTTAATTGTTAAAGAGCAGTGACAGTT
>NZ_JBXART010000008.1:0-2727 GCF_058808495.1 Alcaligenes sp. GW821-FHT11D07
GCTGAATCTGAGTCCGACGTGACCATCACCGGTACCGTGGGCGAAGACGTTAAGGCTGGCGATACCGTGACCGTGACTGTCAATGGTAAGGATTACACGACCACCGTTAACGCCGATGGCAAGACCTGGAACGTGGATGTTCCCGGTGCTGAGCTGGCTGCGGATTCGAACGTGCATGCCAAGGTCGAGACCGAAGACGCCGCAGGTAACCCTGCTTCGGCTGAAGCTGACCGTGGCTACGGTGTGGATACCGATCTGCCAGAAGCCGCGATCACCATCGACACGATCGCTGGCGATGACGTGATCAACAAGGCTGAATCTGAGTCCGACGTGACCATCACCGGTACCGTGGGCGAAGACGTCAAGGCCGGCGATACCGTGACCGTGACGGTCAACGGTAAGGACTACACGACCACCGTTAACGCCGACGGCAAGACCTGGAACGTGGACGTTCCTGGTGCTGAGCTGGCTGCGGATTCGAACGTACACGCCAAGGTTGAAACTGAAGATGCGGCGGGTAACCCAGCCAGCGCTGAAGCTGACCGTGGCTACGGTGTTGACACCGAGTTGCCAGAAGCGGCCATTACCATCGACACGATTGCTGGCGACGACGTGATCAACAAGGCTGAATCTGAGTCCGACGTGACCATCACCGGTACCGTGGGCGAAGACGTTAAGGCTGGCGATACCGTGACCGTGACGGTTAACGGTAAGGACTACACGACCACCGTTAACGCCGATGGCAAGACCTGGAACGTGGATGTTCCCGGTGCCGAACTGGCCAAAGACAGCAATGTCCACGCCAAGGTCGAGACCGAAGATGCGGCGGGTAACCCAGCCAGCGCTGAAGCTGATCGTGGCTACGGTGTGGATACCGATCTGCCAGAAGCCGCAATCACGATTGACACCATTGCGGGTGATGACGTCATCAATAAAGCCGAATCGGAAAGTGATGTGACCATCACCGGTACCGTGGGCGAAGATGTGAAGGCTGGCGATACCGTGACCGTAACGGTCAACGGCAAGGACTACACGACCACCGTTAACGCCGATGGCAAGACCTGGAACGTAGATGTTCCAGGTGCCGAATTGGCCAAAGACAGCAATGTCCACGCCAAGGTTGAGACCGAAGATGCGGCAGGCAACCCAGCCAGCGCTGAGGCTGACCGTGGCTACGGTGTTGACATCGAGTTGCCAGAAGCAGCGATCACCATCGACACGATTGCGGGCGATGATGTGATCAACAAGGCTGAGTCGGAAAGTGATGTGACTATCACGGGTACGGTTGGCGAAGACGTGAAGGCTGGCGATACCGTGACCGTGACGGTCAACGGCAAGGATTACACGACCACCGTTAACGCCGACGGCAAAACTTGGAACGTCGATGTTCCGGGCGCCGAATTGGCCAAAGACAGCAATGTTCACGCCAAGGTCGAGACCGAAGACGCCGCCGGTAACCCAGCTTCGGCTGAAGCTGACCGTGGCTACGGTGTGGATACGGATCTGCCAGAAGCCGCGATCACGATTGACACCATCGCTGGCGATGATGTGATCAACAAAGCCGAGTCGGAAAGTGATGTCACCATCACCGGTACGGTTGGTGAAGACGTCAAGGCTGGCGACACTGTCACGGTGACCGTGAACGGCAAGGACTACACCACCACCGTTAACGCCGATGGCAAGACCTGGAACGTGGACGTTCCCGGTGCTGAGCTGGCTGCTGATTCGAACGTGCACGCCAAGGTTGAGACCGAAGATGCGGCGGGTAACCCTGCTTCGGCTGAAGCTGACCGTGGCTACGGTGTGGATACGGATCTGCCAGAAGCCGCGATCACGATTGACACGATTGCGGGTGACGACGTCATCAACAAGGCCGAGTCCGAGTCTGACGTGACCATCACCGGTACGGTTGGTGAAGACGTCAAGGCTGGCGACACCGTGACCGTGACGGTCAATGGTAAGGATTACACGACCACCGTTAACGCCGACGGCAAGACCTGGAATGTAGACGTTCCTGGTGCTGAGCTGGCTGCTGATTCGAACGTGCATGCCAAGGTTGAGACCGAAGATGCTGCAGGTAACCCTGCTTCGGCTGAAGCCGACCGTGGCTACGGCGTAGACACCGATCTGCCCGAAGCGGCGATCACGATTGACACCATCGCAGGTGACGACGTCATCAACAAGGCTGAATCGGAAAGTGATGTCACCATCACCGGTACCGTGGGCAAGGATGTGAAGGCTGGCGATACCGTGACCGTGACGGTCAATGGTAAGGACTACACCACCACGGTTAACGCCGATGGCAAGACCTGGAACGTGGACGTTCCCGGTGCTGAACTGGCTGCTGATTCGAACGTTCACGCCAAGGTTGAGACCGAAGACGCCGCCGGTAACCCAGCCAGCGCTGAAGCTGACCGTGGCTATGGCGTAGACACGGATCTGCCAGAAGCAGCGATCACGATTGACACGATTGCTGGCGACGATGTCATCAACAAGGCCGAGTCGGAAAGTGATGTGACCATCACGGGTACGGTTGGTGAAGATGTGAAGGCCGGCGATACCGTGACCGTAACGGTCAACGGTAAGGACTACACCACCACCGTTAACGCCGACGGTAAGACCTGGAACGTAGATGTTCCCGGTGCCGAACTGGCTGCTGATTCGAACGTGCACGCCAAGGTTGAGACCGAAGATGCGGCGGGTAACCCTGCTTCGGCTGAAGCTGAC
>NZ_JBXART010000008.1:2822-4100 GCF_058808495.1 Alcaligenes sp. GW821-FHT11D07
CTACACCACCACCGTTAACGCCGACGGTAAGACCTGGAACGTAGATGTTCCCGGTGCCGAACTGGCTGCTGATTCGAACGTACACGCCAAGGTTGAGACCGAAGACGCCGCAGGTAACCCTGCTTCGGCCGAAGCTGACCGTGGCTACGGTGTGGATACCGATCTGCCCGAAGCCGCTATTACGATCGACACCATTGCGGGTGACGACGTCATCAACAAGGCTGAGTCCGAGTCTGACGTGACCATTACCGGTACGGTTGGCGAAGATGTGAAGGCCGGCGATACCGTGACCGTAACGGTCAACGGTAAGGACTACACGACCACCGTTAACGCCGATGGCAAGACCTGGAGCGTGGACGTTCCCGGTGCTGAGCTGGCTGCTGATTCGAACGTACACGCCAAGGTTGAGACCGAAGACGCCGCTGGTAACCCTGCTTCGGCTGAAGCCGACCGCGGCTACGGTGTGGATACCGATCTGCCAGAAGCGGCGATCACGATTGACACCATCGCTGGCGATGATGTGATCAACAAGGCTGAATCGGAAAGTGATGTGACCATCACGGGTACCGTGGGCGAAGATGTGAAGGCTGGCGATACCGTGACCGTGACGGTTAACGGTAAGGACTACACGACCACCGTTAACGCCGATGGCAAAACTTGGAACGTGGACGTTCCTGGTGCTGAGCTGGCTGCGGATTCGAACGTGCATGCCAAGGTTGAAACAGAAGACGCCGCAGGTAACCCTGCTTCGGCTGAAGCCGACCGTGGCTACGGCGTAGACACCGAGCTGCCCGAAGCAGCGATTACCATCGACACCATCGCTGGCGATGATGTGATCAACAAAGCCGAATCGGAAAGTGATGTCACCATCACGGGTACGGTTGGCGAAGATGTGAAGGCTGGCGATACCGTGACCGTGACGGTCAATGGTAAGGACTACACGACCACGGTTAACGCGGATGGCAAGACTTGGAACGTAGATGTTCCCGGTGCCGAATTGGCCAAGGACAGCAATGTTCACGCCAAGGTCGAGACCGAAGATGCGGCTGGTAACCCAGCCAGCGCTGAAGCTGACCGTGGCTACGGCGTAGACACCGAGCTGCCAGAAGCCGCTATTACGATCGACACCATCGCTGGCGATGATGTGATTAACAAGGCTGAGTCTGAGTCCGACGTGACCATCACCGGTACCGTGGGCGAAGACGTCAAGGCCGGCGATACCGTGACCGTGACGGTCAATGGTAAGGATTACACGACCACCGTTAACGCCGATGGCAA
>NZ_JBXART010000009.1:0-623 GCF_058808495.1 Alcaligenes sp. GW821-FHT11D07
GTACCGTCAACGGCACGCTCAGGCGTAGGAATGTAGCTGTCCAGCGCTTCGGCCAGAGCCAGAACGGCTTGGCTGCCCAATGGGCCTTCGTCGCCTTCCAGAGCCAGTTTGGCCGAACCCTTGATGATCGGGGTGTCGTCGCCGGGGAAGTCGTACTTGGACAACAGCTCGCGAACTTCCATTTCAACCAGTTCGATCAGCTCTTCGTCATCAACCATGTCGGCCTTGTTCAGGAACACGATGATGTAAGGAACGCCAACCTGACGGCTCAGCAAGATGTGCTCACGTGTCTGGGGCATTGGGCCGTCAGCAGCGGAGCAAACCAAGATAGCGCCGTCCATCTGGGCAGCACCAGTAATCATGTTTTTGACGTAGTCAGCGTGGCCGGGGCAGTCAACGTGTGCGTAGTGACGGTTAGGCGTCTCGTACTCAACGTGCGAGGTGCTGATGGTGATACCACGTGCTTTTTCTTCAGGGGCGTTGTCGATTTGCGAGTAATCGCGCGCTTCGCCGCCGTATGCCTTGGACAGAACCGTGCAGATTGCAGCGGTCAGAGTGGTTTTACCGTGGTCAACGTGACCGATAGTACCGACGTTGACGTGCGGTTTAGTCCGTTCAAACTT
>NZ_JBXART010000010.1:0-566 GCF_058808495.1 Alcaligenes sp. GW821-FHT11D07
TCGTCACCCGCAATGGTGTCGATCGTAATAGCGGCTTCGGGCAGATCGGTATCCACACCGTAGCCACGGTCAGCTTCAGCCGAAGCGGGGTTACCTGCTGCGTCTTCGGTCTCGACCTTGGCGTGAACATTGCTGTCTTTGGCCAATTCGGCGCCCGGAACATCGACGTTCCAGGTCTTGCCGTCGGCGTTAACCGTGGTCGTGTAGTCCTTACCGTTGACCGTTATGGTCACGGTATCGCCAGCCTTGACGTCTTCGCCCACCGTACCGGTAATGGTCACGTCAGACTCGGACTCAGCCTTGTTGATCACATCATCGCCAGCGATCGTGTCGATGGTGATCGCTGCTTCTGGCAACTCGGTGTCAACACCGTAGCCACGGTCAGCTTCAGCGCTGGCTGGGTTACCAGCCGCGTCTTCGGTCTCGACCTTGGCGTGCACGTTCGAATCTGCAGCCAGCTCAGCACCAGGAACGTCCACGTTCCAAGTTTTGCCATCGGCGTTAACGGTGGTCGTGTAATCCTTACCATTGACCGTCACGGTCACGGTATCGCCGGCCTTGACGTC
>NZ_JBXART010000011.1:0-513 GCF_058808495.1 Alcaligenes sp. GW821-FHT11D07
GGCCGGCGATACCGTGACCGTAACGGTCAACGGTAAGGACTACACGACCACCGTTAACGCCGATGGCAAGACCTGGAACGTGGACGTTCCCGGTGCTGAGCTGGCTGCTGATTCGAACGTACACGCCAAGGTCGAGACCGAAGACGCCGCTGGTAACCCTGCTTCGGCTGAAGCCGACCGCGGCTACGGTGTGGATACCGATCTGCCCGAAGCGGCGATCACCATCGACACGATTGCGGGCGATGATGTGATCAACAAAGCTGAATCGGAAAGCGATGTGACCATCACCGGTACGGTTGGTGAAGACGTCAAGGCTGGCGATACTGTGACCGTAACGGTCAACGGTAAGGACTACACAACGACTGTTAATGCCGATGGCAAGACCTGGAACGTGGATGTTCCCGGTGCTGAACTGGCTGCTGATTCGAACGTTCACGCCAAGGTTGAAACAGAAGACGCCGCAGGTAACCCTGCTTCGGCTGAAGCCGACCGTGGCTACGGCGTAGACACCGA